>NZ_JACVWI010000003.1:0-529738 GCF_020658455.1 Clostridioides sp. ES-S-0005-03 | reverse complement strand
ACTTGCATGTGTTAGGCACGCCGCCAGCGTTCATCCTGAGCCAGGATCAAACTCTCAAATAAAAGTTTATCAGGCTCAGATACTATTGTTATCTAAATATCTGGCTTTATGGTTTGTTTCTTGTTTTTATAAATTAACCTACTGTTTAATTTTCAAAGTTCATTTTGTTCTCTTTCGAGTACAGTAATAATAATATCACCTTTCAAATAACAAGTCAATACATTTTTTTATGTTTTTTTACATTTTTTCTATTCTTTTGTATAAAACAAATTTATCTTGTTACACTTTCATGTAGAATTAATCCTTATTTTGTTTCCACTTTATTATCTATTAATTGTAAGTTATAGCTTCTAATAACCTCTATTAGTAGTTCTGCATATATACGATTCCCACTTTTATCTTCAGCTGTACTATATCCAGCATCTTCTAATGCTTGTGCCTGACTAATATAGTCTTTTGCTTCAAACAATCCATTTTTTCTATACCTTTTATTATTTACTAAAAATAAACCATGGTCTTTTACAGAGTCCTCTAATGAACCATATGACCTAAAACTTGCTACAATTTTTTCATTATAATGTTCAGAAGTTGAAATTGCTACACTTTTTCCCTTCCACGCTTTATCTGCCTTTATACCAAATAAATTATTACTTTGCTTTGTAAGTTTAGAATTGCCCCACCCAGATTCTAATATTGCTTGTCCAATTGTTATAGATGGTAATATACCATAATCGATATACTCTCTTATAGCTGAGTCTTCTAATTTCTTTATAAACTTAATTTTTTCATCACTATCTTTTAGTTCCTTATTTCCAAGATATGTGTATTCTAAATCCTTCATGTATTTTTTTGCTCTACTTTTTTGAGAAGCGTCAAATTTCAATTCATTCAATACTTTCTTAAACTTTTTTACCTTGTATACTTTTTCTCCTTTATCATTTTTGTCTTCTACTATAAATTTTTCACCAACATTTAATGTATCTTTCTTTTTTATATTACTTAAATCTTCATCATAAATTACCATATCTATAGCAAGTAACTCCTTCCAGCTTAATTGAACTTTTCCGCCCCCTGCTTCATCAGCTACATCCATATAGTATTCAATTTTAGTAGTTTTTATATCTCTTACCTTATATAAGTCTTCAAAATATTTTGTTATATTAAAAACAGCTATTATACTTGCTATTATAAACACAGTAATAAGTATCTTCTTAAATACAAGCTTTAACCTTCTTACAGCTTTATTTTTGCCTAAATTTTTTATACATTTTCTAGCCATATTATTCCCCCTTGCTAATTGTATTCCTTATCTTATCATAATTTTTATATTAAGTCGTTATATTTTAATTCTGTCTTATATAAAATTTAAATTAAGCTAACAAAAGCTAATTTAAGTATCTTCAATTAAATTTTTTTACTATTATATCCACTATATACTTGCTTGCATTTCCATCCCCATATGGATTTGAAGCTTTACTCATTTGAATATAATTATTTCTATTTGTTAATAATTGTTTTACAGAATTATATATATTTTCTTCATTTGTACCTATTAATTTAAGTGTTTTTGCTTCAATACCTTCTATTCTTTCTGTCTTTTTTCTTAACACAAGTACTGGTTTCCCTAGCGATGGAGCCTCTTCTTGTATTCCACCACTATCAGTCATTATCATATATGCTTTTTTTAAAAAATTGTGAAAATCAACTACCTCCAAAGGCTCTATAATGTGAATTTTTTTAGAGTTTTTCCCAAATACTTCACTGGCTATACTACGTATTTCAGGATTTAAATGTATAGGATATACTACCTGTACATCTTCAAATTCATCTACTATTCGCTTTACAGCTCTAAATATATTTCTCATAGGTTCTCCTAAGTTTTCCCTCCTATGAGAAGTCAATAAAATCATTCTGTCATCACCAAGCTTATCCATTATAGGGTGAGTATAATTTTCTCTTATTGTCATCTTTAATGCATCAATTGCAGTATTGCCTGTTACAAATATATTGTCTTCAGACTTTCCTTCTGAAATTAGGTTTTGTTTTGCCAAATTAGTAGGAGCAAAGTGTATATCAGCAATAATTCCTGTAAGTTGTCTATTTAGTTCTTCTGGAAATGGAGAATATTTATCATAAGTTCTAAGTCCTGCTTCTATATGACCTACTAGAACTTTACTGTAAAATGCAGTTAAACTAGTAGCTAGAGTTGTCGTTGTATCTCCATGTACTAAGATTACGTCTGGCTTTTCTTTATCTATAATCATGGGAAGTTCATTTAAAACTTTACATGTTATATCATTTAAACTTTGCCCTTTTTTCATTATGTCTAAATCATAGTCTACATTTATATTGAAAGTTTCTATAACCTGGTCAAGCATTTCTCTATGTTGTGCTGTCACACACACAATACTTTTTATATGCTCTCTTTTTTCAAGTTCCTTAATTAAAGGAGCTACTTTGATAGCTTCAGGTCTAGTTCCAAATACAGTCATAACCTTGATGTCATCCATTTATATCTCTCCTAATCAACTATTTATATACTATAATTGTCTATTTATATAACAAATTTATTTATACCAAGATTTAATAATCTTTATACTCTCTTTTGATGGATAAAAGTTTTTTTCTTCATCAATTTTACCTACACAAAACACAGAAAAACCATTTATCCAATCCTCTTTTTCAAAAACTCTCCTATATGCTTCAAAGCATCTCGCTTGTTCTTCATCATTTATAATTTCTGAAGGAACATGATTCCATGGTTGAGAACTTGCATTTTCTCTATTTGAAAAGCCTAATTCTCCAAAAAATATCGGTTTACGATGAACCTTATAAAGATTATATAGTTCTTCTTTTATATTTTGTCCTCTATTATTCACAGTAGATGAATGTAAAGCAGAAACCAATTCATCAACTGTATTGACAGATTTATCACTTAACTCAAAATACGCTGCTATGGATATAAAGTCTAACTTATCAAAAAAATTATTATTTAGTTTTTGTTCATAAGATAATTTACTATTTAAATCACCTTTTCTTGTATACCACCAATTAGTTCTATATGTTACAAGACCATCAAATTTTGATTGTACAAAATCTATTATTTCACCCCAATTTTGTTGATATTCTTCTAGGTATACAAAATTAGAGCCTACATTTAAAACCTTTACATCCAATGGATTTGCTACATCTTCTATAAGTTCATTTAATACAGTATTTTGCCAGTTATAAAAAAATCTTTTTTTATTCATAGGATTCCAATCTGTCTCATACAACTCTCCATTTTTTATCCATGGATATGCTTCCAATATTGTGGAAATACCCTGCTTGTTTAATTTTTTTATTAGTTTGATTGCCTTTTTTTTGCTATTAGTATCTATTGACATGATATCAGAATTAATATCATCTACAGTTATAACTATAGGTACATTTATTGTATTCAATCCTAGCTTATCTATATCCTTCATAACTTGATTTATTTCATAATCTATAGATAAATTGGCTGATTTAATCTTGCCCTCATACTGGCTATCTACTAAACTTCTATTTTTTAATTCAATATTTACAAAATAAATTATAAATACAAAAGTTAAAATAATTCCTAAGATTAAAATATTTTTCTTAAATTTAAATTTGTTTATATTTTTATTCAAATCATATACCTCATTTTAAAATAATAAGTTTACTGTATTATCTTCTTTTATATTTCTTGATAAATAATATTGATAGAATTATAGCTACAGTTATAACAATAAAAGAAACAACAAAAAAAACTTTAGCTGTTTTACTTATATTCAATTCTCTACTTGAATCTTTTATTTCTTTATTTATTTTTGTATTGTAATTTAAATCTTTTACTTCTCCATATTCATCAATTGTTAGTGTATCTCCTTTTAAATCATTGCCTTGACTTTTATTTAATAAATAATCCATTCCTAAATATAAATTTTTTTCAGCTATTGAGCTGATTACCATAATATTTCTTTGATTATTGTAAGGTGATTTTATCAATTGTATTGATGAAATGTTTTTACCATAATCGTCAATAAAGCTTATCTTATCATTTGATAAAAAGTTAGAATAGTTTTTATTGAACTTTACATTTAAGTTGCTATTTATCATCTTTATAACAGAGTTGTTAAGTGGTACTCCAAAAACTATAATATTCGCATCTTTATATTTATTGATAAACTCTTTTCCTCTAATTACATTTATGTTTCCTTCATGTGAACTAATATTTGCACCTAAATTAACACCTAGTCTGGACATCCATGTCATTGCTTGAGACCCAGAATAATCTGGCATTATTACAGTTAAATCATTAAACTTATCATTCTTAACAAATGGATATGGATAACTTTCAAAATTCAGTGACTGATTTTCTTTTGTCGATAATTCCAAGTAAGAACTATTTGACACGTATGCCCAAGGATTATTACTTTCTCTTGTAACACAATTTAAATTTTTTATATTTAAATTAAACACCAACTTAACTTGATAGTAGTTTTTATTATCTATATCTTTAGGTATTTTTAATTCTAGCTTGTCATTGTCTGAATATGCTCTATCTAATTTTTTACTTCCTACAACAACATCATTTATATATACTGTAACTAATGACTTGTCAAAATCCAAATTATCAGAATATCTTAAATTTAAAACAATCTTTGAACCATTATTTAACTTTCTACCTTTTGGTATTCTAACATCAAATAAAGCTTGTTGACTAAATGCACCTTCCAATAAAATATCTGCATATCCTAATTCTTCTAAAGTCATATGTCCTAAATTTAATTCTTGTTCACCATCAATCTTTATATTAGTATCTTTATTTACAAGTATTGATGATGATAGAATTTGATTAGAAAGTCTATTGTCTATCAATACTTTAGATGCTTTTATTAAATCTTCTTCATTACTACCTATTACCACCAGCATCTTCTTATTATTGTTATACGGAGAATTTATCTGCTTAATTATACAATTTGAAGATAATAAAGTTTGTTCCTTTGCACTTAGAATATTCAAAATTTCTTCTGCTGTATTTTCAGGTTTACCAATGTATATAATGTTATCATCTGACCAGTTCTTCATTTCTGAATATAATTTAACGTCAAACTGTAACTTATCGTTCTGTGTTATTTTTCCAAATTCTGATGCTAAATTAAACACAGCTGTAGATTCACCTCTACTCATATTATCTGGAACTACTAAAGTTGTATCTAATTTAAAATTTTCTTCAATTTCTATATATGGATATGGATACTCATTTATTGAATTGCCCAATTTTTTCTGCTTATATCTAATTGATGTATAAGATTCCTTATGAATAACCATCCAGTTTCCAGTGTTAGAATCATCCTGACATATTTTGTCAGATATTGTTTTATATGCTTTTACTTTTATTTCATTATATCCTTGTATTATATAATCTTTAGGTATTGATACTTTTAATGTATCTTTATAATCTTTTTTGGCATTTAGTTTAATCGATTTTATTGGTACATTATTTATTAAGATAGTTAAACTTGAAACATCTCCATTTAATATTTGACTCTTACTAAAATTAAGATTAAATAATACTTCCTCAACATCCCAATTTTTGTTTACTTCAAAAAAAGTACTATTGCTACCTATAACTCCATCAATAGTTACATCTCTTTCAAACTTATAATTTTTGACTTTGGTTTCATCAGCTTTTACTTCATCTACAAATGCGATATTTGAAAAAAACAATACTAAAGATACAATTAATACAACAAATTTTTTCATGTTAATACCTCCTGTACATGAATTAAAATCTTTCCGTTTTATACCATTTAACTTCTCTTTTGAAAATTATATCTTTTAAATACTCTACCATTCCTTTTATAGCAACAAATAGCCATAGTTGAGAATATGTAAAATACATAAGTGCTACTATAAATATATTCTCAATTGTAGCCTCACCTTTTTCTATAGTTAAGCTTATACTCACTTCTATGATAAATAAAATGTATGATAGTATCCATATTATAATAAAGTTGATTGGAATAGAAATCTCTATTAATTTAAATACACTTAAAACAAATAAAATATCTGAGATAATAACAGATGTTAAAAATAGAAAATATACAGAAAAAAAGTAGGCTATATCAAATACAATTTTATTTTTACCTTGTTTAAATATATTTTTTATATATTTCATTAAAACGTATATATTCCCTTTTGCCCATCTGGTCCTTTGCTTTATCCAAACTTTAATAGTTTCTGGTTCCTGTTCCCATGTTATCGACTGTGGCACAAGCTTTATTTTATATCCTAACTTATATATTCTAAAGCTAATTTCTGTATCTTCTGCAATTGCTTTGCTATCCCATCCCCCAATTTCTTCTATAATACTTTTTCTCAATATAAAGTTAGTTCCTGGTATTGTACATAAATTAAATAATTGCCATCTACCAGCTTGAGACATCCATTGAAAGCTTAAGGTTTCAATATTTATAAATTTCGTCAATAGATTTTTACTTTTATTTCTAGTTCTAAACTTTCCAATAACAGCACCTAATTCATCATCTAGAACTATTGTTTGTATTAAATACCTAAGTGCATCTCTATCTGGGGTATTATCTGCATCATATACTGCTATAAACTCTCCTTTTGAAATTTTATATCCAATATTTAATGCATTTGATTTTCCCTTACCTCCAGTCATGCTATCTGTATTTATAATAGTAAAATTATAGTTTTTGTATTTACTCTTTATGCTTTCTAAAATTTCTCTACTATTATCAGAAGAGTTGTCATTTATCACAATAAGTTCCATTTTATCTTTAGGATAATTAAGTAGTAATAAAGATTCCACAGTCCTACCTATCACCTTTGCTTCATTATGAGCAGGAACAAGTATTGATACCACTGGATATCTATCAATTTTTTTTATTTTTTTATCAAAGTTCTTAAAATAAAATAGATATCCCCCCATAGCTAAAACTATATTTATAAGTAGTAAAGACCATATACTAAATAAACTAAATATAAATAGATACTCTGATACATTTAATCCTCTCATAAAATTCACCTAAAATCTTTTTAAATATTAGCACTTCATCTAAACTTTTTTATTTTAAAAATTTCTTTTTATCTATTTTTTTAAAATATATAAATATAATTACAAAAACTAAAACACTTATAGATACTATTGATATTAAAATTTTGCTGATTTTAGATATAGATTTAAACCTAGTTTCATCTTCTTTATTTTTTTCTAAATTTCTATCATAGTTGACTTTAATTTCATTACCATTATTTCTTATTTGTATCTCATCAACCTTTACCCAATTATCAAAATCTCTTAAATCCAAAAACTCTATATTTTGTTTTTCTAGGTATTCTATTGTATCTTTCAAATATTTTATATCTAAATACGAATGAAAGAAAAAACCACCACTAAAACCTCTGACAATAGATAGTGTATCTAAATTTTCTTTTATGTTTTGAAAAGTAAGTTTATCTTCTGGGTCTATATATCCCAAATTTTCAGGAATGAATATGTTAAATTCTTCTGTATCCCTAATTACATATGGATACGTATTTGTGCTAAATTTTTTATCATTATTTTGATGTTGCCCTACATAAGTAGAAAAATATTTTTTTAATTCTTTATATCCTTCAGATTCTATTGCATAATGAGGAGCTTCAAATGCAAGAGGATAAATTCCATTTTCTATACATATTCTAAGCCCTTTTAAAACCCTATCTTTCACAAAAATTGTCATATTTTCTTTTAATGGCTCATCTTTTTCCCCATCCCAAAATTCATATCCTTCTCCAGAAACTTCTTCATTTTTATATTTATGTGTGTATCCATGTAATATCACTGTACCACCCTTATCTTGCATATATTTTACTGCTTTAACAATCTCAGGGCTTTCTGATAAAGTCGTTATCTTATGATTTTTAGGATTTACATAAGCTGGTATCAAAGCAATTGTAAATGGTATATTCTTATTGCTTAAATAATCAGCTATTTTTATTAATTCTTTTGGTTCTCTAAATGCATGTAAATCTTCTATTCTTACGAATATACGACCTTTATTGAAAGTTTTAACATTAAACACATCATTTAGTGAATCACAAAATATATAAAATAAAACACCATCTAAATCCAACTTTGACACATAGAAAAGATTTTTATCATTTACAATATACGGATATTCATTTACTGTATCACTAATAGTTCCTATAATTTTATTGTTTTTATCTGTTGATTTTACAATATTAAATAAATAGTGTTCCTCCAAGTTATACTCTTTACCTTTATAGGTTACACTGTTTATATTATTTGTTTTTTTTACATATTCTAAGTTATATTTCTTATATTCCAACAGATTTTCTATACCATGCCCTAACCAGCAGATGACTCCTTTATAGGAATCTAATGAATTAATTAAGGTGTTAGTTTTTTCATCATTACTATATGAATTTTCATTTATTCCTATAATAAATATATGACTATAATAAGTTTCATTTATCTCATTATCATAGTTGCTTAATTTTAATAACTCTATATTTGAGCTAAATCTACCTAATAGAGTCCTCACAATTTTCAAGATATCTCGATTGTAAGATGTTTCTTTCTTAGAATCATAAATAACCAGTACCTTATTTGTATTAGAATAAGTCTCTACCGCATATGAGCATATATTAAAATTTGACATTATCAATACTATTAAAAGCGCAATTAACACTTTAGATAAATTTTTATTGTAAGTTTTAAACATCATACTGCAATTCCTCTTCAACCATATTCTTAAAATTTATACTGTCTCCAAAAGTATCTTTATACTCTAAAATTGCAATTTTCACATCTATATTTACATATCTTCCTTTATTATTTAAATCTAAGTTTAACTCTTTTATCCTCTTCTTTATTCTATCTCTAACAACTTTTGAGCCTTCTAATGCTGTGTTTGGCATCAGTATTCCTATCATATCTTTTTGTAAACTGTATATTATATCTTCATTTCTTGTACATTCCACAATATTTGAACTAATATATTTTACTATTTTGTTAGTTTTACTTTCACCAAATATAGTCTGTAGGTTTTCATAATATGGTAATTTTACTATCATAAGAGAAAAAGTAGTAGTATATCTGACTGACTTACTTATTTCCATATCTACATCATTATAAAAAATTTTTAAGTTTCTAAGCCCAGTTTCATTATCTATAGTTACTAGTTCCTTATATTGTTCAGTTAATTTTATATTTGTAAGTTGTAATTCATTTATGTTTTTATTTATGTTCCCCATTATAATTGAAGATATTGGTATTGCTATTATCCATATATATGATATAAACTCAACATCTATATTGTGAGTAATATTGTTATATAAAATATAGGATGTATATATAAATATAGTTATTGAACTTGTTATTAAACCAACTACTGAGTTTGATAAATAAGTTAACATTATTATAAAAAAAATAACTGATAACATTATAAATACATTCAGTTTATTTTCTGTTCTGATAGATAGTATTACTATCCCAACAATTAAAAATATAAAAACAAACAAACTTAACATTAATAAATCTATCTTTTTATTTGTCCCATTCATTTTTTATAAATTTACACCTCCAATTATTTTATTAAGTTGCCCATTTTTTCTAATTATTATTAAAATCAATATGTAAATAATTTTTTAACTTAATAAAAATAAATTAAATTATATATATATAAATAATAAAAAAACAAGCAAATATTTAAGATTAATGCTATCTATTTGCTTATCTTTAAAATAATTATCATGTATGTATTTATAGTAAATAAATTATATATATCTATAACATACACATATTTATGTATAAGCAAAAAAATAAAACTGTTCAATAATTAGAAAATAATTTCTAAATAAGAACAGTTTTATTAAGTAAATATTATTAAATAAATAATACTCTATTTTGATTTTAACTCTATCCAAGCCTTATCGTATAACTTGATGTTTTCACCAATATCTTCAAAAGTTTCACATTTAGCAAGTACATCCTTAGATGGATATGCAACAGGATTGCTAGTTATTTCTGGGTCCAATAACTTTAGTGCTCCTGTATTAGGTGTTGAATATCCAATATACTCAGCATTTACTTTTGCATTTTCTGGGTCTAGCAAGAAGTTTATAAATAACTCAGCTTCTTTTTTATTTTGTGCTGTTGTAGGTACACACATAGCATCCACCCACTTGTTTGTACCTTCTTTAGGTATAGCATAATCAAGGTCAGGATTTTGATCCATCAATGTAACTGCATCTCCAGAATACAACATCCCCATTGCAACTTCTCCACCTAATAATCTATCTTTTCCTTCGTCGTTTACATATGCTAAGACCAAATCCTTTTGCTTTATTAAAAGATTTTTTGCTTCATTTATTTCTTTTGGATTTACACTATTCATACTGTATCCTAATTTTTTAAGGGTTATCCCTATAGTATCTCTAACAGAGTCAAACATCATCATGTTTCCTTTATATTTTGGATTCCAAAGTATATTCCAACTATCTATAGGCTCTTTAACTTCTTTTTTATTATATAAGATTCCAAGAGTACCCCACATATATGCAACACTATATTCATTAGTTTCATCATATACAGGATTTAAAAAACTCTTATCTAAATACTTCATATTAGGTATGTTTTTAAAATCTATTTTTTCCAAAAGACCTTCATTTTTCATTTTTTCCACCATATAATCTGATGGAAAAACTAAATCATAATGAGTGCTACCACTCTTAACCTTTTGATACATCATTTCATTAGTATCATAAGTTGAATACTGAACTTCTATTCCTGTTTCTTTTTCAAACTTATATATAAGAGATTCATCTATATAATCACCAACATTATATACATTTAGAACCTTTGTAGAATCTGTTGATTTATTACATCCTGTAAATAAAGTTGCTGTAATCATACCTACAGTTATAAGGGATATTATTTTCTTAAACTTAATCATTATTTAGTCCCCCTTACTATAGATTCTTTTTTATTAGCCAATAGAAGTAATCCTAAAACCACCGCAAACATTATCGTTGATAATGCATTTATTTCAGGCTTTATACCTCTTCGAGCCATTCCATAGATTTCTATAGAAAGATTACTTACACCATTTCCAGCATTAAAGAAACTTATTATAAAGTCATCTATTGACATAGTAAATGCAATCAAAAATCCAGAAACTATACCTGGTTTTATTTGTGGTAAAATTACTTTTCTAAGAGCATACATAGGTGTTGCTCCTAAGTCCATAGCTGCATCTTCTATATTATCAGGTAATTGCTTCATTTTTGGTAAAACTGAAAGTATAACATATGGCAAACAAAACATTATATGTGCTAATAACATTGTTGTAAAACCAAATTCCATTTTTACAAATACAAATAGACTCATAAGGGCTACTGCTGTAACTATTTCTGTATTTAAAATAGGAAGGTAGTTTACATTCAGTATTAATTTTTTACTCTTCCCTCTCATCTTATGTATCCCTATAGCACTTATAGTTCCTACTATTGTTGATATTACAGATGCTAATATAGCTATAACAACAGTGTAATATAAAGCACTCATTATACTTTCATTTTGAAGTAATTGACCATACCATTTCCACGTAAATCCATTCCATCTTGCCATTGATTTTGAATCATTAAAAGAAAATAGTACCAATGCAAATATGGGTGCATACAAAAATAAGAATACTAATGCTAAATATATATTAGAAGTTATTTTCTTTAATTTTAAAATAGTAACCCACCACCTTCTTTGTCAGATTCATCTCCAAATTTTGACATTATCGACATGGATATTAATATTACTATCATCATAAATATCGATATAGCTGAGCCAAAGTTCCAATCTCCAACAACTGTGAATTGTTGTTCAATTAAATCTCCAACTAACATTATTTTACCTCCACCTAGCAGTCTTGATATTGCAAAAGTAGTAACTGCTGGCATAAATACCATAGTTATTCCAGACATTACTCCAGGCAAACTCAAAGGAAATATAATTTTTCTAAATACTGTCATGTTATTTGCACCTAAATCATGAGCAGCATTTATTAAATCATTATCCATCTTTGAAAGTGCTGTATATATTGGAAGAACCATAAATGGTAAAAAGTTATATACCATACCTAAAAGTATAGCAACATTAGTATACAAAATTGCTAATGGCTGTATTCCAAACCATCCTAAAAATGTATTTAAAAGTCCATTTTTTCCTAATATAGCTACCCATGCATATGTTCTTAAAAGAAAATTCATCCACATAGGAAGAATAAACAACAGTATTAATGAACCTCTTCTACTTACATGAGCTTTTGAAATTATATATGCCACTGGATAACCAACTACAAGACATATCAATGTAGCTACTCCTGCTAAAAGAATAGAACGAGCAAATACTTTAATATATATAGGGTCTATTACTTCTTTATAATTCTCAAGTGTAAATGCATAACCTGTACTTGAGTCTTTTGTAAAACTGAAAAATACTACTAGTATTAAAGGAATTATTACAAATATCGCACTCCAAACTACATATGGATATGCTAAAAAAGATTTCTTCTTCATATTAGTTACTCTCTTTTCTCATTATATGGATGTCTTCTGGATATATGTCCATGCCTAGTTCTACTCCAACTTCAGCATTTTTAGTATTATGAAGTATCCACAATCTTCCATTTTCATTTAATTCTATTTCATAGTGCACTCCTTTAAATACTGTAGATGTAACTTTCCCCTTTAACATTCCTTCTTCTGGCTTTACCATTTTTATATCTTCTGGTCTTATTACTACTTCTATATTTTCATTTTTTTCAAATCCTTTATCTACGCACTCAAACTCTCTATTACAGAAATTTACTTTATAATCTTCCATCATAATTCCATCAAATATATTACTTTCACCTATAAACTTTGCTACAAATGAATTTTTAGGTTCATTGTATATATCTTGAGGTGTTCCCATTTGTTGTATTTTACCTTTATACATTACAACAATAGTATCTGACATAGTAAGAGCCTCTTCTTGGTCATGAGTTACAAACACAAATGTTATTCCTAATTTTTTTTGAATTCTTTTTAATTCTATTTGCATTTCTTGTCTTAATTTTAAATCTAATGCTCCAAGTGGCTCGTCTAGTAACAATACTTTTGGTTCATTAACTAAAGCTCTTGCTATTGCAATCCTCTGTTGTTGTCCTCCACTTAATGAGTCAACTTGTCGTCTTTCAAAGCCTTCTAGTGCAACAAGTTTTAAAACCTCTTTCACTTTAGCATCTATTACATCTTTTGGAGTCTTTTTAATTTTTAGTCCAAAAGCTACATTTTCATATACATCCATATGTGGAAATAAAGCATATTTTTGAAACACTGTATTTACTTGTCTTTCATATGGTGGCAAATTATTTATCTCTTTACTTTCAAATAAAACTTTACCATCATCAGCATACTCAAACCCTGCTATTATTTTTAATGTAGTAGTTTTTCCACATCCACTTGGTCCAAGTAAAGTTAAAAACTCATTTTTCTTTATATCTAAATTGAAATTATCTAAAACAGTAAGTTCCTCATAATGCTTAGATATATCTCTTAATTCTATTATATTTTCTACCACTTATTAAACACCTCTATTCTAAAATGATGGTGGCGTACTTACCCAAATCACTTTTGCTGTCGTTTTACCTTCGTTTGATATATAGTGATTTGCTCTTGGTCTAAAGTAAAAGCTTTCTCCTTTTTTTACCTTATTTTTCTTTTCGCCTATATGAACATATATTGAACCTGCTAATACATATCCAAATTCTTCACCTTCATGTGGCTTTTCTTCTTTATATTGTCCACCTGGATACAATGTTATTATTATTGGCTCCATTTCATTTTTTTGTGAATTTGGAATTAACCACTTTAATTTATATTTTAAATCTTCATCTTCAGTTTCAAACATGTCTTCTTTTGTAAAACTAATTCTTTCGTCATCTATTTCATTAAAAAATTCCCTTAAATTTGTACCTAATATCTCAAGTATATCTATAAGGGTAGCTATGGATGGTGATGTTAAGTTATTTTCTAGTTGAGAAATAAATCCTTTTGACAATTCACATCTATTAGCTAACTCTTCCTGGGTCAGTTGTTTTTCTGTTCTTAATCTTTTTATCTTTTCACCTATATCCATGTTGCACCTCCTAATTTTTGTTTTATTTTACTAAACATTTTGTTTACTAAACATTGAGTTTAAAATTTGTAAACAACATAGGTAATTATATATAAAATTTAGATATAATACAAGACTTTTTTGCTAATTTTTTTATTTTTTTAGTTAGAATAAATACAAGCATTTTAAAGGCTTTGAAAATACACAATTTGAATGTGTTTATATTAATATCTATAAAGTTTAGTATCTCTAATTATAAATAAATCAATTCATATAACATATATAAAAGCTTTTAAAGTCTTAGAATATGTTAAGTAAATAAAAAATTGCTAAAAATCTATATTTTATAGTTTTTTAGCAATCCATATCTTTTAATATTTGAAATTTTATATATTTACAAGAAAATTTTTATTTATAATTACTATATACTTCTAATTAATTCTTTATAGAGCTATTTAGCCATATTTTGAGTAGCAGGTTTTTTATCTCCGCTCACATACAATTTTATAAATTTTATATCATCTATTATAAATCTATGTTTGATTTTACTACAATCTAATTTAAACAAATTGAATAATATTTGTGTAAGATATCCTAGACCAAATGCACTTATTATAGTTCCTATGCCAACTTTTCCACCTAAGAAAAATCCAACTATTAATGCACCAACTTCTATAGTTCCTCTTATTAAGTTAAGTGATTTTCCTGTTTTCTTTTGAAGAGCAACCATCAAACCATCTCTGGGTCCACTTCCTAGACCACTTCCCATGTAAAATACCATTCCAAGAGCTACAAGCCCCAAACCTAAAATTAACATAATTATTCCTATTAATACACTATCCGTCTTTGGAATTAAGTTAGTATATAGAAGTAAGTCCATAAAAAAGCCAATTAATAACATATTGAATACAGTTCCCCATCCTACATTTTCACCTAGAATAACATCAGCTATAACTACTATAGAGCCTACAATTATAGAGGCAGTCCCTATAGTTATTCCTACATGATTTGAAAGACCTTGATGAAACACATCCCAAGGAGATAAACCTAGGTTACAATTTATCGTCAATACTATACCAATTGAACATATAAATAGACCTAAAACCAGCTTTGAAAATTTCCATAATACTTTTTGTAACAAAATCTACCCCTCCTAAACATAATTTAACTACTCACCTTAAATACCAAAAGTCAGCAGTTTTCGTGCAAAAATCCTATCTTATAAATTTTATAATCTAACTCTATGATACATCATTTTATGCTAAATAACTACCATTTTATTACAATTTGGTTACAAATTTTCAGATTATTTTTTCGAAGAAATAATTTATGTTTTCTACAATTAAACACTATATTTTCAATTTTATTTATAATTAAATAATAAAAGCTATTTAAACATATTTTATTATATTTAAATAGCTTTTATTTTATTATGGTAATATTATTGTTAGTATGCAGCATTTAGTTTTTCTTCTATTTTCTTTTGAATAAATCCAAATACAAATAATATGAACCAATACACAAATCCTGCTACTAAGAAAGCTTCTAGATATTTATATTTACTACCGCCATTATAATTTGCTGTTGCCATTATTTCTATTACCCCTATAGTAAAAGCTAGTGATGAACCCTTAATTAAATCTACAAAGTGATTAGACAATGCAGGTATAGCTACTCTTATAGCCTGTGGCATAACTATTCTTCTAAATATTTGTACATTACTTGATGATATTTTTATTTACATGAATTTAAACTTTATTTATATACCATAATTTAGTTTTATAATTTTTAAACTTACACATCACTCTTTACTTTAATATAAGTTAAATTTAAAACATTTATTTTTATGGATATTTCTACAAAATATAAATTTATTTTCCATTTACCCCAAAATAATCGTATTATACTTTTCATACTTTGTCTAATCGTTTTTTTCTATGTACTTTTTTAATAGAATCAAATTTTACTATATCATTGTAAAATTATAAATGTACGAAATTACAACGATTATTAATCTAACACTAATAAGAAAATACTTTTTATTAAAAACAAAGATATTAAAATAAAAAAATACTGTTAAGTAGATATTTACTTAACAGTATCAATATTATTTGTATCTGAATCTATTTTGACTTTATAAATCTTCTTCGGTTTATCTTTGATACACCTACTAGCATAACTGACATGATTATCATTGAAACTCCACCTAAAATTAATTTAGAGTATGTTGTTGTTTTATTCATAGAGTCGCCTCCTTTATTACCAAAACCCCCAGCTTCCTTTGGATTACCTTGACTTCTATCTATATTCATATCTCCATTTTTACCATTCATATCACCCTTATCCATATTTCCCATTCCTGGTGGTGTTTTACCATCCATGCCTTCAGGTGGCTCTGGCATGCCACTCATCTTATCATCAGAATTTTCTGTGTCTTTACTTTCACTTGAACTATTATCATCAGAAGTTTCCTTAGTTGAAGAAGATTCTCCACTTAATTGAGCTTTTATAGTTTTACTCATATTTTCTGCAACTTCTAAAACTCCTGGTATTGACTTTCCACCTTTACCCATAGGCCCTCCTGACTTTTCATTAGTATCATCACCACTTTTATTGGTATTTGTATTATTCTCATTTTCACTATTATCTGTAGTGTTATTTTGAGTATCATTATCCGTATTAGTTTTGGCTTTGCTTAATGTTAATTCAGCATTAACTTCTTTTTCATTACTTTTGTTTTCAAAACTCTTATTTTCATTGTTAGAATCTTTATTATTAGATTCTTTATTATTAGATTCTTTATCACTAAATCCCTTATTATCACTAGAGTCTTCAATTGAAGATGTTATATTTTTTTCAAATTCTTCATAAGTATAAAATGCTGTTGGGTCTTCTTTTACATATGATGCTATCAAGTCATGTAATTTTGTTGTCATATTTTCCAGATAATCTGAATCCAAGTACTTGGTTACTATTTCTTCTAGGTATTCATGATACTTAGCTTTATATGTATCATTTTTTAATAATGCAGATATTAAAGGTCTCTCTTCCAAATTACCTGTTGTAGGTTCATCAATAGCTATAGATTGACTACCTCCACCAAAACCACTAAATCCACCAAATGACATATTAAAGTCCCATGGCAACATAGAAAACACTCCATCTTGTTCATATAAATAGTAATTATGAGCGAAACTACCTTGATAACTATCAAGATTTAATAAAGCTGTACTTATTGCTATATTTTTGAGGACAGAATCTACATCAAGATATTTTTCAATATCCTCACCTGTATCTAAAGATTTTAGTAGTTTTGTAACTTTAGACCAATCAGCAGTTTTCTTGTCACTTTCAACGATTAGATTTGAATAACTATCTGGGTCATCACCCTCATATTGTAATGAGGCTCCTTCATCTGATTTGTATAAGTCTCCAGTTACATCTCCAAAATTATTTTCAAGATAAGATTCCTTTAACCCTTCTACTGCCAAATATAATCCATGATATTCACCATTTATATAAACTTTAGCATATGCAAATTCTGGAGTAGCTAATCCCATCTCCTCACAGACACTATAAGTTAAAAATTCTCTCATATAAGATGGGTCAGAATAACAGTTATTAAGGTTTAATTGAGTAAGACCTTCCATACTTTGACTAGTATTATATTTATCGAAATTAATCTTATAGCTATATCTATCACTATCACTATTTGCTACAGATGTAAGACTTGAATTTCCTTTAGTTCTTATACCAACGTTTCCATATGTGTCTCCATTTACAGTTACTTTTGCAACTTTAAATTCTTCTTTTATAGCATTTTCATTCATGTCTTCCAAGTCACTTTCATCTATTTCTATATTAACTTCCATAACCTTGTCTCTGTCAAAATATTTTTCAATATATACATTGCTATATAAATCAACATTTTTATTACCATATGTACTGTAAACTCCAACTACTGCACATAAAAATATAACCATAATTGAGATAAGAAGGGTAAATTTTTTATCTTTCATAAAAGATTACTCCTCTCTATGCTACATAGTCACCATTATAACTTACAAGAACTGCATTAGTAACTCCATCGACTTGGCTTAAGTCATTTATAAGACTTGTTTCTCCGTCTTTCATTCTTACTTCAAATACCAATTCTATACCTTTTTCTGGTGTAACACTTTTTGATTTTATTTGATATTTAGAAAATACTTTTTTAATTTTGTCAGTTGCAATATCTTCTGAATTCTCATTATTACAATTTACCATCAATATATATGGTGTTTCAGATATTGTTTTGTTTGAAAAGAATATTAGAATCAATCCCATGATTATTGAGCCCATAACAGCTAATGGAATCAAACCTGCACCTAAAACTATACCTGAGCCTAATGACCAAAATAGAAATACCAAATCCATTGGGTCTTTAATTGCTGTTCTAAATCTTACTATAGATAAAGCACCAACCATACCTAGAGATAAAACTACATTTGATGTAACTGCCAATATTACGAAAGTTGTAAGCATTGTAAGTGCTACAAGTGACACATTAAATGGTCGAGAATACATAATACCCATATAGGTTTTTTTGTAAATCATATATATAAACAAACCTACTAAAAATGCTGAACCTAGAGCTAAAGCACTATCTACAAATGAAAAACCTGATACATTTTCTATAAAACTTGATTTAAAAATATCGTTAAACGTCATAACTAAAATCATCCTTCCTATTTTTTAATTTTTTTATTTTATTTGGACGCTCTTTACCTAAAATTTGAATTTAAATCCTATATATACAATCTACTTGATGCATACTTTGAAACTGCTGTAGAAGTAGTTTTATTAATCTGAACCAAATCTTTTATAAAATCTGGTATAAACTCATCATATTTAACTTCTAATACAGTCATATTTTCATCAATAACTGATACTGTTGGCAATTCTTTATTGAATAAATTGACTGAATTTACAGAAGTCTTAATATTGCTATCGATTGTAACTCTTACATTTCCAAGTGGATAGACAAAAGCTTCTCTATCATAATCAACTATACTTTTTGCCTCCAATCTTTCACATTTTATTTTTAAATAAAATTCTCTTAATAAGCAGTTTGTCGATTCTTTTAAAAACTCAATGTCATTTTTTAATATCTTCTCTACTTCTTTTTTAGTTAAACTAGCTGACAGTTTTGATGTCATATTATAATGTTTTATTTTCTTCTCCAATTTTATATAAGAAAGGTCATTATTATAAAATCTTATTCTAAACTTTTCTCTCATTGCAACTCCATTTAACTTATCTAAAAGTGCTTTATCTTCAGGAGTGTCAAAGTATAAACTTCTGATAAGATACTTTCCATCTTTTGATGCATTTCTATCTTTTTTCATTATTGGATAAAGCCTTGATTTTAAAGCTAGGACATCAGCTTCAGTTATTTTGTGTTTCATCTCAAATCTATAGTTTAACTTCTTATCCATTATTATCACCTCTCAATTCATTTAACTATGTTTGATTTATTTTATATTTAGAGTATACTTCACTTGACTTTGTTAAATCTCCGTAAAATAAGTGCATCTTTATGGCATATATGTGGCAAACAAGATTAAGCTGATGAGATTTCTATAAATTTATTAAATTTTATATGGTATTAGATTCTGTATAGTCAATGAATAGTTGTTTTAGAGGTAAAAAAAAGAAGATGTTATTTATAGATAAATTAAATATTTCAAATAAAAAATCAAGTTTCTTATTCAAAATGATATAATCCATAATTCCATCTTCTAAATTTATAATACTAAATAATTAAATTTATATGCTTAATTATGTTAAAATTAGTTTTACTGCACTCCAAACAAGTACTAGTGCCATAATAATATTAATTACTTTATAATGCTTGTTTATATATTTTTGTAAAATACCTCCTGCTAGAGCCCATGTCAAAGTCCCAGATATGCCTACAATACTATTACAAACTGCTGCTGATAATAAATATTCAACTGACTGTGACACAGGTATTACATACCCTGTATATACAGTAATAGCAAATATTATAATTTTTACATTGACAAACTGCAAAATAAATCCAGTCCAAAAGGATTCTTTCTTCACATCACTATCATTGTTTGGTTTGCTCTTAGCTACTTGTATTGCTAACCAAATAATATAAAGTGCTCCTATGTACTTCATAATACCAGTAATCATTGGTATAAACTTTGATAATTCAAGGCATCCAAGAGCACATATAAACATAATACATATAAATCCCATACTAATTCCTATAACCACTGACTTTCCTTTTTTCCATCCATTATTACTAATTGTGTTTAATGCAAGAATATTATTAGGTCCTGGTGTAAAACCTGTAACAAATGCGTATGGTAAAAAAGACAATAAAACTTCACTCAACACTTGTAATCACTCTCCTTTTATATTATAATACTATAAATCAAATAATAAAAAAAATCGAAACATTTAAATCTATACTTCAATTATATTGAATGAAATGAGGATGAGCATGTATTTTAAATACCTACAAACTTTTAAAACCATAATAGAAGAAGGTAGTTTTTCTAAAGCAGCAAATAAACTCAATTACACACAATCAACAATAACATTCCAAGTGCAACAGTTAGAACAAGAGCTATCTACACACTTATTTGAAAAGATAGGAAGAAAAATGGTTCTAACTAAAGCTGGCAAAAATCTAATACCTTATGTGGATGACGTTCTATGTTCTGTTGATAAAATGAAGAATTTTGGTACTGACTTGTCTGAGTTACGTGGTGATTTACATATCGCAATGGGAGAAACTCTTATTTGTTATAAAATACCTCCTATTTTAAAACGTTTTCATGAAATGGCACCAAATGCAAGGCTATTTCTTCGCTCAATGAATTGCTATGATATTAGAAATTCTTTGCTTGCAGGAAGCATTGATTTAGGAATATTTTATAAAGATATTGGAGGCTTGGGAAATTCTATTTCTACCTATACTGTTGGAGAATCACCTTTGACACTAGTTGCATCTCCAAAAGTAAAAAAACAATTCCCTGATTTTATTACTCCAAACCAAGAATTAGATATACCTTTCATAATAGATGAGCCAGCATGTATTTTTAGACAAATGTTTGAATCATATTTAAATGAAAAAAATATTACTCTAGACCATACGATTGAACTCTGGAGTATACCTACTATTAAAAATTTAGTAAAAAATGATATGGGAGTGTCATACCTTCCTACGTTTGCAGTAGAAGATGATTTGAAGACAGGAGAACTATGTGCAATAGATACAGAGTTAGATGATAGAAGCATTGTAGCAGTATGTGGCCATCATAAAAATAAGTGGATTAGTCCCCTTATGCAATTATTTATTGATTTAGTTGTTTCAAATGAAAAATAGATAGACTTATTTAAAATAAGTCTATCTATTTCTTATCATATTAATTATTTTAATTACACAACTTCTTCGTCATATTCACTTGAAAATTGGCTATTATAAAGTTCTTCATAAAATCCTTTATTTTCAATAAGTTCTTTGTGATTTCCTTGTTCAATAATAGTACCTTCTTTCATTACTAATATTAAATCCGCATCACGAATAGTGGATAATCTATGTGCAATAACGAAGCTAGTTCTTCCCTTCATTAAGTTATTCATTGCCTTTTGAATCTCAACCTCTGTTCTAGTATCTACGCTAGAGGTTGCCTCATCAAGAATTAACACTGATGGGTCTGAAAGTATTGCCCTGGCAATTGTTAAAAGTTGTTTCTGACCTTGAGATAGATTAGAAGCGTCCTCAGTCAATACGGTATCATAACCTTTAGGTAAAGTTCTTATAAAGTGGTCTACTCTTGCTGATTTTGCTGCATTTACAATCTCATCCATTGTAGCATCTGACTTACTATAAGCAATATTTTCTTTTATACTACCATTAAATAGCCATGTATCTTGTAGAACCATTCCAAACATAGTTCTAAGTTCTCCACGTTTTAAGTCTTTTATATTAACTCCATCAATAGTAATTCTTCCACCTTGTATCTCATAAAACCTCATAAGTAAATTTACAAGAGTTGTCTTCCCAGCTCCTGTAGGTCCAACAATTGCAATCTTATCTCCTGCATTCAATTTAATATTAATGTCTTTCATAAGAATAGAATCATCACTATATCCAAATTTAACATGTTCAAATTCCACTTTACCTTTAGGCATGTTGATAACTTTTGAATCTTCTTTGTCCTTTATTTCTTCAACTTCATCCATAACTTTAAAAACTCTCTCTGCAGATGCAATTGCAGCTTGAAGCATATTTACAATATAAGATATCTCTGTAGTAGGCTCTGATGCTTGATTTACATATTGTATAAACGCCTGTATACTACCAAGAGTCATTGCTCCAGTTGATGCAAATACACCTCCCACAACTGCTATAATAACATACCCAATTTGATTTATAAATCTAATAATTGGAGATATAGCATATGATGAGAATTGAGCTTTTCTACTAGCATTATAAAGATTTTGATTTAATTCTTTGAAGTTTTTTATAGTATCTTTTTCTTTACTAAATGCCTTGACTACTATTTGACCAGTAAACATCTCTTCTATATTGCTATTTAATTCTCCCAATGCTTTTTGATTTTCTGAAAATCTATTTTGTGATTTTCTTGCAATTATAACAGTAATACCTAAGGAAACAAGCAATGTTACAGCTGATACTATTGTAAGTGGTATACTTATGCTTATCATCATTACAATAGAACCAATCACTGTGACCACTGCCGTAATAAG
Source organism: Clostridioides sp. ES-S-0005-03 (assembly GCF_020658455.1). Taxonomy (NCBI): domain Bacteria; kingdom Bacillati; phylum Bacillota; class Clostridia; order Peptostreptococcales; family Peptostreptococcaceae; genus Clostridioides; species Clostridioides sp. ES-S-0005-03. The sequence goes on along the minus strand of NZ_JACVWI010000003.1, from coordinate 506,757 downwards.
TTGCATTAACCCTTCTTGTAAACTATCTGCTACCTTCTCTAAATCATTTGTGACGATACTAAGTGTTTCCCCTTTTTTGTGGGAATCATAGTACTTAAGAGGAAGCTTATTTAATTTATCACTTAAATCTTTTCTCATGTTAAGAACTAAATTTTGTGCAACCCCTGACATAATATATTGTTGTATATATATGAATACTGCACTAATCAAATATAACCCTAGAAGTATTGATATTATACCTCCCATAGTACTAAAATTCACACTGAACTTTGTACCTGTTTGAACTGCAGTCTTAATCCCATTAAATAATTGGTCAATAGCTTTTCCCATAACCATTGGTGCTAAAACTGTAAGAGCTGAACTTACTAATACTGAAATAAAAATCATTAATAACTTAAATTTTTGTTTCTTCATATATTTCAATAATCTTTTAGTAGTCTTTTTTGCATTTTTAGCTTTTTCTGCTGACATACCATCCTCAAAACTAAGTACATCTACATCTTGTTTTTCTGTTATTTTTTCACTCATATTACACCTCCAAATACACAGATTGATTCTTCACTCTATGCAAGTTCTTCTTTACTAAGCTGTGAATCTGCGATTTGCTTATAAACTTCACAATTTTCAAGTAACTCTTTATGTTTTCCTATACCTACAATTTCTCCATCATTCAAAACTATAATCTGATTAGCATCCATAATTGTACTTATACGCTGTGCTATAATTATGGCTGATGAATCTTTAATTTCATTCTTCAATGCTTTTCTAAGCCTTTTATCTGTATTGAAATCTAATGCAGAAAAGCTATCATCAAAAACATATACTTCTGGTTTTCTAACTAATGCCCTTGCAATAGATATTCTCTGTTTCTGGCCGCCAGATAAGTTATTTCCTCCTTGTGCTACGAACGAATCATACTTATCTTCCATATCAGAAATAAATTCATCAGCTTGGGCTACATTTGCAGCATATTTTACTTCTTCAATACTTGCATCTTCTTTTCCATATCTTATATTTTCTTCTATTGTCCCACTAAATAAAAAGGCTTTTTGTGGTACAAATCCAATCTTGTCTCTAAGCTCTTTTTGAGGCATGTTATTAATATCTTGACCATTTATAGATATTTCTCCAGATTGAATTTCAAAAAAACGTGGTATTATATTTGCAATAGTAGATTTACCAGAACCAGTGCTTCCTATAATTGCAGTTACTTCTCCAGATTTTGCTTCAAATGTTATATTGTTTAAAACAGGTTCCTCCGACTGTGAATATGAAAAAGTTACATTTTTAAATACTAAATGGCCTCTTTCTGAAGTAATATCTTTATATCCATTTCCATCTACAATTTCAGGTTCTATGTCTAAGATTTGGTTTACTCTATCTGCACAAGCTCCTGCTCTAGGTATGTACATAAATACCATTACTCCCATAATTAAATAAAATAATATTAAGATACAATACTCAACCAGTGCCATTATATGACCTATCTCCATATTTCCATTACTTACTCTCATACCACCAAACCAAATTATACTCACTATACCTAAGTTCATTATTAACATTACAACAGGCATAAGTACTGCAAATATTTTATTTATTGAAATTGCTGTTTCAGAATAATCTATTGCAGTTCTATCAAATCTCTTTTTTTCAAAACGACTTCTATCAAAAGCTCTTATAACTCTTACTCCAGTTACTACTTCACGTAATACTCTATTCATATTATCCATCTTTATTTGCATCATTTTAAACAATCTGATAACTTTTTTACCAACCAAAAACGCAGATAACATGAATAGAAACATTACTGTAACAATAATAATTGTCATTACTTTATCTATAGAATATGCTAAGAATAAACCACAAACTGTTATGATTGGTGCTGGTAATACCAACTGAATAAACATAAACAAAGATTGACCTATTAAAGTAATATCACTAGTACTCCTAGTAATCATTGAAGCTGTTCCTATTTTATTAAAATCATTTATTGATAAATCTTGTGATTTTATAAATACTGCTTCTCTAATATCTCTACAAAATCCAGATGAGAGATTTGATGATACTTTGCAAACTAAAACAGCTGATAAAGCTGTTATACCTGCTGCTATCAACATAATTAAACCTGTCTTTACAATATAATCTACATCCCCCTTTACTACACCATTATTTACTATACTTGCTGTAAGTGTTGGTATATATAAAGTTCCAAGAGTTTGTAAAAATGTAAACATCAGCACTGTAACAATTAAAACTCTATATGGTTTTAAAAAACGAATTAATTTTTTCATACAATCACACTCCTTTATAGAATATTATGATAAACTATACTGTAACAGGATAGTCAAGGAGGAATTTTAATTATGAGTCAAATTTCGAAAAATTATTTCACAACTGGAGAATTTGCAAAGATTTGTGGAGTCAATAAAAAGACGCTTTTTCATTATGATGATATAGGTCTTTTCTCTCCAGAGTTAAAGAATGAAAACGGATATAGATACTACTCATACCATCAACTCAGTATTTTTGGTATAATTTCTTCTCTTAAGGAAATTAAAATGCCTTTAAAAGAAATTAAAGCTTATATAGATAAACGAACTCCGAATTTACTAATTGAACTTTTAGAAAAGAAAACTCTTGATATTAACAATGAAATTGAAAAATTGAATAATATTAAGGCTTTAATGGAGTCTACTATTTCATTTACTAAAAAAGCATGTAATATAGATGCAAATACGATTACTTTAGAAGAACATGAGGAAGAGTATTTAGTCAAAACGCCTCTTACTTATAAAGAACCCTTTCTTGGAGATGATGATGAAAACTTTTTATATGAATGTATTAACTTTATGGATAACTATGATTTAGGTGATAATGGTATGATTGGTTCAATCATTAAAGGCGAAGATATAATGAATAGAGATTTTGAGTCATATTCATATTTATTTACAAAAGTTAATAAAGACTATAAGAAATATCCTACATCAATCAAACCAAAAGGGCTTTATGTAACTGCTTATCATAAAGGAAGTTATGAAACTATTAATAAAACTTATGAAAAACTATTAGAATTTTTCAATCAAAATAATTTATATATGGGAGATTTTGTTTATGAAGAATATCTCCTATATGATATAAGTGTAAGAGATTCTAATGAATATCTAACTCAAATATCAGCAGAAGTTAAAATGTAAAAGGAGATACTAAAGAATACAAAAATGAATGTAAAGATTAATAATGAGTATAGCAAATTAAATAAATTTTATAATAGTATTATCTAAAGCATACAGAAGTTTATTTAAAAAGATGTAGGTGATTTTATATAAAATCACCTACATCTTTATTTATATTTAAACTAATTTCTAGAGTTATCTAATAGCCATTTTTCTGCATCTTTATAAAGTCTATCAACCTTCTCTGGTCTATCTATTCCGGGGAGTTCTTGATTTATTTTATATCCATCTGTACTAAGCATATAAGAAAGACTTGCATATGAAGGTCTATAATCCTTTATATCTTCCTTAGAAATTTTGACATCCCCATCCTGATAAACAGGTAAAATTATATCTTTTTCATATATAGCATCCATAGATATTATATACCACATATCGTCTATCTTTTGAGTCTTATACAGAAACTTGACATCTGACTGAAGTTCAACTAAATTTCCATCTATTTCATTTCTAATATGGATAGCTCCCATTGTAATTGATACTGCCTTATCTTTATTTACCCAAACTAATGTATCACAAATTTTATGTGGCGCATAAGATTTCATCTTACTTGACTCTTCTACGAACCCCTCTCCACTACCTTGATACCAAGATATTGAAACAGTAGATTCCTTTGCAAAACATTTTTTCATTTCATCCCATAACGCATTATCTCTACAAAACCTTTCAAATTCTATAAGCTCTTTTACACTATTTTTATCCACTATATCTTCTATAGAATTTTTTCCTGGTCTACTTAATAACATGTTCTCAATCTCCTTTAACATAAACTTCTTTTATTTTTAACAATACTCCATTCATTATCTTACTTTATTACCCTTTATCCATACACCTTTTATATTTCTAGTTGCTGCTATATCTTTAATTGGGTCACCTTCAACCATTACTAAATCAGCTCTTTTTCCCTCTTTTATTACTCCACGGTCATTAAGACCTAATAATTTTGCTGGTAAACTTGTTGCACTCTCAAGTACTTCAATTGTATTAAGACCTGCCTTAACTAATAATTCAAATTCACGATGAAGAGATTCCCCATGTTTCACTATACTAATAGAATTTTCATCATTATTTGCATCAGTTCCAGCTAATATCATCACTCCAGCTTTTTTCAATGTAGCTGTATTTTCTATTGCTGTTTCTAACCTAACATCTTCTCTTCCTGTAGCTTTTTTTATATTTGATACTATACTTTCCATCATAACTATAGTTGGAATTGATATAAGATTTTTCTCTTTTATCCTTTTGGCTACATCATCAGATAATTTACCTATAAAAGGAATATGATTTATTACATCAACATTTGCTTTTTCTGCATATTCATAAGCTATAGTTGTAGGTGCATGAGCAAATACTTTTTTACCATGTTCATGAGATATTTCAACTACTCTTTTTATTGTCTCAAAATCAAAAGCCGTTTTAGATGTTTTAGGGTCTTCTATTATGATTTTTACAAAATCTGCTCCTTGTTTAATTTGTTTCTTAGCAAAATTTTCAGCATCTTCAATAGTGTGTATTTTACTATCTTTAAACCCCATTCCCATAAGATGAGGGTGCGATTCTGGTGCAACAGGTTCATATACACTACGAATATCAGTTAATCCGTCTAAATTTCTTAAAGATTCTACTACATCTTTACTATTAGTTGCCATATCAAGCATAGTAGTTATACCCCAATCAGTTGCGTCCTCCAAGTTTTTTAAACTATCCAAATGTATATGAGAATCAATAAATCCTGGAAGTAAAGTGCATCCTTCTCCATCTATAGTAATATCAGATATTGTTTTTGATGATATCACACCATCTTCTATTACAACACTCCTTTGTTCTGAAAGTTTTTCTCCATCAAATATTTTAACATTCGTAATTTTAGTTATTGCCATACTTCACACTCCCTTTATTTTTATTTATTAAAAATTTAATTCTTATTTAATTAAAAATTTCTTACTTTGATATTTTCTTAATTTATATAACTAATTATATATAAATTAATTTACCTAAACTATGTGTTATAATCTAAACTTTAATGTAAAATATACTATATTGATTGTGCTATAGTACAATCAAATATAATTAGAGGAGGTTTAGCATGAAATTAACAGATTTAATGAAAGATATATCTCAATATATCTCAGTATTAAAGCCATTTCCAAATGAATATATAGACATTACTAGCTTGAATATTTATAAGAATAATCAAACTGAATTTACTACTGGATGTTTATATTTAGGAAATATATCAGATATTACTGTGGATTTGAACAATATAAATTTTTTAGGTATATTTATACAAAATGAAGTTAACATTGATTTAGAAAGATATAATTTAAACTCAGATATTTGTATCATAAAATCAAAAAAAGAAAAATATGACCTTTTTAGTGAATTGTTAAATATTATGAATCAAGAAATACGTCTTAGTTTATGTTCTCAAAGGTTTTTTGATGTGGTTTCTGAGAATAAAGGCATACAATATTTAATTGATATAGCACATGAAGAATTTGGCTATCCCATGATAATTCGTGACTCTACCTTCAAAGTTTTAGCTCATTCTTATGATGTTAGTGATATATTGCAACTTACTGAAGATTCTAATGGAGATAAATATTTAGACGAAGAAACAATAAATTACATAAAATATCAAAATATACATAAAAAAATACATTATAATAAATCTATTAAAGAAGAAAATAAACCAGACAGCTGGCTTGGTACATTAATCTCATCCGTGTGTGTAGAAGAAATTGAAATAGCTCATATAGCTATCTGTGAATGGAAAATTCCATTTAATGAATTTCACTTCAAATTATTAGAATCACTTAATAAAGCTTTATCTCTAGAACTGCAAAAAAATAATCTGTTTAATATAGATAAAAAACTTATTCCTAATTATATACTTTCTGATTTGTTGGAAAAAAAGTATCTAGATGATGATACTATAAGCAGAAGATTTCATTATCTAAATTGGACTAAGTCAAATTCATTAAACATAATGGTAATAGTAAACAAAGATAATAATTACTTTGACAGTAAAGTTCCTTTTATTATGCAGTCTTTAAGTGCATTTATACCATCTAATAATTGTGTAGTATACAAGTCTACTTTAGTTGTTTTTATTAATGATTCTTTAATTCATAATTTAATTGAGCATGAAAATAAAGAATTTATTAATTACTTAAAACTAAATTCACTTTATGCTGGAATAAGCCCAAGATTTTCAAAGCTATCTGATAGTTGGAAGTATTATATTCAAGCCAAAAAAGCTAGTGAAATTGCTCAAAAATATGACATAAACTTTTCTCCATTTGGGAAAAGCATACCATATATCCTCTACGAGCTACTTAGTACCAACTATGATTTATATGACCTCAATCATCCTGCTGTAACCAAACTAATTGAAGAAGATAAAAAAAATGGTTCTAATTTTTTAGAGACCTTAAAGCAATATATCTACTTTAATAATTCACCAAGCAAAGCAGCTGAAGTTTTAAATATCCATAGAAATACTCTGTTTTATAGAATTAATAAAATAAAAGAAATTACAGGTATTACACTAGATTATGCTGATGAAATACTTCAGATTTATATTTCTATAAAAATGATTGAAATTAACTCAAGAAATAAGACCTGTTTCAACACATATACAGGCATGTAAAAATATTTTGACACACTTAAATCACTATTGTAAAAGATATTTGATAGATTTTACCCTCTCAATATGACAAAATAATTATGAAAGGAGCGATAGCTACATGGAAATTGGAAAGAAACTGAAAAATGCTCGTATAAATTCTGGATTGACACAGGAAAAAGTTGCAGAAAAAATTAATGTATCACGACAAACAATTTCAAATTGGGAAAATGAGAAATCTTATCCAGATATTATAAGCGTCATCAAACTAAGTGATTTGTATTCCATTAGCTTAGATGAATTATTGAAAGGAGATAATAAAATGATTGAACATTTAAAAGAAAGTACAAATCTAGTTAATAGTAATAAAAAGTTAATAACTGCAATTATTATCAATATTATATTACTTATTTTATTTGTGCTATTTAATAGCTTTATACCAGACAACTACTACTTTATGGTTAGTGTATTTTGTACAGCAATAATAAGTTCATCAGCATTGTTCTACCAAATTATAAGAAAATTTTAGGAGGTGTACTCATTATGGAAGTGAATAAAACTATGCTTATTTTGATATGTTTTGCTGTAGCTCTTGTGGGTTCAGTTGGTGTTGTATATCAAATTTATCATATGACTGTGATTGATGCAAAAGCTCGTGGATTAAAACATCCTAAATTGTGGGGATTGTTTGCTATGAATGGTAATAATTCGAGTGGTTTAATAATATACTTAATAGGCAGACGAAAATACCCTATTATAGATATGTCTAAAGAAGATTGTAAAGAAATTGAATCTAGAAAAAAATCAGTTGGAGTTGGATTGATTTTTTTGGCTATCAGCGCTATAGGTTTGGTAATATGTATTACATTATTTTGAGTTAAGAAAATGCTAATTGCTTTTGGAGATACAGATACACAAGAGTATATTGATAATCCTAAAAACATGACAATTGTAGATTTTAATACTCTTGTTAATATTGAACCAACTACTTTGAATGTTTTTTATATGCCTATAGGAACAGACCTAGAATTTCGCTCTGATAAAAGTGGAAAATATTTTATTGACACAAACACAAGGAAAGAAATTAGAGAACTAGTTAAACATCCTGCACAAATAGCATTTGAAAAGAATCTAAAATTTTTAAATCAGGAAAATTATCCAGTAGAATTCTTTCAAAACTTGTTTCAGAAAAGCGACAAACTTGAACCCTTCATTGTGGGAGAGACAGATTTTCCAAGTGGAGAAGTCACAGAACTTACAATACCATTTATGAATCCTACATATTTTTAAACTATAAAACTTATTGACAATTTGGTTTTAATAAATAGAATTCTTTTAAAATACATAGTGCTTAATTAGACATGAAAATAAGGCTATGCTTTTTATGGTCATAGCCTTTAACAAATACTTACAAATTCACTACATGAGTCAATTTTTTTAATAATTTAACTATATACTCAAACTATATCTTCTAAATTCACTGTATATATAATTCTTCTTCAAATAAACAGTAAGAATTTTTTCCAGAAGCCTTTACATTATAAAGAGCTCTATCTGCATTTTTAAACAATTCTAAAAATGAATTTCCATTTTGAGGATGTCTTGCAATACCTATACTAACAGAAGCCTCAAAGCTAAAACTTAAATCATTGTAGTTCTCATAAAGTACTCTATTTAATTCTTTAGCTTTTTTATGCAAATTTACTTCTGAATGATAATCTTGCATATATACTACAAATTCATCTCCACCAATTCTTCCAACTAAATCTTCATTACCAAAACTATCTTGTATCTTCTCAGCAAACGTTTTTAATACAAAATCACCAAATGGATGCCCAAAATTATCATTTATTTCCTTAAAATCGTCCAAATCAATAATGAATAATGCATCTTTTTTATTACTTTTATTTGTAGATATAACTTCTTCTACTAATTTTTCAAAGGTGCCTTTATTGTATATATTTGTCAATGAGTCACTTTCTGCTCTAGTTTTCAACTCTTCGTATTTTTTTATATCACTATCTACATCTACAATTACGCCTACAACCTTCAAAAGTTCATTTTCATCATTAAAAATCTTTGTTACTGATGTTCTACACCAAAGGTATTCGCCATTAGATTTTTTTAAACGATAGATTACCTGATTATGTTTGTTATTTTCTTTAATACACTTAAGAAACTCTTCAAATCCACTATAATCTTCCTGATGAACTAATTCTTTATCCATAATCTCTTTTAAAAGATTGTCACATTTACTACTATATCCAAATTTTTCATTCCATGCTTGAGATACAAATGATTTATTTTCTTTAGCATTCCATTCAAAGACAACAGAGTCAGTCTGTTCAACAATAATTTTATAACGTTCATTACTGAGCCTTAATTCTTCCTTATGAATTATTTCTTGCTCAAGTATTTCATACTTCATAGATAATTTAGTTTTATCTATAATAGATTTAAATAGATAAAACACGATAAAATTAATATATAAAATACCAACACTTGATATTAAGTTTAGAAATTTTAAACTTTCAGAACTAAAAAAATTATTTACATCAAAGATAGAAATAGTCAGAAATAAGCTGAACAAAGGTATTGCAAGTAAAATAACCCAATACTTTATTGGCATATCTGAATGTACATCTTTTTTAAATAAACAAACTATCTTGCATATAAATAAAAAAACTATCTTAGATAAAATTGTGGCTGGTACTCTTATAGTATTGTTTTCAAACATTATTTCGAAGCCTTCTTTTATAAATAAAACAAAAATACTTGTTACCACAATTTCTGATAATATAAAGAATACATTTAATAAAACAGTCGCAAACAATCGTGTCTTTGTATTTCCTTCATATAAAAATGATGATGAAAAAATAAGGATGAAAATTAAAGGTGTTGTGATTACAGGATTTAAAGTTATTAAATTACAGACTCCTAAACATATTATAAAACCCAATCTAGCATATCTTACAGCTCTTGTATATCCTTCTTTCTGACCTAAAAAATCTGATAAAAACATATGGACAACAAAAGCTTCAAAGATAACTGTTACTAAATTTGTAATATCAAAAAGCAGTTGTTCTTTCATACATATTTTTTATAAAATAAGAAGCTTACTTAAGCTAAATACACTTCAGATTTTACTTTTCCTTTCTGCATATATATTTAAGCACCTACTTTAATTGTCAACCATTATAATATATGTCAGCTTAATATTGTTCTTTTTTCAACAGTATACAATAGATATATGTAAAAAACAACTTCAAATATTGACATATTTCTTTAATATATATCAATATTATCTTTATAACTTAAATACTATAGTAAACTTAGCTCCTTTTTTACCATTTTCCGCATATATACGTCCACCATGTTTATTTACAATAGATTTAACTATTGATAATCCAATTCCATGATTTCCCCCAACTCCCTTATAAAATCGTTCAAAAATATGAGGTAAATCGTCTTTATTAATCCCAATCCCATCATCTTCAACTACAACAACTATATTTTTTTGATTATATTTACATACTATTTTAATTTCACTCTTAGCATACCTTAAAGCATTTTCTATAAGATTCATAAATGCTTTGGATACATTTTTTTCATCACATTCAAATAGAACCATTTCTTCATCAAACTCATAAATAAATTTTATACCTTTATTTGCCGCTCTTACATTTTGTCTAGAACCACAGTTTGAAAGTACTTCCCTTAAATCACATTCTACAAGGTCATAATCTTTAGTTATGTTATCAATTTTAGAAATATATAACAAATCTTCAACCATATCACTCAACCTATCACTTTCTTCAAGTATTATATCACTTGCATGTTTGCTATCTATTACATTATACTTTATGGCTTCTGCATAACCTTTAATGGACATAAGTGGAGTCCTAAGTTCATGAGAAGCATTTTGAAAAAATATTTTTTGTTCATTATCATACTTATCAAGATATTCAGCACTCTTATTCATAATATTTGAAAGTTCTACTAATTCCTTATCTGAAAAGTCAAAGTAAGTTCTTTTAAAATCTCCTTGACCCATTTTTTTTGCAAAACCACATAACTCTTTTATCGGCTTAGCAATTTTTTCAGATAAAACTACTGCTGTAAATATTGCTAATATCCCCGCAAAGCACATTACAAATATCAATACAATATTTATCTTTTGAACTAGATTTAAAGTCTTTGATATATCTATAAAAAGAATCAAATATTTATCTTGTTCTCCATATATACTAGTAATTTTTACAGTAGAAATATAATAATCTTTACTTCCAGTGGATATACGTGTGTTTTCATCTGAGTTTAAGTCGAATTTTTCATTTTGGATACACTTTTTAATCGATTCCATCTCATCAATATTCTTTAAGAAATCATCCTCTCTTGTTGGAAATATCAAGTTATACTTTGAATCAACCACCATAGCATCAGCATCTGATTGTGTTTCTGCCATCCTAACTTTATCTTGTACATTTCTCATAAAATTAGATAATGCTTTTGGAGGAAGCTTTCCATCATCTTGAGGAGGCTTAATAGGTCTAAAATTGCTATCCATATGTTCTACTATTTCTGTAGATTTTGTTAGTTCTTCATTTGCAGTCGTTTTTATGTACGTATCAAGCAATATATTAAAAGATACTAATATTATCATAAAGACTACAATTATTAAACACAATATGCTCAATAAAATTCTAGTTTTTATGCTTATATTTTTCTTTGAAAATTTTAATTTAAATATGGATTTAATCTTATTTCCTCTCTTTTTATCATTTTTATTTTCCATCTGAATTTTTCTCCTTTAATCTAAACCCAAAACCCCAGACAGTTTCTATCAAAATATTTGTATCTAAAATTTTTTTACGTAGTCTCTTTACCGTATCGTCAGCAGCTCTTGTCTCAACTTCTATATCATATCCCCATATTTTATTTAATAATTCATCTCTAGAAACTGCTCTGTCTCTATTTTCAAACAAATAAGTTAATAAGTTGTATTCATTTGGTGTTAAGTCTATATTGTCACTTTTATTTGTAACGATTTTATTTTTTTTATTTATTGTTATATCACCAAATTTCAATTCCATATCTACAGAATCACCATACTTATTATAAATTTGTTTCTTTTCAAATTCTATCCTTCTAAATATCGACTTTACTCTCATAACTAAAGACATTGGGCTAAATGGCTTTGTAAAATAATCATCACTACCCAAAGTTATCCCTGTAATATAATCTATATCTGTATCTCTTGCAGTAAGCATGATTATTGGAACAGTACTCTTCTCACGAAGTTTCGTACATACATCAAAACCACTTAAACCAGGCATCATTATATCTAGGATTACTAAGTCACACTCTTTTTTATTAAATTGCTCTAAAAGTTCGTCACCTGTTTTAAAATCCATAACATCATGGCCTTCATTTTTTAAGAATGTCTTTACCAAATTTCTTATATTATCTTCGTCATCTGCTATATAAATTAACTTATTCATACACTCACTCCTTAATAAACTCTTAATTTAAATTAAATAGTATAAATACATTGATTAAACAATAAAATCCCAATATGTAATATAAATAATATTTTTTACTATATTTAAATTATATCAGCTTTTTATGGTACATTAGTTTTAAAATTGTTTAGATTTTAAGGCAATTTTAAGGCAAAAACAAATTATTATAGAATTTATCAGACTCAATACAAAATGTTATAAAATAATAATTCAACTTCTAACTATATTTATTCATTTTCTACCAAAACTGATATTTCTCAGACTTTTTATTGAATATTCAAACAATTAATATTATAGTTATATTAAGTAATACAGTTTACTTCAAGCATAAAAAACATTTATTCATATATCATACTTATTCCATTCTCAATTAATTTTATGGATTTCTTAAACTCATTGACAAAATTATATTTCAACAAAATAAAACTAGGTAAAGTATCTCTGAAGGGAGAATTTAAAATGAAAAAAACGCTTAGATATCTTTTATTTTTAATTATTCTATTAAGTATGTATTTTTTAGCTGTTAAATTGAATTTTGACTTCTATCGTAAATTTGGCACTGGTTTTATGCAAGACTTTAAAAAATTTATTTTTATTAATTTAATCTCCTCTGGTGGCATTGGTTTATTTTTAGGAACTGAATTATTTATTAAGGAGTATAAAAAAGTTGGCAATTGGTATATTGATATTCCAAGATTAATCCTTCTCTGTCTTCCATCTTTTTTACTAACATTAATGCCTGTATTAATATTTATGTTTCCAGTTGGCAAAATTCCAATTATAGGTAGTTTTATTATGCTTGACCGAATACCACTTAATATAATAATTTTTAATATATTATTTGGATACTTCTTGATAACGAGTTTTCGTAAAAAATAATAACTAAATAACTTAAATAAAAATAGCTATCTTTAAATAAATTTTATTATTTAAAGATAGCTATTTTTTACTTAAACCCAATTATATTCTTATACTAATTTATAATCTTTTGGATTCAGTTTACTTGCTGCTGCTTCATCTACTATAACTATAGTATCTTTGTGAAGTTGAAGTATAGAACCAGGAACTTCTGGAGTTATATCCCCATAAACAGTTTTATATACTGCATCAGCTTTTTCTTCTCCTGAAGCTAAAAGTAATATTTTTTTAGATTTTAAAATTGAACCAATTCCCATACTTACAGCTTTTTTAGGAACATCTTCTCTTGATTCAAAGAATCTTGCATTAGCTTCTATTGTAGATTCTGTTAATTCAACTACATGAGTTCTTTTTGCAAATTTATTATCAGGTTCATTAAAACCTATATGAGCATTACGACCTATTCCAAGTACTTGTACATCTATACCACCTGCTCTATCAATAGAAGCTTCGTAATTTATACATTCTTTTTCAATATCATCAGCCATTCCATTTGGTAAATGAGTATTTTCTGACTTAATGTTTACATGATTAAACAGATTTTCTTTCATAAAATAATCATAACTTTGGTCATTAGATATTGGCAACTTATAGTATTCATCTAAATTAAAGCTTATTACATCTGAAAAATCTACTATATTTTCATTATATTTCTTAACTAAATCTCTATACATACCTATTGGCGTACTTCCCGTAGCTAATCCTAATATTGAATTTGGCTTTAAAACTATTTGAGCTGCTATCATTTCAGCTGCTTTTTTACTCATTCCATCATAATCTTTACATACTAATACTCTCATTTTGTTCCTCCTAAATTTTAGCTAATACTTTAATTGATATAAGTTTAATTTATTACTATTTTTATATAACTTTTATTTTATTTAAAGCTTATTTTTTACATTCTACATATTTTTGTATACTACTTCACCCAAACATAGAGTCATCTTGCAGTCCAAGTTTTCATCAAACACAGCTATATCTGCATCTTTACCTATATCTAGACTTCCTTTTTTATCATTTATGCCTAAAGATGTTGCTGGGTTCAAGGATGCTAAATTAATTGCTTCATTTACTCTAAGGTTTGTATTATTTAAAAAGTTAAGTACCATTTTATTTAAAGATAATACACTACCAGCTAATGCACCATTTTCAAGTCTTGCTTCATTGCCTTTTACTATAACTTTTTGACCTCCAAGAGCATAGTTTCCATCTTCAAGCCCACCCGCTTCAATAGAATCCGTTATTAAAATCAATTTTTCTCTACCTTTATTGTTCAATATAAATTGAAATAAATCTTTATTTATATGGATTGTATCTGCTATTAATTCACTATATACATCAGTTGTAAGTGCTGCACCAACAACACCAGGATCTCTATGGTTTAATCCAGTCATTGCATTAAACATATGAGTTATATTTGTTACACCTAAGTTTATAGCTTCTTTAGCTTGCTCATAACTTGCATTACTGTGACCTATAGATAAAACTATATTTGTACATCTTTTGATTTCTCTAGTAAAGTCAAAGTCTATATCCTTTTCTGGAGCATAAGTTATTACCTTTATAACATTCTTGTATTCTTTGATAAATTCATATTTTGAATTTATTATAAATTTTTCATTTTGTGCCCCCTTATAATTTTCATTTATAAAAGGTCCTTCTAAATGTGCTCCTAATACTTGAGCTCCTCCAAGTTTTCTACTTTTAGCTTTTTTGATAACTTCAAGTGCATCATAAACATGCTCTTTATCCATTGTCATCGTAGTTGGAAGAAAAGATGTTACACCATGTCTCATTATTGATTTTGAAATTGTCTCTATAGATTCATCAGTTGAATCCATTGTGTCTTTTCCCATGTTTCCATGTATATGAATATCAATAAGACCTGGAGAGATATATTTACCACCAACATCTATAACTTCACAATCATTTGGTATCTCATCAGATATATCAATTATTTTTTCATCAAATACTAGTACTTTGTTTTCTAAAATTTGATTCTTTAATATTATTTTCCCATTAATTAAACATTTCACCTTATTCACCTACTCACTCAATACTATTTCATATTGATATTTATCTGTTCTAAATATCGATATGGTATACTCTATAGGATTACCTTCTTTATTATAAGAATTCCTATGAAGTTTAAGGGCTAAAGAACCTTCTTCTGTTTCAAGTAGCTTACTTTCTTCATCTGAAAGTATAATTGGCTCCATTACTTGCTCAGCTTTTTGTATCTTATAGCCATATTTCTCATTCAAAACTCTATATAATGAAGAATTATCTAATATTCCTTTTGTAAGACCTTTACACATTTCTTCTGATAGATACACTATTTCTAATCCAAATGGCTCTCCATCTGTATATCTAAGTCTAATAATTTTATATATATTTGTTGTATTATCACTTATTCCAAGCTTTCTTTTTACTAAATCGTCTGGTAGTTCCATCTCAAAGGATAATATATCAGTTCTTATGTTTACTCCTTTTTCCTTCATTACATCAGTAAAACCTTTTACATTTGAAAACTGATACTTCTTTTTTTGCTTTGCGACGAATGTACCCTTTCCTTGTACCCTATAAAGAAGACCTTCTGTAACTAAGCCAACAATAGTTTTATTCACTGTCATGCGACTTACATTTTGTATATTACAAAGTTCTCTTTCTGGTATTATTGCATCACCTTCTTTAAGTTCACCAGTTTCTATCATCTCTCTTATTATGGCACTTAGTTGAGTATGCAATGGTATATTACTAGATTTATCCACTATTTTCATAAAATCACCACTTTTCAATATGGTATATACCAATTTTGGTATATACCAATTATACTTTAAAAGAAAATTTATTTCAATACTTTTAACTTATTTTGTAAAAATTTTAGGGAAATCTAAAGACAAAAAAGAAATTGGAGTTTATACTATATAAGAAGCTAAATAATTGAAAATGCATGAATAATTACATTATTTATTATAAATTTCACTAATACTAATATATATACTGTGAAACACTACTACATAAGAGTAGTATAACTAAATTGTAAATATAAAATGAGAGGATGATTTTAATTTGATAAAAATAGGTGATTTTAATAAACTTATAGTAAAAAGAAAAACAGAATTTGGATATTTCCTAGATGGACAAACTAATAACACCAAGGATGATGTGCTTCTTCACAATAGATTAATAGGAAAAAATGAAATAAATATAGGCGATGAAGTAGATGCTTTCATATTTAAAGATTCTGATGACAGAACTGCTGCAACTTTAATACCTCCTTTAGCTAAAGTTGGAGATGTTGCTTATCTAAAAGTGGTTGATAACACTGACATTGGTACTTTTATAGATATGGGGCTTACAAAAGACATACTAGTTCCTTTTAAATCTAAGACCTATCCATTGTTTAGAGATGAAAAATATTTATTTTATATATATTTGGATAAAAGCGGAAGAATCGCTGCTACTACAGACATAGATTCATATTTAGAAACAGACCATACTTACAATGTAGGAGATATGGTAAATGGAGTTGTATATGGGTTCCAAACCAATAACTCTGCTATGATATGTGTTGACAATAAATATGCTGGTGTAATCCTTCATAATGAATACTTTACAGAATTAAAAGCTGGAGATGTTCTTGAAAATTTACATGTTATAAAAATATATGATGATGGTAAATTAGGGCTTTCTCCTAGAGGAAACAGAAAAGATGAACTTGATACCTTAGAAAATAAAATTTTAAGCTATTTAGAAGGTTCAGATGGATATATGAGATTTAATGATAAATCTGACCCTAAAGATATTTCTATCTTATTTAATTCAAGTAAGAAAAATTTCAAACGTGCTCTTGGAGTACTTATGAAGAAAGATTTAATTTATCAAGATGAAGATGGAACTTATTTAAAATAAATTATATAACACAAAAATCGAAGTAAAAATGAAAGATATTTTCTATTTCATATTTACTTCGATTTTTTATTTAGGTTACTACCTATATTTATTGTGCATTTACTACATCTATTATGTCTAGTTCACAAATCTTTTTAATTGGTTTTCTTACTGAAAGTAAAGTTATTATTATCATAGTTACCACAATGATAAACAGCAAATCAAAAGGTATTTGCCACTCTATATGAAACTTTAATGTTACTAAAGATACAAATATATACCTATGTAATATTAATCCAAGTACACTCCCCAGTAAACAACCACTTAAAGCATATGTACTTGACTCTACTATTACCATTTTTCTTAATTGCTTATTGGACATGCCTATTGCACGCATAATACCATAGTAATTTATTCTACTTGTAACACTTATATTCATACTGTTTATGATATTAAACATACTTATAATGGCAATTATAAATACAAACCCATATACAAAAATTGCCATAGTGTAAAATGAATTTCTAGCTTCTAAGTTACCTTGTCGCTTATCTCGAACCTCTAAATTATCATCTAGTACACTTCTTATATTTTGAATTAAATTTCCAGGAGCATCTTCATCAACTTGAGTATCAATTATTACATAGTCTTTCATACCTGTTACATTTGTAAAAGTATTTTCAGATGTTATAATATTTCCAATATATTTATCTTCATTAGTAGTGAATACTACTGGTATTTTTGATTTATCAACACCCATACTATGTAAGTATCCAGCTACATTATAATCATATTCTACCAATGCTCTTTTATAATCATTGGTTATATTTACAACTACTATTTGACCTACTACTATAAACATCAATAAAACGGATATAATAACCAAAAAAATATTTTTATGTCTTTATTAGAAAATATCTTCATATTAACACCCTCACTTTATAACATTCCATTTGTAACCCATTCTTCTAACTGTTAATAGAAATTTTGGATTTTCAGGATTATCTTCAATCTTATTTCTAAGCCTTCTCACATATACTGACAGAGTGTTATCATCTACAAAACTACCATTTCCATCCCATAACTTGTCCAATATATTTTTTCTTGTAAGTACGATATTTTTATTTTTCATAAATAGGCACAATAATTTATATTCTGCTGTAGTAAGCTCCAGCTCAATTTCATTTTTAAAAACACGATTTTCAAGTAATTTAACAGTAATACTATTTGACTTTAGTTCAGTTACATTTTCATTTGTAAAATTATAACGCCTAAGTAAAGCTTTTATTCTTGAAATTAACTCATTTAATTTAAAAGGTTTTGTTATGTAATCATCTCCACCCATATCAAGCCCCATCACTACATTTACTTCTTCATCAGAAGCAGTTAAAAATATAATTGGCACATTAGAAACTTCTCTTACCTTTTTACAAATATCAAAACCATTACCATCAGGTAAGGATACATCCAAAATCAGTAAATCATAATTTTTTTCTTTGTACATTCGCAATGCTTCTTTTACTGTTCTTGCTATATCAACACTAAAGCCACTCTTTTGTATAGAAAATTCTAATCCATATATCAAGCTTAAATCATCTTCAACCAACAATATACTACTCATCTCAATCACTTCCATTTTATTTATTTTTATTTTTCATTTATTATATACTTAACTTATTATATTTTTACTCTTTTAAAAATACAATACCTTGAAATCAATGATTTAAATATTTTAAAATTATTTTTATATAATTTTATATCATTAATCTAATACTTTGAAATCCTAATAATTAAAAAAGCTTAAAATACACTAAGTATTCTAAGCTTTTTTTAATCACATTTTATATATTTGTATTATTTATTTTTTAAAATACTATTTTCAATACTGACTTTATCAAACATTTCACTATCTTTACTATTATCTATAAAAATATCACTTATATTTCTAATATTTGTTGAATAGTTGCCACTAATTCCCATCTTATCGAAATTCATATTCCCTAGCTTTTGTATCACAAATCCCATTGATGCAAGTAAAATAGCAAATATT
Organism: Clostridioides sp. ES-S-0005-03; assembly: GCF_020658455.1. Classification (NCBI taxonomy): domain Bacteria; kingdom Bacillati; phylum Bacillota; class Clostridia; order Peptostreptococcales; family Peptostreptococcaceae; genus Clostridioides; species Clostridioides sp. ES-S-0005-03. The sequence continues at coordinate 487,512 of NZ_JACVWI010000003.1, read as the reverse complement.
ATATACTGACTAAAGTTACTCATATAATAATTTATAATAGTATATTCATTTCCTGTGAATGCCAACTGTTTTGTAGATAGCATAGTATATATGTATTCAGTACAATTTATAAATACATATATACCATAAATAACCAACATGACAGACAAACAATACATTGTAATTGAAACCTTTGATATTTTTTTTAATTGTTTAACTCTAAAAGCTTTTTTCAACTTCTCAATAAAATTTTTCATTTTAACTCCTCCAATACATTATTTAATAAAATATAATAATATTAGTATATAGAGTTAATGTGTTTATAGTATTAAGTTTTCATGAAGTTTATATGAGTTATTGATTTTGTATAAGCTTATTTCCAGCGTTTTAATTTTGGAAAGAAATTATTCATCATACTTCTTGCTTCATCTTCAGTCATACTTTTATTACTTTGAACCATAGGAGGTATACAGATTTCTATCATCTCTTCCATACTTATATCAGCAGTAAATTCACCATCTTTAAAACAATAACTACAGTAATCATCACTTTTACTTCCATCTTTATTTGTTCCATACAATTCATTAGTACATCCCATTGGCATGCCACAACATTGACAAAATCTAGTTTCTTCCATATATAATCACTCCTTGTATATTTTTCTTTGGCTCTTGACCATATTTAAATTATAGCAATATTAATATGACATGATTATGTCATATTAACAATAAAAAGACTAATAAAATTATATATTAATATATAAATTCTATTAGTCTATATTTTATTTACTCACTTAAGTTTTGGATTCTTAAATAAAAATTATATTCTATTTACTTTAGTCTTTATTGCTGCTTCTTTAACTGCTTCAGCAACATTTTTTACTACATTTTTGTTAAATACATCTGGTAATATATACTCTGGACATATTTCTTCATCAGTTATTGTATTAGCAATTGCATATGCAGCCGCTATTTTCATTTCTTCATTTATTTCTTTAGCTTTCACATCAAGTGCCCCTCTAAATATTCCTGGAAATGCTAAAACATTATTAACTTGATTAGGGAAATCTGAACGACCAGTTCCCATTATAAACGCTCCACCTAGTTTTGCTTCCTCTGGCATTATTTCTGGAGTAGGATTTGCCATTGCTAATATTATTGGTTTTTCAGACATACTTTCAACCATTTCTTTTGTTACAGTTTTTGGACCTGAAACACCTATGAATACATCTTTACCTTTTATAACATCTTTCAAAGAACCTTTTTCATTTCTTATATTAGTTACATCTAACATTTCTTTTTGAACCAAATTTAATCTTTCCATGTTGGCTTCCAGTGCACCACTTCTGTTACATAATACTATATTTTTAACATTCATTTTAAGTAATATTTTTGCTATTGCTATACCTGCAGCACCTGCTCCATTTATAACTATTTCTAAATCTTCTATTTTTTTGTTTTCAATTAACTTTATTGCATTTATTATTGCTGCTGCCACTACTATTGCAGTACCATGTTGGTCATCATGAAAAACAGGTATACTCAAAGATTTTTTTAATCTATCCTCTATTTCAAAACATCTTGGAGAAGATATATCCTCTAAATTTATTCCTCCAAATACTGGTTCCATTAATTCCACAGACTTAACTATTTCATCTACATCATTAGTCTTTAAACATATTGGAAAAGCATCTACATCTCCAAATTGCTTAAATAATATAGATTTACCTTCCATAACAGGTATAGCTGCTTCAGCACCAATATTGCCTAATCCAAGTACAGCACTTCCATCACTAACTACTGCTACTAAATTACCTTTAGAAGTATATCTATAAACATCCTCTTGATTTTCATGTATTTTTAGACAAGGCTCTGCAACACCTGGCGTATATGCTGTTGATAAATCATCCTTAGTTTTAACTTCTACCTTACTTTCTACATTTATTTTCCCTTTATTAATTTCATGCATTTCTAATGCCAATTTTGCATAATCCTTAGACATCAATCTTCCTCCTTAAAATGTTTACAATTAAATTGTTTTGTATATTTAGTATTTATATAAATTTTCAAAATTTATTTACATTCATAAATTGCTCTTCCTTGTTCATAGATATTATTTCCATAACTATCTATAGCTACTGTAAGTTTAAGGTCTTCTACTACAATCTTTCTTATAGCTTCAGGTCCTAAGTCTTCATATGCAATAATTTCACATGATTTTATAGAATTTGAAATGTATGCACCAGCTCCTCCTATTGCTGCAAGGTAAACTGCTCCATACTTCTCCATACCTTGTATAACTTCTTCACTTCTTTTTCCTTTACCTATCATCAATCTAAGACCTCTCTCTAAAAGAGGTATCGTCAAATCATCCATTCTATAGCTCGTCGTTGGACCTGCTGCTCCTATAACTTCTCCTGGTTTTGTTGGAGTAGGACCTACATAGTATATACCTTGACCATTTACATCGAATGGTAACTCTTCACCTTTATTTATACAATCTATCAATCTTTTATGAGCTGCATCTCTTGCTGTATAAAGTATACCACTTAGACTAATTGTATCTCCACAATTTAACTTAGCTATATCAATCTCACTTACAGGTGTAGTTATCTTTATCATTTTATTTTTCCTCCTAAATTACTACCTTTTTATGTCTTGATGCATGGCAGTTTATATTTACAACAACAGGAAGACCTGCTATATGTGTAGGAAAAGTCTCTATATTTAAACCTAAAGCTGTTGTAGTTCCTCCTAACCCCTGAGGTCCTATCCCCAATTTATTAATAGAGGCTAATAATTCACTTTCTAATTTTGCAATATTTTCATCTTCATTAAATTCGCCTAGTTCTCTAAAAAGTGCTTTTTTAGCTATTTGAGCACATTTATCTACAGTTCCACCTATACCAACTCCAATTACCATAGGAGGGCATGGATTAGGTCCAGCTTCTGAAACTGTATCAATAATAAATTTTTTAATTCCTTCTAATCCATCTGATGGCTTTAACATCTTCATTTTACTCATATTTTCGCTTCCAAATCCCTTAGCAGCAAACTCTATTTTAATTTCATCGCCTTTTACCATTTCATAATGAATAATGGCAGGAGTATTATCCTTTGTATTTATTCTACTAATTGGACTTACAACAGATTTTCTCAAATATCCTTCCTCGTACCCTTGTCTTACGCCCTCATTTATAGCATCAGTAATTGTATCTCCTTCAACTAAAACCTCTTGTCCTATTTCAACAAAAAATATAGCCATACCAGTATCTTGGCATATTGGTATATTTTTTTCCTTTGCTATTTCAGCATTTTCAACTAATATATTTAATATGTTTTTTCCCACTTCACTTTTTTCAGTTTTAGCTTTCTCTTTTATACAGCTTAAGACATCATCTCCTAAGTATAAACTAGCTTCTATGCAAAGTTTTTTTACTTGTTCAACAATTTGTTCAGATTTTATCTTCCTCAAGCGAACATCCCTCCATTACTTTATAAAAAATATTCGTAATCATATTTACACTTTACCATCATTTTTAAAATTTCTCAATATTTTTATATCAATTACATAATAGTAGTTAAATGTTTATTTTTAAGTCATTATTTATTTTATTAATCATATAATTTTTTGTCATCAATTTTTTATCTGAAATATCTATTTTTTTATTACATCTGTAAACTCTACTTTTATAAGTTTCTGTAAATCAAGTGGTGATAATTCTATTTGGTATCCTATTTTTCCAGCACTTACTATAATTGTATCTAATTGTTTTGCACTTTCATTTACAAAAGTCTTATAAAGCTTCTTCATCCCTACAGGAGAACAACCACCTCTAATATATCCTGTAAGCTTATTTATATCTTTTACATGAATCATATCCACACTTTTTTCTTTAGCTACTTTTGCAGCTTTTTTTAAGTCTAAATTTTCATGTACTGGTATTACATATACATAAATACTCTTACTAACTCCTTGAGTTACTAGAGTCTTATATACTTCATTTACATCTCTTCCTATATCATGTGCTACCTCTACACCATCTACATGTTCACTTTTGACTTCATAAGATAGTACCTTATAATCAATTTTGTTTGAATCTAAAATTCTCATAGCATTAGTTTTTACTTTAATCATACATTCACTTCCTTTTTATAAAATACGAACATTATCCATATTTTCGAATATTCTGTACTATTTTAATAGAGTATTATAGTTAAAATAATTATATTTTAAAACAACAATATTATTATAACTCTATATTAACTTCAAAACTTCATTTTTTTCCAATTCACTAGAATTTTTTAGTTCTTTTTTTATTCTCATAGGAGAATCTCCTAAAATAAAGATATTATCTGCTAAAAATAATGCTTCTTCAATATCATGAGTTACAAATAAAACAGTTCTTTTTTCTTTTTTAAGTATGTCTTTAAAATTATCCATTATTATTTGTTTATTCTTTGCATCAATAGATTTAAAAGGTTCATCCATTATAATAGTCTTTGATGGATAGATAAATGCTCTAGCAATATTGACTCTTTGCCTAAGCCCTCCACTAAGCATCTGAGGATAAAAATTTTTATATTTAATAATTCCAACCAAATCTAAATATTCATCACAAATTTTATCTAATTGAGTTTTACTGTAGTATTTATTTACAACTATCTTTATATTTTCTTCTACAGTTAGCCAATCTATTAGCCTATCTTCTTGAAATATGTAACTTACATCTAGCTTACTCCCAATTTTATTTGAACTTTCTTTAATATTTAAATTACAAGTATCATTTTCTATAATACCACTTATTATATTTAAGAGAGTAGTTTTTCCACATCCAGATTTCCCAAGTATACAGTTAACATTATCTATATAAAAATCAATATTAAAATTTTTAAATATAATATGATTATCATATTTTTTATTTATATTCTCAATACTTAACCTTATCTTTTCCATAAAAAAGCTCTCCTTGACAAAAATTTTTGAGCTACTTGTAAAATGACTGATATTAAAACTATTATAATTATCCATGCAAATATCCCAGATGTATTAAAATTAATTTTTTCAGTTTGTATCATAGTCCCAATACCATATGTAGGTTGACTATATACCTCTCCTGCTATAGCGACTTTTAAGCTTAATGAAAATGTCGATACTAATATAGATATAATTTGAAATTTTATAGCTGGTAAATAGATTTTCAACACCTTATCTATAAACCTTATCTTATACACGCTTGCCATTTCTAATAAATTTTTATCAATATTCAATATTGCTCCTAAAACACTCTCGTATAAGATTGGAAAAACTATAGTAAACCCAACTATAAAAGGTGTAGTATCTTTTTTAAACCAAATTAGTGCAAGTATTACTAATATCATCGTTGGTATTGAACGTGCTAGAGCATTAATTGGCTTTAATAAATTTCTAAAAATCCTGCTTAAGTATGCTACTATAGACAATATGATAGCAAAAATCAAAGCAAATAAAAAACTAAAAAAACATCTACCTATTGAGTAAAGTATGTCTATATAGAAATTAGAATTCAATGCTATTTCTTTGATACTACTAGAGACTTGATTTATAGTTGGCAAGAATATATCATTGTTAATTTTTAAAGCAATAATTTGCCACAAAAATAAGAGGATAACACAAGAAAGTGTTACCTCTAATTTGTCTATAAATTGTTCTTTAATTTTCTTATTTTTCAACAAAGTATATTGCTTCATCTGGCACTTTGCCTCCTACTGTCTTATCATCAAAATTAGCTAATTTTTCATAGTAGTTTTTGTAATCATTAATCATATCTTTAACTGGAATATACTTTAAATTAGCTCTTTCAAGAGCTTTGCCTATTATTTTAGGTTCAGTAGATATTTCTATCTCCTCAGAATATTTACCTAATTCCTCAGGATTTTTATTTGCCCAATCTACACTATTTGATAATTGTCCTAAGAAAGAATCTACAAATTCTTTATTATCTCTTAAAAAATCAGATTTGATAATTAATGTAGATTGAGGATATCCATCCTTTGAACCACTTACTTCTTTCCATGAATCATTTAAACTTTTTATAATTTTTATATTTGGATTTTTGGACATTAAAGCACTAAGTGCAGGTTCTGGAACAATCCCTGTTGTAATTTTTCCTGTAGCCAATAATGGTACTAATTCACTTGCAGAGTTTACATAATTAAAATTTATATCTGCTGGATTTATATCCTTTTGTGATAAAAGACTTCTTATTGTTATATCTGGAGTAAGACCTTTCCCTGTACATCCAACTTCTTTCCCAATTAAATCAGAATAATCCTTTATATCATCTGTTGATACTAAATAAAGAGACCCCATACCTACAGTACCAACTATATTATAACTTGAAGTTTTATTATATGCTATTGCAGCCATATTTGATGGAACTATAGCTATATCTACATCTTTTTTCATTACTCTAGTAGAAATTGCCTCTGGTGTTTTCTCAATGCTATAAATTGTTTCATATCCATCTTTAATTGCTGGATTTTCATTTGCTAATTTCGCTACTGCTACCGCTGGCAATCCATCTGGAACAGCTACCTTTACTTCTTTAACAACTGCTGGTTCTTCTTTTGGCTTTTCATTTTGTCCTTGTGAACACCCCACTAAAAAAATTACACTTAATGCTGCTGATAACATTATATAAATATACTTTTTCATCTCTTCCTCCCGAAACTAACTTTTTATAAAATAATTATATTTATTTATATTAATTTCTGTTAATTTATCGAATAATCCTTCTTATTTAAATAATTTTATTTACTATTTACCTACACTCTATTTTAATATTTTTTCTTTCTCTTACTTGGACTTTTTTGTTGTTTTTTATTGTTTCTATTATTTGCATTATATTTTTTATTTTCAGTAGAAGACTTAGACTTATTTTTATTAGAATTATTTCTATTAAAATAAGGTTTCTCATCCTTTGGTTTTATTAGACATCTATGTCCAAAACCTATCAAATCCTCTCTTCCAGCTTCAACTAGTGCAGAATATACCAAGTCATAGTTTCTAGGTGCTCTATACTGTAATAAAGCTCTTTGCATTGCTTTGTCTCGTTTTGATTTTGGGACATAAACTGGCTTCATTGTAAGTGGGTCTATTCCTGTATAAAACATTGTAGTTGACAGTGTCCCAGGAGTTGGATAAAAATCTTGAACTTGCTCTGGTTGATAATGAGTATCCCTCAAATATTCAGCTAACTCTATGGCACTATTTAGTGTAGACCCTGGATGACTAGACATTAAATATGGTATCAAATATTGTTTTTTACCTAATTCTTCATTTATAGCAAAAAATTTCTGTCTAAACTTATCATAAGTTTTTCCTGCTGGCTTTTGCATATATTCTAAAACTTCTTCTGATATATGTTCTGGAGCCACCTTCAGTTGACCACTTACATGATGTTCTATTAGCTCTCTAAGAAACTTATTATTTTTATCTGCCATTACATAATCATACCTAATACCAGAGCGTACAAAAACCTTTTTTATGTTAGGTAATTTTCTTACAGCTCTAAGTAAATGTAGATACTCACTATGGTCTGCATCTAAGTTTTTACATGGTGATGGTGATAAACATTGTCTATTTTTACATGCACCTTTAGTAATTTGTTTGTTACATGCTGGTCTTCTAAAATTAGCTGTTGGACCTCCAACATCATGTATATATCCTTTAAAATCATTTAATTTTGTTATTCCTACTGCTTCATCAATAATTGATTTCTCACTTCTACTTTGAACAGCTCTTCCCTGATGAAAGGTTATTGCACAAAATGAACAACTACCAAAACACCCTCTTGAACTTACTATGCTAAATTTCACTTCTTCTATAGCTGGTATACCACCAGATTTCTCATATACAGGATGATATGTTTTTTGATATGGTAATCCATAAACTTCATCCAATTCTTCTCTATTTAGAGGTTTCTCTGGCTTATTTTGAACTAAATACTTACTTCCATGAGGTTGAACAATTATGTTTCCTCTAAATGGGTCTTGTTCATCATATTGAATTTTAAAAGCCTCTACATATTTCATTTTATCTTCACATATTTCTTTATATGATGGAATCAATATATAGTTATCGTATATTTCTTCTAGTGTATCTGCAACATAACATGTCCCATCAATATGTCTAATATATTTGGGGGCATATCCATCATTAAGTGCATTAGCTACATCCACAATCTGCTTTTCACTCATTCCATAAACTAATAAATCTGCTCCACTATCTATCAACATTGACTTTCTAACCTTATCACTCCAATAATCATAATGGGCAAATCTTCTTAAACTAGCTTCAATTCCTCCTATTACTATTGCAACATCGCTATATGCTTCTCTTATTTTATTACAATAGACTATTGTAGCTCTATCTGGTCTATAACCCATTTTTCCACCAGGAGAATACATATCCTTATCTCTATGCTTCTTACTCACTGAATAGTGATTCACCATTGAATCCATATTCCCTGCATTAACCAAAAATCCAAGTCTAGGCTTTCCTAATTTCATAAAATCATCTGTCGTCTTCCAATTTGGTTGTGCTATTATACCTACCTTATATCCAGCATTTTCTAAAACTCTAGATATTATTGCTGTACCAAAACTATGATGGTCTACATATGCATCACCTGTAACCAACACAAAGTCTAGCTCTTCCCATCCTCTATCTATCATATCTTGTTTACTTATTGGTAAAAACCTATTTTCCATATCATCACCTGCTCAATGTATATTTAACAAATACTTTCTTAAAATTAAAAGTATCTTTTAATTTTGTTCTTAACGCTTAATTATAACACAAAAAATACTTAAAACCACAACTTAAATAATTTATATGAACGTTTTAGGTTCAATAAATCAAAATTGTGATTTTAAGTAAATCTATAATACAGTAGTTTAAACGTTTTATTCAATTAGTTAGGAAATCTTTACAAGAAGCTCATTTAAATATTTGCTTCAGACTCAACACTATTTACTTCACTACCAAATATTAAACATGCATCTTTACCATCAAACCATTTTAAAGCTGTTGCCGTTATATTTACATTTACACCAAACTTTTTGTTACGCATAAATGATTTACAAGTATCAGTTCCATCTTTTAAACAACTCATAGGGCATTTTCTACATTGTTTATTCTGATTGTTCCATAATACTTTATAACATAAATCACCTACATGTGTATCTGGGGCTGACTCAAGCATCTTTTTATTGATAAATAACAGTTCATATGTGTTTCTGTCAACAACATAAGCCCATATGTCCATGTTATCCATTACAGACTTTTGAACTTCTAAAGATTCTTCTAGCTTACTTTGGATACGCATTTTTAATAAAAACACACTAAGCGTCTTGGAAATAAATGTAAGTGTATCCACTTCATCACTGGTCCACATACGATTATATGAACATTCATCAAATCCTACAAATCCTCTAAATTCATTACCTTCTAAAATTTTACATTGTAATATTGAACATATCCCTTGTGCTTTAAGCAAATTTTTTAAATCGCTATTGAGATTATCAACATCATTACAATAAAATAATCCATCTGCATTAAAATTTAAAAGATAATTGCCTAAATGACCATAGTAAATATTCTTAAGATTATCAATTTCTGCTGTTATTCCTTCATTACACCATTCAAATGTATTTTTACAGTAGAGGTTATCATCTGAGTTTTCAAATATATAGACTCGACTCACATTAAAATGTTTACCCACAATATCAAGAATCAAATTTACAGCCATTTCTATATTATTTGATTCATACAATATATCAAATATATAATTTGTAATATGTTCCTTAAAAGACCTTGCTACATTGGTATTTTCATCTGTATTTCTTGTATTTGCTATATATTGTACTTTATCAATTTTTTTATCATACAAGGCATAACGATTCTTTCCTTTACCCTTAGCTGAATAAAGAGCTATGTCCGCATTTCTAAATAACTGCATGTAATCTGTTCCATCTTTTGGAAATCTAGCAATCCCTACACTCAAAGATATTTTATAATTATATCCTTTACCTACAAAAGACCTCTCAAACGTTTTGACCAATTCCTCTGCTTTGTTCATAATATCTTTTGTTTCAGAAATATCTTTCATAAAAACAATGAACTCATCTCCACCAATTCTTCCTACTATATCAGATGCTCTAAATAAATTTATTAAATCACTTGCAATTTCACTTAATACAGCATCACCATATAAATGACCTAAATTATCATTTATACCTTTAAAGTCATCAATATCAATAATCATTAAAGTACCTTGTCTGTTTTTATCCAATGTTATATATTCTTCTATAAGTGCTTGTGATGCTTTTTTATTATATAAACCTGTTAGTGGGTCTTTTTCCGCTCTCTCTTTTAATTTTTCAGCTTCTCGTTTTGATTCATCAATATCAGTTAAACTACCTACAACTTTATAAGGTATTCCATTATCATCAAACAGTGTCGTTGCTTTTATACTAAACCATGCATAAGTAGTATCTCTAACTCTAAGCCTAATCTCACACTCCTCATACTCACTTCCTGATGAAGTGAGCTTAGTTAATAAAATAAACTTATCTATATCATCATGATATATATCAACTGATTTAATTATATTTTTCGTTGCATTTTCAGTTATAGGTTCATAACCAAATTTATTATACCAATTAGGAGAAATACTCATTTGGTCTTTTTCTATATTCCATTCAACTATAATATTTTGTGTCTGCTTTATAATAATCTCATGACGTTCTTCACTCTTTTTAAGCTCTTGCTCTAATAATTTAGCAGAAGTAATATCGACAATTACACTACATAGTACTGAGTTTCCATTTTCATCAACTATTTTTCTTCCTTTTAATAAAATCCATATAATGCTACCATCTCGTTTCTCAACTCTTCGTTCACATGCAAATGTATCATTTACTTTAAGTTGCTTATTTATATCATCAATCATTCCAGCTCTATCATCTCTGAAAATCAGCTTGATTAATTTATTATCTAATTCATCTTCTAACTGTTTACGTGTGTATCCAATCATATTTAAATAACCTTCATTTAAATATATACTATCAAAATCATCATTTATCTCAGTTATCACTATTCCACCAACAATGCTATCATTGATAGTCTCTATTTCAAACCTTTTTGAGTCTAATTCTTCTTGTATTTTCTTGAGTTCTGTTATATCAGTTAAGACTCCTTGTATATATTCATTCCCTTTACTATCTTTTATAGATTTACTTCTATCTAAAACCCAAATTATACTTCCATCTTTTTTTACAATTCTATATTCAACTTCAATTTTATCTTGTCTTTTTAATTGATTTAAAACGATACTATTAACCTTGTCTACATCTTCTTTATAAATCATATTTTTAAATTTATTTTTAAAAACTACATCTAAATCCTCTTCAGAATAACCTGTAAGTTCCAAAAACCCCTGACTTACATAAGTCATAGTCATATATTTATCTTTTAAGCAGTTTTTAACACCTCCTAATATATTATCAGTAAGTGCCTTAAATTTTTCTTTTTCATTTATAATAGTCTTAGTATTGTTATTTATAATATAAGCTATATATACAACAAAAATTAATATAACTAATAATATTTCTAATGCAAATATGTATACATCATACGAAATATTATCTGACTGAATATATACTACTTCACTTGGTACAACAGAAAAAATATACCAATCATTAATTCCAAGTGGTTGATAATTTAACATAAATTTCTTATTATCTAAATTATAGTTAGAATATCCAGATTTATCATTTTTAATATTTTCTTTTATAACTTTTAAACAATTTACTTCCTCACAATTATCCTTATTAAAAAGTTTAAATACACATGATAACATTTTACTATTTTCGTTTGTATTTTGAGCAATTACATCTCCATTTTTTTTGGCAATATAAACGTGTGCTTTTTTATCAAATGCAGATAAGCCTAATAATTCATTTAATTTAGTTGAATCATAAGCTCCACTTAAAACACCTGCTACTTTTCCATCTTTATAGATAGGAGTAGCTAAAACTATTATTTCTTTCTTATCAATAATGGATTTTAAAGATTCTGATATGTTTTTTTCTCCATTTTTAGCTTTTTTAAAATAATCTCTATCTTTTAAATTAGTAATAATTCCATCATTAGAATAACTTTTTCCATCCAGTGTAGAAACAGACATTCTAATTAAAGAACTTCGCTTTACTCCAGACTCCATTAAATTAATCATCATATCATTATTTATATTATCTAAATTTCCCATAAAACTAGCAATAGATTCAAGCATGTCAAATTGACCACTAAGTTTTGTCTTAAGATTAATTATGTTATGCTCCGTAAATTCTGACAAATATGTATGCGTGGTCTCTTTCAACTTATTATCCAATTTAAACTTAAACTTAAAAATAGCCCCACAGGTTAAAATAATTATAATAATAAACAAGATACTAATACCTAAAATTTTTGGCTTTAGTCTGTTCACCATACTCACATCCTCATTACATATAATATATTATATGTTTATATTATATCTTCCTATTTTTATACATATTTTATTTCTTCCTATATTAGAATCAAACAACATATAGTTAAATTTATCTATAAAATTTTCATTTTACACTTCTTTTAATTATATATTAATTGATGTATAAAAATTATTCTCTTTTATAATACTTATATTAATAAATTCCTTATAATTCTTTTCATGCTTATAAATACCTCAATCAATTTTTTAAGTTCCTCTTAGATAAGATACTATTTAACATTGTCCCACTTTAATTTAAAGATAAAATTAAACTCAATATATCCTCATTTTCAACACTTTAATTTTAATGAATATTTTAAAAATATAACTTAATTTTCTTTTGATTTTAATAAGGCTTAATAACATAGTATATACTAATTATTATTCATTATTTTTCTAATTAATCACTATACTTTTTATATAATCAATCCTGTTTCCAAATTGAATTACCATTTTCTTAAGCTTCAACACTATAAAATAATTATAAGCTTCATACTCATCCTTGAAACTTAGTTTCCGAATAATAATTCTAGCATGTCACTTTAATATCCTTTTATTTTTCTAATTTTGCTCATATAACAATATAGTCTATAATAATAACAAATATCTTTTAACGCTTATTATAAATACTGTCTATATAAATTTCCATTCTAAATTATAACATACAATATTACTCTATTTCTGTTAAATGTAAATTTTTACCATATAAAAATCTAAAAAAAAGATAGCTTTTTAGAAAAACTATCTCTTATAATTTAAAATTACTATACTATTATTTTTAATTAAAAATTAAAGGCTAAAAAGTAGTAGAGTTTACTTTTTAGCCTTTAATTTTATTAATTATTCATTTATTTCGTGTAAGAATAGCCCACATCTTACCTTAGGTTCAAACCATGTTGACTTAGCTGGCATTATCTTGCCTGCATCTGCTACTTTTATTAAATCCTCAATACTAGTAGGATACATTGCAAACGCTACCTTCATATCTTCATTAACTCTTCTTTCTAATTCCTCAATACCTCTAATTCCACCAATAAAATCAATTCTTTTATCTACTCTAGGATTTTCAATTCCTAAAATAGCATCAATCACATAATTTTGTAGTATAGAAATATCTAATGAGTCAACTGGGTCTTCTATGTCTAATAAATTCTTATTTGCCTTCATTTTGTACCATTTATCACCTAGATACATTCCGAAAGTTCCTTTTTTGTCAGGTTTATATTTTTCTTTACCTTTCATTTGTTCTACATCAAAATTTTCTTTTATTTTATTTATAAATTCTTCTTCATTTAAACCATTTAAGTCTTTGATAACTCTATTATAATCTAAAACCATTAGATTTTCATCTGGTGCAATCATTGCTATAAAATAATTAAATTCTTCTTTTCCAGTATAGTTTGGATTTTTAGCTCTCATTTCTTTAGCTACATTTTCTGCTGAAGCTGTTCTATGATGACCATCTGCAATATATAAATAATCTAATTTTCCAAATGCATTTACTAAATTACATATTATATCATCATTATCAATCTTCCACACTGTATGCTCTATCTTGTCATCTGTTATAAAATCATATAAAGGCTCATGATTATCCATAAAATCATTTATCATATCATCTATTAATCTTTGATGTTTGTAAGTTACAAGTATAGTTCCCGTATTAGCATCACAGTATTTTATATGATTAGTTCTATCAACTTCCTTTTCTGGTCTAGTGTACTCATGTTTTTTTATTGTTCCATCTAAGCTTTCATCAACTGAAATACATGCAACTATACCAACTTGAGCTCTGCCATCCATAACTTGTTTGTATATATATATACAATCTTTTTCATCTTTTACTAGAATTTCTTGTTTTCGAAATTCGTCCAAATTTTCTCGTGCTTTTAAATAAACTTTTTCATCATATAAATTTATATTTTCATCTAAATCAATTTCTGATTTATCTATATGCAAAAATGAATATGGATTCCCTTTTGCAATTTCTCTAGCTTCTTCACTATTCATAACATCGTAAGGAAGTGCTGCTACTTTATCTACTATATATTTATTTGGTCTAATCGCCTTAAATGGTTTAATCGTTGCCATTACTAAATTCCTCCTAATTGTATAAAATATTTTATAATGCTACCCCTATTAGATTGTTGAAGTCAAGAAAGTAGTCTTGAATCACATTTACAATTTCTTCTCCAATTCTTTCTTGAGCCTCTACTGTAGATGCACCAATATGAGGTGTAGGAGAAACTCTTGGGTGATTTACTAAATCTAGATTTAATGTAGGTTCTTGCTCATAAACATCTATAGCTGCTGCTGATAATTTACCCTCATCTAATGCTTTTAGTAAATCTTTTTCGTCCACCAAACCGCCTCTTGCACAGTTTATTAAATAAGCTCCATTTTTCATCTTATTTATTTCTTTTTCAGTTATTACTGCCCCCTTATTCTTATCAAAAGGTATGTGTAAAGATAAGAAATCTGCTTTTTGTAAAACTTCTTCCATATCACAGAATCTATATTTGTTAAAGCCTTGTGCTTCACCCATTATATCAGTATATATGACATTCATTCCTAATAGTTCTGCCCTCTTTGCAACTTCTTTTGCAATTCTTCCAAAACCTATAAGTCCTAATGTTTTTCCATTAATTTCTGTACCTTTGTATTTTTTCTTTTCCCATTTTCCATCTCTCATAGTTACATTTGCAGTATTTATGAATCTTGCAAGTACAAATAATTGACCTATTGTAAGTTCTGCAACAGATATACTGCTTGCATTTGGAGTATTCATGACTTTTATTCCATTAGCTTCTGCATATTTAACATCTATATTGTCTAATCCTACCCCACCTCTTACTATCAATTTTAACTTTTTACCTTCTAATGCTTTGTCTATTACATCCTTAGTAACCTTAGTAGCTGAACGTACTACAAGCACATCAACATCTTTAAGTTTATCTCCTAAAACATCTTTTTCATAAAACTCTTCTATCACATTAAAATTTAACTCTCTCAATTTTCTCGCTGCATCTTTCTCTATTCCATCAGTAATTAATATATTATACATAACAAACTCCTCCAATTATATTCACTTAATTTTTCCAATTTTTATTTTTTAAAGTATTTTCATCACTAAAAAACTTTATTTAATTACACTTTCTATTTATATAATTTTCAAAATATTTTTTATTAAAGTCATATCAAATTTCATTAATGTTTGTTAAAAATTTAATATGTAATTTTCATAAAACACATTTTATTTTATATATTTTAAATTTAACTTAAAATACACATAATTTTGTAATATTACTTATTAAAACCTAATATATCATCAATATTATCTAATAATTCTTGTACATCTTCGACAGTATAGTCACCCATATGTGAAATTCTAAAAGTTTTTTCTTTTAAATTGCCATAGCCATTTGCTATTTGGAATCCTCGTTCTTGTAATTTTGAATTTAAATTTGATACACTAATACCTTGAGTATTTTCTATAACAGTAAGTGTATTGGATAAGTGATTTTCATTGGTAAAAATTTGGAAGTGTTTTTTAGCCCAGATTCTAACTAAGTTTGCCATGTCTTCATGTCGTTTGAATCTATTATCTAGGCCTTCATCTAATATATTATCTAATTGGAAATCTAAAGCGAACATGTGAGAAAGAGATGGTGTTGAAGGGTATTGGTAGTTTTTCTTGATTAAGTATTCATACATTTCTAACAAATCAAAATAAACTCCTCTAAAAGGTACTTGCTTAGCTCTATCGATTGCTTTTTGAGAAAATGTGCAAATAGACATTCCTGGTGGTAATCCCAGTGCTTTTTGTAATGATGTTATACAAATATCTATTCCAATCTTATCAACCTCGACTTTTATTCCACCGGCTGAACTTACAGTGTCTACACAGTAGACCACATCTTTATATTTTTTAACAACTTCTCCAATTTCTTCTATTGGATTTCTTATTCCAGTTGAAGTTTCATTGTGAGTTACGGTTATTAAATCATATTCTCCGGTAGAAAGCACCTTATCAACCATTTCTGGTGTTGTTGCCTCTCCTAATTCAACTTTAAATATATCCGCTGGGACATTATTAGCCACTGCCATTTTGTACCATCTATCACCAAAGGACCCACAGGAAAATACTGCTGCCTTTTTGGATGTACAGGAACGAATGGAGCCTTCCATTAAACCAGTTCCGGACGACGTGGATAAAAGTATCGTGTTGTTGGTATAGAATAGTTTTTGCATTTTTTCACTTATACTTTTTTGAAGTATAGATGCATCTTTCCCTCTATGTCCTATCATTGGTGTAGCCATCTTTTCCAAGACTTCTGCTCTAACATCAATAGGACCAGGAATAAATAATTTCTTACTCATTATAATTCCCTCCTTTTTTAGTTTGTAATATGGATAGTGTGTTTACTGTCCTTATTTTTAATATCTATAATATCAAGCTAAATTAAGTATGTCAACATAAAAATTATATTTTATATATAATTTATTTTCTATATTTTGTGAAATCATCCATTTTACACCTCATCATTAGTTTGAATTTTCTGAATTTTACCTGTAAAAAAAATACACTTTTTAAATATATAAATTATTTTTTTTAACGTGTAAATTTAATGCTATTATAAGAATTTTTTTTAAGTATAGCTAAGTTATTTTTATCTTATGTTTTTCAATTTTATATTTTTTTACACATCATTTTACATAGCAAATATGTAATCACTTAAATCTCAATATATTCAACTTTTTCTTCTGATTCAGCAAAGAACCATTCTTCATCAGAAAAATCACCTTCTGCTATTTGACCAATAGGCATCTTCATATATTTTCCAGTTGCTGTTACTGCTATCTCTCCATTTGGCAAAATTATTTCTCCTGTACCTTCAAATAATTTTCTATTTTCTTTAGTTATCCTTCCAACTACTTTTATAGTAGCATCTGTTGGTACTGGCTTTTTATATTTCAATTCCAAAGATACTGTAACCCCCCATATTTGGTCATCATTTATACTTACAGCTCTTCCAATAGTCTCATCTAATATTGCAGCAGACATACCTCCATGAACTCTTCCTGGATAACTCTGATGCCAATCTTTTGTATTACAAATTGATACAAGTTCTCCATTTTCAAGTTCATAAAAATCTGCTTTTAATCCTAATTCATTTTGCGTTCCACAAACTAAACAAGATTTACTACTGTTTTGCTTTTTTAAAACCTTATATTTTCCCAAAAACTCCATCTCCTAACTAATATTGACAGTCACTTAATATTCATAATACTAAAATATATTATATAATATTAATTAAATCCCTGCAAATTTCTAATAAACAAAAATAGGCTATTTCAGCATTAAAATCTTAATCCAAAGTGTTATTTTATAAAAAAGCACAACGTGATTTTATGTAATTAAAATTACCTAAAATCATGTTGTGCTTTAAAAATAAAATATCTCTTCTACCCCAAATATAAAACTATTTCACAATAAATTTTTTACTAATGCCCCCCATTATATGACCAAATCGTATTATATAAATTAAACTATAATTCTAAATTTCATTTACTATTAATTCTCCCATTTTCTTTGTACCAACAACAGTTCCTATACTATTATATATATCACTAGTTCTGTATCCTTTTCTAAGTACATTTTGTACTGCATCTTCAATGCATTTAGCTTCATCTTCTAGATTAAAGCTATGTCTTAACATCATTGCGACAGATAAAATAGTTGCAATTGGATTTACAATATCTTTTCCAGCTATATCAGGAGCACTCCCATGTATTGGTTCATACATTCCAAAGCTATCTTCTCGAAGTGATGCAGATGGTAACATACCTATAGAACCTGTAACCATGGATGCTTCGTCAGATATTATATCTCCAAAGATGTTATTAGTCACTATTACATCAAATTGGCTAGGGTCTTTCACAACTTGCATAGCAGCATTATCAACATACATATGTGATAGCTCTACATCATCAAATTCTTTAGCTAAGTTCTCCATAATACCTCTCCAAAGTCTTGAACTTTCAAGCACATTTGCTTTATCTATACTGACAAGCTTCTTCTTTCTATCTCTAGCGATTTCAAAAGCCCTTCTTCCAATTCTTCTTATTTCATTTTCATTGTATACCTCTACATCATAAGCCTCTTCAACACCATCAATAATCTTTCTTCCACGTTCTCCAAAATAAATGCCCCCTGTTAACTCCCTCACAACAACAAAATCAATGCCTTTTTCTACTATATCTGCTCTAAGTGGTGAAGATTCCTTTATACTTTCATATATAGTTGCTGGTCTCAAATTTGCAAATAAGCCTAAGGATTCTCTCAATTTCAAAAGACCTGCTTCTGGTCTTGCATCCCCTTTACATTTATCCCACTTTGGACCCCCAACAGCTCCAAGTAATACTGCCTCGTTTTTTCGACATATTTCAACAGTTTTATCAGGTAGAGGTTCTCCAGTTTCATCAATTGCACATCCTCCAGCCAATACATATTCACAATCAAATTTATGATTAAATTTATAACAAATTTTATTTAAGACCTTTATACCTTCTTTTATAATTTCTGGCCCAACACCATCACCTTTTATGACTGCTACTTTACAATTCATACACCATTACCCCCTGTTTACCTTTATTGAGTTAATTAAACCTTCATTTGTTATGATATTTTGCATAAACTCAGGAAATGGTTCAGCCTTATATTTTGTTCCTTTTGTTATGTTTTTTATTACACCTGTTGAAAAATCCACTTCTATAGTATCACCTTCTTCTATGCTATTAGCTGCTTCCTCACATTCAAGTATTGGAAGCCCTATATTTATAGAATTTCTAAAAAATATTCTAGCAAAAGTTGATGCAATTACACAGGATACTCCACTTTCTTTTATTACGATTGGAGCATGTTCTCTTGATGAACCACATCCAAAATTTTTAGTTGCAACTATAATATCTCCTGCCTTTACTTTAGATACAAACTTATCATCAATATCTTCCATACAGTGTGTTGATAGTTCCTTATAATCAGCTATATTTAAATATCTAGCTGGTATTATTACATCTGTATCTATATTATCACCAAATTTAAAAACTCTTCCATTAGCAATCATAAACTTTACCTCCCTTAAATTATTTCTGATGGTTTTGATATTTTTCCAGTTATAGCTGATGCTGCTGCTACAGCTGGACTGGCAAGATAGACTTCTGAATCAACATGACCCATTCTTCCTACAAAGTTCCTATTTGTTGTTGAAACTGACCTTTCTCCTGCTGCAAGTATACCCATATGACCTCCAAGACATGGTCCACATGTTGGTGTAGAAACAGCTGCTCCTGCTTCTATAAAGATAGTAATATATCCTTTTTCTATTGCTTCAAGATATACTTTTTGAGTTCCAGGAAATATCATCACTCTAACCCCATCTGCAACTTTTTTACCTTTCATGATTTCAGCTGCAACTTCAAGGTCTGATATTCTTCCATTTGTACAAGAGCCTATTACAACTTGGTCTATCTTTATATCGTTATCAATCTCATCTACTGTTTTAGTATTTTCAGGAAGATGTGGAAAAGCTACTGTTTCTTTTAATGTAGCTAAGTCAATTTCATATACTTCATCATAAATTGCATCTTCATCTGCTTCGTATACATTTACAACTTTTTCTGTTGTTGTACATTTATGTGAATTTATATATTCTATAGTTTTATCATCTACTGGAAAAATTCCATTTTTAGCCCCTGCTTCTATTGCCATATTACAAATAGTAAATCTATCATCCATAGATAGATTACTTACTCCATCTCCACAAAATTCCATTGATTTGTAAAGTGCCCCATCAACACCTATCTTCCCTATTATATGAAGTATCACATCTTTTCCAGTTATCCATTTATTTGGCTTATTCTTTAGGACAAATTTTATTGCACCAGGTACCTTAAACCAACATTTTCCTGTAGCCATGCCAGCTCCCATATCAGTTGAACCTACGCCAGTGGAAAAAGCGCCTAATGCTCCATATGTGCAAGTATGAGAATCGGCACCTATGACTACATCTCCTGCTGTTACTATACCTTTTTCAGGAAGAAGAACATGTTCTATTCCCATATCCCCTACATCAAAGAAATTGACCACTCCTTTGGATTTTGCAAAACTTCTTGTAAACTTACACTGCTCTGCACTCTTTATATCTTTATTAGGTGTAAAATGGTCCAAAACTATTGCCACTTTAGATTTATCATAAACATCCTCAATTCCTAACTTTTCAAATTCTCTAATAGCTACTGGTGATGTTATATCATTGCCTAAAACTATATCTAAGTTTGCTTCAATCAATTGTCCTTTCTTAACCTCATTTAAATTAGCATGTTTCGCTAAGATTTTCTGCGTCATAGTCATCCCCATTTTCTGCTTCCTCCTCAATATAACTTTTATTTATTGCATTCATAAGAGCATTAATAGCTGCTGTATTTATATTTTCTGATATGCTTACCCCAAAATAAACTTTATCATTATGTTCTATTCCCACATAGGCCACACCTCTTGAATGTGAACCTTCCTCTAATGCATGTTCCCAATAATATCTAAATTTATAATCTTTCATTCCACATTGTTTTAATGCATTATTAAATGAATCTACTGGCCCATTTCCTATTCCAACAATCCTTTGTTCATTACCCATATAAGTTACTCTTGCAGTCATCTCAATCATATTAGTATCATCAGAATCATCACTTTCATAGTTTATCTCATCCATTGATTTTATCTTATATTTCTTAACTTTATATGGACTCTCAACATCAATATATTCCTTCTTGAATAAGTTAAATATTGACTCACTGCTAAGTTCCGCTCCTATTCTATCAGATTCCATTTTAACCACATTTCCAAAATCAGCATGCATATTTTTAGGTATCATGAAACCATAATCTGTTTCCATTATATAAACAGCTCCACCTTTTCCAGATTGGCTGTTTATTCTAATGATTTCTTTGTATTCTCTTCCTATATCATGAGGGTCTATTGGTAAATATGGAACTTCCCAACAACCATCATTTCTATTGCTAATTGCTATCATACCTTTTCTAATAGCATCCTGGTGAGAACCTGAAAAGGCACAATGTACAAGATTTCCTGCATATGGATGTCTATCATGTACTGTAAGTTTTGTACAATCTTCATATATTTCTATCATTTTATCAATATTACTAAAGTCTAATTCTGGGTTTATTCCTTGTGTATAAAGATTAAGACCCACATTTACTATGTCCATATTACCAGTTCTTTCACCATTTCCAAATAATGTACCTTCAAGTCTATCTGCTCCAGCTAATAATCCAAGTTCACTTGCTGCTGTACAAGTTCCCCTATCATTATGAGTGTGTAAACTCATTATAATAGAATCTCTACAGCTTATATTTTCACAAAACCATTCTATTTGGTCTGCATATATATTTGGTGTTGCCATTTCTACTGTTGATGGAAGATTTATTATAACTTTCTTTTGTGGCGTTGGTTTCCACACATCTATAACTGCCTCACATATCTCAAGTGCATAATCCATTTCTGTACCTGTGAAACTTTCAGGTGAGTATTCAAAAATAAACTCTGTTTCAGGATATTTCTTTGCTTCTTCATTGAATAATCTTGCTCCCTCAACTGCTATATCTATGATTTCTTGTTTACTCATATTAAAAACCACTTCTCTTTGAAGAACAGATGTAGAATTATATAAATGTATTATTGCTTTCTTACATCCTTTTACTGATTCAAATGTTTTTTCTATAAGATGAGCTCTAGATTGTGTAAGTACTTGTATAGTTACATCATCTGGAATCATATTTTCATCTATTAGCTTTCTTAAAAATGTATACTCTGTATTTGATGCTGATGGAAAGCCTACTTCTATTTCTTTAAACCCTGTATCCAAAAGCATTCGGAACATTCTGACTTTTTCTTCTACATTCATAGGTGTTGGCAGTGATTGATTTCCATCTCTTAAATCGACACTACACCAAACTGGAGCTTTTGTTATTTCGTTATCTGGCCATTTACGATTTACCATTTTCATTCTATTATATTTTTTATATTTTCCATATTTCATGTTATTTTCCCCCTTTTCTGTTTTTTGTATTCAGTATACCTTATATCGACGCAATTCTACCCCTTTTCAATTCATAAGTACAAATGTTAGATTTATCATTAGAATAAAAATAACCCCATCTCTAGTAAAACTAGAGACGAGGTTTTGCTCGCGGTACCACTCTATTTAGCTTTTTAAAAAGCTCCCTTAGTAATAGCTACTACTAATTATTATAATAGCTATTTTTCCTATAACGTGGAAATACGGTTATCCTAAGTTACACAACTCAGGAAACAGCTCCTAGACAAGTTCAGAATTATCAACTGCTAAATCACACCATACTTTAGCTCTCTGGAAGTTTCATGATTCTTACTACTTCTATTCATCGCTTTTAAAATCATTTAAATTTTCTAAATATTTTGATTTAATAGTTATTATATACACATTAAAATGTATTGTCAACATAAAAAAATAATTATCTGTATTTTTTTATTATTTATTTTTGTCAGATAATATTCTAAATCATGCTAACTATTGAAAATAGTATGATATTACCCCTTAAATTTTTTTATCTTTTCATCTATTGTACTCAATAATTTTTTTTCATCTTCCAAACTCAATGCATTTAATCTAATTTTGTAATTAAAATTATCAGCACATATATTTAATATATTTTTTGTTACTTCTGTTTTTTCTATTACTTTATAGTTAAATTTTTGATTTTTTCTAGCTTTTATACTGAAAATACATTGATTATTTATTGATATTGAATGATTATCAAGAGTAAGATATACTTTTCCCTTATATCTATTTGAAAAATCACGACCTTGCTTAAAAAGAAAAACCGCTGTTATTATACATAAAAGATATAAAAATGTTGTTGAGTATATAAAAATTGTGGCCAAAATTATAAGAGCTAAAACCATATTTATAACCATTCCCTTTTTGAAATAACCATTGTCATAATAATTCATGTAGATAAACTTATTTTTACTCAAATTTTCTCACTCCTAAAATTCTAAAAATTTATATTAAAAAACTCTACAATTTCATCTTCATGATAATTTATTACTAGTTCTTCTGGAAAATCCACTGATTTTAAAACTTTCTCTGCACTTTCAAATTCACCTATAGAGTAACATATATGCGAATCTGTACCAAGAATAACTCTTACACCATATTGTTTACATAATAGTAACATTTCACTTGCATTTTCCCAAGTTCCAGTTCTATGAGAATTTGAACTTAATGAAGAGTTATTTATTTCTAAAAGAATATTTTTATCCTTTGCTTTTTTTACTATAGACTCATAATCTAAAGGATATCTACTATCATCTGGATGCCCAATTATCTTTACTCTAGGTTTATCCATCACTTTTAAAATAGCATTTGTATTTTCTTCTTTTGTACCTGAAACTATACAAGGTCTATGCAAACTTGCAATTATATAATCTAAATGTTGTAGCATGTCTTCTGGAACATCTAAGTTTCCATCATAATCCATGATATTTCCTTCTATACCTCTAAGAATTTTTAAATCTTGTATTTGGCGTGGAAGTAGATGTAAATTATAGAAGTAAAATGGATGTGGTCCTCCTGGCATATTAGGACCATGGTCTGATATGCCTAAATATTTTATATTTTTTTGAATTGCTTCTTCAACATTTTCTTTAAAAGTACTATGTGCATGTCCACTTATTAAAGTATGACAATGTACATCTATAATAGCTTTTTTCATTAATTTTCCTCCTAATACTGTATATAAATTTTTATAGATAGTTGAAGGGCTATTTTAAAACTAAAGCTGTCAAAATAGACAGAGTAATGTTTTAAAACAGCCCCCCTTTTTGATTATTTTATATTTCTAAGTCTTTAAATTTATCTTTAAATAATTCTCCAATACTTCCTAGAGATTCTTCTACTTCTAAAAACTCTGTTATATCCTCTTCTGGCTCTCTAGTTGCTTCTTTTATCGAAACTAACATTCTCTTAGTTTTTGGTTTAAAATCAAGAATTTTAACTTTAATTTCGTCTCCAATATTAACAACATTAGTAACTTTAGCTACTCTAGTATCACTCAATTCAGAAATTGGTAAATAAGCATCTACACCTTCTTCGATTTGGACAAAAGCTCCCTTTTCTATAATTCTAAGAACTTTAGCATTAACAACATCATCAACTTGTAATTCTTTTGCTATTAAATCCCATGGGTCATTGTTTATATCTTTTAATGCTAGTGCAATTTTTTTAGTTTCTTGATTTACATCTAATACATAAACTTCCACTTCTTGACCTTCAGAGACAACATCTTCCACACTTTCAACTCTTGTCCAAGATAGGTTATTTATATGTGCTAATCCTTCAATTCCACCAATATCTATGAATGCACCATAAGACATTATCTTTGTTACTTTACCATCTCTTTTCTGACCAACTTCAAGGGAATTAAACAATTCTTCTTTAGCTAATTTAATACGAGCTTTTTCTTCTTCTCTTTCATGTTTTATTCTAGCTCTTTCGGCTTCCTTTTCTGCCTTAATTTGAACTCTTCTTTCTTCTCTCTCTTTATTTATACGTTCTTGTAATACGTCTCTATGAGATGCTACAAATCTATTTTTTCTAGCATCCATTTCTTTTATATATACTTCTAAGTTACGACCAACAAATTTAGACGTATCTGTAATAAACTTTGTGTCAAGCTGAGAAATTGGTATAAAAAATGTATATGTATTGTAATTAGCAAATACACCTTTTTCTATATTTTTTTCAACGTTTACAGTTATTATTCTATGTTCATCATAAGCTTTGTGTAAATCAGCAAAATCATTTTTTCTATCTAATTGTAACTTAGATAAAGTTATTGTTCCATCTTTTTGAGATACTTTTGTTATTATAGCAGTTATTTCATCATTTATATGATATAACTCTTCTATAGATTGATTTTTTTCTATGTTTAATTCACTTATAGGTATTATTCCATCAAACCCATAACCTAATTCTAGTTGTACTTCATCATTTCTCACTGCAGTTATTTTTCCAGTTATCAATTCCCCAACTTTCACTTTGCTGAACACTTGCTCTTGTTGCTCAAGTAGCTCTTGCATTGTTAAATCATTTTCCATTATATAAACATCCTTTCCTCTTATTGATTATCATATCTGTAAATATTATACCATTAATATTGCAAATACTTACATTTTTCTTACTATAATTTTAAATTTTAATTCTAGTTTGTATCTTTGTAAATTATAAAAAATATCTTCTTAAATTAAAATACAAATTTTAATTTTTAACTAATAATATATGCTCCTAAAAACTTTCTACTATTTATATTTTACTCCTCTATTACTTTAGGTTTTGATAGAGAACATTTATAAAACACAAAGAAACAAATTGCTGTAATAGTGGCTGCTGTTATATCTGCAATTGGCTCTGCTAAAAGTACAGCAAAAAGTTTTTCATCAAAAAACATTGGAAGTATAAATATTAAAGGTATCAAAAGTACAACTTTTCTAAGAAGAGCTAAAATTAAAGATATTTTTGCTTTTCCAAGCGCTAAAAATGTCTGCTGGCAAGCTAATTGTATTCCAAACATAAAAGAGCCAGCAAAATATATTTTTATACTCCAACTAGTCATACTAAGTAATTGTGGGTTTTTGTTAAATATACTTACAAAGAACGTAGGGAATATCATAAGTAAAATCCACAAAATTGCAGAGTATGTAAAACATGACAATAAACATAACTTAAAAGTCTTTTTTACTCTGTCAATCTGTCCTGAACCATAATTGTAACTTATTATTGGTTGTGCCCCTTGTGTAAATCCCATGTTAGGAAGCATAAGAATTTGCATTATACTACTCATTATTGCCATTGAACCTACTGCTAAATCTCCTCCATACATCTGTAATTTGCTATTTAGGGCTATAAGCACTAAACTTTCTGTAGATTGCATTATAAATGGAGAAATTCCCAGACCTAATACTGGCAAAATAATACTTGCTTTAGGCATCATGTATTTCTTTTTTATCTTAAGTATACTTTTCTTTCCAAATAGAAATACCAATACCCAAATAGCAGAAACTCCTTGTGCAATTATAGTGGCTAATGCAGCTCCTTTTACCCCCATACCAAATCCAAATATAAAAATTGGGTCTAGTATTATGTTTATCAAAGCTCCTATAGCAACCGTAATCATACCAGTTGTCGCAAATCCTTGAGTATTTATAAAGGTATTCATACCTAGTGAAATTTGAACAAATACTGTCCCTATTAAATAAATATTCAAATAATCCATTGAATATCCAATTGTAGATTCGCTTGCTCCAAATAGCCAAAGTAAGGGTTCTTTTCCAATCTGAAAACCTATAGTCAATAGTATCGCCAAAATAACTAATACAGAAAAACTATTACTCATTATTTTCTCTGCCCCATCATTATCTTGTTCCCCCATTTTTATAGCAGCTAAAGGTCCTCCCCCCATACCAATTAAATAACTACATGAAGTTATTATAATTATTATAGGAAATGCTACTCCAACACCTGCCATAGCAACTTCGCCACTTTCCATTCTACCAATAAAGATTCTATCTACTATGTTGTACAAAACATTCACAATTTGTGCAATAATAGCTGGTGTAGCCAATTTAAAAAGCAATTTGCCTACATTCTCACGACCTAAATCAGTATTTGAATTTTCCATCTTAAAACCTCCTTAATAATTTAATGTTTAAATCTATTACTATTAAAAATACATTTTATATAAAAACTTTATTTTATTGATAGGCAAGTTTAAATTAATTTCCTCATAAATACTACTATACTATATTTCTTTTATGATAGTAAACATTTTAAGACCAAATGAATTTAAATATTTTGTCTAAATAAAAAATATTTTTCACATATTTTCATAAAAAAACTATCCAATAGTATATTTGGATAGTTTTATATTATATGTAGAGAAAGGGCTGACACTATGACTCCAGACAATAAATTTCCTAAAAATACTCCTATAAAAGCATCTTTTATTCTCATTTTTAGTATTGAGGCTATCGCAGACGCAGTCCATGTTCCTGTTGTTGGAAGTGGTATGCCTACAAATAGTATTATACCTATTATTGAAACGCTTTTTAATTTCTTCATTCTTGAATTTATTTTTTTATCAATTGTGTTAGCAAGTCCCTTAAATAACTTTTTACCTTTCAAAAATTGCAATATATGTCTAAATGTCAATATCAAAGGAATTGATACTAATGTAGAACCAATCACACTAAATACATAAACCCATATAGGATTTAAGCCCATTGCAATACCTATAGGAATGGCTCCTCTTAACTCTGTTACAGGAACCATAGACAAAATTAATATGTGCAAATATCCCAAACTATCCCCTCCTATTCTAAGTGATATAAAGCTATGAATTTATTTGTTCTATAACCTCACCATTTTTCTTATTAACCAAAAATGCATTTTTAGCTAAGGAAAGCATAGGTAAATCACTTTTAGAGTCTGAATATGCATATGAATTTTCATAATCAATCTCAATTCCAAGTTTATCTAATACAGTATTTATTCTCTGTATTTTTTCAATTCCCTTGCAGTTTTCGCCAATGAATTGGTTTTTGTATCTTGAATTTTCACAAAATAGCTCAGTGCCTATAACCTCATCTGCGAAATCATAATACTTAAAGTACTTCATATATGCATATGGAGATGCAGTTATCATAATTACAACATTATGCTCTTCTTTGTTTTTATAAATTACTTTTTTTATAGACTCATTAATTTTTTTCATTATACAACTATCAAAAAAATCTTTTAACTCGTCTTCGCTAAAATCTACTATTGGATAAAAGATTGCCTCTTTTGCTTTTTTCAAAGGTACTATTTTAACCAAATACATCATTAGAGTAAAAATTATGTATGGCAATTTTATAATAGTCTTAAGTGTTTTATTTTTTAAAGAATAAATAAAAAAGTCTACCATACTATCAGTATTTATAACAGTATAATCTATATCGAGCAATAATACACTTTTTTTCATAAGTATTTTCCCATCCTATCACTAAAAAATTAATATTATTAAACATGTAATTACCCATAAGATTACGTTTATTTTTAAAGCATTATCTTTTAGTATAATGTCAGTAGGATTTCCTTCATTTGTTTTGTTAATTATATAATTATATCTAAGTACACCATAAACTACAAATATTGTTGTAAATATCATATCTGGTTTTTCTGGATTACTTGTAGAATATAATGCATAGCATACAATTGTAGAACTTAGTATAACTATCATCATTTGATTTAAATTTTCTATATCATAATCTTCTAGTATTTTTCTATGCTCAACTGCATTATCTTTTAAAATTATGATTTCTTTTTTGCGCTTTCCAAGAGCTAAATACAGAGATAAAAAAAATGTACATAATATTATCCAGTTTGATAATCTAACATCTATAGCTACACATCCTGCATAAACTCTAAGTATAAAACCAAGAGATATAGAAAACACATCTAATAGAATTATATTCTTTAACTTAAGAGAATATAATATATTATTTATCAAATATAAAATGAGAATTATAGTTAATTTAAAATTAATAACCGTTGACAAGCAAATTGAAATTAAAGCTAAAACAACAAATAATATATTCGCACTTCTTTTACTTATTCTTCCACTTGCTACTGGTCTATTACGTTTTTTAGGATGTCTTTTATCTTTATCCATATCTATAGCATCATTTAATGCATATGCTGATGATGATATCAAACAAAAACACACAAAAGCTATAAATGTATTTAACAATAGACTTATATTTAGTATATTGTTTGAAAATATTATAGCAGCAAATATAAATAAATTCTTTATATACTGCTTTATTCTCATTAATCTTATATAATCTGAAATTTTAGTAAGAAGATTAATTATTGTATTTGTCTGTTTCATAAACTTACTACCCTTTCAACATTATTTTTTAAACAGGATATGATTTTATCCCAATATTTAAAATTTCTATAAATCCATTTATATTACTAATTATTATAGTGACTAGCAACAATGATAAAAATATATTGTACATACTTTTTTCATTTTTTCTAAGTGCTTTAGTAAAGTAAGCTAACAAAACTATAACAGCAAAACTAAAATTTATAGTCATTATACTTGAATTAGTCAGATTGTACCCTATTATACCATGTAAAACTAAATTAAATAAAATTATTCCCATACACAATTTAGGAACTCTTTTTTCTGAGTTCTCAATAACAGCTAAAACACAAAAACAAAATGCTAATAAAGTAAGGATAACTGGTATCGTTGCAACTTCTCCATTTTGTAAAAATAGTCCTTTTTTAATCTCTGCTCCAGGAAAATAAAAAACTGAATACAATAATCTTTCTATAATCATTGCAACTTTTTCTAAAATAGGCTCTCCACTTATAAACTTTGTATCATATTGTATTACATTTCCAAGATTCATAAAACTTTCATAAGATTTTGTTGAAACTACACAAATATATGCCATTAAAATAAATGTAATTAAATGCTTTAATATTTTTCCTATTTTTAATTTAAATTCAAATATTATGTTGAGCAAATACAAATATATATTACTAATAGTTATTCCAAATAATGGTATAGCTGCTAATTCTACTAAATAAGAGTTTTTTCCGTTCATTTTATTTGCAATAAATATAAAAAATATTAATGTAAACTGACTATATATAAATCTTTCTACATTTAAGGTCATAAATAGTTGCGGAAAAGAAAATATCATTATCATAGTAAGTAAAATTAAGGTTAACCTCTGCATTTTTATTTTTTTAATATGATTAAAAACTAAAGTTATAGATATAGCACTAGTTACTATTTGTAGACAAATCAATCCAAATCCATAAGCAGTATTAAAATCAGTTGTCCCTGGATTTGCTATCGAAGTACATAGTAAATATATTGGATATGCAAAAATTGATATAATAGCTGAAAATAATACGTGCTTGCTATTGTCTTGATTTATAGCAAATACATTTAAATTGAATAGTACACCTGTATCTGTATCTAATAACACATCATAAGTGTTGTTCAAATCATAAAATATTGTAGTTTTAGAAAAGAATGCTATTGTTATTATTAAATAAGTTATTATGACTAATATAAATAAAAACATCTCATTTTTATATTTAAATATATTATTTTTCAATATATATCACCCTCCATTCATTATATAGGATTTGTTACTACCTACAATTTATTCTTTTAATTATAATAATCACTTTTATAATATCCTTACTTGTTTTATTGTAATTGAATAATTCCTTATTTACAACCACAATATTTACTTTATTAAAAGCTATAATTAAATAAAAATTATTTGTGTAATATATATTGAAAGCTTATAAAATTAGAGTTTGCAAGTAATTTTATTGTAAAATATTGGAATAATTCAATGTGAAAATAGATACTGTCAGTTAGTATAGATAAAATTTACCCATAATAAATTAAAGCATAATATATAAGGAGACAAAATCATAATTTGTCTCCTTATATATTAAACCTTATTAAATACTATACAAATTTTAAGTACAATATAAACTGACTATACTGTGACATTATTAACTCCATGTTCTTCCCATTGCTTAATTTCTCTTAATCTGTCAATTATCGGTAAATGTTGAGTACACTCAATTTCACATTTTCCGCAAGCTATACATTCTTTAGCTTTTGCTTTACTATTCATTGTATAATTCCAATGTGCTAGCCCATAGACCGATTTTGTCATTTCTTCATCACTCTTTTTAAACATCTGTTTTTCATTATAAAAAAGCATATATGCTGGAGTGTTTATATCTTTTGGACATACTTTACAATATCCACAACCTGTACATATTTCATTCATATTTTTACTTAATCTAGTTTCAATATCATGTATATCTTCATCTGAATATATTTTATGCTCATCTGCAATTTTACAAGCATCATCTATATCCTGCTTTTTATTAACTCCTATTAACGATATATTTATTTGTGGAATTCCTATGTTAAATCTTAAGGCTGATTCTATAGTACTTTCACCTTCTCTTGCTAGAAAAGAAAGCTCTTCATTGTACTTTGGAATAGTTCCACCACTTAATGGATTCATAGCTACAACACCATATCCATTTTCAATAGCATGTTTAGCACCTTTTAATCTATATGGAAAGTTTAGTATATTAATTCCCATAGTAACACCTTCAAACTTATTTTCATCAAGAACCTTTATGACCTCATCTCCTGGCTGATGAGATGAAAATACTATGTGGTCTATCAATCCTTCTTCTTTACATTTTAATAGACCCTCATACTGACCTCCAGGTCTCATTGCAAATTCATAATGTTCCATCTTTCTAATATTCCATATATGATAGAAATTTATTTTAGATACGCCCAATCTTTCTATTGACTTTTTCACAGCATCTATTGCTTTTTCTGCTGTGTCGTATACTTTTGGCTTTCCTTTTGTAGATACGTAAAAGTCTGTTTTACCTTCTTTTATCATTTGCCTAAAAGCTAGTCCAAATATATCTTCGCTTCTGTCATCACAATACCCCGGTGCTGTATCAAAATAATTAATGCCCTTTTCATATGCATATTTAATTAAATCTGCATTTTCTTGGTCATTTTTTTCTAAATCAAATCTTAATCCTCCATATCCAACTACCGAAACCATTTTCCCAGTCTTTCCATATTCAACGTATCTCATAATAAATTCCTCCTTAGGTATATTAAGACTTAATTTCTCTATAAAAAATATTATACCATAAATATTTTCTGAAAATATTTATGGTATAATATTTTTTTTATGAATTATAAATTTTTATACTTATGTCTTTATAATCAAATTAAAAGCTATAAAAAGGTTCAATATGCACTATTACCTGAGCATTTTCATTAATTTCTTCTTGTATTTGTTTCTCAATTTTATGTGTTAAGTCATGTGATTGCTCTACACTTATAAATGGGTCTACCATTACATGCATATCAATATAAATAACACTCTTACTACCTCTACTTCTAATATTATGAACATCTCTCACTTCATTAAATTCAAATACAATTTCCCTTATATACTCTTCATCTACAGCTACTCTATCAACTAAAATTCCAATAGACGGTTTAAATATTCCATAAGCTGAATAAATTATAAACCCAGAAATAATAATAGGAACTACAGATTCTATTATTACTGGAAATCCTAACTTAACACCAACTAAAGTAACCAATACTCCTAAAGACACAAATATATCACTTCTTGTATGCAATGAGTCTGAAATTAAGACATAACTATTCAGTTTAGTTCCAACTCTATACTCATATATACAGACAAAAATATTTATAAAAAGAGTAATGACTAGAGCAATTAAACTTTCTATAGTTATAGAAGGTGTAACTGGGTTTGCCAGTCTTGATATAGAACTAAGAATTATCTTAACTGCTATAACAAATAGCATACCACTAATAAATAAACTGGTTATAATTTCAAATTTTTTATGCCCATAAGGATGATCTTTATCTTTTGGTTTAGATGCAAAAAAAATACCTATTAATCCTACTATATTAGATGCTCCATCTGACAGAGAATGAAACCCATCTGCTGTCATACTATAACTTTTAATTTTATTACCAATAATTATTTTTAATAATGCTACAGCAAAATTGGCAAATAAAATTATCCATAACACTTGCTTCACTTTTTTATAATTATCCATAACTGTATACCTCCTCCCTTCGACTTAATCGAAAAAAGACTATGTATCAATATCAATTGACTAGATAAAGCAAATTGTATATATGCACACTTACTATATTTATATTCAAAGTTGGTTGTACTTGTTCATTCAATTTAAAAATTAATTATGAATTAAAAATCATAATATAGGTTTTGTATACAAAAAAATAAGTTATAAATAGTATTTAAAATACTATCTATAACTTAAGTTCATAATATAAACTATTAATTTTCTATACTAAACCTTCTTTAACTAAGAATGAATGAGCAACCTCTTCTGGTGATTTTCCAAGCTCATCAACTTGATAGTTAAGTTCTCTCATAGTTTCTTCATTTATTTTTCCTGAAAGCATATTCATCACTTTTTCTAACTCAGGATATTTCTTAAGAGTATCTTGTCTCACTAATGGAGCCGCATAATATGGAACAAAGAAGTTTTTGTCATCTTCTAATATCTTAAGATTAAACTTCTTAATAAGACCATCAGTTAAAAACGCATCTACAACTTGAGATTCATTATTATCTAA
This sequence comes from Clostridioides sp. ES-S-0005-03, assembly GCF_020658455.1. NCBI lineage: Bacteria > Bacillati > Bacillota > Clostridia > Peptostreptococcales > Peptostreptococcaceae > Clostridioides > Clostridioides sp. ES-S-0005-03. Next base: position 453,566 of record NZ_JACVWI010000003.1, on the reverse strand, counting down.
AGCTGTATATCTTAAACTTCCATTCATAGCTTTTACATCTTTGAATTTTAGACCATAATCTCTAGAAATACCTACAAAACCATCTTCTCTATTTTCAAACTCTAAAGTTGGTGAGAAAGTAAAGTCACTACTATATTTAGTTAAATCAGAAATAGTGTTTATTCCATATTTCTCAGCAGTTTTAGGCATCATGGCTAATGTATAAGTATTGTTAAATCCAATAGGGTCAAGTAAAGTTAATTGATTCTCTTTTTCCATAGTATCTTTAACAACTTTATATGCTTCATCAGCATCTTTAATTGGAGCATGCTTCATTACATTTACTAAAAGTGTACCTGTATAATCTACATACATATCAAGTTCACCAGATTTAATAGCATTAAATGCAACAGATGAACCACCTAGATTTAAATTCTTTTTAACATTAAGGTCTGTATTTTTCTCTATCAATTCAGCATAAACATTACCAAGAATAAGTTGTTCTGTATAATCTTTCGAACCTATAGTTATTGTCTCTTTTTTGCTTGAAAAACTTGAACCAAAAGTAACAAATAACATTGCAATAATTATTATAGCAGATACTACTTTAAGCCCTATATAATTTTTCTTTGGAGCCTTTGGATTTAAGCCTTTTGGAGTAACTGCAACTTCAATCTTACTAAATAAATAATCAACTAGCAATGCAATTATACATGATGGAATTGCTCCTGCTAAAATCATATTGTTATTTACAGTTTGTACACCTGAAAATACTAAATATCCCAGACCACCAGCACCTATAAATGCTGCAAGAGTCATAAGACCAACCGCTGTAACAGCAGAAATTCTAACCCCACCCATTATTATAGGCAAAGCTAAAGGAAACTGTATTTTAAATAAAGTTTGGTTTCTTGTAAGACCAATACCTTTAGCCGATTCTAATACTACTGGGTCAATACTTGTTATACCTATATACGTGTTCTTTACAATTGGTAATAATGAATATACTACTACCATAAATATTGCTGGTTTGCTTCCTATACCAAGTACTGGTACAAGAAGACCCAAAAGTGCCATTGATGGAACTGCTTGAACTAAGTTTACAAATCCAAGCACAATTTTTCTAAGAGATGGTATTCTTGAAATAATTATTCCTAGAGGAACACCCACTAGTATAGCTATCAAAATAGATGTAACAGTTAAGCTCATATGTTGTATCAAAAGCTCTATAATCTTATCTTTTTGCAATAGTATAAAATTAAAAAAATTATCCAAGGACACTCACCTCCATCTCTAGGAATTGCTCACTTAAAACAGAAAGTAAACTACTTCTAGTAATCAGTCCTACTAATTTATTTTCACTTGAAACAACTGGAATATATCCAACTGAATTACAGTTCATTATATTTAGTATTTCTACTAAATTATCACCTTCATTTACATGCAAAGGCTCTCTTGACATAATATCACCAAGCAATGTCGATTTATCATGACGGTCTTTCATATCTTTTACAGTGACAATACCTTTTAGTGTTCTAGCTCTATCTATGATTAGTAAGCTATCAACCTTACTCGTTCTCATAATTTCTATACCTTGAGTTACAGTTCTTGTTGAATTAACAGCAATAGGATTTTTTATCATAATATCTTTTGCTTTTATATATTCTGGATTATCCCAGACTCTATCTTCTCCAATAAAGTCTTTTACAAAATCATTTGCTGGATTTCTAAGTATGTTCTCTGGAGTATCATACTGCGCTATTCTTCCATCTTTCATAATACAAATCTTATCAGCTATCTTTAAAGCTTCATCCATATCATGAGTTACAAATATTATAGTTTTTTTCAGTTCATCTTGAAGAGAAAATAATTGTTCTTGTAAAGATGTTCTTGTTATTGGGTCTAAAGCACTAAAAGGCTCATCCATTAATATTATTTCAGCATCAGTTGCAATGGCTCTTGCAACACCAATTCTTTGCTGTTGACCCCCACTAAGCTCTGAAGGATACTTATTTAAAAAATCATCACTATCAAGACCTACCATTTCAAGTAATTGTAAAGTTCTTGCCTCAATTTCTTCAACTGACTTTTCCTTTTTTAAACGTGGAATTAACTCTATATTCTCTTTTATTGTAAGATGAGGAAATAGACCTGTGTTCTGTATAACATATCCTATTTTCCTTCTAAGTTCTATTTCATTTTCTTGAGAAATTGGTTTACCATTAATATATATTTCACCAGATGTAGGTTTTATTAATTTGTTTATAAGCTTCAAAGTAGTAGTTTTCCCACAACCACTTGAGCCAATTAAAACTACCAATGTGCCTGTTTCGACAGCTAGAGAAATATCATCTAATATTACATTATTTCCCATTTTCTTGGTTACGTTTCTTATCTCTATCATAATTTATCATCCCCTCTTTCGACAAGCAACCCTTGCCAACGCAATAAGTTGTTTTTATAATTATATCACAATATCCCCTTTATGTAAACAAAGTACGACTTTTGGGTTAATACATATTAGTAAACATTACTATAAATATCAAGTATTTGTATACAATACTCAAATTTAAAAGATATAAAAAAAAATAAAAAAATCTTAATAAAACAATACAACACTAGCCTTAATTATATATAATTAAGGCTAGTGTTAATTCATTCATTTAAACAAATAGTCATCGCTGAATACTATCCATATACTCAAATAAAGTAATGTCTTTGTAAGTTTCTTTTTTGTCGCTTAAGTTTGATATTGTAACTCCTAATAGTCTAATTTGTTTTCCATTCATTTCAACATTTCTCAATAAATTGTCAACACCATTTCTTATATCATTATATTCATCAATATAATGTTCTAAACTAAGACTTCTAGTTATCTGTGTAAAATCCTCATACTTAACTTTTAATGTCAACGTCTTTCCAAATTTCTCAGAGTTTTTTAATCTATGGCACACTTCCTCACAAAGTTCATCAAGGATATTACGTGTTTCCTCTTCGTCAATATCCAAGTTATGACTTAGTGTAGTCTCTGCTCCAACAGATTTTCTAACTCTATTTGGCTCTACTGGTCTATCATCTATACCCCTTGCAAATTTATATAAGTCATATCCTTTTTTCTTAAATATGTTCTCAAGTTCAAATAAATCTAAACACCTTAAATCATATCCTGTTTTTATCCCTAAATTTTTAAGAGTATTTGAAGTGACTTTTCCAACACCAAAAAATTTATTTACAGGCAATTTATCTAAAAAATCCTGAGCATTTTCTTCATTTATTACAGTCAAACCATTAGGCTTTTTTAAGTCTGATGCTATCTTAGCAAGAAACTTATTATATGAGACACCTGCTGAAGAGGTAAGTCCAACTTCTCTAAATATATCTCTTTTAATTTGCTTTGCTATTTCAATTGATGAATCAATATTCTTTTTATTTTTTGTTACATCTAAATATGCTTCATCTAAAGATAGTGGCTCTACTAAATCTGTGTATCTATAAAATATATTTCTTATTTGATTTGATACACTTTTATATACCTCAAATCTAGGTCTTACAAAAACTGCATATGGACATCTATTGTAAGCTACAGTGGATGGCATAGCTGAATGTATGCCAAATTTTCTAGCCTCATAAGAACACGTTGCAACTACTCCTCTGCTTTGTGGATTTCCACCAACAACCACAGGTCTACCTTTTAATTTTTTATTGTCTCTTTGTTCTATAGACGCATAAAAAGCATCCATATCTATATGAATTATTTTTCTATAAAATTCCATTCTTATCACCTTAAAGTATAACTAGATTAAATTTATTTACATCACTGTTTTAATTATACCAAACTTATGTTTCTTTATGCTATTTTTTCATCTATTTTATTTATATGTCAATACTTTCTCTTACTAAAACAGTTTATAATCAATTAATTCAATACAATTTATAAAAAATCATAAAAAACACTTGCAAAAACTAGGTAAAAGCTTTACAATAGGTATTCCAAGGAACTAAATTAAAATTCCTTATGGATAACAGTATATATATTAATTTAAATGGGATGTTTTAAAAATAAAAGACTGCCTTATACAAGACAGTCTACTGATTTTATTATAATTGTAATGGACTGCTCAAACTATTACTTTAAAACAGCCCATATTTTTTTGTATAATTATATTTTTAGCTATAGTAAAGATTTTGTGAAGGATACTCTGGGTCACAAGTTACATCTATACCAAGCTTTCTAAATGTTTGTTCATCATCTCTATTTAATATAGTAGTAGAATGTGCTTGACACCCTTTTAATAAAGCTAACTTTTCCATAGCAAATTGTGCAGTTGGATTAGTTACAGCACAAATACTAAGAGCAGTTAAAACCTCTTGACAACTAAGTGAAACATTTCTACTTGCTAAAGTTTTTGTTTTTAAATTTATAATAGGCTCTAATATTACAGGTGATATTAAGTGCATATCATCAGATATATTAGCTAAATGCTTAATTGCATTCAGTACTGCTGCTGCTGTTCCATTCATTAAGTCAGAACCTTTACCAGTTAATATTGTCCCATCTTCTAATTCTAGTGCCACTACAGGACAAGTATCATTTTTATCAGCATTTTCTTTTAACTTATTACTGTAATTTCTAGCAGGTAAAACAACGTTTCTATCTTCTGGCTTTAAATTAAGCTCTTCCATAATCATTTTCATTCTATCATAAGCACCTTTATCAACTTGTCCCTTTTTATACTCACAAGCAGTTTTAAAGTATCTTCTTATAATTTCTTCTATAGAAGCTTTTCTTATTACTTCATCATCTATTATTCCAAAACCAACTCTATTAACACCCATGTCAGTTGGAGATTGGAAAATTGATTCTTTTCCAGTTATTTTTTCTATTATTTTTTTTAGCACTGGGAATAACTCTAAATCTCTATTATAGTTTACTGACATTTCACCATACGTTTCAAGATGGAATGAATCTATCATATTTACGTCTTTTAAATCTACTGTAGCTGCCTCATAAGCTATGTTTAAAGGATGTTTCACAGGTATATTCCAAACTGGGAATGTTTCAAATTTAGAATATCCAACTACATTTCCTCTTTTATTTTCATGGTATAACTGACTTAAACAAGTACCAAGTTTTCCACTATTAGGTCCTGGTGCTGTTACTACTACAATTGGCTTTGTAGTTTCTATATAATCATTTGCTCCATATCCTTCATCACTAACTATAGTTTCAACATCTGAAGGATATCCCTTTGTTGGATAATGTTTATAAACTTTGATTCCTCTACGCTCTAACTTATTTATGAATACAGTCGTTGCAGGTTGTCCCTCAAATCTAGTGATTACTACACTGTTTACATCTAGCTCATAACCTCTTAAATCATCTATTAATCTTAAAACTTCCATATCATAAGTGATACCAAAGTCACCTCTTATTTTATTTCTTTCTATATCTCCTGCATACACACAAATTACAACTTCAACTTTTTCTTTCATATGTTGTAATACTTTTATCTTTGCATTTTCATCAAACCCTGGAAGTACTCTTTTTGCATGAAGGTCTCCCATTAATTTTCCTCCAAACTCCAAATAAAGCTTGTCAAAATTATTTACTCTTTCTAAGATATATTTAGACTGCTCTTCTAAATATTTTTTGTGGTCAAATCCTATTTTCATCTTAACACCTCACTAAATTAAATTTCTTTTTGATAACAGTATATTTATATATATTTTTTTAGTAAAACATCTTATAAAAAAATGTTAATACTTTTTCACTCAAAGTAATATTATACATTTAAGATTAATTTTTTTCAAGATAGTTTTATGGTAAATAAGATATACTTATATTATTAATAAAATAAGAATATTATATTTAAATATATAAAATATAATATTCTCATCTTAACATTAATTTATTTTAATATCTTTATACATGCTTTATTCTAAATTTAAAACTTTCCTAATATCTTCTATACCTTGATAAACTTCTTGTTTAGAAAAATTCATAGCCTCTAATTCTTCATCAGTTTTTTCCATAAGCATAGTATAAAATTCTATTGCTATATACTGCATATTTTCACTATTTACAGTTTTAGCTTTATCAAATAAAATTTCTTCTGCTTCATTCACATTTCCCTGGAAAACTAATCTTTTCAAAGTTATTAATATAACTTCTTCTTCAGTATTATATACTAAATCTTTCTCTTCATATTCACTGTATTTTTTCCCCAATAAGAATCTTGCAACCATCAATTTTATCTCATTGAAAATCTTATCCACTATAGCCATATTTACATCTCCTATAAATAAAATTTATTTTCTTTTTAATTATACCAAACTTTATAGAAAAAATTATTGTATGTAAATAAAATGATGAATAAATAAATTTTAAATAATAAAAAAAAGAAGGTAGCGGGGGATCTCCGACTACCTTCAAACACTAGATTGTGATTGGTTTGGTATTTTGTTTATACCCACCATAAGCTTTTTTAAATCATTTAAATTGATTTTTTTAGCATCCACATCCTCCATCAAAAACGTCACCACATTCGCAAAGTATTAATAATAATATTAAGAAAGGTATCCATGCACATAAGTCCATCTCAGCCCAACAGTCTTGGAATGCTAAGAATAAGAAAAATAATATTATTATCCACCAAGCACATCCGCCAAATCCGCCTTCACCAAAAAATCTATCCAACATAATATGTTACCTCCTAGTTATTTTGTATGTGGAGTTTCAGCTCCTAAAATATACTATGTTTAAGGTCTTATATTTGCTAATGATTTTTTTAAATTTTTTTATACAATTTTTCAGAAAACACTATTGACTTACACTTAATTTATTTCCATCACTATCTATAACTATCTCTCCATTATAAGTAAGAAAAGTTTTTATATCTAATTTTTTTAATATTTCTAATACTTCTTTATCAGGTTCTTTTTTTTGTGAGCAAGTAATAGCAGCATATTTTGGTGAAATAGATTTTAAAAATGCTTCACTTAATTTATCATACCTTCCATGATGAGGAATTTTCACAAAATCGTATTTTAAAGTATTTTCACTTATAAATTCAGCTAGACGTTCTTCTTCTGCATCTCCTGCAAATAAAAAATTGTGTGTGCCATAATTTATACTAGTGATTATTGAGTAATCGTTTGAACTCTCATACTCACTTTTTAAAGCTGGTTGTATGCTTATATTTGCATTATTAACTACAATATTCATTTTTTCTTTCAATATTATGGGCTCTATACCAGTTTTTTTAAGTGAGTTAACATATTCATCATATTGTTTACTGTCTTTTTTATAATTTGCTTGTATTAAATTATTCACTTTAACACTGGACAACACACTATCAACTCCACCTATATGGTCTTTATCTAAATGAGTTAAAATTAGATAATCAAGTGTATTTATTCCTTTTTCTTTTAACTTATTAACTATTTGTTCACCATCTTTATCTTCTCCTGTATCAATCATTATGGCTTTTTTGCCTATCTCAATTAATATGCAATCTGACTTTCCAGTATTTAGTATAGTAGTTTTAAATGCAGTATTTCCTATATCATTTTGAATATTATTTTGACTCATACTATTTTTCTCACTATCTAAATAAGATTTACTTGTTGACTCTGTCTTACCATTAGCAGTTACATTTACTACAATCAATAGAACTGCAATCAAAGATACTGTTGTAATTAAAAACATGATGTCTTTTAATATTATTTTCTTCATCCAAAAGCTCCTATAAATTTTATTTATTACATATTTATAGTATAGCAATGCTGACATAATAAAATACACCTAGAAAAAGGGCAAATTCTAGGCATATTTGTGGCATTAAATATAACAAATAGTTTAGTTTTATAATTGTAACTAAGTATTTTTTAAAATATTAATTAATACTATCTTTCTAAATTTAAATCTTCAAACTCTTTTATTTTATCATTAGATAAAACACTCTTCTTAGTTGACTGTCCATTTTTTCTATCAAAAGTATTTTTAGCTTTTGCACCTGATAAGAACTTACCAGCTCCATTAATACAGCCTTCTTCGCACATCATTCCTTCTATAAAATTACCTTCTAATCTACCTAATTTAGCCATTGTCATTGTTTTCTTAATTTGTCTTGGTCCAGAAACTTTTATAGGCTCAAAATCAAAACTGATACCTTTTTCAGCAATATAATTTTGTATTGATTTTGTGAGCCCACCAGATGCTCCAAATCCTCTTCCAAAAATTGAACCATCATTTATATCATCATTTGAGCATTTTGACAAATCTACATTAAAAGCTTCAAATAATGCCATTAATTCTTCAAAAGTAAGTACATAATCTACTGCATCTTTTAAACATTCCTCAGTTGCCTCACTCTTTTTTGCAGTACATGGACCTATAAATACTACCTTAGCATCAGAATCAAATTTTTTTACGAATCTTCCTGTAGCTACCATAGGTGATACTGTAGAAGATATTTTATCAACTTCATCTGGGAACATCTTCTCTATATACTTAAAGAAGCCAGGACAACATGAATTGGTCATATACTTATCTCCAGATTTTATTCTTTCAATAAATTCATTACTTTCATGAACTGTAACTGCATCTGCTCCACAAGAAGCTTCTATCATATCTATAAATCCTAGTGATTTTACAGCATTTTTTAATTGTCCATATGTAATATTACTATCAATTTGACCTGTTATTGCTGGAGCTACTATAGCATACATATTTTCTTTTCTTGCAAGTTTTTTTGCAACTGGTGCTATCAAACTCTTGTCACATATTGCTCCAAATGGACAGGCTGACATGCATGCACCACAATTTATACAATTATCTTCATGTATCATAGCCTTCATAGTATCCCTGTTAAAATCTAACGCCCCAGTTGGGCATACACTTTTACATGGTCTTACAACTTCTGAGATAGCATCATATTGACATGAACTTTTACACATTCCACAAGCTTTGCATAAATCATGGTTTATATAAGCTCTTCCATTTATATAAGAAATTGCTCCAAACTTACAAGCTTCTTTACATCTATGTGCCAAACACCCTCTACAAAGTTCTGTTACTGTAAATTCATTTATTGGACATCTATCACATGCAGCTTCTACTATATACATAATTTGCTCATTAGAACCTAAATTTACTGAATCTGGATTTATATTTTCATATTTAGCATTTGGTGTCAAACTCAGTGCAAGCTGTGCGCGTTCAAGAACTACCTCTCTCTCTTTATAAACGCAACATCTATATCTTGCTTTCTCTCCTTTAATTATTTCATATGGAATTTTTTCTATATTTTCTTTTGTTAAATTTTCTTCAATTGATAACTTTGCTACAACTGTTAAAACTTCATGTTTTAATCTTTTTAGCTGTGTTTCGAACTCAAACATAAGTACTCCTTCCTATAAGTCACCTATTTCACCTATATTTATACTATTATGTATATTGTATTTTTTATTTATTTCCATAAATTATTATAACACAGGCATGGTTTTTGTTAAGTTATATACAAAATATTATATATCTAATTTTTATTTTAAGTACTTAAACATCTTGATATAAATCTAAATAAAAATAGAGTTATCCTAATGTTAAATTACAACTTAGAACAACTCTATTCTCCATCTATATTTTTTATGATTATCTATAGATTTATTTTTCTAGATTTATATCACTAAAATCTTTTATTTTTGTATTTGCTAAAACACTTTTCTTAGTTGATTGAGAATTTTTTCTATCAAATGTAGCTTTAGCTTTTGTGCCTAGTAAGAACTTACCAGAACCATTAATACATCCACCTTCGCACATCATACCTTCTATAAAGTTTCCTTCTAATTTCCCTAAATTAGCCATAGTCATTGTCTTCTTAATCTCTCTTGAACCAGAAATTTTTACAGGTTCGAAATTAACTCCAATACCTTTTTCAGCAAGATAATTTTCTATAGCTTTTGTAAGTCCACCAGCAGCACCAAAGCCTCTTCCAAATATTGATGCATCATCTATATCTTCATTTGAACACTTAGCTAAGTCTATATCAAAGGCTTCAAATAGTGCCATTATTTCTTCAAAAGTTAGTACATAGTCAACAGCTCCTTTTAATTCCTTTTTAGCTGCTTCATTCTTTTTAGCTGTACAAGGACCTATAAATACTACTTTTGCATCAGGTTCATAATTTTTTATAAATCTTCCACTAGCTATCATAGGAGATACAGTAGAAGATATTTTTCCTACAAGGTCTGGGAATGTCTTTTCTATGTAACCAACAAATCCTGGGCAACAAGAGTTTGTCATAAAAGTGTCTCCTTTTTCCATTCTTTCAGCAAACTCTAAACTTTCATGAACTGTAACTGCATCTGCTCCACAAGCTGCCTCTAGTACATCGACAAAACCTAATGATTTTATAGCATTTTTTATTTGACCATATGTAACATTTGCTTCAACTTGACCTGTTATAGCTGGAGCTACTACTGCGTACATTTTTTCTTTTTGTACTAATTTTCTAGCTACTGGAGCTATCAAACTCTTATCAGATATCGCTCCAAATGGGCATGCTGACATACAAGCACCACAGTTTAAACATTTATCTTCATGTATCATAGCTTTCATATTTTCTCTATCAAACCCTAAAGCATTAGTTGGACATACGCTCTTACATGGTCTTACAACCTCTGAGATGGCATCATACTGACAAGCTTTTTTACACATTCCACAAGCCTTACATAATTCATGATTTATATAAGCCATTCCTCCAACATGTGTAATAGCCCCAAATTTACAAGCTTCTTTACATCTATGTGCTAAACAACCTCTACAGATATCAGTTACTGTAAATTCATTTATTGGGCAACTATCACATGCTGCTTCTAAAATATATATTATTTGTTCATCTTCTCCTACATCCATTGTATCTAAATCTATTTTATCTTGACCTGGCAATAGTCCCATACTTACATTTACTCTTTCAGATATTATAGCTCTTTCTTTATAAACACAACATCTGTATGTAGGTTTCTCGCCTTTTATTATTTCATATTGAATATTATCCATTGCTTCTCTTGTAAGGTTATCTTCTTTTCCAAGCCTAGCTATTGCAGTTAAAACATCATGTCTTAATTTGTGTATTTGTGTTTCAAATTGAAACATGTTAATACCACCCCCGTAAATAATTTTATACGGTATTATTATAGCATAATATTTCCTTTTATTAATATATATGTAAAATATTATATATTTAATTTTTATTTTATCGAATTCATATATTGTTTTTTTATTTTATTATATAATAATAGTGATATTTCTGAAATTTCACTATTTTTAAATTTTATTTTTAACCTATTTTATAATATTTTTTATTATTTTTTTAAATTTTATTTTTTATTTTTCAATTTATATATTACATTTTTTGATATTAAATTTACCAGACTCTCTCAGATTTCTATTTTATTTTCTTTCATTATTAATATATTTTTTAATAAATTTTTTTAAATTATAAAATTGGTTAACTTTTTTTAAAATTTCAATTGCTTTTTTTTAAAATTTATGCTATATTAATAGAACAGACTTAATTTATTTAGTTTGTATTTTTTAATAAAGCGGAGGTTTTTTTATAATGAAAAACGGAATAGTAAAATGGTTTAATAGTGAAAAAGGATTTGGATTCATATCAGTAGAAGGAGAAGACGATGTTTTTGTACATTTCTCAGCTATACAAACTGATGGATACAAAACTTTAGAAGAAGGCGAAAAGGTTAGCTTTGATATAACTCAAGGTAATAGAGGACCTCAAGCTGAAAACGTAAATAGAATATAATTATTTAATTTAAATATATATATTTTAGAAAAAGGAGCTACATAAGGCTCTTTTTTATTGTTTAAATTTATTGTTTAAAAAATAAAGAAGTTACCTTAAAAAAGTGCTAAGCTTAAAACAACTTATTTAAAGTAACTTCTTTATTTTATAGTATATTATTCATACAGACTTCTCTACCTAAATTTACTTGATATTATTAAACATAATTCTCTCAATACTTTACATGCTATAACTGTTGATACTCCTGTCGTATCATAATCAGGGCTAAGCTCTACAATATCACAACCAACTATATTTATATTAGATTTTTTTATAATCTTAAAAACATCTTGAAATTCTCTATAATTTATACCACCAGGTTCTGGCGTGCCTGTTCCTGGAAATACAGATGCATCCAACACATCTAAATCTATAGTTAAATAAACATTTTTCCCATTCAATTTATTAATTATCTTTTCAAATGTATTTATTCCACCGACTTCCATATAGGTATGTTTTTGTTCTATTGCAAACTTAAATTCTTCTCTTGTTCCAGACCTTATTCCAAATTGAAATATTTTATCATCTCCAACAATATCCCATACTCTTTTAATTACTGTTGCATGAGAATTTTTACTGTTATTATATTCTTCTCTTAAATCTGTGTGAGCATCAAAATGAATTACATACACATCATTATACTTCTCATAAACTGCTTTAAAGGCTGGTAAAGTAACTAGATGTTCTCCACCAATCATAAATGGAATCTTTAAATCTTCAACTATACTAGCAGTTTCATCATATATTTCTTTCAAAACTTGTTCTGTATCTCCAACACTAATTTCCAAATCTCCACAATCACATATATTATAATCTTCTAAATCCAAGTCTAAAAAAGGACTATATGTCTCAAGACCATAAAATTCTTTTCTCATTGAGCTACTTGCAAATCTAGCTCCAGGTCTATTTGAAGTAGTTCCATCAAACCCTACTCCAAACACTATCAGATTTGATTCTTCATAACTTTTATCCATACCCATAAATGTATTTATATGATAGAAATTACTCTTCATTTAGCATCTCCTTTACATATTGAGGTAACATAAATGAACCTAAATGGATATCACTATTATAATACTTCGTTTTTAAATTTAATTTTTCCCAGCCATCTCTATCTTGATTCTTTATTGGGTCTAGTTTTTTTGAAGCAAAGCCAAATAACCAATGTCCAGATGGATATGTTGGTATATGTGCTTGATAAACTTTAGCTATTGGAAATATCCCTTTTAACTTATCGTTGGCTCTTTTCATTTCCTTAGCATTAAACTCGAAATAAGGACTTTCACTTTGATTTACCAAAATTCCATCATCAGTTAGTATTCTATAACAATCTCTATAAAAATCATTTGAAAAAAGTCCTTCTCCTGGTCCTATTGGGTCAGTTGAATCTACTATTATCAGGTCATAAGATTTGTCATAAGCTTCCTTAACAAATTTAACTCCATCTTCAAAATATAAATTTACTCTTTCATCATCTAATTTACATGAACATATATCTATATACTCTTTAGACACATCCACAACCATTTTATCTATTTCAACCATATCAATTTTTTCTATTTTAGGATAACGACTTAACTCTCTTACTGTACCACCATCTCCACCACCTATAACTAAGACTTTTTTAATATTTAGATTTGTAGCCATAGGAACATGAGTTATCATGTCATGATATATAAACTCATCTTTATATGTCACCATCATTAAACCATCTATTGTCAGAAACTTACCAAATTCCTCACTATCAAACACATCTATTCTTTGAAATTCAGATTTTCCTTCAAACAAATGTCTATCTACTTTTATAGAAAATCTTACATTTTTTGTCCATTCCTCTGTATACCAAAGTTCCATATAATAATCCTCACTTTCATTTATCTATTTTACGTTTATACTGCTTCAGGTTTATGAGTGATTTTACCTAAATCTTTTTTTGAATATTTTTTTATTTTTGTTGTCAATCCTCTTGGAATTTCTGTGGACTCACTTCTTTCTGATTTTAGAAGCTGTTCCAATAATTCAAAACTTTTCCATGGGTCTATATCACCACAAGTGAAAAAATCCGCCGCTGCATAACCATATTCAGGCCAAGTATGTATTGTCAAATGAGATTCAGCAATTATTACAGCACCTGAAACCCCCCAAGGATTAAAATGGTGAAATACAGAATCAACAATTGTAGCCTTTGCGTTTAATGCTGAATCATTCATAAAATTTTCTATAAGATGTGGGTCTTTAAGTATACTCTCATCACAGTTATAGTATTCTACTAGTATATGTCTTCCTAGTGTTTCAAATTTCATTTCAATCCCAACTCCTTTTACATATTTATATGTACTATTGTATTTATCCAATAACACAATTTATTTTATAACGAGTATTGTATCTAAGTTTTTATCTTGCATATCAGTCAAATATGCATTACTCTTTTTTAAAAAAACAATATACTCCATAATTTCTTTTGTTATTAATTCTCCTGGAGTAACAATTGGTATGCCTGGTGGGTATGCCATTATTGATTCTCCACAAATTCTACCTATGCATGACTTAATATCTATGCTTTCTTTAGATGCATAAAAAGCTTCTCGCGGATTAAGCTCAATAGTTGGATTTATTTGAATCATATTAAACTCATTTAACTTGGTTTCTTTTCTATAATTTTTTTCAATTATAGAAAGAGCCTTAACCAATCTGTCAATATCTGATTTGTTGGTTCCAATAGACACAAGTGCCAAGATATTGTACAAATCGCCTAGTTCTACTTGAATTGAAAACTTTTTATACAACAAATCATACACTTCAAAACCAGTTAAATTTAACCCTTTTACATTTATACATAATTTAGTTTCATCTATAAATTTAACACCTTTTCTTTTTAATATTTCGGTAGACAAAACATCTATTCCATCTATTTTATTTAATCTAGCTTTTGCATATCTAGATAAATTTAATGCTTTTGATAATTGTTCTTCTCCATTTTCAACTAGGTTAACTCTTGCTCCATCTATACTTGCCATAAGTAAATAAGATGCAGATGTAGACTGTAACATGTTGATTGACTGAAGTACTTTTTCAACTCTTATATTTTCTCTATTCAATAAAAGTGCTGAAGATTGTGTCAATGCTCCTCCAGTTTTATGTATACTTACAGCCACCATATCTGCTCCTAAACTTATTGCAGAAGGAGGTAAATCTAAATGAAATGGAAAATGAGCACCATGAGCTTCATCTACTAATACTAAAAGATTATTTTTATGACATAATTCTATGATGCTCTCAAGGTCTGCACAAGCACCATAATAAGTTGGATTAAGTAAAAATAAAGCTTTTATATCGCAGTTTTTTTCTATTTCCTCTTTAACTTTATCAATAGTAATATTTAAACTTATACCTAATTGCTCATCAAATTCTGGTTGTATAAATATTGGTATTCCTCCACAAAGTATTAAAGCATTTATTACTGACTTATGAATATTTCTTGGTAGCAATACTTTTTCTCCTGGATTTATTACACTTAAAATCATTGCATGTATTGCTTGTGTAGTACCATTAGTTATAAAGAATGCTTCATCAGCCATATAAGCCTGTGCTAATAAATCTTGTGCATTTTTTATGACTCCAGTTGGATTAGATACATTATCCATAGTGGGTGATGAGTTTATATCCATTTTCATGAGATTTTCACCTAGATATTTATTTAATATATCTACACCTCTATTTTTCACATGTCCAGGTACATCAAAACAAGCTATATCTCTTTTTGAATATTCTTTTAATGATTCCAATAATGGAGCACATTCATAGCTCAATTCAACTGCATTTGCGAACTCACTGTCCATGACTTTAAATTCATCCCCTCTCTATATTCTAATATTTTCATTGTTTTTATTTATTATTTCTATTTTTTATTTTTACTTTTATTAAACTCATGATATTTATTATATTAACAAACGAGTATTTTTACAAGTATTTTTTTATTTCATATCAAAAACCTATACCTTAGTGTTATCAATATTTATAAACTTTTATATTTTTTATTGTTTATATTAATTTTTTTTAAAATTAGTATTTGTAAACTTTCTTATTTTTAGTCAATTTCTTATTTTTATTTTTTTCAAGTTTTACTAACGCTTTAAGTTTAATATTTTTAATTAGTATGTATTCTATTACTAAACTTTTATACTATTTTTATTTTATATATTAAAATCCATAGTTTAGTGTAACTAAATAATTTTCATATTTGTAGATTTAAATTTTTTATAAAAATTATTAAAATTTAATCTAATACTATAGAATAAATTCTATTTGTACAAACAAAAATAGAGTAGTAAATAAATTCACTACTCTAGATTTATAGTATCATAACATTATAGACTTATAGCATTTTTTGTACATTCCTTTATATTTGCTACTTTACTCATAATTATAACTGTTAAAAGTTCTGAAACAGCCATACTTACCCATATTCCATTTACTCCAAATAACTTAGAAAAAACAAGTAGTATAATTGGCAACAGTAGGATTGAACGTAAAACACCTATAATATTAGAATGTACTGGCATTTCTATCGCCTGATAATACATCATAGTTGTCAAATTCTTCCCAATCATAAGATAGGCTAAATTAGCCATATTAAGTGCAACATAGGCCATTAAAATAATTTCTCTATCACTTGTAAATATTTTTATAATTTCTTTTCCAAATAAAAAACATATTACTGTAAACATTATAGATACAAAGAAACTCATTTTTGTTGCCATATTATAATAGCCTAACATTTTTTTACTTTCTTTAGAACCAAAATTATAGCTTATAAGTGGTTGAACACCTAAAGTTATACCCATTAAGAGATTATAAATATTAGTAGTTACATAGTTTACTACAGCATAAGCAGAAAGACCTACATCTCCAACAACTCTTGTCAAAACTATATTATGTGCAAGTATAATTATTGAAAAAGCACTCTCTGCAAAGAATGAGGGAAATCCTATATTAAATAATTCTTTTAAAACATCCTTTTCTATCTTTGCTGAACCAAAAGATAACTTACCTTTTTTAAACATAAAATGAGGTAACATTATTATAAGTGTAGATAGTTGACCTAAGCCACTTGCAATTGCTGCACTTTTTACACCAAATCCAAGCTTAAATATAAATAGATAATTTAAAGTTATATGAAATATTGTTCCTGACACAGTAGCTATCATAGCAAGTTTTGGTCTTCCATCATTTCTTAAAAAACTACAAAAAACAAGACCTAGCAAATTTGGTAAACAGAAAATAGCATAAAATGTTAAATATTCAGAAGATAATCCTACTAAATTTTCTGTTGCTCCCATAATTCTAACTATATGCTCTGAAAAAAGTATACAAATTATTGTAAGAGATAAACTACCTATTATTAAGATTTTTATCACTTGTCTAAATATATTTACAGCCCTTTCATCATCTCTAGAACCAAATTTTTTGGAAACTAGTACTCCTCCTCCAACTGCCATTAAACTAGATAATCCTAAAAATACCATTACAAGAGGCATTACTATACTAACAGCTGTAAGTGCTGAATCGCCTAGTCCTTTTCCCAAAAATATTCCATCTAATATTGTATTAAATGATGATACAAACATAGCAAGAGCTGATGGTATAGCATACTCTAAAAATTTTTTTGCCATTAAAAATCTCCCTCCCATAGATTATTATAATAAATATTATTTCACTATATAAAATACTAATCTATCCTCTGAGGGTAGAGTCAAGTTTTTTTGTATACTATTTTTTTCTTATTTCTAATTGAACCAATGTCTTTTCTTTTGTATCTGAATCTACTCTGGAAAGCATCCATATTTCATTAAAATTTCCAACAAGTTCTATATTATTATTCTTTGCATAATCTATTATTTTTTGATAATAATCATAGGCATTATTCCAATTATCATCATATATAATTGTTAAATATTCACCTGCTGGTAAAATATGCTCATTCTCATATTCTTCTCTTTCTTTAAAATCTACTATATCATCATATAATAATGCTTTACCTTCTTTGATTACTTTCTCATATGAAATACTACCTGAGATTATAGGATATACATCATTATACTTATCTTGAATGTGTAAAATAATATGTCTCAGATACATCTCAAGTTCCACTTCATCCTTTGAATTACATTTATATACATTTACTTTTCTTTCTTTATTGTATTTTATAAATACATTATTTAAATCATATTTTAACAGTTCATTTACTTTAAATTCTATATCATTTAGATAATTTTTCACATCTGATAGTTCTTTTATTTTATTTTCTATCATTTTATTTTGTCTATCAATTGTATTCATCATAGAATCAATTGAACTGTCTGAATCAATTAATTTTTTTATATCTTCAAGAGCCATCCCCATAATCTTACAGTACTTAATTACATCTATACTCATAAATTGTTCTCTTGAATAATACCTATATTTATTTTCTTGATTTACATATGCTGGTTTTAATATACCTACTTTATCGTAGTATCTTAGAGTTTTTATTGATAAATCAAAAAGTCTAGACACTTCTCCTATTGAAAAATATGTTTTTATATTATCCCCTCCCTTTATATTTTGCATTAAAATAGTACTACATTAACCTATAAATATCAATATAAAAATTAATTGTATTTTTAATTAATTTTATATTGATATTTATATATTAAAAATAATAAAATAATGATAGAATTATAAAAAAATAAGAGAAGCTTTTAAAAGCTTCTCTTATTCCATCTCTGCTATAGGTATCGTTTTCCAATGTTTTCTTAAAATTGCTTCAACATTTTCTGAATCCTTTGCTCTCATAAACTTCACTGCCTCAATATGTTGATTATTGCTGTAAGTTAGCATTTTATACAATTCTTCTTCATTGTCGCTAGTATATGACTTTGACATAAAATTATATCTAAGAGAGTTCAACATATTTATTAACACCTGATTATCTGATTTTGCTATGTATATATCGTGAAATTCATTGCTTAGTTTTAAGTAGTTATTGTAATTTTTATACTTTATAGAGATAGCCATCATTTCTGTTAACTCGTCCATTTTTATTAAATCTGATTCAGTTAAATTTTCTAAAGATGAAGAGCCTGCTAACGCATCTAACATACCAATTACAGAGTATGTGTCTAGTTTTTCCTTTTCCTGAAACTCTTTTACCACAAATCCCTTATTAGGTATCTTTTCTAGTAAATTTTCACCTGCCAACCTCGTTAGTGCTTCCCTTGCTGGTGTTCTACTAACTCCAATAGAGTTACAAATTTCAGATTCAGTAATTCTCTGATTAGCTTCATACTCTCCATTTTGGATTTTTTTTGATATATAGTCATAGACTTGAGTTGTAAGTGGATCTACTTTCATAAGACACTCCTCCATATTAAGATTATAAAAGTTAAATCTCCCTACAACTTCAGTAGAGAGGTTTTGTTTTATCTTACTTATCTATATAATATCATAACTTCTATATTTTTTACACTTCTTTGTATATTTTGAAATACTAAAATTTTTATGATAATTTAAAACAAAAATGTAGCAAAACCTTTGATAAATCAAAATTTTTGCTACATTTTTATTTTTAACTTAAATTATTATACTTAAAATACACTAAAAATAATAAATGATTTAGAATCCATATGGATTTTTAATTCATTGTTTTCTATCTGTATATTTTTATTTATATTTTTAAGATTATACTTTATAGGTATTTCCTCTATAAAGTTACCTTCTATATTTAATGATATATTTTCAGGATTGTTACTTCTATTTATTAAAATCAGTATCCTATCATTATATTCATTAAATCTTATAAATGCAAACACATTGTCATTTTTAGTATATATAAATTCTGTTTCTCCAGAACTTAAAATTTTATTTTTATTTCTGATTTTTATAATATTTTTATAAAAATTTAACATATCTTCATCTTCATTTTTCCATGGATATGTTCTTCTATTGTCTGGGTCTACATCTCCACAAAGACCTGCCTCATCTCCATAGTATATATATGGTACTCCTTCAAATGTCATCTGCGTAGCTACAGCAAGTTTCATCAAATCTATATCATTATTTAATTCAGTTTTAGCTCTTGTGACATCATGTGTTCCAATTAAATTTAAATTAGACTTAAATGATTCTTCTGGATAATTTTCTTTAATTTGCATATATTTATTGCTAAGTTCATATGAATTAATTTCTCCTTTTAAAAATGAAAACATATTATTTCTAAATGGATATCCCATAACAGAATCTAATTCTTCACCTAATAAATAGCTTCTCCTTTGACCATAACTAATCTTATTTGAGGCATCTTCCCATACTTCCCCTATAAGTATAGAGTCATTATCAGCTTCTTTTAGTTGCTTTCTCAGCTCTCTTATAAACTCAGTTGGCAGTTCATCTGCAACATCCAATCGCCATCCTTTAATCCCCATATTCATCCATTTGTTTATGACACTATCCTTGTCATATATTATATAATCCATATAGCTTTTTTCTAATTCATTTGTATTTGGCAAGGTCTTTATATCCCACCAACTTTTATATTTATGAGGAAATTCTTCAAACACATACCATGAATAATATGGTGATTCTTTTGATTGATATGCACCTAAACTATCATAATTTCCATACATATTAAAATACTTACTATCTGCTCCAGTGTGACTAAAAACACCATCAAGTACTATTGATATATCTTTTTCTTTTGCTTTATCAATTAATTCTTTAAATGTATCTTCATCTCCAAACATAGGGTCAATCTTTTTATAATTTCCTGTGTCATACTTGTGATTACTAGAAGCTTCAAATATAGGACTCAGATATAATATACTCACTCCTAATTTTTTTAGATACCCAAGTTTATTAATTATTCCCCTTAAATTTCCACCATGAAAATCCCATCTTATAATATCCCCTCTATTGTCCTTTATGTACATAGGTATATCGTCCCAATTGCCATATATAAAGCTGTTTTTTTTAGGATTATCAACCTTCCCATTACGATTTCCATTGTTAAATCTATCTACAAATATATGGTAAAGTACTCCTTCTTTGTACCAGTTTGGCACTTTAAAGTCTCTATAAACAGTAATTTGATATTTATTGATATCATTATAATTATATTCACAAGTGTATCCATTTTCTCTATTCTTTCCATAGAATACAGTCTTTTTCTCACCATTTATTTCAGCAATCACTTTAAAATAATAAAAATAAACACCAGTTGTATCAAATTTTCCAACCTTACAATAAAAATACTTTCTAAGTGTATTATTGTTTAATTCTTCATTTAAAATTATTGTTTTTGATTCATCTTCTTTGTTTATTTCTAGGGAAATAGACTCAACATTATATCCTTCATTTACTTTGACATTAATCATCAATTCTTCATCAAATTTTAAAGCTCCAAACGGAGCCTTAAAATTTTTATCCCAAGAGTTATATTCTATTATGTTTTGCATTTATAATCACACCCTTTTAAACCAAATGTCTTTTGCATATTCAGAAATTGTTCTATCAGAAGAAAAAAATCCTGAATTAGCTATATTAACCAAAGACATTGTATTCCATTTTTCTTTATCACGATATAGTTTGTTTATATTTGCTTGAGCTTGCCCATAATTTTCAAAATCCCTCAATACAAAGTATTCATCATTGTAAGTGGTAAGTGAATTATAAATACTTCTACCTTCTTCACCTAGGTTAGGAATAAATCCATTTATTAAGTCATCTACTACTCTTTTTATATCCATGTTAGAATGATACAAGTCAAGTGAAGAATATCCACCAAACTTATTATAATTAAGTACTTGCTCTGCACTAAGTCCAAATAAAAACATATTTTCTTTTCCTACTTGTTCACATATTTCTACATTTGCACCATCTAATGTTGCTAAAGTTATAGCACCATTCATCATAAACTTCATATTACTTGTTCCTGATGCTTCTTTTGTTGTCGTTGAAATTTGCTCACTCACATTTGCTGCTGGTATTATTATCTCTGCTAATGATACACCATAATTCTCTATAAATACGACTTTTAACTTGTCCTTTACTCTAACATCATTATTTATAGTACTTGCAACTGAATTTATAAATTTAATTATGCACTTGGCTAAATAATATCCTGGTGCAGCTTTTGCTCCAAATATAAAAGTTCTTGGGTCAATATTTAAATTAGGATTGTCAAGTAATTCATGATACATATGAAGTACATTAAAAATATTCAATAGCTGCCTTTTATAAGCATGCAACCTCTTAACCTGAACATCAAATATAGAATTAGGGTCGATATTTAAATCGTATTTATCATTTATAAAATTTGCTAAATTTACTTTATTATTGTATTTTATATCATCAAGTCTTTTTAAAACAGAAGAATCATTTTTAAATTTTTCAATATTCTTTAGCTGTAAAGTATCTGTTTTCCATGAATCACCAATTAAATCTGTTATTAAATTGCTAAGTTGCGGATTTGAACTTATAAGCCATCGTCTATGTGCAATTCCATTAGTTTTATTGTTAAATTTATTTGGTTCGTCTTGATAAAAATCTTTTAAAACTTCTGTTTCAAGAATTTGAGTATGAAGCTTAGCAACTCCATTTACACTGTGACTTGTTACAATACATAAATTTGCCATATTTATGTTGTCCCAGTCTATTATACTCATTCTTCTTATTTTGTCTTGGTCATATCCTTTATTATTTAATTCTTCTACATACCTTCTGTTTATTTCTTCTATTATCATATAAATTCTTGGTAATAACTCTTTTATCATACTTACAGGCCACTTTTCCATTGCTTCTGACATTATAGTATGATTAGTATAAGATACTGTTTTTTTAGTTATCTGCCATGCTTCATCCCAAGATAAGCCTTCTTCATCAAGTAAAATTCTCATAAGTTCTGGTATACACAAGGTAGGATGTGTATCATTTATATGAATTGCCACCTTATCAAATAAATTACTGATGTTTAGTTTATTCTTTTTATACTTCCTTATTATATCTTGTACACCTGCACTTACAAAGAAATACTCTTGCTTCAGTCTCAATAATTTTCCTGCATAATTTGAATCATCAGGATACAACACCTGTGAAATTTCTTCAGTATAGTACTTGTGTTTTAGGGCCTCTTCATAACTTCCTGAATAATTTAGAGCATTTGAAGTAAGTTCTCCAAAGTCTCTTTTTGGTATCTCACTTTTAAATAATCTTAAAGTATTGATACACTGATTTTGGTATCCGATTATTGGTATATCATAAGGCATTGCCATTACAGGAAGATAGTTTTTATGGACTACTTTTAAATGGCTTCCCTCCTTAATCAACTCTACTTCTCCACCAAACTTTACCATCGTCGCTTCATTTGGTCTTACAGTTTCCCATGCATAACGTCCTTCTGTAAGCCAGTTATCAGGTACTTCGACCTGATAACCATTTACAAATTTTTGTTCAAATAAACCGTATTTATATCTAATTCCATATCCTTGACCACTTATGTTCAAAGATGCCATAGAATCTAAAAAACATGCTGCTAATCTTCCAAGGCCACCATTCCCTATAGCTGGGTCTACCTCAGCTTTGATTAAATCATCTAAGTTAATTCCTAATTCTAGTAATCCTTCTCTAACTTCTTCTTCAATATTTAAATTTAGTAAATTAGATTTTAATTGTCTTCCTATTAAAAACTCTAGACTAAAATAATAAACCTCTTTTTTCTTATCTAATTTCGTAGCAACCCATTTTTTTGCTATTTCATCTTTCAGTAGACTACATAATACATTTAACAATTGTTCATCAGTAGCTTCCTTGATAGACTGTGCATATAAGCTATACATTTTCACTTCAAATTTTTGCTTGAATTTCTTTTTGCTTATTGTTACCAAAAAAACCACTCCTTTAATCACATATGTCTCTATATGTTTCTATATACTCCTTAGCTGATTTTTTCCAACTATTATCAGTATTCATTGCATTCTCAACTACTTTAATCCATTTTTCTTTATCTTTAAAAACTTTAATTGCATTTTGCAAACAGAAAAACATCTCATGAGCATTGTAATTTTTAAAACTAAATCCATTACCTTCTCCAGTAAATTGATTGTAAGGTATTACAGTATCTTTAAGTCCTCCAGTTTCTCTAACTACTGGTAAAGAACCATATCTCATAGCTAGCATTTGACCTATACCACAAGGTTCAAATAGTGATGGCATCAAGAATATATCACTTGCAGCATAAATTTGTTGAGCCAACGATGCATTGAATGTAATTCTAGCAGATACTTTATCTGAAAAATTAGAATCATAATAATTAAACATTGATTGATATTGATGTTCCCCAGTTCCTAAAATGACAATTTGTAAATCTTCCCTCATAAGCTCAGGCATCATATAGGCTATTAAATCAAATCCTTTTTGAGAAACTAGTCTTGAAACTATCCCTATTAATGGAATAGATGAATCCTTTTTTAATCCTAATATATCTTGTAATCTTAATTTATTTTCCAATTTTTTCTCAATAGAATTTACATTGTAATTGACAAATATATCCTTATCTTTCTCAGGGTTATTCAGGTCATAATCTATGCCATTTAATATCCCTTTTAATTTGCCTGATTCCTTTCTAAGTAAACCATCTAATTGTTCTCCATAAAAAGATGTTTGTATCTCATTTGCATAAGTAGGACTAACAGTTATAACTTTATCTGCAAAATTTATTCCAGCTTTCATAAAATTTATTGAACCATAATACTCTATATCTCCATTATCAAAATATTTTTCAGGTAAATCTAATATATCATTTAAGACATACTTATCAAATACACCTTGATATTGTAGATTATGTATAGTATACATAGTTTTTATATTTTTATACCCCTCAAGGGTTGCATATCTCTCTTTTAAAATTAATGGTAACATACCTGTGTGCCAATCATTTATATGTATTACATCTGGATAAAAGTCAATTCTACTTATAGCTTCTAAGACAGCATCTGTAAAGAATGTATATCTTTCTGCATCATCTCCATACCCATAAATACTCTTTCTCTCATCTTCTCTTCTAAAATAAAATTCATTGTCTATAAAATAAAATTTAACACCATCTAGTTCCATTTCTAAAAGACCACAATATTGATTTCTCCATCCAACGCGTACACTAAAAACGGCTATTTCTTTTAATTGATCTTTTAAATAACTTGGTATAGTTGAATATTTAGGCATTATTACCCTTACATCTACACCTTCTTTTTTTAATTCTTTAGGCAATGCATAAGATACATCTCCTAATCCTCCAGTTTTAGCAAAGGGCCAACACTCTGCTGTTACATAAAAAACCTTCACTAGCTATTCCCCCTTCTAAAAAATATTTTTATATATTCGTATTTTTTTCTACTACAATAGGATATTTTTCATCTCCTTTTAACTCTTTTCCTTTTGATACACTTGTATTTTTATCTAGTATTGCATTATATAGTTTTGCATTTGACTTTATTACACAATTTTGCATTACTATTGAGTTTTCTATAACTGTTCCTTTTTCAACATTAACTTTTCTAAATATAATGCTATCTTTTACAGTACCTTCTATTAAGCAACCTGATGCTATAAAACTATTTTCTACCTTTGCACTATCTGTGTAAATTGTAGGTGACTCATTCTTTTCTTTAGTAAATATTTTTCTTTCAGAATACAGTAATTCATCAGCCACTTCTATTTCTAATAAATCTTTGCTCATTTGAAAATATGATTCAACAGAATTTACACATTTCAAATATCCTGTATACTCATAAGCTCCTATTTTCATATTTTCTGCTTCTTCAACAATGAACTCTTCTAAATAACAATAATTCCCTTTATTTACAATATTATATATACATTCTACAAAATCTTCACGTTTCATAATATATGTTTCCATACATATATTTGCTCTAGGGAATTTTCCTAAATTATTTCCTACATTTATTACTCTGTTATTACTATCTAAGTTTAAGGTTAGATTACCAGCAAAATCTTTATTTGCATTGTTTACATTTTTATATATTATAGTTATATCATTATGAGATTTTTTATGGTACTCCAAAGCCTGAGAGTAATCTAGGTTACATAACATATAACTTGGAGCTATTAAAATGTATTCTTCTTCACTTTTCTCTATATAATCAAGATTAGCTAGTATTGTGTATATATCTCCTTCTCTATGTGAGTAAGTATTTCTATACTTAGTATTTTCTGGGCTAAAAATTGATAAACCGCCCTTTTTTCTACTTAAATCCCAATCTTTTCCACTACCTATATGGTCTGTCAATGATCTATACTTTTCTTTTGCGAATATTCCAACTTTTGTGATTCCTGAATTTATCATATTAGATAGAGCAAAATCTATTATTCTATATCTTCCAGCTATTGGTGTAGAAGCTATCGGTCTTCCATAATTAAGTTTATTTATTGCAGGGTCTCCTTTTTTGTTTAAATTTATTATACCTAAACATTCATTTCTCATCTTAAAGACCTCCTTCTATTAATACGCATCTAGGCTCTATATTTTCATATTCAGAAACTACATTTATCTCATTATTTACATTTTTTATCTGAACATTGTCATTTATAGTTGCACATTCACCTATCATAGCTTTTTCTATAGTTACATTTTCTCCTATTACAACATTTGGCATGATTACTGAATCAATTACTTTACTTCCTTTTCCAACAACAACTCCATGTGATAATACAGAGTTTCCTACTTCTCCTAAAATTCTACAACCATCAGCTATCATTGATCTATGAACATTTGCACTTTTGCCTATATATTGAGGAGGCATTGCCATTGTATTTGTATATATCTTCCATTTAGGGTCTGATAAATCCAGTGTTTCTGGAGATTTAATTATATCCATATTTGCATCCCATAAACTTTGTATAGTTCCTACGTCTCTCCAATACCCTTTAAATGGATATGCATACATTCCAACATTATCCTCTAACATTTTAGGTATTAAATTCTTTCCAAAATCATCATAATTTATATCTGAATTTTTTTCTGCTTCTTTAAAATAACTTCTCAACATTTTCCAATCAAATATGTATACTCCCATAGATGCCAAATTACTTTTAGGTTCACCTGGCTTTTCTTCAAATTCATAAATACTTGAATCTTCATTTGTATTCATTATGCCAAATCTAGAAGCTTCATCCCAAGGTACTTCAATTACTGCAATCGTAGCCTTAGAGCCTTTTTCTTTATGAAATTTTAGCATTTTACTATAATCCATCTTATATATATGGTCACCAGATAATATTAATACATATTCTGGATTATAGGTATCTACAAAATCCATATTCTGATATATAGCATGTGCTGTACCATTATACCAATTTCCCTCTTTTTCATTCATAAATGGTTGTAATACATATACTCCACCATTTATTCTGTCTAAATCCCAATGACTTCCCATACCTATATGAGAATTTAATATCAGTGGTCTATATTGAGTTAAAACACCTACAGTATCTATACCAGAATTTGAACAATTACTTAAAACAAAGTCAATAATTCTGTACTTTCCTCCAAATGATACAGCTGGTTTTGCAATTCTCTTTGTGAAAACTCCAAGTCTTGAACCTTGCCCCCCTGCCAAAATCATAGCTAACATCTCTTTTTTCATTTAATGACACTCCCCTCATCTAGTAATTAATATTTATAATTGCATTTTTACCTTTATAAACTTTTAGTCAATAAATGTTGTGTATAAATTTTGCCCAAATGATAATGTAATAAGAGTAAAATAATATAAACTATACAATTTCTATAATGTATACCCCATAATTACTTTATTGAAGTATACATTATTTTCCATAAGTGCTATAGTACTTATAATATTCAATTCCTAGTTAGAAAATAATATAAACATTTATTTTATAGATATAAAAAATATTTTTTATAAATCAATTTATATCATACAAACGTACTTAAATTTTTATGCTTTTTTGATTTGATAATAATAGAACATAATATGACATGATTATCTAAAAATCTTTAAATAATTACTAGCTAATTTTATTTTTTGTTATTTGCTCATCTATGATTAAATCATTGAATTATAAAATTTTAGTTCTATTGTTAGACATATTCATTATGTTTGATATTTTTATAACTATATATGTTATCAATATAAATATCCAAATTAAAGTTACTTTCTTTTCCTATATGTTTTATTTAATATTATATAACACTTTTTACATTAGTAAAGGGTAAATTGTATAAAAATTCTGTTAATTTATTTTTAAAATCGCGTTTTATAAATAAAAACAAAGAAGAAGACCTAAAAAACTATAAGTCTTCTTCTTTTCAATGTGCATTCTATACTATATTTAATTAATTCGACATTTAATTTCCATTTCCTTCCTACTATAAAAAAACTCTTTTATTTTTTTAATGAATCATTTCCACTAAATGCATCTTTTACATCTAATATATCATTTTTATCATCACTCATGACTTCTTTTATTCCTTTGAATGTTCCTAAGAAATTAACTGCTTCTGAAGGTAAAACCAATTTTGTTGACTTACCTTCAGCCATTTTTTCAAGTGCTTCCATAGATTTTAATGCTAAGATATTATTGTCAATGTCAGACTCTTTCATAGCTGAAAATACTAATTTCAAACCTTCTGCAGTAGCCATTTGAGTTCTTTTAATCATTTCAGCTTCACCTTGTGCTTTAGCAATAGCTGTTTGTCTTATAGCCTCAGCTTCACCTTCTGCTACCAATATAGCAGACTCTTTTTCTCCTTCTGCTACACGTACCATAGCTTCTTTTCTTGCTTCTGCTGTTAATATAGCAGATTGTTTTTCTCCTTCTGCTTGTAATATAGCAGCTGACTTATTACCTTCTGCTTGAAGTATTGCTTCTCTTCTTTCTCTTTCCGCTCTCATTTGCTTTTCCATCGCAACTTGAATATCATGAGGAGGCATTATGTTCTTTAACTCTACTCTATTTACTTTTATTCCCCATTTATCTGTTGCTTCATCAAGGATTGTTCTCATTTTTACATTTATTATATCTCTTGATGTTAGTGTTTCATCTAAATCAAGTTCACCAATTATATTTCTTAAAGTTGTAGCTGTTAGATTTTCAATAGCAGCTATTGGATTTGCTATTTCAAATACATATCTAACTGGGTCTGTAACTTTATAATATACAACTGTATCAATCTGCATAGTTACATTATCTTTAGTTATAACTGGCTGAGGTGGGAAATCTATTACAATTTCTCTCAAGTCAATCACATATGCCATTTTATCTAAAAATGGTATCAAGAAATGTACTCCTGTTTCAGCCACTTTTTGAAACTTACCAAGTCGCATTATTATACCTACTTTAGATTGTTTTATTACTCTTATACAAGTTAAACTTATTGCTACTACTACTATTATTAATACAATACTTAAAACAACTTTCATGCCCATAAATATATCCTCCTTTTATTTTATTGATTCGTCACACTAGTTGCAGAATTTACTTTTTTAACAACTAGTTTTACCCCTTCTATTTTTAATACTTCTACTGTAGAACCCTGATCAATCTTTTCATCATCTATAGAAATAGCAGTCCATGTTTCATGTTCAACTACAACTAAACCAGTTTGATTTGGAGAAATTTCCTCTGTAACAACACCTTTTTTAGATATCATTGCTTGTAAATTGGTATTAGATTTATAAGTTTTATCTTTTTTTACAATTTTCTTAGTAGCTACAACTAACATAGCTATAGAAATTACAGCAAATATTAAAACTTGTAAAAATATACTCTTTATAAAAGTACTTAAAAATATAAGTATTACTGCTCCCACACTAAACCATATTAGTGTTAAGCTTGGAGTCAACATTTCTGCTATTCCAAATAAGACTGCTACTATTAACCATATCAACTTCATACTATCTACCCTCTTTTCATATGAATTATCAAACACTATATAAATCATATTCTTTATACAATATATTTGAATATGATTTTAAACAATCAACCAAAAACCAATAAAATAAGTCAATTTGAGATTAATTTAATAGTATTATATCAGCATACTTTGTTAAAGTTGTTACAAAGTAGTATCAAATATTAGTAATTAAATAATCAAAAACTTGTTCATTGTTAACGAAATGTTACTTATTAAATCTGTTGCATTTACTGTATACATACTTTTTCCTAACTTATCTCCTATATAACCATGTACATATGCTCCACTCACTGTAGCTTCAAGTATATCCATACCTTGACCTACAAAAGAAGTAATCATACCAAGTAAACAGTCTCCCATTCCACCAGTTGCCATACAACTATTTCCTGTAGGATTTATATATGTTTCTTTACCATCTGTTATGATAGTTTGATATCCTTTTAAAAGGACAACTACATTGTATTTTTGAGCAAATTCTTTTGCCACATCTACTCTATGTTCTCTTATATACCCAATTGAGTCACCTGTCAACCTGGCCATTTCTCCCAGATGTGGAGTAATTACAAACTTATTTTTCCACTCTAAAAACTTATAGCATCTATCCTTCATAACATTTAATCCATCTGCATCCAATATTATTGGACAACTAGAGTTTTCTACTACTCTAAGTAATCTCTCAAAAGTTTTGTGATTATCTCCCATTCCTGGACCAAAACCAATTGCATTGCTAGAGCTCAATAGTTTATCAACTCTCTCTTCTTCAAAATTTACAGTCATTGCTTCAGTGAGTCTAATAGATACTTTTTCTTGTACATCTTTACTACTAATCAAAGTTACAAGACCACTTCCACTTTTAACAGCAGATTCAGTTGCTATGAAACTAGCCCCATAAAATCCTTTTGAGCCTGCAACTATAGATACTTTTCCAAAATCACTTTTAAATCCATTCTTATCTCTTCTTCTAATATTATTTTTTACAAAACTCTCATCAGTTATGAATTCATCATTATGGTATTTTCTTGTAATAAAATCTGGAATACCTATTTTTTCTACAATTACATCCCCAATAAGTGAGTTTACATCATAATTTAAAAAACCTCTTTTATAAAACTCAAAACTAATTGTTTTTTTTGCTTTAATACAAATTCCAAGTATACTTCCTTTGTCACTATCTATACCAGATGGTATATCTATAGAATATGTATTTTTGCTGTTATCATTTACTATATCAATTACTTCTTTAAAAATACCAGTTATTTCTCTCTTTAGTCCTGTTCCAAATATTGCATCTATTACAACATCACTTTTAGATACTGCTTCCTTAAACATTGTTAAATTTTTATTTTTAATTATACTCTGTTTTTCTGTTTCAATAATTTCATCTACTTTATTTTTATTTATATAGTCATTATATTCCTCGCTTAAATCATTTTTATCAATATTTATAATATTAATCCCCATATTTAAAAGTATATTATAATTGATTTTAGAACATTCACTTAGTTTCTTGATATTACCAATTAAAAAGACATTTACATTTTTTTCTTTTAGCTTTAAATGTCTTGCTATTCCAAGACCATCTCCACCATTATTTCCAACACCACATACAATTGTATAATCATTATATATATCTATATCCATGTTTCTCATTGCAGATATTACTGCATTTTCCATCAATACAATCATTGGAATTCCCAATTCTTCTACGCATGCATTATCAACACTTCTACTTAAATTCGCTGTACCTATCAACACATATCATCACTCCTATAAAATTAAATACTTCCTAAAATATTTAAATAAAAACATATAAATATCTACTGAAGTCTTTTTAATCTTGTAAACATCTTGAATAAAAACATCAAAAATAAGATTCCTAAAAATAATTAAAAAAATAATAAAAATTCTGAATTGAAATAATCATTCAATTTATTATATCATATAATTTTGGTCATTATATTACTTCAAAATCTATTTTCATTAATTCTATAAAAAGTTTACCTTTTGCTCAATTTGTTTCTAAAATCCAAATGAATTTTAATTTTTATTTATAAATTAAAAGTTAAGAAAACTACCCAATCCTATACATAAAACTTTTTTTATTCGAACTCAATTTTCTGACAATTTAATAATTTTTCAAAATTTATTGTTGACTTTTATTTTTTACTGTATTAAACTAATTACTATACAAAATATAAAACAAAATTTTCAAAATTATTAAATTAAAAGGAGAGGTAAATATGAAGACTTTATTAAACAAACAAGTACGATTTTTTAGTAGCCAATTTAGTTAGGGTTTGTAGCTAAGTTAAGACAAATTGTCATAACATAGATACAGACCCCTTAGGATTACCATTTTTAAGGATTGTATCTATGTTGGCTATAGTGATTGTTGTTAAAGTTTTTATTTTATCATCATATTATAGAGAGCCACATGGATTATACTGTGTGGCTCATTCGTGTTTTTGCCATACAGTTATATGTACTGTGTGGTTTTTTTATATCCAAAATTTAATTTTCAATTATATTTAAAAAATTATTTTAAAATATTTTCAAAGGGGTGTTTTATTTATGTCAGGTATTATATCTGTAATGACGCAAAGTTTAATTTTATCAATCATGGCACTGGGGGTTTATATAACTTACAAAATCTTAGATTTTCCCGATATGTCTGCTGATGGTAGCTACACAATGGGAGCTTCTATTGTAGCATTTTCTCTTACTAATGGGATTTCTCCTATAGTAGCAACTTTAATGGCTATTTTATGTGGTTGTATTGCTGGTCTTGTAACTGGTATACTTCACATTAAATTTAAAATATCTAACTTACTTTCTGGTATTTTAGTTATGGGAATGCTCTACTCTATCAACCTAAGAATAATGGGAAAATCAAATATCCCACTATTTAGTTTTAAACATTTATTCAATGGAGAAATATCTCCTATAGTTTTAGCTCTAGCATTTGTACTTATCTGTAAAGTACTTTTGGATTTATTCTTAAAGACAGGTCTTGGATACACTCTAAAAGGTGTTGGTGACAACTCTCAAATGATTAAATCTTTGGGTATAAACATCGGTTCTATAAAAATATTAGGGCTTATGATTTCAAATGGACTTATAGCTTTATCTGGTAGTTTGATGGCTCAATTCTTAGGATTCTCAGACGTAAATATGGGTATCGGAACTTTAGTACTTGGAATTGCTTCTATCATAATTGGTATTACATTATTTAAGAAATTTACTTTTATTAAAAATACTACTGCAATAATTGTTGGTTCTTTCATATACCAATTCACTATATACTTTGCAATGAGTTTAGGTATGTTATCAACTGATTTAAAACTAATAACTGCCATAGTTATAATAGCTTTCTTAGCTACTGGTAACTTAAATATCTCACTAAAAAAAAACAAGTGCAAGGCTAGTACCAAAAATAAATCTGAAAAAAGAGGTGTTATAGATGTTACAAATTAAAAATATTTCAAAGAGTTTCCCAAATCCATATGGTCAACCTAATACTATATTTGAAAATTTATCCCTTAGTATAGAAGACGGTGAATTTGTAAGTATCATAGGTAGTAATGGAACTGGTAAATCTACTTTATTAAATATAATATCGGGATTATTAAAAGAATCCTCTGGTGAAATCACTCTAGATAATACTAATATAACAAATTTAGCTGAACACAAAAGAACTCAAATAGTAAGTAGAGTTTTTCAAGACCCAAGCTTAGGAACTTGTCCTTCTATGACAGTTAGAGAAAATTTATCTTTGGCTCTTAATAAGGGGAAATTGCTAAATTTAAAGAGATGTCTTCGTCATAAAACAAATGACTTAGAGCACTTACTTGAAGGAATTTCTCTAGATTTAAAAAAATACTTAGATATCAAAGTACAATATCTTTCAGGAGGTCAAAGACAATCACTTTCACTAATTATGTCTAGTTTAGCAAGCCCTAAGATTCTATTATTAGATGAGCATACAGCAGCACTTGACCCAAAGACATCAAATGAAGTAATTGAATTAACTGATAAAATTATAAGAGAAAAAAATATAACTACACTTATGGTAACTCACAACTTAAAGCATGCACTTCAATATGGAGATAGATTGATAATGCTCCATAAAGGTGAAGTGGTCTTAGATGTAAAGGGAAAAGAAAAAGAAGAATTAACAGTTGAAGAAATCTTAGAAAAATTTGAATATGCTGTTTAAAAGTATGTATTATGATAATTTAATTTTAGCTTAGTTACAAATTAGTTTATTTATAAAATAATTGTAAAATCATAATATTTTTAGCAATACTACAATAATTCATATGAATATATGAACATATATAACAATAAAATTTTTGAGGGGGATATAAAAATGATTAATAAAAAAAGATTGGTAAGTTTAATTTTAGCTGGTACTCTTGGAATATCTATGCTCACTGGATGTTCTCAAAATGGAGGCTCAGATGCTTCAAAAGACAATGAAAAAACAGACAAGAAAGAAATAAAAAATATAGGAATCACTCAATTAGTAGAACATCCATCTTTAGATAAGGCAAAACAGGGATTCATAAAAGCACTAGAAGATAAAGGTTATAAGGATGGAGATAATATAAAAATAGACTTCCAAAATGCACAAAATGATATGCCTACTACACAAAGTATTGCAAGTAAATTCGTATCTGATAAAAAAGATTTGATATATGCTATATCTACACCTTCAGCTCAAGCAGCTTATAATGCTACTAAAGATATACCTATAATCATGACTGCTGTTACAGACCCTGTAGAGGCTGGCTTGGTTAAATCTCTTGAAAAACCAGGTGGAAACGTTTCAGGTACATCAGATTATCTTTCAATTGATAAAACACTTGAATTGGTTAAAACTTTAACTCCAAAAGCAAAGAAAATAGGCGTTATATACAATACTAGTGAAGTTAATTCAAAAATACAAGTTGATTCTCTACATGATTATGCTAAGAAAAATAATTATGAAGTTGTTGAAAAAGGAATCAGTTCTTCAAGTGAAGTTAA
Source organism: Clostridioides sp. ES-S-0005-03 (assembly GCF_020658455.1). Taxonomy (NCBI): domain Bacteria; kingdom Bacillati; phylum Bacillota; class Clostridia; order Peptostreptococcales; family Peptostreptococcaceae; genus Clostridioides; species Clostridioides sp. ES-S-0005-03. The sequence continues at coordinate 418,712 of NZ_JACVWI010000003.1, read as the reverse complement.
CCAAGCTATTTCTAGTTTAGTTGGCAAAATAGATGTTTTATATGTTCCTACTGATAATTTAATAGTTTCTTCTATGCCTATAGTTTCTAAAGTAGCTAACGAAAACAAAATACCTATAATAGCTTCTGAAGAAGGCTCTGTATCATCTGGTGCTTTAGCTTGTTGTGGAATAGACTATGAAAAACTAGGTTACAAGGCTGGAGAACTTGCTATTGAAGTGTTAGAGGGTAAACCTGTTGGTGATATACCTGTTGCTATGTTAGATGAAACTGAAATAATAATCAATGAAGATACACTAAAAGCACTTGACATGCAAAAGCTATCAGCAGATAATATAAAGTATATAAAGTCAGATAAAAATGCAAAATCTGCAGAGTAAAATGTAGTAAATTCAAAAAAGTAGGTAATATGAAAACTTTATATAGTAAGTACTCTTATCCACCCTAACCCTTTGAAAATTGTACTTATTGTAGCAATTTATTGCATATAAAGTTATTCATTTTCCATAAAGTCGTCTATTTTGACGACAGATTATGAAAGTTATATAACTTTCTAATCATTATTTGAGCTGTCTAAATAGAAATTTAAATTTCTTAGACAGCTTTTTTTTATAAATTTTAATATCTACAGCTTTATCTTCATTCCACATTTTTCTTTAATTAAATATTTTTTCACAAAATTCCCATTCAATTTATAAGTTTAGGATAACGTTTTTTCCAATTGATACATTCTCTTTTAAAAATTCCAAGTATACACTATGTAGTATCTTAATTAAATTTAGCAGTTGACTTTTATTATTGTATAATTTATAATTTATAACAAGTCAAGAATACATATAATTTTCTGACTAATTAAAATATTAAAAGGGAGAGATAATTATGAATACTTTATTAAACAATAAAAAATATTATTATTACTATAGCCACTATTTCTAGGGTTTGTACCTACGTTTTAACATAGATACAGACCCCTTAAGACTAGCAAAACTTTGGGATTGTATCTATGTAGGCTATATTGTTTATAGAGTTTTCATTTAACTATATAAGAGCCACATAGATTATACTATGTGGCTTATTCGTGTTTTTACCACATAGTTGTGTATACTATGTGGTTTTTTTATATACAAAATTAACAAATAATTAAAATTATAAAAATATTTTTAAAGGAGTGTTTTATTTATGTCAGGTATTATATCTGTAATGACGCAAAGTTTAATTTTATCAATCATGGCACTGGGGGTTTATATAACTTACAAAATCTTAGATTTTCCCGATATGTCTGCTGATGGTAGCTACACAATGGGAGCTTCTATTGTAGCATTTTCTCTTACTAATGGGATTTCTCCTATAGTAGCAACTTTAATGGCTATTTTATGTGGTTGTATTGCTGGTCTTGTAACTGGTATACTTCACATTAAATTTAAAATATCTAACTTACTTTCTGGTATTTTAGTTATGGGAATGCTCTACTCTATCAACCTAAGAATAATGGGAAAATCAAATATCCCACTATTTAGTTTTAAGCATTTATTCAATGGAGAAATATCTCCTATAGTTTTAGCTCTAGCATTTGTACTTATCTGTAAAGTGCTTTTAGATTTATTCTTAAAGACAGGTCTTGGATACACTCTAAAAGGTGTTGGTGACAACTCTCAAATGATTAAATCTTTGGGTATAAACATTGGTTCTATAAAAATATTAGGGCTTATGATTTCAAATGGACTTATAGCTTTATCTGGTAGTTTGATGGCTCAATTCTTAGGATTCTCAGACGTAAATATGGGTATCGGAACTTTAGTACTTGGAATTGCTTCTATCATAATTGGTATTACATTATTTAAGAAATTCACTTTTATTAAAAATACTACTGCAATAATTGTTGGTTCTTTCATATACCAATTCACTATATACTTTGCAATGAGTTTAGGTATGTTATCAACTGATTTAAAACTGATAACTGCCATAGTTATAATAGCTTTCTTAGCTACTGGTAACTTAAATATCTCACTAAAAAAAAACAAGTGCAAGGCTAGTACCAAAAATAAATCTGAAAAAAGAGGTGTTATAGATGTTACAAATTAAAAATCTTTCAAAGAGTTTCCCCAATCCATACGGTCAACCTAATACTATATTTGAAAATTTATCAATTGACATAGAAGACGGTGAATTTGTAAGTATCATAGGTAGTAATGGAACTGGTAAATCCACTTTATTAAATATAATATCGGGTCTTATAAAAGAATCTTCTGGCCAAGTATTATTAAATAAACACAATTTATCTAATTTGGCTGAACATAGAAGAACTCAAATAGTAAGTAGAGTTTTTCAAGACCCAAGTTTAGGAACTTGTCCCTCTATGACAGTTAGAGAAAATTTATCTTTGGCTCTTAATAAAGGTAAGTTATTAAATCTAAAAAAATGTCTTCGTTATAAAAGAGATTTTCTAGAAAATTTATTAGAAGGAGTTTCTCTAGATTTAAAAAAATACCTAGACGTACAAGTACAATTTTTATCAGGAGGTCAAAGACAATCACTTTCACTAATTATGTCATGCTTAACAAGTCCTTCAGTTTTATTACTTGATGAGCATACAGCAGCTCTTGACCCAAAAACATCAAATGAGGTAATTGAATTAACCGATAAAATTGTAAGAGAAAAAAATATAACTACACTTATGGTAACTCACAACTTAAAGCATGCTCTTCAATATGGAGATAGATTAATTATGCTCCATAAAGGTGAAGTGGTCTTAGATGTAAAGGGAAAAGAAAAAGAAGAATTAACAGTTGAAGAAATCTTAGAAAAATTTGAATATGCTGTTTAAAAGTATATATTATGATAATTTAATTTTAGCTTACTTACAAATTAGTTTATTTATAAAATAATTTTAAAGTCATAATATTTTTAGCAATACTACAACCATTCATATGAATATATGAACATATATAATAATAAAAAAAATTTTGAGGGGGATATAAAAATGATTAATAAAAAAAGATTGGTAAGTTTAATTTTAGCTGGTGCTCTTGGAATATCTATGCTTACAGGATGTTCACAAGGTGGAGACTCTAGCAATTCTAAACAAGAAAATAACTCTAAAGACAAAGAAGTTAAAAAAATTGGTATAACTCAATTGGTTGAACATCCAGCATTAGATGCTACTAAAACAGGATTTGTAAAAGCCTTAGAAAAAAATGGATTTAAAGATGGAGAAAATATTGATATAGATTTCCAAAATGCTCAAAATGATATGCCTACTACACAAAGTATTGCAAGTAAATTTGCATCTGATAAAAAGGACTTAATATTTGCAATATCTACTCCATCTGCTCAAGCAGCTTATAATGCAACTAAGGATATACCTATACTTATAACTGCTGTCAGTGACCCTGTCGCTGCTGGCTTAGTTAAATCAATTGAAAAACCAGGTGGAAATGTATCTGGAACATCAGACTTTGTTTCTGTAGAAAAAGGATTAGAACTACTTAAAATATTTGCTCCTAAAGCAAAGACTATAGGAGTTATGTACAATACTAGTGAAGTTAATTCAAAAGTTCAAGTTGATGCTTTAAAAGAATATGCTTCTAAAAATGGTTTTAAAGTTGTTGAAAAAGGAATAACTACTTCAAATGAAGTCAATCAGGGAATTTCTAGCTTAGTTGGTAAGATAGATGTTTTATATGTTCCTACTGACAACTTAGTAGCTTCTTCTATGCCAATAGTTTCTAAAATAGCTACTGAAAATAAGATTCCAGTTATAGCAGCTGAATCTGGTCCAGTTGAAAAAGGTGCTCTTGCTTGTCAAGGTATAAACTATGAAAAACTTGGTTACAAAACAGGTGAAATGGCTGTTAAAATTTTAAATGGTGAATCAGTTTCTGATATGCCTGTAGCTACATCAGATGATACAGATATCATTGTTAATGAAGATATACTAAAAGCTTTAGGTATGGAAAAACCTTCTAATGAAAATATTTCTTATGTAAAAACTAAACAAGAATAAATATAATAGATTTTTATGAGGGAGTGGTCAAAATGAAGTCCAGTAAGTTGATAAATTTAATTTTAATTGGTGTTCTTAGTGTATCTACCATTACAGGTTGTTCTAAAAATAATGAAGGTGAGTCAAATAAATCATCTGATAAAAATAATGAAATTAAAAAAATTGGTATTACTCAGTTAGTTGAGCATCAAGCTTTAGATGCATCCAGAGAAGGATTCATTAAAGCTCTAGAAGATAATGGATTTAAAGATGGTAAAAATATAGAAATAGATTATCAAAATGCTCAAAATGATATGCCTACTACACAAACTATAGCTAGTAAATTTGTTTCTGATAAAAAAGATTTGATATTTGCTATATCTACTCCATCTGCTCAGGCATCATACAATGCTACTAAAGATATACCTATACTTATAACTGCTGTAACTGACCCTGTTTCAGCTGGATTTGCAGATTCTTTAGATAAACCAGGTAAAAATGTTTCTGGAACTTCTAATTTTACACCTATTGATAAGAGTTTAAAGGCTCTTGATATACTAATCCCACAAGCAAAGACTATAGGTGTTATATATAATACTAGTGAGGTAAATTCTAAAGTTCAAGTTGATAACTTGAAGAAATATGCAAATGATAAAGGTCTTAAAGTTGTTGAAAAAGGAATTAGTTCTTCTAGTGAAATAAATCAAGCTGCTTCTAGTTTAATGGGTAGCGTAGATGTTATTTATGCTCCTACAGATAATTTACTTGCATCTTCTATGCCTATCGTTTCTCAACTTGCTACTAAAAATAAAATACCTATAATAGCTGCAGAGGAAGGTATGGTAAAAGGTGGAGCATTAGCTTGCCAAGGTATAGATTATGAAAAATTAGGTTATAAGACTGGTGAGATGGCTGTTAAAGTCCTAAAAGGAGAATCTAAAGTTTCAGATATGCCTATAACAAGTTTAGAAGAAACTAATTTAATTATTAATGAAGATACTCTAAAGGCACTTTCTCTAGATAAACCTTCTGACAAGAACATAGTTTATATTAAAACTGAAAATAAATAATTTGACCACTCTAATTAATATAAAATATGAAAATAAAGTAAAATTTAATGATATTTTTATATACAATCAATATGCCTGTTTCTATGAATCTTTCCAAACATAAAAACAGGCATATATTTTTATTTTAATATATTGTCTATTCAATTTTACATTGATATATTTCTTATCCAAAGATAATATATTAATAATCTTAACTTATTTATATAAATAAAATTATTCTTCTATATGTTTTATTACTCTACATGGATTTCCAACGGCTACAGTATTTGATGGTATATCTTTTGTCACTACACTTCCTGCACCTATTACCACATTATCACCTATAGTAACTCCTGGAGTTATAATCACGCCTCCACCTATCCATGCATTATCTCCTATCTTTACAGGTGAACCATACTCTATTCCTGAAATTCTAAGCTGTGCCTCAATTGGATGATAAGCTGTATAAATTTGAACATTTGGAGCTAACATTACATTATCACCAATTTCAATTTTACATACATCTAAAAAAATACAGTCATAGTTTGCAAAGAAATTTTCACCTACATGTATATTATATCCATAGTCACACCTTATATTTTGTTCAACATTTATTTGATTCCCAACTGAACCAAATAGTTTTTTTAAAATATCCACTCTTTTTTCATATTCATCTTCCAAAGAGTTATTAAACAACCTAGTTAATTTTTTACAATACTCTCTTTCTTTTACTAGCAATTCATCATTTGCATAGTAACCTTTCCCTGACAACATTTTTTCTTTTTCAGTCATATAAATTACTCCTTTTCTTTGCAATTGTACTTAAAGCAAAATAAATATTCCTGTGGAAAATCTAAATAAATGCTGTCTCCCTTATCAAATTTCATTTTGTTTTTTTCTAATTCTATCTGAATAGGCATACTTTTGCTAGATAAATTATTGTTTATAGCATATATAGTGTATGTAAATGGATTTTCTATAATGTTAATTAGTCTAAAACATAACTTGCCATCTAAATTTTCACTAGAATCTAAAACCTTAATATGATGCTCTCTGATTCCCACATATTCTATATTATCACCTATGTTTCCAGTTAATGTCAACTTACATCCCCAATCTGTAGCATAAATAGTATTGTTATCTATTCTATTTAATCGAGATATATTTTTACATCCTGTTATTTTTGCTTCTATAAGATATTTTGGAGACTCAAATAGTTCTTTTTTAGGTCTTTTTGGAAGACCTTCTCCTTTATTATAAACCATAATATCATCACAAACTCGGTAAGCTTCTTCAATATCATGAGTAACAAACAATATATCTCCCTTATAATCTTTTAACATATTCATAAGTTCTTTTTCCATATTACTTCTCAAATGATGGTCTAATGCAGAAAAAGGTTCATCTAAAAGTAGTATATCTGGAGATGTAGCTAAGGCTCTAGCTAGTGCTACTCTTTGTTGCTGACCACCAGATAATTGCCAAGGGTATCGACCCTCAAATCCATTTAATTTAAGTATTTCTAAATATTTCATTATTATTTCCTTTTTTTCATCTTTACTTAACTTTGAAAGACCAAGTTCGATATTTTGGCTTACAGTCATGTGAGGAAATAATGCATAGTTTTGAAATAAAAAACCAATGTTTCTTTCTTGTGTTGATAAATTTATCTTTTTTTCAGAATCAAACAATACTCTTTCATTTAATATAATCTTACCTCTTGTAGGTTTTTCAAGTCCTGCTATACATTTTAATGTCATACTTTTTCCAGAACCAGATTCACCTAAAAATCCTAAAATTCCTTTTTCCTGTTCAATTTTTACTTTTAATTTAAAAGAGGATAAATCTTTTTCAATATCTACATATAAACTCAACTATCTGCACCTCTTTCCTATTATTTTCTGCTGGAATTCTGACCAATAATTTAATAATAAAATCATTGCTATAGATATCGCTACAATAATCATAACCCACATCATAGCTTTATTCATATCTCCACCTTCAACTGCAAAAAATATAGCGATTGGCATAGTTTGAGTTTTTCCAGGTATATTTCCAGCTATCATAAGTGTAGCACCAAATTCTCCAAGTGCTCTAGCAAACGACAACACAAGTCCACCTATTATCCCAGGCCAAGCTAATGGTACTGCAATCTTTAAAAAAACTTTCCATTCATTAAGACCTAAGGTTCTAGCAGCAGACAACATGTTGCTATCAATTTGTTCAAAAGCTGACCTTGAAGTTCTATACATCATAGGAAAAGATACTACTACTGCTGAGATTACAGTTGCTGTCCAGCTAAATATTAAGGTTTTATCAAAATTCAGTAAAAATTTACCTACAAAGCCATTTTTCCCACATAACAACAATAAAAAGAATCCAACAACTGTGGGTGGCAAAATTAATGGAAGTGTAAAGATACCATCTATAATACCTTTCCACTTACCTCTATAGTTAGCCATAATATATGACACAAATATTCCTATTATAAAAGTTATTATCGTTGACAAAAAAGCTGTCTTAAGTGATATCCATAAAGGTGACCAATCTGTCCCCATTTTTTCCCTCCTTAATTTAAATGGAAATAGTGAAATTAATAAATATATTAATTTCACTATTTCCATTTTATTATAATATACAATTATTTTCAATTTTCATTTATTTATATACAACTTCTTTTTAATTACATATAAATTATTTGTAAGCTTATTCTACTTTTTTATATCCAAATTCCTCAAAAATCTTTTGTCCTGCATCACTCAACAGGAATTCTTCAAATTTCTTAGCAGCATCTGCATTTTTACTAGCTTCAATTACTGCAACTGGATATGTAATAGGTGAATGAGTTTTTTCATCTGTTTTCTCAACTACTTTTATTTTATCATTATTCACAGTGTCACTAAAATAAACGAATCCAACATCTGCATTACCTGATTGCACCCATGCTAAAACCTCTTTTACATCTTTCGCAAACACCAATTTATCTTTTAATGTATCTTTTAAATTTAAATTAGTTAATACTTCATCTGCATATTTACCTGCTGGAACACTTTCAGCTTCTCCAACTGCAATTTTCTTTACTTTATCTGTAGTTAAGTCTTTCATACTAGATACATCACTATCAGCTGAAGAAATAAGAACTAAATCATTTTTAACTAAATCTTTCATAGTATCGGAAACTAATAACTTTTCTTCATCTAAAGCTTTCATTTGTTTCTGACCTGCTGAAATAAATAAATCACATGGTGCACCTTGTTCTATTTGCTGTTGAAGTGAACCTGATGCTCCATAGTTAACTGTAAGCTTTACATTGGAATCAACTTTTTTGTATTCTTCTTCAATTTTTGCCATTGCTTCTTTTAAACTTGCAGCAGCAGATATGTTTAGTTCTACTGTCTCACTGCTTTTATTTGTTTTTTCTTCTTTACCATCATCTTTTGGACTTTCTTTACTACTACATCCAACTGTCCCCAAAGTTAAACATGCAACTAATCCTAATATTCCCAATATTTTTTTCATAATACTCTCCCTTTTTGTAAATTTGATACATATTTTAATTCGTTTTATCATGTTTTATCATGTTTTGTTATGTATAACTTAATTATATATACCTGCTAATAAATTTTCAAGTAAATTATTTATATTACTTTTAAATATTTTTCTACATTTTTCTTTTTTTAATGTTAAAATAACCTTATATGGAGGTGGATTATGGACTCATTATCATCTTTGACACCTGTTGAAGTAGCTGAATTATTAAAGATAACAAAAAATACTGTATATGAATTAATCAAAAGAGGTGAACTTCCTTCTTACAAAGTAGGTAAAAAAATAAGAGTTGATATTAAAGATGTCGAAGAATATATCAACAATCAAAAAACTGGTAAAATTAAAGATACACATTTTAACAATAAAAATATAGATATTGATAATAATCGTAAAATTATTATTTCTGGCCAAGATGTAATATTAGACATTTTAGCTAGGTCTGTTGAAAAAAGATTAGATAGAGTAAATACATTTCGCTCTTATATAGGAAGTTATAATGCTTTATATGAATTATATAATGGCAGGGTTTCTATAGCATCATCCCATCTATGGGATTTTGAAACAGACGAATATAATAGTACTTTTGTTAAAAAACTATTGCCAGGAATCCCATGTGTACTTATAAATCTAGCATATAGAATGCAAGGTTTTTATGTTGCTAAAGGAAATCCTAAGGAAATAAAAGGTTGGAATGATTTAACCAGACCAAATATAACACTTGTAAATCGAGAAAAAGGGGCTGGAACTAGAGTTTTGCTTGATGGCAAACTTAGACTTTTAAATTTTAATGGCACTGATATAAATGGTTATTATAATGAAGAATTATCGCATTTAGGTGTAGCAAGCAAGGTTTCTCGTGGTATAGCTGATGTTGGATTAGGCAATGAAAAAGCTGCTCTACAAGTAAACAATATTGACTTTATTCCTCTTCACAAGGAACGTTATGATTTGGTTATTAAAAAAGAAGACTTGAAAAACCCTGTCTACCAAACTATAATTAGTATAATTAATTCAGCTGAATTTAAGGCCGAACTTCAAGGTCTTGGTGGATATGATTTGATTGACACAGGCAAAATCATAGCAGAAGTTTAAAAATAAAAATCGCAATCTATTTTTACATGATTTATAAATTAATTGTAAAGTAAATTGCGATTTTTATGTATGCCAAAAACGTACATCAAAAAATTCAGTCTATCATAAAAACCTATATTGTTCATTTTGGTAGCCACATATAAAATTCAATATACTAAATAGTTAAATATATTAATATATATTTACATAATAGTAATTTTCCTTAATGTAGATTAACGTATTATGTGTTTTTGATATGAATAATTTTCCTATCTTGTATACATGCGGTAAAATAAATGAGTTTAATAGGTTATATACAAAGTTGCTTTCTTCTTGTATCTTCTCAACTAATAAATTATTAATAAAATTATCTTTTTCATTTTCAATAACTTCACTCCAATTTATTTTAACTTTTAATATGTATCTTCCAACTAAGTATACACATTCTGTAACAAATAACAATAATACTATATAATCAGCTCCTCCTGATTGATATAAACTTCCTGATACTAAGGGTTTAGCAAAAAAGTTATAAAAATTTAAAGTATCTCCTGTATAGTCAAAAAATATTAATAGTAATCCCAAAACTCTTAATACTCTCATATTCAACATGCCTTTTTCTTTATTATTTTTGTTTTTCATATATACTACCTCTCTTTTCGTTAGATTTTATTGTATATAATACTAACTCTTTTATTTGAGGTACAGGTGAATTTAATTGGTAGTTATTTTCATTTTCATAATCAATTAATTCATATTAAATATTTATATTTAATATGAAAAATAGCTTATTTATTTTGTAATAAAATAAATAAGCTATTAAAATATACAACTAATTTCTATTAATTGATAATACTACTATCTATAAACCTAAAAATTCTATTGAAATATGCTCTACTATCAGAGTCATATCCAGCAACATGTTCAATACCTTCTATGAGCCATAGCTCTTTTTTATTATGCTTGACTAAGTCATACATGGTTTGGCTATTTTGATAATTACAAACAGTGTCTTTTGTTCCATGTATAAATAGTATAGGAACATTACTCTTTTCGATTGCCTTATATGGTTCTACATCACTATACCAAAATCCAGATTTAAATTTATTATACACATCCCCACATGCTACTACATAATTTACTAATACATTTGGTATATGTTTTTCTATTACTCCCATTCTAATGGCATCCTTCATTTCAGAATATGGAGAATCCAATATATAAAAATCGACCTCTTGACTTTCTGAGTTTATAGCTGTATGCATAGCAGCTGTTCCTGCACCCATAGAAAATCCATGGATTCCCAATTTACCATCTGGGAATTTATTTTTTACAAACTTAACTATACTATCTAAATCATATCTCTCATAAAGACCAAATGTGTAATTGTCGCCTCCACTATTACCAGTATTTCTTTGATTGTAAATCAATACATTATAACCTTTATCTAAGTATTCATATGCTATTTTTAGCATTTCATAGTGATTACTTCCCATTCCATGAACAATTATAATAGTATTTTTTGTTTTTATATTTGAATTTATAAAAAGACTTTCAAGTTTGTAATTATTAGAGCTTTGTATCATCAGCTCATCTGTCTTGTAGTTTTTCAATTTATCTAAGGGCTTATCTTTCCTCTTAGAAAATACTTTTAATACATCTTCTTTTTTTATTAACTGTTCTGAGCCAACTGAGCTATCGTACACCAATTTGCCAAATATATACGATATGATTAACGGTATTAACAGAAATACAACTGATACAATTATTACCTTATTTCTTAAACTAATATAATTCTTAAAACTATTTTTCATATTTATTTACCATTTAATTTTCCTATATTTTGTTTTTTAAAAGTAATACAATCGCTACTTATACTACTCTTATGATTTCTATTATACCTATTAATCTACTAAAATTACAAATTATATTTTATCAATCATTAATATTTATAAGCTATTGCCTTATCTAATAAATATTACTAGATACTTTATTGGCAAGTGCTATCTAAATATTCTTCTATATTTTTCTTCTTCCTCTTCTGTGAATACATTAAATACAACTTTTAAATTTTTCTCAGGATTTTCTTTTAGCCATAATCTCACTCTATTTACAGCAAGATTAGCTGCTTCTTTTTTTGGATATCCAAATACCCCTGTAGAAATACCACAAAAAACGATATTCTTTATTTCATCAATTTCTCTTATAGTATTTAGAGATGATTTGTAGCAATGTAGTAATTGTTTTTCCTGTTCTTTGCTTGGCTGACCACCAGATACAATAGGTCCAACAGTGTGTACTACAAATTTTGCAGGTAGACAATAACCTCTAGTTATTTTAGCATCTCCTGTATATTCTAAATGTCCTTGTTTTTTTATTATTTTATCACAATCTTCTCTAAGTCTAGGACCTGCGCATGAATGTATCTCATTATCTACACATAAATGTAATGGTTGTAAACATCCTAATAGCTTATTGTTTGCAGCATTTACTATTGCATCTGCTTTTAAATTAGTTATATTGCCTCTCCATATAGCAATGCCTTCCTCAACTTCTTCTATATCATTTACATCTACTAACTCTCTTTCTTCACATTCAATTAACAATAAGTTATGTAACATACTAAGTATCTCTGGAGCAATTTCTTTTGGTGGATATACATTAAGAAGTCCTCTAAGTATATCTCTAGGCTTGATTTCATCATTTGATAAATTGTATATTTTAGAAGGAACTTCTTTTGAAAAATATGCAATTAAAGTGTTTATATTTTTCTTTCTTTGTTCGTCAGTTAGAGGTTTGATACTTCTATCAAAATCCTCAAATAAGTTTACATCATCAGCATAATCTCTCCACTTCATAGCTATCTCTCCATTCTTTTATTTTAGAATTATAAAAAATAATTATGTATTATGTACATACTTATTTATTTCTATAAACACTTACATAAATCCTGTTAAAAGTGTAAATTTTTTAATATTAATATATTTAAAGACAAAATATAGAACAATTTTAAGTATTTTATATAAACCTTTATAAAATAATATGCTACTTGCTAACACTTTAATCATAAAATTTTTAAAGATAATAATTAAAGGGAACGTTCTAAAGGTTACACTTTTACACATAAATTTACATACATAAAAACCACTCTAAATAAGCAACTCTTACCTAGAATGGTTTTTACACTAAACAACTTTTAAATTTTGTTGGTATTTATTTATATCTGATTTAGAAGCATATACAAAATGACCATCTGAAACCTCAATCCAACTTGATAACTCATCACTTGAACAATTATACATACTATAATTATATTCCACTCTATTTCTTACCTTAGCATATCTTGGGTCAGGAATAGGAATTGCAGAAAGTAAAGACTTTGTATATGGATGTATAGGATTATTATACAACTCTTCTGAATTCGCTAATTCTACTAATTTTCCATTATGCATAACTCCTATACGGTCACTAATATGTCTCACCATAGATAAATCATGCGCTATAAACAAACAAGTTAAATTCTTTTCTTTCTGTAATTTTTTAAATAAATTTACTATTTGTGCTTGTATAGACACATCTAAAGAGGCTATCGGTTCATCAGCTATTATAAACTCTGGGTCTACTGAAAGAGCTCGAGCTATACCAATACGTTGTCTTTGCCCACCTGAAAAGTCAGAAGGATATTTATTTGCATAGCTTCTATCAAGTCCCACTAAATTTAACATCTCATAGACTTTATCCAGTCTTTCTGCTTTATTTTTACAGACACCCTGAATTTTAAGTGGCTCTGAAATTATATCTCCAATTGTCATACGAGGATTTAATGATGAGGTAGAATCTTGAAAAATAATCTGCATACTTTTATTTACATCTTTTTTTACAAATTTATATGATTTTTTATCTGAGATACAATTTCCCTTATAAATTACGTCTCCACCAGTAGGCTCATGTAACTTTATTATAGTTTTACCAGTTGTAGATTTTCCTGAACCAGATTCTCCTACTAAACCAAATATTTCTCCTTTATATATATCAAAACTTATATCATCAACTGCTTTTACAATAGTACTTTTATCCAAATGAAAATATTGTTTTAAATTTTTTATTTCTAGTATTTTTTCTTTATTCATTAGAAATCACCCTTCCACCATTTACCCTAACTGGTATATTTATTTTAGGTGCATCTGGATGCAATAACCAAGTTGCTGCACTGTGTGTATCATTAATTTTAAACATTGGTGGCTCCTTTTCATAATCTATCCTAAGAGCATTTTTATTTCTTACTGCAAATGCATCCCCCTTTGGAGGATTTAATAAATTTGGAGGCATTCCAGGTATATTATACAAATAATCTTCTTGTGAATCTAAAGTAGGTAATGAACCTAATAATCCCCAAGTATATGGATGTCTAGGGTCATAAAATATATCTTCTACTGTTCCTATTTCTACAATCTTACCTGCATACATAACTGCTATCCTATCAGCCATAGTTGCAACTACACCTAAATCATGAGTTATAAATATTATTGATAAGCCTATTTTATTTTGTAGTTCTTTTATTAAGTCAATTATTTGAGCTTGTATAGTTACATCCAAGGCTGTTGTAGGCTCATCAGCAATTAATACTTCTGGATTACAAGCTAGTGCTATAGCAATTACTATACGTTGCCTCATTCCTCCTGAAAAATGATGCGGAAATTGTTTAAATCTTTTTTCAGGATTATCTATCCCAACTAATTCAATAAGCTCTATAGCTCTTTTCTTAGCTTCACTTTTACTTATGCCTTGATGGATTACTATAGCTTCAGTTATTTGCTTTCCTATTGATATGGTTGGATTCAAAGATGTCATAGGGTCTTGAAATATCATTGATATATCTCTTCCTCTAATATCTTCCATTTCTTTCTCAGATTTTTTAACTAAGTCCTTTGATTTAAATAGAACCTCTCCACTTTTGATATATCCATTATATGGAAGTATCTTTATCAAACTTTTGCATAATACAGATTTTCCACAACCAGATTCTCCAACTATAGCTAGTGTTTCACCCCTTTTTAGGGTAAAGGACACATCTCTCACAGCCTGTACTTCGCCTTCTTCTATTTTAAAGCTTACAGATAGATTATTAACCTCCAATAAATGTTCCAAAAACCATCAACCCCTATGCTATTCAAACCTTAGGGATATATTTCATCCCTAAGGTTTCTAATTAATCTAACTATTATTCTATTGTCCAATCAGCTATGTTCCAGAATATCCCTACACCATGATGACCTAAAACTGTATCAGGTGTTAAACCTTTTATATTTGGTTTTCCAACATATATAGCATCTATATAAGCAATAAATGTATATGGCATATCTTTAGTCATCTCTACTTGGAATTGTTTATATAACTTTAATTTTTCATCTTTATTTTCTGTTTCTCTTGCTTGTTGAAGTATTTTGTCTATAGTAGGATTAGAATAAGCACTGTAGTTTGCACCTTTATCTGTTCCAAATACTTTATATGTATGGTCATCTGGGTCAAATGGACTTCCCCAACCGATTAAGTGCGCATCTTGATTAGCCCAATCTGTTTCAGTTACAACTACAGCTTTAGCATCAACACCTATTTCTTTTAGCTGTTGTGCACATATTTTAGCCATATCAACTCTAACTTGGTCACTTTCGCCAGCTGTTATTTCAAAAGCTAATTTAGTACCTTCTTTTTCATATATTCCATCAGAACCTAACTTCCAACCTAATTTTTCAATTTCTTGCTTAGCCTTTTCTGGATTATATTCAAATTTCTCTATATCAGGATTATTATATGGTCCCATTTGTAAAGGTGAATATGCGGCTACACCATGACCCAATAATACACTATCAACTATTGCTTTTCTATCTATTGCATAACTTAAAGCATTTGGTAATCCTTTAGTCTTTTCATCTTTAAAGAATTTAGAATTGAAGTTATATAGTATACCTCTATAATCTGCAGTTTTCATTATATTTACTTTAAAATTCTTTTCGTCTTTCTCAAAATTAGACATATCTTTAGGAGTTACTTGCGCTAAATCTAATTCACCTGATTTTAATTGCATTGCTTTAGCTTTGTCATCTGGTACAATCTTAAATACTACTTTATCCAGTCCTGGCTCTTTTACAAAATAATCACTATTTTTAACAAGTGTTATACTTTGCCCTTTATCCCATTTTTCAAGTTTGAATGGTCCAGTACCTATTGGTTTTTGATTAAATCCATCAGTAGTTATATCTTTACCTTCTAATGCATGTTTTGGTAATATTCCAACTGTTAAATAATCAAGCATTGCTGTATTTGGTGCTTTTAAAGCAATTTTTATAGTAGTATCATTAATTACATCAATTTTTGTTATATCTTCATAATTTGATGCTATTTCAGAAGCATTGTCTGGATTCATTATAGTTTCCATTGTGAATTTAACATCATTTGCTGTAAATTTCTCTCCATCATGCCACTTAACATCATCTCTTAAATTAAAAGTATATGTATTTGTTGCTTCATCAAATTTCCAATCTTTTGCTAGACAAGGAACTACTTTATTATTTTCATCATGAGCTGTTAATCCATTAAATATCAATGAATTTATTTCGCCATGTTCATATAGTGCTGGATTTATACTTGTATAGTCATTACTTCCATAAACAAGTACTTTACCATCTTTAGGTTTATATGTTTTTTTGTCCCCATTTCCTGCACTCGAACAGCCTGCCATTAGACTAAGTATCATTACTAGACTTAAAACTTTTAATTTTTTTAATTTCATGATGCTCCCCCTTTTGCTTTTAATAATAAATATTTTTTAAAGCTTTGACCCCATTTATTTAAATAGATATTTCAAATACCTTAGTATTTGCTTATTTAACACTTAAAACGCTGATTTATAAATTACTTGATTTTTTATTATTGCTCTTTCTTATATAATTACCAATATTAGTTATACAGACCAATGTAGTAACTAAAAATATACCTGGAATTAGGATAATCCACCATCTATTTGAAAGCAGTGCTTCTTCTGATAAAGATAGCATACTTCCCCAAGAAACAATTTCTATTGGCAAACCAATTCCTAAAAAACTCAGTGTTGACTCAGTTCCAATAGCTGCACCTATATTTGTTACTACCATAAACATTATTGATGCAACAAAGTTTGGAAGTAAGTGCTGTTTTAATATATATAAAAATCCTCCACCCATACTTTTAGCTGCTAGTATGTACTCACTATTTCTTATTTGTCTAACTTCAGTCCTTACAATCTTAGATATATTCATCCAACTTGTTATCCCTATTACTATGGACATAGATATTGGATTTGAATTCCCAAGTATCGCTTGTACAAATATTATAATTAATATTGATGGTATACTAAGTATGATTTCTGTAAATCTCATCATTGCATCATCTACAAGCTCAGATGCTGAACCGCTTATGCTACCATAAACAATTCCTATAATAGTTGATATTATTGTCGAAAATATTCCTATAAATAAAGATATTTTTCCTCCATACCATATCATAGAATATATATCTCTTCCCATTGAATCTGTTCCAAAGAAAAAATCTTTACTTGGAGCTAAATTAGAACTTACTAAATCCATATATGTTGGCTCATGTGTCATTATCAAAGATGAAAATACACTTCCAATAACTATAATGGATAAAATTATGATTGATATATATGGTAACTGTTTAAATTTTTCAAACAGAGTTTTTTTTATTTCTATTTGTTCATCTTTTACTACTGAAATATAATTTTCTCCTACAATCTCAAAATCACTACATTGCGGCTTCATTGTTATCACCTCTATCGTACTTCATTCTAGGGTCTATTTTATTGTTTATAATTTGAGCTAGCATATTTCCAAATACCACTAAAGCTCCTGTTATTAGACATAAAACTAATAACATATTATAATCGTGATACTTTGCACTCTCAAAACAAAGAGTTCCTAACCCTGGATAAGAAAAAACCTTTTCAACTACATAAGTTCCTCCTAATATATGAGGTATTGAAATAGCCATGATACTTATATATGATGGCATTATATTTCTCAGGCAATGCTTAAAAACAATGGTTCTATTGTTTAAACCTTTTGCTTTACATAGCAATACATAATCTTCTCTTATTTCTTCTAGCAATTTATTTCTTATCATATATGTGTAATACCATAAATGGCTCAATATAAGTACTGTAAGAGGTAATATTAAATGAGATATCCTACTTGATATACTATATTCCTCTCCCATTGAATAAGCTCCACTACTTGGAAGTATACTTAGATTTATACTGAATATAAGTATAAGTACTAAAGCAACCCAGAATGATGGAATACAATTGGTTATCGTACCTAGTTTACATATAACCCTATCTATAAGCTTATCTTCATGCAATGTACAAAAAATTCCTAAAAGTAATGCTAGAACAAAGGTAAGTATGTATCCTGAACCACCTAATATGATAGTATTTATATAAACATCATTTATAACAGAAGTAACATTTTGCTTATATTTAAATGAAATCCCAAATTCTCCTTTTGATGCATCTGAAATCCATTTTATATATTGACTGTATATTGGTTCGTTTAGACCAAGTTTTTTCATAGCATTTTCTTTTTCTTGAGTACTCATTCTTTCTACACCATCTCCATAGTAAGAAATTAATGGGTCTCCTGGAGCAAGTCTTGCCATATAAAAAACCACAAAAGATAATAAAAACATTACTAAAATAAACTGCAACAACTTTTTAACTATATCCTTTAACAAACCCCTATTCCCCCTTTGTTGCAATAAAAAAAACCACCAAAAGCAAGCGTCAATCGACGTTTAAACCTTCGTGGTTTTATTATCATTAAATAAAAATTAAATTTTAAATATTTATCTATAAACCAATTTTAGCATCATTTATGTTGTGTGTAAACAAACTTTTGAAAAATTGTTAAAATTTCATCAAATTGTTTTATTTTTACCTAAAATTAAATTTTTATGATATTACTAATCTCTTATTTATTACATAATTATTAAATTTTATATTGACTATTTACTGAAACTATATTATATTAGTTTCTATGCAAACTATCTAAGAGGTGATTTTATTGAAAACTAATTATGATTGTTTTAGAATAGCTATGCTTCTAAAAGAACTCTATTCTAAAACAATGTACACAGTAGAGGAAAATTTTAAGGAAAATGGATTAACACATCAACAGATTATAGTTATAAAGCTAATAGCTCATAATCAAGAACTAACAATTTCACAACTATGCGATGAGATGTCTTTAGCTAAAGGAACGGTATCAGGTATAATCAGTAGATTAGAGCAATTTGGATATGTAGAAAAGTTCAAAAAATATGATGATAAGAGAAATACATATGTTAAATTTACAGAGGATGGACTTGAATTCGCCACAAATTTTAAAAGTAAAATGCAAGAAAGCTTTGATGGTATTTTTAAAAATTGTGATGAAAAAGAATTAAATGAATTAGTAAAAAATCTTAGAAATATATTAGCAAAAATAAAGGAGAGATAATTATGAGTTCTAAATTAATACTTGCAATAGTGTTTATAACATCAGCTTTAATTTTTTACACTATAGGTGTATTTGGAGAAAGAAAAGCTAAAATTTTAAAAAAGAAACATGTAATTATATTTTGGCTTGGTTTAATATTTGATACTTTAGGAACATTTACAATGAGTAATATAGCTAATAGCCACGCTTTTGAAGTGAAGTCTGTATTGTCACAAAATCTTCATAGTATAACTGGTCTCCTAGCAATTGTGCTTATGCTTTTTCATGCAGGCTGGGCTACTTTTGTTTTGTATAAGGACGATGAAGATAAGAAAAAATTCTTCCATAAGTTTAGTATAGTTGTATGGACTATCTGGTTAATTCCATACTTTATAGGTATGTTTATTGGTATGGCTGGATAATAAATAAAAAAAGTGTGTAAGAAAATGAATATACACTTACACACTTTTTCATATATATCTATAATGTTTTACTTACTCTTTTACACAACTTAATAAATCCTTATGTATAATTTAAATTTATTAAACACCTAACACTTGAGTTACTCCTGGAACTTCGCTTACCAAAACATTTTCAATAACAGCTTTTATTGTCATAGTTGCTCCTGGACATCCACTACAAGCACCTTGTAGTCTAACTAAAACTACACCATTCTCATTTACATCTATAAACTCTACATCTCCACCATCTCTTTGTAATACAGGTTTTATCTTTTGTTCAAGTACTTTTTCAACTTGTTCTCTCATAGTTATTCCCCCCAGAAATATTTTTATTACCAAGATTATACCAATGGTTTAAATTTTTGTCCATCTAATGATTTTTCAAACTCTATATTTGCCTCATCAATAATCTTAGTATTCATAAATACATCATAAGCACTACAAGCCAATACCTTAGCTGAATTTATCATAGCTGAAAATCCTATACTTGAACCAGCTGATGCACATGACTGCCATGTGTGGCTTGCCACACCAACAGGCCATGCTGCCATTGCAAATTGAGCTACTGGTATCACATAACTTACATCTCCAACATCAGTAGAACCAGCTAATCCCTTATCTTCTGCTCCATCAGCTATACCATGATGTATATAACTGTCCACAATAGATTTATCGTCTTGGAATGCTGTAGCTACACCTAGTCTCTCATCCTTAGTAAGAGTAGCACATAATTTTTTTGCAAATTCTTCTTCTTCAGGAGTAGTTTTAGGAGTTCCAACAAGAATCATATTATCGTATACTAAATCAGTTAAACACTGATTTGGTATATAATCATAAATCCCATCAGTAATTACATACTCCATTTCAGTCTCTGTCATCATAGCTGCTCCTTGTGCCACTTTTATTAGCCTATCAAGAACATTCTCTGCATCCTTTGCTTTTTTACCTCTTATAAAATACCAACTTTCCGCAAAACCAGGAACTACATTAGGTCTTCCTCCACCATTAGTTATAACATAATGCATTCTTATAGAGTCAATTACATGTTCTCTTAAATAATTTGCTCCTACATTCATAAGTTCAACAGCATCTAATGCGCTTCTACCATTATGAGGGGCTTGAGCTGCATGTGCTGTTATTCCCTTAAACTTAAATCTAGCAGATAAATTTGCCAGACTTCCACCTCTCCATGTGCCATTTATATCAAAAGGATGCCATGTAAATGCGCAATCTACATTATCAAAACATCCATTTACACACATTACAGTCTTTCCTCCACCTTCTTCTTCAGCAGGACAACCGAAATATTTTATTGTTCCATTAAATTTATTTTTTTCCATAAGTTCTTTGATAGAAACGACTGCTCCTACACCTGCTACACCCAATAAATTATGACCACATCCATGTCCAGATTCTCCCTCTACCAATGGATTTTTTTCTGTACTCACAGATTGTGATAGTTCTGGCAAAGCATCATATTCGCCAAGTATTCCAATTACTGGCTTACCTTCTCCAAAACTCGCTATAAATCCAGTGGGTAAATTGTCTACTTCTTCAATTTCAAATCCTTTTGACTTTAGATATTCCTTTTGAATACTGCTTGCATACTTTTCTTCAAAAGCTAATTCTGGATTTTCCCATATTTTTTTAGATAAATCAATTAATTCTTCTCTTATCTCCTCAATATTATTTATAATATATTCTTTCATAGTCTCCTCCACAGATATGTATTTTTGATATACTTTACAAATTATATTATATACTAACATTCTATTTATTCACAATTTTTTGTTAATTAATTTGATTTATATATTCTTCTATACAATGTATTTTTTCCTTATTTTTTTTCTTCATAAATTCAATGTACTCTCTTTTCCATGGTGTAGTTTTATTATTTTTGTTTAGTAATAGTTCTAATAAATTAATTTCTTCCATTCTCATATCTTCATAAAATACTACACTTCCTAGTATTGCCAATTCAAATTCACTTAATGAAGCAAATAGCATTAGATAATCATCCCCAAATAAGCACTCAGATTCAAGAATATCAATAAAGTCTTTTTTTGCATTGATATTTTCCTTTATTATTTTTATTTTTTCAATTATAGAAGTACTCTCTAGTACAGCATTGAATATCGCTCTAAATGACTTATCATCTAATTTATTTTCATCATCAACAATATACTTTTCTAAAGGTTCACTTTCATTCTTACTTACAGTTATCATACTTTTAAAAGTGCCACTTTTTATTGAACTTAGTACAGACTCAATAAATATCTTCTCATATGCTTTTATGTATTTTATCATGGCTTCATCTTCTATATTTAATCTTTCTATCAAAACATCAATTGCTTCTTCAAGCAATAAAACTATTTTTTCATTTATTATACTTTCTTTATTGAGCTCTTCAGAATTATTAAAATCAAAACTATTACTTTCTTCAATAAATTCAACTACATTATTTTCCTCATATTGCTTAATTTCATCTTCAAAAGTATGATTGTATATGTTTTTAAATTGTTTTTCTAAAAATTCATATTCATATTCTGAAATCTTCAAATTAGTTGATTCATTACCTAAAATTGTAGAGAAAATAGAGTTATTTATAATAAGTTCAAATAAATTTATAAGTATAACATCACAATCTATTTTATAAGTTATTCCATAATCATAAAATAATTTTTCTCTATCTTTCTTTCTAAATAAATTACAAAATCTATTTTCTATATCCATACTCTCAATATAATTTTTCACATAATAAATTCCTTGAATATCCATATCATCTAATGCCAATGGATAATCTATACTCACTGGAATATCATATGCTTCAAATTTTATACTATAGTTTTTAAAGAAACCAGACAGTTCCATTAAAGTATCATTATACGCCATTAAATTAGTGTCTAATTTTCTACTTTTCATTACTTCATAAAATTTTTCTAACTCAAGTAAATCATATTCAAGAATTTTAATGCCTTCTAAGTATACATACTTAATATTTTTAGACGTCAATTCTGCAACTCTTTTTTCTATACTTTCAAGTTTACTTACATATGCATCAATAGAATACCAAATTGAAAGCAATAATTTTTCAGCAACTTCAGTCTTTACTGATGTACTTTGACCATTTGTATATTTTTTAATTAAATCTATAAGAATTAAGGATATTTCCTGTTGTATGTTATATACTTCTCTCTCATTTATTACTTTACAATCCATACATTCTTTAAGTAGAGATATTGCATATTGATTTTTTATTAGATTATTTTCATTTATATTGATGTTGGTTAGATTATTATTTGACATAGTAAGTTTCCCCTCTCATTAGATTAAACTTCTCCAAATTTAAACTTTTTTGCAAATTCCTCTGCTTCTCCCCTTACATTATCCATATTCCCTGTAAATTTTTCATAAAGTTCATCAAGTATTTCTATAATTTCATCATCACAAATTTTATCATCTGTTTCATTTTTTAAGTAATAAAAGATTTCTTGCATATCATTAATAATTTCTAAATAATCATCCATATTCGTAAACTGTGATGTATATATGTTTTCTATTAATTGTTTTGTAACTTTTATATCTAATTCTATTCTTCCATATCCCTTTAAAGTATCATTTCTTGAAGTTATTATATCTTTTACATCCGCTTCGGAAAGTACTAGACCATAACACTTAGATTCTTTATTAGTTTCAAGCAATTCATTTCTTTCTATTTCCTTTAAATTTTGATGCATAGAACTCAAAATAATAGGTGATATCATTTTAAAATTCTCCTTTTTTATTTTTTCTATTGACTTTTAATTCATTTTATGTTATATTTAAATTAGTATATTTATTAACTTATAGAACTACTTATAATAATATTATTATAAGTAGTTTTTGTCAACTCAAAATTACTATTTTAATTAAATTTTTCAATAAAAAAAATATATCATTACTCAGATATATTTTTTATAACTATTCATCAATTTAATAGTTATTTATAATTAAAATCTAAAGAATGATATATTAATTTACTTATCTTTTTTAGCTCTACTTCTGCTTTTCTTTACATTTGAGCAATTTCTACAGGAAGGTGAACAGTATTGAGATTTAGAATTTGTAGGTATATAAATCTTTCCACAATACTTACATTTATTTAAAGATGCAGGTTCACTTGTAATTGCAAATGCATATATAGTTTCAATAGCTGTTTTTAAAGAATTAAATTCCCATGCAATTGTGGGTTTATCTAATTGACTTATAGAAAATCCAATCTTTTGAGGGTTAAACCCTCCAGACATAATAGTCACACTTTCAGTTAGTAGGTTAGACATGTTTTTATAGACACAAATTTGATTAAAATGTCTACACATATCCTTAGCAAAATTTACAATCCAATCCAATTGTTCTGTATAAAACCTTGAAAATACTAAATCTAAAATCAATGGTCTTTTTCCAAAAAACTTGGGTGATTCCTCTCGTTTTGATACATCTATACCTCGTTTATATTTTTTAAAGTATACATCTTCATCACTTGCAAATGGGATGAACATATTTACATACTCATCATTATTCAATATATTCTCTTTTGTAATATAATTCTTTTCAATCATCAGTACTCTTTCTTCACCAACAATATCTCTATTATATACACTTGAATAAATTAATCCTAACAACCCATATTTCTTTACAAATTCAAGTACTTCTTTTTTTAATCTCATTTCTT
The DNA here is from genome assembly GCF_020658455.1 of Clostridioides sp. ES-S-0005-03. Taxonomy (NCBI): domain Bacteria; kingdom Bacillati; phylum Bacillota; class Clostridia; order Peptostreptococcales; family Peptostreptococcaceae; genus Clostridioides; species Clostridioides sp. ES-S-0005-03. The sequence goes on along the minus strand of NZ_JACVWI010000003.1, from coordinate 394,360 downwards.
TAGTTTCTTTTGATATCTCTTGTAATGCTTCTTGTCCTATGCGAATTATATCTACTATAATTTCATCTGCAACATCAAATGGATTGTACATAGTAAATACAGCATCTTCTGTTGGTACTATATACAGTTCATCTTCTTCAGTAATTTTATATTCATAATCACTATAGCGAATCCAATCACTTGCAAAGTTTCCAATTAATTCTATATTTTTATTCATAATAACAGCCTCCTTTGAATGTAATAGTTAAGATTTATTAACTATTACATTTTTAGTTTATTCTATAATTTTCATCATGTCAACTCTTCTTTTAATTTTATATAATATTAAGTCATATAATAACTCTAATTAGCCTAGATATTGATACTAAGTAATAGTAAACTTATAATTAATTTTATCAAAATCTATTTACATTTGAAATTAATCTCTTTATAATAATATGTAATATATAAATAATTTTACATATTACATATTACATATTACATATTAATTATAAAGAGAGGTACTAAGAAAATGGATAGAAAACGTGAATTAAAACAACTATATAAGGAAATGAAATTTGACATTGGTGTATTTATGATAAAAAGTGATACTACTAAAAAGATTTATCTTGGAAAGAGCAATGACATAAAAAGCAAGTTTAACTCCCTCAAATTTCAACTTGGTGCTGGGTCATGTATGGTAAGAGATTTAAACAATGATTGGAAAAAATATGGAGAAAAAACATTTACATTTGAAATTTTAGAACTTATAAAACACGATGATAACAAAACTAAAAAAGACTACTTAGAAGAATTAGATATTTTAGAAATGGTTTGGTTAGAAAAGCTAAAAGAAGATAACTCTTATGAGATTTATTCTTTATAAAAAATAGGCATCATATCTTCTTTTTTGATGTAAACGTGATAGGATGGAATTGTCATACAATTTTGTGTATGACTCCATTCACATTTTCACTTATGAGGATAATTGATTCGTATATATGAATAGCTCACGTACTCTTTTTTAACATATACAATTCAATTTAGTATATAATTTTGATACATAATTTTAATAAAAAAACCTTCTAATTGATTTTTATCATAAAATCAACTAGAAGATTCATATAGTTTAACATTTATACATTATATATCACTAAAATATAAGCATTATACTGACTTTTACTATATATTATGTATTCATTTTACTAACAACATTTTATTATTTTGTAGCTTCTAAACATTGCTCTATAACCTTATTATCATTTATACCTATTGCAGTAACTTTATTAGCATTATTTAATATACTCTTATCGCTTTTGTCTGAAACTAAAACAACAGGAGCGTTTTTAGCCATTGGTGAAGCAACTAAAGCATAAACTAAATCATCTCCACTTGCCACATAAAACTCTTTTGTTTCATTATAAAACTTCTTAATTACATTCTTATTAGTTTCATATCTATCACTACCATCAATTCTAGTTGCTCTATATCTACTTACTATATAATCACTTAGTGTAGATTTTCCTCCAATAGCATATACTGGAACAGGTGAAACACCAAACCATGGGTCTAAATCTGTATCTTCTTCTGCTGAAGCTATATCCTTTGTCAATAAAATAGGAGCACCATCTCTGTATGCAACAGACGCAACACTCACTGCATCAGCCTCGTCTTTAAATCCATTTACTAAAAACGTCTTATCACTACTCTTTATCTTTTCTATTTCAGCTGCAATTTTATAACTTGTATCTACTCTATCTACTCCATCAATTCTTATAACCTGCATTCTTCTCATAAGTAGCATTTTTTCTACATCTTTACTTATAGTATTTTCGCCACCTATTATATATATCTTAGTAACTCTATTAAGCCTTTGTAAAGTGGCTTCTGGTATATCATTCTTATTAGTTAATAAAATTGCTGCATTATTTACCCCTGCAAGACCACTAGCAGAAATACCATCGACCATCGTAGAATCCGAGTTGATAAGTACAGCTGTTGTATAATCTTGCTTATCAGAAATAATACCAGCTGTTTCATATTTATCCGTTCCCTTGATATTTTCGATTTTATCTAGTGCATTTGCTGATGTTGGAAAACTAACACTTAATAATAATGCTGAAATACCTAATGCTAATATTCTTTTACTAAACTTCATAAATTACCTCCCTCAAAATAAATATATTTAGTATTAGTATAATATAAATTCGCTTAAAAGTAGTGTAGAAATAGTTACACTTTTTTTATAATTTAAATCACTCTAAATTACACACATCTCATCCATTAAAATAACTTCATTCATCCTATAAGCTAAAGCGTCCCATGTTTTTTTTGACATATCTGCAAATGACCTTTTCTCTAAATTGGATAATAGATACTGTATTTTAGAGTCCATTGCATTATATAAATTCTTCTCAAATATAGATAACTCTTCTTCATTTGGAATACCTTCTCCATGCATAGAAGGTAGAGTTACATATTCTATCTTGCCAGAATCATTAATTTGGCTACCAATCCACTCTCTAACACCAGGAATATCAGTGGTAATTACATCTAACCCACATGATAAAGCCTCTAAAACTACAACTGGTAACCCTTCATAAAACGATGGTAATACAAATATATGTGACTTATTAAATAACTCCGCTAAGTCACTTTGGTCTAATTTTCCTAGGAAATTCATTTTAAATGGAGATTGATTTGCAAGCTTAACAATCTCATTATAAGATTCAATATCACTTCCTGTACCTGCAAAATTGACTTCTATTAAATCTTTACGATATATTAGTTCAGATATAGCTTTTATAAATGGAATCAACCCTTTTGACTTACATATCTTCCCTGCAAACACTATCCTTATCTTATCACCTTGCATTTTATAATTTTTATCATAAAATACACTATCATTGTATCCACTGCCAATCACAACTACTTTACTTTCACTTACTCCAAAACTTTTTACAATATCATCTTTTTGCTTTTTATGAAGAGCAAATATTAAATCCAATTTTTTTATATTTGATATTATATATTCTTTTTCTAAATCTATAGTATTTAACTGTCTTAAACAAGTCCCATGACAAACAGACATAACTTTAATATCTTTCACAATCTCTCTGACAAATGCTGTTAAAAGATATAAATGATGACATATTATAATATCTGGCTTAAAATCTTCCATAGCTCTGTCTATATTTATTTTAAATTGATGTTTTAATCTATCTATCATTTCTACATTTAAATCTCTATATCTAGTACTTTCATATGGCATAGAATCACTCATTCCTACAACAGGAAAATTTAGTTCTCCACAATTATACTTTACTGGATAAAAACTTATATCACTTGAAAAACAGTTTACATTGTCATTAACATCTATACCTGCAATTACAGCTTGCTCATGACCTATTTTTTCAAACCCTTTTATCATACCGCACATGTATATTCCACTACCCGTACTATTTGGTTTTTGTGTTATTATATGAAGAATTTTCACTTTTTTACTTACCGCCCCTCTAAAATTAAACAATTTCATATAATCTAATCATTATATATATCTAGATACAAACAGGATGAATCATCTTTTACTTTAAATCTTGGAACCTTAATTGCTTTATAGTCGTTATCCTCAAAGTCTCTAACTTTATTATGTATATATCCTATACCAAATTTTTCTGCTATACGTATCAATTCTTCTTCTTTTATGAGGTTATACCTATCACATGCACTTGTAAAGCCATCACTTGTTAACATCAATTGAAAATCTTTTTTTATTTCTAAGTATCCATATATTGAATTTTCCACAGCATCCTCATCAAAATCCAATATCCAGTATCCATCTTTGGTATTCTTTTTCAATCTATTGCTTACTATTGTATCCATGACACTTGACTTTATCTCATCAAAAGTCATTTCTTTTAAATTAGAAAACTTACTCATTTCATCAAACACAGCATTATCAAATTTACAGATAGTTCTATCTTTTATGACTTTAGAATCTCCATTTTTAATAAACAAAGCACAATCTCCTAATAAAAAATACTCTACTTTATTTTCATGAAACTTAACAATGACTATAGAACTTGATGGCAAATCTAATTTTTCGACCTTTATTCCATTTAATTTCATCTCATACTCTTTTTTAACTTCTTTTATCCCACTACTGATAATACTCTTTAATGATTCTTCTCTATTCATATTTTTATATAAATACTTATTCCACCACTGAACATACCATCTTGCATCGCTTTCATTTGATACTAAGTTTTTTCCATTGAGCCCTGTCGCACCATCCAAAATCCACGCACCAAATGGGCTTATACCAACTACATCTTCATTAAATTTAGCTGTACCCTGACTACACAATAGGCTATAGTCTCTTATATTTAAAGCCATATCATCCTCCAAATTGAATATCTAAAAATAAAGTTCTATTTAAAATTATACAGCAAATAAAAAAATCTACAACAAAACTTGTTGTAGATTTTTAATTTAATCAGTATTTAATTTATATTCTTTACACTTTAGTGATGGAACAATCTATTTTTAGTAAATGCCATAACTATATTGTACTTATTGCAAGTTAATATAACATTATCATCACGAATAGAGCCACCTGGTTGTGCTATAAAACTTACTCCACTTCTTTTAGCACGTTCTATATTATCTCCAAATGGGAAAAATGCATCAGAACCAAGAGCTACTCCTGTTAGAGTTTTAAGCCATGCTCTTTTACCTTCTCCAGTAAGAGGTTCTGGTTTTTCTTCAAAGAAATTTTGCCATATACCATCAGCAAGTACATCCATATAATCATCAGAAAGATATACATCAATAGTATTGTCTCTATCTGGACGACCTATATCTTTTTTAAATTTTAAATTTAATACTTTAGGATGTTGGCGAAGATACCAAATATCAGCTTTATTACCTGCAAGTCTAGTACAGTGAATACGTGATTGTTGTCCTGCACCTACTCCTATTACTTGTCCATCTTTAACATAACAAACTGAGTTTGATTGTGTATATTTTAATGTGATAAGAGCTATAATTAAATCACGCTTTGCGTTATCTGTAAAGATTTTATTATCAGTTGGGATATCTTTTAACAGGTCTTCATTTATTAATATTTCATTTCTGCCTTGTTCAAAAGTAATTCCATAAACATCCTTTGTTTCAATAGGTTCAGGAGTATAATTTTCATCAATTTTTACAATATTGTAATTACCTTTACGCTTTCCTTTTAATATTTCAAGAGCCTCATCTGTATATCCTGGGGCTATTACACCATCAGAAACCTCTCTCGCTATAATAGTTGCAGTTTCTTTATCACACACATCTGAAAGTGCTATAAAATCTCCATAAGAAGACATTCTATCTGCCCCTCTTGCCATTGCATAAGCACAAGCTAATGGAGAAAGCTCTAAATCATCAACAAAGTATATTTGCTTTAAAGTATCTGATAAAGGTATACCTACTGCTGCACCTGCTGGACTTACATGTTTAAATGAAGTTGCTGCTGGAAGACCAGTAGCCTCTTTTAATTCTTTTACAAGTTGCCAACTATTAAATGCATCCAAAAAATTTATGTATCCAGGCTTTCCATTTAATACTTCTATAGGAAGTTCTCCATTTTTCATATAAATCTTTGATGGTTTTTGGTTTGGATTACAGCCATACTTTAGTTCTAGTTCTTTTGCCATATACTCATCCCTCTCTATAGTAAATTAATCTTAAATTTGACTAATTCCATATTAATTAAATTATTCGTACTAATAAAATTATATGGCATATTTATCCATTAATCAACTATATTTTTTAAAACTCCTATTCCTTCGACTTTACATTCAACCACATCACCATGTTTTAAATATACTTGAGGATTCATTCCCATAGCAACACCTGCTGGAGTTCCAGTTGAAATTATATCTCCTGGTTTTAGAGTCATTCCTCTTGATAAATCACTTATTACAGTAGGTATATCAAATATAAAATATTTTGTATTAGAATCTTGTCTTACTTCTCCATTTACCACACTACTTATATCCAGTTTTAAAGGATGCTCAAATTTTTCTTTATGTACTATGCAAGGGCCCATAGAGGTATGTGTATCTAAACTTTTTCCTCTATACCACTGCACATGTTTGTCTTGAAGTGCTCTTTCACTTATATCATTCATTATTGTATATCCAAATATATATTCATAGGCATCTTCTTTTGATATATTTATACCTTCTTTTCCTATAATTACTGCCAGCTCTGATTCATAATCCAGCTTTTCTACTAAATCTCCATGCAGACTTATCTTATCATCTACTCCAATTGCCTTATCTGCTCTTTTAGAGAAATAAATAGGATAGTCTGGCATAACTACATTTTTTATAACACCATCTGGAATTTCATTGACATGGTCTTTATAGTTTAGACCTAAACATATAATATCTTTTTTAGGTCTTACAATTGGGGAACATAATTTCACTTCTTCTAACTTATAACACTTTGCATTTTCAAATGAATTGTTTTTTATTTTTTCTAAATCACCTGTAGATACATTTTCAATAAAATCATTCATATCTGTATATAATTTACTTAATCCTAAACTATTAATTTCATATATACTATTTGCTTCTGAGTTAAATACACCTATATTTTCTTCATTGCCAGTACAGAAAGTTACAAATTTCATTTCTATTCCTCCATTCAATAATTTGATTAATAATATTTTATTTTTATTAGTTTATATCAATTGTAATAGATAATATATATATGTCAATATATATTTAAAAATAGAGTTCTAAAAAGTATAACAATTCATAAATATCAGAAATTATTATAAGTAATATAATTAGTAAAAGTAAAATAATTATAAGAATGGAGTTTTAAAAACTTTATTTATGCAGATAAATTTTCTATAAAACACAATAAAAAAAGGTATCCTTAATAAAATAAGCATACCTACACTCTTTCAATATTATTATATACAGCCATTTTATAGTTATAATATTTTTTATTTAGACAAAACCTCTTGGTAAAACCTATTTACTTATAAACTTTCATTAAATCTTCTCCAATGCATATATCTCCAGTTCTTAAAATTTCAACTCTATCTATGTCATAAGAATTGGTTATAACTATAGGAGTTATAACAGATTTAACGCTTTTTTTAATTTTTTCTAAATTAAATCTTATAAGTTTTTGCCCACAGTAAACTTTATCTCCTGCATTTACTAATACTTCAAATCCATCTCCATTCATCTTTACAGTATCTAATCCGATATGTATTAGTATCTCCAAACCATCTTCACTCTTTATGCATATAGCATGTTTAGATGGCAAAAACACTTGAATCACCTCACCATCAACAGGAGAAGATACGACTCCTTCTTGTGGCTCTATAGCAATCCCATCACCTAGCATTTTACTAGAAAAAGCATCATCAGGAACATCAGTTATACTTAATACTTTCCCTGTAAGTGGCGATTGTAATATTCCTTTTATATAATTACTTTTTACTTCTTCATTTTTATTTTTTGAGAATAACTTTTTGAACATATTAAATCTCCTCATTCCAATAATTTAAATTAACTTCTCGTATTATCTACATTATACACTTTAATTCATAAAATATATTACCTGAAATATACTATATATATTTATTCCAGTAATAATTATAGTCATATACGAGAACATATATTTAACTCTTTTGTCATCCATATTTTTACTAATAGAGGAACCTATAATTCCTCCCAACACTGCTCCTATTATCATAAAAGGTAATCCAGATAAATCATATATACCAAACCCTGTATTTATGAAAACTGTAACTAACTTTGAAATATTAGAAAATAAAATAGTTATAATGGAATTAAACGCAGCTTCTTTAGCTGATAATCCAAATAATATTGTAAACACGGCCACATTTATAGGACCTCCACCTATTCCTAAAAATGAAGATGTAACCCCTAAAAAAATGCCAACAATAAAATATGTAATGTTAGTATTAAACTTAACATTTAAACTTTTATCTCTATATAAATAAACCATTACTAACAAAATAATCATCATAATATTTTGAGTTATTTTTATTATAGAAGGATTATTTACATATGAAATAGATAAATCTAATAACCTTTGACCTATAGTACCTCCTAATACTGATGCTACACCAATTAAAATAAGTCTAAAGTTTATTTTAAAAAGTTTTGATTTAATTTGTTTATATACAGAAACAATTGCCATCGATAACACAGTAAAAGATGATAACACACTTATAGTTGAAACATCAAATATTCCAATCAAATCTAGTACTGGCTTTATTATTACACCTCCACCAATGCCTGTTATAGCTCCTATAGTTGTTGAAAGTACAGCTATTGCAAATAAAATTACATTCATTTAAAACCATCCTAACTAAATTTACTCTGCTCAAAACCCTTTAATTATACATAATTTTTAATCACTTTAACTTAGAATGCTAAATACTAAAATTATTTTGGTATTTGATTTTTATATACTAATACTGATATTTTTTCTAAATCACCAAAAGTAGACATTAAAAATTCTTTATATCCACAGTAATTATTACTAGAATCAATATACATAGAATTTTTCATTCTTTTGCATCCACCACCACATATTTTGTGAAAATTACACTTTAAACAAATACTTTCTTTGTTTATATCTTTATGCAAAAATTCTTGCATTTTAGATTTTCTTAAAATATCCAATAAAGTGTTATCTTTTATATTACCTAAATTAAAGTTATCTAGTACATAAAAATCACATGGATATACACTTCCATCAGCCTCTATTACAAATTGCGGTTGGCATTTCCCAATTATCCCACAGGTACTAGGAATTCCTGTAATTAAAACAGATATAAGATTATCGAACAAATTAATACTTATATAATTTCCTTTATCAAACTCATTTTTCCAAAGCTTAAATATTATTTTATAAAAGTATGCAAAATATTTAGGTTCTAAAGAGTACTCTGACTTAGTTTTACAGTCTAAATCATCTAAACAAGGTATAAATTGTATATACTTCACATTGTTTAATTTTATAAAATTAAAAACCTCTTTTGGATTAAGTGCAATCTGTTTTGTCAAAACACACAGTATGTTAAAGTTTATCTTGTGTGTTTCCAGTAGTTTTTTTGTATTTATTACATCTATATAACTTCCCTTATTATCTGAATATACACGATTTTTATCATGCAAGTCTTCTAGTAAATCTAATGATAATCCTACTAAAAAATTATTTTTCTTTAAGAACTCACACCATTGATTATCAATAAGAGTTCCATTCGTTTGAATAGAGTAGTTTACTGTTATATTTTTTTTTATTTTACTAACATACTCAATAAAATATTGGAAAAATCTTAATCCAGCTAAAGTAGGCTCTCCACCTTGAAAAGCAAATGTAACTATATCTCCATTATCCAAAATTTTAAATGTATTATTTACTATGTTTTTTATAGTGTCTTCCTGCATAATACCATAGGATTTTACTTCTCTTAAATCACTCACATTTCCATAAAAACAATATCTACATCTCAAATTACATAACGATGAAACAGGTTTAATTAAAACTGATATACTTTTCATTATAAAAGACCTTCTTTATTAAATATTTTTTACTTGTTTAATATTTTCTACTTATCAGATAATAGTCTATAATATTCGTCTCTTCCTGGATAAGCTCTACCCTCTTCTATTTCTGTTTTCCATCTACTTGAGCCTGTTCCTTTTACAGGTCCTTTTAAAAGTGGGTCATTCGTTTCTAACATCCAATTATCAACTTTCTTTCTCAATTCCTCTGCTATGTCTTGATAATCTGAATCATTTATCAGATTATTTTCTTCTAGTGGGTCTTTTCTTAAATCATAAAGTTCTTCTTTATCATTAGGAACATAAAATTTATCTCTAACAGCTTTACCTGATAAACTCAAATGTGAATCAACTGTAATATATATTTTAGGCCCATCTTCAAAATTTTTAACATAGCTATATTCATTAGTCCTTATGCCTCTCATTGGTCTATATTGGTCATGCCATGTCATTTCTGTAAAGAATGAGTCTCTACCTATATCTTCATTAGTTTTTAATAAATTGGCAAAACTTTCTCCATCTATATTTTTAGGAATTTCAGCTTCTATTAAATCTAGTATCGTTGGCAATAAATCAACATTACATAATAATGCTTCTTTTTTTACATTTTTTTGAGAGGAATTAGGTAATAAAATTATAAGTGCTGTCTCTAATCCTGCTTCTTTTAACATTCCTTTAGCTCCTGGAAAAGCAACTCCATGGTCTGTTGTCAGTATAACAATTGTATTTTTATCTAATCCTGTTTCTTGTAATTTATTATATATTTTGCCTATTGCCTTATCCAATACTTTTGCTGAACCATTATATAAAGCTATATCTTTTCTTACATCTTCTGTATCGGGTAAAAACTTAAATACCTCTACTTCATCCAATTTATCTGCATAAGGTTTATATTCATCAAAATCTCTATGTGTTTCAAAAAATCCTATATTTAAATAAAATGGCTTTTCCTGATTTTCTTTATATTCCTCTAAAAATTTAACTGCCTCTTTAGCAACCTTAGGAGCTCTATCCCCTGGAACCGCTATAAAATTATCATATCCTAAGTCATAGGTTGAAGAAAATACTCTATCTTTTATTGGTGGTGCTTCATTTATTGTTTCATGGCTTAGTCCTATTAATGTTGTTTCATATCCGTTTTTTTGTAACTCCATAGGAAGTGTTGTATGTTTAGAATCTATACAAAATCCTAGATGTGCAAGTCCCATTAACCCATTATTGTGAGGGTATAATCCAGTTAGTATACTTCCTCTACTTGGACTGCATTGAGGTGCTGCACAAAAATAATTATCAAATTGAATTCCTTCTTGAGCTAATTTATTTATACATGGAGTTTCCACATTATATCCATAGTTACTGAATTTTCTACCACTGTCATGAGAAATCATAAGTAAAATATTTGGTTTCATTAATACTACCTCTTTCCATTATTTTTTTATATCCTTACTATAAAATGCTACTGTTTCATAAGGTCTTAACTCTAACTTAGGTTCTAAATCTCGCTTTTCATAGTTCCCTATCAAATATGTAAATGATTTTCCTAAAAATTCCTCACTAATCTCAACTTCAACTTCACAATCATAGAAGTTGTTAAATACTATTAATCTTTCATCTTCTAAGCCTCTAACATAAGCATAAACCTTATCATTATCTAGTAAAATTCCCTTATAGGAACCTTCAGATATAATATTTAATTGCTTTCTTAAAGATATTAACTTTTGATAGAAGTTAAAAATTGACCCTTCTTTAAGTTCCTTTTCAACATTTATCTCTTTATAATTTTCAGCTATTTTAATCCATGGCTTCCCATTTGTAAAACCTGCATTTAATTTATCTGACCACTGCATAGGTGTACGACTATTATCTCTGGATTTGGACTTTATAATATTCATTATTGTTTCTTTTTCAATTTTATTTTTTAAAAATTCACTATACGCATTATGAGTTTCAACATCTAAATAATCATCTATTCTTTCAAAATTTGGATTTGTCATACCTATTTCTTCACCTTGATATATATATGGTGTTCCTCTTAATAGATGTATTGTAGCAGCTAACATTTTTGATGCTTCAACTCTGTATTCTTCATTACAAAATCTACTAATAGCTCTTGGTTGGTCATGATTATTCCAAAATAGTGCATTCCAGCCACCGCCACTTTCAATCTTTTCTTGCCATTCATTTAAGAGTTTTTTCAACATCATAAAGTCAAAAGGTATATCGCTCCACTTTTCTCCATTTTCATAATCTACTTTTAGATGATGAAAATTAAATGTCATTGAAAGCTCTTTTTCTTTTGGAGAAGAATATAAGATACAATTTTCAATAGTTGTTGAAGACATTTCTCCAACAGTTGTTATGCCCTCAACTCTTCCAAAAGTTTCTTTATTCATTTCTTTAATAAATTCATGGACAATAGGTTTATCTGTATACATTTCTTTTCCTATATTATTTGTAGAGTCTTTCAATTCTTCATCTTTGCCAATTACATTTATTACATCAAACCTAAACCCCTTAACTCCTCTATCTATCCAAAAATTTACAACTTTATATAATTCTTCCCTAACCTCAGGATTACGCCAGTTGAGGTCGGCTTGTGTAACATCATATAAGTGTAAGTAGTACTTATCTGTATCCCCAAATTTTCCCCAAGCATCTCCACCAAATTTAGATTTCCAATTTGTTGGTAGTTGATTATTTTCTTTGCCATCTCTAATGAAGTAGAAATCTTGATACTTTTTATCTCCTGCCAAAGCTTTTTTAAACCATTTATGTTCTGTTGATGTGTGATTTAACACCATATCCAGCATCAACTCTATATTATATTTTTTACTTTCATCCACTAACTTTTCAAAATCCTCCATAGTTCCAAACATAGAATCTATTGATGTATAGTCAGCAATATCATATCCATTATCCCTTTGTGGAGAAACAAAAAATGGGTTAATCCAAATTATATCTACACCTAATTTATATAAATAAGGTAATTTCTCTATAATTCCTTTTAAATCTCCTATCCCATCATTATTAGAATCATTAAATGATTTTGGATATATTTGATAAATAACTTTCTTCTTGAAATCCATACGCAAATTTTTCCTTTCATTTTTGTCTAGACAATTTTTATATTTTTATAATAAACCTTTTTTTTGTTAAAATCAATATTTACTCTAAATAAAAAAATATATTCCCTATACTCCTTCCAAATTTTCTCTTACTTTTCTGATTTTCCAATAATATACAATTTATATTTTAGTAATTAAATTTCAGAAAAATTTAGGATAACGTTGACATAAAAATTTCTCTATGGTATATTATTTTCAAGATTTGTCTATACAACATCACATTCTAAGGGGGAGGTAATTTTATGAGTACATTAAAAGAAAATACATATCATAAAGAGCAGGTTGAACAAATCCTTGAAGCAATTGGGGGAGTAGAGAATATAATATCTGCAACACACTGTATTACTAGATTAAGATTTGCTCTAAATTCAGAAAGTAAAGTTAATGTAAAGCAATTAGAACAAATAGATATAGTGAAAGGAAGCTTTACCTCAAATGGTCAATTTCAAGTTATTATAGGTCCAGGTCTTGTGAATAAAGTTTATGCTACATTAATAGAAATTACGGGGCTTAAGGAAGCAACAAAATCTGAGGTTAAAGAGATTTCTAATAAAAAATTAAATCCACTTCAAAAAGCTATAAAGGTGTTGGCAGATATATTCATTCCTATATTACCTGCTATAGTTGCCTCTGGTTTATTGATGGGTATAAATAATCTACTTGCTAACCCAGGAATTTTCTATGAACAACCCTTTTTAAAAGTTCATAGCAATTGGGCTGGTATATCTAATATGATTAATCTTATAGCAAATACTTCTTTTTCATTTTTACCTGCACTAATAGGTTGGTCAGCTGTTAAAAAGTTTGGAGGAAATCCTGTACTTGGTATTGTATTAGGTCTTATTTTAATTAATCCAGATTTAATGCCTGGTGCACAATACTCTAAAACACCTGAAGCTGTTACTTACTGGAATATATTAGGTTTTAATATTGCTAAAATAGGCTATCAAGGACAAGTAATCCCTGTTTTATGTTCTTCTTATCTTCTAGCAACAATTGAAAAGTTCTTAACTAAAAAAATTCCTGAGATGGTTCAACTTATTTTTGTTGCTCCTCTTACATTATTAATAACTGGTTTCTTAACATTCTCTATCATAGGTCCTATAACAATGTCATTTGCAAACTTAATTACAAGTGGAATTCTTGGATTATTTGAAATTAATGCAGTCCTTGCAGGAGCACTTTTTGGATTCATATTATCTCCATTGGTTATAACAGGAATGCATCACTTATTCTTAGGTATAAATTTACAAATGATAGGTACTTTAGGATTTGCTACATTATGGCCAATACAAGTTATGGCTAGCCTTGGTCAAGGTGCAGCAGCTTTGACAATGTTCTTTATATTAAAAAATAAAAAAATCAAGGGTGTTGCATTAACAGCTTCAATTTCAGCTTGGTTAGGTATTACTGAACCTGCAATATTTGGTATAAACTTACGTTATCGTTTCCCATTCATAGCATCTATGATAGGTGCAGGTATAGCTGGAGGGGTTGTATCTTACTTTAATGTTAAAGCAAGTTCTATAGGTATATCAGGGTTACCAGCGTTTTTATCTATATTTACAGACCAATGGGGTGTTTACTTCTTGGCAATGGGACTTTCTATAGCCATTACTTGTATCCTTACATACATATTCTCAAAGAGCAAATACTTTAATAAAGAATTTATAGAAAATTAAATAATATATGGTCTAATAAAAAAAGAGTGTCTAAATATACTGAAACCCAATCATTAGAATTTTGATTTAACAATTGAGGGTACAGTACAAAAAAGACACTCTTTTTATATAATTAAAGATTTCTTCTTCTTGCAAAATCTACAAATCTAAATGTATCAACTCTATGTCTAGATTCATGATACTGAAATAATCTTGTATCTTCTAAATAAACTTCACTTCGTATCACTACAACATGTGTGTCTGTTCCAACATCTAGCAATATTTTATCTTCTTCTGTAACAGGAGTTACTGTTACTTCTTTATTTGCATAACCTATTTTTAGTTCTAAATTTTTCTCTATATAATTAAATATTGAACTTTGAACCGCTGTTAATGGTATTTCTGGTATTATTTCAGATATAAAGTAATCTTTATCTAAAATAACAGCTTCTCCATTAATTTTTCTAAGTCTTTCAACTGCTATAATCTTAGTTTTTGTATCTATATCTAGTTTTTTACAAATTTCTAAGGGCATAATCTCCTTTTTATTTTTTAGTACACTTATTTCTGTATCTAAATTTTTATTCTTTTGTAATTCATTGAAACTAATCAACCCTGACCCTTCTATTTCAAATTTATTTATATCTAAAACAATAGCCCCTTTACCTTGTTTTTTTTGTATAAACCCCTTCTCTAGTAAAAGCGACTGTGCTTTTCTAATAGTTTCTCTTGATACTCGATATTTTTGAGCAAGCTTTACTTCTGTTGGTAAAAGCTCTCCTACTTCATATACATTATTTCTTATATCTTTCTCTAAATCTAAATATATTTCATAAAATTTCTTCAAGTAAATCACTCTCATTCATAATTAGTTTTAGTTTGTACACTCATCTTATTTTATATAAATATCATATTATTGGCTAACCTGTCAAATAGTCTTCTTAATATTTAAAAAAATAAATTGTATAAGTAATACATTTATTTCTTAATTGTGATAGAAAATATATTTACATTCAATTTGTATTGTAGCAATTTATCCAGTTCTTATATAAATTTATTAAAATAACTTCATAAAAAAAAATAAACTCCAGATACTAGAGTTTATTTTATATATATAGCTATCATTTATTCTCTTCATACACTTATTACAATTATTTAAGTATATATAATCATATTATCTGTCTAGTAAGTATAGTAAACAGACTTCTCAATATTATACAAAAGCTTACATCTTTAAATCTTGACTTAACAATACCAAGTATAATACCAAAAACAGTACCTATAATAATTTTTGAAATAACAACTTCAAATGTATAGTAAGAGTTATTATATAACATTATGTAATTACGTATAACATCTATATATCCTATATTATAAATACCAGATAATATAGATGTTATACATACAACTTTACTCTTTGATTTTATAAAATTGTTTAAATAATTCCAGATGTACTCTCTAAAAAATAATTCTTCAAATACTGGAATTATTAATACAGATAAAGTCATCATAGTTACATTAAAAAACATATAGCTTCTATTATAATAAATTGAGATTACAGCTAGAGATAAGACTACTATAAAAAGTATCAACTTACACCTTTTTATAAGTACACTATCTTTATTTTCCTTGAAAGCTTCTGTAATCTTTCTATTTCTCATTTTATTATACAAAGAACTATTTTTTAAAAATAAAATTAATGATAATCCAACTAGTGTAAAAGAAATTAAATTTACAATATTAAAATTTTCAAGAGTAAATTCAAATTGACTTAGAAGTATATAATTTAAAATCATTCTTACTATCTGAACTATGAACATCAATGAAATAGAATCTATTATACATTTTTTATAACTATACTTCATCCCCAATTTAAATCACCCCATGTGTATACTAATCGTAAAGTCCATTTAGTACTCTACTCACAGTTGCTTTACTCCAACTTGTTTCACTTGAAATTTCTTTATAGCTTAAACCATCTCTTCTCAAGTTTTTTATATTATTTATATCATCATCAGTAATTTGCTTTTCCTTTGGCTTAAGACTATTTTTATAACTTCTAAGTCTATCTAATTCTGATTTCAAACTATCTACTTCAAATTGTTTTTTTTGGAGCTTACTCTCATAAGAGTCTCTCATTTCATTAAATTCTTTGATGTAATTTACTTTCCAATCCTCATCAATTTTTGTTTTAAATATACCCATATTTGAACCTCCTTAAATTTTGTTACTATAGTTATGTATCGATTATAAACATTAATTTCTATACTTATCTTTAAAATCCTTGTACATAACCCTTATATAAGTTAGTAAAATTCAGATATATTTTTACAATTTTAAATATATATTAACAATATCAAAAAAACATACTGTCTTAATATAATATATTATACATTAAAATTTATTAAAATGGACTTTTTCATAATCCAAATCAGAGTCACAGTATGATTTTTTTTCTTCATCAGGGTAGCCTATAGAAATTATACATTCTACACTGTACTTATCAGGTATGTTCAGTTCATCTCTAATATATTTATCAGCATCTATACTATCATCATGCATCCTATTTCTTACCTGTATCCAACAAGAACCTAATCCAAGCTCATGAGATTGAAGCTGTATATATGAAGCAGCAATACTTGCATCTTCTATCCAAACATCATTTTTTTCTTTATCTCCAATAACTACAATAGCTAAAGGTGCATTTTTTAGGAAAAACCCACCACCTTTAGTCCTACACTGAGATAAATTAGTCAATGTTTCTTTATCGTCTACCACGATAAATTCCCATGTTCTAAGTCCCTTTGATGATGGTGCTAAAAGAGCCGCTTTTAATATCTTATCTAACTTCTCTTTTTCTACTTCAACATTTTTATACTTTCTAATACTTCTTCTTTTTTTTAGAAATTCAATCATCTAAATCAACCCTTTCATAATAGCATACATTTGGCTTACATTATTCCCCTACTAGTACTAAAAATGTATCCTTTAGCCTTTGTATGATAAATACTTTTTATAATATTTTATCATAACAATAGAAAGATTTCTCTTTTCCTAGGAAACTCATTTCACCAATTTTAATAAAGCCACATTTTATAAGCAATGAATTCATCTTTGAGTTTATTGAATATGTATCACTCTTTAAATATGATACATTGTTTTCTTTAGCTAATTCTTCAGCAAAATTAACTAGTCTAGATGCAATTCCCATCTTTCTAAAACTTGGATTTACTGCCATTCTATGTACTACCATAGCCTTATCATTAGATGACCAATTTAAATCTATATATTCTTTAGGTTCATCATAATTAATACATATAAATCCTGCTATTTTTCCATCTACTTCTTCTACATATAAATCTTGTTTCTCAATGTCAGAAATAAAGTCTTTATCTGATGGATAATTTTCATCCCACTGTGTATTATTATAGCCTTTCATTTCTTCTACTGTTGATTTTATAATTCCCATAATACTATCTAAGTCACTTATATTTGCTTTTCTAATCATAAAAATATCTCCTTATATTCATCCATTAATTTATTATCTTTTTACTCTAAACCATTCTTCTTCTATATTTTTTCTCATTTTCTCTAGTATATTATTTGCTGTTTGCTTCTCTTCATCTGTAAGATTATTAAAACATATTTCTATACTTCTATTTTCTTCTTCAATTATTAGCTCATATACTTCTAAAGATTTATTGGTAGGAGTTAAATTGTATCCTCTTTTGTCAAACTCATCTTGCTTTTTATCTACATATCCAGCTTTTATTAACTTCTGTATAGCTTTAGTTGTAGTGGCCTTATCTACTTTTAACACATTTGATAATTCTACAAGGTTTATTCCAGGATTTTCACAAATTCGTGTTAAAAAAGTAAATTGCCCTTTTTGTAACTTTAATTCTTTGTACTTCATATCATTTATTGAATTTACTGCTCTAGATAAAGTACCAACTTCTCTTAATATATTACTGTCTAAAGTTTTAATCAAATGCACCTCCAATCAATATCTCTAAATTCAAAATATTTTTAGTTGAACTTTCAACTATATTTGTATATTACCATATATTGGTTGAATACTCAACTAAAAAAACAACTTTTTTACATTTATTTTTGTTTTTGACTGGATGTTTACAAATATATCATTACAAAACTAAATTAAGAGCTGTTAATTGTCCCATATACAATTAACAGCTCTTTTTAAAACTTACATCATATTATTATAAACAACAACTAAATATACTTACATACCTCATCTGCAAATTCGGTAGTTGAAGCTGAACCACCTAAATCTACAGTTAATTTGCTTCCATCAAGAAATACTTTTTCTAGAGCTGTTTCTATCTTTTGTGCATTTTCATATTCTCCTAAATATCTAAGCATCATTACTGATGATTGAATAAGCGCTGTTGGATTAGCCTTATTTTGCCCAGCTATTTGTGGAGCACTTCCATGAACAGCTTCAAATATAGCACAATCTTTACCAATGTTTGCACTTGGAATTATACCCAAGCCTCCAACAAGACCAGCTCCTAAATCAGATAGTATATCTCCATAAAGATTTGGCATTACCATTACATCATAATTTTCTGGATTTAAAACTAAGTTCATAGCTGCTGCATCTACAATTAAATCATCATACTCAACACCATGTTTTGATGCTACTTCTCTAAATACATCTAAAAACAAACCATCAGACATTTTCATTATATTCGCTTTATGTATAGCAGTGACTTTTTTTCTCTTGTTATCTTTAACATAGTTACATGCAAAGTCAACAATTCTCTCACTTGCTCCTCTTGTTATTATCTTTATACTTTCAGCTGCATAATCACCTATCTTATGCTCTATACCAGCATATAAGTCTTCTGTATTTTCCCTTACTACAACTAAATCAACATCTTCATATCTTGACTTTATACCTTTAAAACTCTTAATTGGTCTTAAATTAACATATAAATCTAATGCTTGTCTCAAAGTTACATTTACACTTCTAAACCCTTTCCCCACAGGAGTAGTGATTGGACCTTTTATAGCTATTTTGTTCTTTTTTATACTATCTATAATATATTGAGGAAGTGGAGTTCCATATTCCTCAATAACTGCTTCTCCTGCATTAACTTCTTCCCATTCTATCTCTACTCCAGTAGCTTCTACAACCTTTTTCATAGCTTTCGCAACTTCTGGTCCTATTCCATCTCCTGGTATAAGTGTCACTTTATACATCAATATTCCCTCTTTTCATATTAATTAGCTTGATTCTTAGTGTAATTTAATTTTCCACCTGCTTTTAATACATCAACTTCTTTTGCTGATAATTCTACTTTAACTTTGAAAGAAGTTCCTTTACTTATATTCTTAACCTCTAAAACACCACTATCTAAATTATCTAAAATATTTGGTATTTCCAGATTATCTAAAAGAGATAAATTTTCATAATCTTTTTCATCACAAAACTCCATTGGAATTATTCCACTGTTTATTAAATTGGCTTTGTGTATTCTTGCAAAACTTTTTACTATTACTCCTTTAACACCAAGATATAATGGTGCTAAAGCAGCGTGTTCTCTGCTTGAACCTTGTCCATAGTTGTCTCCACCAATTATAAATCCACCATTATTATCTTTTGCTCTTTGAGGAAACTCTGTATCCACAGTATTAAAACAATAGTTTGCAAGATATGGTATGTTACTTCTAAAAGGAAGTAACTTGGCATTTGATGGCATTATATGGTCAGTAGTTATATTATCTTCTGTCTTTAATATTACGTTTCCACTTATAGACTCACTTAGTTCTGTGTTAAGAGGGAAAGGTTTTATATTAGGACCTCTAACTACTTCTACATCACTTCCTACATCAGAAGGCTTTATTATCATACTATCATCTATTAAAAATTCACTTACATCTAAGTTTTCAAATTTAACATCAAATTCTCTTGGGTCTGTAAGTTCTCCTTTTATAGCACTTACTACTGCTACTTCTGGGCTCACTAAATATACTTGTGCTGATAGAGTTCCACTTCTTCCATAGAAGTTTCTATTGAAAGTTCTTAAGGATACAGAATCAGTTCCTGGAGATTGCCCCATACCTATACATGGCCCACAAGAGTTTTCTAATATTCTAGCTCCAGCACTTATTATATCTCCTAAAGCTCCATTTCTAGCTATCATTTCCATAACCTGTCTTGAGCCTGGTGCTATTACCAAACTTACATTCTTATGAACTTTGTTTCCTTTTAAGATTTGAGCTACTTTCATTAAGTCTTCATAAGAAGAATTTGTACAGCTTCCTATCGCAACTTGGTCTATTTTTATCTTTCCTATATTTTCAACTTCATCTACATTATCTGGACTATGAGGCTTTGCAGCTAATGGTTTTAATTCATCTAAGTTTATAGTAATCTCTTCATCATAAACTGCATCTGAATCAGGTTTTAGTTCCATCCATGCATCTTCTCTTCCTTGACTCTTAAAAAACTCTAATGTTTTTTCATCACTTGGGAATATTGAAGTAGTTGCTCCAAGTTCAGCTCCCATGTTTGTTATTGTGGCTCTTTGTGGAACAGATAGATTTTTAACTCCTTCTCCTCCATATTCGTAGACTTTACCTACGCCACCTTTTACAGTTTGTTTTCTCAACACTTCTAATATTATATCTTTTGAAGATACCATATTATTTAATTTTCCAACTAAGTTTACCTTACAGACGATTGGTGCTTTTATATAGTATGCTCCTCCTGCCATAGCTAGAGCAACATCCAATCCCCCAGCACCAATAGCCATCATACCAACACCACCAGCAGTAGGCGTGTGACTATCAGAACCCAAAAGTGTATCTCCTGGTGTTGAAAATCTTTCTAAAAATACTTGATGGCAGATACCATTTCCTGGTTTAGAAAAATAAACACCGTATTTGTCAGCTACTGTTTGTATATATTTATGGTCATCTGCATTTTCAAATCCTTGTTGTAACATATTATGGTCTACAAATGCAACACTTCTTTTTGTTTTTACTTTATCTATGCCCATAGCTTCTAATTGAAGATATGTCATTGTTCCAGTGGAATCTTGTGTTAAAGTCTGGTCTATTTTTATCCCAATTGAATTGCCAGCAACAGCCTCTCCATCCACTATATGTTTTTTGATTATTTTATAAACTATATTATCTCCCATACTTTCCTCCTAAACAATTATATCTTAAATATATGAACCTCTAACTGCTTCTTCTTCTGTTGTACCTTTTTCATGTGCTAGTATATCACAATATAATTGAAGAATCTCTTTATCCATCAAACTTCTTTTCAATCTTATAGATGTAGCTCTTATTGCATTTAATAATTTGGTAGCGTTTTCTGGAGAAATATACATTTCATATTCACTCAATTTATTTATTACTGCTGCTCTTCCTGAATGCTTTCCTATTACTATTTTTCTTTCAAGATTTACTTCACTTGGGTCAAATGGTTCATAGTTATGTGGGTCTTTTAATGCTCCATCAGCATGTATACCAGATTCATGTATAAACATATTATCTCCAACTACTGGTTTCCATGTAGGAAGTATTCTTCCTGATGCTTGTGACACATATTCACATATTCCTCTAAATTTTCTAGTATCTACGTTATTTAAATCACATTTATAGATGCATTTAAGTGCCATTAAAACTTCTTCTAATGCTGCATTTCCAGCTCTTTCGCCTAAGCCATTAACTGTAACTCCAACATAATTTGCTCCTGCTGCTAATCCTGCAAGTGCATTTGCAGTTGCCATACCAAAATCATTATGTGTATGCATTTCTATGTCAAAATTAGTTCTTTCGTAAAGAGTTTCTATTGCATTTTTTATAGAAAAAGGATTCATAACTCCTACTGTATCACAATATCTAAATCTATCTGCTCCTGCTTGCTTTCCAACATTTATAAACTCAGTTAAGAAGTCGATATCCGCTCTTGAAGCATCTTCTCCATTTACTGAAACATATAATCCGTTTTTCTTTGCAAATTCAACTGTCTTAGCCATATTCTCTAAAACCCAACCTCTAGAAGTTCTAAGTTTATTTTCTATATGAATATCAGATACTGATATTGATATGGCTACTGCATCAACACCACAAGAAATAGATTCTTCAACATCTTTTATCACTGCTCTATTCCAAGCCATTATATCTGCTTTTAAATTTCTATTACATATGTGCTTTATTACATTTTTTTCGTCTCCACCCATAGTAGGTATACCAACTTCAATTTGGTCAACACCTAAATCACTTAACATTTCAGCAATCATTATTTTTTCTCTATTCGCAAATACAACCCCAGCTGTTTGTTCCCCATCTCTTAAAGTAGTATCTACTATTTTGATTTCCTTTGCTCTATCTTTTGATATAATGCACATATTAATGCCCCCCTTAGTATACATTTAGTTTTAATAATATTAGGTCTTATCTTTCAGTGATGTCTCTAACTTTTGATTATTTTTTTATTTTTTATTCATTTTAATTTCATTTGCAATTTATTTTTTTAGCTTTTCATATCTTGTAATCTATTATATTACTTTATATTAATTATTGCACTATATTTTTTCCTTTTTGTGAAAACTTCTTAAAAATGAAAGTTATTATGTTTTTCTTGCATTTTAATTTAATTTATAAATAGATTTATTTTCAAAAAACCTTTTAAAATAAACCTCTAAAATTCTAGCTAAAATCTAATTTAATCTACACTATATTTTAAGAGTTATACACTATATTTTAAGAGTTATACACTATATTTTTAAACTATATAAATAATAATCGAAAAAATTACTAAAAATACTTACAAATATGATATTATTAATTGATTAATAAAATAGAAAATTTTTCATGAAAGGTAAGATAATAATGGATTTTAAGAGCTTAGGAATTAGCGAAAATACTATAAATATTATAAAAACATCAGGAATAACAACACCTACACCTATACAAAAAGAAAGTATCCCCTTAATAAAATCAGGAAAAGATGTCATAGCCGAAGCGCAAACTGGGACAGGTAAAACACTGGCTTTCCTGCTTCCGATATTTGAGAATATATCATTAGATGTAGATGATATACAAGTACTTGTACTGTCTCCAACTAGAGAACTTGCTATTCAAATAACAGAAGAAGCTATAAAACTTAAAGAATCTAAGGATATAAATATTCTAGCAGCTTATGGTGGAAAAGACATTGGTTCTCAGATAAAAAAACTAAAAGGAAATATTCATATGATTATAGCTACACCAGGTAGACTTCTAGACCACTTAAATAGAAAAACAATTGACCTTAGCAAATTAAAAACTTTTGTTTTAGATGAAGCAGACCAAATGTTGCTTATGGGATTTAAAAATGAAGTTGAAGCTATTTTAAAAGAAACTTCAAATAAAAAACAGACATTATGCTTTTCTGCAACTATGGATTCTCAAGTTAAAAAATTAGCTTATAGATATACAAAAAATCCTGTTGTTGTTTCTATTGAAAAAGAAGAAATTACTCTTACTAATATAAAGCAGGAAGTAGTAGAAACTACAGATAGAAAGAAATTAGATGCTTTATGCAGTGTTTTAAATGAAGACAATCCTTTTATGGCTATAATATTCTGTAGAACTAAAAGAAGAGTTGACAACCTTGAAGAGGCTCTTGCTATACGAGGATATAATTGTCAAAAGTTGCATAGTGATATTGCACAATCAAAGCGAGAAAGAATAATGAAATCATTTAGAAATTTAGAAATACAATATTTAATAGCCACAGATGTAGCTTCTCGAGGTCTTGATATATCTGGAGTAAGTCACATATATAATTACGATTTACCAGAAACGCCTGAAGACTATATTCATCGTATTGGTAGAACTGGTAGAGCTGGAGAACAGGGTTATACTTGTGCTTTTATTGACCCTAAAAATGAGAGAATGTTAAGTGAAATTGAAACAGCTATAGAATCTAAAATTAATAGAAGAATTATAGAATTATAATATATAAGGCAACTATCAAATAATAAAACATATTTTCAATATTTATTGTATAAATAAAGACAGTATAAATAAAAATTGAATAAAGTCATAAA
Organism: Clostridioides sp. ES-S-0005-03; assembly: GCF_020658455.1. Lineage (NCBI taxonomy): Bacteria > Bacillati > Bacillota > Clostridia > Peptostreptococcales > Peptostreptococcaceae > Clostridioides > Clostridioides sp. ES-S-0005-03. Next base: position 369,911 of record NZ_JACVWI010000003.1, on the reverse strand, counting down.
TAAAAATGTATGCGTACTTATCCTAGATAAATTCACATACATTTTTATATTTTACTTTATTTTCATATCATTTCATTTTAATAATATTGTTAACATCATTTTAAATTTTTTCTGCTATTAATATTATATTAATTTTTCACTTAAATCATCATTAATGAATCTTTTCTAGACCATCTTTTTATACTTAAACTACTAATTTATACTATAAATTCTCAACATTCTCATCTAAATCAGCTGGCCACTTAGCCTCTGGATGTTCTTTGGCAAATTTCTTATTCTTATAGTGACCTAATGTTAGAAAAGGTATAACTATAGTGAATAGACCAAGATAGCCACAATACCCATATCCATACTTAACTATGTTACTTAACCCTGTCAAAGATATAAGCATTGATACTACCATTATTGCACATGCTGTAAATACTCTTCTTTTCATTTTTGAAGAAAGGAAAGAAAGTGCTTTATGGTCTTCAAATCTATTTACAAGACCAAATATTGTAGTTACTCCTGTAGACATCAAACAAAGGAATAGTGCTACATTATAAATTATGTATATAGTGTTATTTCCAGATTGACCTGCAACATAAAGAGTAGGAAGAGTTGTTTGCCCAGCAGCAGTAAATTCTCTATACCATCCCATTAACATAGTTACAGCAAGCCCCAACGCAACTGCATTCATAACAAATGAAACTAGCATTGCTTTAGTAGCTTCTTTGGAATTTTTAAGAAGTGGTCTTGAACAGCTTGCAAGTGTAGGTATAACAACTGATTGGAATCCTGCATAAATAAGAGTATTAAGTATTGGCTTAAAGTATCCAGGTGTGAAGCTCGTTTTATTTGAAAATATTTCAGATATTTCTGGTACCTTAGCTTTTATACCCACTATGAAAATAGTAAGAGTACATACTAATATAGCTATTGTCATTGCTGTTGCTGCTTTAGATACAAGCATAGCTCCAAATATAGTAAAAACAAGAAGTACAATTCCGATAATAAAGACAGCTATAAAATAATTAATTCCTATACTTTGGAAAACTGCTGCTGCACCTGCTATAACAGCACTTACAGCTATTAAAACCATTAAATAATAATATATCTCCCATATTATTTCAAGCTTTGGATATGGATTCCAAAGTTCACAAAATAAGTCCTTATAATTCTTACAATTATTATTATTATACATTATAATAACTTCTCTCATAGTGGCAGTAAGTATAATCATTGCTAAAATTGCCATGAGTGGTGCAATCCATCCATATTGCACATAATACTGTGTTTCTTGATTACCTGTAGCAAACCCTCCACCTGCATGCGAACTAAAAAGAACACTTGCAACTCCAAATATAGCTAGAATAGAGCCTGTTGCTTTTGCTTTTTTTACATTTTTTTGCATAAAATCATCCCCTCTAGAAATAATAGTAAAAATTTATAATTTAACATACATTTGACAAAAGAATAACATTTTTGTCAAGTTAATTCAACCGTAATTTTTCTAAAAATTTACAATTTTAATTTTTTTATTTCTAATTAGGTAAATTTTATATATTTATTTTATTATTATGAATTAATAATATTTTTATATCCTGTTATTTTATATGAAATCGTTTTTACAGTGTTAAATTTTTTACAAATCAATTTCTATAATTAGAAAATACTTAACATACCTATAATGGTCATAATTATTTATTACTGTATTTGCGTTCTTATTGAAATCATTAAGATTTATATATAAAAATAAATTTATATTTAAAATAATATTGTATTTAGATAAACTAATTTAATTTATTTCTCTTATATCATTATTATTAATACATGATATAATTATCTACTAATGAAAATACTAAATAATTAAAAATAACTCTTCTTTCAACAAATTAATACTATACATTTCTATTTATCTTAAAATAAATACATAATATAAAAAAGATACTTTCTTTTAGAAAGTATCTTTTTGCTTTTAATTTATACACCTGTAGTTGTTGTTAATTCCCTTAATTTTTTTAAATAAAATTTATTTTTCCAAACTCATTATTAATATACTATATATTTATGGTTAATCCTACTCCAACTTCATTTACATTTAACATTTCATTCATCTTGGCTTTTACCTTAAAAGAAACACAGTGACAAGGATACAACATTTTTATTTCTTCTTTTTTTAAATATTGAATAGTACTATCTAGTCTATCATCCAATTCAAAAAGATGAAAACCACCCAAGATTCCAGCAATTCTATCATCACCACATAATTTTTTGGCATACTCCACTATATTACAAATTCCACTATGAGAACATCCTGTAACAATAAAAACACCTTTATCGGTCTTACATGCTATAGCTGAATCATCTAAAACATAATCATCCTCCCATAAATCTTCTGATTTATATTTTCCTATTTTAGCTCTTTTTTCAAAATTATTTACAGATGGAATCTCTCCTAAGAATATACAATTTTCACTTATCTTAAAAGGTTTGTTAGTTGGTTCATACATAAAAGTATTTCTAACTTTCTCAATAGAAAATGGTGCTCCTATATTATCCTCCCCACATTTTTTAGGTTCAAAACAATTAGGGTGTGCTATAAGTTTAACTTTAGATAAATCATATTTATTTTCTAAAAATTGAATACCCCTTGTATGGTCATTATGTCCATGAGAAAAAATAATATGAGTCAAGTCACCTAAATCTATATCCATTTTTTCAGCATTTGATATAAATATTTCTGAATATCCTGCATCAAATAAAATTCTATTTCCATCAATTTCAATATAGTAACTAACTGCTGGTTCTCCAACAAAGTATCTATCAATATATGTATTATTATCAACGAGAACTTGTATCTGCATTTTTTCCATACTAATCACTCCTTAAATTGTTGTTTAGTTTAATAGTACGATATTACAAGGTATTTTACAATTTAATCTCTCCAATTTTCACATTAAAAAAGAGAATTCTATAATATAAAATTCTCTTTTTATAAAATCTATTTTCTTTTATAAACTCATATTTTTAAATAGTTTTCTTTATAAAATTTATACATGTTGTATATTCGTATAATTTGATATTTCAGAGTTAACTGTATATAAATCATCAACGCTCAAATCATGTATATCTTTATGACCAGAAATTCTAGCAAAAGTCTTAAGTTCTTCTAGACTAACATTTAAGAAATTTGCCACTCTATTTGCACTATTTTCTATATGTAATCTTTTTCTTAACTCCTCATCTTGAGTAGCTACTCCTACAGGACACTTACCAGAACCACATATACGATATTGTTGACACGCTGCTGCCATAAGTGCAGAACTAGCAATAGCAATTGCATCAGCTCCCATAGCTATAGCCTTAGCAAAGTCAGTAGATATACGAAGCCCACCTGTTATAACTAAATCTATATCTAATCCATGTGTATCTATGTATTTTCTAGCACGATAAAGAGCAAATATTGTTGGAACTGAAGTTGCATCCTTAAGTAACTTTGGACTTGCTCCAGTAGCTCCACCACGTCCATCAATAGTCATAAAATCAGGTTTAGCATAAGCTATAAATTCCATATCTCTCTCAATGTGCCCTGCTGAAATTTTAATACCAATTGGACGTCCTTCTGAAACTTCTCTAAGTTCATCTACAAGTTTCTTTAAGTCTTCTTTTGATTGTATTTCTTCAAAACAAGATGGGCTTATAACATCTTGCCCCACAGGTTTATTTCTAACTTTTGCAATTTCTTCAGTTACTTTTTCACCAGGAAGATGCCCTCCCATTCCAGGCTTTGTTCCCTGACCAATTTTTATCTCTATAGCATCAGAATTTTTAAGATTTTCTTCAGTTACACTATATTTGTTTGGTACATATTCAAAAATATACTTATATGAAGCTTCCTTTTCTTCTGGTAATATACCACCTTCGCCACTACACATAGCTGTTTTATTTTTAGCTGCACCTTTTGCTAAAGCTATTTTTAACTCTTTAGACAAAGCACCAAATGACATGTGAGAAATATAAACTGGATTTTCTATTACCATAGGCTTTTTTGCTTTTTTTCCTATTATCGTTGTTGTATTTACTTCATCATGTTCATTTAGCGGTAATGGATTTAATTGAGCTCCCATAATTAAAATATCATCCCAAGAAATTACTGGTAGTTTAGTTTTCATAGGCTCTATTATAGACTTTCCTGTAACAGCCATTTCATGAATTATATCCATATGTTGTTCAACTTCATCATCTCTTCTTAAATATGTATTTAAATAATTTAAATCGCCTGTTTTTTCACTACTCACATCAGATTTTTCTTGAACAGATGCTTCTATTTTATTTTCTTTCTTTTCTTCACCTTCAAAATACACTGTACTTATTTTTCCAAAATAACTACGACCCTTTGTACATACAGGACATGTCCAGTCTTCACTTAACTCATCCCATGTTTTATCATTTTTAGATTCATCATAAATATATCCACAAACACTACATTTATAAATTGACATATTATTTTCTCCTTATACGCTATTAATCTCAAAATAAATTAAGATTTGAGATTATATAAATTTATAGGAGGCTATTTTTATAGAAATAAATTTCTATTTTTTAGCCTCCTTTTTAATTCAGTTTATTTAAATATTACAATTCAGCTTTCCATAATCCATGTAAATTACAATAAGCATATGCAGATATTACTTTATCGTCATCATTCAAAGCAAATTTAACTACAGGTTCTCCATCTACTGCTAGACATTTACGTTGACCACCTTGTTCAGTCATAAGATACACCCATGCTATATGATGTTCTTTAGTCATTGGATGAGCAACACTACTCACTTTAACAGTAACATTATTTCCATCTACTTCAATCACAGGCACATGTTTTTCAACTGCTGCATCTGTTGTATTAGGAACAAGCTCTTTCATAGGCTTTCCACAACAGAAAACAGGAACACCTGCACTGTGTATCATCCCTATAAGATTACCACAAGTCTCACATATAAAAAATCTTTTTTCACTACACATAAACTCACCTCATTAATTATTTTTAGAATTTGAAAAGTTAACCTACTTGACTACACTTTCTACAATTATTACAAATCCCTTTAAAACTTATGTTATAAGATGTTATTTTTATGTCTGTTTCTTCTGATATTGATTCTTTTAAATTGCTAAGAATTTCAGATTCTAAATCGTACACCTCTCCACATACTTCACATATAATATGATAGTGATTTTCTATTCTACCATCAAATCTATCTGGATTTCCTGGAATACTAACTTTTTTTATAAAACCATGTTCTGTTAGCTGAGCTAAATTTCTATACACAGTCCCTAAGCTTAAGCTCGGATTATCTTTTTTTAGACTTTCATACAAACAATCAGCAGTAGGATGAACTGGATTATTTAATATTTCATTTAAAATCAGTTCTCTTTGTTTAGAAAATTTCATAGTTAACATTCCTTTTTAATTATAATAATTTTTAATAGTTTTCAGCTTTTATATTGAAATAAGCTTTTGGATGGTCACATACAGGGCATTTTTCTGGTGCTTCAGTACCTACATACACATGACCACAGTTTTGACATTGCCAAACAACTTCTTCTTCTCTTTTAAATATTTTTCCTTCATTTAGGTTTTCTAAAAGTTTTAAGTATCTTTCTTCATGTTCTTTTTCTATTCTTCCAACAGCTTCAAATAAATAAGCTATTTTGTCAAATCCTTCTTCTCTAGCTTCTTTAGCAAATGTTGCATACATGTCAGTCCACTCATAATTTTCACCTGCTGCTGCATCTTTTAAATTTTCTTCTGTTGAAGGCATTCCATCATGTAAAAGTTTAAACCATAGTTTTGCATGTTCTTTTTCATTGTTAGCAGTTTCCTCAAATATAGCAGCTATTTGATTGTAACCTTCTTTTTTAGCTTTTGATGCATAGTATGTATATTTATTTCTTGCTTCTGATTCCCCTGCAAATCCTGCCATTAAATTCTTTTCTGTTTTAGTTCCTTTTAAGTTCATAATTAATTCCTCCCCTTTTTAATAATAGTAATGATTACTATTTCTATATTTATATAGTATATTAATTTCCACATTTTGTCAACTATATATAATATTATTTTTTTTATTTAAATATTCTCATTTTCTAATATATTATTTAACATATAATTTTTAGAATTATATTCTGGATATAAATTTGGTATCAGTTCTGGATAAAATGTTTCTACAAACTTAACCCAAACTGGACAGCAACTTGTAAATTTAGTGATTTATCATTCTTTGTTATAAGCTCTATTAATTCAGATGCTTCTTCCATAATGGTTAAATCAGCTGAAAATGTAGTATCAAATACATAATCTGCCCCTAATTTTCTTAAAGCAGAAACCATCTTTTCTTCAACATATATTCATCCCTAAGTATTGCAAGATTGTCCTTTTCAATAGGAATTCTAACTTCAGTAAATGAGTGTTTCATCTAAATATTGTCTAATAACAAATATAATTTAATCCTCAATATTAAAAAAGCTTCAAGTAAATACTATTTACTTGAAGCTTTTCCTATATTTTTAAGATTAATTTAAATCTATTAAAATTTCATTTACTATAGATTTTGCATCACTTATTATATATTTTGGTTCGACCTCATAAAACTCCCTATCTATAAATCTATCAATCTTTTCTATACCCTCTATAGAATCACTTGTAACAAATAACACTATAGATGCATCTTCTATATCATACATAGAAAGTTCATTTTTTATACTTCCATCGTTTTGAATTTCATAAACTAAGTCAAACCCTAAAATATTTGCAGCTTCTTTAAGAGAATTTGAACTTTTTTCACTTTCACAAACTGCTGCTATTTTTTTATTCATATTTCAGATACCTCACTAATTCTACTCCGGTACAATCATTACTATACACTTTGCTTGTTTAACTACACTTGCTGTTACTGAACCTATCATTCGTGTTAGACCTTTTTTAGTAGATTTTGTCATAACTATAATATCTACATTATCTTCTTTTGCTTTTCTAATTATTTCATCTCCTGGATAACCAAAAGTAAAATGAACTTTAACATCATACTCTCCCATTATCTCTGCTGCTCTGTCCAGGATTCGTCTTCCTAAGTTCTCAGAATTCTTTATCTCTTCAGCTAGGGATATGCCATCAATAAATACTAGTTCTTTTACATTCATTATTTCCACTTCGACTTCATCTTTTTTGAATATTCCTTGTATAAATTCCAAAGAATGCATACTTCTTTCTGTTCCATCAATTGGTACTAATATTTTCTTTTTATTCATGTCACATCTTCCTTTCTTACGTTAGAATAATTAAGTAAAATATATATTTTAAGCTATAAAAATATATAATAAATCTTTACTCTAGGAATTAATATTAAATATTAATAATATATATAATAATTTTAATATTTATTATTGTGTTAATTTTATAATATTTAGCTAATAGTGTCAATGAACAAAATTGTAATTAAAAAAATAAAGGGTATTAAACTGTAAAAGCATTTTCTCTCAATAAATCCCTTAAAATTTCCTCTGGAACAGGTTTAGAAAAATAATACCCTTGTAAATATTCACAATTCATAGACTTTAAATCTTTAGCGTATTCAATGGTTTCAACACCTTCTGCTACAGCTTTCATATTTAATTTATTTATAAGAGATATAATAGTTTCAACTGTGAGTTTATGCTTACTATCTTCATTCATAGACCAAATCAGACTCTTATCTAACTTAATTACTGAAAATGGTAAGGAAAGCATATTAGTAACTCCAGAATAACCTATCCCAAAATCGTCAAGTGCAAATTTAACCCCTAAAGTAATTAATTTTTCCATTGTCTCTCTAATTATATTAAATGAACCTGATGCCACAGTTTCTGTAATTTCAAGTTTAAATTTATTTGGTGACACTTTGTATTTTTTCATAATATCAAACAAATCATCAGCTAAATTCTTTTGCATGCATTGTACTACAGAAAGATTGACAGCTATGGTATCTAACTTTAAATCTTCAAAATCATCACTAGCTATAAATTTACACACCTTCTCAAAAACCACTAACCCAATTGAATTAATAAGACCTGTCTGCTCTGCAATTGGTATAAATTCATCTGGTGGTATAAACCCTAACTCTTTATGTTCTAGCCTAATCAAAGCCTCTGCTAAAGCAAATCTATCTTTACTAGTAGAAAATATAGGCTGATAATATACATCAAAGCCATCATTTTCTAGAGCTTCTTTCAAACAATTTTTTATTATATGTTTTTTCTTTATCTTTTCACTTATAGATGCATCTGCATAAATAACTTGTCTTGATTCAGAGCGTTTTGCTTCATGTATAGAGAAATCAATTGCAACTATAACATCTTCTGTCGTTTCAGCATTTTCTGGAAAAGAAACAACTGCAATACTAGTTGATAAGTTAAAACTTATCTCTTCTATTAGCCATGCTTTTTTAAATCTTTCTTCTATCTGTTTAGTAATTTTCTCTGGAGATATACCTAACTGGCTATTAACAACAATAGAAAATATATCTCCTCCTATTCTATACACATGATTTACATCATGAATATGAATCAAATATTTACCAACCTCTTTTAATGCAATATCTCCATTTTTAGTTCCAAAAGTTTCATTCATAAATTTGAAATCATCAAGAGCAATTGTAATGATAAATCCTGATTGTTCAGTATTTATATTTAAATCTAGTTCTTGAATAAAGGATTGTCTATTAAGTACACCAGTAAGGTCATCAATGATAAGACCTCTATTCTGCATGGAGAGATATGTCAAGAGCAAACTACATGCACATGCTGTTCCTGTAAGAAGATACTGTAAAAAAATTGCCTGCAAAATAATTGCTATAATTGAAACTATGAGAAAACCTCTAATAGCCCATATTTTAGATTCATGCATTGCTTTTTTGTATTTAAAAGATAAAAATGCCGAATATATTGCATAAAAGAAAAATGATAAAAAAGTTGCAGCATATCCATAACCACGTACATAACCTGTTTCTTTTGACAGTCCAAATAAAATGTGTGTAAAAGGATTAGTTATAGATAGAATCATACAAATTATAAGTGGTATAGATAAAAATAAAAGCTTTTTTTTCATATATCTAATATCTTGATAAATAATAGCCATGACATAAAATAATACAAGAGCCGCTGGTATTGGCAATAAAAATAAATATATTTGATTCAATGAAGCAGTTAAAAAAATCGGAAGTTTGTCTATATTATTTAGACAAAGTGAGCCTAAAACATTTGAAATTATGAATAAAAATGAACAAATTAAAAGTGCACAATATATTTTATTTTGTAAAGTAGGTATAAATTTACTTTTAAAAAAGTATACCATCAAAAAAATAACTATAATTGCAGAAAAAATTTCATATTCTATATGCCATACCATAAACTTACCTCACTATTATCGTTTAATTTTATCTATTTTATTTAATATAATATGTTTACAATCATATTATAATTCATATTGATAGCATATTGAGTAATTTTATGGAAAATTTTTATTTGTATACAATTTTTACCTTAAATCCCCATTAAAACATTAAACTTATTTCAAGCATTGTTATGTATATAGAAATTAAGCAAATAATTCTTTTGCTTTTGTAGCAATTCTTTCTCCAAATATTACAGCTTTTTCGTCTTGTATTTCTGGTCCTTCAATTGAATGTACATGTCCTAAATGTATAAATGGTTTTCCTAAAGAGCCACCTCCAGAGTACACAAGCATTCCCTTAACCATTAAATGCCCTACTATAGTAAGAATTGCTACATCAGGACCTCCACAGACATAGTCACATGTAGCAAAAACTGCTCCCAACTTGCCAGCTAGATTTATCTTTTTTGAATCCTCATCAAACCATTTTTTTACTTCCCAAGTTGTATTAGCTAAATATGTTGGTGTTCCAAATATTACTGCTTTACTTTCATTTAAATACTCTGTATCAATACTATCTAATCTCATAAGTCTAACTTCTATTCCGTCTACCTTTTTAGCACCATCTTCTATTAACTTAGCTACCCTTTCTGTGTTTCCACTTCTTGTTTGATACAATATTGTAATTTTCAATTTCAATCCCTCCTTAATGTGTAATAAAAATAATTTATTATATGTCAAATTATAGCACTTATTTTACTATCCTACAAAGAACTATCCAATTATTATTTAATTAACTATTTTATATTAAAAAATCCCCAAACTCACCTTTAACTTATTTATTTCAATCTCAACTATATCTGATATATCTTCAAAAGACATGCCTCTATCATGAAGTTTTCCTGCAATTTTGATTTTTGCATTTTCTTCTCCTTTTTTAATCAAAGCTCTATTTTCTTTTTCTATTACATTTCTAACGTATCTTTTTGCAAATGGCTCATTGCCATCGCATAAAACTTTATATTTTTCTTTATCTCCTTTGACAAAACTAAGAGCTCTTTTATCTTGTTTAACAGCCTCTGTGCAAATTTCTTCTGTTTGTTCTTTCACAAATTTTAGAGCCATTCCATATTGTCTCACTGCTTTCAAGCATATTCCAACAGTCTGTTCCTTTACAAACTCTAAAGCCATACCGTTTTGTCTTACTGCTCTTAGACATATTGTTTCTGTCTGATTTTTTACAAACTTCAAATCAAGCCCATTTTGTCTTACTGCTTCCATACATATTTCTTCTGTCTGATTTTCCACCCATTTTAGGTTATAACTACATTGTTTAACTGCTTCCATACATATTTTATCTGTTTGATTTTTTACCCTTGCTAATCCAAATTCACTATTTCTAACTGCTTCTATACATATTTCTTCTGTTTGCTCTTTTACAAATGCTAAAGCTGTGCCATTTTTTTCAACAGCTCTTAAACATAATTCTTCTGTCTGATTTTCTATATATTTTAATGCTGTTCCATCTTGACTAAGTGCTAACATACATATTTCTTCTGTTGGATCTTCAACAAATTCTAACATTCTCCAATCTTGCTTGACTGCTTCTATACATATTTTTTCTGTTTGATTATCAACACACTTTATTGCATTACAATTTTGTTTAACAGCCTCCAGACATATCTTTTCTGTTTGATTTTTTATGTATATTAAATTTAATCCATTTTGCTTTACTATTTCTAAATACTCATCTTCTGTTTTATTGTCAAAGTCATCATTATCTATTGATTCAAATATATCATTTTTATTCTCTTGCATATTTTAAGTTCACTCCTTATAAATTTTATAAAATTCAATAAATTTACTATCATTTTTATTTTATCAAATAATATAAGAATTTTTCAGTCTTGTTTTTTTTTATAAAATCATTTGTGTGTTAAAAAATAAATTAATTGCTTTAATTCCAGTATACAATACCCAAAATATGTGGTATATTTTAACTATAATATATTTTTATATATTACAGTTGAGATATTTAAAGTTAAATTTATATAAAATACCTTTATTTATATATCATCTTTATTTATATATCATTTAGATTGGATATATTTTTTATTTTCTTTTTTAGTTTTTCGGGTTAGTAAGGGGTTAGTAATTTAGATTTTCATAGGAAATTATTTTTAAAATTAGTTTTTATTTATAGCTAATTTATTTATGTTGTAATTAAATAAAACTAAATATAATTTAAATAATTCCTTGAGATAAATTTAATAAAACTTAGAGTCCTTATCTAAGCTTAAAATACTAAAATTATTAGGAGGATATAAATTATGGACCAAATTAAGCGCTTACACGAATTGCAACAAAAGTCATACTTAACTAAAGAAGAATTTGAGGAGTTAAAAAACAACACATATATTGAAAAATTTGAATTGAGAGATGAATGTGACAACTCTTATATTTATAATTTTTACACTAATGATAAATGTAATGATATAAAATTTATAAAATCACAATTTATTGTTACTCTTATAAAAAACGGTTTTTTATGTGATTGTGGTGGTGTATTTAGACAAAAGAAAATAGTTGATGAATATGATTACGGATATAATGCTATATATAAATGTGATTCTTGTGGAAAAGAACTTGATAAAGAAGTGGAAAATTATGATTAAATAATAAGATAAATATTTTAAAACATTTTTTATAAATATTAAATAAAGTAAAAATCACTCTAATTTTGAACTATACCCACTGTTTTGTACAGTTAAAACAGTGGGTATGGTTCACTGTATAAGGGTGATTTTTTGTGTGCCTTAATCTTAATTCAAGTCATCTTAATTGTTTAATTCAATTTCATACTTTTTTATTTTCTTATACAAAAGACTTTTGTGTATTCCCATAACCTCTGCTGCCTTGGAACATTTCCAATTGTACTTCCTTAACACATCAATAATTAAACTCTTCTCATAATTTTCAACCATTTCATGAATTGAGCAATTACTATCCACATTACATTGAGCTACTCTGCTTATATTATCCATTTTAGATGGAAGGTCACACATCATAATGACCATATCATCACTTACAGCATAAGCACTTTTTATTACATTTTGCAGTTCTCTTATATTTCCTGGCCAAATATAGTTAATAAAACAATTTTTAACTTTATCACTTAAAACCTTCAATTCCTTATATTCAACATTTAATTTATTTAGTATATAATTTGCTAACAATAAAATATCATCTTGTCTGTCCTTTAATTCCATCATATGAATATTTATTACATTTAACCTATAGTATAAATCTTCTCTAAATAATCCCTCTTCAACCATTTTACTTAAATTCTTTCTTGTAGCAGAGATTACTCTTACATCTATTTTTATAGTTTTAAGACCTCCAACTGGTTCTATTTCACTTTCCTGAAGAACTCTTAAAAGTTTTGCTTGCATGGTCAAAGGCATGTCACCTATTTCATCTAAGAAGATTGTGCCATTATTTGCAACTAAAAACTTACCTTTTTTGCCTCCTTTTTTTGCTCCTGTAAAAGCTCCTTCGTCATACCCAAATAGCTCTGATTCTAATAGTTCTTCTGGTATTGCAGCACAGTTTATACTAACCATAGGCTTGTCTGCTCTACTGCTATTATTGTGAATTGCTCTAGCAAAGACTTCTTTACCTGTACCTGTTTCACCTGTTAAAAGCACTGAGAAGTTCGTTTTAGAAGCTTTCATACCTGTTTTCTTAAGTTCTATGAAATCTCTATTTTCACCTATGAGCTTGTCAAAACTACATTTATCCTTGAACTGTTCTTTATAATATTGGAGTTCCATATATTCTGACATTAACTTTTTAGCTACATCAAAGGATTGTAATCTAAATTTAACTTGAGCTACCCCTGCAACTACTTCTCCATTATCATTCTCCACATAAGACCTACTTACTATTACACTTTTTTCTTTTGTTTTTCCACCTGAGTAATGGTGTATAGCTCCTTCTTCACAATATTTATCTCTCATAATATCTAACATTTTTGTATTTGGTATAATACTTTGTATATTGTGTCCTATTATATCGTCTCTTTCTTTCCCTAAGAAGTCACAATATTTATCGTTAATATCTATGATTACTCCATCTTTATTTACAACAATAAAACCATCATCAGTCATGGATAATACTCTTGCAAATATATCCTTATACCAGTGCTCTTTCATTGTTTCATCCCTCCACTATAACCTTCAGCAAAAATAATAAGTCTTACAATACAATATTATAAGACTTACCATTCTATATATTCAATGTTTTCTAGAAGTTACCTATTTAATGATTCTATCATTTCAGGTAGAATTTCATATAAATCCCCTACAATTCCATAGTCACATATACTGAAAATAGGTGCCTTTGAATCTTTATTTATAGCAACTATATATTTAGAATCACTCATACCTGCTAAATGCTGTATTGCTCCAGATATCCCGCACGCAATGTATAACTCTGGTCTAACAGTAGTTCCTGTTTGTCCCACTTGATGAGAATGTTCTATCCACCCTGAATCTACTGCCGCTCTTGAAGCACCAATTTCTGCCCCCAATTTATCAGCTAATTCTTTTATTAGTTCAAATCCTTCTGCCCTCTTTAATCCTCTTCCTGCTGATACTATTATTCTAGCATCAGTTAGATTTATAGATTTCTTTTCTTTTGGAAGAATTTCTACTAATCTAGTTCTAATCATTTTTTCATTAAGTTCTGGAGTAACAACCTCTAAAACTCCAGTCTTTGATTCAGTTCTTACAGCTTTTGCCATAACACCTGGTCGAACTGTTGACATCTGTGGTCTATTTTTTGGACAAACAATAGTAGCCATTAAATTTCCACCAAAGGCTGGTCTTGTTTGTAATAACTTATTATCTGTTGAATCTATTTCAAGTTTTGTACAGTCAGCAGTTAGACCTGTTCCAACTTTACCTGCAATTCTAGGTGCGATATCTCTTCCTATAGAAGTAGCTCCAACTAGTACAACCTCTGGCTTTTTCTCTTCAATTAAACCTGCAATTGAAATTGCATATCCATCAGTTGTGAAATCTTTAAGAAGAGGGTCGTTGATATAATAAGCTTTATCAACACTATAGTGAAGTAACTCCTTTACTTCTTTCTCTACTTCATATCCAGCTATTACAACTGCAAGCTCTTTTCCTAATTGGTCAGCAAGCTTTCTTCCTTCACCAATAAGTTCTATAGTAACAGGATTTATTTTACCTTCCCTTTGCTCTCCTATTACCCAAACACCATTATAATCATTTAAATTTATACCTTGATTAACTTTTGCTCTCATCATCTTAACACTCCTATACTAGTTTCAAATCGAATAGTATTTCTATTAGTTTCTCAGCTTTTTCCTTTTTATTTATACCTTCGATTATTTCATTATGCTTGTCTTTAACTGGTACAAAAGACTTGTAAACATTTGTAGGCGAACCCTTTAATCCAATTTGAGTTGTATCAACAGCTAAGTCTTCAAGTGTTAACACAGTAATCTTTGCATCTCCATTATTGTAAGCTTCTAAGATTCCTTTGACACTTGGATATCTTGGATTATTTAACTCTTTTATAGCAGTTAATAAAACTGGCATCTTTGCTTCTATTAAATAATCTCCTGTCTCTGTATAACGAGTTACTAGTAATTTATCATCTTGAACCTTTACTTCTTTTGCATATGTAACCTGTGGGACACCTAAGAATTCTGCAACCTCTGGTCCAACCTGAGCTGTATCTCCATCTATAGCTTGTCTTCCACAGAATATTACATCATACTTTCCAACCTTCTCTATAGCAGCAGCAATAATTGTAGATGTAGCCCAAGTGTCTGAACCACCAAAAGCTCTATCTGAAATTAAATATGCTTCGTCAGCACCCATTGCCAAAGCTTCTTTTAAAGCACTTTTAGCTTGAGGGGGTCCCATGCTTACAACCTTAATCACTGCTCCTAGTTCATCTTTTATTTTTAAAGCTTCTTCTAAAGCATTTCTATCATCTGGATTGATTATACTTGGTACACCATCTCTTATTAGAGTACCTGTCTCTTTATTTATTTTAACTTCGTTAGTATCTGGAACTTGCTTTAAACAAACAACTATATTCATGCTCTTCCTCCTATCCTAGTACTGCTCTTGAAATAACAACCTTGTGTATTTCTGAAGTACCTTCGTAAATTTCTGTTATCTTGGCATCTCTGTACATTCTCTCTAATGGATAATCCTTCATATATCCATATCCTCCATGGATTTGAAGAGCTAGGTTTGTAACCTCTCTTGCAGTACGTGACGCATTGTATTTTGCCATAGCAGCTTCTTTAGTGTGTCTTTCCCCTCTAGCTTTCAAGTCTGCAGCATAATATACTAACAACTTTGCTGATTCCACCATAGTCGCCATATCTGCTATATACCATTGAATACCTTGCAAAGCTGAAATTGGCTTGCCAAACTGAACTCTTTCTTTAGAATATTTGATACTCTCTTCTAAAGCACCTTCCGCAATTCCTACAGCTTGAGCTCCAACTCCAATTCTTGCTCCATCTAGACAAGTCATAGCTATGTTAAAGCCTTTCCCTTCTTTTCCTAATAAATTAGACTTTGGAACTCTACAATTATCAAATATTAACTCTGCAGTTTCTGAACCATGGATACCCATTTTTTCTTCAATTTTTCCTATTGAAAAACCTGGCGTACCTTTGTCAACGATGATAGCAGACATGCCCTTTATTCCCTTTGATGGCTCTGTCAATGC
Source organism: Clostridioides sp. ES-S-0005-03 (assembly GCF_020658455.1). NCBI lineage: Bacteria > Bacillati > Bacillota > Clostridia > Peptostreptococcales > Peptostreptococcaceae > Clostridioides > Clostridioides sp. ES-S-0005-03. Next base: position 353,725 of record NZ_JACVWI010000003.1, on the reverse strand, counting down.
AAATATTATTAATGATTCTGCTTGACCTCCACCAGAAATAAAACACTTAGTCCCATTTAAGACGTATTCATCAGTTGCTTCATCAATAATTGCAGTTGTTGCAGCTCTTGCAGCATCTGAACCAGCATTAGGCTCAGTTAAAGCAAAGGCACCTACACACCCACCTTCAGCCATCATTGGAAGGTATTTTTTCTTTTGTTCCTCAGTACCAAATTTCAAAATAGCTTGAGCGTATATTGTGTGTATTGATAATATTGCTGCAGATGCTGCACATTTTTTGGCAACCTCAGTAACAACAATTACCTTTTCTATATCTGCTCCACCAGAACCGCCATACTCTACAGGTGTTCCAATACCATTAAAGCCTATTTTAGCCATTTTGCTAAAAAGCTCTCTTGGAAAAATACCTGTTCTATCTGTTTCAGCAGCTATTGGTGCTATTTCATTCTCTGCAAATTCTTTTGCTACTCTTTGAAGCATTAGTTGTGCTTCTGTTAATCTAAAATCCATAAAATTTCCTCCTATTCATTAACGTACTTCACATGTTTCTTTATTCATTGCTACAATTCCAGACTCAATTAGAACTTCTATATCAGAATCACTGTATCCAAGCTCTCTCAATATCTCATCTGAATGTTCTCCTATAAGTGGAGCATCACAAGTCATGTTAACTTCAATGTTCCCAAACTTAACTGGAGTGGATGCAAGCATTGTCTTATTTCCATTTTTACTTGTATGTTCATATATATAGTTATTAGCAATAGCTTGTTCATCAGTTACCACATCATTAACATGTTGAATTCTCTCATGGGCTATATCCGCAGTAGTAAGCTTTTCAACCATCTCATTTTGAGTAAATTTTGCAAATTCACCATCCAAAATATTAATAAGTTCTGTAGCATTTTTCTTACTTTCTACTGAAGATGCAAATTTCTCTTCTTTTATTAAATCTTCTCTTCCAAATAATCTGCAAAGTGCCTCAAAATATCTTTCATGCTCTAGAATGCTTAAGAATATCCACTTTCCATCCTTACAACGATAAGAGTTTATTACTGGAGAAATGGCATTTTTTCTAGTTTTTGGATACTCATCACTAAACTGTGTAGATGCTAATAAAGATGATGCATTCCATATTGCTTGTCCAAATAAAGATGCCATTACTTTTTGTCCTTTTCCAGTCTTAGCTTGTTGGTATAAAGCTGCACATATACCTCCAGATAAACTGCAAGAAGTTGTGGCATCTCCAAAGGCTATAGGTGGGTTTATTGGACTTGTATCCTTCTCTGCAATATCAAGCATAGCTCCACTTCTTGCCCAAAAAGCAACTGTATCAAAACCTGCATTATCCTTAGCAGGTCCGAAATCACCAAAACCATTTATTTGTCCCCAGATAAGATGTGGATGCTTTTTACTTAATGATTCATAGTCAAGACCTAGTCTTTTTAGCGCTCCTGTTCTATAGCTTGAAACAAATACGTTTGCTTCACTTAAAAGCTTATCCATAATTTCAATTCCAGCCTCACTCTTAAGATTTATAGACAAGCCTCTTTTATTTGAATTATATGTGCTGTAAAAAGGATTATTATAATCATCTATTGGCATTGTCATTGTTGCCCCTGTCTTTCTTCCTGGGTCTCCAAAGCTTGGCTCTACCTTAATAACATCAGCACCCCAGTCAGCTAATATTTTAGAAGTACCTGGACCTGCTACAAAATATGTTAAGTCAATGACCTTAACTCCTTCTAATGGTTTATTTAACACTTTCAATTCCTCCTTATACTGTCAACTTGGTATTTTAAATATGGTATTTATGTTATTAAAACATAAAATTTATTATACATACTTTGAAAATTGATTCTACAATATCAAAATATAATTTATACTTTTTATCTTTTCTGTTATGGTAATCCTGGGAACATCGTAAACAGAAGAACTGCTACTACAGTTCCAATAATCGGGGTTAAAACAGTTACCCAGAATATTGGCATATAAGCATCCTTATGTGATTCATTACATAGACCATTTGTTACAGTAACGATATATCCATTATGTGGAAGTGAATCTAATGCTGCTGACGAAATTGCCATAGTTCTAGTTAATGCAGCAGCAGAAACACCCTTAGCTAAAAATACTGGTCCAAGAAGTGGAGCCGCAATTCCAAGTCCACCTGAAGCTGACCCACAGATACCTGCAATAACTGTAGTCCCAACTGCAGCCCCTGCAATAGGAGGTCCAGGAATATTAGTCATAGCATTAACTATGAAGTCAAAACCAACTGCTGATTTTACAACTGAGCCAAATGCAACTACAGCACAAGTATTACATATTGCTACTACTGTAGTTTTACATGCATCACCAACATGTCCAACTATTTTGGTATTATCTTGATATTTATTTAACAATAAATACACTAATAAAGCTCCAATAAATACTCCTACCTCAATTGGTACTATTGCTTTTCCATTAATTTTCACATTGATTATCAAGATTGATACTATTAATGGAATTAATGCAATTAGACCATTAGGACCATTTTCTCTCTTGGAATTAGTTGCTGCTACTTCATCAAATGTATCTGATTCATGTGCTATAAAATGCCCACCATTAGCCTTTTCTTTTGAAACCATTTTGTATAAAATAATGCTTCCAACTATAAACATTACTGCACATGATATAAATCCATTTACTGCTCCAGCCATAATATCTGTTCCTAATGTTGAAGCTGGGACAATATTCTGAATCTGAGGTGCCCCTGGTGCAACCATAGCAAAAGTTGAACATCCAAAAGTCAAGGCTGCTGGTATAAATCGTCGTGGCAAATCAGCTTCTTTAAAAATTTCTAAAGCTATCGGAAACACAGCAAAACTTACAACAAAAACGCTTACTCCCCCATAGGCTAATATTCCACAAGCTATTGGAATAGAAAGTAATGCTTTATCCTTCCCAATCCATCTTACAATCATCTTAGCAATAGATTTTGCTCCTCCAGTAATCTCCATTATTTTTCCCATTAAGGTACCTGTTAGGAAAATAAAGAAATTTGCCTGAAGAAATCCAACAAATCCTGTCATATAATCCACCTTAAGTGCATCATACACATTTAAATTTCCTGTTATAGCAACTAATAATGAACATACAATTGCTATTATAAAAATATTTACGCCCTTCATAACCATTACAACTAGAAGGGATAGGGCTATGATAATCCCTACTAAACTTATAATTACTCCCGTATTCATAAATTAACTCCTTTTAAAATTAAACTATAAAACTATATGTATTTTTTCACGAAATTTAGATTTTAAATATGTTCTATATTTGTTTCAATAGTTATAATAGCTACTTATTTTCAAAAATCGGTTTTCTCTTTTCTATAAAGGCATTCATTCCTTCTTGCTTATCTCTTGTAGCAAAAGTTAAACCTGCAATATCTTTCTCTAATTCAAGAGCATTTTTTAAATCCATATCTATCCCCTTATTAATAACAACTTTTGCATATCTTATTGCTATTGGTGCTTTTTCAACTATTTGGTTCATCATATTCATCGACTCTTGTAAAAGCAAATCACTTGGAACCACTTTATTAATAAGACCAATAGATTTAGCTTCTTCTGCATCTACTTGCCTTCCTGTAAAAATTAATTCTTTGGCTATCCCAGTTCCAACAAGTCTTGATAATCTTTGAGTTCCACCAAAACATGGAATGACTCCTAAATTAACTTCAGGTTGCCCAAATATAGCCTTTTCTGATGCAATTCTAATGTCACAGCTCATAGCAAGTTCACATCCACCACCTAATGCATATCCATTAACTGCTGCTATTACTGTTTTCTCAAGAGCTTCAATTTTATCGAAAATCCCTTGGGCATAACCTGCATATTTTCTGCCTTCTTCACTTTTATAGTTTTGCATCTGACGTATGTCAGCTCCAGCTACAAAAACTTTGCCTTCTCCAGTAATAATAACTCCTAATATTTCATCCTTTTCTGATACTACATCAATAACTTGAGATAATTCTCTAAGAGTGTCATTGTTAAGAGCATTTAAAGCTTTAGGTCTATTTATAGTAATAACACAGACTTTATCCTTAACTTCCACCTTAAGATTTTTCAAATTGTCCATTACAAATCCCATCATATTCCCCCCATTATTTATTGTTATTTTTTCTACACTTTCTTGTTAATATATAGTAGCAAGTTCTACGCCAACTTATATTTAATTTCTCTATTTTTGTTAAAAAACTGTTTTTTTTGATAAAATAAACAAAATATACATAAATTTCACTGAATTTTTAATAATTTTTAACTTTAGAATTGATTAGATTGTAATTCACGAAAGAATTTTTATCCAACAAAACCCATAAAACAATATTTTTGTCTCATTTTCGAGAAAATACTTAAAAAACACAGTCTCATTTTTGAGAATGCGGTCTCACTTTTGATATTTTCACTAAAATAGTTTAGGTAATATATTCACAAGTTTATTTGAACTCTAATAAAGAAGCCTTTATTCAACATATAAATAGTTTATTCTCTATTAATTTGAGTAGTTAATATTTTAGCTTAATATATCTATGTATCTGTTCCAATATTATAAATTTTTTAACGAAAATAGGAAAATCCAAAAAGACTTAGTGTCTAAATAGATTTTCCTATCTTAAATGCTTCTGATAATTTTAGATTTGATTTACAATTTTTAGAAGATAATGAATATTATATTTATACTTTTCCTCTAAAATTAGATAACTCCATTTTCTTTTAAATCATTTATTTTACCACTATCAAAGCCAAGCCAACTTCTATAAATCTCCTCATTATTTTCTCCTAAAGATGGCGCTGGTACATTAATTTGAGCTTTTGTTGTCATCAACTTAACTGGATTTCCATTGACTCTCATATCTCCTATAATAGGATGTTTAATATCTACAATATTTTATAAGATATATTTTTATAGAACAATTTTTATAGACATAAAAACACCTCTGAACCATATTAACATATTATTATGCAAACATGGCTCAGAGGTGTATATATTTCTAAGATATTAGAATATTTATTCTTCCATTTCCCAGTTATGATATATATCTTGAACATCATCATCTTCTTCAAGCATATCAACTAATTTATTCATCATTTTTAAATGAGATTCTTCAGTTAGTACAGTTGTAGTTTGAGGTATCATCTTTACATCAGCAGATATAAATTCATACCCTTTTGCTTTTAATTCATCACGAACACTAGAAAAATCTTCTGGTGTAGTTATTATTTCATAACCATCTTCTTCTGTTATAAAATCTTCAGCACCTGCTTCTAATGCAACATCCATTAATTCTTCCTCTGAAACGCCATCTCCTGCACCAACTAATATTTGTCCTTTGTTATCAAACATAAAAGACACACATCCAGTAGTTCCTAGGTTTCCTCCGTTTTTATCAAAGTAATATCTTACATTACCAGCAGTTCTATTTTTATTGTCAGTTAAAGTCTCTACTATAACAGCAACCCCACCAGGTCCATATCCTTCATAAACTATAGTTTCATAGTCTTCTCCAGCACCTGCACCTGCACCTTTAGCAACAGCTCTATCTATATTATCATTTGGCATATTATCTGCCTTAGCTTTTTCTATAGCTGTTTTTAATGCTGCATTATATTCTGGGTCTGCTCCACCTTCTTTAGCTGCAACGGCTATTGCTCTAGCATGTTTAGTAAATATTTTTGCTCTTTGAGCATCTTGTTTACCTTTTCTATTAATTATATTTCCTATACGTCCCATATTTCCACTCCTTAATACGTACAATTAATTATTCTAATTTTTATCACTTGTAAATTTTATCACAAATCTTGAAAATAGTAAATTAGAACTTAGGAGGTTGTGCAGGCGTTTTTCTCTTGTGTTCACTTATTCTATGAAGTCTTTCTATTATCTCTTGGTCTCTTTGAGGAACTTCATCTAATCTACCTTCTAATACAGCATCTATCATATTGTAAGTAGTTCCCATTTCATTTTCATCTGTTTGTCCTTCCCAAAGACCTGCTGAAGGAGCTTTATTTATTAAATCTTCATGAACACCAAGTTCTTTTGCCCATTCGTATACTTCAGCTTTAGTTAAATTTGCAATTGGTAAAATGTCAACTCCACCATCACCAAACTTAGTAAAGTATCCAGTGTGTATTTCTGCAGCATTATCTGTACCAACAACTAAATATCCTAAGTTATTAGCAATTGTGTAAATAGTACTCATTCTTACTCTTGCTCTTAAATTTGCATCTGTCATTTTTAAATATTCTTCTCTATATAAATGTTTCTCTTTTAAATTTCCTACCACCATGTCTAATATAGCACTTTGTGGTTCTATAAGGTCTAAATCAAGATATTCTATATCACATCCTTCTATAACCTTAAGTGCATCTTCTCTATCTTGAGGATTACTTTTTATGCTCATTATAACTCCCATAGAGTTTTCTGGAAAAGCTTTTTTAATTAAATTGGCAACTACTGCTGAATCAATTCCTCCAGATACACCAACAATTAATCCTTTTGCATTTGCCTCATTAACCTTATTTTTAAGCCATTCTACAGTTTTGTCTATTTGTATTTTTATATTCGACATTGTTATCTCCTCTCAATTTACTACTTTGTTTTAATATATTATACCATATATTAATATGTTGTTTTAACATGTTTTTTTTTATTCAAATTTAAGCAAAAATGAAAGATTATATTTAATATTATTTTATATAAATATAATTTGCCTATTTTGGTAAAACTATTTTAGAAGGTGGTTTTTATGAAAAATACTAATAACTTAAGGAAAAAATATTTTGATTTCAATATAAAAAATACGATAATTGGAGTATTTACAGGATTTATAAACGGAGTATTTGGCTCTGGAGGTGGTACTCTTTTAGTCCCAATATTAAATGATATTGTGAAGGTAGAAGAACATAAATCTCATGCAACAGCTCTTTCTATAATCATTTTCTTGACAACAGCAAGTTCTGTTTTATATGTTTCTAAAGGAACTTACGACATTAACTTAACAATAAAAGTTGCGGCAGGAAGTATTGTTGGTGGTATTATAGGGGCTAAATTACTAAATAAAGTTACTGGAAAGTTTCTTAGGATTTCTTTTGGCTTGATTATGATAATTGCAGCATTAAGGATGGTGTTTTAATGTTATTTGCTTTAATTGGATTTTTTGCAGGAATTATTGGAGGAATGGGAATGGGCGGTGGAACTATTCTTATTCCTGCTCTCGTTTTACTTGCTGGTATAGATACTAAAATAGCACAGAGTGTAAACTTACTTTCCTCCATACCTATGACTTTGATAGCATTAGCTATACATATCAAAAATAAAAACGTAATTTTCAAATTAGTTATTCCAATAGCTGTATTTGGAGTGTTAGGAGCTATATTTGGCTCACTATTAGCTAATTATTTATCGTCTGATATATTGAAGAAAATATTTGGAGTGTTTTTACTTTTAGTTGGTTTATTTGAAGTTAAAAAAGGATTCTGTGCAAAGTCTGATAAAAGCCATTAAATTATTTTAATATAAATTAATGGCTTTTATTTTCTATATAACTATTCTATTTTTATGCTTTTATCTTCTATATTGCTACTCTACTTTTTTACTTTTAGCTTAAATTACAGTAAGATTTTTATAGTAAAATTTCTCCATCCTGTTCAGATAAATAAAATTCTTCTCCTAAAACTATCTTTCCTGTTCCACTTGTTATATCAATCATTTTCTCTGATAGTTTTTCCACATCTTCTAACTTTGAATATACTATTATCTCAACATTATCCTCATATATGGTATCTTTTATAAAGTACCCTAAATTCATCAGTTCATTTTGTACCTTTCCAAGTTGAGTATAATCTATCTTAACTTTAACTTCTTGGTACATTACCTTACTAATTATTTTTCCAGCTTCTAAGCCTAATTTAGCACCTTTTGTATAAGCTCTAACCAGACCACCTGCACCTAATTTTATACCACCAAAATATCTAGTGACAACTACTACTACATCTCTCAAGTCCTCTTTTTTTATGACTTCTAATGTTGGTATCCCTGCTGTTCCTTGTGGCTCTCCATCATCACTATACCTTTGTATATTCATATTTTGTCCAACTGTATAAGCCCACACATTATGATTTGCATCTTTGTGTTTTTTCTTTATTTCATTTATAAATTCTACTGCTTCTTCTTCACTTTGTATAGGCTTAGCATATCCAATAAAAACAGATTTTTCAATTGTTATTTCATCTGTTCCAAATTCGTGTAATGTCCTATAATTACTCATTATAACTCCTCCTATTTTTGTCATTTGCTAAAATATATCTTTATTTATAAAAATTACTCCAATTAAAATGTAAATAGAATTTTTAGTATTCATTTAGTTAGCATTATAAGATAATTATATAATAAAATCACAAGATTTTTAATTTTTATTTTTAATATAATTTATTGATACATAAATCAATATAATTTATTAAAATACAAATCAGATAAACTATAAAGTATACATTTCTAAAACTTGGAATTAAAAAAGGAAGGGTCTATCCCTTCCTCAAAACTCTATAAATTCACTACTAGTTTGCTGGAACATCGTCGCCCTCTGAAACTAATTTCTTTAATTCTTTAAACTTTTTATAAGATACTTCAACTAAAGCTTGCTCTTTATGATGTGACAACATTTCTAAAGCATCTTTTATCTTGTAAAATCCACCTTCTTGGAATTCAGGAGCAAGTACACATTCAGTATTACAAGCTTCCATAACATACCACATTATCGCATTGCAAACTTCTTGTTGTCTACTTCTTGAGAAAAATTCATACATAGTATCGCCAGCTACATCTATCATTTTAGCGTCTATGCCAGTTTCTACTTTAACTCTTTCAACAGCACTTTCATATGGAAGTCCTCCTCCAAGTATCTTTCCTTTTGGAAGTGTCCATTCACCTCTATCATTTTTTACAATAAGTACTTTATTAGCATAAAACACTACTCCACCTGCACAACGTCTTACTATCATTTGAAACCCCTCCCATTAATTTATTAATTACCTTGTTAAACTCCATAAATAAATCATTAAGTAAACAAATTGCTTTAATAAAAAATTACTTTTTCAAATTTAATAATGCTTCAATGGCTTCATCATAAGCTCTAAGCACGTACTCTTTTTCAAAATTCTTATTCTTATCTTTTAACTGCTGTAAAATCTTTAAACTGTTTTCATCTCCTAATTTTGAAAGAGCTTTTGCACAATATTGTCTAGTTTGTGCATTTTTATCGTAGAGACCTTTTTGTAAGACTTCTCTACTACTTGGTGACTCAATCTTTCTTATTGCTGAATAAGTTATTCTTCTAATATCTGAGTGTCTGTGGTTTGTGAGCTGATGGAGTAACTTCAAAAATCTATCATCTTTTAGCTCACCTGTTGCCCAAATTAAAACAATCAAATCTTCAGCATTTTTTTCTACAAGGATTCTTTTGAAAACCTTTCTCTTAAAGTATACCATTTTTTCGTCATCTAAGCTATCCATAAAATCAAGTCTCTTAATTTTATCTAATTCTAAAAATTTATCTAAAATGTCCTTAGATGCTTCAAAATCATCTTTTTGCATTTCTTTTATCTTCAACTTTGCTTGTATAAGTTGCTCACTTGCTTCAACATTTGAAATGTTTCTAATTTTACTAATTTGAGATACTGTTTTAGATTCTTTGTAAAGAAGATAGGTTATAAAATAATCTTCAAGATTATCTATATTTTCCCAATTTATATCCATATCAAACCTATTTTTCTAATATGTACTCTCTATAGATATTAAAATCTTCTTCATCTAAATTTACATCTAATGTTACACCATTTTCCCCATACTCAAAATTCTCCACATTGTATTTATCTTTTATTCTACTAAATATATCACCTCTTTCATAAGGTAACATCAAACTTACTGAATAAGTATTTTCCATTAAAGCAATTTCTATCATATTTAATAGTTTATCCATATTTATGCCTTGTTTTGCAGATATATACACAATATCTTCTTGACTCTTAGGATATATATCTAACTCTAGCTTATCTACTTTATTGTATACAAGTATATGTTTTTTATCATTTGCACCAAGTTCTTTTAATACACCTTCAGTTGTACTTTTTTGCAATTCATAACTAGTGTTCGTTGTGTCAATTACGTGTAAAATTAAATCTGCATATTGTACTTCTTCTAGTGTAGCCTTAAATGCCTCTACTAAATCATGGGGAAGTTTACTAACAAATCCAACAGTATCTACTACTAAAAATTCTTTCTTGTTTGGCAAAAGAGCTTTTCTTAAAGTTACATCTAAAGTTGCAAAAAGCATATCTTTTACAAAAACTTCTTTTTCTTGTTCATAATCCTTGTGTGTCTTTATTAATTCGTTTAGTAAGGTCGATTTTCCTGCATTTGTATATCCAACAAGTGCTACAATTGGTATATTTGATTTTAAACGCTTAACTCTTTGTGTCTCTCTATTCTTTTTTACCTCTTTAAGTTCACGTCTTATATCCGCTGCTTTATTAAGTATATGTCTTTTATCTACTTCTAACTTTTGTTCACCAGGTCCTCTCGTTCCAATTCCTGCACCAGTTCTACTCATTTCACCACCCATTCCATAAAGTCGTGGTAATCTGTATTTTAATTGTGCTAATTCGACCTGTAATTTACCTTCTTTACTAAGTGCTCTTTGAGCAAATATATCTAAAATTAAGGTAGTTCTATCTATTACTTTTTTTCCAACAACATTTTCAATATTCCTAATTTGAGCGCCAGATAATTCATCATTAAAAATTACTAAAGTAGCATCTAATGATTCACTATATGCTCTTATTTCCTCTACCTTACCTTTTCCTATATAATAAGCTGCATCAACAGCTTGCTTATTTTGAATTAAGCTACCTACAACCTCTGCTCCAGCAGCCTTCGCTAATTCTTTTAGTTCTTCCATGGATTCGTTAGTGTCTATATCATCACTTTTTTTAACTATTGTTGTCAAATTCAGACCTACAAGAAGTGCTCTTTCTTGAATTTCTTTCACTTAATCACCTCATTTTTTGTTATAAAACATAATCTAATTGTATTAAAAACACTTACATTATTTCTCTGTTGACTAATTATACCATTAATAATATGATTAAGAGTACTATATTATCAACTATTAATAAAAATATTGTATAATTATATTATCACCAAAATCTTATATAGTTATAAAAGATTTCATATTTTATTTAAATTAGGAGGAAAATATGGGCGAAAATTATAAATTTTTTAATCACAAAGATTGTGAGTTTTTCCCTTGTCATAAAACTGATAAACCAGAAGAATTTAACTGTTTATTTTGCTATTGTCCTTTATATGCTTTAGGAGAAAATTGTGGAGGAAACTTTAAGTACACAGAGAAAGGCATTAAAGATTGCAGTAGCTGTATACTACCTCATAAAAAAGATAATTATAATTATATTATGGGAAAATTTCAAGACTTAGTTAAAATTACTTGCAAAAAATAATTTTTTATTAAAAATAGCTATGCATAAATATTTTTTGACTCATTTTCGTCTAAATAATATTACATAGCTATTTTTATTATATAAGTTTTAATTTATATCGCTCTACCTTATATCTTTCTACTTTTAAATAATTTACATAATTTATACATTGCAAAAATCAACATGCTTACTGCAAAAATCAATATTAAAATCATCATTCCAGCATGAAAGAAAAATTCTTCTGGAAGCATATTTATAACTGGGTCTAAATCAGGATTAAATATCCAATAATCATTTCTAAATAATAATTTATGAAAAATAATAAATGATTTTTCAAAATTCAACAAAATAGGAAGTGCCAACACTACTGGCATTATTATCAATGTCATTGATGTAGTTTTTAGTAGTTTTATATTTTTATTTTTTATACTTAATATAATTCCCACCAAAGAAATTACCATTAATAACTTAGCTAATTTATTGATATTTTGAAATATATTTCTCACTTCTTCAAAATGTATTTTCCCTTCTGGAGAAGATTCTAATGTTGGTAACTTAAACTCAGATACATCCTTACTTAGGTTGTAATCTATTAAGTAATCATAATTTAATTTTATATCATCTTTAGATAAACCAGATAACTCTGATATGTTTAAATAATCAATATCAAAATAATAAAGTTGCTTAAATCCAACAGTAAAATTAATAGCACCTACTATTACAACCACACTTATACACACTGAAAAAATTATATTTAGAAACTTTTTCATGAAATCCCCCCAGTAACAAATTAATTACCTAAACGATTTTAGTAGTGAAATCTTCTATATTCCATACATCATCGACAATTTCTGAATAGAATTCTGGCTCATGGCATACTAAAAGAACTGTACCTTTAAATTCTTTTATAGCTTTCTTTAATTCGTCTTTTGCATCTACATCTAAGTGGTTTGTAGGCTCGTCTAATACTAAAAAGTTTATATTTTTTAGCATAACTTTACAAAGTCTAACCTTGGCAGCTTCGCCTCCACTTAATACTCTCATTTGACTAGTTATATGCTCATTAGTAAGTCCGCATTTTGCAAGGACTTGTCTAACTTCAAAATTCGTAAGACCAGGGAATTCACTCCAGACTTCATCCATAGGTGTATTATTATTTTCTCTTGAACTCTCTTGTTCAAAATATCCAACTTCTAAATAATCTCCCAATCTAACATTTCCACCAAATGGTTTTATTATTCCAAGTAATGTCTTTAATAATGTAGATTTACCAATACCATTCATCCCTTTTAAAGCAACCTTCTTTCCTCTTTCTAAATGGAAGTTAAGTGGTTTTGTTAACGCTTCATCATAACCTAAAACTAAGTCTTCTGTTTCAAAGATTATCTTGCTTGCTGCTCTGGCATCTTTAAAAGAAAAAGTAGGTTTTATCTTTTCCTTTGGTCTTTCTAGTATTTCCATCTTATCTAGTTGTTTTTGTCTACTATTAGCCATTCCTCTTGTTGCAACTCTAGCTTTATTTCTGGCTACAAAATCTTCTAACCTTTTTCTTTCTTCAACTTGTTTATCATAAGCTTGCTCTTCTTGACGTTTCTTTATATCATTCAGTCTTACAAATTCATCATAATTACCTTTATATCTATTTAACTCGCCATTTTCCATATGATATATTACATTACAAGTATTATTTATAAAGTCAATATCATGTGATACTAGAACAAAACTGTTTTCATATTCCTGAAGATATCTAGTAAGCCATGTTATATGTTCCTCATCTAAATAGTTTGTAGGCTCATCCAGTATAAGAATAGTTGGATTTTCAAGTAAAAGTTTAGTCAGAAGTACTTTTGTTCTTTGACCTCCACTTAAATCAGTTACATCCTTATCAAGACCAATCTCTCCAAGACCAAGACCATTTGCAACTTCTTGTATCTTTGCATCTATCATATAAAAACCACTATTTTCAAGTATAGTTTGTATTTCTGCTGTTTCTTCAAGAAGCTTACTCATCTCATCATCACTAGCTTCTCCCATCTTGTCATACATAGCAATCATTTCTTGCTCTAAATCAAACATATGCTTAAAAGCTTCTCTAAGCACTTCTCTTATACTTTTACCTTTACTTAATACTGTATGTTGGTCTAAGTAACCTACTGTAGCTCTTGAAGACCATTTTATATTTCCAGCATCAGGCATAAGCTTTTTCGTTATTATATTTAAAAAACTCGATTTTCCTTCTCCATTAGCGCCAACTAGTGCAATATGTTCACCTTTTCTAAGTCTAAAGGATACATTTTCTAATATTGTTCTTGCTCCAAATCCGTGGCTTACGTTTTCTACTACTAGCATTCTAACACCTCTCAAAAAAATTTTACACATTCTATACTATAATATATTCTTTTTAAACTTAAATCAAGTATTACCAATATTTTTAGTTATATTTACAATAATTTAACTGAGAATAAACTTTATAGCTGTATTATGTAAAATAAAAATAGATACTTTCATCAATGATAGAACTTCTTTATCGACTAAAAAATACATGCATGCTATAATTTCTTTGTAGCCTGTTTAATCTTGAAATTATAAAATGGTTTCTGATTGATTCTCAAATAAACAAAATTTCTTATGAACATTAATATAAGTTTTTGACACAATGCAAATCATTTGATATTTACAGACACAATTATTAGAATAGAATAAAACCAATTTACGTTTGCTTGCCTTAGGCGATAAGTGGTGCTACAGGTTATTTATCTAAACGGAGGTGAAAAATAGTTATTAAACAGAAAAAATACTTCATTATTATTTATATTATTTATGCATTGCCAATTCCATTTTCTCTAATAACATGGATTGGAACTATCATTTCTGTTGCTGATTTAGGAATGGTAAACTGGAAGATTTTCAGTGAGATTATACAATCTGTGATTGCTTTAATTACTATGCTACTTGCTGGTTTATATCCTATCTCATATATTATTTCATTAATCAAAACTCGTGATAGTAAAAAGTTTTCTTTATTTAGTTTTCTTCCTATAATACACATAATTCTTTTTGTTGTTTTCTTCTTTTTTTGGTCTTTTCTTAATAAAGTATATCAGCTTTAAATTCTTCCTAAATATTATCTAACTTTACAAAACTATATAGTTAGGGTTTATTATGAAAATATAGTCATATATGTAAATGTCTATTTTTCCATTTAATGTAGGTTTGTAGTCTCTTATACAAACAGGTATGTAGCCTTGTAATTTGCTTTTTCACTATTATTTGAATAAAAAATAGAGATAAAAATTAGGAAAATAGTACCATCCCAATTTTTTTCTCTATTTATGTTTTATTTAAAATATTCATCTAATCCATCCGCTACACATTGCATCATTTTTCTTTGATATTCTGGATTTGACATCATTTGGTCTTCATTATAGTTGCTCATAAATCCCATCTCTACTAATACAGCTGGCACTTTTGACCAGTTAAATCCAGTCAAATCTCCTCTTTGAACAATTCCATTTATCTGTATCCCAGCTTGTTCCATGTTTGTTTTGATGAATTCTGCACATCTATTACTATCTTCATATATAGGAGCTGTATATTTTCCATCCTTCTCAGGAACTAATATAGATGCACCAGTCTTTGAAGAATTATTTAAACTATCTGCATGTATTCTTACAACCATATCTGCTTTTTTCTCATTAGCAAGTATTGCTCTTTCTGAGTTACTTATATTTACATCATGTGTTTCTCTAGTCATTATTACATTGTAACCTTTAGACTCTAATATATTTTTTAAAACTACAGATGCTTCAAGATTTAAAACATACTCTGCTTTCTTTGTAGCTATACCTTCTGTTCCTGAAGATACTCTTGCTTTTTGAGATGAAGAACCTGGAGCTACTGGTTCTAAATTACTATCCCCTTTTCCTTGATGCCCTGGGTCTATACAAATTAAAAACTTTTTATTTTTTTGAGTTTCTGTTTTATTATCTGATTTATTATCCTCTGACTTATTATCATTTTTGCTTTTTGAATTTGATTTATTTTCATCTTTATCTTTATCTTTTATATTTTTATTTTCATCTTTATCTGTTTTTTCATTTTTAGTAGTGCCTGAATTAATTAAATTTGTTGTCTTGTAAAAATTGGTAACTGGATTTGATGTACCTATAATTATAATTCCCATGGCAATTATACAAGTAACTAACAATCTATATTTTTTCATCTTTTGCTCCTTTCAATGATAGACAGCTATTATCTATTTTAAATTTATATGAATATGTATCTATTTTATCATATACCTTGTTTATTTTATTTATTTTTATGAAAACTAAGGAGTTATTGTGTCAGTTTTCCAAGCATCAAAAACTGATTCTTGAGCAACATAATATTGAAGCAGCAAGAAAATTTCAATTTTATTATTAAAATATTTTAATAAGAAAGAGGTGTTCTATGCAATTTAAAAATTTTTATTTTAAAGATAAATCTTTAAGTAAAAGAAACAACTTAGCTAAGTCAAAATTTACAATTGTTTTAACATTTTTATTTTTATTATATTTTTTCTCAAATAATTTAATTTATGCACAAAATTTACAAAAAAGTGAACCTCAATATTTAATACCTATAGGAAATGTTCTTCAAATTGATGCAGAACTAAAAAATATCATCGTTAGAAGTCCTGGTGAAGCATCTCCATTTAGATTAGGTGATGCTATAATCAAAGTAAATAATATAGAAGTTGATGGATATAGTGATTTTGCTAATACACTAAATGCTTTACCAGAAGAAAAACCAGTGTCTATTTTATTAAATAGAGGTGGTCAACTTTTAACAATGAAAACAACTAAACACATATTAGAAAAAATTAGTTTTAATAACTTACTTTCTGGATTTGCTACTTTGACTTATATCAATCCAGAAACCTCAGAATTTGGTGCTGTAGGTCACCCAATAAGTGTTGGTAATTCAAGAAAAATACCTATAAAATCAGGTTCAATTTCTACAACTAAGCACCTCGACATAGAAAAATCCTATCGAGGTAGTGTTGGATGTATAAATGCAAAAAGAGAAAATATTATTGGTAGTTTTACAGAAAACACTGATTTTGGAATAAGAGGTCAAATTAATAACTTTGATATTTCTAGCTTAAAAAAATATAAGGTAGCTTCACTAAATGAAGTTAAGCTGGGAAAAGCTCAAATAATTTTACAAAACAACTCTAATGAATGTAAAAAATATAATATTGAAATTATAGATATAGAAAACCAAAACCATCCTGAGAGTAAAAGTTTTAAAATTAAAATCACTGACAAAAACCTTTTAGCTCAAACTGGTGGTATTGTACAAGGTATGAGTGGTACTCCAATAGTACAAGATGATAAAATAATAGGAGCAGTTTCTCATGCCATTGAAAATGACCCAGCTGTAGGTTATGGTGTATTTATTAAATGGATGCTTTAGATAATAAATTATATAAGTAATTTGTAACTCTTAAATCATCATTAAATAAATGTTTATAATATATTTGGTCTGAAGACATATTTCTTCACTCTACAGACCAAATATATTAAATATTTTACATACTTTAAAACATAAATTTTTATTACAATTATATTAATTTTTATTACAACTATATTGATTCTTATTTATTACTTATTATTGACATAATTTTTATTTATAAACTATTATTTCAAATTTATTAAAAAATAAATATCATTAATATTACTTGTTAGCATTTTTTCCAGTGTTAGGTAAAACATTGCCAAGGTTCTTTTCAGGTATATTTACATAACTTTCTGGAACATCACCTACTATTATAGTCTCACAGATAGGTATCTGAGCTTTAATTTGTTTTGTTGAAGTTATAAGTGGGATTACTACTTTCACTTGAGTTTGAGCTTCTAAATATATCCTATGTCTTGTTTGATTTATGCCTGAAGACTCAAATTCCGTTTTAAAGTTTACTGATACTGTTCCTATAGGTTCAATAGATACTTCAAGTTTAGGGCCGTATTTAGCTAATATAGGACTTCCTAATGCTGTTCCTATAGGTATGTAAGAATCTGCTGTTTTACCTTTTTTTAATTCATCTTGTATTTCTAAAGCTATTGCAGATGCAATTTCATTCATCATAATAGTATTTGCTTGTATCATAGTTATTTTTCCGTTATTATCAAGCTGTATATCCATTAAATCTTCATAATTTATTTTCCCTTCTACCATTTCAGCAACAGCTTTATTTATAGACCTGTTTGCCAATTCAAGAGCTTTTGTTTCTGCTAAAACTGTAATTGTTGGTCTTAAACTTTTATCTATATATATGAAACTGCCTATAAATACAGACAAGAAAAGAATTAACAAGAAAATAGCTACAATTTTTCTAAATTCATTTTTCTTTTTTCTATCTACTATCCTATTCAAATTTATCCCCTCCTATTTATTTATATGTAACTTTGGCATAATTTTTATAATATTTGTCAAAAATAAATAAATAAAAATATAGACTTATTAATACATTTTGTTTATACATATCTACAATGTACAGAATATTATAGCAAATTCATTTTTTCTATTAATTACAAAATTACTCCTATTTGTGTTATAATATTGCATTAAGTAAGGAGGTTAAAATCTTATGAATAACGATAATGATAAAAATGGAAATAAAATAAGAAGAAAAAAGGTTAGTTCATCTAGTAGCTCAAATAAACCAGTTAATAGAAATTCAGCTAACAAAACTCATTCAACTAAAAGCAAGAAGAAATCTAAGAAAAGCGATAAATTTAAAAAACTAAGAGTATTTGGTATAGTATTTTTAGTTTTATTAGTTGTTGGTGCAGCAGGTACTGCTGGATTAGTATTTGCATCATTAAGAGATGTCTCTCCAGTTACAGAAGCTGTTTTAGACAAGCAAACAAACCAAACAACTACAATTAAATACGCTAATGGAAAAACATTATCTACTGCTCCAAGTGTAAATAAAAAGACACCCGTTCCATTAGATAAAATTTCAACTCATCTTCAACATGCAGTAATTGCAATAGAAGATGAACGTTTTTATGAACACAAGGGTGTTGACATTAAAGGTTTATTTAGATCAGTATTAAAAACTCTTACTGGTACTAAGCAAGGTGGTAGTACTATTCCTATGCAGGTATCTAAGATGCTATTGACTACTGAGCAACAAACTCTACCTCGTAAAATAAAAGATATTTATTATGCATATGAGATGAGTAAGACAGTAAGTAAAGACAAAATACTAGAAACTTATTTAAATAACTTCTTCGTTGGAAAGGGTCTTGCAGGAGCTGAGGCTGGTGCACGTGGTTATTTTGATAAGTCTGCATCTGACCTTACTATAGCTGAGTCAGCACTTCTTGCTGGTTCAACTAAAAATCCATCTAGGTTTTCAGCTTACAAAACTTCTAAATTAGATGGAAATGAAACTAAGAGTGACTTAGAGAATAAGTTGTTATTTTTTGTTAATACAACTGATGATGATTTAGATGACCCAACTCAAGTAGACTTTGATATGATTGAGAAATTAAAAACTTGGGAACTTATATCTAGTGATACTTATAGACAGCTAAAAGCAGGTACATTAGTTGTTAGAAAAGCTATAAACAACCCTGAAGCTAAGAAAAGACAAGAAATTGTTCTAAAGAAAATGTTAGACCTAGGATATATAAAACAAAAAGAATATGATGAAGCAATTAATGCTAAGATAGAAATAAAATTACCTAAATCAGCAGATAAAGTTTCTTCATCTGTAGAAGACCTTATTGAAAGTGAAGTTATAAATGCCCTAATGGAACAAGGACATACAAATGATGAAGCTCAAAACTTATTCTACAATGGTGGTCTAATTGTAAATACAACTATAGACCCTAAAATGCAGGATGCTTTGGAAGAAGAATTTGATAAAAATAGCAATTTCCCAGGACATATGGTTGGACCTGATGGAGTTAGCCAGCCACAGTCTGCAATGGTAATTTTAGATTACAAAAATGGTGAAATAAGAGCACTAGCTGGAGGCCGAAACATAAGTGGCAGAAAAACTTTAAATCGTGCTACTAGCCCTCATCAGCCAGGTTCTTCTATAAAACCTCTAGCAATTTATACACCAGCTATTGATACTTTAAAGATTACACAATCGACTGCTCTAAATGATGTTAGAGGAGGATATAAATTTGAAGAAAACACTAAATGGAATCCAAGAACTACCACTAGTGGTCATGGCTCTATGAGTTTACGTAAAGCTCTTGCTAAATCTTCAAATACAATAGCAGTTAAAACTGCTGAGATGCTTGGAGATTCTTATGATGAATGTATAGATATAATGATGGACTACTTAAAGAACTTTGGTATAACAACTGTTAAAAATAGCCAAACAGGAGCAACTGATAGACAGTTCCCAGCATTAACACTTGGTGGTATGGCAAGTGGTATTACTCCACTTCAGATGGCTGCTGCTTATGGTACATTAGCAAATCAAGGAGTTTATGTAGAACCATCTATTTACACTACTATAACTACTTTTGATGGGCAATTATTAGTTAAAAACGCTCCTGAAGAGCATAAAGTTGTAGACCCAGAAGTAGCTTATGTTGTTACAGATATGTTAGAAAGTGTAATTACTGAAGGTACAGGTGGTATTGCATCACTTCCTAAAGGAATGCCTGTTGCAGGTAAAACAGGTACTACAAATAGCGCATATGATGCTTGGTTTGTTGGTTATACACCTTATTATGTAGGAGCAACATACATTGGAGATGATGCTGGTAGAAAAGATGATGCTGGTAACACTATAAAACGTAGAGATGTTCCACATGGAAGTACTAGTACAGCAAAACTTTGGCAAAAAATCATGGCAAAAATACATGCAAATTTAACAGTTACTGAATTTGAAGTTCCTAAAAATGTATATTTTACAAAAATTAATTTAGAAGATGGAGGAAAGCAATCTTCTGGCTCTAAAGCAGCATTTATTGAAGGTACTGCTCCTTCTAGAGTAAGTTCTCAGCCATCTCCTGAAGATACAAAGAAACCAGATAATAATCAACAAGAAGAAGAAAACAATAATAACAACAATAATTCAGGTAATAATGGTGGTGGCTCTACTCCTCCTGATAACGGTGGAAATAGTGGCGGTACTACTACTCCTCCTGACAATGGTGGAAACAGTGGCGGTACTACTAACCCTCCTGACAATGGTGGAAACAGTGGTGGTACTACTAACCCTCCTGACAATGGTGGAAACAGTGGTGGTACTGTCACCCCTCCTGATGGTGGTGGAAATACAACACCATAGTTTAATAAAAGATTACATTTAAATATTAATAAATAATTAAAATTAAAACAAAAATATAAGGAGTTGCCTCAAAGTGATTTTTAGAAATCCTCGATGAGACACTCCTTTTTTAGTAATTATAATTAATGTGGCGATTGTTATAATATTTATATATTACAAACTATATAAACTTATTACAAACTATATAAACTTTATATTTTTTGCTTATTGTATACCAAAAGTTTGGAATGCGTTTAATTTCCCATATCTTTTGATAAGTATATCCCATTCTTCCTTATCATAAAAATCACACTTATTTACACCAAATAATTTGCCAACTTCAATTGCAAATCTACCAGCTGACTCTAAATCACTAAAATGAGTTGCACCTGTAGCACATCCAGCAACAGGCATTTCTGTAGTAATTGCTACTCCAACTACTGGAGAATTTGTAGCAACTGCTGGCTGTAAAATACTATTCAAGTGATACAGGTCATTTCCATATGGTGTTATATCTTGAATAGATAAAGGAAATACAAATGGAGATTTTCCAGTTACAGTCTGTATAATATCTAAAAGATTATCACTAGTTTTCAATATGTACCCTTCTTTGACAGTTGGCGATATTGCAAATCCTCTAGTATTGATTATTCTATTACCTTTAGTAGTATCGATTGAAAGTATTGCATCACAACTACTGTCAACTTCATTTTCATTCATAGTTGTCATATCTATTGGTGAATCCATAAAAGGTGTAGGATAATGCTCTTTAGTTGGAGCATCTGGACAAATATGAGTAGAAATTATAATATCTCCTTCTAGCACATCTCCTTTTCGTTGCATATCTAAAAGTTTCGCTGCTACTGAAATTGCTACTAATGCTCCATCACCATCTGAAACAAAACCTATTACATCTGGTCTTGCTCCAATACCTCCAAGTCTGCCTAAAATACCTAGAGTAGGGGCATTTCCTCCGTTTAATTTACCATTCTTACCAGCAATTGTAAGCTTAACTAAGTCTGTAGAACCTTTACTTGATGATAGCTTTTTTACTATTATATTTTCTCCACCATAGCTTTGTAAGTATGTCTTCACTTCTTCTCCACTTGCAGTTGATTTGTCTAAAATGTCATAAACCTCTAATACTTGTTTTAATATCATATTTAGTCTCCTTTCTTCATGTATTTTTTTAGTAATACATTATTTACTGTACAAAACATCTACACCACACATTGCTAGTACTTTAATTGCTTTTATAAGTGCTATTTTTCCTTCTTCGCCACCAGCAGCTACAGCAAATTCTTCTGTATGAGTTGCAGTGTTTTCTTTTAATTTTATATATGCTTGTATTGCAGGTATTTCATGAGTTAAATTTCCAGTATCAGTTGAACCAATACCTTGAGTTAAATCTCTTTCAATATAATCTTCACCCAATACTTCAAAATTTTCTCTAACTATATTTACCAATCTTGAATCATTTTTTATCTCTTTATATATCTCATCTAATTGAATTACTTCTACACTAGTTCCTGTAGAAATTGCAGCTCCCTTAGCACAATCTTTAAGCATATCACAAATTTCATTTAGGTATTCTATACTTAATGCTCTTACATTAAATATAGCTATAGATTTTTCAGGAATTATGTTATGTATACTACCTCCATCAGTTATAATTCCATGTACTCTTGCATAATCTTTAAGATGTAATCTCATGCTATTTACACTATTGAATAATGCTATTACTCCACTTAATGCACTTCTTCCTTCCCAAGGATAAGCAGCAGCATGAGAAGCTTTTCCACTAAAATCAAATTTTAAGTTAACTTGAGCAAATGATATATCATCAGGTATTGAAGCATCACATGGATGTAAAATTAATGCAGCATCTACATCTTTAAATACCCCTTCTCTAATCATAGTTATTTTTCCACCTACTCTTTCTTCTGCAGGTGTTCCAAATACTTTTACAGTTCCTTCTATATCATATTTTTTTATAACTTCTTTTAAAATAATACCCGCTCCAACAGAACTTGTACCTATTATATTATGTCCACAAGCATGTCCCATACCTGGAAGTGCATCATATTCAGCTAGAAAAGCTACTGTCTTTCCACCAGTTCCATTTGAGTAGACTGCCTCAAAAGATGTTTCTAATCCTCCTACACCCTTTGTCACATCAAATCCATTTTCTTCTAATAAATTACATAATGCTTTTTGTGATTTAAATTCTTCAAATGCTAATTCTGGATTTTCAAATAAAGATTTGGATACCTTTTCAAATGATGCTTTTTTCTCATCAGATAACAGCTTTATATCTTCTTTGATTTTTAATTTTAATTCTTTCATACTTACTACCTCCTTAAATCATTCCATTTATTTTTAGAACTGTTTGAGATATAAAAGCAGAACCAAAATAAGTAGATGTCATAACTATAAATGATATAACTACTAGCTTCCAACTCAAAGTCTTTAATATGTCTAATTGGTTACCTACAGAAATTCCTGCAAAAGCTAATAATGGTGTTACTGTAGACATAAAATTGATTTTTCCTATATTACTTGCTATAAAATCTCCAACTGGTGATATTGGAAGTGATAATACAAACGCAACTAAAGTCGCCCATGCAAAACCTGGTAAATTTGGTCTCTTAACAAAATTCTTTATTACAATAGCAATTATTACTAATATAAACCCAAATACACTTCCAATCAACAAATCTTTAGCCTGTGTTTTAAGTGCTATAGCCTGTCCAAAGCAAATAATAATATATATGAACATTACTATTTTTATCTGTTCCATAATAGTCTTCAAAGTCTTTTCCATCTATACATCCTCCATTATAAGACATCTCTTGTTTTTGTTTTTTTTCTACTTCTAAACTTCTCAATAATCGGAGCCACTTTACTATAATAATAATTAGCAACTGGTAATGATAAAAATAATTCTATGTATATTCCAGTAACAGCTGTAATCAATCCACTGGTAGCTGAATAAGCTAAAATCTGTTCAGACATATTTGGGACAGTATTCATCAATGATGCTGTTGCAGCCCCCATCATAGAACCACTTCCCATTCCTGATGCCATTGCTAAAGCATATGGATGAAAGCCTATAAGAACACCCAATGGTGCCAAAAATGAAAATAATAATGTTCCAAAGATACTACCACTTATATAAGTTCCCAATGTTCCTATACCTTCTGGTGAATTTAATCCATACTTATCCCCAATAATTCCTAGTGCTGTATCACGACATAATGAAAAAGTCCCTCCTAATGCACTTCTTCCAAGACCTAGTGCTACTCCAACAGGTAATGCTATCAACATTGTACCCATATGACCAAACTCTTGTAATAAAAGTGCTGGTCCTGCTTGAAGTAATATACCAACTTTAGGACCTGCATTAATTCCAAACATTATTCCTAATGGATATAGAGTTAAAGATAAAAGATATGGAGATACATTTATTTCATTATCTCCTATAAACTTTTTTAAAGCTGGTATAACCCTTCCTAACAAATGAGGGGAAACAGCCATACCTATAAAGATAGCCCATAGTATACTAAGTAAAGTTATATTAATACCCATAACTTTAAATGAAATAGGCCCAATTAATTCAGCCAATACGGTAATTATACAGGCTGCTATCAGAGCATTTTTAATTCCTTTCATTTTTATACCTCCTTGCAATTTTTATAATTTTCTTACAATATAAGTATTAGTGATTTAATTATATATTCTCTCATCGATAATGTATAATATAAATGTTTCATTATTTTTATATGCTTTTAGTCATAAAGCAAAAGGAGGATTAAGCATCATGGATTTATTACAATTAAAATATTTTCAAGTTGTAGCTTGTACTGAAAATATGACTAATGCTGCTAAGCAATTACATGTAACACAGTCAGCACTTAGCAAAAGTATAGCTCTACTTGAAATGGATTTAGGTGTAAAATTATTTGACAGGAAAGGAAAGTCTATTAAATTAAACTATTGTGGAAATATTTTTCTTAAAAGAGTTGATTCTATACTTAATTTATTAGATACATCAACTAAAGAAATAAAAGATTTAGCTTGTAGTGAATTTGACCAAATCAAATTAATCGTACTTACTGCATCAGGGTTAATTTTAGATGTACTTAGTGAATTTAAAAAATTACATCCAAATATTTCATTCAAATTAATGCAACATATTCCAAAATCAACATTTGACTACGATTTTGATATATGTATTACTTCATATTGCTTTGAATTTAAGTCATCAAATTATGAAGTATTAACTAGTGAAGAAATATTTATAGGTGTACCTTACAGCAATCCACTATCAGAGCTTAATAGTGTGTATTTTAAAGATGTACAAGATGAGAATTTTATATGTTTAGATGAAGGTACAAATTTCAGAAAAATTACAGATAGATTTTGTAACTATGCTGACTTTGAACCTAATGTAGGTTTTGAATGTGATTCTCCTTCAACCGTTTATAATTTGATAAAAGAAGGTCATGGAGTTGGATTTATTCCTGAAAAATCATGGTGTATAGATTATGAATCTTCTATTAAACTATTACCTATTAATGATATAAGATGTGAGCAATTTATTGAGCTATATTGGACAGATAATAAATTTTTAAACAAGTCAACAAGAATGTTTATTGATTTTATAAAAAACTATCTTAATGAAACTACTTAAAAAATAATAAATCTCAATGTTGTACCGAGACTCAAAAGTTAGATTTTATACTGGAATGAACTTTCATTCCAGTATTTTTATTTATTCAAGTTTTTATTGATATTAAATTCTATAATCAACTGGATTACTTTTAGTCTTTTATTCTATTAACGCTGTTTCTTATAATTAGTCTTGGATAAAGTTTTCTTGGGATATGTTCTGTGCTCTTTTTATTTATTGTATTTACTAAACTATCTACTCCATTTTTTATAACTTGCTCTCTTGGGTCATCTATTGTCGATAAGTGTGACCTAAAGTAAGATATTAATTCAATATTATTATATCCTATTACAGATAAGTCTTCTGGTACATTTATACCATAAGTAGTTTTTAATTCTTGTATTATAGAAATAGCTGGTACATCTTGTTGCACAAATATAGCTGAAGCCTTTTTTATTTTATCAATATGATTTCTTAATAGTTCAACTTGAGATTCAAAATCCATTTTAGATTCAATTACATCTGTCTTTAAATTAGCTTCTTCCATAGCATTTAAATACCCTTTGGTTCTATCTTCATGCATTTTTGAACTCTTATCTTCTGAAGTTATTGTTATTATATTTTTATGACCATGGTCGATTAAATGTTTAGTAGCTATATAGCCTCCATATACGTTATCGTCCCAAAAGAAGTTATCTACCTCTCCTACAAAAGATGGCTTAAAATATATGAATACGTGTGGAAAATTATTGTCTTTTAAAAACTCATACTCTTCTTTTTTTATTGATTGAGACACTATTACTAATCCATCAACCATTTGTCCATTAACCATTTTATAGACATTACTATCACCACTAATGTTGTTATTGGGCTGTATTATAAAGTCGTACTTATTAGTCTCAATAGAATTTATAGAACTGTCCATTATATCACTAAAAAATTTTCTAGTGTCTTGATGATTAAAATTATTTGAAAAGATTACCCCTATTCTATTTGTTTCTTTTTTTGCTAGATTTCTCGCATTTACATTAAAATGAAACCCTAGCCTGTTAGCCTCTTCCACTACCTTCTTTTTTGTTTTTTCAGATACATTAGGATTATTGTTTAAACACCTAGAAACAGTTGAATAGCTAATGCCTAGGTTCCTTGCAATATCTTTAATAGTTACCATCTTTATCCCCTACTTCACTTCATTTTATTTTTGCTAATATAATACTACACCATGTTGTAAATAATTGTCAACTTGATTATGTAAACGCTTGTAAGTATAAAAAAATAGGTAGAATCTAAAAAGATATCTACCTACTTTATACAAAAAATTATCATATATTTAAGTGGTTTTATGGTTTTGCTTTTGGTGTAAATACTACCGACATAATATATCCAAAAAATATAGCTGCGGCTATCCCACCAGCTGTAGCAGTTGTTCCACCTAGGAAAATACCTAAAAATCCATCACTTTGTATTGATTTTATTACTCCTTTGGCAAGTGAATATCCAAATCCTATTATAGGAACTGTTGCACCTGCTGCTGCAAACTTAACTAATGGTTCATAAAGTCCTAGAAAAGTTAAAACTACACCAGTTGTTACATATGTCACCATAACATATGGAGTTTGCATTTTAAAGTAGTCCATCATTACTTGAGCTATTAAACATATAATTCCACCTACAATAAATACTCTTACGTATTCCATTAACATATATATCACTTCCTACTCATTTACTATTACTACTGCATGTGCAACACAAGGTATTGTTTGCTTTTGTAGTGTACTTGTTGGTGATAATAGTGCTCCTGTTGATACAAGCATTACTTTGTTAAATTCTTTTTTTCTTAATTTTTCATATATATATCCTGCAAATACTGTAGCTGAACATCCACATCCACTCCCACCACAGTGAACATCTTGCTCTTTAAGGTTAAACATTTCTATACCACAATCAGTATAACACTTTGAAATATCTACACCCTTCTCTTTCAAAAAGTCTTCTGCTATTTGTTTGCCAAGTGTACCTAAATCGCCAGTAGCAATTATGTCAAAGCTATTTGGGTCATCATTAGTATCTTCAAAATAAGAATATATAGTATCTATTGCTGCTGGAGCCATGGCTGGTCCCATATTATTACCATCATCAATACCTTTATCTATTACTTTTCCAACTGTAACATATTTTACTTTAGGACCTTCTCCATTAGGAGCTAATAAAACACTTCCTGCTCCTGTAACTGTCCATTGAGCTGTCATTGGCTTTTGATTTCCTAATTCTAGTGGAAATCTAAATTGTCTTTCTGCTGTACAATAATGGCTTGATGTTCCTGATAGCACTAAATCTGCAAAACCACCATCTACAAGCATAGAACCTATGCAAAGTCCTTCTGCCATTGTAGAACAAGCGCCATATATACCCAAAAATGGAATTGCTAATTCTCTTGCAGCAAAAGATGCTGGTACTATTTGATTGATTAAATCCCCGCCTAGCATATAATTTACATCTGACAGTTTTTTTCCTGCCTTCTGTATGGCTTTCTGAGATGCAGTCTCTACCATTTTACTTTCAGCCAATTCCCAAGTTTTTTCACCATATAAATCATCAGTCATAATCATATCAAAATAATCTTTTAATGGTCCTTCACCTTCTTTAGAACCTACTATAGTACCAGCTGATATTATTGTTGGTTTATTCTCTAGCTTGACTGTTCTTTTTCCAATTCTTTTATTTTTCATATTTTCACACCTTTTTAATTTTGCATTTTAATATTTAATTTTTTAATATTAATTAAAAATATTAATTAAAATCTGCATGATTATTTCCTAACTAACTACTTCCATAACTATTTTTCAGATTTCATATCTTCTTCATAATTAATAAAATTTAAATTAAATAAAAATCCTCTAAAACATCTTAAAAATATAATAAATAATTCCACATAAAATAGAAGAACCTATACCATAAACTAAAACTGGCCCTGCAATTTTAAATAAGTTTGCACCTACACCTAATACATATCCTTCTCTTTTATACTCCATAGCAGGAGATACTATTGAGTTAGCAAAACCTGTTATTGGTATTATAGAACCAGCTCCTGCTCTTTTTCCGATTAGGTCATAAACTCCTAATCCAGTTAGAAATGCCCCTATAAATATCAGTGTTATTGATGTAGCGGAACTAGCACCTAATTTATCAAGACCTCCAACTTTCATGTATAAATCACTTATGGCTTGCCCTATCATACAAATAATTCCACCTACAATAAATGCAATTGTATAGTTTTTTAAATATGTAGGTTTTGGGCTTATTTGGTCTACATATTTTTTATAATTTTTATCCATACTAAACACCTCTCTAAAGTATTATTTGTTAATTTTAAAAAAATAAACCTATTATTTATTTTAGACACTCAAAGTTTTGTCAAAAAATAAAAAAGATGCCTAATAAAGAAAATAATTTATTTTCTATCATAAAGACACCTTGTTTTTTAATATTTTTTATTTGAACTTATAATTTTTTAATAGTAACTTAAAAACTTAATATAAAAATTCTAAAAAGTTTAATATATCATAAGTATTATCATGATATATATTCTTTTAACTTAGATAATACTTTTTTCTCTATTCTTGATACTTGAACCTGTGATATATTGAGCATTTCTCCTATTTCACTTTGAGTCATATCTTCAAAATATCTGAGAACTATTATTTGACGTTCTCTCTTATCCAGTCTTCCAAGTATATCCTTTAATAATATATTATCTACAACTTTTTCTTCCTCACTTTCTCCTTTCATGCTTATCTTATCAATAAGGCATATTGGAGAACCTTCTTCTTCATGAATAACACCTTGCAAATACTCTACATTAAAATTAGCTTCCATAGCCATTACTAAATCTTCTTTTTCTACATCTAATGCTTGAGCTATTTCTTCTATACTTGGTTCTCTGCCTAGCTTTTTAGTTAAAGCTTCACTTTCCATCTTGGCCTTTACAGCTATTTGCTTCAATGACCTTGATACTTTTATCATACCATCATCTCTTAAGTATCTCTTTATTTCACCTAGAATCATTGGTACTGCATAAGTAGAGAATTTAACATTAAATTTAGGGTCAAATTTATATATTGATTTTATTAAACCTATAGAACCTAATTGAAATAAATCTTCTCTATCATACCCTATATTTAAAAATCTAGATACAACGCTCCTAACTAGACCTAAATTACTTGATATTAATATTTCTTTTGCCTCTTCATCTCCATTTTGAACTTTATCAATAAGTTCTAGAGTCTCTTCATGACTAAGAAGAGGTTTTTTTTCTTCTCTGGCAACAGTTACTTCCATAATAAAACCTCACTTTTGGACTTTATTTAGGCAAATTTATTTTTTTAGTCATTTCAATTCTAGTGCCATTATCTTTTCTAGAACTTACCTCTACATCGTCCATAAAGCTTTTCATAACTGTGAATCCCATTCCTGATCTATCAAGTTCTGGTTTTGATGTATAAAGTGGTTCCATTGCCTTCTCCACATTTTCTATTCCATACCCTTCATCTTCAACTACGATTTTTATAGTATTTCCCTCTATCTCACATTTCAAAAAAACAAACTTAGAACTGTCTTCTTCATATCCATGTATTATAGCATTTGTAACAGCCTCAGAGACAGCAGTCTTTATATCAACTAATTCATCTACTGTTGGGTCTAATTTTGCTGCAAATGATGCTACTATAACTCTTGCTAAACTTTCATTTTCTGATAGTGCCGAAAATTTAACTTCCATAATATTATTCATCACATACTCCTCCCTACAAAGAACTTAGAGCTTCTTCATACGTATCATAAATGCCAATAATTTTATTTAACCCAGATAAATCAAAAATTTTCTTAACTCGTGAACTTATATTAATTACTGAAACTCGTCCCCCTTCATTAGAAATTTTTTTATATCTACCTATGATGACACCTATACCTGAAGAATCCATAAAATTAATATTTCCAAAATCAAATACAACATTTTTTACTTGATTAACACTTAATAAGTTATCTATTTCTTCCCTTATTTCATTAGCTACATGGTGGTCTAGTTCTGAGCACATAAATTCTATGTATAGATTCTTATGTTCTAAGGAATATTTTACCATCAAAATCCCTCCTTCAATAGTTTTGTAAAAATAGTAACTTTTAATCAATTCTATAATCGCATTTCTATTCCTTCAATGAAATTTAACTAGTTTTGTCGTATTATTTCTACCATCGTTTCATTATATGTTACTTGACCACCAATATCAGATATACCAGTATCTGTTAAACTATTAGGATTGCCATGTTTCTTCCACCATCCAACATACATTTTTACTATATAATCACTTACTCCACTATCTATATTTATCTGTACATCTATTTTTGTTTTTTTTGACTTTAAAGTTACAATATCCTTATTGTTAACACCTATTTTTCTAGCCATAATTTGATTTATATACGCTTGAGCTATAGATGTCTTATCCATAAAGTGTTGACTAAACAAAGTATCTGCATGGTGATTAGTTAGCAGTCTAAAAATATTTTTCCTATTTTCATCTTCAAAGTTTCTAGTTTTATTACTTATATACACTGGAATTGGACTAATTCCTAAATCTCTTATCCTTTCTGAATAAAGTTCATATTTTCCAGATGGAGTTTCGAACTTCTTATCTTCCCAAGCAATAGGATTATGTATAGTAAAATAACTATTTTTAAGTTTCTCTATATCTAGACTTTTCTCAAA
Organism: Clostridioides sp. ES-S-0005-03; assembly: GCF_020658455.1. Taxonomy (NCBI): domain Bacteria; kingdom Bacillati; phylum Bacillota; class Clostridia; order Peptostreptococcales; family Peptostreptococcaceae; genus Clostridioides; species Clostridioides sp. ES-S-0005-03. The sequence goes on along the minus strand of NZ_JACVWI010000003.1, from coordinate 322,469 downwards.
ACGTTTAAGCGGCTCAATTACTTTTTCTAAGTATTCTTTTTTTGTTACAAAAGGATAACCTTCTAGTTTCATCTTTTTAGCTAACTCCATAAAAAAATAATACTCATCCATCAATTCATGCTTTGGTGTTACTGCTCTTTCATTGTATGTTATATATGGATTGGTCATTGAACTATAAATTATATCTTCACTTTCAAGCGTATTTGTACAAGGTATAAATAAGTCACATAAAGTAGCTGTGTCAGTCATAAACATATCAAAGCATACTTTAAATTCAATCTTTGAAAAAACTCTTTCTAACTCTACTAAATCTGGCAATTGATTTAACATATTACTTTTAGTTATTACTGCCATCTTTATAGGAATATTTCCTTTTAGTGATTTACTTGACATCTTATCAAACTTGTTCAATGTATTATTTGGTTTCTCTAATGTATTATTAACTTCATCTGATATACTGTCTTTTAAGGATTCTTCTATAAACTTGCTAATATTACTTACATAAAACTCCCTATCTTCGCCATATGATTGGCTATTATAAGGGTCAGCATCTATCACATTTGGATAAACCTTATTAGCATAATTCACTCCACCACCACTAAATCCTATTTGACCTGTTATAGCTCCTAATGCATCTATCGCTCTTATTGTATTTCCTCCATTTTTATACTTTTGAAGACCATAACCTACATTTATACTTGAATATTTATTAGCATATAAATCAACTAATGCACTTATATCCTTTTCTTTAACACCACATTCATTACATAAAAAGTTTAAATCTAATGAATCCAAATATTTTTTATATTCCTCAAAACCAACAACATACGAATTTATATATTCTTCGTCCTGCAGGTTATCTTCTATTATAATTTTTGCCATAGCTATAGCTAATGCTCCATCTGTTCCAGGGTTTACTTGTATGTACTTATCTGCCATTTGAGCAGTCTTTGTATATATAGGGTCAATGACTACTATTTTTATCCCTTTTTCTTTGGCTTTTTTAATTATTTGCATAGTATGAATGGTAGTATATGCTGGATTTTTTCCCCATATAAATATACTCTTGCTGTTTAGCATATCTTCTATAGCATGTCCCTTAGCTACTCCAAAGTCATACTTTTGGGCATGCATTCCTGCACTCCAACATGGGCCACCCTTATGCCTACTAACTCCTCCATAAAAATTAAAAAATACATCTCCTATATATTTTAATATAGACCCACTTCCATATTGGTCATAGTGCATAATAGACTTTGATGTATAATGTTCTTTATAAAATAGGAGTTTATCTGCCATTATCTCTAATGCTTCATCAAAAGAAATCTTTTTCCATAGACCATCTACCTTTAACATTGGAGTCTCTATCCTATCTTTATGATTTAATCTATCTAAATGAGCAAACCCCTTTTTACATATAAATCCTTTTGTATAAGGATGATTTCTATCTCCTTCAATTTTTATCACATTATTTCCTTTAGTATAAACATTAAATTTACAACAATCATGGCAATCTAGTGTACATCCATGACTTAATTTCTTTATTGTATCCATAAAATATCTTTATCTCCTTATAAAAGTTACATATTCACTATATTTTCATTAAATTTCATATACTTAAAATACTCTGTTTAAGACATAAGTATATTTTATCAAAATAAATTTAAAAATACCTTATAAATATGATATTCATATAAAATTACTTTTAAGCAAATTAAATTGAGAAAGTACTATGCTATCATTAGAATCACAAGAAAATGAGGAAAAATGATATACAGCTATTGAGCTATGTGCTGGTTTCGGCAATGAGGGTATTTATAGAATTAAAAAGGCTGTTGGACCTAAGGTTGCTGTGGGTGCAGTTAAATTTGATTTTCATCCAGCCTTTGGCTTTAAGAGTGGCGATGAAATATTCTAGTAAGTGGTGTTTTTCTCTATACATGTGCCTATCATAAAGTGATAAATCAATCTCTTACTTCCATTATCAAATGAAAATCATATATTAATTTTTATTTGATTATTTATTTTCTAATATATTTTTTATACTTATGTAAATAAAGCACAAACAAAATTTAAAATGTCTTTAATAATACTATTATATAAAACAATAAAAGCCTTATGTTGTTGACTCTTACAGATTATTTATCATCTGTTTTGAAAACACATTAGGCTTTTTAAATATTCAATATACTATTTTATATATCTTTCGATTATATTTTTATATACTATATATTATTTTTTCTTTTTATTGGCTTTTTCTATATTAATTTTGTTACCTTTTATCTTAATATCTTTCATTTTTTCAATTACTGTTTTTGCATCTTTTTTAGGTATTTCAACAAAAGTATACTTATCATATATATCTATAGTTCCTACCATTTTACCTGGTATTCCAACTTCTCCAGCTATAGCACCAACGATATCTTTAGCTTGTATTCTTTGATTTCTACCAATATTGATAAACAATCTAATCATACCATCTTTAGCTCCAGTAGCACCTTTTCTATCTCCACGTTCTCTTCTAGGTTTTTCTTCTATTATTTCTTCTTTCATTTCTTCCCCTAGAGATAACTTAACAAGTGCAGCAGCAATATCAACCATTGCATAATCTTCATCATTACAGAAACTTTCTAACCATTGTAATTGTTTAGTTAAATGACCTTCTTCTATAGTTTGTTTAACTTGTGCAAAGAAAGAGCCTACTTTTTTCTCTTCAACATCAGTTATTGTTGGTATATTATGCTTGATTAATTTAGATTTAGTATATCTTTCTATATCTTTCATCTTTCTCATTTCTTTTCCAAATACAAAAGTAAATGACATACCTTCTCTACCAGCACGACCAGTTCTACCAATTCTATGAACATAGTACTCTTCATCTTGTGGTAAATCATAGTTAAATACACATTCAACATCATCAACATCTATACCTCTAGCCGCAACATCAGTAGCAACAAGTATATCTATTGTACCATTTCTAAACTTATCCATTACTATATCTCTTTGTGTTTGTTTTAAGTCACCATGTAATGCATCTGCAAAATATCCTCTTGCTTGTAAATCTCCTACTAACTCATCTGCTTTTCTTTTAGTATTACAGAAAACAACAGATAATTTAGGGTCATACACATCAACTAATCTACATAATACTTCCAATTTATTTGATGATCTAGTTTCTATATAATATTGTTTTGTATTTGAAACTGTAAGTTCTTTTCTAACAACTTTTATATGTTCTGGGTCTTTTTGATATCTCTTAGTTAAATCTAAAATTCCTCTTGGCATAGTTGCTGAAAAGAAAGTTGTTTGTCTTTCTTCAGGAATCTTACTTAAAATCATTTCTATGTCTTCTCTAAATCCCATATCTAGCATTTCATCTGCTTCATCTAGTATAATCATTTTTACATTATCCATCTTTAATGTTTTACGATTAATATGGTCTATTGTACGTCCAGGTGTACCTATTACAACTTGCACACCACTCTTTAGAGATTTTATTTGTCTATCTATTGGTTGACCACCATATATAGGTAATGTCTTTATTCCGTGCGAGTATTTAGCTAGTTTTCTTATTTCTGTAGATACTTGTATTGCAAGCTCTCTTGTTGGGCAAAGTACTACAGCTTGTAAACTTCTATTATTTGGGTCTATTGTTTCTAGTATAGGTATACTAAAAGCTGCTGTTTTCCCCGTACCAGTTTGTGCTTGTCCTATAACGTCTTTACCTGACAAAATTGCAGGTATAGACTGTGCTTGTATAGGAGATGGCTCTTCAAACCCCATTTCAGCTATAGCTTTTTTTATTCCCTCACTTATTGGTAAATCTTCAAACTTTGTTATATTCATATATTATTCCTCTCCGTTATCAATTAATCTTAACCTATCCATTATATACTTTTTTAGGATATTCTGCAATTAATATTTTTAACAGTATGATTAAATAATATACATAAAATACAAAATTGATATATATATAAAATATGTAAATAACATTAATACACCTTGTAGTCTACTAAGTCTATTTGATTTAAGAGTTGGTACTATTACTAATAACAATAATAATATCATGAATGGTATATCAAGTTTTCTATTTTGAGATAATATTGGTATGTCATTTGGTATTGCTGATACAGCTATTACTGATACTATATTCAATATATTTGCACCTAGAATATTTCCTACAGATATTTCATGATGATTTTTTCTTATGGCAGTAATTGAAGACACTATCTCTGGTAAAGAAGTTCCAAGTGCTATTATAGTCAAACTCACTATACCTTGAGGTATATTAAGAAAACTAGCTATTCTTACACCACTCTCTATAAGAATTTGAGAACCTATTATCATCATTATTAAGCCTGTAGCAAAAAGTATTAGTATTTTTATAATTTCTGCTATAGAAAAACCTCTGTACTGTTTACTCTTCTTTATAGGTATTTCTTTAATAGTATCTTTTTGAATACCTCTATTTTTAGTATTCGATTTTCCTACAACACTCTTATAGTTATTAACCATATAAAAAATCAATATTATTATAAGTAATAATGAATCTCCTCTTGTTATAACTCCATCTAACCCCAATAAAATTAAAACTATAACAGATACCATTAATAGTAAAGACTTAGAAAAAAACATTTTTTTATCTACATTAAATGGACTTAGAAAAACAACTAAACCTAATGCTAACCCTGTATTACATATTATAGAACCAATTGCATTTCCTAAACTCATTGTAGTGTGACCATCAATAGAAGCAAGTAATGACACTGTAAATTCAGGCAATGTTGTTGCAAAACTAACAATAGTTGCTCCAAGTATAATTTCTGAAATATTCGTTTTTCTACCTATCTCTACAGTACAATTTATAAAGATATCTGCGCCTTTAGTAATTAATAGGAAACCTACTAAAAATAATATCACTGTGATAAACAATATATCACCTCCCCCTATTAAATAAATATTCAAGTTATCAAGATGTATGCTTTTTCTTTTTTGTACTGAGATTTATTTATTTCTAATTTATAATTTTTTCAAATATTACCTTATTATTTTAGATATTTATTTGTTTCATTTTATTAATATATGGGTATAATTTCATCACATTACTAACATATAATTTGTTTTATACTTTAAAACGACATTTTTTTATTTTTCTTGTATACAGAATACGCATAATATGTTATTATTATATTAGAAAATATATTTTTAAAAAAATATATAAAACAAATTAAGTATATAAAAATTAATTTTAACAACATTATTTATCATTTAAATCTAAGGAGGAAATACTTAATGAATGCATGGCAAGGATTTAAAACAGGAAGATGGACTAAAGAAGTAAATGTCAGAGAGTTTATACAATTAAACTATTCTCCATATGAAGGAAATGACTCTTTCTTAGCTGGTGCTACTGAAAACACTAAAAAACTATGGGACAAAGCAATGGTCTTATTTAAAAAAGAAAGAGAAAATGGTGGTACTTTAGATGTAGATACAAAAACTATTTCTGGAATAGCTGCATATGCTCCAGGATATTTAGATAAAGTATTAGAAACAATAGTTGGATTACAAACGGATGCCCCTTTAAAAAGAGCGGTTATGCCATATGGTGGTATAAAAATGGTTGAAAATTCATGTGATGCTTTTGGATATGAATTAGACCCTGAAATAAAAGAAATATTTACTAAATATAGAAAAACACATAACCAAGGAGTCTTTGATGCATATACTCCAGAAATGAGAGCTGCTAGAAAATCTGGTATAATAACAGGTCTTCCAGATGCTTATGGTAGAGGTAGAATAATAGGTGACTATAGAAGAGTTGCTTTATATGGTGTTGATGCCTTAATAGAAGATAAAATTGAACAAAAGAAATCGTTAGAAGTTTCTTGCATGGATGAAGAAGTTATAAGACTAAGAGAAGAAATAACTGAACAAATATCAGCTTTAAATGAACTTAAAAAGATGGCTGAATCTTATGGCTTTGATATATCAAAACCAGCAACTAACTCAAAAGAAGCTGTACAATGGTTATACTTTGGTTATTTAGCTGCTGTTAAAGACCAAAATGGTGCTGCAATGTCTTTAGGTAGAACATCTACTTTCCTAGATATATACTTTGAAAGAGATTTAAAAGCTGGAACAGTGACAGAAGAAGAATTACAAGAATATATGGACCATTTTGTTATGAAATTAAGAATGGTTAAATTCTTAAGAACTCCTGATTACAACAATTTATTCTCTGGAGACCCAACTTGGGTAACTGAGTGTATAGGAGGTATGGGAGTAGATGGTAGAACATTAGTTACTAAAAACTCATTTAGAATGTTAAATACTCTATATACATTAGGACCATCACCAGAACCAAACTTAACAGTTTTATGGTCAACTAGATTACCTCAAGGATTCAAAGATTTCTGTTCTAAGGTATCTATAGATACAAGTTCAGTTCAATATGAAAATGATGATTTAATGAGACCATACTGGGGAGACGATTACGGTATAGCTTGTTGTGTATCTGCAATGAAAATAGGTAAACAAATGCAGTTCTTCGGAGCTAGAGTTAACTTAGCAAAAACTTTATTATATGCTATAAATGGTGGTATTGATGAAAAATCTGGTGCTCAAGTTGGACCAAGATTTGAGCCTATAACTTCTGAGTATTTAGACTTTGATGAAGTTATGAGTAAATTTGAACCATTTACTGATTGGTTAGCAAACTTATATGTAAATACTTTAAATGTAATACATTATATGCATGATAAATACTCTTATGAAGCATTAGAGATGGCATTACATGATAGAGATATATTTAGAACTATGGCTTGTGGTATGGCTGGATTATCAGTTTGTGCGGATTCATTATCTGCTATAAAACATGCTAAAGTTAAGACTATCAGAAATGAACAAGGAATAGCTGTTGATTTCGAAATAGAAGGAGATTATCCAAAATACGGAAACAACGATGATAGAGTTGATAGTATAGCTGTAGAGCTAGTTGAAAGCTTCATGAATAAGATAAGAAAAAATAAAACTTATAGAAATTCTTATCCTACTCAATCTATACTTACAATAACTTCAAATGTTGTTTATGGTAAGAAAACTGGTAATACACCAGATGGTAGAAGAGCTGGTGCTCCATTTGCTCCTGGTGCAAACCCAATGCATGGTAGAGATACTAATGGTGCTTTAGCTTCATTATCTTCAGTTGCTAAATTACCATATGAGCATGCTCAAGATGGTATATCTAATACTTTCTCTATAGTACCTGGTGCTTTAGGAAAAGATATGGATGAAAGAATAAATAATCTTTCTGCAATGATGGATGCTTACTTCGCTCAAAATGCTCATCACTTAAATGTTAATGTATTTGATAGAGCTACTTTAGAAGATGCTATGGAACATCCAGAAGAATATCCACAATTAACTATAAGAGTTTCTGGATATGCAGTTAACTTCATAAAATTAACTAAAGAACAACAATTAGATGTTATAAACAGAACATTCCACGGTAAAATGGCTTAGTCTTTAAATTTTTATACTTTAGCTAAGATTACTACTGTGTAGAAAATAAAAATAAATGGCTATCTTATACTTGAATTATTTCTGGTATAAGATGGCCTTTTTTAGAGAAATATTATAACTATTAATAAAGTTATCAAAATATATTGTGAGGTGAACTCTATGATTAATGGAAAGGTACACTCTATAGAAACATTTGGTACTGTAGATGGTCCAGGAATAAGATACATACTATTCTTTCAAGGATGTCCTCTTAGATGCAAATACTGTCATAATAGAGATACATGGGATACCAAATCTGGAAAAGAATATACAGTTGATGAAATAATAACTGATGCTCTTAAGTATACTTCTTTTATGAAGTTTTCTGGTGGAGGTATTACTGCTTCTGGTGGCGAGTCTACTCTTCAACCAGAGTTTTTAAGTGAGCTATTTAAAAAAGCTAAAGAAAATAACATACACACTTGTCTAGATACATCTGGATTTGTAGATATAGAAACTATAGACTCAGTTTTAGATAATACTGACTTAGTTTTGCTTGATTTAAAACATATGGTTGAAGAAAAATCTATTGATTTGACTGGTGTGGGTATGGATAAAGCTTTAAAACTTGCTAAACACTTAGAATCAAGAAATATTCCAGTATGGATAAGACATGTTTTAGTTCCTGGAATTACTGATGATATAGACAACTTAGAAAAATTAGGTAAATTCGTTGCTACATTAAAAAATGTAGAGAGATTCGAATTACTGCCATACCATTCTATGGGAATACACAAATGGGAAAATCTAGGTATTGATTATGAATTAAAAGATGTTCCTGATGCTACCAAAGAAGATATTAAAAAAGCTAGTGAAATAATCTCTAAGTTTGGGGCAAAAGTGTATAATAGCTAATACTACTTGAGATTAATAGTTATCACAATAAAATAAGGTAAAATATAAGATTTAAAAAACCTTATATTTCACCTTATTTTTAGTATACTTTATCTACACTCATCAATTTGATAATTGAAGTCTATAAAACTCAGATGCACTTACAGGTCTACCAAATAAAAAACCTTGAATAATATCTACACCTAAACTCTTCACTATATTGTATTCTTCATAGGACTCAATACCTTCAACACAAACTTTTAAGTTGATAATATGAGCTAATTTAATAATATATTCTAGGAAGGTATGTTCATAACTATTATATGTAATATTCTTAACAAAACTTCTTTCAATCTTTATTATATTAACAGATAACTCTTTAAGATAATTTAAAGATGAATATCCAGTACCAAAATCATCAATTGCAATATGTACTCCAATACTTTTTAAACTAATAAACTTATCATTCAATAAATTTATATCTGGTATCCAACAATTCTCTGTTAATTCTAAAATTAAAAATTCAGGTTTTAATTGATATTCTATCAAACATTCTATTATAAAATCTCTAAAAAAATCTTCCTTTAGTTGAATATATGATACATTTACAGATATCTTGAAATCTGGATTTACTTTATGCCATTCTTTACACTGTTTTACAGCCTTTTTTATAATCCACTTTCCTACTGGTATAATTAGATTACTTTGTTCTAGTATTGGTATAAATTCAACAGGAGATACTTCTCCATAAGTATTTGAATGCCATCTCAAAAGTGCCTCTGCTCCTATGACATTTTTGTTAAATGCATCTACCTGTGGCTGGAAAAATAATTCAAGGTCATTAAAATCATTTTCAACACACTCTCTCAACTTCTGTTGCATTGAAATTACTTTTAACTTATTTTCATAGAGTTCTTTTGAAAAAAACTTCATTCTATTTTTACCACCAATTTTTGCGATATCTAACGCAATATCAGCATGTTTAAATAAGTCCAAATAATTATCTCCATCTTCTGGATACATAGCAACCCCCGCAGTTATTGTACAATAATATTTATTTGATTCGATTTCATGCTGAGTATTTGTATACAATTGTATTTTTTCATATAAATTTTCTATAGTTTCTTTATTGCACATAGGGTAAAAAAATGCAAATTCGTCTCCATCTAATCTGTACAATCTAACATCCTTAGGTAAATATTCTAAAACTTCTGTAGCAATTGCACGCAAAACCTTGTCACCATAAGAGTGTCCATATTTCTCATTTATATTTTTAAAATTATCAATATCCATGATAAACATAGCTCCACTTGTATAGATTTTCTCTTTTGTAATACAATTCATTCTGTATTCAAATTGTTCTCTATTCCATGTCCCTGTGATAGAATCAAATTTATTCTTTTCGCCTATATTCTTTATCCTACCAACCATAATTATAGTTTTTTTATCATCTGATACATAAGCTTTACCTCTACAAGAAACCCATACTATCTCTTCATACTTGTTTATTAATCTATACTCTAAATTGTGTTCATCCTTTTCTCCATTTAGCAAGACTTGTATATCGTCTTTCCACACTTGAACATCATCTGGATAAATAATTTTGCTCCAACAATCGACTAAATCATATTCTATATCTTTACTTAGATTAAATTCATCAAAAACGGTTGAGGATATTTTAAAATTATTCTTATTTATATCCCAAAAAAAAATATAATCTTCTGTATTTTGAGATAAAAGTTCAAAGAAAATTTCTACCTGATTTAAATCTAAAGAGTTTAGTTCTTCTCTCATCTTTTCCCCCTACAATATAAGTAATATAGTAAGATTATAACCCTACTTATAATAAAAATAAAAGTAGGGTTATAATTTATTACTATTGGTGTAGTTTAATCAACAAAATATTCTTATTTAGATTATACTATTTTACTAATTTTTTTATCTCATTAAATGCATCTTCATTTCCATTTCCTCCTACCTTAGTTATCTTATCAAATTTCTTACTTTTAACTAAAGTTTTTTGAGACTCATCAAGTGATTTTGCTACAATCATTACTGGCGATTTATTTTTACCTGCTAAAACACCTACTGTTAAAGCATCTATTAAATCATTTTCTCTTAACATCCCATTTTTTGTTACATAAAGATTTCTTAGTTCTTTATCCTTATAAAACTCTTCTATTACTTTTGAATTTGTTTTATTTCTATCTTCTCCACCTATTCTCTTTGGATTTGGAAATTGTTTTTCTATAGATTTTGGCAAAGAAGTTTCTCCTCCTATAATATAAGATTTTGATATTTCTTCTTCATCTATAAATTTTTTAATAGATATCATCTCATTTTTTATATTTGTAAGAATTATTGGAGTTTTATTTTGTGCTGAAATACCACCAACACTTATTGCATCTGCTAATCCATCGTGTCCATTGACTACAGATACTTTTTCTACATCTACTATTTTATCTATTTCTTTAGCAAGTTTTAGAGAAGTTGAATATCTATCCACTCCACCTATTCTTACAATAGTAAACCCTTTTAATTTTAATTCTTTTTCTAAATCGGAACTTAATGTATTTTCTCCACCTATTATATAAATATTTTTTGCTTTTAATCTTTTTATCTCTGCTTCTGTATTTGTATTTAATTTATTTTTTTCAGTTAATAAAATAGGTGCATTTTTAGTAGATGAAAATGGAGTTGCTGATAGGGCATCTGGTATTGATGTACTATTTACTAGTATCACATTTTCAGCTGATTCAAAACCTCTTTTACTTATTTTTATAGCAGTTTCATATCTATCATCACCTGTCAAATTTTCTTCTGATGGGCTAGTTGTATTAGTAGATGAGCCTCCACTACTTCCACCACTACTTCCTCCACTATTTTCACCTGAATTATCATCTCCACCTGAATTATCAGATATCTTTTCCCATTGAGCATAAAGTGTTATATTATCATCAACATTAATTATCTCACTTCCATCACCTTTATATGGAGTTCCACTACCATCTGGTTTTGTATTCCATCCAATAAATTTGTATCCTTCTTTTGTAAGATTTCCTGTATTCGCTTTTACACTTGTATTTGCATTTCCATCATGCAGTTCATCTTCAGGTACATCTCCTTGTCCACCATTATTTTCATATTTAACTCTGTATTTATCTGTCCAAAATGCATAAAGGGTTGTATTTATATCCTTTATGTTAAACTTTTCTCCTGATTTATATCTACTGCCTGTATCATCTGCTTTTGTACTCCAATAAAAATTTCCTCCTCTACCAGAGGGTGCTACTAAACCATTATCACCAAGTACAGTAACTTCATCTCCTTTTCCATATACATTATTATCTATTGGAGCTGTACCTGTACTTCCATTTTTATCATATGTTATTCTACATTCCTCTTTCCATTGTGCAAATAAAGTTGTATTTTTCGTAAGGTTAAATTTATCACCATCTCTGTATGAAGTCCCTTCACCATTATTTTTTGTATTCCATCCCATAAATATTGATCCAACTTTAGATGGTATCTGGCTTGTAACAGTTACTTCAGCGCCTTTTTTATGTTTTTCTTCTGATATACTTCCTGCTCCTCCATTTAAGTTATAATCTAATTTATATCCCCATTGTGCATATATTGTATCTCCTGAGATATTTGGCGGAATAGGGTCTCCTTCTTTAAAAGATGTACCACTTCCATCTTCTTCTGTATTCCACCCTATGAATTCTTCATCACCATTGATAAGTCCACCTGACCCTGGGAATTTGTCAGCCTCTCCTGGTTTTGGCAAATCTGGAAGTGTACCTGTTCCTCCATTACCATCCAGTTGCAAATCATATTCCCATTGTGCATAAAGGTCTATGTTAAAATTGTCATAATCGTTTAATAATACCTCAAAACTTGAGCCTAAATTATAAGATTTTCCTGCGCCATCAGCTTTTGTATTCCACTTTGTAAGTTTATAATTTGTTTTTTTAAGGTTACCTTCATTTCCTTTAATTTGCAAATTATCATTCTGATGATACTTATTTGAATCTGATGGAACATTACCTGAAGTATTTCCATTTCCGTTATATCTTACTTGTAAAAAGTCTGGAATCCAAATGGCGTAAAGCGTTATATCTCTATCAATACCCGTTCCTCCTAACCAATCTCCTCCTCCATATGGTTGAGTACCACTGGCTAGATGGTCACTTGAGACACTCCAAGCATCAGTATGATAGTTTCCTTTTGTAAGATTATTACTGAAAGCTATATAAGAATCAAAATCATCAAGGTCATATACTTTTTGACCTGTTATTACTGGTCCATGAATAAGATTTCCCCCACTAAGTACAGCTTCATTTATCGTTCCTCCAGTAGCCCCATTATCATCATAAGTTATTGTAATATTATTAACTCTCCTTAAGCTTTTATCTTGAATCTGCTTATTAAATATCTTATTTAAATCATAATCAGCAAAAACATTTGAATAATTTAAAGGAATTATAGCAAATGTAAGTATGCATATAGTTAACTTTTTTAACTTTTGGTTCATCAAACCCCTCCTCCTCATATACAAATTGATTTTATTTTTCATTTTGTAAAACAAAGAAATACTGATAAAATCTATATCAGTATTTCTTATAACTACTAGAATCTTATTCTTATATAAATATTAAATAAGATTCTAGCTTATAAATTACAATAATAAACAACTTATATTATTAATTTTTTTGCCACACTGCATATAATATAATGTTTCTTTCGTTCATAGTGATTGTACCTGATACTATTGTTGATGGATCATTTCTAACTGTACTCCACCCTACAAATGTATAAGTATCAGCATCAAGCCCATTAGTATTTCCTAAAACAGTCACAGTATCTCCTTTTTTATATTCTGTTGTATCAACTGGTGCTGAACCAGAAACAGTTACTCCTGAAGGGAAGTTTGATACATAAGCTACCCTATAAGTTTTTTCGGCTACAGTAAAATAAATTGTATTTGGATTAATTCCAGAAGAATTAAGTGTAACTGTCTGAGACTGACTTGCTGGGTCTAATTTATATCCAACAGGAACCTTTGTAGAATCTGGAGTTATTGTATGGTTTCCAAGTACAGCATTAACAACCTCTGTGTATGTATCTCCAACTATATTACCATCTTTATCTTTAAAACCAATTGTTAAAGTACGTTCTGCTTCTGAAGGCATCTTACTTACTGTAAAGTAAACTCTATCTGGTACAAGACCACTTGTACTAAGATTTACCATTTCAAATTGATTATCTGGATTAAGTACATATCCATTTGGTACCTTTGTAGAATCAGATTCCACTCTATGATTTCCATATTCAGCTGGTAGTGTAACTGTATATGGGTCTCCAATTATTGCTCCACTATCTTTATCTTTAAAGTTAACTGTAACTATACGATTTACAAGTGGAATATCAGGACTTACTGTAAAATAAACAATACTCTTGTCAAGACCTGTTGGTTGTAAATTAACAGTCTGAGTTTGATTAGAAGGATCAAGCTTATAACCATTAGGAACTTTTGATGTGTTTGGTGTTACATCATGTGACCCTAGTATATCTGGAATTTCTTCTATATAAGTACTTCCAACATTATTTCCATCTTTATCTTTAAATCCAACTATAAGAACACGATCTTCTTCTGGAACTCCTGCATTATCAGGAATAACTGTAAAATCAACTACATTTGGATTAACTCCATTTTGAACAAGATTTACTACTTTAGATTGACTTGCCGGATCTAATTTATATCCAGCAGGAATTTGTGTGGTATCAGGTGTAACAGTGCTATTTCCATACTTAGCTGGAACTTGAGTTGTATATGACCCAACTATAGCTCCTGTTTCTTTATTTTTATAATTTACCTTAATAGAAAGTTTTGTATTTGAAATCTCAGTAGATGCATATGATGTTCTTGTAGCGTTTCCATTACCTGTATTAGGTGATGTATAGCTCCAACTTACTCCAGACATGTCTCGATTTGTAACAAAAGAATAAATTCCTGTCATTTGACTTCCTGTTATCCCTGCAGATGGTATGCCATTAGGAAATCCATAGCTTGTTCCATAAATAGTTGAAACTTTTTCCCCATTAATTTGTAATACCCAACCTTCTTGAGAACCTCCTTTTGGATCATTCCCCCATACATATTTTACATTTAATGAGTTACCACCACATGGGACAAATAATGAGAAAAATGTTACATATCCATTTCCCATATTTGCACGAAAATCTACTTGATATCTTCCATTAATATCATATCTTCGCTCTGTATTTTGTAGTACTTCATTATTAACTTTATCTGGTAAAGTTTGTCCATATGATGGTACTCCTACACCAACAACTAAAGCTAAGGTTGCCAAAAAAGATGTTAGTTTACTCAATCTGTGTTTCATTAAAAATCCCCCTCCAATATTTTTTATTTCAAACAGATTTTTCATACTTTATTTTGCATAGTCTTTATCAAAACTATTTATTTAAAGTCTAATTAATCTATTATGAAGTCTATCTTAAAAGTGAAGTTTTTATAGTTTATTTAATTTTCACTTGAAATCCTTTTTATTAAATAAAAAATATATTTAATTTTTACACAAAGATATTAATGCTCTATAGACTAGACATTTTAATTTTATTTTTGTAGAATTAAACAACCTAAAAAACAATAAAGTAAGATATTTTATATATTTATATTACTTAAAGTAATTAACTTTAATTGTTTTCAATTTCATAAAAATTAGTTGTGATATAAGTATGATATGTATTTAGAGTATCAATAGTTTTTTAATTAAAATAATTATTTCAATTAAAATAATTATTTTAATTATGGTTATTATAGTTTCCGTTTGTTATAAAAAAGTCACTATTTATATGATTAATAGTTTTTTTTACATTTATATACATTTTTTTCAAAAAATTATATATATATACTATTAAAATTATAATTATTTCTTTATCTTGTAAACAGTCGTTCAGTACTTTTACTGATAATCAATTATTAGAAGTGGCAAAAAATTTTGAATGGCTTTGATATACATTTTTTATAATATTCTTATAGTTTTTTTTACATAAAAAAAAACCCTTTTTATAACTAAGGGTCACTTTTTCCTTTATTTTACATTTATTGTATCATGATTTTTTATTTATTTCAATCTTATACCACTTTTTCCCAAAATATTATTATTATTTTTTTATCTTTTTCGACTTTATATTCTTTATACATAATACTTAAATTAATTAAACTCATTTTATTATTCTATAAATATAAAATAATAGAAGACAAGATTAAAGCAAATAATTTTTATTTTTAACCTTGTCCCTTCTATTTTCAATTACATAAAACTTTATAACTGTATCTCATAATCCAAATAAAAATGTATCTATCTAAATAGTAGTATCAATTCTTCTATGAGGTTTGTTTTCTAAATTAGCAATTTCCATTATGTATTCTACTTTATCAGTTTCTGTATATATTTTGTTTTCTTTTTTAACATTTTCCTCTTTAATATTTTCAGTACTATTTAAAACAGAATTTTTATACTTATCAACTGAATCATTTGATATAATTATATGTTCTTCAGTAATAACATCCATAGATTCTTGTTTATTTTCATAAATTTCTTCTTCCTTACTCTTTTCATTTTCTTTAATTTCTTCTAGCTTTTTATTATTATCTTTAATTTTATCTGTACTAGCATATAGTTGTTCTCCAAAAGACATATTAATCTTGCTTAATCCGCTACTTAATTTACCACTCTCAAATAAATCGAATTTGGTAGGTGAATGACGAGTTTGACTACTCATTTCCATATTCTTAGTACGAATATCATCAGATAAACTAATTCTCATACTATTAGTTTTAGAAATATTTTTTATATCACAATCAGATGACACTAAAGTCTTTGTGGTATAGTAAGTTAATCCTTTTACATAATCGTATTTATCTTGAGAATTTTCTTGATTAATATCAGATTGTTTAGATTCTTTTTTAAGTGTACCCTCTTTGATTAATTGACTTGCATATTCCTGTTTTTGATTTTTCAAATCATTAATTTGTTGTTGTAATGCTTCAATTTTCATATTTTTTATCTTAGAATCCATATTTTTATCAGTTTTCAAATCTGTGATAAAACTTTCTAGCTTCTGTATTTGCTCATCAAACTTTTCTAACTTGTCATTACTTTTATTGCTATAATTACTCTGATTTACATGTGTACTTCTTGTATTAACAGATATAGACATTATAACTACTCCTACTCAAATATTCTAAACTCTAGAGACTTTATAAACTACATTTCTAGCTTGTGGTAAATTCCCTTCTGGGACACCAACAGCAATACCAAATGGTACAGAATATCCTTCTGGTATATCTAGTAATTCTCTATATTTTTTATTTGTATCAAACTTCATCTTTATTGAATCTGATTCTTTTACATCATTGTCATCCAATACACTAACAAGACCTACAATATCCCCTTGCTCAACAGGTGTAAATAGCCCCCTAACCATTCCTATTATGCAACTCCCAAGCCCTAAAGCTTGTGCAGCTGTTGTTATGTTTCCTGTAAGTATTCCCACATCATATGGAGCCCATGAACTCTCTTCATCATAAGAAATAAATAAAACAGTTGGTGCACCATAAAATAATTTAAAATTTTTATTTATTTCAACGTTACTAACTTCATGAATTCTAGAAAGAGTATCATCACTAATCTCTTTTAAAAGTTTCTGGTCTTGTACAACAGTTATGTGCCATGGCTGTTTATTACACCCTGAAGGTGCTGCAAATGCACAATGTAATAATGTATCTAATTGTTCATCTGTAATTTGCTTTGTTGTAAATTTTCGTATACTTCTACGTTCTTTTATCAAGTTTATTGTTTGATTATCTTGTAAATTATTCATTACATCGATTCCCCTTTTTATGTATTTGTTAGTTTAAATACCAAATCTTTAGAAAATTAATTTTATAATTAAACTTCTTTATATTCTTATTATAATTATTTTTAGTTTATATGTGAAGCTTTTATAATATCAAAACATCAATATATCTACCTCACAAATAAACTTAAATACAAAACTGGTATCACTCAACTATAGAAAATATCATTTTTCTATAGAACGATTAATACCAGTAAAGTTGATAAAATTTACTATATTAATTTAAAGGACCCCAACCAGCTTTTGTATGAATCTCTGTTTTTACAGATTTAGTCTTACCATCAGCTGAATCAACATTCCATGACCTACCTGCAACAGAAATACCATTGTTACCTTTATACCATCTACCTTCATCATAATCATAAACTAAAGATGTGTACCAATTACCTCCAGTCTTATCATTTGCAAATACAACTACAGTAGCATCAGATTCAGTAGGGTTATATGCATATGGTTGTATATATAATGTTGCCTTACTTAAATTATATTTCTTTTTAAATTCATCTGGAATTGTAGGCCACCCATTTTTATATTTATTATTTAGTAAATAATTTCTAAAAGCATCATTCCCTTTTGAAGGCCCTGGTATTACAGAAGGGTCTACTGCAAATGATGCAATCAAGTCCATCATACTTTGGTGTACATCTCTAGCCATCTCAACACCATCTGGATGTTCTGTACAAGTAACATAAACTCTTGCAATACTTTCTTCTCCAGTTATTCCATCATAACCATCATCAAACTCTGCTGAATATGTTCCACCTGACTTACACTTTGGCTCTGTTTCAAAATACTTACCATCCGTATTTTTTAATACATCTTTTATAACTTCTTTTTTATCTTTGCTAGGTTCCTCAGCCACAGCAATAACAATTTGAGTCTTTATATTTTCTCTATTGGAAAGACATGTTACTGCTTTACTTTTCTCTATATTTTTAAAAAGTGCTGGTAACGCAACTATAACCAAAATTCCTATTATAGATATAACTACCAATAATTCAATTAGTGTAAAACCCTTTTTATTCATAATAATCATTCCCATTAAATAAAATTATAGTGTTTAATTTAATCTGCTATACAGTAATAAAGTGTCTACATAAAGTCCTTCCAACAAAAACTCCCAAAATACTTAATGCCAAATTAAAAAATATGTTTAGTCCAAATAATATATAATTCCCACTATCAAAAAACTTTACAGTTTCGAAGCTAAAAGTAGAAAATGTAGTTAGTCCTCCCATTAAACCAGTTGTCAAAAACAATTTTAAATTATTAGAAATAGAATCTGTCCTTATACTCATTTCCATTACAAAGCCAATTAAAATTCCACCCAGAATATTGACCACCAAAGTCCCAAATGGAAACTTAGTTCCTACAAACTTTAGAGATATTAAATATCTTAATATAGCTCCTAAAAATCCACCAATACCAACATATAATACTTGAATCACATATAACACCTACCCCAAATAACTAAATCACTTCCATATTAAAATTCTATGTCTTCAACCTCTATTCCGTCAATTGCATCCTGTACTAATTTTTCAATATCAAGTGACAACTCAGATTTTTCTATTTTTTCTAGTCTAGGTTTAGTAACAGGTTTTCTAGGAGAAAATACGCTACAGCAATCTTCTTCAGGTATTATAGATGTTTCAAAAGTCCCTATTTTCTTAGCTATATCAACTATGTCTGATTTGTCCATAGCTATAAGTGGTCTAAATACTGGTAAATTTACAACAGCATTAGTGCAAGTAAGCCCTTGTATAGTTTGAGATGCAACTTGACCAATACTTTCCCCTGTAATCAAAGCATCACAATGTCTTTTTTCAGAAAGTTTTTGTGCTATTCTCATCATAAATCTTCTTGAAAGAATAGTCGCTTCTTCTTCATTACAATTCTCGCCAATTGCTTTTTGTATTTCTAGTATATTTACCTTATGAAGCCTTACTCTACCACAATATTTAGCTAATATCTTAGCTAAATCTTTAACTTTTTCTTGTGACCTTTCACTTGTGAATGGATAGCTGTGAAAATGCACTGCTTCTACTTCCATACCCCTTTTTGCGACCATCCATGTTGCTACTGGACTATCTATACCACCAGACAAAAGAGACATCGCTCTACCATTAGTTCCAAGTGGTAATCCACCGTATCCAGGTATAGTATCACTATAAACCATAGTATGAAATTCTCTGTATTCACATTTTATTTTAACTTCTGGATTTCTTACATCAACATCAATTCTATCTCCTACCTTTGATAATAAGTACCCACCTATATCCATACTCATTTCTTGAGAAGTTAATCTAAAAGACTTATCTCCTCTTCTTGACTCTACCTTAAAAGTTTTATATCCAGCATCTATTTTTTCTTCTAGCATCTTTAAAGCTATTTCTTTTAATGTATCATAATCTTTTTTAGCTCTTACTCCAGGACACACACCTACTATACCAAATACTTTTCTAACTTCTTCAATAACTTCTTCATAATCATAATCTTCTAAATCGACATATATTCTTCCATACTCTTTATATACATTAAATTTGCCAATTGGCTTTAACATATTTCTTATATTTCTTATAAGTCTATTCTCAAATATATATCTATTTTTTCCTTTTACTCCAATTTCTCCATACTTTACTATTAATATATTATACACCATTTCACCTCTTAAACTACTTTCTTCTTATTATTTATACAGTATTCTTTATTTCTTTCTCATTATTGACCTTAAATCACAAATTGATTCTTTTAATACTTTCACAGCTTCAGATATCTCATCTTCTGTATTCATATCAGATAGGCTAAACCTTATTGTTCCATTGATTTCTTCATTTGTAAGACCTATGGCATTCAAAACATGACTACCTTTTTTCTTAGAAGAACATGCAGATCCAGTTGACACATAAATTCCTTTTTGCTCTAGGTAATGAAGTAAAACTTCTCCTTTTGTACCTATAAATGATACATTTAATATATGACATACGCCATCTTCTGGAGAATTAATTTTTATATCTTCTATATTCTCAACTATTTTATTTCTAAATATGTTTTTTAAGTTATTTATCTTCAAAATAACAGCATCTAAATCTTTACTTAATATATTTACAGCTTCTCCAAGCCCATATATTCCAGGTACATTTTCTGTTCCAGACCTAATTCCAATTTCTTGTCCTCCTCCTGTTAACATAGGCTTTAAGCGATTATTTTCCTTAATATACATAAATCCAATTCCCTTTGGACCATGAAATTTATGTGCACTTACACTCATAAAATCTATATTGTATTTAGATGGTCTAAAGTTTATTTTTCCATATGATTGAATAGCGTCTACATGGAAATATATCTTCTCTTTTAAAGACTTCAGATATTTTCCAACTTCATCTATTGGCTGTATAGTTCCTATTTCATTGTTAACATGCATCATACTTACTAAACATGTAGCTGATTTTATAGCATTTTTCAAATCTTCTATATTTATCTTTCCATCTTTTCCGACCTCTAAGTAAGTTACTTCAAATCCATCTTCTTCTAAATCTTTTAGTGTGTTTAAAACAGAAGGATGTTCTATATTTGTAGATATTATATGATTTCTTCTCTTCTTATTTAGATTGGCAATACCTCTTATTATAGTATTATTACATTCTGTTCCACCTGATGTAAAATAAATCTCTTTATCTTTCGCGCCTAGAGATTTAGCTATAATCTGTCTTACTTCTTTTATACCTTTTTCAACTTCCACACCTTTTCTATGAACAGAAGAAGGATTTCCATAATCCGTACTAAGTGCATATACCATTTTATCTATAACTTCTGGATAAGGTTTTGTAGTTGCACTATTATCTAAGTATATTTCCAACTTAATTACACCTGCCTTTATTTAAAATCTTCAACTCTAATTATTATACCATTAATTACAGTATTTTTTTTGTTAATCTTTATTAAAAAGATAATCTTAAGTTTATAGAATCTTCTTTCATAAAAATCTAGTTTTTTCACTTAACTACAAAATTTTATGCTAAAATATAATATATTTATACTATACCCTACAAAAATACGTGATAACATACAATATATGATAAAATAATATATTATATAAAATAAATATATTATATTATACATATACTTATTTTTGCTATAAAGTCTATTTTTATAAGCTTACTTGTTATAAAAATAACTTTTATAATTTATATCAAAAAAAATATTGATTTTTGTGTCGCATTTTGTTATAATAAATTAAGGTTATCCCCCTGGTAACCCTAGTTAGTTAATATATCTATTCCCAATACCCTTTCATAAGGATATATTTTATATTTATTAAAAATCGAATTAATATCGGAAACTAATTCGATGGAAAAAAAGAGCTTACCCCGAGCTCTTTTTTTTTCTGCAAAAATATAATATTAAGCTAAGATAAAGTTAATGTCAGTATAATTTTAATTTTAAAAATCATATTAATTATCACTAAAAAAGGATGTATTGAATTTCTAATATCAATACATCCTTTTTTTATATATTATAACACTTTTGCTAAGAATGATTTTGTTCTATCGTGTTTTGGATTTCCAAAGACTTCTTCTGGAGAATCCTCCTCAAGAATACTTCCTCCATCTATAAAGATAACTCTATCTGCAACTTCTTTAGCAAATCCCATTTCATGAGTTACAATTGCCATTGTCATTCCTTCCTTAGCAAGTTCTTTTATAACATCCAAAACTTCATTTACCATTTCTGGGTCAAGAGCAGATGTTGGCTCATCAAATAACATCATATCTGGTTCCATAGCAAGAGCTCGCGCTATTGCTATTCTTTGCTTTTGCCCTCCAGATAATTGTGACGGATATGAATCTTTTTTATCTAAAAGACCAACTCTACTTAATAAAACTTCTGCTTTTTTTTCTGCTTCTTCCTTAGTCATTTTTTTTAATTTAATTGGTGCCAATGTTATATTATCTAAAATAGTCTTATGTGGGAATAAATTAAAGTTCTGAAACACCATACCTATATTTTGTCTAACTTCATCAATATTAGTTTTTTTATCAACTAAATTTTTTCCTTCAAATATTATCTCTCCACCTGTAGGTATTTCTAATAAATTCATACATCTAAGAAGTGTACTTTTACCAGAGCCACTTGGACCTACTATAACCATTATTTCGCCTTTAGCGATTTCTAAGTCTATATTTTTTAATACATTTAAATCTCCAAAAGATTTACTTAAATTTTTTATTGTAATCATATTATCACTTTCCTTTTTACTATTCTATGTTTTCCCTAAATGCTAAACATGCTCTCATCTAGTTAGACACAGATAGTTTCTTTTCTAATAATCCAACTAATCTTGATAGAGTAAATGTTATAACAAAATAAATTGCTGCTGCTACTATTAATGGCTCTAATGCTCTGAATGCTGCATTTTTTACTATATCAGCAGTACGCATTATCTCAACAACACCTATTACAGATATTATTGAAGATTCTTTTACAAGTGTAATAAACTCATTTGCTAATGAAGGTAGTATATTTTTTATAGCTTGAGGTATTATTATATATCTCATAGTTGACCAGTAATTTAATCCTAATGATCTACTTGCTTCCATTTGTCCATTATCAACTGATTGTATACCTGATCTAAGTATCTCTGCCACATATGCACCAGAGTTTACTGACAATGCAAATGCACTAGCTATAAATTCACTTGGTATACCAAATAACATAGGGAATCTTATTCCTAATTGAGGTAATCCAAACCATACTATATATATCTGTACTAATAATGGTGTTCCTCTTAAAATCTCAATATAGATTGATGATATTACTCTTAATACTTTACTCTTTGATATTTTTGCCATACAGATAATTATACCTATTACAAATCCAAAGCATAATGCCACAAGAGAAATTCCTACTGTCACACCTGTTCCTTCCAAAAAAGAAGTCCCAAATCTACTTAAAAAACTAAAATCTAAACTCATAATTTCATCTCCCACATAACTTTCTTACTAATTTGAAGCAGCTTCAGTAGATGCTTCATTTAAAAATTCTTCTATTTTTTTACCATCTTGTAATTCTTTTATTTTTTTATTTAATAATTCTATAAAGTCTTTGTTGTTATCAGCTTTTTTAATTGCTGCTGCCATACCTTCTGTTACATCTTTACCAACTTCAGTATTTGCCATTTTTATTCCATCATATTTTTTAACATTTATTAAAGAAACTGCTTCATTAACAACAACTGCATCTATATTTCCATTTTTTAATTCTGTGATTAGGTCAGGTACTGCTTTTAAAGATTTTGTAGTTGTCATTTTTAGAGTGTTAACTACATATTCTTCTTGAATGCTTCCTGCCTGTACCCCTACTCTAAGTTTTTTCAAATCGTCTTCAGTTTTTACTTTGTCTATATCTGCATCTTTAACTATAACTGCATTTCTACTTAAATAATATAATTCTGAGAAATCAACACTCTTTTCTCTTTCTGGTGTTGGAGACATCCCTGCAAGAACCATATCAACTTGGTCTGCATTTAAAGCACCTATTAATCCATCAAATGACATATCTTTAATTTCAACCTTTACACCAAGTTCCTTTGCAAATTCTTCAGCCAACATTACATCGAATCCTTTTATTGAATCTTTACCATCTACTACTTTATGAAATTCAAATGGTGGGAATTCTGCACTAGTACCAACAACTAATTTTCCACTTTCTTTTATTTGCTCTAATTTTGTTTTTTCTTCTCCACCACTACATCCTACTAGCGATAATGTTAATCCTAATACTAATCCTAAACTTAATAATTTTTTAAATACTTTCATTTTAACTACCCCTCTCTTTTAATTATAATTTTCCCTCAAATTTTTAATACTTTAATGTTTCGAGTTACAAAAAAAGTCCCTCAGTCTTTAATGACTAAGAGACGACTTTACCGCGTTACCACTCTTATTGATAAATACTTATACAACCTTCAAAATTTGTGAATTTTAGCCTTTATAGCTACAGGGATATTTTAATTTTAAAATCAAAAAAGTCCCTTAGCTTTACAGCTAAGAGACGAATTATATCCGCGTTACCACTCTTTTTGATAAGTAAGTACTTATCCTCTCAATCCCTTAAGGCGGGCAAACCAATTATCATACTAACTAAAACTTCTGATAATTTCCTCCAGAGCTCTCTTCACATAGACTTCATTGCTAGGCTTACACCAACCCCTAACTCGCTGTAAATCCATATATGCTACTTTCTCTATCACTGGATTTGTTTCCTTAAATTGTTAATACAATTGTACTTCCTTCTAATATTTTTGTCAATAAGTTTTTTATTTTTTTAATAATTTTATTTTCTAAAATTTAGATATTGTATTACATGCTTGTTGATATTATCCATATATTTATAAATAATGTATTTCTTATTTATTTCTGTTCTTTAGGTAATTACAAATAATATACTTCTTATTTGTTTCTATTTCTTAAATGCTTATAAATAATATTTTTCTTTTTCATTTTCATTGCTTAAATACTTATAAATAATATATCTTATATTTATTAAATTTTATATACTAAGTTAAATAATATGGATTATATTCTTCAATAAACAAGTTTTCAAATCTAAAGTTCGCTCTCTATCTTTAAACTTTATCGTAAACATGTTTCCATCTTTTTTGATTATTTCGCCTTCGTGAAATTTTTTATGGTATACCTTATCACCAACACCAATACTATCAATTTCTTTTTTAGTTGGAGATTTTATATCATTGATAAACAATGATTTATCAACTTTTTTACCATATTTATTTAAAGTAGAACTTATACATAGTTTTTCTTCAGCTCTTGTAATAGCTACATACATAAGTCTTCTTTCTTCTTCTAATTGTTCCTCTTTTTTTTCTTCCTTACAAATATCATATGATTTTTCATGAGGTATTGTTCCTTCATTTGCACCTATAATATAGACATTCCTAAATTCTAATCCTTTTGCACTATGCATAGTTGTAAATATAACACCATCAGTCTGTTTATTCTTGTTATTTTCCATTAACTCAATCTTTACTCTCTCAATATGGTCTAAAAACTCTGTCACTGTATTGAAATTTGTAGCAGAGCTCTCAAGTTCGTTTAATATCTCTACAAGCCCATTAGTCTTTATCTTTCTATTGCTACAGTAATCCAAGACATATCTATCATAATCAAGACTAGTTCTAATATAAGATATTGCATTTTTAGGATTTAAAGTATTCAAATAGCTCAAGTCTATCTCCAAATCTGTTATTGTTTTGACTTGTTTGGGATGAAGGTTACATTTGTTTATTAGTGCTGTTACAAAATCTTTTTCATCTTTAACCATATTTACATTATCTTTAGATATATATCTAAATGGCTTATTTATAATTCTTAACCAATCTTTATTTGATTTTGGATTAATACCTATTCTTAAATATGCTAGTATATCCTGACTTGCCCAATGGTCATATATTGTAATTACTGAATCTTTTACTACAAATGGAATTCTCATATCCATAAATACATCTACTAAGGCTCTTGACTGTATATTAGTTCTATAAATTACTGCAAAATCTGAATACTCTACATAATCCTTTTTTATTTCGTCAATTATTTCCTTGGCAATATGTAAAGCTTCTTCCTCTGAATCATATGGAGAAATATAACTCACAATGCCTCCCTTACCTTGACTACATTTAATAACTTTTTCATATCTATTTCTATTTTTTTCTATAAGCCTGTTTGCAGTATTTACTATTTCACTTTTAGACCTATAATTTACATCCAGCACTATTTTTTTAGTATTATTAAAATATTTTTCAAATTCAAGCAAAAAATCTGGTCTAGCTCCTCTAAAACCATATATACTTTGGTCTTCGTCTCCAACCGCAAATATGTTGTTTAGTGGATTACAAATTAACTTTAAAACCTCAAATTGCACTTTATTTATATCTTGGAATTCATCTATCAATATATATTTATATACATTCCTAACCATTTCTAAGGCTGATTTATTATTCAAAAGCAAATAATAAGTCTTTATAAGCATATCATCAAAATCAATCTTATTAACTTTTGATTTTTGCTCTTCATATAAATTATATACTTTTAAAAACTCATCTTTTGTCAACACTTCTGAGCTAAATTCATTCTTATCCATAAGTTCATTTTTTACATAAGATATTTCATTTATAACTTGACCTATATTTTCATCATCATCTGCATTTTCTATATTTAGACTTTTTAATATTGCCTTTATTGTTATCCTCTTTGACTTTTCATCAAATATGCTATCTAAATTGTACCTTTCAAAATACCTCAAAATCTTAAAAAACACAGAATGAAAAGTGCCATATGTTACCTTATTGAGTCTTATATCATCACTTAAACTCAATGCTCTATTTTTCATTTCTACTGAGGATGCTTTGGTAAAACTTATCGCCAATATTCTTGCTGGTGCTATATTTTTGTTTACTACCATATTAGCTATTCTATATGTAATTACCCTAGTCTTACCTGAACCAGGCCCTGCAAGTATCATGCAAGGCCCATCTATATGTTCAACTGCTTCTAGTTGATTTTCATTTAACTGTCTTATATCTATATTTGTTGTGATTATTACATCCACCACCTTAATTTATAATCATCCTATTTTCTTTTTTAATTATAAACTAAAAGTATCCTAAAAATACATTTAATTTTTCTTCTATTAAACTATATCATCTCTATTTTCATAACATATCTTGAGTTCCTGTTTAATTTTATCACTTATATCTTGAGGAACAAATTCTGGTTTACCAATGTAATATCCTTGAATATAATCTATTCCAATAGCTACTAATGCTTCCATTTCACTTTTGGTTTCTACACCTTCTGCTATAACTTTAATATTTCTTTCTTTAGAATATGAAATAAGGTTTTTTAGTATTTTTCTTCTATCTTCATCTTTGTCAATACCTCTTACAATAGACATATCAATCTTCACATAATTTGGCATTATGTACAGTAGTACAGCATCGCCATTGTAACCTGTTCCAAAATCATCTAAAGCAATTTCTATATTCCACTGATTTATATACACTTTCTTTTTGTCAATAAAATCTTCACTAATCTTATCATTCTCTGTTATTTCTAGCACTACCCTATTTAGATAATTACCATATAAATCTTCTATTTCTTCAAAATCAACTTTTGATAAATTATTATTTGGTATAGAGTTTAAGAACAATTTACACACTCCAAACTGTTCCCTATATCTCTTAAAAGATTTAAGTGCTTTGAACCATGTGATACGTTCGATTTGATATAACTTAGACTGTGAACGAGCCAATCTAATAACATCCATTGGAGAACTAAAAGTTTCCATTTTGGGTCTCATAAGTGCTTCATATGCAAATACTTCACCTTTACAATCCACAATAGGCTGAAATGCATATTCAACCAATTGACCATCAATTAATTTATTTAACTCTTCTCTATTATGCAACAAGAATGAATCTTTATTATATATATTGACATCAAATTCACTTACTTCACCTTTAATTGTATTTTTAATTTGATACATAGCAAAATCTGCATATTTCATTAGTTCATCATAGTTAGTTGAATCGCTAGGATACCAAGAAATTCCTGCTGATGCTCTTATTTTAAATTCTGTCCCATCATGAAGCTTTAATAAAGTATTATTCATCTGTGTCTTAACTGAGTTAATAATAGTTCTTATGCTATCTTTACTTTCATACCCATATATGAATACATAAAACTCATCCCCTGAAAGTCTAGAAACTATACCATTCCATGATATAAACTTTTTAAGTATATCTGCTGCACATCTAATATATTCATCACCAGCATCATGACCATAGGTATCATTAATATATTTTAAATTATCTAAATCCCACATTATAAATGCAGCTATTTTAATCTCTTCTTTATTTTCAAATTTTTCTCGTACTTGTGAATAAAAAGCTCTCCTATTTAGAAGATTTGTTAAAATATCAAAATCTCTTTCATACTCAATTTTCATTTTCTCAATAAACTCTTTTGTAACATCAACAACAACACCTAATATCTTTAAGTCATCTTCAACAATATTTAATCTTATCCACTTAGAAGTTTTATCTTTAGATTCAAATTTATATATGTATATATTTTCTGTCTTATAATTTTTCTGTAAATATGTATCCATTTCATTCATTTTTTTCATAAATTTACTTTTTGATATATATCCATATTCTTGAAATTCATCATCCGTAGTAAATATACTAAAAAATCCTTTTGTACAAAAAACATTATCTCCATTTTTATATAATTCAAAAGCTCCAATTGGCATATCTGCAATTTCAATAATTTGTGATAATTTTGATGAGGAATCTGCAACATTTGCACTAAGTAGCTCTATGGCTGAAGATAATTCATCTATTTCAGATATGTTTATTTTATCAAGATTTACTGGTTTTGATGGATTACTATTTCTAACTTTATTAACCAAAAGAACAATTGGTTTTGTAAACAATCTCGAAGCAATATAAATACCTATAAGCCCTATCACTAAGGAAACTGCAACAGACACTATTACCAAGGTTTCCACTCTTTTTGAAAAACACAATAAACTTTTTTCTTCAATAATTCCCAAAAGAGCCCAACGCTCATTTTCAAATGGAGTATTGGAATTGTATAAATCTAAATATTGTACACTAGCATAAGTACTTTCTTTAATTTTACCATCATCTTCATTTTTAACTTTATATACATTTTTATAAGATTCTTTTTGCTCAAGGTTCGAATGTAAACCATCCCAAAATTTGTCTTTAAATGTATAACCATTCGAAACAACATTTTCAAATGCCAAATCATCATTTCTATCTACGCCTAAAATATAATTACCTTTTTTATTCTCATTTATCTCCCCATATGGAAGCAACTCTCTTAAATAATTTATACCTAAATCTATTCCAAGTACTCCATATACAGTTCCATCTTCATAAATAAGAGGAACTGAATATGTTATAACTCTATCGCCTTCATTTGTTAATAAGAACTGACTTCCCCAGTATCCTAAATTAGAACTTGATGTATTTGGATTATCAATTGCAGCTCTAAATGGTTTATAAAAGAAATTATCTCCTTTTTCCTCATTTTCACTTTTAAAGGAAAACTTTGGAGCCCAATAACTATCCATAGATATTCCAAAACTTCTTGCTATCTCTGAGGAGCCTCTTTCAATTAGCAAATCAGAATTATCATTTGGGTTAAATTTAGGGTCTAGGTCTCTTATATACAATCCTGTCCTACTTATTTCATCTTTACTATTTATTGAATCATCTTCAATATCTTTGTTATTTAAAATTATGAAAGAACCTGTAACAGAATTTTTTCTCAAAAGATATATTAAATCTTTTGATATATTTTTTATAATTTCTTTATTAATTTCTTCGTTTATACCCACATCTTTAATTGAGACATTATTTTCATCTAAAACCTTTTTTACAGATGAGTTAATAGCTAGTTCTGTCTCGCTTGTCTTTGACCATCTTTGTAACATCTCATTTTGTATATAATTTTTACGATTAATTACTCTTTCATTTAAAATATCAAATGAATTATCATTTAGTCTTTTAATAGTTCCTCCCCATAAAATTGTGGCACAAAATAAACTTGTTTGAATTAGCATAACAATAATTAGAGGAAATATCATCTTTTTCATTATTGAGTTATTCTTTTTTAGATTATTTTCCATATTTATTCCACCCATACCTTTGTGCATTTTGGTACACGTTGCCAATTCACCTACTCTTTTACAGCATTTTCAAGCTCAGTCTTAAAATTTAAAAACCATGCTGAAAAATTTTCATTATTATTAAATTGTGCTACTGCATTCTCTTTAGAGGTTCCATTTTTTATTAATTCATTTATTTTATTTAAATCTTCTTTAGCTTTATCAATCATTGAATACTCAAGGATTTGTCTGGCTTTTGTCCCACCATCAAATGCTTTATTAGTGTACAACTTACAACTATTAATCTGTTCAATAGATGAAACAATTGAACTTTCCACTTTACTTGATACCTTTAAATCGTCTTTATTCATAACATCCTTTATAACATCCAAATTATTTGTTTTTTTCTTTACTGGTAGATATCCAGAAGCAATAGAGAATTTTACATTAGACTCTTTATCTGTAAACCATTTTAAAAATTCTACTGATGCATACTCTTCTTCTTTAGTAGATTTTGTTACAGCCATTCCTGCCCCTTGTTGTACAGCATATTTTTCTTTATCTTTAAAACGTGGAGCTTGAAAGACAGATGTCTCAATTTTATAACTCTCATTATCATTTAACATTACTTCATCTGGAAAATATGATGCTCCTGAACTAGAGCCAACAAGAGCTAGTATATCTCCTGTTTTTGCATCATCAGAACGGAACTTACCATAAGATGCAAAATATCCATTTATATATGGGACATAAAAATTATCCCATAATTTTTTCATAACCTTTTCATCAAGATTCAATGTAACTTTTCCATCTTTAACTGAAAAAATTTCTACTCCTAACTGCTTACTTCCTATAATAATATAATTTGCTAGAGCATCTCTTCCAAAAAATGCTTTACCATCATTAGGCTCTTTTGTTAAACTATCTGTCCATTCATAGTATTTCTTTGATGTCTCTACTAATCCTTCAATTGTTTGTATATCATTTATATTTGAATTTGTTGCTTTGGCAAACTTATCCCAATCTGTCTTATTTAACATCAAAATCTCAGTAGACTTTGCAATCGGAAAAAGCTTAAGTTCGTTATCAGAATTTAGTCTACCTTCATCTACATATTCTTCTATATACTCATTTAATTCATCCTTACTTATGTACTTATCAATATCTACTAGTAGTTTTAATTTATCCATTTCATATGCAGTATCTGAGTACGCTGCAAAAATATTTGGAACATCTTCAGAACCAACCTTTTTATTAGCAGAATCCAGCACCTTTTCAGATAAATCAACTACATTTCCCTGACTAAACGCTTCAACAATAATTCCTTTTTCAGCACCTACAGTGTCATTAAATTCCTTAACTAGCTTATCAAACGCCATTTTTTGCTGTCCATTATAATAATGCCAAATTTCTATTGATGTCGGATTTTCTGGATCTAGTTTATAACTCTCTTCCTTTTTCAAATCACACCCTGTAAGTAATAAAATAATCATTGATGTGATAATTAATTTTACAAATCCACTCCTATTCATAAAATCGACTCCTTCAAATGTATAAAATTTATTATAGCATTAAAACCGTAACTTAATTACTTATATTAATTATAAAATATTTACTGATATATTTAAATAGGACTAACAGTATATTTAAAAGCAACTAGAAAACAAATGATTACAAATATTGAAAATATACCTTTAGCATAATTCTTCTCTCTAAATGCACCAAATGATACCAAACCTTGTTGAATAGCCACTGTAATTACTAAAAGTGTCATTATTATATTAAGCTGAACTAACTTAAACAGATAAAGTAAAGAAAATATTACTAAAAGAACACATAATACAATACTAGATTTATTAATAATAGTAGTAATCTTATCTTCTTTTTTATGTTGTTTATTAGATTCTTTTAACTTCTCTTTATTTAAAGTTTCAACCTTTTTATTATACCTTGCCCTTGTTTTATCTTTATATTTTGTGTTTTTATTCTTATTACCCATTTATTTACTCACCTTTGATATCAATTTTAAAATTGAGTCCTTTCATAATTTAAATATTATATATTTAAGATACCATATATTTATCACAAAAAGGTAACTTACTAATCATCTATTTTTAATTTTCGCATAAAAAAGCTATCCCTTATTAGAAATAACTCTGTATTGAGATAGCTTATTTAACTATTTATTTTCTCCAACATTTTCTACATCATCGAACTTACTATCAACCAAGACTATATCAACTCTTCTGTTTTTTGATTTGCCATCTGGAGATGAATTGTCAGCTATTGGTCTAAATTCACCATATCCTACAGCAGACAACTTATTTGGTGCAATACCTGCACTATCAATAAGAAGTTGGACAACATTGGTTGCTCTCATGACTGATAAATCCCAATTAGATTTAAATTCAGAATTTTTTATAGATAGGTTATCTGTATGACCTTCTACTCTTATATAACTATTCATTTCATTTAACATCTTACCTATTTGAATAATCTTATCTCTAGAATCATTTATTATAACAGCTTTTCCAGTATCAAATAATATAGTATCTTTAAGGCTTATTACTAGTCCTCTATCTTGAGCTTTTAATGATACCGAATTTGCCAATCCACTTTCATTTAAATACTTTTGAATATTTTCACCAACTTCTTTAAACTCAGGATTTTGTAAACTATCTAGATTATTATTGTTTTGGTCAACTACTGGTTCTATTTTATTTTGTCCACCTTCAATAACTCCAGATGAACCACCAAATGCAGAACTTAGGGATTGAGATAATTGTTTATATTTCTCTGCATCAACATTACTCATAGAATACATTATGACAAAGAAAATCATAAGTAATGTTATGAGGTCTGAATAAGTTAAAAGCCATCGCTCATTATTTTCTTCTTTTTCGTCTTCATCATGTAACATAAATATTCCATCCTTTTATATTATTCAATTCTACCATCAGCTTCTCCAAGTTCAATTAATTCTTTTGAATTCAAAAATATCTTTAATTTTTCTGTCATTAAATTAGAATTATCTCCCTCAAGTATAGATAGTATCGCTTCTATCACTAAAAGTCTTTCATTAGTTTCTTGCTGATTTATAGCTTTAAGCTTTGATGCTATTGGTAACCAAATTAAATTGGCGGAACCAACACCGTATAAAGTAGCCAAAAACGCTACAGATATCTGAGGTCCAAGTGCATCTGGATTACTCGAAAGATTTCCTAAAATATGTACTAATCCCATAACTGTACCTATGATTCCCAGTGTAGGTGCATACCCTCCTGCTGAATCGAATATTGCTATTCCTTCTTTATGTCTTTTTGATGTTATTTGTATTTGAGATTCTAATATATTTCTTATTGTAGCTGCATCAACGCCGTCTACCATAAGTTCAAGACCTTTTCTAATAAATGGGTCCAATTCATCATTTTCGCTTATTTCTTTATCAATACTAAGAAGACCTTCTTTTCTGGCCTTGATTGCAATTTCTTTGAAATAAACTATGTTTTCTATATTGTTAGGCTTTTTATTTTTAAAAGCTAACAACATTATCTTTATGGACTTTTTGAATACAGGAAATGGTGTTGAAGCACCAACAGCCCCTATAGTTCCACCAAAAACAACAAGTGCTGATGAAAATACAAATAAGGCTCCAATGTGTCCCCCATCAATAACGAAAGCAACCACTAAAGATGCTATTCCCACTATAAAGAAAATTAAAGTTGTCATATATTACCTCCTTTCTTTAATTATGTCTGCTAGGTTGTTTTTATTAATAGACATTACAAAAAAGACTACCTTCAACAAGGATAGCCTTTGATAATTGGCGGAGAAGGAGGGATTCGAACCCTCGCACCGGTTACCCAGCCTAATCCCTTAGCAGGGGATCCTCTTGAGCCACTTGAGTACTTCTCCTTATTTCTATGCAATTAAATTATATAATAAAATTATATTTTAGTCAATTAATTTATGAAATTTAAGGTATTTTAAGTCATTAAATATCTATTTTCACTTTTTTACTTAAATGTAAGTTTGAAATATGGTAAAATTATCTTGCATAACGCTTATAATATTATTTACTAAATATACACACATTAACATATAGACATAAATCCTTAATTCATCATAAGTTATGCTTAAAACTAAAATAATATTAATCCAAGGAGGATTTTCCATGTTACCACAGGAAAGATATGAGAAGATTTTAAGTATTCTCGAATCAGATAATATAATTAAAATAAATGACATAGTCCAAATGTTTAATATATCAATAGAAACAGCACGAAGAGACTTAGCACATATGGAAAGTATTGGACTTTTAAAAAGAGTTTATGGTGGTGCTATACCAGTTATAGCAAGTAGCGTAGAACTTAACTATATTAAAAGAAAAAAAATAAATTCAAATGATAAAAAACAAATTGCTCTTAAATGTAGTGAGTTTATAAATACAAATGACACTATTTTTATGGATACTGGAACTACTGTTCTTGAAGTTGCAAAAAGTTTAAAAGACAAAAAAAACTTGACTGTAATAACTAACTCAATTTTGGTTGCAAATGAACTTATGAATACTAATATAAAAGTATATGTACTTGGTGGATATCTTAGAGAAACTGAAGGTTCTTTTTCTGGACCACTTACATTAGCAGCCATTGAACAATTTAATGTTGATAAGGCAATTTTAGGTGCTGGAGGCATTACACTTGAAAATGGTATTTCTGACTATCATTTAGAAGAATCACTTGTTCGAAAAAAAATGATTGAAAGGTCTAGAAAGTCAATAGTAGTTGTTGAGCCACCTAAGTTTGGAATAAATTCATTTGCTTCTGTTGCTCCTATAGAGCATATAGATACTATTATTACATCTGCTAGTATAGACCACGACATAATTATAGAATTTTCTCAAAAAGGAATACCTTTAGTCATAGCTGATAATTAGCTTATATGATTGCTTTTTAGTTCCTTATAAAATATCATTGATTAAAGTTAAGGAGCCAAATAATTATTTATTTAGCTCCATTTATACCTAAACTATACAGTGTCTTTACTATGTCACTATGTCTTTTTTTATTTACCTTATTTTTTTAACTTAACTCTATTTTTTAATTTAGCTTAACGCTTACTTTAACATTAATTCTTTTATACAACCTCTTTTTTCATTTTACTACTTTGCTCTTCTTCTGCTGTTAAATCTTTTGTCATTACCATAGCAAGTGCAATCGCCAATACTCCACCAACTAACTTTCCAATTACAACAGGTGTAATCATCTCTGGCACTACTCCTGCTGTAAATCCTAGGTGATCACCTAGTGCTGCTGTTGCACAAACTAACCATGCTGTATTTACTACTTTTCCCTTTGGGCTCATGTCTTTCATCATTTTATACACTGGAATACTATTAGCTAAAGTGAAAACTAATCCAGCTGCACTTGTTGCATCCATACCTAATTTTCCACCTATTGCTGTAAGTGGTTTATTTAAAACTTTAACTAATAAATGTAGTATAGGAAAAGTACCCAATAATACTATTGCAATACTTCCAATTACTTGAATACCTTCTCCTATAGGTGTCATTCCTTTTATAAGTACTACCCCTGTTATTTCTTGAAATGCTGCTGTACCTAATCCTATTGTTATCAATATAGATATAATTTTTCCAAAAACTAAAGACCCATTTATCATAAGTGTTGAGTTTACTTTCAGACCTATTGCTAATATTACTGCTAATATTATTACTGGCACCATATTTATAATCACCATTGATAAATTAAATCCTGCTATCATTCCTCCTACAATCCCTCCAAAAGGTATTGTTATTAATCCTATTAATAACCCTTTTGCAAAAAATGGTCTGTCTTCATACTCTATAAGACCTAATCCTACTGGGATTGAAAATACAAGTGTACACCCAAGCATTGATGATACAACTAATCCTGCAAGCATCCCTGCTTCTTTATTGTGTGCAAGTTCCATCGCTAATGGATATCCTCCCATATCATTTGCTAATATGGTTGCAAACATAGATGGGTCTGCTCCACATAAATTGAATATTGGTATTATTACTGGTCCTAATACATTTGAGATAACTGGAGCTAAACAAACTATACCAACCATCCCTAAAGCTAGTGGACCCATTGAATTAAAACCTTCTTCGAATTGTTCACCAAGACCAAATTTATTTCCAATTATCCTATCTAATGCTCCTAAAAGCACCCCTACAGCCATTATATATAATATAACTTTATCAAAGGGCATATTTAATTCCTCCTATACATGTAAATACTATGTTGTACTTTAATTAGCACACATCTTTTTGGTATCGTTTTCCCAATTCATAGCTCTTTTTACTGCTTGATTCCATCCAAGCAAAATTTCTTCTCTTTTTTGTTTTGTCATATTTGGAGTGTATTCTTTACTTATTGTAAACTCATTTCTAATTTCATCAAT
Organism: Clostridioides sp. ES-S-0005-03; assembly: GCF_020658455.1. Taxonomy (NCBI): domain Bacteria; kingdom Bacillati; phylum Bacillota; class Clostridia; order Peptostreptococcales; family Peptostreptococcaceae; genus Clostridioides; species Clostridioides sp. ES-S-0005-03. The sequence goes on along the minus strand of NZ_JACVWI010000003.1, from coordinate 285,956 downwards.
ACTATTCCAAACACCACAGGAAAGACCTGCCATATATCCTACTCCAAGCACTGTTGTCTCAGGATTTTCTGCAATTTCAATTGGTATATCTAATATATCGGATTGAAACTGCATTGTAAAATTATTTTTTGTAATTCCACCATCCACTCTTAGCATTTTTATATCCTTTCCTGAAGCTAAATTCATAGAGTCAACAACATCTTTGACCTGAAGTGCAACAGATTCAAGAGTAGCTCTCACTATATGCTCTTTCTTAGTACTGCCTGTTATACCAACCATTGTACCTCTTGCATATTGGTCCCAATAAGGTGCTGCAATCCCTGCAAACGCTGGAACAAAATATACACCACCAGTACTTGGTATTGAGTTAGCCATATCATCAGTTTCTGAGTAATTTTTTATAACTCCAATTCCATCTCTAAGCCACTGTATTGCAGCACCTGCTATATATACTCCGCCATCATAAGCATATGTAATTTTGTCTCCTATTTTCCAAGCAACAGTTGTTAATATACCATTACCCGCTATTTTCAACTCTTCACCTATATTCATATATAAGAAACATCCTGTCCCATAAGTATTTTTAACCATACCTGGCTCAAAGCATCCATTTCCAAATAGAGCTGCTGGCTGGTCAACCATCGAAGCAGTAATTTTTATTGATACACCACAAAATGCCCCTTTGTCTGTAGTCCCAAAATCACCACTTGTAGGCATTATATCCGCTAAAATACTTCTAGGAACTCCTATAATATCAAGTAATTCTCTATCCCAATTCATATCTCTTATATTAAAAAGCATGGTTCTTGCTGCTGTAGAAACATCAGTTAAAAAAGACTTTCCTCCTGTCATTTTCCAAATTAACCAGCTATCTAATGTTCCAGCAAGTACTTCTCCATTTTTGATTTTTTCTTTTACACCTTTTACATTATCTATTATCCATTTAATTTTTGTCCCTGAAAAATAAGGGTCTATGATTAGTCCTGTTTTATCTATTATCTTATTTTCTAATCCTGGTATATTCTTTAAATTTTCAACATAATCATAAGTTCTTCTGCACTGCCATACAATTGCATTGTATAATGGCATACCTGTATTTTTATCCCATAGCATTACTGTTTCACCTTGATTATCTATACCTATTCCCTTTATATCACTTTCATCTATTCCACTTTTAAAAGCTTGTTGTAGTACATTATTACTTACAGTTTTTGTGTTATTCCAAATTTCTATAGGGTCATGTTCGACGTATCCAGATTGTGGATAGATTTGAGTATGCTCCATATAATCACTAAAAACAAACTCTGATTTTTCATTTATTAATACTGCTCTTGTTCCTGTTGTTCCTTGATCAATTGCTAATACATATTTCACTTTAAGCGTCCCCCTTTATTTTCAGAATTAATAGATTTTTTATTATTTTTTGAATATAAAATCTATTCAACTTATTTATATTCTATATCATCTTGGGGATTTATACAATATTTATTACAATATTTTTTGTATATTTTTACTTTTTTTGATTGTTAAAGTATTTTAATTAAAATATTATTGCAATATTATTAGTTTTATTCTATAATCTAGTTAAATTAACACATAAACTTTTAATATATGCACATAAACAGTCATCATAAAATTTAAATTAAACTTTAAGGAGGATTTGCAATGAAAAAAACATATCTATTTAGTCCTGGACCAGTAATGGTTACAGATAGGGTTAGAAATTCACTTCTTCACTATGATATATGTCATAGAGGAAATGAATTCATGAATTTATTTAAAGATACACAACAAAAAATCGGTAAATTATATAATGCAACTTCTGATTATTATTCTCTAGTTGTATCTGGTTCTGGAACATCTGTAAATGAATGTGTATTATCTTCTATATTTGATAAAGAAGATGCTGCTTTATTAGTTAGTAATGGTGTATTTGGAGAAAGGCTAGAAGAAATATTATCTGCTTATAGTGTTAAGACCTACAAACCAGACTTTAAATGGGCTGAATATCCAGACTTAGATATTTTAGAAAAATACTTACTTGAAAATCCTGACATAAAAGTAATTGCTATGGTATTTCATGAGACTAGTTCAGGAATGATAAATCCTGTACCTGAATTAGGAAAACTTGCAAAAAAATATAACAAAATATTTTTTGTTGATGCAATAAGTGCATCTGCTGGTGAATACATTGATGTTGATGAGTTTAATATAGATATAATAACAGGTGTTGGTGGTAAAGCCCTTGGGGCATTTCCAGGCTCTGCATATCTTTGTGCTAAAGAAAGCGTTTTACAAAATATTAAAGAAGGTCAATGTAAAAATGTGTATCTTAGCCTTTACAAACATTATAAGCTTGCAAAATCATCTTCTCAAACACCAAATACACCTAATGTCACTTTAATATTTGCTCTTAATGAAGCTTTAACTGAATTTTTAGAAGATGACAGTAAGATAGAAAGATATAAAGAATGTTCTGCTATTTTAAGAAATGGTATGGAGGAACTAGGTCTAACATTTTTACTTCCAGATAAATATATGTCTAATACTGTTACGTCTGTATTTCTTCCTAAAGAAATTGATATAAATAGATTTATATTAGAACTAGAAGAAGAAAATGGTTATGTGGTATATCCAGGAAAAGGCAAATTTCTAGATGATAATATGTTCCAAGTTGCAAATATGGGAGAAATTTATCCAGACGATTGTTATAAATTCCTTGATATTTTAAAATCAAAGCTAGAAGTTAAAAAAGCCATATAAATATCTCAAGACCATAAATAAAAAAACTATATAAATATCTCAAGTTAAACTAGATTATGGTTTGTAAATAACAGCTATCTATAAATAATCACTCTATATGAACATATTCAAAAATATACTTGAACATTAAATATAGCCAGATGTTGTTTTATATTTTTTTATAAGGGTGAACTCTAATATGTAAAGTTCACCCCTATATGAAAAATTTATTTTTATACAATTCTTTTTATATTTAATTCTTTTATATTTTTGATACAATTCGGCTATTTAACTGTATAGATTGTTATAAATTTAAAATCTATACATGATACTATATACTTTTAAATCTGATTCTTTTTTTAATTAAAGGCTTTAAATATTACTTTTCAAGCTCATCAAAGTAATTATATACAATAACTTCACCTGTTTCTTTATCTGTTGTCTTTATAATCCCTTTAGCTCCATTTACCTCTTCTTTTGTGAATTCATCGTCTAGTACAACTTTAAATTTATCTTCATTTCCATATCCTTGCTGAAACTCAGCTCTTAAAATTACATTTTTTTCAGCTTTTGGTTTTAATTCAAATTCAATTCCTGATTTCATTTCAGCAAAATAATTTAAAACTACAACCTCATTATTCATTTTATTAGTTGTCTTTATAATCCCTTTAGCTCCATTTACTTCTTCTTTTGTAAATTCATCATCTAGCACGACTTTGAATTTATCTTCCTTTCCATACTCTTCTTGAAATTCTTTTTTCATTTCACTGTACTTAGTCTCAAATTCTTCACTCCTGTTTAATTCCATAGCTGATACATTTATCAGTGACGTCCCAATAGTTATTATTGTTAATGCCATGACCATACCAGTTTTTAATTTTTTTAACTTCATATTTTACCTCCTAAATTAAATGTTCTTAGTGAAATTATATAAATAAAAATCTAATTTTTACAGTTTAATTCTTGTAACTAAAATTACTATTATGTAACCAAACTTTTTAATTTAACTATTCCTTAAAACCTAATTTTTTGGGGAATAGTTGAATTAAAAAAATAAAATTTTTAAACTTTTAATGAATCTAATAGTATATTTATCGAACTTAATAAATTTTATTTTTAATAAAGTAAAATTTATCATATATCTCAAACCTACTTATTTACCAAAAATACTACATCCAAAAAACTAGTCTCACTATATATTTCATTGATAGTTTACTCATTTTTGACTTATAAAATCCTATAATCAATATCCAAATAAATTAGTTGAAAATTCAAAGAATATATACCCCTATTTAGTATATATTTTTATATATTAAAAAAAAGTTTTAAATAAAGTTATATTTTTTGCAACAGTTTTGTAATTAAAAACATATTGAAGCTAAAATTAAATGTACTATATACTATAAATATGTCGACAAAATAAATTTATAAAGGAGAAAAACAGGTGAGAAAAAATTTACTAATAGCAATATTGTCTGCTATTTTAGTGTTATCAAGCATACTTACAATCTTTGCATATTCAACTATTAAAGATAATAGTAGATTAGTATACTCTAACATAATAGATAGAAAGATAGAAAATCAAGTGAAAAATGTATTAGAAAAAAATAAAATAAATAAGAAAGATATTGATATTTTTATTAAATCAGTTAGGAGCTACAACAAACTTCAAATTAAAATACTTCAAAACAATGTAAATATATCTAAGTCTGGATATAGTTCAATTAACACAAAACAGGTTCCATACAATTTAGATAAATTACAAAGTAACTGGATGGAAAAGTTTCCTAACTATATGGATGTAAATTGTAGAATAACAGCATTTAGACTTTTTAAAGATTTCATCAACTCAAAAGAGAAGTTTACTGGAGATTCTATCGATTTAAGTATTGATTTAGATACTATAATGAATAATAGAGATGCAAAATTTAACTCAAAGGATGTAGAAAAATTTATTAACTTTTTCTCTGCAATACCAACTCAAGACACAGATGATATAAATAAAAATGCAGAACAAATAAAAAAAGAGTGGAAAAAAAGAAAAATATCTTTTAAAGATAATAAAAATATGTCTATTATAAGTGGCTTTCTTCGTTATCCAGAAACTAAAAATGTATTTATAGGTCATACAGGTATATGTATCAAAACTGATAAAGATATCTTATTTATAGAAAAATATGGTTCTACATCACCTTACCAAGTTACTAAGTTCAAAAGTAAAAAAGATGTGAAAAATTATATGTTCAATAGATTAAAGATGTCAGAAGGAAATGTAGAATTACTAGACCCAATAATAATGGAAAATGATAAACTTATGCAGTAATATCTCTAAATACTAAAAGCACTTTATGATTGTTAAGATAAGTAAAAATAGGCTATATCCATGAAAAAATATTAATTATAAAACTTTCATACTGAACAAATCTATAAATATTTTTCTAATTTAACAAAAAGACTGTAAGTAGATTTATTTTACATAAATCTACTTACAGTCTTTTAAATAAATACTTTAAAAATATAAATTATCATAACTTTAGGATTATAATATATATATCTTTATCCTATATCATAATTATTTATTTCCTCTGCACAGTGAGAATCTGAGCCAAGGACTAATGGAATATCATATTTTTTTGCTAATTCTAATAAGTATCCATCTACATAAGGCTCTTTACAATATTCTTTTCTGTTTCCAGAAACATTGTAATCAAGTTCATATCCTTTTTCTTTAACTAGCTTTATTAATTCTTCAAGAACTTTATTTCCTTCATAATTATATGGAAATACTTGATTAAACTTTCTAACTAAATTTAAATGACCTATTCTCTTTGGTTTATATGTACCTAAATCAGCATTTACAGCTTTTATTAATGTTTCATAATACTTATTATAAACAGCTTCAATGCTTCCAAGCTTATCAATCAGATTTTGAAACTCTTCTACACTATAGTCCACACAACAATAGGCACCATCAATTTTAATTATATGTACTGATAATAGAGAATCCTCTAATTCATCACCATATTTATCTAAATTGTTTTTTATGCCTTCTTCATAACCTTCAAGAAAATCTACTTCCGCTCCTACATTTATCTTAATTTTGCTCTCATATTTTTGCTTGAAATTTTTAACATCATCAAGGTAATTTGATAAATTTTCAGGATTCATGCAACTATCATTTTCAGGTGCAGGGTCTTGAAATCCATTTGGATATGGAAAATGCTCTGTAAATGTCATTTCTGTTAGACCAACATCAATTGCCCTTTGTATATATTTTTCAAAATCATCCTTACTTCCATGAGGACAATAAGGTGAATGTATATGACCATCTTTCATAACTAATTCTCTCCTTTTATTAAATTGAACTACTCCTCCTTAACTATCTCCAGTAATATTTGAAGCCGAAGATATATTAAATAACTCAGTTTTATAATAAATTTCCTCATTAAAGTATAGTACATACTCATTAGAAATTTCAATAATTAAATATAAATAAGGCATAAAAAATCGCCTATATCAAAATATATAAGCGATTTTAACAATCATATTTACATATGTTTTTTAGCCTCTAATAACATTTTATTTGCTTCTTCCATACATTCTATAGCTTTTTCAATACTCTTTGCAGTTTCTTCTTTTCCAATAGCTCTAGCCTTTTCTACCCATTCTCTAAATCCTTCTTCATGAGTCTCATTGTGATTTATCCAATGTACTAAAAGTATTTTTAAAGTTTTCTCATCTTTAGACTCTGATGATTCTTCATGATTATGTTCGTGGTCATGGTCATGAGCATGGTCGTGTGGATGTTCATGGCACATATCTCCATGAGTATGTTCATGGCAATGGTCGTCATGGTCATGGTGCCCATGGTGGTATCTTATAATCTCTCTATCAAACATCATTAGTTATTCCCCCTGTTATTTTATATTAAATTCTTTTTTTATAACATTAACAGAATCTTTTACAAGTAGTGCTAATGGTTTACCTTCTAATCCAACTAACTCTATATTTTCTGGCATAATAGGTAAAAGTATCTTAAGTGCCTCACTATCTGCAATAGCTTCACTTATATTACAAGTGACTTCCCCCATCATAGAATTAGGTATTATTACAGAAATAGGTGCAACTATTATATTGGCTTTTCTAGCTGATACTACTATAGCATTTTCCCCTGTAGCTCCTTTATTAGCATGAGCCTTCATCATAGAACTAGTTGCTATAGAATTAGTTCCTAGTGCATAAATTTCTACATATGTAGGTAATTCTTCTCTCAGAGAAGAAACTATCTGGGCTCCTATACCTCCACCCATTCCATCTATCACTGCTATTATCATATGAAATTCCCCTATTAATTAATTTTCTTGTATTATTATCTTATGGTCCATCAATCTTATTTCTTTAATTATTCCATCTATTATTTTTTGTTCTCCTAATAAATCAGTTAAATAAATCTTTCCATCACAAGGGTCTATATTAACCACATTCTCCATAACCTTTTCTAATTCATTGTTATTCTTACAAATGAAAGCTGATGATTCACACATATAAATCTCCTCCTAATATGATTTTTATTAAAAATCAAAAAAAGACTTCCTCAGGTATTTCAATACACCAAAGAAACCTTCATGATTTCAATTTTCGTATATTATTATACCTTAAGTATATCACTTTAATTTACTTAAAGTCAATTAAAGTTAACGCTTTTTATTATACTCTTCATCCTTGTATTTTTTATATAATTCTTCAGCTAATTGCTTTTCATAATCAGTCAAGTCTTCTTCTACAAACTCAACATTAAATTGACTAGCCAGTCCTTTTATTAGATTAGCTTGTAGAATATCTATGTCTATTTTTTTACCAATTTCATTCTCTATTCCACTGGCCTTTTTAGCTGTGAATTTCATTGCTCTTTCTTTTAGTTCTGGTGTTTTAGCCTTTATTAATTTAAACAATTTTTCTACATCAAAATCCATTATTATTGAACCATGCTGTAACAAAACACCGTCTTTTCTACTTTGAGCACTTCCAATTACCTTTTTATTATTAATAGTAACTTCATATGATGCATGTGCATTAAAGCATGCAGCTGATAAATTTTCTCTACCTATTCTCTCTCCACTATTTAAGTTATCTGTTTCTATACCACTTAAATTCAATCCTCTAACTAAACCTTCACTTATATATCTATAAGATAGATTTATACTTTTATCAATTAAAGGATTATCTTCTCCTATAATTATACTATAAGTTAGCTCATTATCATGTAATACAGCTCTTCCTCCTGTGATTCTTCTGACATAGTCTATATTCATGCACTTACACTTATCTAAATCTACCTCATCTTCAAGTTTTTGAAAATATCCTACACTCAAGCAAGCTGGCTTCCAAGTGTAAAATCTAAGTGTTGGCTTCACACATCCTTTTTTATATGCAGTAAATATAGCTTCATCAATTGCCATATTCATTGCACCATCATATGATTTATTATGTATAACTCTCCACTGATTCATGATTATTACGCCCCAATCTTTAGTATAAATATATTCAAGAAATCATTTACAGATTTAGTTCTCTTATAGCCAAATCTATCTCATCTTGATTTAAAGGTCTTGAATAATTATATATAGTACTTCCTGGTCTTTCATTATAATATGGTCTATTACAATCCTTACAACCTCTTATCTCAAAAGGGTAACCCCTGTTTATATCTGATACAGTCTCATCATCAAGTTTTATATTTTCCAAGTATCCATTTTTGAATTCAAAGTATTCTTGTGAATAACCTTTATTTATCATATAGGACATTAGCTGTACTCTTCTGTAACTTTCTATATTTGGTTGACTTATTTTTTCCATTTTAGTTCCTCTAACTGGAGTAAACGCAAATAAACTAATAGTTATATTGTTCTTCTTTAAATAAGTATATAGGTTGTATATGTCTTCATGACTTTCTCCCATACCAACAATTATATGTGTGCTGATTTTATTAGGATATAACTTTGACATTTTTGTTATAAAATTCAATTTTTCATCATAATTATATCCTTTTATTTTTTCATATAAGTCTTTACTTGCTGCATCTATCGCTATTCCTATTTTATCTACTCCAGCAGAAAAAAACTTGTTTATTTCTTCATCACTTTCTAATTTTGCAGACAATGAAATAGGCATATCTATTTTACCATTTATGTAATTTATAAAATCTAAAACAGATTTATGTGCCTCTTCACTTGCCATTGATTGTATACATATTCTCTTTATATTTTTCCCGTTATATGCTCTCAAAGCATTCAATATTTCCTCTTTAGAATACTCTGGCCAAACTACTCTTGATAATTTATCTTTTCTAGTACTGCTTTCTATTGATTGAGAACAAAAACTACATTTGTTTATGCATTTTTCCCCAATCATTATATATGCTGTAGTAGGAGGTATATCGCTTTTTTTATTTAATATTCCAAGTTCTATTGCTGTCCCTGATGATAATCTAATCATAAAACGCAACACTCCTTACATTCAGTTATTGTCATATTCATATCTATAGCCTTATTCTTAGCAGATTTTGATGGAAGAACTATTCTATTAACTCCACACATTATAGCTAATTGGTCTAGTTCTTTTCTATACACACCTCTAGGTCTCATACAACCTAGGTTAATCTCGGTATTTGGTAAACTAATTCTAGCTTCACATAAAACATCTGTTACTTCTTTCAAATTAGGAGGTTCTACATCTTCATATTCAGTACCTTTTGTAGGAATAAGAACTATAAATGTCAGTTTATTAGGAGGATTTTTTTGTAAGTATTCTATAATCTCATACTCACCTTTTACTTTTCCTCCTTTTAAACCAATACATATATGTGGTGCTACTTCTGTATTTTCTCTTATTGTATTGTAAGCTTTAATATAATCTTCTTTGCTTTTATCCATTTTATAAACTTCTTTTATAGTTTCTTTATCGAATACCAAGTCGAAAGAAACTATATCTAAATACTTACATAATTCTATAATACTCTCTTTATCCATAAGCCCTAAATGAGCATTTAATCTGTATCCTTGTTCCTTTAACTTTTTAATGGTCTGTATATGGGTATTTATTGGGACATCACCTTCATAACTACAACCACCACTTAATAAAAAACTAGTTATATTTCTTGATTTAACTTTTTCTTTATAGTCCTCAATTGGTATCATATTCTCTAAATAATGACCATTACAATGAGCACATTTAAGACTACACTTATTACTTGTAGTACTAAGAGCTAGAGTCTGATTCGGATAAGCAAACTCTATCTCATTTCCGAAATTTCTTAATTTAATGTCAAACGCAGTTCTCATTTTCTCAGACAAATCCTTATACATAATTTAATCCTCTACATTTATGTTTTTATGTTTTAATGCTCTACCTATGCATCTATATTTTGATATTTTACTCTTCTAGTAGTTGCTTTGCAGTTGGGAACTGCTCTATATTTGTATGTGGTAAGAAGCATGCAGAAATAAATTCGTCCATGTAACTTGGATAAACACTAAGTTCAACATAAGTTATTTGTTTACCTATTTCTTCAAGTTTATTTTTGGCATCTTTACTTATAAGAGCCAAGTAAGAACCTACAAGTGAACTATTTCCTATATAAGTAAATTTCTCTCTATCGATATCAGGAAGTAATCCTATAATTATTGAATTTTCTATATCTAGGTTATTTCCTATACCACCTGCTATATAAACTCTATCTAATATACTAAAATCCATACCCAAGCTATCTACAAGAGTATATGCTCCTGAATATATAGCTCCTTTAGCTCTAATAAAATTATCTATGTCCACTTCATTTACTACTATATCATTTTCCAAATCAAATTCTTCTTTAAATGCTAATACATACTCTCCTATTTCATGTTCATTAAATCTGACTCTCTTATTATTTAAATCTCTATATATCTTACCTCTTCTATCTATTACACCCTTAGTAATCATTTGGCAAATTAAATCAATTATACCAGAACCACATATACCAACTGGTGCACATTCATCTATTATTTTTAATGTAGGCTCTAAAGTTCCTTTATCAATAGCCACCTTCTCTATTGCTCCTGCTGATGCTCTCATTCCACAGCTTATGCCTCCACCTTCAAATGCAGGACCTGCTGAACATGCACAGCTCATCATATAGTCTTGATTTCCAAATACTATCTCTCCATTGGTACCTAAGTCTATAAATAAAACATTTTCTTCACTTGACCATATACCAGCTGATAATACCCCTGCTGTTATATCTCCTCCTACATAACTTGCTACAGATGGAGCTAAGTACACATATGCACTATCATTTACAAAAAGACCTACATTTTCACCCATAAGTTTTGGAGATTTTAAAAATGGTGGTATATAAGGTTCTTGTCTTAAAAAGTCTGTATACACCCCTAAGAATAAACTTGTCATAGTTGTATTTCCAGCAGCTACTAAAGTGACTACATCCTCCTTATTTATGCCATTTCTTTCATATAATGTTTTTAATAGAGGATTTATAGTTTCATCGACTATAGCTTTGTGTAAAGTTTCTAATCCATTTTTCTTAGTCGAATATATAATCCTATTTATAACATCTGCTCCATATTTTATCTGAGCATTTCCAGATGATGCTTTATCTACTACTTCTTTTGAATATAAGTCTACTAAACATACAACTACCGAAGTTGTACCAATATCTATTGCAACTCCATAAAGAGAATTTTCCTTATTTCCTTCTTCTATATTTATGATTGTAAGTTTCTTTTGTTTTTGAACATATGTTATTGTAACTTTGAAATCGCTCTTTCTAAATATCGTTGGCATCTTTCTAAGTATATCTAATCTAAAATCTATTTCATTGTATCCCAGATGATTTCTAACATGTCTTTCTAATCTATCTACATCACTTATATTGTCATCTAAGTTTGGCTCTTCCATTTCTATGTATTTCTTTTTTATATTTGTCTTAAATTGTAAGTTATGCTTTTCTATTATTTTTTTAGCTCTCTCAAAAATTTCTCTATCTTTTTGTTTATTGCTACCTTCAATCTTCATACCATGCATAGAAGATGATACTTTAGAAGGAACTTCAATTTCTATATCTGAGATTACTTTTGTACAACAAGCTAATATATAACCTTGCTCCCATTCGTCATCTGTTATATGTCTCGTTTTTTCTGTATCAACCTTACCTTTTAACAACTTTACCTTACATTTACCACAAGACATATTTCCATTACAAGGAGCATCTATAAATATATCAGCATTTCTTGCAACTTCTAGCAATATATCCCCCTCATTACAATAAACTTCTTTATTGTTTGGCATAAAATTTACCTTTATCATGATATCCCTCCCAATTTGTTCTATATATTATAAAAGGAAAGTATAGCTAAATTTGCGTGCACTCAAATTTTACTATACTTTCCCCAATTATAATAACATCCCTAGTCTTTAATTATTCTAATCCAGCCTCGTATTCTTTATCACTTAATAATGTATCAAGCTCAGCAACATCAGCTAGTTTTACTTTTAATATCCAGTTTTCGTATGGGTCTTCATTTATACATTCTGGTTCATCTTCTAATTTTTCATTAACTTCTAATACTTCACCATTAACAGGAGATATTAAATCAGAAGCTACTTTAGAAGATTCAACTACTCCAAAATCTACTCCCTTAGTTACAGTATCTTCTACTTCTGGTGTTTCAACAAATAATATTTCTCCTAATTGATCTTGAGCATAATCTGTTATACCTATATATACAACATCTCCATCAATTACTTTTACCCATTCATGATCTTTAGAGTATTTTAATTCTGGTAATAATTTCATTTCGATAGACCCCCAATATTATATTATTGATTAATTTATTTAAATCATATTAATATTATATCACATTATTTTAAATTTTCCATCAATTACATTACACTTTCCATAGCTAATGCTGGATGACCTTTTTCTTCTAAGAAAGCTAATACTCCTTCAGAATCGTCAGCTATAGTTTCATCACAAATCATATCACAGAAGTTCTCTATTCCAGTCATTTCTTTAACTGTAGCATTTAATTTATCAGCTACATAATCTTTTAATTCTTTTGGCATCCAAACTATTCTTTCTGGTCCACCTTCTGCATAAGCGAATTTTTTAGAAGATATGAAATGTCTTCCGTGTCCCATGAATCCTGGAGTTTGAACTCCTCCACCTGTCATAGAAGCAAGTTCTCCGAAAGTCATACCAACTGGAGTAACGCTTGGGAATTCTCTGTTAACTACAACAAATCCATTTGCTTCTGGCATTATACCACAGATACACTCGAAGCATCCACAAGAAGTCATAGGGTCTTCTAATATAGAGTATAATGTAACAGCTTCAACTGCACCTTGAGATATTTGGTTTACAGTTTCATTTACAGAGTTCCATACACCTGTTCTATCGTCTAAACATTCACCTTTTTCTATTGGTTGACAAGGACCTGTAGGGTCTAATTCTTTAGTAGCTTTAGCATCTAACCAGCTAACTGCTCCACAAAGACCAAGTCTTTCAGGAGTAACAACACAAACGTGAGCTGGTGCAAATGATTGACATAAGTTACAAGAATAGAAAGTCTCTACACTTTCATCAACCAATGAAGCTAATCTCTCATCTCTAGCATTGTATTTAGCTATTGCTTCACCTTTTAATTCAGAAACTTTTTCTGCATCTGTAATTATAGTTATTTCACACTTATCAACAACTGATTCAAATTCATCTAACATCTTAGCATATAAAACTTCTCCTATATGCTCAAGTCTAAATCCTTTATCAAATGCATCTTTAGAGATTCTTACCCAAGCCATATCTCTTTGTCCAACGTGCATTACACCTTCTATATAGTTTAAGAAGTAGTGGAAACGTCTTTCAAGAACTGGTTCGAAATCTTCTTGCATGTTTTTACCAGCTATTTTAACTATTACAGCAAGTGGTAATCTTAATACACCATCTGCTTCAACTTCATCTATGTTTGGTCCTATTATTTCTATCTTATGGTCTTCAACTTCAGCAGCTTCTTTCTTAACAACAAGCTCCCAAGCTTCAGTTTTATTTCCACCAAATTCAGCAAACATGTCGCTCTTTCTAATTCTTTCACCTTCAAATGCTGCTGCAAATGAAACTGGTATAGGTATTTCAGTAACTTTTATTTTTATTCCTCTAGCTTCTAATGAAGTAGCTACTATCTTATCATAATCTTTTTGAGTTAATAAATTCATTGGAACTTCAAGAACAGTTTGGTCAGTTACAACTGGGAATCCTAAAGCTATTGCTCCAGCACCTGCAGATACAACTAATTCACTTAATGGTCCAAAAGCATTAACAAATGCAGGAACTCTATTAGCTGTGTATTCTAATAATCCGTTTAAATCACCAGGAGTTAATCCACCGAATATTAATGCTGCTCTTACTGCAACAGATACAACGTGGATAACAGAAGTTACATCATATCCTAGAGGTATAACTCTTAGTTCAAGACCCATTTTTACTCCAGCTTCTATAGCTTGGTCTATAACCTTACCAACTAAGAAAGTTAATAAACCTTTAGATTGGTAGTCTTTTATAACTTTTGCTGCTGATTCAGCATCAGGACATTCTCCAAGAACAACTGCAACACCAGGTATATCTCCTGTAACTAGTGGTACACCAAGTGATCTGATTATAGGGTCAGTTATATGACCTGCACATGGCTCACTATATGGAGCATCCATAGTTGAGTATTTTAATGCTTCAATTACTTCTGCAGCTAAAGCAGTAGCTAAACCAGCATTAAAAGCATGTTCTAATAAATGAGTTCTATTGATTAAAGATTTTACTACTTCTAAAGCACCTTCTAAGTCCCCTAAAGTGTTCATTTTTTGTCCTGTTGCAGCATATATACAAGGTAATGAATATGCTGTATCAGGGAAAGCTACTTTATGTTCTTTTCCGTTTTTTTCTATAGCTTCATTTAACATAGCTTGAGCTGCACCCAAAGCTTGTTCTGACCCTGTAAAGATTATATTATATAGATTCATTCTATTTCCCCCTTTAATATTTACACCTATTTTTTATTAACTATACCCTAAAAACCCTAGAAAGCAAATCCACCTTCATTTAACTCTAAGAAAGAGTCTGCATATAAAGATGCCCCGTTGATTATGTCACAAGATTTTACAGTTTTCATTAATTCTGGGTCACATGGATTCATTATAGCTGAACTAAATCCATTAGCCATTGCCATTGCTAAGAATGCACTATCTAAAACAGGTCTAACATGTTTAGGACATCCATTAGATACATTAGATAATCCTCCTGTAGTTAAAAGTCCCATTTCAGTCATCATCTTTATAGCTTCTAAAACTTCTACTTGTTTTTCTTGCATACCTTTTATAACTAAGCATAATGGGTCAAATAATATATCAGTTGGCTCCATTCCTAGCATTAAGCCTTTTTCTAGTATCTCTTGGCAGTAAGCCATACGTTCATCATTATCTCTTGGGATACCTTCTTTTGCACATAAACCTATAACCATTGATTCATATTCAGCTGCTATATCTATTAAATCAAATCTTGAACCAGCATCAGCAGAGTTTATTATTGGTTTTGCATTAGTTCTATCATAAACCTTAAGTCCAGCTTCGATAGCTTTTTTATTAGCTGTATCTAATGCTATAGGAACATTGTTAAATTCAGATTGAAGTAGCTTAACTCCCCATGTCATTATCTCTTCGCCATCTCTTTCAGCAGGCCCTATATTGAAATCTATATAGTGTGCTCCTGCTTCTAATTGTTCTTTTGCTCTTTTTAATATTGGAGCTGGATCTCTTTCTGCTAATGCCTTTCTTATTGAAGGTGAGATACAGTGTATTCTTTCACCTATAATCATAAATTTTTCCATTTATAATGTCCCCCTTTAAATTTAATATTAATAGTTAGTTAATATTTTATTAGTTTGTTTGGCATGCTTTTTCTTGGTATCCTTTTAAGAACTTAGGTAATTCCATAGATTCTTCTGGTCCTATAACTACATTCCATCCTGGTAAGTTATCTTCTATATCACCTTTAAGTACTGCAACTTTTCCTGGAATGATAATGTCTTTACAATTAGTTACTTCTTCTACTTTACTTTCTTTGATGAAAGCAGAGATTGAATTTCCACCAAATTTACCAGCAGCCCAAGATGTAAGAACTGAATATCCACCTGCATCTGGTATTACTAACCATACTGGAACTTTTGATCTTTCTATATCTCCAGCAACTATGAAATAAGTTAATGCAAAGTCAACAGTAACTAATACTGGAGAATTTTCATCTGGGTTATTAATTGGGTAAATCTTTGGTTCAACTCTCATTGGTCTTTGTGGGTCAGTGTATATATTTTGTCTTAATGCAAATAATGGTAATGCTTTAGCATAACTAATATCATCTATTACTATTATAGAACCATATTTTATAGTAAATATTGATGATAAAGCAATTTCCATCATAGGATTTGAGTTAGATAATCTATTTGCAAATACTATTGAAGGATATCCAAATGTTCTATCTTGTTCTTTTAAAGCTATTCTTCTAACTTGCACAGCATTAGTGTAAGTATCTTTTATATTTTCTCCAGTTACATCTAATACTAATTCTTTATATCCAGCAGATTGAACTAATTCAACTGTTTCATATAATTCTTCTAAGCTAGCTGCTTTTACTCCTAATGGTAGGTTTGCTCCTTTAACTACTTCTATCATATCTTTGTAGTTATCTTTAGTTGCTCCATATACCATTGGTCTAGCATCTTTTAATACTTCAACAGCTTCTTTAACTGCTTGTGCATCATCACAAGCTAAAATATAAGCTACTTCTAATCCACTACCTTTTATTTTGTCTATTAGTTTTAAATATGCATCTTTGTCTCCACAGTATTCTAAAACAACCATTTCAACTTTCATTTGTTCACCAATTCTTATATAGTCAACTTTTTTCATGTTAGCTATTTTAGCGTCTACTGCTTCATCACTCATACAAGTACAGAATGAAACTGCATATCTATTTCTACTTACTAATGTTTTTTCATGTCTAAATAATACTGTTTCCCCGCCTAGTTCATATTCAGATGCTCCAGTACCAACTTTTAATGCTTTCATTAAAGGTGCTGTAGCTTCTGATAGTTTTGCTATAGCGTCATCAGACATATGTGGGCATTTGCCTACTTCTACAGCTCCTGAAGCAACCTTCATAGAGAAAGCCATACAAGTTGGGAATCCACAATCCTTACAGTTTTTCTTTGGTGTTAATTTAAATATATCTAAAGCTTTTAATGCCATTATTTTCTCCCCCTAACCTTAACAATTTAATTAAGCTAATGCGTTAACCAATTCTTTTATAGTTTCTATTGATTTTGGATGACGAAGTATAACTGCGTTTGAACCACCTACTAAAACACTTGCTGCAGTTGAAACTTCCATTGCTATAGTTCTTTCTTCTGGACAACCCCAATCTGGCTCATCTTCTACTGGAGCTATAGCTTCTTTAACATGACCTACTTCGAAAGCTACTGGTGTTATGATAGGCATTTGTAATGTCTTATCATTTTGACCAAATGCTGCAAGTCTAATTCTATCCATAGTAGATGCAACATATTCATATCCATAACCAACTGCTGAACATCCAACATTCATAACTATATTTTCACCTTTAACGCCTAATTGAGTTAACAGTACGTTTAATTGTTTTGCTAGGTTTATATCAACAGAAGATTCTGCTCCAACTTTGTGTGAATAAGCCATTCCAGCTGATGCTCCTACTCCTTTGTAGTTATCTTCTACTGCTGACATAAATAGACAGTTATGCCCATCCAACGCTTGAGCTAATTTTTCAAACAGTTTACCATCTTTTTCATGATTTCCTGAACCAGCTACTACTAAAGGCAATGTTATTGCTTCAACTACTGCTTTAGCAACTTCAGCACAGTCATCAACTGATTTATCTAATCCATTTGGGTCAGAACCATCAAATTTTAAACAAATAAAATCTGCTTGTGTATTAGCTTCAACATATTTAGCCCATTCTACTGGACAATTAGCTACATCTTTGTATAACTCTTTATATGAATCAGTCCAGCTTTCAGGATAAACGTCTGATATTTCTATACCTATTTTTGGAGTATTCCCTACTTCTCCATCAAAACTATAAAAAGGTAATACATTTTCCCCACCTAATTTAATTGCTTTTTCCCCTATTCCTACTTCAACTTCTGATATTTTTCCAGAATATTTTTGAGTAGACATTTTAAATGCCATATTTTTTTCCCCCTTAAGCCTATTTTAATTCTAATTTAGCAAAAATCTCTTTCATAGCCACTTTAGATTTTGAATCTTCAGGTAAATTAACTAAAGGAATACCTGTAGAATCATATTCATATATCAATTCATCCATAGGTACAACACCAATTAGCTCTAGGTTATGTTTTTCTATTTCCTCTTTAACACCATCATTCATAACCCCATTTGGAACCTTATTTACAATTAGAAGTATTCTTCCAACATTTAATTTTAGTTCCTCAGCTAAATCTCTTATTCTAGCAACAGCTTGTATGCTACGTCTTGAGCAATCACTAACCAATAAAAGTGTATCAACATGTCTAGTAACTTTTCTGCTTAGATGTTCCATACCAGCTTCGTTGTCCATGACTAAGTATTTGTAGTGACCAGATATTTTGTTTACTTGTTCTCTAAGTATCCCATTTACAAAACAGTAACATCCTTCCCCTTCTGATCTCCCCATTACTAACAAGTCATATCCTTCTCCTTCTTCAATTATAGAATTTAATCTAAATTGTAGATATTGTGCTTTTGTCATACCACCTGGGAATGCATTGCCTAACTTTTCTCTTTGATTTACTTCTTCTCTTATTTCTCCTATTGTTGCTTCAACTTCAATACCTAATACTTCATTTATGTTAGCATTAGCATCAGCATCTACAACTAATACTGGTCCCTTATTGTCCTTAACCAAATAATCAATCAAAAGCCCTGTGAGACTTGTTTTACCAGTTCCACCTTTTCCTGCAACAGCTATATTGTATCCCATTTTAAGACTTCCCCCTTAAATCTAGCCACAGAGCCTTATGTACTCTGTTTACTTATTATAATTTAGGTACAGAATGAACACATTCTCCATGTACATCATGAAGTGCTTCCATTAGTCCTTCAGATAAACTTGGATGTGGATGTATTGCATCCCCTACTTGTTCTACAGTTAATCCTAGATGAACAGCAAGTGATAACTCTGTTAATAAATCTGTAGCATGAGGACCTACTACTGCTGCACCTATTATTTTATCTGTTTCTTTATCAGCTATTATTTTTACAAATCCTTGGAAATGTCCTATAGCCTGTGCTTTTCCAAGTCCTCTAAAATCAAATTGACCTACATTGTATTCTACACCTTCAGCTTCAAGTTGTTTTTCAGTTTTACCAACACCAGCAACTTCAGGTTCAGTATAAACACATCTTGGAATTGCTCTATAATCTACTACTTTAGTTTTTCCTAAAGCATTTTCAACTGCAACAATACCTTCTTTAGAAGCAACATGTGCTAAGAAAGGAGTATCTATTATATCACCTATTGCATATATACCTTCTACATTAGTTTCAAGATGCTCATTAACTACTACTTTTCCTCTTTCCATTTCAATTCCTATATCTTCTACTCCAGAATTATCAAGGTTAGGTCTTCTACCAACACATACTAATGCATATTGTGCTTCTATAACCTTTCCATTAGAAAGAGTTGCAACAGCTTTACCATCAACTACTTCACAAGTTTGTACTCCAATACCTGTAATAACTTTAATCTTATCTTTCTTAAATTGTCTAAGTAGTTGTTTTGCTACATCTTTATCTTCATTTAATAGTATCTGGTCAACCATTTCAACTATAGTTACTTCTGTTCCTAAGGCTCTAAAGAATTGCCCTATTTCACATCCTATAACTCCACCACCTACTATTAACATAGATTCAGGTATATCTTCAAGTCCAAGAACTTCATCACTAGTTATTACAATCTTTCCATCATATGGGAACATTCTTGGTACAACTGGAACAGAACCATTAGCTAGTATTATCTTATCAGCTTTTATAGATTCTACTGTTCCATCATCTTTTGTTACTTCTATAGTATTTTTATCAATTAATTTTCCAAAACCATTAACTAGTTTTACTCCTCTTTTCTCAAATAGGAATTCTATACCACTTATTAATTGATTTACAACTTTATTTTTTCTTTCCATTATGGCAGTGAAATTTGGTGTAACTGTACCATCTATCTCTATACCAAAATCCTTTGCTTCCTTCACAGTATTTAATACCCCTGAAGAAGCAAGAAGTGCTTTAGTTGGTATACATCCTGCATTTAAGCAAGTTCCTCCAACTCTTCTTTTTTCAACAACTGTCACCTCTGCACCAAGCATAGAAGCTTTTATAGCTGCTACATATCCTCCTGGTCCACCACCTACTACTACTATTTTCATCCTTAATTCCCCCAAACCTTATAATCTACAATCTTGTAATACTATAAACCTGCGGCATCTAGTATAGCAGGTATATTTTCTTCTGCCCCAATTGCCATTATATGAACACCATCACATAAATCTTCTTCTTTTAATTGTTTGATAAGTTCTCCTGCCATTTTTATTCCTTCACTTACCCAGTTTTCTTTTCCAGCTGCTCTTAATCTTTCGATTTGTTCATCTGGCACAAATATTCCTGGTACATTTGCAGTCATAAATTTAGCCATTCCTGGAGATTTTAAAGGTACTATCCCTGCCAATACCTTGCAATCCATATCTCTTGTTAGTTCTCTAAACTTTCTCATTGTATTTATGTCATAAAGTGCTTGAGTTTGGAAAAATTTAGCTCCAGCTTTTATTTTCTTTTGCATTTTTAATAATTGAACTTCTATTGGAGAATATTCTGGAGTTACTGATGCTCCTAGATAAAAATCTGGAGAACCTTTTAATTTATTACCAGCCATATCCGTACCTGCCATTAGAGTTTCAGCAGTTTGAAGTATCCCTACAGAGTCTAAATCAAATACACCTTTAGCTTGTGGATGGTCTCCTACGCTAGTATGGTCTCCTGTTAATGCCAACAAGTTGTTTATCCCAAATACACCTGCTGACAACATTTCTCCTTGTATAGCTATCCTATTTCTATCTCTCCCTGTTATTTGAATCACTGGCTCTAATCCAGCATCTTTTAGTAATTTACATGTAGCAAGAGAAGTTGCTCTCATAACTGCTGATTGAAAGTCTGTCACATTTGCTGCATGAACTCTTCCAACTAACGGCTTTGCACATTCAATTAAATGTGAAAGGTCAGTCCCTTTTGGAGGAGCCATCTCAGTAGTAACTGCAAATTTTCCACTCTCTAATGTTTCTCTTAATAAGCTCATCTCTAATCCCCCTTTTAACCTTCTAAAAAAAACTTTTATGAATTGGCTGTTGCTTCTTTCTTTTTCTTTGCACTTAAGCTTCTTGGATTATTTTGCTTAGAATAGTCTTTTGGCGGTCTTATTTCTGCTAAATTATCTAATTGCCCTATAGATTCCAATCTTTCATATATTTTTATCCAAGCACAATCATTTTCTGGATTTACTTCACATTTACCATTTTTAGCTCCACCACAAGCCCCATTCATAAGACCTTTAGCACACATAGTTACTGGACATATTCCACCTGTCCAACCAAGTTCACAGTCTCCACAAGCCTTACAGGCTTCCTCATATTCTCCAACCCTTTGTACTTCCCCTATAAACAAAGTGTTGTTGGCTGGATAAACTGGTTTATTTTTTAGGTTTTTAACTATTGTTTGTGTCCCATCTCCACATGCTAAAGATAAAACTGCATCAGCTTCTTTAGTTTCTTCTTTTAGAGCCTTTAAGTCCTTTTTAGACTTTAAAAGGTTACAAGCAGGATCAAGCATTACATATCCTAAGATTTTTTTGCCCTCACCTTCAAGAGTTTCCTTCATTTTTAGAACTTCTTCTTCTCCACCACTCTTACAAGTCGCTGCACATTGATTACAACCAACTAAAACTAGCTTGTCAAAATTCTTTAAGTACCCTAGCACTTCTTCCAATGGTTTATTTTCAGAAATTATCATATCTACTTCCCCCCTAAACCTTCCACAATATCTATCTATTTATTGTTTTGCAACTTACAAGCTTTAACTACATGTTTTGCAAGTATAGATGTTGTAACTGAACCAACCCCCGCTGGAACTGGAGTTATCATCGATACTTTATTTAAAACTGCATTTGTATCAACATCTCCACATAAATTTCCTTCTTCATCAACATTTATACCAACGTCTATAACTACTGCTCCATCTTTCACAAAACTTTCATCTACCATCTTAGCTCTACCAATAGCTGCTATCAATACGTCCGCTTCTGCAGCTACATCTGATAAGTTTTTAGTCTTTGAATGGCATATTGTAACAGTTGCATGTTCACTTAATAAAAGCATTGATACTGGCTTCCCAACTACCATTGATCTTCCAAGAACTGTTACCTTACTTCCTTTTAAATCAACATTATAATGTTTTAATATTTCTACTACTGCTGTAGGAGTACATGGTGGGAATCCACTCTTATCTCCTTCCATGACTTTAGCAGAGTTTATTGGGCTAAAACAATCTACATCTTTTTCTGGTGCAATGACATATTTTATAACTTCTTCATTTAAGTGTTTTGGAAGTGGTCTAAAACATAATATACCATTAACATCCTTGTCATCATTAACTTTCTTTAAAACATCAATATATTCTTCTTGAGTTATATCTTCAGCTAATTCCAACACTTCAGTTGTTATACCAATGTTTTGACATCTTTTTAGTGCTCCTCTTTCATATGATAAATCATCGCTTCTTGCTCCAACTCTAACTATTGTTAGCTTAGGATTTATACCTTCTTTAACTAGTAACTCGACTTCTTTTATTAAGTCTTCACTAATCTTATCAGCTACAGGTTTTCCTTTTATAATCTGTCCTTTAGTTGACATTACTTCCATATATTCACAACTCCCCTACAAGCAAACTTAAATTAATTTATTCTATATACCACATATTAATAACATAGTATCTACTTTCGTCATTTAAAAATTATTTACCAAGCGCTTTTTCAACTTTAGCATAAACTTCATCACAAGTTTTAACGCCATCTTCAACTAATTTATCTACTTCTGTTTTTACTTTACTAACATATTCTTGATCTTGTATAGAATTTATATTTATAACTACATTTAATTGTCCACCAAGTATAGCAGCTCTTAAACATTGAACTCCTACACCAACGTCGCTTATAGCAAGTCTTGAACCTTTATCAACTAAATCTTCATGTAACTTAATAGCTTCATAACAAACTCTTACTATATTTAATGGTACTTCACAAGCAACTTTTAGCGCTTTTTCCATTGTTTCTGCTTTTATTCTTTTTTCCTCTTCTGTTTCTTTAGGAAGCCCATAAGCTTTTGATAATGGTAAGAAACATTCTGCATCATCATCTATCATTTTTAATAAATCTTTTTCTAATTTTCCTGCTTTATTTAATATATCTTTTACACTTTCTTCATACTCAGCATACTTTTTCTTTCCTATTGTAAGATTGCATACCATACTCCCTAAAGCCATACCAATTGCACCAACTAGTGCGGCAGCTCCACCGCCACCTGGTACTGCTTCTTTAGAAGATAGTACTTCTACAAAATCAACACAAGTTTTATCTGCTATTTTCATGATAATCCTCCTTAAAAGGATGTAGGAAAATATCCTAAATTATCTTAGAGATATTTCCTACTCTTTATTTATAAATTAATACACTTAGAATAATCCAGCTATTACTCCGTTTTCATCAACATCTATTTTTTCTGCTGCTGGAACTTTTGGTAATCCTGGCATTTTCATTATTTCTCCAGTAAGTGCAACTATAAATCCAGCTCCTGCTGAAATTGATGCTTGTCTTACAGTTATTCTAAATCCTGTTGGTCTACCTAATTTAGTTTGGTCATCAGTTAAAGAATATTGAGTTTTAGCCATACATACTGGAACTTTAGTAAATCCAAGTTTTTCTAAGTTAGCTATTTCTTTATCAGCTTCTGGAGTATAATCTACACCATCTGCTCCATAAATCTTAGTAGCTATAGCATTTATCTTATCTTTTATAGATAAATCATCTTCATAGCAGAATCTAAAATTATTTTCTTCTTCATCTAATAATCTTAAAACTTCTTTAGCTACTGCAATTCCACCTTCTCCACCTTTTGCCCATACTTCAGAAAGAGCAACATTAACGCCTAATTCTTTACACTTGTCTTCAACAAGTTTAAGTTCAGCTTCAGTATCAAGTGGGAATCTGTTTATTGCAACAACTGCTGGTAATCCATATACTTGAGTTATGTTTTCAACATGTTTTAATAAGTTTGGAAGTCCTTTTTCAAGAGCTTCTAGATTTTCTTCGTTTAAGTCTGCTTTAGCAACTCCACCATTGTATTTTAATGCTCTTACAGTAGCAACTATTATAACAGCATCTGGTTTTAAGTTTGCCATTCTACATTTTATATCTAAGAATTTTTCTGCTCCAAGGTCAGCACCGAAACCAGCCTCAGTTATTACATAATCTGCAAAGTGCATAGCCATTCTTGTAGCTATAACAGAGTTACATCCATGAGCTATATTTGCAAATGGTCCACCATGTACAAATGATGGTGTTCCTTCAAGAGTTTGAACTAGGTTTGGTTTTAAAGCATCTTTTAATAATGCAGCCATAGCACCGTTAGCTTTTAATTGTCTAGCTGTTACAGGTGCACCTTCGTAGCTATATCCAACTATTATGTTTCCTAATCTTTCTTTTAAGTCAGCTATATCACTTGCCAAACAGAACGCTGCCATTATTTCAGAAGCAACAGTTATATCAAATCCATCTTGTCTAACTGCTCCATCACCTTTTTTACCCATACCATCAACGATATTTCTAAGTTGTCTATCGTTCATGTCTACACATCTTCTCCAAGTTATTTTCTTAGGGTCTATTCTAAGTTCATTTCCTTGATGAATATGATTGTCAAGCATAGCAGCTAAAAGGTTATTAGCAGCTCCTATAGCATGAAAGTCTCCTGTGAAGTGTAAATTTATATCTTCCATAGGAACAACTTGTGCATATCCTCCACCAGCTGCCCCACCTTTAACACCAAATACTGGTCCTAGAGATGGTTCTCTTAGAGCAACTAATACATTTTTATCTAATTTTGCAAATGCATCAGCAACACCGATAGTAGTAGTAGTTTTTCCTTCACCTGCTGGAGTTGGGTTTATAGCTGTAGTTAATATTAACTTAGCTTTTTTCCCAGTTTCTCTTTTTAGTAGATTGTAGTCAACTTTGGCTTTGTATTTACCATATAGTTCTACATCTTCTTCACCTAGTCCTAATTTTTTTGCAACCTCTCTAATATCTTGAGGTTTAGCTTCTTGAGCTATTTCAATGTCAGATTTAAATCCCATAACTGAATCTCCTCCCACAACCTAAATAGATTTAAAATATAATTTTTGTATAAATTGTATTAATATGTAAAAATTATATTTTATAAGATAATTATACATGTAAAATTGCTTAAAAACTAGCTACTAAGCTATTAAAATATCTTTAACTTAATAGCTAGTCATTTATCTAATTAATCATTTATTACCTATCTAATACCTATTTATTGCCTTTAACCAACAACCCAATTATAAATCAAAATTTCTATTTATCTTTAAGTGACATTAATTTCTCTTTTATTTCTTTAATTTGTGCCTTTGTTGTTTCACTAGAATCATATGGAGATTGATTAGCTCTATCAGAATCTATAACATCTTGATTGTAATAGATAAATCCTAAAGATTCCCCATCTTCTAAGTTTTGTATTATAAATTCTTCATCTTCTTTATTTCTGATTTTGTTACCTACAACAAATACCTTATTTACGCCTATATCATGACCAAGTTTTTTAACTTTTCTATATGTTTGGAGACTTCTTTCTCCTGGCTCTACAACTACTATAAAAGCATCTACACCTTGAGCTGTTCCTCTTCCTAAGTGTTCAATTCCAGCTTCCATATCCATAACAACTACATCTTTATTTTGTAGTATTAAGTGTGAACAGAGTCTTTTTAAAAGAACGTGCTCTGGACATACACATCCAGTGCCACCAGAATCCACTGTTCCTAATGTAAGTAATCTCACTCCGTTGTATTCTTTACAGAAATTTTCAGGTATATCGTCTACTTTAGGATTCATCTTAAACATTTTTCCAAATGAACCTACAGAAGCAGCTGTTCTATCTGAAACTAACTTTTTCATTTCTGATATAGGTACTATTGATTCATATACTTCTTTTGGAAAACCTAGTGCTAAAGCTAAATTAGCATCAGGATCGGCATCAACAGCAACAACTCTGTATCCGTCTTCAGCAAACATCCTAGAGAGCATTGAAGAAAAAGTCGTTTTACCTACTCCACCTTTACCTGTTATTGCTATCTTCATAATCCCTACCACCTTTATTACTATTTGCTTTTTATTTTATTTATGTTTTAGTGTAGTTATCTATTTTTTAAACACTAAAAATAAACTACAGCTAGTCCTTACAGGAACCAATTACATTTACCCTACTAGCTTTTCAAAGCAGCATGTATAGTTTTAGTATTCTTCATTATATTGTTTATATTTTATTTATTCAGTATATTCATTGTATTTTGATGTTCTTTTCTTTAATATTTGACTTCATTCAACTATAAAACCTTTATTTAGATATAAAATCGTTTTTTCTAAGGCTTTAGCCATTTTCTAAGCTTCTGCTTCAACACCCATTTTTTCTTCAACTAATGCTTCGAAGTGAACACGTTTCTTTTCTATATCTTCTATTATTGTAGCTGCTAACTCTTTTGGATTTGTATTTACAGTAAATGTTGCACCAACTTTATCTTTTAATTCGCTAGTTAATATATCTACTGCTCTTGAAGAACCAGCTATTGGAGGCATTATTCCTAAGTAAGTGTCTATACCAGAAGCTACAACATAGCATCCTATAGCAACTGCTTTTTCTGACATCCACTCTGGAGCTATACCTACAACTGGAAGGTCACACATATCCATATCTAAGTAATTAGCTGCTGCTCCAACTAAATCTAATATACGGCTTATATCAACGCAAGAACCCATATGTAGTACTGGTGGGATTCCTACTAATTTACAGACAGTTGCAAGACCTTTACCTGCATATTTTTCAGCTGCATCAGTTTCCATTAAACCAAATTTAGCTGCTGCTGAAGCACCACATCCTGTAGTAACTACTATTATGTCGTTTTTAATTAATTCTTTCATTATTGTTACGTGAGCCTCATTTGAAACTCCTTTAGCATTGTTACATCCAACTACACCAGCTGCTCCTCTTAATACTCCAGATTTTAAACAGTCTGTTAATGGCTTAACTGTTCCTGCTGGATCTATATGAGAGTTTACAACTCTGTCTAATTGATTTACTACTGCTTCTACACTATACCCAACTGTTGCCCCTGATTTTAATTCAGGTATAAGTACTTTTGATTTATCTCTATTTTTAAAGTTTAAGATAGCTTCTTTAACTATTGATTTAGCATCATCAAGAGCTTGTTCTTCTCTAAATTCAATATAAGTTGAACCTGTTATTTTAGCTTTTGGAGAAGTTGTTACAAATTTAGTGTGGTAACAATCTGCTACTCTAGCTAGTGCAGGGAATATACATTGAACGTCAACTATTACAGCCTCAACTGCTCCAGTTACTATTGCAAGTTCTTGTTGATGGAAGTCTCCTGCTATTCTTACACCATGTCTCATTGTAATTTCATTACCTGTACAACACATACCAGCTAAGTTTATTCCATCTGCTCCAACTTCTTTAGCTAAAGCTATTAAGTCTGGTTCTTCTGCAGCTAAAACTATCATTTCTGATAATGCTGGCTCATGTCCATGTAATATTATATTAACTTTATTTTCTTCTAATACTGCTAAGTTAGCTTCTGTTCTTCTTGGTACTGGAGTTCCAAATAAGATATCGCTTAAACGAGTACCTATCATAGAACCACCCCAACCATCAGCCATAGAAGTTCTTAGACTCATGTGTATTAAACTATCTATATCACCAGTACAACCTATATGAGTAGAGTGCATTATTGTTGCAATTTCTCTATCTATAGCTCTTGGTTCTATAGCATATTCTTTCCATATTTTTTGTCTTGGTTCTGGCGCATTTTTTATAAATCTTAATGTCCCAAAAGGTTTACCAAATTCCATTAATGCAATTTCTGCCACTTCATGTGCTACATCATAGATATCTCTACCTTCTGTTTCTACATCCCATTCTTTAGCTAAAGTAATTAATTTAGCTTCGTCTCTTATTTTATAGTTTCCATTTGGATCAGCTAATGCTAATGTATGTGCTATATCTCTAGCATGGTCTGAATGGGCAGCTGTCCCACCAGCAACCATTCTTGCAAAGTTTCTACCTACTATAGTGTGTTCGTCTGCTCCACATAACCCTCTTGGAGTTTTAGGACTTATTCTACATGGTCCCATTCCACATATTCTACAGCAAACCCCTTGAAGACCAAAACCACATTGTGCTTTAAAGCCTTCTTTTCTATCATACATTGTTTCTACGCCTTCTTCTCTAGCTTTTGCTATCATCTTCTGGCTGTTTAAATCAATTGTTAACATTTTTTCATCCATATTCCTATCCCCTTTTTTTGATTTTTAAAATCCCCCAGGTGACTGACTTCATGTCATAAAATAATAAAATAAATGCTTTCTAAGTTGATTATATACTAATTTTCAGCACTTTGCTTTAGATTTAAATATTTTTTTAACAAAATTAGATAATACATAAAAATTTTATTTTTAATACCTAATTTAAGTTAATTTAACTACTCATTTTTGGCTATTTTTTAATACTTGAGCCTACTTTTTTGATATTTTAGTTTAATTAAATTATGTTTTGATTTTTTTAAATCAATTTTGAATTATTTCTAGTCAATTTTTTGATATTATATCTTATTTGTGTGTTTATTATTTCTCACTACTTTTTTGGACTTGTTACAGATTTTTACTCCCTATACCATAATTAGTAAAAACTTCTTAGAATAGCATTTTTTGGACTAATTTTTTGAAATTTTTTTATTTTTCTTACTTTAATATTAATTATAGCTTCAAATTGAACATTTGTATATATTCATTTGAAGCTATAATTATTTTTTATATAAAATTTTTTTAATATTGCATTAATTTAGATATTATGACTACATTTTATCTTTTAACGCATTTATTTTACACACTTAATGTTTTTATTTCATACTTTTAGCTACAATAGCTCCATACGCAATAGAGTACAATTTAGATTCATGTGAATCAGCTCTTGATACTAAAACTATAGGAGCTTTTGCGCCCATAATTATACCTGCTGATTTAGAATCTGCCATGTATGTAAAGGCTTTTCCTATGCCATTACCAACTTCTATTGTTGGAACCAACATAATATCTACATCTCCAGATACTTCACTTTTAAATCCTTTTATCTCACTAGCTTCTTTTGAAACTGCTAAGTCAAAAGCTAAAGGACCTTCTACAATTACATTATCTCCAAATTCTCCTGCTTGACAAGCTTTTGCTAGCATATCTGCATCTACAGTAGCTTGCATTTTAGGATTTACTTTTTCCTTAGCTGCTAAGCATGCAACTTTTACAGTTTCCATACCTAAAGCTTTTGCTGCTTTTATAGAATTTTTTAATATCTTTGCCTTTTGTTCATAGTCAGGAGCTATATTCATTCCTCCATCTGTAGTTATCAATAGCTTATGGTATCTTTCTAACTCATATACCATAACATGACTTAATAAACTATCAGTTCTAAGACCATAATCTTTATTTAACACTTCTTTCAAGATAACAGATGTATCTAATAAACCTTTCATTACAAAATCAGCTTCTTTACTTGATACTAATTTAACTGCTATTTCAGCACAGTCTTTAATATCATCCTTGTCAATAATTTTAATTCCACCCAAATCAAATTCTATTTCTTTTGATATTTCTCTTATCTTTCCTTCATTTCCAACCAATATAGGAGTAATTATATTTCTTTCTACAGCATCCTTTATAGCCATTAAAACTTCTTTGTCGTGAGCTGCTGCTACAGAAAGTACTATTTTTTCTCCTCCTTTAAGCTGCTCTAAAATATCATCTAATTTCTTTATCAAAAGTAACCCCTCCCTTATATATATTTAACTAAATAATACCATATTTGATATGTCTTTTATCAATTTATTTTTTATGTTACAAAAAATTTGTACAACTAAAATCTGCTTTAATATTTAATTATTATAAATTCAAGATACTTATGAAATATAATATTACAAATAGTAAATAAGAGTAAAAATACTTAGACAAAGTAAATAAAAAAAGTGGTACAACATAATAAATGTTCTACCACTCTTAATTAATAAAATTTAATAGCATCAGATAAAACTCGCTAGCATCAAGTCTAACCTAATAAAGTAAAACCTAATAGAATCTAATACAATCTAATAACATTCTTACTTATTTATACCAAGCTCTCTTAAACAAGCAATCGTAATCTCATCCTGTGGATTTAATTCATAAGCTCTTTCTATATAGTAAGTTGCATCATCAATTTCACCATTGTTTAAGTAAGCCATACCTAAATTACAAAGAATTTCTGGGTCCTCTTTTATCTTAGCAGCTTGCTCAAAATACTCTATTGCTTTATCTAAATTATATTTAGAAGCTTCACAAAGCCCTAATTCAACTATAGCATCTACTTGCTTAGGTTTTATTACTAATATCTTCTCAAAATACATCTTAGCCTGCTCTATTTCGCCCATACCCTTATATCCTAGCCCTATCATAAACAGCAAATTCCACCAATCCATATGTTCTTCTTCCAGTGGCAGTAATTTTTCTAATCCCTCTTTAAACTTACCATGGAATATAAGTGTATATCCTTCTTCATACTGTACTTTAAAATCCATCTTTCCTAAATTTTCTTGTATCTCAGCCACTAAGTCAGCATCTAAACCTAATCTTAATGCATCTTCCCATGTCAATTTAGTCTTCAAATATTGACCTTGATTATAATAATGATAACCTAAATGATAATAACCTAATGCAAAATCATTATCAATATCTATTATCTTTTCAAGTTTGGCCATTGCCTCAAGTAAAAATGCATTCATAGCCTTATCATCTAGGTCTTTTTGATATTGTTTTGCTATCTCTTGGCACACAATTGCATAATTATACATTGCATCTAAATCATCTGGATACATAGTTATAAATGCTTTTATATATATTAAAGAATCTGTATGCTCTCCAATCTCAAAGTATTTTCTAGACATGTATCCCATATATGCTTTTAAATCTAAGTTAATATCCTTAGACAAAGCATCTAAAAACTTTTCATATTCTCCATTATTTTTAAATTTACTATCTATACCAATTATATATATCATTGCATCTGCTATAGACATTGAGTTTAACTTATCTTGAGCAGTTTTTTCTTTTATACCTTTTACTAGTACCTCATTTTTTATAGGTACATCTAGCCCACCTTTTGGCACATCATAACTCTTTAATTTAAATTCTCCACCATGCTTTATAGTTATAAAAGCTAGTTCTTCTGCCTTCTTCAGTAAATACTTTTCTATTTTAAAATCCATTGTTTCCTCCTAAATACTTAAATTTCTACTTTATGAGTTTTAGATTTCTCAAATATTTTTTTATCATCATATTCAAATAAGACTATATTTTCTTCTTCTCTTATTTCTGTATTTATATTATTTTTTAAATCCACAATATTAAATTTAAATGGTTCAAAATGAACATATTTTATTATATGTTTTGCTGGTTTATCAACAAAATTAGGTAGATATGTTGATAAGTTATCATTATCTTGTAAAAATACATGACATCTATTCTTAAAGTCATCCACATCTAACTTATTAAAAAACTGTGGTATATTTGATGTCTTACCTAGTGAAATGTAGTCATACTTTAATATATCATTAAATACATCATTGTCTATATTTATTTTTTCATTATAGAAATCCAGTAATATTTTGTATAATTGATTTTTCCCCTGTGCCAAGTCAAAATACCCATTTTCATCAAAGTACTTAGCAAAAGTTTCAAAAAATTTAAAAGGACTTTGTTTATAAAATTTGCCTATAATATATCTCATGGACAACACAAAGTTTTTAGAATTGTAGTATCTTTCAAGTACATCTTCTATATCCTTTAATTTCAATGTTTCTTCATAGCTTATATAATTATTGTATAAAAACTCATATGGAGCATAATCCTTATATTTAAATCCATGCTCATCTGCTACCTTTCTCATACCTGTACCCTTAATCATCTTTAAGAAACCTAATTGTAAGTGTTCTATCCCTAGATTAAATACATCATTAAATGAGTTCTCAAAGCTTTCATAATCCTCATAGGGAAGTCCTGCAATTAAGTCTAAATGTTGATGTATATTTCTATAAGATGCTACTGTCTGAACAACATGAGATAACTTTTTGAAATCATCTCTTCTTCCTACTGCATCAAGTGTTTTTTCATTTGTCGACTGTACTCCTATTTCAAACTGGAAAAGCCCTTCTTTACAGTCAGCCAAAAACTCTAGCATCTTGTCATCTATCAAATATGCTGTAACTTCAAAATGATAGGTTGTATATCCATTATCATTTTTCATAAGAAAATCCATAATTTCCATAGCTACTTTTTTATTTGCATTAAAAGTTCTATCAATAAATTTAATTTGTGAGACTCTTGCATCTATTAAAGCTTTTAAATCTCTTTTTATTCTATCTAAGCTGAAATATCTCAGACCAGGAATGGTAGAAGATAAGCAGTATTGACAGTTAAATGGACAACCTCTTGACGACTCATAATATACTATTCTATTTTCATATTCCTTTGGATTTAAATTTTCATAAGGACTAGGAATCTCGTCCAAATTTTGAAGAAGTTCCATAGGTTTATTTACTATTATCTCGCTTCCTTGTCTATATACCAATCCGTCTACACTTTTTATTTCTTTTTTTCCTTTAAGATGAAGCACTAAATCTCTAAAGATTAATTCTCCTTCTCCATAAAGTATATAATCTACAAAATCGTATTTCTTCATTGCCTCATAGCTATCATAACTCACTTCTGGCCCGCCCAAAGCTATTTTAGTATTTGGTCTAATTTTTTTTAGATTATCACAAAGTTTAACTATATCTCCTATATTCCAGATATATGTTGAGAATAAAATTATATCATATTCATTTTTGTATATATCTTTTAAAATATAATCTAAGTCATTGTTTATCGTATATTCTTTCATGTCAACTTCTAGCAAATTCCTTACAAATTCTTTTAGGTATCTTATAGCTAAATTTGTATGAATAAACTTAGAATTCAACGTTGTTAATAAAATTTTCAAATATTTCTCACCTCTTTTTAATATTATACTGCTTTTTGTACCCCTTATAGGTTAAAATAGTATATGTAAAGTCTATATAACATTTATATAATTAGATTATTAATTTCAAGTAATGTGAGGAAAGGAAGTTTTTTATGGAATTAATTGAAAAAGTATCTATCAACTCTTTATCAAAAAGAGATTTACTGCTTATTATAAAGTCTCTTGAATACACTAATGAAAATACCCAAATTAGTGACTTTATCGACCTTAGAAATAATATAGTAAAAGAATTATGTTTCTTAACTGACACTAAAGAAAAAGATTTTTTGGATTACTTAGAAAAAAACAGTAATCTCTAGTAACCTAAACCTTTTTAAACTTTAATATATAAATACCTGATTTAGAATGTATCTTTATGCTTAATATATTATCACTAAAGGTTTTCGACATAACTGTTATTTGATTAAATATGGGGTCTATTGTAGTATCGCCTTCTTCAAGGCTTATAAGACTTCTTGGGTCTATTTTTTTATTATACATTTTAACCCCAATTTTATATTTTCTCAACTTAACAACATATTCTGACATAGAAAGAATAAAATCTATATTATCTTCGTTTAATTCAGTCTCTTCACCTAAAATAGATAATATAGATTTTTTCATGCTTTTAATTCCTTCATTTTCTACATTTCTGTCTTCTATATAAATATCATATAAAATATTTAAAACACTTGATAGAATACTTTCTTCATCATAATCTTCATATTTTAAATCAATATATTTATCAATTAATTGTATTGTGCCTATCCTTGCCATCTGAAACTTTACAATATCAGACTTGTCTAATTCTATAGAAAAACCTATTATCTTGTCTTTAATATTTTGTAGTAATTCGACATATTCAATTTTACTGTTATTTATAAGATTGTGCATAACAGAATTATATGCTACAGAACTTAATAAATAATCAAATAAGAATTCCTCTTTTCTAAAGTAACTCACATATTTTTTTATTAATTTAACAACCTCATCTTCACTTTTTTGAATATTAGTATTTGATAAAATTAATGGTAATAAAATATTTAAAAAATTGACATTACCTATTTTTTCTCCATAAAATCTGAAGTAAATAAGTTCATCTTTCAATCTCTTTTCGTCTATATATACACATCTTTGAGTTTTATCATCTATTAAGGATTTTGTATTTATTATAATTAAATCTTTAAGAGTCTTACTTCCATTATTAAAAGAAGATGTGTAGACTTTTTTTATTAATACGTCATTCATAAATATATCCTTTCTCAAAAACTTAATTTAAATATCCTGCTATTAAAAAAAAAGAGACAGCCCGTTAAGAAGCTGTCATATATAGGGGGATAGTAGTGTACAAAAATCATTGTAATCTACTATCTATATATTATTATACGATACTACTTTTTTATATGTAAAGCATCAGTTTTCGACATCCCTATATTCTACAGTTATACAAATTGCGTACTAAGTTCAATTTTATTCTTTTTATTTCAACATTTTGTTGTATTACATTCTTTCTGGAGCGTGCATTCCCAACAGCTTCAGAGAATTTTCTAAAGTTTGTTTTGTGGCTTGTACCAAAGCAAGTCTCGATTTTCTAATCTCTAAATTTTCCACTAAAATTGGATTGTCATGATAAAATTTATTAAACGCTTGAGCTAAATCTAGCATAAATCTTGTAACTATATGCGGCTCATTCTTCTTTAGAGCAAGTAAAATATTTTTATTAAATGACTCTATAACTCTAAGAACTTCTGCACTATCTTCATCAGCCAATAGACTATAATCTATATCAGAAGTGATTTCTTCTTTTGCTTTTCTTAAAACTGCACAACATCTAGCATGTGTATATTGAACATATGGCCCAGTCTCTCCATCAAAGCTTAATGTTCTTTCCCATGAGAAAGTATAGTCTTTTATTCTACTATTAGATAGTTCTTGGAATACTACAGCTCCAACACCTACTTGTTTAGATATTTCATCTACATTTTTAGCATCTGGGTTTTTAGTTAGTATAATATCCTTAGTTTTATCTATAGCTTGATTTAATGCATCTTCTAAAAATACAACTCTTCCTTTTCTAGTTGACATAGTCCCTTCTTCAAGAGCTACCATACCAAATCCAACATGCACTAAGTCTTTTGCCCATTCATATCCCATAAGTTCAATTACTTTAAACCATTGTTGGAAATGTAGGTTTTGTTGAGAACCAACTACATATATACACTTATCAAAATCATAAGTTTCTTTTCTATATATTGCTGCAGCTAAATCTCTTGTCATATATAATGTTGAGCCATCATTCTTAGTAATAAGAGCTGGTGGCATCTTATATTCTTCTAAATCAACGATTCTTGCACCTTTAGACTCTTGTAAAAGATTTTTCTCTTCTAACAACTCTATTACTCTGTCCATCTTATCAGAATAGAAACTTTCACCTGCTAAAGAATCAAATTCTATATCTAAAAGTTTATATACTCTACTAAATTCTTTTAGACTTTCATCTCTAAACCATTGCCATAATTCTTTTGCTTCTTCGTCACCATTTTCTAATTTAGTAAACCATGCTCTTGCTTCATCTTCCATTTCTGGATGTTGTTCTGCTTCCTCATGGAATCTTACATATAATTTTAATAATTCTGGGATTGGATTAGATTCTACTACTTCCTTTTCTCCCCACTTTTTAAAGGCCACTATTAACTTACCAAATTGAGTTCCATAGTCACCTAAATGATTTATTCTTATAGTTTTGTATCCTTGTGATTCATATATCTTATATAGAGCATTACCTATTACTGTAGTTCTTATATGCCCTATATGGAAAGGCTTTGCTATATTTGGAGAAGAGTATTCAACTATTACAGTTTTATCTTTTCCAAAATCACTACGACCATAATTTTCTTTTTCATCTAATACTTTTTTGATTACAGTTTCTGCTAATTGAGATTTGTTTACAAAGAAATTCACATATCCGCCTAATTGTATTACTTTTGTTATCTCTCCACTAGCTTCTATACTTTCTGCTAATTCACTTGCTATCATGTTTGGAGCTTTTCTAAATACTTTAGCTAATTTAAAGCATGGAAAAGCATAGTCACCCATGTCCTTGTTTGGTGGAACTTCTATAAGTGCCTCTATCTCTTCTATCGACAGTTCTTCTATTTTCTCTTTAAGGCAATTTGATATTGCTACCTTGAAATCTTGCATCTTGTTGCTCCTCTCTACATTGTTCCTGGTTTATATTGTGCTTATCTCTTTATGTTAAATCAAATTTAGTGTTTTTTCAAGTATTTCATTACAGGGCAAAACACTTTAATAATTATGTTTTCTGTATATATTAAAAATACTATAATTACAGTTTTTATCTATACGATTATTGCTTTTCTATAAGTCTTTTTCACTCTTGACTTTTATTCCTTCTTCTTCCAGTAACTTTGCTGTGATACCTTTCCCTGGTATTTTTTTGCCTGAAAAACTACCATCATACACTAGATTACATCCACAAGAGGGGCTACCCTCTTTTAGTATTGCTTCGCTACATACATATAATCTTGCTATTTTTAGAGTTTCTTCAGCCCCTCTTACAAAGTTTTCTGTTACATCTTTATTATCTTCTTTTGTGATTACTTTTCCATCAACTATCTCAGCAGGAGGTCTTGGTGTAGATAAACCACCTAACTGTTCTGGACATACAAGAGTAAAATCTTTACCTTTTAGGTATTCTTTTACTTCTTCATTTTCATTATTATCGCCACTATATTTACAATTTATTCCTATTAAACATGCAGATACTAATATCATAAAAATGTGCTCCTATACAAATTATTTTAGTTTAACAATTGTTACTCCTGCTCCACCTTCTCCATACTGGCCACCTCTTTGTGATTTTACATGTCTATTTTTTCTTAAAATGTCTTGTAGTCCTGATTTTAGCACTCCTGTACCAATTCCATGTATTACTGTTACAGATTCTAGACCTGCTACATATGCATCATCTAGATATTTTTCGACTTCCATTATAGCTTCTTCTAAATTTAAACCTCTAAGGTCAACTTCACTTTTTATATTTCCAGATTTTGCCCTTATGATATTTCTTGTTGATTTAGTAACGTGTTTTGAAACATCCTTGTGAGATTTTTGTAAAGATTTAAAAGGTAGAGTCATCTTCATTATACCAATTTGCACTACTGCTTCTTTTCTCTTTTTGTCTACAGAAACCACACTACCATTTTGATTTAAAGTTATTACTCTAACTTCTTCCCCTGGTTTTAGGTCTTTTATTTCTTTACTTGAAACTTTTGGAACTATCATACTTTTTACTGTCGGTTGAAGACTTCCCATAGAACTAGTCAATTCTTTTCTAAGTTCTTCTATTTTACGATTTTTTTCTTTAGAAGCTCTTTCTTGTTCTAAACTTCTAAGTTCCTTTATTATAAGGTCTACTTCTTCCTTAGCTTGTCTTGTTATTGAAAATGCTTCTGATTTAGCCTTTTCAATCATCTTATCTCTTTGAGTAACTAATTTTTCAAGTTTTTCGTCGTATTCTACTTTTAGTCTTTCTATCTCTTCCTTCAATCTCTCAGCTTCTTCTCTATCTTCAATAGCTTTGATTCTGTTCTTTTCAACATTTTGTAATACATCTTCTAAAGCTATGTTATCTGTGTTTATATATTCTTTGGCACGTGAAATTACATAGTCACTAAGTCCAAGTTTTCTGGAAATCTCAAACGCATTTGATTTTCCAGGAACACCTATAAGTAACTTATATGTTGGACTTAAAGTTTCTATATCAAATTCAACTGCTGCATTTTCTACACCAGATTTAGTAAGAGCATAATTTTTAAGTTCACTATAGTGAGTAGTTGCTATACATTTCGCTCCTACAGAGTTTATATCTTCTAATACTGCTATTGCAAGTGCAGCTCCCTCAACAGGGTCTGTTCCTGCTCCTAATTCGTCAAATATAACTAAAGAGTCTGCTGTTACGGTTTTTAGTATTGATACTATATTTGTCATGTGAGATGAAAATGTAGATAAACTTTGCTCAATACTTTGTTCATCTCCTATATCTGCAAATACATTATCATATACACACATACTACTTCCATAATCAGCAGGTATGTGAAGTCCACTTTGTGTCATAAGTGCAAATAAACCTACAGTTTTTATTGTAACTGTTTTACCACCTGTATTTGGACCTGTTATTACCAATGTGTGGAAGTCTCTTCCTAAATAAATAGTATTTGCCACTACTTTTTTCTTATCTAATAGTGGATGTCTTCCATTTTTTATATTTAAATATTTATCCTCATTTAATGTAGGCTCTATACCTCTCATTTGTATAGAAAGTTTTCCTTTTGAAAATGCAAAGTCTAATCTTCCAAGTATCTCTTGATTGGATATCAAATCTTCACTTACTTCTCCAACCATTGCAGAAAGTTCTGATAAAATTCTCTCTATCTCTTCTTGCTCTCCTAATTTTAGCTGTCTTAACTCATTGTTCATCTCTACTATAGTCATTGGCTCTATAAAAAGTGTCGCACCAGAAGATGACTGGTCATGTACTATACCAGCTACTTGCGACCTATATTCAGATTTTACAGGTACTACAAATCTATCACCTCTTAGAGAAATTATGGCATCTTGTAAGTATTTTTGATAAGTAGTTGAACTTATTATTGAATTTAATTTAGACCTAATGGATTGATTTTTTTGAGCTATTCTTCTTCTGATATCTCTAAGTGTACTTGAAGCATTGTCAGATATTTCTACTTCACTTATTATCGCATTGTATATCTGTTCTTCTATATCTTTATATACATATAGAGAATTTGATAGAGATTGTATTATTGGATAATTAAAATCTTCTTCATCACTGCTAGATAGACTATTTTTTAATCTTCTAGCTACTCTTAAAGTATCCGCTATCATAATTAAACTTCCTGGGTCAAGAGATGCACCTATATAGGCTCTTTTAACCTTATCTTCTATATCATGAATACCATCCAAACCTACTGAACCTCTCTTTATAATAATTGATTGAGCTTCACTAGTTTCTTCTAGCATGGACTTTACTTCTACAAAATCAGTATTTGGAACTAAACTTTCTATATATTTTAGACCTAAAGAAGATGAGGCTTTCTTCTTTAATAAATCTATTATTTTATTGTATTCTAGAACTCTTAACGATTTCTCATTCATTTTTCTATGTTCACCATCCTCAATATTTTAACTTTTTTCTTTAATATTTAAAATGTATGCTTTCCAAGCATTTTCAATAAAAACTGCAAGTTTTATTTCTTTTTTATTTCTAAATTTATTATATTTTTTCTCTTTTAGATATATTTTAAACATATTTTGTATTATACTATGTATGTAGCTATCTATATATTATACATAAACATGCTTTATTTGTAATATAATCTGTTAAAAAAATCTTCTTTAATATTTTTTAAAGGAGTTTATTTTAGCTTATTTTATAAAAATAGCTACTTATATAGATAAATTAAGGAGGAACACAAGTCATGGGAAACGTATTAGAAGGATTAAAGCCAGAAAATGTTTTTAAAAACTTTGAGAAAATATCTCAAATTCCTAGAGGTTCTGGAAACGAGAAAGGCATAAGTGATTATTTACTTAGCTTTGGTAAAAATTTAGGGCTTGAAACTATCCAGGATGAAAGTTTAAACATAATAATAAGAAAGCCTGCTACAAAAGGATATGAAAATTGTCCAGGAGTAGTTCTTCAAGGACATATGGATATGGTTTGTGAAAAAGAAAAGAATGTTGAACATGATTTTCTTAAAGACCCTATAAAATTAAGAATTAATGGTGATATGATATACGCTACTGGAACTACTCTTGGAGCTGACAATGGTATCGCTGTTGCTATGGGTATGGCTATATTAGAAGATAATACTTTAGAGCATCCAGCATTAGAAGTTTTAGTTACTGTTAATGAAGAAGATGGTATGAATGGTGCTGATGCATTAGACCCAAGCTTAATCAAAGGTCAATATATCCTAAACATGGACTCCGAGGAAGAAGGATATCTATTAGTTAGTTGTGCTGGTGGTAAAACTTGTGTTGTTAGTCTACCTGTTGAGTACAAAGAAGTTGGAGCTGACAAGCAAGCTTTATTAGTTGAAGTTACTGGATTATTAGGTGGACATTCTGGTATGGAAATTGTTTTACAAAGAGCAAATGCTAACAAAGCAATAGCTAGAGTATTAAGCGTACTAGATGTTGATTACGAATTAGTTTCAGTTGATGGTGGTACTAAGCATAATGCTATACCTCGTGAAGCTAAATGTATAATAGCTGTTGATAAAGCTGATGTTGAATCTGCTAAAAAACAAATAAATGATATTTTAACTGCATTTAAACATGAGTTTACTACTTCTGACCCTGATATGGCTTATTCAGTAGTTGAAACTTCTGCAACTAAAGCTCTTACTAAAGACTGCAAAGAAAAAGTTATTCAAATGTCAAGCTTAACTCCTCATGGTGTTCAATCTGTAAGTCTTGATATAGAAGGATTAGTTGAAAGTTCTACTAACTTTGCTATAATTGAAACTAAAGAATCAACTATTGAATTCTTAACTTCTGTTAGAAGTTCTGTTATGTCTATTAGAGATGAGATAGCTGATAGAATAAGACTTTTAGCTCAAGCTTTAGGTGCTGACTATGGTCTTACATCTCAATATCCAGCTTGGGAATTTAAAAAAGGTTCTAAATTAGAAAAAATATGTAGTGAAACTTATGAGAAATTAACTGGTAAAGTTCCTACTGTTATGGCTCTACATGCTGGTCTTGAGTGTGGATTATTACTTGATAAACTTCCTCATGCTGAAGCTATATCTATAGGACCAGATATGTTTGATGTTCATACTCCAAAAGAACACGTTAGTATACCTTCTATTGCTAATGTTTGGGATTATGTTATTGAAATATTAAAATCTATGAACCAATATTAAGACTAAGTTTTAAGAAGCAGATTTTAATTCTAAGTAAATCTATATAAAATTAACCTGTAAATTAATACTAATGTTAGCATCAAGTTTAATTTTAGTGTTAATTTATAGAAATAAAGCCTAATGATGATAATAACATACGTCATTGGGCTTTATTATTTTTACTTTAAAAAGATTTATTAGATACTTTTTATTTAAAAATTTATTATATTTTTATACTGAATCTTATATAAATTAATACATCTCTTTTATGTACAATTATACAAAACTCGTTCAATTGTATCTTATTTACAATTTTTATAGTAAACCTTACTAAAAATTATACTCCTACTATTTTAAATTTATTTCTTCCTTGCTTCTTAGAATCATAAAGAGCATCATCTGCCATTTGATATAATTCGTCATATTTCTGTCCATATTTTGTTATTACTACACCCATACTTATAGATATGCTTTTTCCACTTGGCAGTTTTATGAGGTGAATTTGTTTATATACTTCATTACATTTATTGACAAGTTCTTCCTTATTTATTATATCTTTAATATATATACTAAACTCGTCTCCACCCAATCGACCAACAATATCATTTTTTTCAAAACTTCTATCAAGCACTTTTGCAACATCAATTAATATTTTATCTCCAATTAAATGCCCATAAGTATCATTAATAGACTTAAAATAATCAATATCTAAAATTAACAAAGCTCCATTTTTGTTAGGAGATAAATTAGATAAACTTTCTGTAGTTAACTTTCTAATATATGCTGAATTAAGAATATTTGTTAAGCCATCTTTTTGAACCTTATCCAGTAACTTATCTTTTTCCTCTTTTTCAGAATCAATATTAGATATTTTTCCAATTACATACACTGGTACACTTTTTTCATTATAAATTATTTTTGAAGTAATTCTAATCCAGTGACAACTACCATCAGCGCAGATAGAATACATTTCAGTCGTCCCATTCTCCTGTGACTTGATTACATCAAAAAACTTTTTATTATGTTCTATTTCAATCTCACTCATAGCACTCTTACTTATACCATAATAAGTACTAATTCCTTTCCCTTTCATAGAAACTATCAATTTATCTCGTTTATAATCATATTCAAAAAAGTATTCACTTGCCATTTCATAAACTTCAGCATGCTTTTTAAGTTCCAAAGATATTTTCTGATTCATACTTTTACGTGTATGCAAGCTCCATGCCATACCTCCAATAATGCAAAGTAATAAACTAGCAACTATTAAAATAGTTTCAATTGGATTTTGTTGCATAATATAAAGTAGTGAAAAGTCTTGTCTATATGTAGTGTTTTGATAGATAATTGATTGCATCTTTTCTGATGGAATGCTTATAATAGCTTTATTAAATATACCCAATAATTCCTGCTTACTTGGTTTAACTATTCCAAAGCAAATACTCTGTGATTCATAAGTCTGTGGAACTAAACGTACGTTTTTGTACTTAGGTTGATTAATATAGTACTGTATAGAATATCCTTCTCCATAAGTATAATCTGCAAACCCTTTGTTAACAGCTTCTATACACTCTTCCAAAGTATCATACCATATGACATCCCCATTAAAATAATTATCATAACCAGTACCTTTAGGTAGAGCTAGACGTTTTCCATCTAAACTATTTTCATTTAATTTGTTATTAATCATCATAATATATTGGGTGGAAACAAATGGTCGAGACATAGTCACATTGTGTTTACGAGAATCTTCATAATCATAAATCATTCCTGCTACAATATCAATTTCATGATTTTTAGTCATTTTATCCAAATCTTTTTGGGACTTTACAGGCACCAGTTCAAACTTCAATCTAGTTTTATCAGATATGTGATTTAATAAATCTATTGATATACCCTTTAATTCGCCCGTTTTTTTATCTATGTTTTGAAATGGTGTCTTATTTAAAAGTACTCCAACTTTTAATGTATCTATATCTTTAATATATGTAGTTTCATCATCAGACAAAATCATCTTACTATTTTCTGGTGTAAAATATTTTTCATACAAAGCAGTCGAAAAATATGGGTCTGTCTGTTCGATATTATTAATTGCTGAATTGAGTCTTTGAGTTAAGTCTGTACTTCCTTTAGGTGTAATAAAATAGAATGGCTTTGGTGAGAATTTAGCTATAGTACGCACACCTTCCATTGGACTCACACTCACATTAAGCAGTGCATCTGCTTCACCAACCTTTAGTGCTTGTAATTGTTCTTCTTGTGACTTACAATATACCAATTTAGGTGATATTAAATTCATCTTGCAATATTCATTTAATTCTTTAAGCCTAGTATTAGAATTCTCTATTACAGCAATACGAATTTCTTTCATAGCTTCTAAACTTATACTATCAATAGCTGTATTTTCATATAATACTTGTAATACTGTATTTACTACTCCATAACTATTACCT
Organism: Clostridioides sp. ES-S-0005-03; assembly: GCF_020658455.1. Taxonomy (NCBI): domain Bacteria; kingdom Bacillati; phylum Bacillota; class Clostridia; order Peptostreptococcales; family Peptostreptococcaceae; genus Clostridioides; species Clostridioides sp. ES-S-0005-03. The sequence goes on along the minus strand of NZ_JACVWI010000003.1, from coordinate 242,201 downwards.
GCATAATTATACAATTTTTCCATCTGCTCATTGTATAACATGCTTCCCATTATATCAATCTCACCTTTTTCTAACATTTTCATTAGTTTTGTAAGAGCTTCATTTTCATCACCAGATACTTGAACAAATTCATAATTCCATCCAGTATATTGTGCAATTTCTAACAGATATTCGTATGTATATCCAGAGTACTTACCTTGTTTATCTAGTTCAGTTAACCCTTTTTGAATAGGATAAGCAACCCGAATAGTACGATTATCACTACCTAGAGCATTGACATTAAAAGGAAATATGCAAGAAGTGAATATGGATGCAATTACAATAATTAATAAAAGTAATTTTTTTGAATTCACTACACTAATCCTCCATATAATTAAGATTTACAATGCAAATTACTACTTAAACTTTTAGATATGAAAAAGTAGATTAGCATAAAAAAGGATATAAAAATTTACTTAAAAATTTAAATATCCTCACCATATACAATATACCTAGATTATAACTGATTTATTTGATTATTACAACAAATTTACTATATTAAATGTATACATTATCTTGTGCTAATCTCGAGTATATAATACATTCTAAGTTCTATCTTATTTCAAATTTAGCACTATTTCTATTTACAGTTCTCTTATATTTTACACTTGGGTATCCCAATATAAATGAAGTTATAACTGCTTCATTATCATTCATTCCCAATAATTCCTTTAACTTTGGCTCTACATTTGATGCCATAACAAAGAATCCATTGTAGCACATTCCTAATCCTTGAGAATAAGCCATAAGCTCCATATTAGACGCAGCTAATCCACCATCTACATATACACTTCCTCCTAAAGAAGTATCACCAACTACTACCATAAGTAATGGTGCATCATAGAATAGAGAATCATATCCTTCTTCTTTATATCTTTTGTACATTCTCTTAAATGTATTTTTATATATAGAACGTACAGGGTCTTCATCATCAGTATTTAATGCCAAGTTATAAAGCCCTTCTATTGCTAATTCTTTTACTTCTTTTAGTTTTTCTTTTACTAATATGTATCTTATCGGTTGTCTATTTCCACCTGTTGGTGTGTATCTTCCTGCTTCTACTATGTTTTTTATTTTTTCTTCTTCTACCTCTATGTCTTTATAGCTTCTTATACTTCTTCTAAATTTGATAAAGTTTAGTAATTTTTCAGGCTCTAGTTCAAAATTTTCATGATTGAATTCTAATACTTCATTTTTATCAAATCCCTGCATTTCTATTGCATCTGTTGGACATATAGCCATACAGTGACCACAATTAATACAGAGAATATTTTTCACCTTTGCTTTATCTTCTTTAACCCTTATTGCATTTACAAGGCAGTCTGACTCACACATACCACATCCTACACATTTGTCTAAATTTATGTCTATCATTCCAGATTATTCCTCCATTTTAAAATTTTTACTCTAGTATAAATCAAATAGTTGTCCTAGTCAATTTTTATTTTTTTAACAATACATAGGCTTTAATTTTTTAATTAATCTAAAAAATTTACACTGTAATCTTTCAATTTACCATTATCATATGTTATCTTTGCACTAAAAATTTTGCCTTTTTTAGCCCAATCTAAAAATAATCTGTCGCCTTCCCACATATTTAAGTCAAATATTTTATCATTATCAACCCAAAGTAACTTGCCTTCTTTACAATTATCTAAATCTTTGTTAGATAAAGTTCCTTCAAATTCATCTGAAAAATACAAAAACATATACCAATCTTCTTCATCTTTAAATTTTGGAAAAGTTATCAATCCTTTATATGTTAATGACTTAAGAGTAAGACCTGTTTCTTCTTTAACTTCTCTGACTATACATTCTTCTGGTGTTTCTCCCTGCTCAAATTTTCCACCAACACCTACATACTTACCTTCATGTACATCATCTTTCTTCTTATTTCTATACAACATTAAAGTCTTACTATCTTTTTCTATATAACAAATAGTCGTAAGTTTCATATACTTCGCCTTACTTTCTCTTTTCTATTTTTCATTTACTTATTTTATATATTTAAGTTTATTACTATAATTACTGATGCAAAGAATCACTATAATTACTCATTGCAGTCAATTATTAACAAGTTGACCTTAAGTTTATATTAATTATAGTCATTTATTTAAACTAATTATTTGCCAATTCACATTTTTAAATTTATTGTTATTTTCCTTATTTACTCATTTTCATTGTTTTCAAGTACATCACTAATATTTTTCATTGCATTAAGAGAAAGCTCTGCAAATTCATCAAATGGAATCCCTATATCTTCTATACTTCTCATTGCATCTCTATTTACATTTGAAGCAAATCTTGTTTCTTTCATTCTTTTAATTACAGATTTTGTCTTTACACTCATAAGTTTTTTATCTGGATAAACTAAAGCTATTGCAGTTATAAATCCAGTTATAGGGTCTGCTGCATATATAGCTTTTTCCATTAAACTAGTTCTTGTAACCCCCATACCATCATGATGACCAAGTATTGCTCTATACATTTCTTCATCACCAAAATTTTCTTTTTTGAGAAGTTCTACAGTTGTTGTTGCATGACCTTCACAGATTTCTCCTGGCTTTCTTCCAACTATATCTGAATCCAAATCATGTAAAAGACCTGCAACCGCCCATTTTTCTTCTTTCTCTGGCTCTAGTCTTTTGGCTAAATCTTTCATAACTGCTTCAACTGCATAGCAATGTTTTCTCATTCTATCAGTTTCTAAATACTTAAATAAAATGTCTAAAGCTTCTTCTCTCATTTTCAGTAATCCCCCTGTTTTTTCATAGATATGATATTTTTATATATTAATACACATAAATTCAAGAGTTTTTATATATTTATGTATATTTTTCATGTTATATCTATTCTACACCTTTATAGTAGTGTCCTGCAACTGTTCCAATTTCATCCAATTGCTTATATAAGTTAGTAGCTTTTTCTCCAAGTTTATAATTATTGTTTAAAACCTCAATATGAGCTTCAATAACTTTCTCTACCATTTCACTATTTTCCACTGTAAAATCTATTCTAAATACATCTACTCCAATCTCATCTAATTCATAAAGATTATCCAACATACATGTTACCTTTGAATTGTAAATAGTGCTTCTACAGAATATATCTTGTGTTATCCTATAACTTGCATCTGTAAAATCTCTTAGAGCATAACTGCTCTCCTTACATTTAGCTACTCTCTTATCTTTTTTACAATCTCTAACAACAACCCCCATAGGGCAGTATTCTGTGACCATCATAGGCGTATATCCATATATCACTGCTTCAATTTCTGCATCTGTATATTTTAATGTTTGTTCAATTTCACTTAAATTTAACTCCTGTGATAAACAAACCGTACTTGCTCCTGTATCCCTAAAGTGATTTATACTTTCACTATTAAAAGTATTCAAATAGCAATCTATATTTAGATTTTTATCTTTAAAATAATCCATAGAACCCCAATTACCAATTTGAATTTTATTAAGCCCTTTTATATTATCTAATACTTCAAACTGTTTGTATTCTCTATTTCTAATAATTCTTGGTGCTGAATAGATTAATCTATCTTCAAAGCTAGATGTTCTTTCACTTGAAACATTTACATCATCTATATTTAATGAAGAATTTACACTATCTATATTTGAACTTAAATTAACTGATTCTTTAGAAATACTTGAAGCTATTTCCAAAGCTTCAAATAGCGTATTTATATCTTCATAATAAATTAAATCTACATTATATTTTAGTACTGCTTCTAATTGCTCTAAATTCTTAACTTTAACTCTAAGTTTAGGAGTTGTATTAAATTCTTTATGTCGATTTATTTTAGCTGGTTTATATTTTAATTTACTTTCCTTAAATCTTCTCTCTTTTATCCTTATTCTTTCCTCATCCAAAAGCTCAATACAATCTCTTCTCATTTGATTTAATATACTTATAGGTATACTTACACCTTCGTCTAAATCAATGTCTATATCTTTTAATTTATAAGGCGTATTTCCAAGTTTTTGAATCTGTGTTTCGATTTTTTCTTCACTTAAAGCAACTTTTATAGCTTTTTCAGCTACCTTTTCACCCTCTACAACTGCTTTATTACCACAAAAATCACTTATAGAGAGTACTGGCTTTTCACCCAGTTTAATACTTACTTTTGCATTTATGTTAGTTTTTATAAGTTCTTTATCTTGCTGAAATGTAGACTGTACTTTGTCCATTAATTCACTGTCTGAAGTCTTGAATATAAGTTGATTTCTCTTTGCTTCCCCAATAAAATCTAATTCGATTAAATCTCCTTTGTGTGCTATTGTAGTTATCTCTCCATCTTTTATAATTCTTCCAATAGTTCCTCCACCTAAGTTGATTCCATCTCCTTTTTTAAGGGTATTCTCTAGTATCACTCTAAGTCTCTTTGTTTTTCTATTATGGTCTAAGACTTTTCCAACATATAGACCTTGATTGTTAGGTCTATCAGAATTCATTATATCCTTACCAACTTCACCTAATATATATCCTTTAGTAAACTTTCTATTGAAGATAGTATACAAATTATTTATTATTTCCTCAGAAATATTTATTTTATTCTCACTTATAAACTCATTAATCGCTTCTCTATATCCTGAAACTACAGTAGCTACATATTCTGGCTTTTTCATTCTTCCTTCAATTTTTAGAGATAATACCCCTGCTTCGATTATTTTGTCTAAATCTTCTATAGTACTTAAATCTCTAGGGCTTAATAAGTAATCTCCATTACTATTTACAACTTCACCTGTATTTATATCTATTAACTCATATTTTTGTCTACATGGTTGTGCACATCTTCCTCTGTTTCCAGACCTGTTTCCTATCATACTACTCATAAGACATTGACCTGAATAACATACACATAAAGCCCCATGCACAAATACTTCTACATCTACAGTTGTATTTTCACAAATCCATTTTATCTCATCAACATTTAATTCTCTTGCCAAAACTACCCTATCAAATCCTACGCTTTTAAGGTATTTTACATCTTCTAGCGAATGAGCTACCATCTGAGTACTTGCATGTAATTCAAAATCAGGTAGTAATTTTTTTATAAGCCTTGCCATACCTATATCTTGAACTATTAATGCATCAATATCTATATCATATAAAAATTTTACATACTCGACAAAATCTTCTATCTCATACTGTTTTATCAATGTATTTACAGTGACAAATACTTGTACTCCTCTTATATGACAATATTTAACAGCTTCAATCAACTCATTTCTATCAAAGTTATTTGCAGATGCTCTCGCACTAAAGTCTTTTCCACCTAAGTACACAGCATTTGCCCCATTTTGTACTGCTGCTTTCAAGGAATCAAAAGAGCCAACTGGTGCAAGTAATTCTATTTTTTTCATATTTTTCTCCTCTATATATACTTGTTAAACTTAATGTTATCATGTCTATAATTTACACATTTACACTAAATTTATATACTACTTACTATATTTAAAGTATATCAAATAATGACTCTATTGTTTTGTTAATTTAAATTAAAAGAATCATCTTTATTGATAAACATAACTATAAAGACTACTGATAAAATAAGGAAACATATTAATATAGATTTTTCCACAAAAATCTTTGTAAAAACAGTTCCCAAAATAGCTCCCAAAATAAAGAATATAATAATAGCATAATACTGCAAACTCTTCTTTATCATAAAAATATTTTTAGTTTGCACATAATGAAATAGTGTTTCTGTAGCACTTCTTAAATTACCAGTACACATTGTTGTTGCAAATGTGTTGCCATTTACCTTTCTAAAACTCTCAACTTGCATTGAACAAATGAAAGATATAGCAACATTTACAAACATATTAAATTTTCCTTGAGGAATAAAAGAAACAATAAGTATAGTAATCATTTCAATTCCAATGATAACTTGTCGCCAATGAATCTTTCTATTATTATTTTTAAAATGATTTCTTATTTTTTCTGCTATCAACACCCCTAAAATAAAAGCCAAAATAGGAATAAAATAATAAAAAGATTTCCTGACATTACCTTCTGCTATGTTAAGACCAAATAAAACTATATTTCCAGTCTGTGCATTAGCAAATACTTTTCCTCTTACTACATAAGTATAAATATCTAAAAATCCTCCTGTTATTGCCAATAAAGCGCATAAGAAGAATGATTCAGACATCTGGCTCTGTTTTGTCATATATAAACATCTCACTTTCTATTGATAGATACCAAATCAAAATTCTTTTAGATATTATTTTTTATTTTAATATTTTAAAAAAATTTTATATTTACATATTATTTATACACTAGTTATATGTATACATTACATGTTATTTATATTTATTATTTATAAATTAAAAGAAGCTGTCTCAAAAAACAAGAGACAGCAAATCTTTTAATTTATTCCACGTTTTTTACATCATTATTTAACCCTGTACATTTTAGCTGTAAATCATAAGCCTTGTTTTGAAACTCAGAAGCTAAATTTTCAGCTATAGTAGCTCTTTCATTTGATTCTTCAAGCTGAGCAGTTAACTCTTCTATCTTGTTTTTATAAGCATCTAACTCGGCTTTAGAGCCTTCTGTTGTATTACTAAGTTCAAATATTTCTTGCTTTTTATTTTCTATAATCTCAATTAACTCTTTCATTTTAGCTTCAGTTTCACGATTTTCTGCTTCTTTTTCTGCTATTGTAAGTTTTAAAGATTTGATTTCTAATTGAAGTTCTTCGTTGGATGAACCAACCTTCTTGCTCAATTCTTCATTAGCTTTAATCAACCTCTCATTTTCATCTGAACATTCAAATAAAAGGTCTGATATATTTAATGCAGTTAATATTGCAGCAACTGATAAGCTTAGCTTCGGGTTTTGACGTGTTATCTTATCCATTTCTTTGTCAACAAAATCAGCAATACTAATCATAAATTTCTCTGACTTGTCTCCAACCATTGGATACTCAGCGCCATGGATTTTTACCATTACTTTGTTCATCCTAACCTCCCCGACATTAGTTGTTAATTTGATCTTAAGTTAGCATTCAATTTTTTGCTTAATTCACTTAATATCTTATCATGCACCTTAGCTACTTCTTCATCTGTTAGAGTTTTATCTTTACTTCTATAAGTTATTGAATATGCAATTGATTTATATCCAGCTTCTATTTGAGAACCTTTGTAAACATCAAATAATTTGTAGCTTTCTACTAATCCTTGACCATTTTCCTTTATTATATCTTCTATTTGTTTTACAAATACATCATCCTTAACAATAAGAGCTATATCTCTAGATGTAGATGGATATTTTGGTAATGGTACATAATTCTTTGTTCTATCAGAATTATCAAATACAAAATCAATATCTATTTCAGCAACATAAACTCTTTGCCCTAGATTGTAGTTTTCTATAACATCTGGATGCAATTCACCTAATGTACCTACATATTTATTATTATACACTATTTTAGCACATCTACCAGGGTGGAAGGTAGTATTATTATCTTGAGGTTCAATTTCATAATCTTTAAATCCTACATTTACAAGTACAGTTTCTATAGCTCCCTTTAATGCAAAGAAATCTACATCTTTACCATACATACCTACACACATTCTATTTGCTTCCATAGGAAGTTCTGAATCTTGTGGTGTGAATATATGTCCACACTCAAATGCTGATACTTCTTCTATCTTATGAGATATATTAGTTGATAAAACATCTAACATATTTGGTATTAAAGTAGTTCTCATTACAGAAGTTTCTTCTCCTAATGGGTTCATCAACTTAACAAAGTTTCTCTTTATATTACCTTCTGGTACTCTTATCTTGTCAACTCCCTTAGGGCTTACAAATGAATATGTTAATATTTCATTTAATCCTACAGCAGTTGAATTATTTTTTAGCGCTTCCATGAATTTTTGTTTTGGAGTTTTAACCCCTGCAGTTGTATTTCCTTCTAATTGTACAGAAGGTATATTTTCAAATCCATAAATTCTAGCTATTTCTTCCCATACATCAGCTTCTTGCTCCATATCTGTTCTGAAACTTGGTACATCTACTTCTAGCTTATCATCAGCAATTAAATTGCATTTAAATTCTAATGATTCTAAAATTCCTACAAATTGTTCCATTGGTACATCTACACCTAAAAGATGGTTGATTCTTTGAGGATTTACTACTAATTTTTTAGGTTCTGGTTTATTTGGATATACATCAACAGTTCCTTTTAATACTTTTCCAGCACCTAACATTTCAACAAGTTGTACAGCTCTATTTGCTGCTATTTCTGCAAGATTAGGGTCTAAGGCTTTTTCATTTCTTGAAGATGCTTCTGACCTAATTCCCACTTTTTTAGCTGTCATTCTTATGTTTTCTGGCTTGAAATTGGCACTTTCGAAAAGTACAGTCTTTGTCTTGTCAGTTATTTCTGAGTTTGCACCACCCATTACACCAGCTAGACCAAGTGATTTTTCTCCATTTGTTATAACTAACATATCTTTGTCTAATGTTCTTTCAACATCATCTAGTGTTACAAGCTTTTCTCCATCTTTAGCAGTTCTTACTACTATTCTTCCTGTTTCTACTTGATTTATATCAAAAGCATGAAGTGGTTGACCAAGCTCTAACATTACAAAGTTTGTTATATCAACTATGTTACTTATAGGTCTTACACCTGCTTCTGTAAGTCTTCTTTGCATCCAGTATGGAGAAGGTTCTATTTTTACATCAGTTACCATTCTAGCAACATATCTTCTACATAAATCTGGATTATCTATCTCAACTTTGAAGTCTATTTCCTCGTCACTTTCTTTTACTTCTATTTCAGGATATTTTACTTTTGTTCCTATAGTTGCAGCCGCTTCTCTAGCTATCCCCATCATACATTTGCAGTCAGGTCTGTTTGAAGTTAATTCAAAATCTATTAAAGCATCATTCAATCCTAATACATCTTTTACATCTTTTCCTAATTCATAAGAGTCTTCGTGGTCTAAAATATATATACCACCTCTTTTGTATTCTTCAATATAATGTTCATCTATACCTAATTCAGCTGCTGAACACATCATACCATCTGATAATTCACCTCTGAAGTCAGTTTGTTTAATTTCAACTCCTCCAGGTAATTTAGAACCATTTACAGCTACTGGAATATAATCTCCTTCTGATATATTTGTAGCTCCTGTAACTATTTGAACAACTTTATCTCCAACATCTACTTTAGTTACAACTAACTTATCAGCATTTGGATGTTGTTTTATTTCTAAAATCTTTCCAACTAATATATTTTCTACTTCTTCACCATAATAATCTATTGTTTCAACTTTAGTTCCTGTCATTGTCATTTTATCAGCGAACTCTTTTACATCCATGTCTATATCGACATAGTCTCTAAGCCATTTTAAAGATACTAACATCTACACACCCTCCTAATTAAAATTGATTTAAGAATCTCATATCATTTTCGAATAATAATCTAATATCATCTATTTCATATTTAAGCATTGCAAGTCTTTCAACCCCAACTCCAAATGCAAATCCACTGTAAACTTCTGGGTCTATTCCGCAATTTCTAAGTACATTTGGATGAACCATACCTGAACCTAATATTTCTATCCAACCTTCATACTTACACATTGGGCAACCTTTACCACCACATTTGAAACAAGTAACATCAACCTCTGCACTTGGTTCTGTAAATGGGAAGTTATGAGGTCTAAACTTAGTTTTGATATCAGAACCAAACAATTTTTCAACGAAGATATCCATAGTTCCTTTAAATTCTGCCATAGTAACATCTTTTCCAACAACAAGTCCTTCTATTTGATGGAACATTGGTGAATGTGTCGCATCTGGTGAATCAAATCTAAAGCATCTACCTGGTGCTATTACTTTAATTGGTAACTCTTGGCTTCTCATAGATCTTACTTGAACTGGAGACGTTTGAGTTCTAAGTAATACACCATCATTGATATAGAATGTATCACTCATATCTCTTGATGGATGGTCTTTAGGAGCATTTAATGCATCAAAGTTATTTTCAACTGTTTCAACTTCTGGACCTTCTGCTATAGAGAATCCCATTCCTATAAATATATCTGTTACTTCATCTATAATTTGAGTTATTGGATGTTTCTTTCCAACTTTCAATACTTTTCCAGGTTGAGTAACATCTATTACTTCTTCTCTTAACTTTCTTTCTTTTTCAATAGCATTTATTTCTTCTTTTTTAGAATTTATGCTAAGTTCAATATTCTCTCTTACATCATTGGCAACTTTTCCAACTACTGGTCTTTCTTCAGCAGATAATTTACCCATCTCTTTAAGTATGGCAGTTATCTCACCTTTTTTTCCTAAATACTTAACTCTTAAACTTTCTACATTTTCTATGCTTTGTGCCTCTTTTATTTCAGCTAAAGCTGCTTCACGTAAAGCAAGTAATTTTTCTTGCACACATATCACCCTTTCGTTTTTTTGTATAAAAAAAGCCCCTCAATCCCTGTCTAGGGACGAAAGGCTATAGTTTCGCGGTACCACCCTAGTAGTTTAACAATCTAAAAATCATCAAACCACCTCTAACAAACTTAACGCGTTTTTCACGTCAAAGCCTACTATCAAATTTCAGCTTTGTTACTCTAGAGGGAACTTCTCCTGACCTCTTAGAAAACACTCCCAGCCTAGGTGTTTATCTCTTTACTAAGTTTAATCAAAATACTTTCCTCTTTCATTGCATTTACAATATTATATTGTTTATTTTAGTATTATATCATTTATATCTACATTTTGTGATTATCTATATGATTATTTTATTGTGACTATTTTAAAATACAATCATATAATATTTTTATCAATCATGCTTAAAATATATTGACTATTTTTGATACTCTACTATTTAATTCAAGATTATAACACGACATTATATTTATTACAATACATTAAATTAAGTATTTTTTTATTTCATACATCAATATAGCAGAACTTATTGCTGCATTTAACGACTCAGCTTTGCCATATATAGGTATTTTAACCAAAATATCAGATTCTGATACAAGCTCTTCATTTATCCCATTTGCTTCGTTTCCTATCACCAAAGCTACTTTTGAACCGTAGTCTATTTTGTCATAAAAATTATCTGTATTTAAATAACTTGAAACTATATTAAATCCTTGTGATTTAAGTATATCCACAGTTTCATCTTGTATGGCATTGATTATATTCATATCGAAAATAGAGCCCATAGTTGACCTAATTACTTTTGGATTGTATATATCGACGCATCCCTTTAGTGCTATTATTGCATCTACTCCAGCAGAGTCAGCAGTCCTTATTATTGTTCCCATATTTCCCGGGTCTTGTATTCTGTCTAAAATTAATACAAACTTATCTTTTTCATTTATACTTTCTTTTAAATTTTTTTCCTTAAATGAAACTACACCTATTATACCTTGAGTATTTTCTGTGTCTACAAGTTCCTTAAAGTTTTTATTAGTAGTCTTATATATATTTGTGTTTTTTTTATCTAAGTTTTCTAATAATTCCATGTGTTCCTTTTTATTTTCAAAATCCTCATTGATAAATACATAATCAAGATTTGCATTACATTCAAGTGCAAGCACTACTATTCTGTACCCTTCTATTATGAACTTTGATTCTTTTGTTCTATTTTTTGACTTTAATAATGCTTTAGTATATTTTAATCTTTCATTATCCTTACTGCTTATAGTTGTAATCATTTTATATAAATGCTAACTTGATATTAGCACAACCTCCTTATCATTCTTTATCCTACTTCTAAAATCTTTATTTCTATTAAAATTCTATTCTCGATTGAAACTCTATTCTCGATTAAAATAAAAATAGTATCATATAACTATTCATAATTATATAATACTATCTACTTTCATTGCAATCAAATATATCTTAAATAATAAACTATCTTCTTCTAATTATACCCTTATTTCCAGATGTAATAGCTGTTATGCTAGTGTTTTGACCAATTATAACCAATATACTTCCAGCTGTAAGTTCCTCATCAGGAGAAGGTGTCACATTTATATTTTTACCAGTCTTGATGGCAAGCACAGTTATCTCATATCTAGCTCTAAGCTCAAGTTCTACAAGTGTTTTACCAACCCAACCATTTGGAGTTACGATTTCAACAATTGAATATTCTGGGTCAAGTTCAATATGGTCTAATATATTGTCAGAAACTAAATTATGTGCAACTCTTACTCCCATATCTCTTTCTGGAAATACAACTCTATCTGCACCAATCTTATAAAGAACTTTGGCTTGCAATTCATCTTTTGCCTTACATATTATTAACTCTACACCCATTTCTTTGGCTATAAGAGTCGCCATTATAGATGCTCTTATATCAGAACCTATTGCAACTACTGCTACATCAAAGTTACCTAAACCCAATGATCTTAATGCTTGTTCCTCAGTAACATCCACTATAAGTGAATGAGTTACTTTATCAGATATACTTTGAACTGAATCTTCATTTTTGTCTATTGCCATTACTTGATGTCCTAAAAGATGCATAGTAGATGCAACTGAACTTCCGAATCTCCCACATCCAATGACTATATATTGCTTCATCTCGAAACTTCCTCCCTAATACACAATTTGTATAATATCTATTAAATTAACTTTTATATAGATAAATTAATTTTAATATTTTTATTTTATTAATCATAGCTAAATTTATTTGCTAGATTATTTCTATCATTAATTGATTTATTTAATTGATTATATCAAATTCATTTTCCTAGATTATATATCATTATTAATAGATTTATCTAATAAATGGTACTCTAACCAACCATAATCTTGCCTTCTGCGTATCTAACTGGCTGACTCTTTCTTCTACCTCCAGAAAGTATAGCCATAAATAAAGTAAGAGAACCAACTCTCCCCATAAACATAAAGATTATTATTATAACCTTACCTAAAGCATTTAGATTTGCACTTCCAGCTAAACTTGAACCAACTGTAGCTAGTGCTGATGTAACCTCAAATGCTGATTGAACTAGTGTAAACTTAGGTTGAGTTATTGAAATAATCAAAGTTCCAAAAATAACTGCGGATATACTAATTACAAATATCCCTAGAGATTTTTTTATAGTTGTTGGAGCCAGTCTTCTCTCAAAAGTTTCTATATCAGATTTTCCTGATAAAAAACTTCTAACTGTAATTATTAAAACTGCTAATGTTGTTGTTTTGATACCTCCACCAGTAGATGCAGGTGATGCTCCAATAAACATCAAAATTATCATTATAAATATACTACTTTCTTGTAAAGTAGCTAAATCAAGTGTATTAAAACCAGCAGTTCTTGCTGTTACTGATTGAAATATCGCTGATAATATTTTCCCTTTTACAGGTAAATCTGCCATAGTGGCCTTTTGGTTAAACTCTATAAGAAAAATAAATATTGCACCTACTAAAATAAGTATTGCAGTTGAAAATAAAACAACTTTAGAATGCACATTTAATTTTGAAAATCTTCTTTTTCTTACAATATCAAGAACAACTGGAAATCCTAATCCACCTAACACTATAAGTGCACAAATAGTCATTGATACTATAAAATTGTTTACATAAGAATTTAGCGATGTAAATGGCCCACTTACACTACCCATTAAGTCAAATCCGGCATTACAAAACCCTGATATTGCGTGAAATACGCTATACCATATCCCTCTAGATAAACCAAATTGTGGAATAAAGACAGTTGATAAGACTAGTGCTCCTATTCCCTCTATGGTTATAGTTATTATTAATACAAACCTTGTAAGTTTTACTAGCCCTGATAAGTCTGCTTGGTTTAATGATTCTTGTATCAATAATCTTTCTCTTAGTTGTATTTTTTTTCGTGCCATAAGTGAAAACATTGTAGCTACGGTCATAAATCCAAGACCACCAATTTGTATCAATGTTATTATTACTATCTGTCCAAATAAACTCCAATAAGTTGCTGTATCTACCATAACTAGACCAGTAACACAAACCGCTGAAGTAGCTGTAAATAGAGCATTTAATAAACCTATACTCTCTCTACTCTGTGACGATATCGGGAGTGTTAACAATATTGCTCCAATTAAAATAGTTGCTGCAAACCCAGATACTATTATTTGAGTAGGTCGCATTCCATCTGCGTAGAGAATAAGTCTTCTAACTATTGTTTTCAACTTTCTTTATACCTCCTTAACATAAAATCATTACTGTTAAGACCTTTAATTTGTTTATTTTTAGAGTTTTCCTCTAAATTATTACTCTATTATAGTATAAATATTGTATAAAGACAATGATATGAATTTTTATAAATTTTGTTTAGAATATTGCAAATTTTTATATATGTCTTTTAATTTCAATTACATCAAAAATTTCTATATTTTTTGCATATAATAAGTCTAATAGTAGAATAGTTTTTCGTATTTTATACTTAAAATTTATTTATCATTTTACCAATACAATTTTCATATATTTTCTTGAAGTTAAATTTTTATATTATCTATAATCTTGTCCATATTTTTATATTAAATTTTCTTAATATGCATTTTTTATATTTAATATAGTAAAATAACTAATAACTATATCCATGATTGGAGGATTTCTATGATTAAATCCAAGAAAAGATTATTTATTTCTCTAATTTTAATTGTAATTTTTATTATATTTGCATTATACATAAAAAATTATACTAATGATTCAAAAAAAGATTCAATTAGAGGAACTATTCCTTTTGAAAAAATGGAATATAAGCGTCCTGACATAAAGTCAGTATGCGAAAATATTAACACATATAACGATAAACTTTTAACATGTAAAAATGCCAAAGAGCAATTGAACGTATTTAGTAATGTCGATAAGATTTACCAAGACTTTTATAGTACACTTACTATAGCAAAACTTAGAAATAATATTGATTCATCAGATGAATTTTACTCTAAAGAATACAAATACCTTATGAGTAAATCTGTGGATGTCGATATGGCATACAAAGATTTTCAGGATACATTTGTAAATTCTAAGTTTTCTAAAGAACTAAAAAAAGAAATTGGAAAAGATGGATTTAATTATTTAAAAAACATTGGAAAGCTTAATTCAGAAGAAGTAGAAAACCTACTTAAAAAAGAGCAAGACTTAGTTGTTAAATATGAAGACTTATTATCTAAGTCTACTGTATCAGTAGATGGAATGGAAATAGACTTTGAAGAAGCTATGTCAAAACCCAATCTCACTTATGAAGAATATGTAAAAATCTATTCAGATTACTTAAAAAAATACAACCCTATATTTGGTAATATTTTTTTAGAACTTGTACAGACGAGAACTGAAATAGCAACTAAGCTAGGCTTTAAGAATTATACAGATTATGCTTATTTAAATTTAAATAAAGATTACTCCCAAGAGGATGCAAGAAAATTTAGAAGTGAAGTAAAAGAGTACATAGTTCCATTATATAGGAAAGTTACATCACAACCTTCTGACTCTTCTATTTATATTAAGGCATATAAGAATCGTTCATTTAGAAAATTTGATAAAGTACTTGAAGATATATCTCCAAAATTAAAAGAGTGTTTTAACTATATGAAAAAGTATGACTTATACGATTATTCCTCTGGGAAAAACAAATCACCTGGAGGTTATACTACTTATATAACCAAGTACAAAGCACCCTTTTTATTTAATACATGGGACAATTCTTTTTTAGGTGTTACTAGCTTTGCTCATGAGTTTGGTCATTTTTTTAATTACTACAACAGTATTAACTCAAATAATACAATACAGCCAAGTATTGATATATGCGAAGTTCATTCAACATCTTTAGAAATTTTATTTTACAAGTATTTTGATGAATTCTTTGGAAAACAATCTGAAGCAATAAAAAAAGAACACTTATCGATTGTTTTAAACACAATTATTGATGCTTGTCTTTACGATGAGTTTCAAGAAATTATATATAAAAACCCATATATGAGCTTAAATGATATAAATAAACTATTTTTTGATTTAGAAGAAGAATATGGAGTATCTAATAAGATACTTAAAGATAAAAATGCTCCATTTTGGATACTTGTATCTCATAATTTCCAAGTTCCTTTTTACTATTTAAGTTATGGTCTTGCATCTGATGTATCTCTTCAAATATGGGAGTTATCACAAGGTGACTATAGAAAAGCTGTTGATGTATATATGGATTTTTTAAATCAAAATACAGATGCAGGATTTAAAGATGTAGTAGAAAAAGTTAATCTACAATCTCCTTTTGAAAGCGGAAACTTGGAGGAAATAAGCTCAGCTTTATACGATTATTTTGGTATAGAGAACCCTCTTGAATTAGAAAATGCTTCTTAGTATTTAATAACTTATGATATATCTAATAAATATTTATTAATACTTATTAACTCATGTTATGTCTAGTACGTACTTATTAATACTTATTAACTTATGTTATATCTAGTAAATATTTTCCATACTTAGTAACATATAATAAAACCGTCAGAAATTTTATAAACCTTTACCTTTATTACTTCTGGCGGTTTCATATGTTTGACTGATTAGATTAATATTTAATAACACTTGCACCAATAGTTATAAGTTTCATTTCACATCATCTCATTTGATAATATTATCTATTAAAATATCAATAAATTTATCTCTCTGATGTTTAACTTTTATATTTGTACCACTATATAATTGAAATGAGTCTGGTGATAAAGCCTCCATTTGTATAGGTAAAATAATTTGTAAGGCAATAGTTCTTAAACTCATTTCGTCTTTTTCGTCCCCAAATATATTACGAAGCATAGAAATGATAGCAAGTTGTGCCTGCATATTTCCATTGATTATACATTGATTCAATATAAAAGATAGTACCTTATCATAACCTACCTCCAAAACATTTACATTTTTCGTTCTAAACATGTTCAGTATAATATTTTTTTATTATTTGTCAATATATAATTTTTAGTTGACTCTACCACTATGATATGGTTTATATTGATATTGAGCTCAAAAATAACACCTTTATAAAGGAGATGTAAATATGTTTAAGATAGGCGATTTTTCAAAACTTAGTAAAATTAGTATTCGCATGCTACGTCACTATGATGAAATTGGACTTTTAACACCAACTCATATAAATAAAGTTAATGGTTATAGATACTACAGTGCAAATCAACTTTCCACTACAAATAGAATCCATGCCTTAAAAGATATGGGGTTCAGCTTATCTTCTATCAAAGAAATTTTGACGGAATACAATGATAGAGAAAGCTTGATAAGTTATTTAAATATTCACTATTCTCAAGTAAGAGAACATCTAGAAGACACGCAAAAAAAACTATTAAAAATAGAAACTACTATAGAGAGAATTGGAAGGATTGATATTATGAAAAATTATGATGTAACTATAAAAGACTTTGCTCCAAAATATATGATGACTTTAAGAAAAACTATACCTACTTATCAAGATGAAGGAATGCTATGGCATCAATTATTCTCAGAAACAAAAGGGCATAATGTACAAGTTGATGTTCCTAACTATTCTAAAGCAGTCTTTTATGATGTTGGGTATAAAGAAAATTATGTTGATGTTGAAATACAACTTGCTGTATCTGGAAATTATAAAGATACTGAAAATGTTAAGTTTAGAACTGTTCCAAGTGTAACTGCTGCAACTGCTATTGTAAAAGGAAACTTCAATCAACTTACAGATGCTTGTGAAGCTATTGGTAATTGGATATCTGACAATAACTATGATGTAGACGGCCCTATGTTTAATATTTATCATATAGGACCTGGTCAAGACAGTAATTCTGATAATTGGGTAACAGAAGTATGCTTTCCAGTTAGAAAAAAATAAGTTTCAATGATGTTTTATTTATATAATATTTGTATTCTAGCTCTTGTTGTACTTCTTTATAAGTCTTTTAAACATAGATTCATACTTTAAGTACTACTTTTGAATAAACATCCCAATTAATGACTAAGAAATTGCTATAACCATCAATTACAATCGGCTTTAGATTCTTTAGGTTTTTCAAACTTTGCTAGAATGTCTGACAAGCTTCCTAACTAATAGGAACTTGTTGGACCTCACATTTTATTTCTTTACTGAGTATAAATATCCTTTGCTAAACTTACAACCTAGGGAATAATATTTATTTTTATTCTAATCTCTTATTTTCCAGACATCGAACTACTAATAGAAAAAGTATATTTTTTCATAGCATTGTTAACTACTCTATTGAAAGTATCATATTCACATTCTCACCTTCTGGATAATCACCTTGACCCCATTTATCGAAGTATTTCCCATAATACTCTTTAGGATTAAAACAATCACTTACCACAAAACCACATTTTTCATAGGCCTTTATAGCACGAGAATTTTTAATCCATGGTCGAATAATAAATGTGCCTACCTCATAGTCTCTAGTCAAGCTGTCAATTAACAACTTCATAGCTTTTGAACCAATCCCCTTCCCAGTATATTTCATTGAACGCAACCACATATCTAGCTCCATATTAGGTATCTTACCATCATTGTATGCATGAGAAATGGTACCCACAATTTGATTATCATATTCTATAAGCAAGTATTTATTAAGACCAGGATTACTACTAAAAAAGTAAGATTCTTCATCATGAATGTCAGACCAGTCAAAATCCTCTTTATTGTCAAACATTGACTTCCATATCTCATCTTCCTCAAATGCCATATCATATATTAGTTTTCTATCATAATCTTCAGCATAAAAAAGTTTTATTTTATCTCTCATTACATATAAATCTCGCTTCATAAAAATCACTACCTTCATATAAACAATATTATAAATTAAATAGCTGTCTCTCTATTCTGATACAAAATTATTAATTTCGCTTTGCAATTTACTTAAGAACATTTTAGTTGCCTTAGAAAAAACCTGATACTTTTTCCAGACAATATTTAAGTGTGCTTCTAATCTCGGTTCTAAAGGTCTAAAACAAAGATTGCTATTACCTGTTGTATTGATTAGCTTATCCAAGCAAAGAGCATACCCAACCCCTTCATCTACCATAAGAGAAGCATTGTAGACAAGATTATAAGTTGCCACTATATTAAATGCTTGAAAATCTTGCCCAGACCAACCAGAAATTACATTTTGAACCAATGTTTGACGTGAAGTTAAGATAGGAATTTCCTTCAAATCATCTGGACATACCGTTTTCTTTTGAGCAAGCTCACAATCTTTTTTCATAAGCAATCCCCATACATCATTAACAGGAAGTTTGATATAATCATACTTTTCCATGTTGGCAGGTTCGATTAAAATTCCAAAATCTAAAAGCCCTTTATCTAGTCTTTCCGTTACATCATCAGCATTTCCACTAAATAGATGATAACGGATATGAGGGTATTCTTTCTTCAATTCTTTCGCAGTTTTGGCAATAAAACGCATAGCATCTGTTTCTCCCCCACCAATATAAACATTTCCTCGTATATCATCACAATCATTGTTAAAATCTGAAGTAGTTTTATCTGTTAAGTCAATTATTTCCTGTGCACGTTTACGTAAAAATAAGCCATCCTCTGTAAGTGTGATTTTTCTGTTACCACGCAAAAACAACTTTTTCCCAAGTTCATCTTCAAGTTCCATAAGTTGTTTTGAAAGCGTAGGTTGTGTCACATTAAGTGATTGAGCTGCACTTGTAATACTTTCCTCTTTTGCAACTGCCAAGAAATATCTCAATACTCTAAGTTCCATTATCTATACCTCCTATTTATAGTGTACTTTTCCCTACTATGCCTGTCAACTATGGGAAGGCATTCTTTATAAGTATTTGCTATTATATTGTTTCGTTAATATAATAAACGTATAGAAACTATGATATAAATTTTAATAAAAACAATAACATAAAAAGGAGAAAAAAATATGAATTTTAATATGTATATACCAACTCGTTTTATCTTTGGAAATGGACGCTTAGATGAATTACATCAACAAAAACTACCTGGAAAGAAAGCCTTGCTTGTTATTTCAAGTGGAAAATCAACTAAAGAAAATGGTGCACTTGCCCGAACAGAAAAACAGTTAAAAATGGCAGGAGTAGAATTTGTGTTATTCAATGAAATAGACGCAAATCCTAATAAAAATTCTGTCATGAAGGGGGCTTTCTGTGCTCGTAAAACAGAATGCGATTTTATCATTGCCTTAGGTGGTGGAAGTGTCATGGACGCTTCAAAGGCAATTGCAATGATGGTGACAAATGATGGTGACTTATGGGATTATGTAAATGGAGGTACTGGAAAGGCTCAACCATTACAAAGTGAACCACTACCAGTTGTTTGTATTACAACCACTGCTGGAACAGGTAGTGAAGCTGACCAATGGGGAGTTGTTACAAATGAAGAAACCCATGAGAAAATTGGTGTTGGTGGTTATGACTCTTTATTCCCTGTTTTGTCCATAATTGACCCAGAATTAATGAAATCTGTACCACCTGAATTTACTGCTTATCAAGGATTTGATACTTTATTCCATGCCGTGGAAAGCTATATATCTTCTTTTTCCAGTGTTATGAGCGATATGTATGCTTTAACTGCTATCGAAAATGTAGGTAACTATCTTGCACATGCAGTAAAAAATGGTAATGATATGAAAGCAAGAGAACACATGGCTTTTGCAAATACAATTGCAGGAATTGTCATGACAATCAGTGTCACTACAGCACAGCATTCTTTAGAACAAGCTATGTCTGGTTATTACCCAAGACTTCCTCATGGTGCAGGTTTGATTATGATTTCTAAAGCTTTCTTTGGATTTTTTATAGAAAAACATGCTTGTGATGAACGCTTTGTACGCATGGCACAGGCATTGGGAATGAAAGATGCTAACAAAGCAGAAGATTTTATTACAGCTCTTAGCAAATTACAAGAAGCTTGTGGGGTTGCAGATTTAAAAATGTCCGATTATGGAATTACACCAGGAGATTTTAATCTAATAGCAAAAAGTGCACGAGAAACAATGGGAGGTTTATTTGCAGCAAATCCTTGTGAAATGACACATGAGGATTGTGTAGAAGTATTGAAAAAATCTTACAGTTAATCAGAAAGGATGTGCAAAATGAACTTGAACTTAAATACATTTTTAGAACACCTTAATCAAGGACTTACTGTTGTTGGAGGTTCAAAGTTACATCAGTTTATGAGTGAACTTAGCAATGAAGCCATGAAAATTACATCTAAATTAAACAATCATTATCATGAGCCGGAAGAAATTAGAACATTATTTTCAGAGTTAATTGGAAAACAGGTAGATGAAACATTTAACATGTTCCCTCCATTTTATACTGACTGTGGAAAAAATATAACAATAGGTAGAAATGTTTTTATAAATTCAGGATGTCGATTTCAAGACCAAGGTGGTATTACTATAGGAGACAATTCGTTAATTGGTCATAATGTAGTATTGGCAACTTTGAATCATGATTTTGCTCCAAGCAAACGAAGCACTATGCACCCAAAACCTATTAAAATAGGGAAAAGTGTCTGGGTTGGTGCTAATGTCACAATAACTCCTGGTGTAATAGTAGGAGATGGGGCAATTATAGCAGCTGGAGCTGTTGTAACAAAAGATGTGACACCTAATACATTGGTGGGAGGTGTACCAGCAAAGTTTATAAAAAAAATTGAGGAGGAATAAATAAATGAACAAAAAAGTCTTAATTATATCTACAAGCTTTCGCAAAGACGGAAATTCTGAAATGTTAGCAGATATGTTTTTAAAAGGAGCAAAAGAATCAGGAAATATTGTTGAAAAAATCTGTTTGTATGATAAAACTATTCACTTTTGTAAAGGATGTCTTGCTTGTCAGAATACAAAAACAGGACATTGTATAATGCAAGATGATGCCGATATGATTGTACAAAAGATGATGACTGCTGATGTAATTGTTTTTTCAACTCCAATCTATTTTTATGAAATGAGTGGACAGATGAAAACATTACTTGATCGTTCTAATCCACTATTTCCCTTAGAGTATTCTTTTAGAGATATTTATCTTCTAGCAACTGCTGCTGATAAAGAGGAACATGCAATGGATGGTGCAGTGAAAGGATTGCAGGGCTGGATTGATTGTTTTGAAAATGCAACACTTAAAGATGTTTTGCACGGTACAGGTGCAGATGAATATGCTTCTATCTCTGCTTTACCTAATCTATTAAGTAAAGCATATCAAATGGGAAAGGTAGTATAATCATATGAAGCAATATAATCATATAAAAAAGATTATAACCCTCATGTTAACTGCACTCTGTAGCTTTGCACTATTAGGTTGTACAAATATTCCAGCCTCAAAACAAACAGTAAAACAAGAACCTAAAAATAATACTTTGACTGCAACTCCTATTTCTTATAAAGAAAAAGAAGTAATAACACCAACTGAAAATAAACCAATTAAAAATAACATTATAACTGCCAATCTTAAAATTGGAGATAAAGACTTTGTATTGAAACTTTATAATAATTCTTCTGTACAGGCATTAATAAAAAAAATGCCACTTACAATAGATATGAAGGATTTAAATAAAAACGAAAAATACAATTACTTTATAAAAGATTTGCCATCAAATGCAGAATCTGTAAAAAATATTAAAACTGGTGATTTTATGCTCTACGGCTCTGATTGTTTGGTTCTATTTTATAAAGATTTTCAAACCTCATATAACTACACTAAACTGGGGTATATTGAAGATACCAGTAAACTTGCTGAAATATTAGGAAGTGGAAACATACAAATAGTACTTAGTATTATTGATTAAAATAATAGTGTCATCATGGCAAATGCATCTACTATGATGACACTATTAAACCAAACGTTCTCTAACTTACAATTCTATTTTTTCCATTATTTTTAGCTATGTAAAGTTTTGTATCAGCTCCTTTTACTATCTTCTCCATAGTCATATTTTCAACATACTCCTCTACACCACCGCTGACTGTAATTTTGTCCACTAAATCAAATAATTTTTTGTCACTAGAAACATGTATGCGAATACGCTCTGCTACCTCAACCGCTTTAGATTTAGTAAAGCTAGGCATTACCACTATAAACTCTTCTCCTCCATATCTTGAAACAATTCCATCATTTCCAACCTCTTCAATTAAAATCTCACTAAATCGAATTAATACATTATTTCCACATAGATGACCATATTTATCATTTATTTTTTTAAAATCATCTATATCAAATAACACAATGGACATAATTCTTTCTTCCAATGGCTTTTTTAATATATCGGACATATATTGTATTAAATATCTTCTATTATACAACTTTGTCAAATCATCTATAATTGCCTGCCTTTCAAGTCTTTGGTTCAATTTATATACTTTATCACGCTCATGAGAATACTCTTGTAAAACCACAATCATTACTATACATAAAAACAATGAAACTATAATAAAATTACTTATCGTATCTGATGCACGAGATTCACCTATAGACACAATTAAGTTTGGGTAATTAAATGCCAAAAATATACATATACTATACACAAGTGTAGATACAAATATCATAACTATTCTCTTAAGACCATCAAGAGTCAATGATATAACACATATTCCCAACAAGAAATAAAACATCATACCACTATCCACTCCACCACTTATAAAAAAGAGTACTGGAAATAAGAATATATTAAGCCCTATATTAATTACTAGACACCCTCTATCAATATCTTGTGTTTTAAGAGAATAGATTGCCAATATTGACATGATACAAAAACAAGAAAAACTTCCCCATACAGATATACTAGGAAGATTACTAAAAAGAGCTGCAACAAAGGCTAAAAAGGAACAAACAACTCCAGCAAAACAAAAAAGATAAAAAAGTCTTTCTTGTAAGTTTAATTTTTTATTGAAATACTTCTCCATATAATCTTTAATAGACTGTTGTATAGATGCCAAATATTTAATCTCCTCCTTTATTAAGATATTTTAATTTAATTATACTTATAATATTATATCATATAATAAGTATGTTTAAATAATAGCTTGTATATCCAATATATGGAATTAAATTTATCTAATAAGTATATAATAATAAAAGTATGTAGAAAAATATTAAAAGTAAAACTTATAAAAAATAACAGACAATTACATGTATAAAATAACAAAGCAAAGCACTCATATTATATTAAAGTGCCTTGCTTTGTTTATATATTCTATAAAAATTTATAACCTATAATTTTTATTCCAACTCAAATGCCCCTGTATAAAGACTATAATAAACCCCTTTTTCATTTATTAATTCATTATGAGTACCTTTTTCTATTATACGTCCCTGTTCAAGAACTATAATTGCATCTGAGTTTCTAACAGTAGACAATCTATGTGCTATTACAAAAACAGTTCTACCCTTCATAAGATTATCCATACCTTGCTGTACCAGTGTTTCTGTACGTGTATCAATGGAAGATGTCGCTTCATCAAGAATCATTACTGGGGGATTTGCAACTGCTGCACGGGCAATTGAAATTAATTGTCGTTGACCTTGTGAAAGACTCGCACCATTTTGTGCCAATATAGTCTGATATCCATTTGGCAATCTAGTAATAAAATCATGTGCATTTGACAATTTAGCGGCCTCAATGCATTCATTGTCTGTAGAATCCATTTTACCATATCGGATATTATCCATAATTGTTCCTGTAAATAAGTTGACATCTTGCAAGACAATCCCCAAGGAATGACGTAAATCTGTCTTTTTAATTTTATTGATATTTATACCATCATATCTAATTTTTCCATCTGCTAAATCATAAAAACGATTAATCAAGTTTGTGATGGTAGTTTTTCCAGCTCCAGTTGCACCGACAAATGCTATTTTTTCTCCTGCTGTTGCTTCCAAAACTATGTTGTGTAATACTAATTTCTTTTCTGTATATCCAAAATCCACATCAAAGAACTGAATATCCCCTTTTAAAGGTGTATATGTTATTGTACCATCATGATGAGGATGTTTCCATGCCCATATTCCTGTATTATCAGTTGTTTCGATTATTTTATCATTATTGAATCTAGCATGTACTAATGTAACATATCCAGCATCTTGCTCAGGTTCTTCGTCAATCAACTCAAATATACGTTCTGCTCCTGCCAGTGCCATAGCCATCATACTAATTTGTTGTGCAATCTGTGAGACAGGCATACAAAATGTTTTCGACAAACTCAAGAAAGCTACAATCATTCCAACTGTAATAGAGCCTACATTATGTAATGCCATAAGTCCTCCAAAAAGGGCAATTAACACATATTGAAGATTACCAAGTTGCATAATAGTTGGCATAAGTATATTACCATATTTATTTGCTTGTGTAGAATCTAAGCATAAATCTTTATTCTTTTTATCAAATTGTTGTTTTGCATCTTCTTCATGGCAGAATACCTTAATGACTTTTTGACCATTTATCATTTCTTCAATATATCCTGTAATATTTCCTAATGTCTCTTGTTGCTTTATAAAATACTTTGCACTTGCTCCACCAATTTGTTTAGTAACTATACTCATGATGACTGTAACTACTAAAACTAAAAGTGTCAAAGGTACATTGCTTACAAGCATAGAAATTAATATAACAACTACTGTAATAATAGCCGAAATAAATTGTGGCAATGCTTGTGAAATAAACTGACGCAATGTATCTGTATCATTTGTATAATGACTCATAATATCTCCATGTGTATGAGTATCAAAATAACGAATGGGAAGTTTTTGCATATGTACAAACATGTCATCTCTAATTTCTTTCAAGGTTCCTTGAGAAACCTTTACCATAATTCGATTATATAGAAATGTTGCGACAACCCCTAAGATATAAATACATGCCATTATAATAATTGTATATAATAAACCACTAAAAGATGGATTATCTTCAAGTAAAAGTGGAGTGATATAGTCATCAATCAATGTTTGTAGAAACAAAGAACTTATGACAATAGTACAAGAACTAAAAAGAATACATATAACAACCATACTAAACAAAATTTTATGTCGCCCTACAATATAAGATAACAGTCGTTTCCATACGCTAAATACTTTTGCTTCCATTACTTGTCATCTCCCTTCGTTTGTGAATCATAGATTTCCCTATAAATTACATTTGTTTTTAGCAATTCCTCATGTGTACCATACCCATTGATTTTACCGCCTTCCATAACGATAATATAATCAGCATCTTCTACTGAGGAAATACGCTGTGCAATAATAATTTTTGTAGTCTCTGGTATTTCTTCACTGAATGACTTTCTAATCATTGAATCAGTTTTTGTATCTACTGCACTTGTAGAGTCATCAAGTATTAAAATTTTTGGTTTTTTTAGCAAGGCTCTTGCAATACATAGTCTTTGCTTTTGACCACCAGAAACATTTGTACCTCCCTGTTCAATATATGTGTCGTATTTATCTGGAAATGTTTCAATAAAAGAATTTGCCTGTGCCAATTTACAAGCATGTATCATTTCTTCTTCACTAGCATATTTGTTTCCCCAAAGTAGATTTTCTTTAATTGTTCCAGAAAATAGCTCATTTTTTTGAAGAACCATTGCTACTTCATTACGAAGTGTAAATAAATCATAGTCTTTTACATTTACGCCTCCTATTGTAATTTTTCCCTCTGTCACATCATAAAGACGTGGTATTAATTGAACCAGTGAACTCTTTCCACTTCCAGTTCCACCTATAATCCCCAATGTTGAACCAGTTTCTATATGAAATGAAATATTTTTTAGACATTCTTTTTCTTTATCATCTACATAACTGAAACATACATTATCAAAACTTATTTCTCCATTTTCCATATGATATACAGGAGTATCACAATTTTTTAATGAACTTTCTTCATCTACTATTTCTATAATTCGTTCAGATGAAGCTCTTGCCATATTAATCATAACCATAACCATAGATAACATCATAAGGCAATTAAGAATATTCATGGCATATGTAATTAAGCTGGAAAGTTCTCCTGTAGTCATTGTAGTTGCGTTGCTTGAAACTATCATTTTTGAACCAAGCCAACAAAGTAGCAGT
Organism: Clostridioides sp. ES-S-0005-03; assembly: GCF_020658455.1. NCBI lineage: Bacteria > Bacillati > Bacillota > Clostridia > Peptostreptococcales > Peptostreptococcaceae > Clostridioides > Clostridioides sp. ES-S-0005-03. The sequence continues at coordinate 215,096 of NZ_JACVWI010000003.1, read as the reverse complement.
GTACAGCAATACATAGCAAACTGCATTAATGGCATATTATAAGCAACAATTCCTTCAGCTTTTCCAAATGTCTTGTATATTTTCTCTGAAACATTCTTAAATTTCTTGATTTCAAATTTTTCTCTTACAAAAGATTTAACTACTCGTATACCTGTGAGATTCTCTTGCACAACTCCATTTAAGTCATCATAAATATTAAACACTCTTTCAAAATATGGATGGGAGCGACTTACAATTAAATATAAACCAACTCCAAGAATCGGTATTGCAATTAAAAATATAAAGGATAAACTCGTATTAACCATAAATGCAGCAACCAATGAAAACACAAGCATAAGTGGAGCACGTACAGCCACACGAATAATCATCATATAAGCATTTTGAACATTTGTAACATCTGTAGTTAATCTTGTGACAATACTGGAAGTTGAAAACTTATCAATATTAGCAAAAGAATATCCCTGTATTTTGTAATACATATCCTTCCTTAAATTTTGTGCAAACCCAGCAGATGCAGTAGCACAAAAACTTCCAGACAGTATTCCAAAACATAACCCTAAGAATACACAAACAATCAAAATCGTACCAAGTCGCACTAGGGTCTGTGTATTGTTTCCACTGATTCCCACATCAATCATTTCTGCCATAATCATAGGAATCAAAATTTCCATTAAGACTTCCAATACAACAAATACTGATGTTAGTATGGAAGTTTTTTTATACTCTTTAATGGAACAAGCTAATTTTTTAATCATATTCTATCTCCTTTTTAACTAATTTTTAAAATGTTGACTTATTCTAAGTTTTATCAGACAACTTCAATTGTCTATAATGTTCTTACCTAACTTTTATTTGTTCTGTATAGAAATGAATATACTCAGATGCCTAACATTTAGAATTTTATCATTATCTGTGTTGAATGAGAATTTCAAAAAACGCAATAACATTAGATAAAATCTAATATTATCTTGAAATTATATCATCTTACAATTATACTTTTGGTATGGAAGGAAGGTGCTTTATGAATACTCAACAATTAGAATGTTTCGTATGTGTTGCTGACAAGTTAAATTTCACAAAAGCAGCAGAAGAACTTTTTTTATCTACTCCTACAGTTACTCACCATATCAAAAATCTAGAGGAAGAATTAGGAGTGAAATTATTTATACGAAATTCAAAAATGGTTCGATTGACAGAAATGGGAAATATGTTTTACAGTGATGCCAAAGATATACTCAACAAAATAGAGGTATCACAGAAAAGGATGGCAAAAGCTACATTTCAGAACACTTCTTTTTTGCGTATTGGATGCTCTAGTCATGCTGAACTCAATAAATTACAAGGTATATTGTCAGACTTACGAATTGCCTTTCCACAGGTGTACCCTTTAATATTTATGGAGGATTATTTTAAACTTAAAAATTTATTCAATAATAAACATTTAGATATTATGCTTTCAACAAGAGAAATGATTAAAGATATGAAAGAATGCTCTTTTAAAAAATTAAAAAATACTAAAAATTATGCTATTATGTCATCACAATCCATCCTTGCCGAAAAAGATAGTCTAACTTTTGATGATTTAAAGACAAATTGCTTAATTATATTGAATCCTAAGTTTATACCATTTCAACATGGGAATATATTACAGCAAAAAATAGCCTTACATTCTCAAGACCATTTTAATATTGTATGTGAAAACGACCAAGCAAGTATACTACTTGCAAATTGTGGATATGGTATAGCAATACTACCTGAACATTGCATCCCAACAGAAAGTGATAGTTTTATTATCCGTCCAATCATTGAGGAAGCCATAATTGAGTATGGTATTGCATATCAAAAAAATGTAAAGGAAAAATATATTCGATTCTTTATAGATAATTTTACTGGTTTGTAAATAGAAAAAAGAAGAACATCAAATATAAAGGTTCTTCTCTTTCATCTTAGTATACTATTTTTTAGTGTTTTAACTATATTCAAATATATTTTTTATATAAACGTATTCTTACTAATAAATCTAATATTACATTGTATCTAATTGTATAATTATGGTATAAATTTACTTTGTTTTTATTGATTTACTGCTTTATCAATTTACTTATTTATTGTATTAATTCATCTTTATTGTCTCACTTAATATTTATTGTTCTACTTCATTTTTATCGCCTTACTATATTTATTGATAATATTCCATGTCCCATTTTCTTTTCTTAATTCAAGACTTATTTTTGAATAATACTCTCCATCTTCACTAGATTGTGTCACTATAACTTTATTTCCAGACTTATTCTTGTAGGTACGTTCTTTTATCTTATTTTTGGTATGCCCAACTACAATAGCATCTATTCCATCTACTGTAGTAGCAAGTTTTTTTATCTCGCTACTTGGATTTTTTAAATTTATATTATTACTATCTGAATGTACAACTGTGACAATTACATCTGGATTTTCTTTTTGCATAACCTTTACCCACTCATTTGCATCCTTCACTAAGTCATTAGTATATAATCTATTTGTTTTTTTAGAATTTTTTTCTGAACTCGAATCATTGGTATTTTTTTCATCTTTATCTATAGTAAGCCCCAATATTCCAACCTTTATATCACCTTCCTTAGTCTCAACTTTATGCATTATATAAGGTTTTACATAATTTTCTCCAGACTCATCATATATATTAGCTGATAAAACAGGAATTTTCATTTCCTCAAAGTTTTCTATAATAGAATCCAATGTAGACTTTTTTTCTTCAAAATCATTTTTTTCAGATAGAAGTTCATGACTACCAAGTACTACAGCATCATAGCCGAGATAAACAATAGGCCATTCGTTTATTCTTTTATGAATACCTTTTTTTGTATTATATTGCCATTCTTTAGACCATCTAGTCATTTCTTTTGTATTAGCATCAAAAAAGTCTCCAGTATCAATAAAGATTGGCTGTACAGCTCTATATCTTTCATTAAATAAACTAACTGCCATTTCATCTGAAAAATTTGAATGTAAACCAGATGTCGTAATTATATTTACTTCTTTTCCAAATACCTTTAATTCACTATGCTTATCTTTTATAAACCACTTATCATTCTTCTTATCCAACTTAAAATTAATCTTTGATACACTATCACCATGAGCTCCAGGCTGTGTCACTATCACTTCTTCACCAGATTTATTTTTAAATGTATGTTGCTCTATCTTTTCATGCGTATGACCAGCTACAATAGCATCTATTCCTTCTACTGTTGTTGCCAGCTCCTTTATTCTATTTCCTGGGTTTTTAGGATTTTTAGGCTCTTCACCTGAATGTACAATGGCAACGATTATATCTGGACTTTCTTTTTTCATGATTTTTACCCATTTTTGGGCGTCTTCCACCAAATCATTTGCATATAATTTACCTTTATATTGTGCTTGTTCTTCAAGTGCTCTAGCTTTTTTATCTTGCTCAAAGCTTTTAAATCTTGAACGTTCTCCTACTTCTTTTATAGTAAGCCCTAGTATTCCTACCTTTACATTCCCTTTTTCTGTTTTGACATCTTTCATTATGTACGGCTTTACATAGTTTTTTCCAGATTGTTCATATATATTTGCAGACACTAATGGTATGTTATTATTTTTAAAATCAGAAACTAACCTATCAAGACCTTGCTTATCATTGGAAACGAACTCATGATTTCCAAATGTAACTGCATCATATTTTAATTTTGCCATTTCTTTAGCTATAGGAACTTCTCCTTCACGTGGCTCAGCTATTTTTTTAAATTCCGGCATACCATCATTAAATCGTACTAGTTTTTGACCAGTAAACCATCCATTCATATCAATACTTTGTATGTCAAAAAAATCGCCTGCATCAACCATTAGCAAGTTTTCATCGTATTTTCTCTCTTCTTGCACATAAGAAACTAGGTTTTCTGGGACTATTGAATGTAAGTCGCTTGTACCAAGTATATTGATTTCTATATCTTTAGTACTTTCACAGCCCACTAATAATATTATTAGAAATATTATTGATGTAACTATAATAAATTTTATTTTCATAAAAGCCTCCCCCTTAATTTTTTTGATGATAATAAAATTTACTCTTATACCTTATCTTTACTATATAAGTTTGTACTGTTTATTATACTAAAAAAACTATATGTAAATTCCTTTTTAAATAAATCTACATATAGTTCTTGATATTTTTCAGTTACAAAACAAGGCTTACTCTAGTATGCTAAAATTATTCAACCTCAATTGTTTTACTAGATTTATCATTAATAACCCATGAACTCTTTTCTTTTTTCACTTTAAAAGTAATTTTAGAATAATATTTACCATGTTCACCTGGTTGTGTCACTATAACTTTACCTCTAGACTTATTCTTATAGTCATGTTCATCTATCTTTTCATGAGTATGACTAGCAACAATAGCATCAATCCCATCTACTGTAGTTGCTAGTTCTTTTACTCTATTTCCTGGATGCTTGGGATTTTTAGGCTCTTCTCCTGAATGTACAACTGCAACTATTATATCTGGATTTTCTTCTTTCATCACTTTTACCCACTTCTTTGCATCTTCTACTAAATCATTTGCATATAATTTACCTTTATATTGAAATTGCTCTTGTAAATTTACATTTTTAAGACCTTTACCTACCTCTTTTATCGTAAGACCCAATATTCCTACTTTTACATTTCCTTCATTTGTCTCCACATCTTGTATGACATATGGTTTAACATAGTTTTGTCCAGATTGTTTATATATGTTTGCTGATAATACAGAAATTGTTATCTGTTCAAAATCCTCTACAACAGCATCTAAAAGACGCTCATCTGCCCAAAATTCATCTTTCTCGGATACAAACTCATGATTGCCAAGTACTACTGCATCATACATACCTTGATTCATAGCTATTGCCATTGGGCATCTACTAATCACTGTATCAGTATTATTATCCCTTATAGCCTTCCACTCTTTATACCATTCAATCATTTCATCTGTTTGAGGGTCTAAAAAGTCTCCTGCATCTACTACAACAGGTTCAATTGGCTTACTTCGTTCATTAACAAGGCTTACTAATAATTTGTCAGAAAAATGTGAATGTAAATCTGCAGTAGCAACTATATTTATTTCTTTATCAACTATTTTTAATTTGCTAGCCTTTTTCTTTATATCCCATTTACCATTCTTCTTATCTAATTTAAAGCTAATCTCTGACACACTATCTGCATGCGAACCTGGTTGTGTAACAATTACTTCTTTCCCAGATTTATTTTTATATGTATGTTGCTTTATTTTCTTATGAGTATGACCTGCTACTATTGCATCTATTCCATCTACTGTGGTTGCTAGTTCCTTTATTCTATTTCCTGTATTATCAGAACTCTTAGATTCTTCCCCTGAATGTACAACTGCAACTACTATATCTGGATTTTCTTTCTTCATCACTTTTATCCATTTCTTTGCATCTTCTACTAAATCATTTGCATATAATTTACCTTTATACTCAGCTTGCTCTCCAAGTTCTCTTGATTTAGTTTCTTTTTCAATATCTTCAAATCCTGAACTTTTCCCCACTTCTTTTATAGTAAGACCTAGTATTCCTACTTTTACATCACCTTTATCTGTCTTAACATTTTTCATCACATATGGTTGTATGTAGTTTTTTCCAGATTGTTCATATATATTTGCTGATACTACTGGTATATTATTATTTTTAAAATCAGAAACTAATTTATCAAGACCTTGCTTATCATTTGAAATAAATTCATTATCGCCAAGTACTACAGCATCATATCTCAATGGTATCATGTCTTTAACTATAGGTACTTCATCTTGACTATTCTTAACTATGTCTTCATATTCTGCTGTACCACTCTCTCTAATATTAACTAGTTTTTTGCCAGAGGTCCATTCCCACATTTCTTTACTCTGTTCACCAAAAAAATCTCCTGCATCTACTATAAGTATATTTTCATTCTTTGCTCTTTCTTCATTTACATATGAAACTAGAGAATCTGTCACAACTGAATGCAAATCACCTGTTCCTAATATTTTTACTTCTGTATCTGATACATTAACTTTTGTATCTTCTATTTTAGTTTCTTTATTTTTAGTACTTTGACATGCCACAAGCAATCCCACTAAAAACACTATCAATACCATTATAATAAATTTTATTTTCATAAAAGCCCCCCTCATAAATTTTTAGATTATAATAAAATTTAATATCATGCTTTATTTTAAACTATAGCAGGTTATAGGATTATGAGCAACATTCATTGGACTAGTAGATTATTACCTGTAAATATATCTATAATTTAAAGATATACATTTCATTTCTTATGTCATGGTATTTAAACATACTTAATAATATATTTAAATATATTATTAAGTATGTTTAAATAGATACTTCACATAACAAACTTTTATTTAACACAGATAGCTATGATGAGATTGTAGCGATATTAAAATATATGGAGAAAATCGAGTATAAAATATTATTTGAACAGTTAAGTAACCAGAATAGTTGTAAAATTGATAAAGGGACTTGTGTATTTTTGACTGTATTACGTATATTTTATCTTATATTCAAAATATAGAAATACAAAGTAATTTTATATCCTCAGATATGATTGTTGCATATGTAAGCATCCTCAATATGCATGCTTATAGGAACTTCATTGTACCACTTCAATTTCTTATGTTAAAAGGTACAATGAAATTCTATTTTATTTATACTAACCTTATATAAGTTAGACCATTACTTCTTAGGATTTACAAGTTCATCAAGCAACATTGGAAGTAACTCGTCTATTTGTTCATCATTAAATTGGCAAGTCCCAACAGCTTTGTGACCTCCACCGCCATACTTAAGCATTAGACTACCAACATCAACATTGGAAGTTCTATTTAAAATACTATATCCTACAGCTACAGAACACCCTTTCCCACCTTTTCCATTTACAATCCAAGCAGAAATATTTTGTTCTGGATACATACTGTAAATCATGAAACGATTACCTGTATAAATTGGCTCTACTCCACGTAAATCAGAAATAATAACATCTCCTTCTGTACGTGTGTATTTAGCAACCATTTCTTTAAATTTATCTGTTTGCTCAAAATAAACTTCTATACGTTCCTTTACATCTGACAGATTTAAAATTTCTTCTGTATCTAAAGTTCTACATGCATCAATTAACTTTTCCATCAATTGATAGTTAGATATAGTAAAGTTTCTCCAACGCCCCAACCCTGTTCTTGGGTCCATAAGATAACCAATTAAAATCCATCCAGTTGGATTTTGTACCTCTTCTATAGTAAGATTTCCAGAATCAACTTTGTCTACTGCTTCTAACATTTCATTAAAATGAGAAAATTTTTCATTTCCACCATAATACTCATAAATAATTCTTGCACAAGAAGGAGCAATGCGACTTTCGCCTCTATACCTTCCTTTAAGCTCATTTCGCTCAAATTCACTAGAATGATGGTCAAACCAAAGACCACACCCTTCTACAAATGGTACATTGGCAAGACAATCATTTTCTGTTACCTCAACCAACCCATCTTGTAAATCCTTAGGATGAGCAAATTTCCAATCATCAATAATACCTGCTTCTTTTAATAATGCACCACAAACTAATCCATCAAAATCAGAACGTGTAATCAATCTCATATGTTTCAACCCCTTTGCTTTAAATATATGCCTATAGATATTGTAATTTTTTCCTTAAATATATAATATCACTTTACATGTCAGCTTGATATACATTTCAATATATACTAACAAAACTTATTTTTTGTACTATAATTTATTATCTAAAGTACAACGTTGTCTTTTACTAAGAATATAGTTATAACTTGCCTAACAACCAAAATTTGATTAAAATAAAATACTTATATTACTATGAATATACTTATATTTTGTTGTAGTCTTAAATATAACCTATATCACGTTATATCAATTCATCATATAAATTTTATAAATTAACATAAAAATATCACTTATCACTTATCACTTATCACTTATCACTTATCACTTATCACTTATGTAAAGTTTAACATGCTAAAATAAAGATAGCAATTTGATATAGAAATCAAACTGCTATCTTTATTTTAAAACTACCCTCAATATTTTATTTAATCATACTAGCTTATATATTGTTTACACTGCACTTCAACAATTTTACTTTATTCTTCTTTAGGAGGTGCAATTATTAATCCTATAGAGTGCATTTTGCGTCCTTCTCCTGATGAGTTATTTCTTAAAGGTTCTAGTATATCACCAATCTTTCTAGCTACTTCAGTTATTTCTTCTAGATTCGCATATATTGGACAGACAGAAAAAACAGAGCCATCCTTTAAAATATCTTTTTCTTCTCTTTTAGCATAATCATAAAACTCCTTCATAAATGCCATCATATATTGAGTAAACAGCTGTACATATGCTTCTGCTGAGTTTTCATTTATCATTTTTTTTGCATCATCATCAATATCTGACTTAACAGCATATACCTTTTCAACAGTTCCTCGTATTTTATTTTCTTCAACTACCTTTAGAATATTATCCTTTAACATTTTATCAAGATAACGATAAAGTGTAGCTTGTGATATATCCTTAAACTTCTCTGCTAATTGCTTTGCTGTAGTTTGCTTATTTGAATAAATCTCAAGTAACAACTTGCATTTAACTGGATTTATGAAGCAATCCATAAGTTTATCATTCATATTATACTACCTCCTCATTATTATTAATAAGATAATATTATTATATTGATAATATTTAATCAAGTTTATTAAAAATTTTATATAAACAAATAATATTCAAAAAATAAAAAAAGCCCTTGAATTATGTAAATAATTCAAGGGCTTTTTTTATCATGATTTAATACTAAGCTAATTTTGCTTTAGCAACTTCTGCTAATTTAGCAAATCCATCTGGATCTTGTATAGCCATTTCAGATAACATTTTTCTGTTAACTTCAATACCAGATAATTTTAATCCATTCATTAATCTTGAATAAGATATTCCATTCATTCTAGCTGCTGCATTTATTCTTTGTATCCAAAGTTTTCTGAAGTCTCTTTTCTTTAACTTTCTTCCTATATAAGCATTTTTTAATGCCTTCATTACGAATGTATTTGCTGGTCTATATAATTTGCTTCTAGATCCTCTGAATCCTTTTGCAAGTTTTAATATTTTTTTATGCTTCTTACGAGCGTTCATAGCTTTTTTAACTCTTGCCATCGTTATGACCTCCTTTTATATCCCTCTTCTATAGTTATTGTTTATAATCCGTATCCTATCCTAGTATGGTAATAATTGTGCTATTCTCTTAGCATCTCCATCACTTACTAGAGTTGATTTTCTTAAGTTCATCTTAGTTTTTGCAGATTTTTTAGTTAATATATGTTTTTTATAAGCTTTAGCTCTCTTTAACTTTCCTGTTCCTGTTTTCTTTAATCTCTTTGCTGCACCTCTATGAGTTTTCATTTTAGGCATGACAAATTCCTCCTCTCAGTTAATCATCTATTTTTTTGGATCTATAATTACAACCATATTATTACCCTCAAATGCAGGGGCTTTTGTTGGTTCTCCAAACTCTTTTATTATCTCTAAAAACTTTAACATAACTTCTCTACCTATATCTTTATGTCCTAGTTCTCTACCTCTAAATCTAAGTTCAACTTTGACTTTATCCCCTTTTTTAAGGAATTTTATAGCATTATTAGCTTTCGTATTTAAATCATTTTGTTCAATACCTGGTCTAAGTCTTACTTCTTTTACAACTATAGTCTTTTGTTTTTTCTTAGCTTCTTTATCTTTTCTCGCTTGCTCATATCTAAACTTTCCATAATCCATTATCTTACACACTGGTGGATTTGCATTTGGCGAGATTTGAACTAAATCTAAGTTTTTACTAGTAGCCATTGCTTGAGCTTCTTTAGTAGGCATTACTCCAAGTTGTTCACCTGTAGGTGAAAGGACTCTTATTTCCTTGTCTTTTATTTGTTCATTGATTGCTAATTCTTTGCTAATTGTAGGACACCTCCAAAATTTTTATAAAATATAAAATAAAAAGCGGATGACATAATCATCCGCAATATAAGTTACCAAATTTAAACAAGCTTAAATTACTATTAAGCTTTAACTTATATTTACCTTACTAACCATCGGCGTAAGGTGAGAAGCGGACTTCTTCTTTGTTTTATTCTTACCCTATCTACTATATCATTTTATCAAATTTTTTGCAACTATTTTTTTAAGTTTAATAAATTTTTACTAAATTAACTGCTTTTTTATTTAAACCTACATATATTTATTATAAGGTACATAGTATTTGCATTTAATTATTTCTTCCTAATACTTATTATATGCTTGTACTATTTATTTTGCTCTTATTTTTCAAAATTTAATTAAAAAAATTCAAACTTCAACTTTAAAATCTTTTATTATCCTACTACTCTATATAGTAAATACCTAAAAACACTTCTTTAGCCAATTTTATACTGAATACTTTACTTTACATCCTTTAATATCTATATTATGGTTTTTTCATCATTTCAATTTTATCTTGATTTGTCGTATTTTTTTAGTATATAAAGTTAATTTGCACATATTCATAAATGACTTTTTTCAATTAAATTTATGAATTTATTTTTATTTAGATTGCATGTATATTTTTTCCATAAAAAATAAATAATAAAAAATAGTAAATATGGAAAATATAAAATTGATTAACAATAATTAATTACCTGAGGTGTGAATATGAAAATGCTAAACAACTTTTTTAAAAAAATTAACAATCCAGTTCCTGTCTTTGCACAGACAAAAATGGAAAGAGAAAATCAAACAGATGATTCGCTTTCTACAAAACCAAAAACTACATTTAGAGATGTAGCTGGATTAGATGAAGTAAAAGAAGAACTATTTGAAATAGTTGATTTTATGAAGTCTCCACAAAAGTATCAAAAAATGGGTGCAAAAATACCTAAAGGGGTATTATTTTATGGTCCTCCAGGAACAGGAAAAACATTACTTGCATCTGCTGTAGCTGGTGAAACAAACTCATCATTTTTCAATGTTACAGGTTCTGAGTTCGTTGAAAAATACGTAGGTGTAGGAGCAAAAAGGGTAAGAACTCTATTTGAAAAAGCTAGAAAAGAAGCTCCAAGTATAATATTTATAGACGAAATAGATGCTGTAGGAGCAAAAAGACATCTTGAAAGTAACAATGAGAAAGACCAAACGTTAAACCAACTTTTAGTTGAAATGGATGGATTTAATAAAGACTCCAATGTATTAATAATAGGTGCTACCAATAGACTTGACTTATTAGATGAAGCTTTACTTAGACCAGGAAGATTTGACAGACACATTCATATAGGTGCACCAAATTATCACACTAGATTTGAAATTCTAAAGGTACATACAGATGACAAGCCTATAGACAAATCTGTAAATCTAGAACTTTTAGCTAAAAAAACTCACGGTTTCAACGGAGCCCATCTTTCAAATATAGCAAATGAAGCAGCTATATTTGCAGTTAGAGATGACAGTGAATATATTACAGCAGAACACTTCGACAAAGCACTTGAAAGAGTTATTGCAGGATTAGAATCTAAAAACTCTTCATTAGTTGAAAAAGAGAAAAAGATAGTAGCTTATCATGAGGCTGGACATGCTCTTGTAAGTGATATCGTTGGAATTTGTCCTATACAAAAAATATCTATAGTACCTAGAGGACAAGCATTAGGTTATGTTCTTCAATTACCTGATGAAGATAGATATATTTATACTAGAGATGAACTGATTGGAAAAATAAAAATATTACTTGCTGGAAAAGCATCAGAAGAATTAATATTCAATCATAAATCTACGGGAGCAAAGGATGACTTAAAGAAAGTTACTGAGATAGCTAACCAAATGGTTTGTGAGTATGGTATGAGTAACTTAGGATTTATGACTATTGATGGAAATGATAAGACTTTCTTATGTGATAAAATTCAAAAAGAAGCTAATCGTATAGTTGAAAGTTGTTATAAGGAAACTTTAGAGATGTTAAAGGATAATCTTGAAGATTTACATTCTGTTTCTAAATTCCTATTTGAAAAAGAAACTATGACTCATGAAGAATTAAAAGATTTAATAGGAAAAGAAGCTGTAAATTAATTTGATAGTATTTTAAATAATTCTTACATTAAAATTAATAATTAATCTTAAAAAGAATTTCAATATTTAAAATGTACCAAAATACTTTAAGATGATATGTCTTGAGGCTGTAGATAGATTTGTGTAAAAACAAATTTACCTACAGCCTCTTCATTAATTTTATAGCCTCTGACTACTCTATCCTTTCTTCAAAATCCTATATTTGTGATTTGTCTTTATCAGTTACATCTATAGCAATTAGATTTTTGTATATTAAAACTACACAACTTTATCCTTATGTAAATATGATAATCTCTTAATGTAAACATGACAATCTCTTATCTGATTTTAAGAATCATTTATAGATTGTCTCTTTTTATTTATATGCTTAATAATAAATGCTATCTTCCTGTAAACATAAGATTAACATTACTATGATATTGTTTTGTATATAAATACCAATAGACTAATATATAAGACACTAATAAAAAGTAAATTTTAAATGTTAAACACATAAATAATACATATAAAAAGGGGGAAATATCATGAATAAAAAATTAAATGCAAGAATTATATCTACAGGAATGGTTATGACTACACTAGTTACAGGAGTTGCTCAGGCACAAGAAACTGCTCAAGGTAATACTAATATAGAAAAGTCAGAAAAAACAACACAATCTAAAAGTAGAAAAGAAATTAAAACTAGTAGTACTACATATAGTCAACTAGCTGATTTTCTTTTACAATCAGCTAAATCATATAATTCTAATATAGATAAAAAGAAAATCCTGTCTGGATACGAAAAGAAAGAAAATCAAAAAGTTAATAGACTAGATGGTCTTATCATGATAAGTAGAGCTTTTGGAACTTTATCAGCTCCAAAAGGTCAAAATGAAAGAGTGGCAGATAAAAATGTAAGTTTTACAGATATCCCTGTTTCTGCTAAGTCTCATATAGATAACTTAATAAAGGGTGGAGTTATGGTTAACACTAAAGACAAAAAACTTCATGGTAGTGATGTTATGACTGTAGGAGAAGTTGATACTATGGTTAGACGTATCTGGGCATTTAAAGGTAGCAATCCAAAAGATGATTTTTATAATTTTGTAAATAAAAAGTCTTTGGAAGAATCAAAGCTTCCAAGTGACGAAGCAGTATCTGGTGGTTATGTTGATATTGAAAATGAGAACACAAAAAAAATTAATGCTATTATTAAAAAGATAGTAGAAGGGAATCATAAAAAAGGTAGTGAAGAGCAAAAGATTAAAGATTTCTATCTTAATATACTAGACATGAAAAGCAGAAATGAACTTGGAAATAAACCAATAAAAAAATATCTTGATGCTATAGATAAAGCAAAGAATGTAAAAGAACTTAGCGATATTCAAAAAAAATCACTTGAAGAAATAGGAACTGGTGGTTTGATTACTCTTTCTTTAATGCAAGACAATGTAGGTGAAGCAAAATATGCTTTATATATAGGAACAATAGCTGATACACATTTATTTAGCTCCTATTCAAATGATGAAGTAATAGAAAATAGTAAAACATTTTTTAAAAAACTGTTAATTTTAAGTGGAGAAAGTGAAGCACAAGCTAGTAAGCATGTTGATGAGTATATAAACTTTGTAAAAAAAGTATCTGGAGGTGAAGAAAATATTGATAAGAGGATGACTTTAAAAGAGATGGAAGAAAAAATTCCAAACTTAGAGTTGTCTAAAATGCTTACTGCTGCTGGATATACTAATCTTCCTAAAGAAATCAAGCTAATGAATCCAAAAGATTTAGAACTATTTAATAAGGCATATACTAATAATAATTTAGAAGTTTTAAAAACACTTTTTAAAATAAAACTTTCTGAAGAAAATGCGCAATTTTTAGACCAAAAATATCTAAATGTTTGGGCTGAAAATTTTAATCCTGGTGCAGATGCTTCACAAAGTAAAATAACTGAAAAAGATGCATCAGTATTAACATCAGAAAGGTTCAATTCATATCTTGGAAAATTATTTGTAGAGAAATATTTTCCTGAAAAATCAAAGAAAGATATTGAAGATATGATTAAATCTTTTGTAGAATTATATAAAGAAAGAATTAAAAAACTTGACTGGATGAGTAAATCTACCAAAAAAGAAGCTATAAAAAAACTTGATAAAATGACATTTGTAGTTGGCTATCCTGATAAATGGGAATCTGATACAGAAAATGTAGACATTAAAGGTAAAGAAAATGGTGGAAATTATTTTGATAATATAACTGCTTTTAAACTTGCACGTCTAAAAAAGGATGCTGAAGATACAGGTAAGGTAGTACCAAAAGATAGATTTAATTTAGCAACATTTACTGTAAATGCAGTGTATGGAATGTATGATAATGCAATGACTTTCCCAGCAGGTATTTTACAAGCACCTTTATATGACCCAAATGCATCAAGAGAAGAAAATCTAGGTGCAATAGGTGCAATAATAGGTCATGAAATTTCTCATGCATTTGACAACAGTGGAGCCAAATATGATTCAAGTGGGAAAGAACATGATTGGTGGACTAAGGATGATTACAGAGAATTTCAAGAACGTTGTAATGATGTAGTTAATTTCTATGATGGATGGGAAATAGCTCCAGGTGTAAAAGCAAATGGTAAGATAAGTTTAGGTGAAAATATTGCAGATATAGGTGGTGTAGGAGCAGCCTTGGGAATTTTATCAAAGATGGAAAATCCAAATTATGATAAGTTCTTCAAGAGTTATGCAAAGTCATATACTAGATTATACACAAAAGAATATGCAAAGAACTCTACAGGAGATGAGCATAGTCCAAATACTTTAAGAGTAAATCGTGTCTTATCAAATTTCGAAGAATTCTATAAAACGTATAATATAACAAAGAATGATGGTATGTATGTAGCTCCTGAGGATAGAGTAAATTTATGGGATAATCTAGACACTAATGTAAAATCTAAAAAAATGACTGGAGATGACAGATTCGAAACAGCAGTAAAAGTATCTAAAGAAGGCTGGAAAACTTCAAATACTGTAATACTTGTAAACGGTACTGATAAGCACTTAGTAGATGGATTATCGTCTACTCCACTTGCAAATACAAAAAATGCACCAATGTTACTTTCTAATGGAAATAATGTAGATAAATCAACAATGGATGAAATTAAAAGATTAAAAGCATCTAATGTAATAGTTGTAGGTGGTGAAGCTTCAATATCCAATTCAGTTGTTAACCAACTAAAAGGTGTTAATAAATCTATGAATGTAAAAAGAATAGGTGGGAAATCAAGATATGAAACGTCTTTAAATATAGCTAAAGAAATGTCTGGTAATAACAATATTGATACAATATATGTAAGTGCTGGAGATGGAGAAGCTGATGCACTCTCTATTTCATCAGTAGCAGGAAAAAATAACTCTCCTATAATACTTACACAAAAAGATGGTTTAGATAAAGATACATATGATTATATTAAATCTAAAAAAATAAAAACTTCTTACTTTATAGGTGGGGAAACTAAAATCTCTCAAAAAGCTATAGAACAAATTAATAATGTAACTTCAAATGATGTATCAAAAAATAGAATTGCTGGAAATGACAGACAAGAAACTAATGCCCGTGTTATTGAACATTTCTATAAAGATAATAGCATAAATGGGGTGATATTAGCTAAGGAAAATAATCTGATTGATGCTTTATCAGTAGGTCCATTTGCATCAAAGGAAAATATGCCAGTTGTAATAGCCACAAGTAGTTTAAATAAAGAGCAAGAAAATATATTAGATAAAAAAAACTCAGAAAAAGTATATCAAGTAGGTGGTGGCATAAAATTATCTGTACTTAATAAATTGAGACTTTTATTAAACAAATAATATAAATAAAAAAATATACTATAAATATAGGTTTACTAAATTAATCACAAGTATTCAAGAAAGTATTCTTCATTTTGAATTTGAAGAATACTTTTCTTGTTTATACAGTATTATTAGTATATCTTTAATATAATTTTATCCTAAATGGTAGAATCTCTTTTAATTAATTCAGGCTTAAGCATTTCAACTACTGGCTCACAATCATCTTCTTCTAATAAGATTTTAAGTATATTAATCGTTTTTCCAATTAATAAGTCTAATGGTTGTCTAATCGTTGTTAAACTATAACTTTTCCATGAAGCCATCTGAATATCATCATATCCCATTACTGATAAATCCTCTGGTATCTTCAATTTATACTCAAATCTTGCGGCATCCATTACACCCATAGCTATCAAATCACTTGTACAAAAAATTGCTGTTGGAGGATTTGATAATGCTAACATTCTCTTTCCAGCTTCATATCCAGAATCATAATCATAATTTGCAGATTCTTCTTTAAGATTGTGAATTCCGTTTTGTCTTAATTTAGAATAAAATCCAATTTTCTTTTCCATTTCCTCACTTGTTTCTCTTGTAAATTGAATGTATCCTATATTTTTATGTCCCCTATCAATTAGGTATTCAGCAGCCATTCCTCCACCTTCAATTGGGTCTACATAAACTGTACTTATTTTTATACCTGGTATAAAACGATTAAAAAGAATCACAGGAATATTATTTTCTTCACATGTCTCAGCCATTACCTTATTCATAGCTGAAGCTGTAATAATCACAGCTTCCACTTGAAACTGAATTACTCTTGAAATTATATTATCTATTCTTTCTTGTCTAGGAACCTTAAAAACAAGACACTGTTTACCTATTTCTTGAATCTTTTCCACGAATAAGTTAATAATTCTGTTGTAAAACGGACCTAGATTATCACCAACTATCAATCCTATAACATTTGTTTTGCCACTAATCATTCCTCTTGCAACTAAATTGGGAACATATCCAATTTCATCTGCTACACGGAAAATTTTTTCTCTTACTTCAGGTTTTACACCTTTTCCATTTGCACTACCAAATGCCCTTGAAACTGATGACTGCGATACTCCTGCTAATTTTGCAACATCTTTTGAAGTAGCCGATTTATTATAATGAACTTTCTTTTGATTCATTTAGTATTTCTCCTTAAACATCTTGTATTTCTTTTTAAACATCTTGCATTTCTTTTTAACGCCCTTTACTTCTTATTAAACATCTTGCATTTCTCATTAAAATTGTATTAAAAATAAGATTATATATTGGACAACGAAAAAAACTAACACAATTAACTCTTGTTTACCTAAAGAAAATGGCAATACAGACACTCCATCTACTTTATCTATTCCTTGTGAAATAAGTTCTTTTCTCATACCAAATACAGTATATTTTTTAATATCTTCTATATTATGATTATCCTTTAAAATGATACTAAAAATATATCCAAATATTAATGTTATTGTAGCACCTATTGCTGGATTCCACAACCAACTCACATTATATTTATTAGAAATAAAAAATCCTAAAACTAATCCTATGACAAAACCAATAGATACCCCTTTATCATGAGCTTTGTATGTAAACATAGCCAATATAAATGCACCTGTAGCTGGACCAGCAAAATATGAAATATAGTTACCAACAAGGTCAAGAATTGATTTGATGCTTCCTCCAAATCCCATAATAATAAAACATGTCATAACAATACCTATAATCATTGTTATAATCATCGTGACTTTTAATGACGATTCCTCATTATCTTTTTTAAAATAAAACTCATAAATATCCTTTGTAAAAACAGTTGTCATACTATTTAATATAGAGTCAATACTAGACATAGCCGCTGCAAATACACCAGCAATAATAATTCCAATTGCCCCTACTGGAAGTTCATTCAAAATAAAAGTAATCATTATTTCATTTGAAGTTTCAAATGTTCTTCCCTTATAATAAACAAATAAAATCACTCCTACTAATAACATAAAATAGTAAGCTAAATTCATAACAAATGCACTAACTACAAAAGAATTTTTGGCTCCTTTTAAAGATTTAGATGTCAAAACTCTTTGAACTTGAGATTGGTCAAAGCAAAAATATCTTATCCACATTACAGTTCCGCCAATCAGAGTAGCCCAAAAAGTATTTGTAATTGAAACATCCATATTAAAATCAAATGTATTTAATTTACCACTCTGTTGTGCAATTTGCAATGTATCAAAAAAGCCAAGATTCATTCCTTTTAGTGCTGTCATACTTACTATAAATACAGCACCTATTACTACTAACATTTGAATACTATCAGTCCATATAACTGCTTTAATTCCCCCTAGTAGTGTATATATAATTGCTACACATACAACTATTGGAACCAAAATATAAAGTGACCAACCAGTGATTATTTGAATAATAAGTACTGGTATATACACCATAGAACTCGCTTGAATCAATGAATTGATAAAAAATTGAATAATAGTTAAGCCCCTTGAATAATTGCCTAAACGAAGTCCCATATATTCATATACAGATGTTATTTTTAATCTATAAATAACTGGGGTGGTAATGCTCAGTGCAAAAAATATTGCTAAAGGGACTGTAATGTTAACCATTACTGGATACATTCCATCCATATATGCCCATCCAGGCCCCCCTATAAATCCATTAGCACTAATCATAGTAGCAGCAACTGACAAAGCTATTGGAATCCATGGCATTGACCTACCTGCTAAGAAATAATCTTCTTGATTTTTATTATCTTTTCCTGAATAATAACCAATAACCAACATTAACAGCAAATATCCTACTATAATACACACATCGATTACTGAAATCATAAGCCACCCCTTTCTAACCAACAAAATAGTTCTTAGAATTCTACTCTTTCTTGTTTAATGTTTCTGGTAAGAACAGCCATACAATAGCACCTGCTACAAATACTGCTGTTGATATATAAAAAATAGTTGTCATACCTAAAGCACCAGAAGCTGTACCAGCTATTGCAGGAATTGCAAATGTAGATATAATTCTTCCTCCATTAAATGACATTCCAGAGGACAATGAACGATATTTACTTGGGAATAACTCTGTATAGTATGCTCCCCATGCTCCAGAATACCCAACAGCAATTCCTAATAATACTGATATCATATAAAATGCTGTTGTATTATTTCCTCCTAGTTTTGTATATATAAATACAAATACTGCTGCTAATGCCATCCCTATAAAAGGTACTTTTCTTCCAAATTTATCTGCTATTGAACCCCAAAATAAATATCCTACTAATTGCCCAATTCCTTGTAAACTATATATAGAACCTGCTACTGCTGCTGTCATTCCTATCCCTGTTACCAAATATGTAGTTGCATTGTTTGAAAATGCTGAGTATGCTGTGAAGTTAGCACCTGATAAAATAATTGTTCCTAGTCCAATCCACAAATATTTCCCCTTATACATACTTACATAGCTAATTTTTTCACCTGTTTCTTTTCCTTTTTTAACTAATTCTCTTGTATACTCTGAATCATCTGGTACAAAGAAAAATGCCAAAATAGCTCCAACTATAGGTGGTATAATCGCAGTATACATTAATATTTGCCAATTTGCATCACCTAAAAATCCATACACTTTCCCACCAAAAATCATAGCTAGTGAAAATAATGCAGTTAATACAGCAGCTAACTTACCACGATATTTGCTTGGAAACATATCTGCAACTAGAGGCATAGCTGTTCCAAATACACCACCCAATACTACCCCTGTGCATAAACGTGCAATTTTCCACAATATAATATTTGTAGGAGATAACATTGGAATAAAAGTCGTCAACCCAATTAATAAAGCTACACTAATTAAAGTTTTCTTTTTACCAAGCTTTGTAGAAATTACTCCAAAAATGAATGTACCTGGAATTGTACCAAAGGACATGACAGCAAATATTTCTTCTGTCTGTTTTAATGAAAACCCAAATCCACCTTCTGCCAAAGTATAAATCATTGTTGGTTTAATAAAGGTACCTACCATAAAGTTATAGCAATAGAAAAAGTATATTAAAGCAATCGAAAAAAATGCAATTCCCCTTTTTAGATTTGAATAATCTTTTCCTAGTATAATATCATTTTCTATCACATCTGTTGTTTTCATATTATTCATAATTACCCCTCCCTTACTATTAAGCATACTATTGCTAAAACTTTAAATTTTTACTTTTCATACATATTTCTTGCTTAAATTATATAACAAGAATACTTATTATATAATTTCTAAAAATATTTATACTCTAAACTATCTTACTCTTCTACACCCATGTACATCTGCTTCAAAACATCCATACCATCAAAAGTCATCCATTCTTCCTTTACCTTACCTTGTAGTACATGATAATGATTAATTCCCATTACCTCTACATGCTTACCAGAAGGTTGTCCAAAAAATCCAATGCCTTCATTTATTCCACGTAGTCTCCATCTCACAGATACATCATATCCTTCATTTTTTTCCTTTTGATTACAAGTTACTCTTTCTACTTCATAACTGCCATTTGGAATTGAAGCAAGTAAACTTACAATCATTCCTTGAATCTCATCATACCCATTTAAATCTTTATCACATATGAAATGTACTACTGCATTATCGTGATAGTACTTTTTAACTTCATTTATATATTTATAATTGTAAATACGACTTGTCATCTCAAGCATCATTTCACCAACAGAATCATCTTTAGCTTGATACTTTGCTGGCATAAATTGACCATCCATAGACTCACAAATACCATAAGTTGATTGTAAACTCAATACTTTAGATGCACTTGCCTTTGCCATATTTTTTGCCACTTCTTGAGGATTTAACCCTAACTGAGTAACAATCCATAGATTATCTCTAACTAGCCATTCTTCATGGATTCTATTATTCGTAGTAGCACAATCAATTACAGTTCTAAAATTTATCTTTTTTCCAGTTGCTGGAGCAAAATTACTGTCACCTAAATTAGTTGCCGTAGACAAAACACGATGAGAAGACAAAAAACCATCAGCACCAAAATTAGACCATATTACATTTTGACCAATCAGCCTTCTATCTGGAAACGCATGTAAAGTTTGAAGAGTATTCGAAATAACATCTTTTATACCAACTAAATTAGAAGAACCACAGTGCATTGTTACATTATTGTGATATGTATCATAAATAACTCCAATACCTTTTTCTTCCCAAATATTATGTGTAATTTTCATAATATAGTCTACAAAATCTCTATATTTGGAATCAAATCCAAGTAACTTCTGCTCCCTTTTTGTTTGATTTGAAAAATCATTATAATCCATTACTCCAACAGGTGTTACTTCTAGTGAATCTCCATAGTAAATTTTTGTAGACTCCATATTTGTTTCTCCCTTCAATGTAATTTCTTCAGCTTTTTTAATAGTATTATTCTCATTGATTTTATCTATATTAGCTTTATTTACTTCAACATTATTAGCTTTATCTACTTCAACATTACTTAATTTAATCTCATTTATATCAACTTCTTTTGCTTTTTCTTTATCTTTTTCTCTTACATCATTTTTATCAATATACTTCAATTTACATTATCCCCTTTCTTGAATACGTATTCAAAATTAATTATTAAAAATTAAACATTAAAAATACTTTTAGTTCTTTCAAGAATATCAAGACCTTGTTGTTTTAACCAGTATGGAATATCAATCAACACCCAATTTTCTTTAAGTTTATCTCCTTTACGATAGTAAACATCAACGACTTGCATATCTGCCTTAACCTCTCCACCTGGCAATCCTAAAAATCCTCCACATGGGATATTGCTTAAGTTAGGCCATCCAAAGAAACAAGCAAAATTACCTTCTGCGAATCTACATACATGTCCATTAAAAGTCTTTCCTTTTAAATTATTTCTAAATGGCAATTGATGTTGTTCTTGATATCTAGGTATAGTATAAGAAGCTCCAATCCCCCCTGGTCCATACCAAATCATATCTTTAGCCCATGATTTTTCAAGTATCTCTGGTGGGCATCCCATAGAACCACTGTCATTTAGTTCAGACAAATCATCTACCATTTTATTGACTAATGCTAAAGTCTTAACCCCCTCTACTTCATCTGCATCTTCAAAAAGTAATCCATTATGGTCAATTGGTCCTGGATATACAAAATATGAACCTGTTTGTGGTGGCAATGGATTGACACCTGCCTGAATCATAAATCCAATTATATCTACAAATAATCCAGTTTTGGAAATTCTACCATCCTTCACACAGTTAAATTCCGCATATCTTAAGCTAATCATCTTGCGAGTATGCTTAATCCCAAGCCAATCATTATCAAAAAGTCCCATAAAATGACCCATACTCATTACCCACTCACTGTTATCAATTTCATTAGTACCTGCAATGAAGATATCTTGTCGTCTTTGCATATTACTCAATGAATGCTTTAAAGGCTTCCAAAATATATCTGCTACATTTTCAACTCCTTTTTGTTCACGAAATGGATATACGCCTCTCCAGTCATAATCTGACTTCATGTGCTGTTTTAAAATTTTTTTAATTTCATCTCCATTGGCATTTTCTAATGCTTCAAAGTAATTTCTTACAACTCTTTTTGATTCTTGATATTTTCCCATGATTATATCCTCCCAAATTTATAAAGTATAATCTAACTTTATTGACTTGTCATTGCATACGTTTTCTTTTTTACAACCTTTTTATCTATTTTTAGGCTATTTTATGAATACATATGCATTTTTCTAAATATTAACATATATCTAAAAAATTGTAAAGAAAATGTTATCATAAAAATGTAAATTGTAACTTATATCTACTCAAATTTATATGTTTTTAATCATTCCTAATAAAACTAATCTTTATCTCCCATATTTATTGAAATACTTGCACCAATAAACAACTATAAAAAAATAAAGGTGACAGTCTTTTTAAAGCTATCACCTTTTTGATTTAGTCAATAATATGTTTTTATTTGTATTCTGATATTTATTTTTTAACCTTTAATTTAATTGTTTATTTATTGAATTTCTAACCCTATTTTTTATCAGTATCTTTTTTTTCACCTTTAATTTCTTCTTTAGTATTATTTTTCTTAACCTCTTCTACTTGTTCATCAGTTGCTGTTTTAGATTCATAAATTTTTTCATATTCTTTTATATTATTTTTCTCAGTATCTGATTTATTTTCAGACACTATTTTTTCATCTACATTTTGGTTTTCAAATCTTCCACATTTCTGATATTCATTGTTTTCTTGATAATTTTTAGCATCAAATTCTTCATTTTCTTTAAATTCTCTGTAAGTTCTTTCATGACCACTTGGTGCAAATCCTTCATGACCTCTACATTCTCTATTGCCATGACCTCCTTCGTATCCTCTTGGCACAAATTCTTCATGACCTCTATATTCTCTATTGCCATGACCTCCTTCGTATCCTCTTGACGCAAATCCTTCATGACCTCTATATTCTCTATTGCCATGACCTCCTTCGTATCCTCTTGGTGCAAATCCTTCATGACACATCATTTCAAATATTTTGCACCCTTCACATACATGATTCCATGGATGTCTATGAGGACCTCCATATCCCACTTGAGCATGATGTTGTGAATATTTACTATCTTCTCCATGATGTTCTTGGTGTTTATGATGTCCTCTCATTTCAAAATCTCCATATCCTCTAAATCCTTCTCTTTTATCTTTGTAATAATTCATATTAACTCCTCCTAATTAACTCGATTTTTTCTATTAATTTATTTTTTCAGTTTTATTAAGGTACCTTATCTATTTTTAATTATAAAGGTACCTTATAATTTTGTCAACACTATTTTTAAGGTACCTTTGTATTTTCTTCAATTTCTTTTATTTTCTATTTTCAAAATGAAAAAAATTAGGGATACTCCTACTAATAAAATAATTATTTAAAAAAAGTGAACCATTTATAGTAAAATTTTATCTAATAAGTGTAAGGCAAAAAAGTAGCGCTACGATTTGCATAGAAAGGTAGGAGTACAATTGGATAAAACTACATTTATTAATAATATTCTTGAGTCAGAACAGACTTTGTATCGCATATCTAAGTCTATTTTAGGAAATGACCAAGATTGTGAGGATGCTGTCAACAATGCTATTTTAAAGGCATATGAAAAGTTAGACTCACTGAAAGAACAACAATATTTTAAGACTTGGTTGATTAGAATAGTCATAAATGAATGTAATTCATTAAGACGTAAACAGTTTAATCTTCTACCCTTTGAAGAAATTCTCAAGAACAAAAAAGTAGAAGAAGATGATGATTACAGTGATTTATATATTGCTATTCAAGGTTTATCTAAAAAAATTAAGATTCCAATAGTTCTTTATTATATCGAGGGATATTCAATAGATGAGATTAAAGAAATATTAGATATACCTCAAGGAACTGTAAAAAGCAGATTATCAAGAGGTAGAAAATTATTAAAAACTAAATTAGAAAATGTGGAGGTAATGTATGAACAAAAACAAATTAAATAATTCATTTCCGAAAGCTCCAGAAAGCTTTCATAATAGATTAAATAAAACATTAAATAGTCTACCAGAAAGAGGGGAAAATTATAAAATGATTAATAATAAAAAACATAAATTACCATTTAATTTATCATTCAAAAAAGGATTAATTGCAACTTTTGCTGTTACTCTACTTTTGGGTACAACAGTTCTTGCTACAGGAGAGATATCTAGTATAATTGGAAAATCAAGTGCTAGAGCTACCTATACATCTATCCCAACTACAGAACAAGTAAAAAAAGACTTTAAATTTGCCCCTAATATTGTTTCTGAATTTAGTAATGGATATAAATTTAAAGGAGCTTATACTATAAATGAAAAAGGACTTGATAAGGAAGATAACATTTTAGGCGAATTAAAAGCACTTGATTTTACCTATGAAAATGGTAATGATGAAATATCTCTTAAAACATCAAATAATGTACTTGGAAAAGATTCTGAGAATATAAAAATTGTAGATACATACAAAGATGTAAATATTTCTTATGAGGAATTCAAGCAAAAGTATGTACCAGAAGGTTATAAAATGACAGAACAGGATAAACTTGATGAAAAATCAGGTAAATATGTATTTAGTGAGTGGTCAGGTGATGTGGAAGTTAATGAATATAAATATTTGAGCTGGAAACAAAATGGAGTTTATTACTCATTTATAGTTCAGGACTCAGATTTATCTATGAATAATTTAGTAGAGATGGCTCATGAAGTAATAGATACAAAATAAAGATAAGTAACATAAAACATATCTAACAATTGAATTATTTATGAGTCTATTATTTGTGACTTTAATTTATTTATTAGTAAACATAACCATCTCTTTTATATTAATATTTTTTTTAGAATTTATATATCAGATTTTAACTATTTAACTGCTATACAAATTCTAACTAAATAATACTACTAAAAAAGCCCTTAAAAACCATCTATTTTGAATTTTAAGGGCTTTAACTTTATCATAAAATACTCATATAAATATTCATTACAAGTACATAATAAATATATAATAATCCTAAAAAATTAGAAAAGAATTAAAATTTCATTATTTTAATATTATTTTAATATTGTTTTAATATCGTTTTAATATTACTTTAATCTTACTTTAATATTGTTTTAATAAAGAACTTATCTCATCTAAATAATATATGTTTAGTACATGAAGAGCTCTTGTACAACAAGTATAAAGGAGCAACCTTTCATCTTCATTATTATAATTTTTATTGCTTGCATTATATATAATAACCACATCAAATTCAAGCCCTTTAGATAGGTATGAAGGCATTATTAACACGCCATTTATATACTCATCATCATCTTTTGTTATACACTGTACATCAACATCATTCTCTTTTAAGAACTCGTATACTTCTCTAGCTTCACGAACTGTTTTTGTTATGATACCAACAGAGTTATAATTTTTCTTTTTATAACCTTTTATATCTTCAATAAGTTTTTTATTCAGTTGATTTTTATCTTTAAAACCGATTATCTTAGGCTCATCACCATGTCTTTCAACATATTCATCATTTATAGATTCAGTAAGAAGTTTTCTTGAAAATCTAGTAATTTCCATTGTTGAACGATAGGTTTTACTTAGATTTATTATACAAGTATCATTCTTTAATATATCATGAATATTATTGTAATCTCCAATATTCATAAATGGATTGATTGATTGGTTGATATCTCCTAATATAGTCATATTTGCAGAATTAAAGAGTTTATAAAATATTTCATATTGTAATGGACTGTAATCCTGTGCTTCATCTATGATTACATATTTAATTTGTGATGTATTTGGGATACCTCCAAGAACTCCTTTTAAATATAAAAGAGCAACTTGGTCCTCATAATAAAGGCTCTTTACACTCAAATTATCCATTGTATAAGTTCTTATATTATCTATAAGATTTTTATCATACTCAATATTCGTTTTATCTAAAAACAGCTCCAAATTCTCAAATAGGTTTTTATAAGTGTCTATAAAGTCTAACTCTGTCATTTTTAAAACTTTAGAATAAATTTCTTTCAAATTTTCTTTTACAATAAGAGTACTTCTTTCTATCATTTCTTCTTTTTCTATATAATTTCCAGATTCTTCAAGTTCTTTAAATACTTCATCAGCCCAAATTTTTTCATATGGTTCAATTAGAAACATTATTCTTGATTTTATCTTTTCTAATCTTCTCTTGATTGGTAGATTTGAATAATCATTAGAAAACAACTCTTGCAAATCCTTAGATGAAATTATCAACTTGCCTCTCACAATAATATCTTCAAAGCATCTATCCTCTGTCTCTAGATGAGTTATATATTTTTTTAATATATTCACAAACTCTGAAGATGTTTTAAATTCTATATTTTCTATCCTATCTCTATATGTTATTTTTTGATTATTATCAAATATATACTCCATCATTTCTGATGGACTTTCTTTTTTAAAATCATTTCCTAATTCTTGATGCATATAGTCTTTAAATGTGGTCTGACAAATATTATCTTCACCAAGTTGTGGTAATACATTTGATATATAGTCGTTAAATATGTTATTTGGAGAAAATATTATTATATTTTTAGATGTTATTTTATCTTTATGTCTATATAGTAAATATGCAATTCTATGAAGTGCTATAGATGTTTTTCCACTTCCAGCGGCGCCTTGTACAATTAAGTTTTTATAATCTTCATTACGAATCACTTGATTCTGCTCTCTTTGAATAGTTGTAACTATAGTTTTCATTTTCTCATCAGAGTTTTTGCCTAAAAGTTCTTGTAAGACATCATCATCAATATTTAGATTGCTGTCAAACATATACTCAATTTTTCTATCTTTTATTTTATACTGTCTTTTCTTAGTTATTTCTCCAGAGATTAATCCTTCTGGACAATCATAACTTGCTTGTCCAATCTCATAGTCGTAAAACATACTTGAAATAGGAGCTCGCCAATCATATACAAGAAAATCATAATCATCATCAATGAGATTTGATAGCCCAATATAACACTTTTGAGTATCAACTTCATTATCTTCAGTAAAGTCAATTCGTCCGAAATAAGGAGATTCAATCATTTTTTCGTATTTATCTTTGAGCTTTTCAGTAAATTCATGGCTCCTTTTTTGATGCTTCATAACATCCATAAATGACATAAATTCAGAAAGTTGTTCTAATCCATTTTCAATAGAAATAGCCCCCAAATCACTCCATAATTCCCTTTGAGTTTCTATAGCATCTTTTTTTAGTTTATCCTTTTCTCTACGTTTTTCCTCAAGCTGTCTGTTAGCTTCTTTAAAAACTTTTTGGAGCCATTCATTTTCAAGATTCAATTCAAAATCATTTAGATTCATATTATAATCCTCCTCAATTGAAATTAACGTTTAATCCGCTATATCAATTATATAGAAGTGAGGATATATTCATAGTCTTAAAAAAACTTTTTATTTATGATATAATTATAGTGGGAGGATAGATAGTTTCTAATCTTCATTAACATCCTTTTCGCTATACTTTTCATCCTTAGATACATTCTGCTCATCAAATTCCTTATTCTTGAAAAACTCTGGATGTTCTTTTACTATCTGTTCAAAAAATCCTGGATGCTGTTTCGTCATTTGTTCAAAGAATTCTTCTCTATTAAAAAAAGCTTGAAATGCTTCCATACGTGGATTGTAAAACTCTTTTTCTTCTTGAGAACTTGGATGTGGTTCCTCATGTGGATTTGGATGTGAACCCATATGCCCCATTCCAAAACCTTCTCTTCCATTAAAACTTAAGCGTTGACCAGGATATGGTCTTGAGTGTGCTCCCATATGCGCCCCATCAAAATTAATATTATCATCATTTTTTATAGTTCTCTCCAACTCATTAGTAATCTTAGTAAGAATATCACTTAGAATACTTTTTTCTTCTTTTTCTAAAATATCGAATATTTTATTAGTTGGGTCTTCTTCCTGCTCAATTTTATTAATTTCATCCATACCCTTTGATGTCAGTCTTACTACCATTACTCTACGGTCTTTTTCTGAAGGTGTACGAGTAATAAATCCTTGATTTTCTAGTTTTGAAAGCAACTCGCCTAAAGATTGAGGTCTCATATCAAGCAAATAAGATAGTTCTTTTTGAGTAATTTCTGGTTTTATTTTTAGCATAGATAATACTCTTCCTTGACCTCTATGCGTTCCTCTAAAAAAACCATGTGATTTATGATTTTGAAGGTGAAATTTATGTAGTAACGATTGTACTTTAAAAAATTGCTCTAATAAATTTTCATCTTGAGTTTCATTCATGATTTTTACCTCCTAAATTAATTATTAATTTTGTAATCATACATTTTACTAATTATATGATTTTTTTCGAATAAGTCCTTTAAAAAGGTACCTTACTTGTATTGAGTATAAGAGCAAGCCTTCGATTTGTCAAATATTTTAACACTTTATTACACTTTAACTGTACTATATTTTAAACTTTTACTAATATTATGCCCCGATTATACTCTACTCATATTTCTTATGTTTAAGCTTTTCTCTCAGGCATTTTGTAGCCTTCTAAAGCTTTATTAATATAATCATTAAAAGGTTTCATAAGTAAGAATTTATCAGTAACCATTTTACAAAATTCATATAAATTGTCTAAGTCACTATCCTGTAAGTGATATTCAATATACCAGCTTTTGTGTTTTAAATACTCTCCTTTAGTAAAATCTTTTGGATATCCTCTTGGAATATTTTTTAGTTTTTCGCCATCTAAAGTAAAATTCTCTGAAAATTTATGATTATACAAAATAGATTCTAATTCATCTGAATGTTTAAGTATATAATCCCTCACTCTTGTTGTTGCATCTGAAAGCTGTGGTGTAAAAAGTCCTGCTCCTAAAAATATATTTTGTGGAGAAATATCTATGTAATACCCTACTGGAATTGGTACTCGTCCAGCAGATGAAATATGTGCTCTAAATGATGGGTTATAAGGTGATTTATCATTACTAAAACGAGTATCTCTATTCAACCTAAATATTAAATCTTTTGCATTTAGATGTGCAATAGATTTATCTTGATAAGCTAAAGCATTAATTATATCTTGTAACAACTGTTCAAATTGCAATGTAGCTTCTTTTTTCCATTCTTTATTTTCCATCATCCACTCTCTTGAATTATTGTTTTTCAGTGCATTTAAAAACTCTAATATACAATTTTTTTTCATAATTTTCTCTCCCTTTTATATTAATTTTATTAATATTTTTAAAAATTATTTAAATACTTGATTGATACTCAAATACCATATAGCTATTTTAAAATACTCATTAATTAATTTTTAAAATTACATATCTAAATAACTTCTAATATCCATACTTAATACTTATTAAAGTTTTGCATCATATTTCAAAAACTTTCTAAGTATTTATAAATTTTTAATTATTGAGTAGCAGTCTGACTGTAAAAAATCTATTAGAAATTTTTTTAATTTTTCACTAGAATAATATGATGGAAGTCTTGAAAATACTGTTGAAAAATTTTCAGCTTCTTCCATAGCAGATTTAAATTTAAATATAGTATTATCATCATCTTTTTCTAGACTAGAATACTCCAAGTTTTTAGGATTTATACGGTGATTAACTATTGCATAATTAATACGCTTCTTGCACTGACATACCCCTTTTCCACTTAATCCACAATACTCATCTAAAAATGAGGCCATTTTCTTCCTAATTCGTGATAGCCTCTGTCTATATGCTTCAGAAGATATATCCAAAATATCAGCAGCAACTTTACTATTTAGTTTAAACATTGTACCTAAAATAAAAATGCATCTACTCTCTACATCCAAGCATTGTAACATTACATTTGTACATGAATATTTTAGTTCTTCTTCAATAATAGAAGTTTCAACATTTTGAGATAAATCAGGTATATCTTTTGATTTGCCATTTTTGATATCAGCTCCATAATATTCAAAACTTAAATGCTGTTTAGAAAACATACTTTTTTTATAATTTTGTAAATGATTGTATGCTATTCTAAATACCCATGTAGAAAAAGAACTTTCTTTTCTAAATGTAGATAGATGAGTAATTACACGTATCATAATTTCTTGACTGGCATCCTCTGCATCCTGTACAGTACCTAACATTCTTAAGGATAAATTAAATACTAAATCCTGTACATCCAATAACAAAATTTCAAGAGATTTTTTGTCTCCTAAAATAGCTCTATCTATCAAATTTTCTATTTCATCTTTTTTTACATTATTTTGTGTACTTTCACTCATAATTTCACCCCCATATTAAGTTAGACAATTTAAAAAGTACTTTGTGACATAAAATTTTTATTTTTAGTATATTATTACAAAATAAAAATACCCAATCAACCTAAATAGTCCAATTGGGTATAAATTCTATAAAAAATCATTTTGTATTTAAATAATCATCTTTATATTTGAATAATTATCTTTGTATTTGAATTTTTATCTAACTCTAATCTTTATCTAATTCAAATCTTTATCAAGCTCTAGTCTTTATCTAACTCCAACTTTTACTTAACTCTAGCTATTAGAGAAATTGTATTAAAATACTTACCATCTTCTACTTCCATCATTTTTTTATCATTTTTTGCATAAGAATTATCGCAGTTTAGCCAATCTTGCCATGCTTCTTCATGACAACTTAAAGCTTCACATTTCTCTAAAATCACAGACTCCGATTCTGACCAAAGCTCATTCCACCATTTAAGAGAATGAAAATTCATGTTATCTTGCCAAAATGGAATAAGTTCATCAGGTATACAATCTACAAAATCTTGTTTTAATCCTGGCATTGCCATTGCAATTATTCCACCCTCTTTTACAAGAGGTGATATGTGATTTTCTAAAAAACCTTCTTTATTTCCAAAGTAGTGATAAGAATGAACACTTATTACTGCATCAAAAAAACCTTCTGCGTAAGGTAATTCATGTGCCTCTGCTTGTATTGGAAATATTTTATTATCTAAGTTAAAGTCCTTAAATCTTTCATAATTCTCAGTTGGTTCTATCCACAAATCTGTTGCAAATACAGTTGCATCAAATTCATTTGCTAAAAATATAGAAGATATACCTCTTCCACATCCTAAATCT
Organism: Clostridioides sp. ES-S-0005-03; assembly: GCF_020658455.1. Taxonomy (NCBI): domain Bacteria; kingdom Bacillati; phylum Bacillota; class Clostridia; order Peptostreptococcales; family Peptostreptococcaceae; genus Clostridioides; species Clostridioides sp. ES-S-0005-03. Next base: position 183,390 of record NZ_JACVWI010000003.1, on the reverse strand, counting down.
AAAATACGCATTCCCTTTTCTAATTTTATCTTATTTGTCAGTTCCTCTAGTATTTTTATACAATTAGGCCCCATCATATTTTTCATGAGGAACTCTTTGTCATACTTATTACTTTTCGTAAATACCATTCTATCTTTCCTTTCCTTATAAATTATTATTTATTTAAATTGTTTATATTTTAATGTATATACTAATTAATCTATTTAGTTTAGCGGATATTTGACACTTTACCTTTTATTATACCATTTATTCTCATAAATATAATAATTCTATTATTTTAAAATTAATATTTATAATAATTTAAAATAAATACTTATAAAATATAGTTTATCATAATAATACTATAAAAAAACATCGAAAAATAAGTATTCTATAGTGAAATAGGAAAAATAACCTTGATATATGTTAGCTATAAAATATGAACAAATAAAGAAGCAGATATGAATAGATTTTGGAATATCTAAAAAATCTAACTCCAAGACAATTTTTTTAAATTCTCCAGAGAGTATTACGATACTACATTATAAAGCTAATTAAGATATTATTCTAAAAACAATAAAATAGGCAGTCAGTAAACACAAATTTTTACTGACTGCCTATTTTTGTTTAATATCTATTATAAATCTTCTAAATAATACTTTCCTTCTAAGAATTCTGATTCTAGCCCTAGATTTTTGAAGTAATTAACTAAAGACATACATGCAAATTTTTCTGTAGAATAATGAGTAGCACCTATAACATTAATTAAATTCTCTTTTGCAATTCTATGAAATTCTAATACTGGCTCAAAATGTTTTAAAGGCTTGGTAAATCCAGTAATATATAAATTTATACAAAGCTCATCAACTTCACTTGCTACAAATGGATAACTTCCTCCCCCTGCTGCAATAGCTACTAAACCATCTTTTAAAAAAGAGCTTCCATAATCATATAGTTTCACATCATGTCCAACTGCTTTTTTAACAAGCTCCTTAATCTCTTCTACTGACTTTAAGGATGTTTTACATATAACTCCTACCTTGATTTTATCATCATATTTGCAGAATGGTTTGACAATTTCAAGACCTAAAGCATTTGCAAAACTAACAGAAGTTGAATAATCACTATAATTGTCTAATGGAGAATGTAATACATAAAAAGAAATTCTACGTTTTTTCATCTCTTCCATATAAGATAGTGGAATATCATGAAATGGAAAACCTTCATCACATGCTATATATCCCATTGCATGGTGTGAAAAAAGTAAGATATCTCTTTCATCTTTATCTATGATTTGCTGAATTATTTCTTTATCTGGAAAAGTAACTGTATATACTTTATTAATGTCTTGAGCATTATCTAATACTAAACCTATGTATTTTTTCTTAAACTCTGGAGTAATAAAATCATTTTCAAAATTCATAAAACTCCAATCATCATCAATATTTTTAATATCAAATTCTAAGTCTAACTTTTTATAAAGTTCTTTTGCTTTAATACTAATCACTCCTTTACAATAATATTTAACTAATATCTATTTATACAAGAGTTCTATAGTATACTTATACTTTAAAAATCAACTATATTTCAAAACACTATAAATATTCACTCATCTTAAAGTATAATTTATTTTTCTAGTATACATTCTATCTCAATACTCTTGTCTAGAAATATCTTTTCATTTTAATTTACATCATTAATCTTGTCAAATACTATTATTTTATATGATTAGATTTTTTGGAGGCTTTTTCTTAACTTCAATAATCTTTAAAATATCATCAAGCTCTTTCTCATTCTCCACTCTATAATTTATCCATCCTCCACTTCCACAAGGGTATCGCTTATTCCAAAATTCATTTGTCTTTGGTAATAAGTTATCCAGTATATCTAATAGCTTGTCTACATCATTACTTCCAATTTGAATAGTTGTTGTAAAGCAATCTTTCTCAAAAAACACATAAAATAGATGCATTGTTTTATGTGAATACTTATATCCCCAGCCATAATTATTTCCAAAAGGAAATCTTAATTCTTTACGCAAATCATATTTTTTATCTAATAAATTCTCAAGATGCAGAATAAGATTAAAATGTTTTTTGCCAACATACTCAGAAATCTCTTTTTCTGATGGCATAACACTTTTATTCAACATTCTTTCATACAATTTTAATCACCACTTTTGATTTATTTTTAATCTGAAAATACTAGTAACAAAATTATTCACTCCTTTTACATTCCTCTACAAATTCAATTGGATGTTGAATAATCTTAGAAACTTCTTCTACAGAATACCCTTCATCTAAGTATCTTCTGGCTATAACTTCCATAGCTTCTCCTACCTCAATAATATGCTTATCAGGGTCATAAATACGCACTACTCTCTGTTTCCATTCATATTTTAGTGGTTGGTGAACATACTCTACATCTTTATATGATTTAAGTTTTTCAATAAATTTATCAAAATCATCAGCTTCAAAATAAAGTTCCATATTGTGTGATTTTTTCACAACTGTATCTGGATTTAGTCCTGTTAACCATGCGAAATCCTCTTGTATTGCAAATCCTCCACTAAAAGTTACATTTTTCCCTAAATCTAACACAACTTTTTGGTCAAACAATTCTCCATAAAACTTTTTTGACACTTCTACATCATTTACTGCCAATAATGAACATTGATATTTCATAAATATCCCCCCTAATTTTTATTATTATTTTATTGTACCAATTTAAACTTGAAAGCTATATGTCATATTTATAAAAATTATGAAATTATGTATTCTACACAACTACAATCCATATGCAAAAAGCTACCCTAAAATATAGTTATTTAATTGATAACTAAAGGTAGCTTTTTATATTGAATTAATAGAATTGTCCATCATTAATTTACACTCATATTTAATTTTATTTTGGTTCATATTACAATCCACTTATAATTTATAATTTTCAAATACAGATATACTACATATCATAAATATACTGTATATGATTTATGTTTATATTATACAAAATTTTGCTTTAATTTTGCTTTAAGATTGTATTTTTATAATATTTAATTTACATATAATCTATTAAATTACATAAATCACCAATCTAATGTTTTACTTATATTATACAAGCTCACAAAATTTCTAAAAATAAGTTTTCATATTTTTAGGTATCATGTTTTATTTTACAAATAGCTACTATTTTTCTTTAATCTTATTTTCTTATTTTTATTTAATACTTCTTAACCACTCTTCAATAAAAAGTATATCTTTTTCACTTATATTATCATCTGCATGAAGTGATAATAATAAGCTTTTTATAGAGGAATCATGAATATTACTAAAAAATTCTCTCGTTTCAACATTCAAGTAGTCCTTTTTATTAATTAAAATCTCATACTGTGTATGTTTATTTACCTTTTTAGAATTTAAAAATCCTTTAACTACTAATCTAGATAAAATAGTTAAAGTTGTCGTTTGCTTCCATTGATATTTTTGCTCCATAGCTAAAATAATATCTTTTGATGTTATTTTGGAATCTACTTTCCATATAAATTTCATTATCTTCAATTCTGATTGTGGCAACTTTTTTATTGGCATAATAAACCTTTGCTACTCAGAATACAGACAAGCAATATTCACAGTAAAATTTTCATCAATTTAATTGATGTTATATTCATTTAAATTACTGTAATTTTATAAGATTTTCTCAATCTTAAATTCTAAAGTTAGCTATTTGTACATAATAAACATGTGTAAATAGTGTCAGAATTACTTTATATTGCTTAAGTTTTATGAAATATCTTGTACTCAGCTATATACTTCTGGATACTTGTCTCAGTAGCTCTCCCTTCTTTTAAATTTTTCTTTCTAGTTTTAAGCATTTATATTTTAGTAATCTTACTTCTTTTAATTTTGACTTATTGCTTCTCTAGCTTTTAAAAAAAGAATCTCTCATTTATGATTTTTATAATCCAAACCTTTTCCTCAACAGCTCTTTATAGCTCTAATTTAATTCAACATATCTAGACATCTATACTTTATATCACTAAAAATCAGACACCAAAACTCTACTTTAGTAGAGTTTATATGGTCAAAAAATGTCTATTTAAGATGCTCTTTCGCTCTAAATACAAGGTTCTACTAAAATATTCCTCTAATAATTACATAAAAGTTCTTCTAATTAAATCTGCTCTTAAAATCTGATTATCTTCTTCTCAAAATTAAAAACTACTATATTATAATTCTATTTTAGTAGAATATTTTTGTCAATAATATTTTAAGTATTATTGAAAAATATTAAAAAAAAGGGAACTATTTAAAGAGTTTAACAGTCTTACAATAATTCCAAAATATATTATTCCTATGAAAATTTTGATACCATGAGTAACTTAGCTCTAAGCGCATAAAGCAAAAGTTACTATTTTATTTAATAAAACTTGACAAGAAAAGAATTTATATTTATTCTACTACGATAGAACATTTTTGTCAATAAATAATAAAATTATTTTCAAAATATTTTCATTGTTCACGCTTATTTATTATTTTATCATAAAATTTTACTTTGCTAGTGGTAATTTTAAAGTTATTTTTAGACCATGACAATCATCACTTGTGATATTTAATTTACCTTTATGTGCGTTTATAATACCTGCTACTATTAAAAGACCCAGACCATGATTCTGACCTTTAGCATATGCATCACTCAAATTATATTGATTATTCAATAAATAACTAATTTTATCTTTGCTCATACCTTTTCCATCATCTTCAATAGTTATATAACAAAAATCTAAATCAGACCTTGAAACTACATTTATATTACACCCATGTTGATTGTGAGTTATACTATTTTGTATCAAATTGCTAATAGCTCTTTTTAATAACTTTTTATCTGCATCTATAATAATATCTTCATCCAATATATTAATCTCAATATAAAAGTTATTATCCAAATTATTATTTATAAAATCAGAAACAACCTCTCTCAAGAAAACAGAAACTCTAATTTTACCACAATCCAATGGTTGCATATTGTATTCCAATTTAGAGACTAAGTTAAGGTCGCTTACTAATTCCCTAATCTTAATACCTTGATTACATATAATAGATACTTGCTCATGTTCTCTTTGAGAAAGATTTTTACTTTCCTCAAGCTCTCCAGCATATCCTATTATCATTGAAAGTGGTGTTCTTATATCATGAGATATTCCTGCAATCCAATTAGACCTAGCTTCTTCTCTTTTTCTAAGCTTTGCATTTTTTTCCTGTAATTCTCTAGATACAGAGTTAATAGATTTTGAAATATCACTAAGTATTCCCTTTTCTTGAAGAAATACTGGCTCGCCCTTTGAAATAAGCTTCATCCCTGTAATAATTGGCTTTATAGATTTTACCATTTTTAATCCTATGAACAAAGCTATTAAAAAAGTAATTATTGCATTAAGCAAAAGCATAACTAATATTAACCTTGGAAATTGCTCTATTTCTCTAATGGTATAAGTAAGGTTAAACCTAGTATACTTGTCTTTTGGATATCCTGTAACTAGAAGCCCCTCAGGATGCTCCCATACATACACAGGATAGTCTTTTAAAAAGAATTTTGAAAATTTAGCTACATCCGTTAAAGTATAATGCTTTGGTATTTCTTTGGGTAAATCATACTCCCATATTCTGTCCCCATTATCATCAATTAACATCGCCCAAGCTTGATTTTTATGTAACACATCTTTGCTAGATTCATCCAAAACAAATTTACCATCTTTTGAGGTTAACTTTTCTTCAAGCATCATTAAATTTGCTTTAGTCTCTCTGCTAGTGCTTATATCCGATTCTCCCAAGTATGGATATATAAAGGTTATGTATGAAAATATCAAAAATCCTGTTATGTTTAAGATAATTAGAAATAATGAAATCAAGATGCTTGAACCTATAAATCGCCTCAATATATATTTTACACTATCCAAAGTTAAATCACTCCTCTTGAAATCTTCCTATGGCATAAATCAATTAACAATTAATTTATATCCAAGCCCTCTTACTGTAAGAAGATGCTTAGGAGAAGATGGTGCTTCCTCTATCTTTTCTCTAACTCTCCTAACATGTACCATAAGAGTATTTTCATACCCATACATGTCATCTCCCCATATAGCTTGACATAGTGCATCACTAGTAACAATTCGCCCTTTATTTTCATACAACTTTAAAAGCAGGGAATGTTCTTTAGCAGTTAAAGATATTTCTTGTCCATCTTTTTTTACACATGCAGTATTTAAATTTACGACAACAAAATCTCCTAGTTTAAATACTGGCAACTCCTCTTCCTTCATAGGAATATATACACGATTTAGTATACCTATTAACCTTAAAGTAAGTTCTTTAGGTAAAAATGGCTTTACTATATAATCATCAGCTCCTAAACCCAAACCAATCAATCTATCTTCATCCTCTCCTCTTGCAGAAAGAAAAATAACTGGTATCTTAGACGTCTCTCTAATTTTTCTCATAATAGAAAATCCATCTCCATCTGGCAATACTACATCTAAAATTGCACAGTCTGGTTTTATATTTTTAAATACTTTCACAGCTTCTTCATAACTAGAGGCTAGAAAAATTCTATTAAATCCATCTTTTCTTAAGATTTCATCTATCATTTTTAATAATTCTTTATGGTCATCAACCACAAGTATTTTTTTATCCTTTATTGTTTCCATAATTATCACCCTCCATAAGTATATCATATACCCATTTTTATAACTTTACCCCAATAGACTATTTAAGGTTATCGTAAGGTAAACTTCAGCTATCTGAAATGTAAGTACTTTATTGTATTAATATAAGCTACAAACACTACTATATGTAAGTCATAAAAATTCATACTAAATTATAGAAAAGAGGATAAAACATATGGAAATGATAGTTAAAACAAACAGACTTTCAAAAGAATACAATAAAATATTTAGAGTAAAAGACTTAGACCTTAGAGTACCAAAAGGAGCTGTATATGGCTTTTTAGGCCCTAATGGTGCTGGTAAATCTACTACTCTTAAAATGCTACTTGGACTTGCAAAACCTACACAAGGAAATATTAGTATTTTAGGTAAAGAGTTAAATGATAAAAACAGAATATCAATTTTAAATGATATTGGCTCATTGATAGAATCTCCATCATATTATGGACACTTGACAGGGCTTGAAAATATGACTATTATGCAAAGACTATTAGATTTACCTAAAAAAAATATACATGAAGCCTTAAAAATAGTAAGACTAGAAAATCAGAAAAATAAGAAGGTCAGTCAATATTCACTAGGTATGAAACAACGCCTTGGCATTGCCATGGCAATAATGAAGTTTCCAAAACTATTGATACTTGATGAACCTACAAATGGACTTGACCCAGCTGGAATTGAAGAAATTAGAGAACTAATAAAATCTCTTCCAGAAAAATATGGCATGACAGTTCTTATTTCTAGTCATCTTCTAAGTGAAATTGACCAAATCGCCACATCAATAGGAATAATAAATCATGGTGAACTTGTTTTTCAAGATAGTATAAAAGAACTTCATGATAAAGGTCAAAGTCATATTGCTATTAAAACACAAAATCCAATATCTGCTCAAAAACTTTTAAATACACAAGGATATATGTCACTTATACAAGATGGATATTTAACTATTGAAAATTTAAAAGATACAGATGTAGCTAAAATAAATAACATACTTGTACATTCAAATATGGATGTATTTAGAATAGAAGAACATAAAAAGAGCTTAGAGGATATATTCCTTGAACTTACTGGCAAGGCGGTGACTTTATAATGAAATACCTTAGTTTAGAATTTTATAAAATTAAAAGAAAGAAAATTATTTTGATGACATTTTTATTTGTAGCTGTTGAAATAATATGGTGTATCATGAATTCAAGTAGAGCTCTTACAAAGAATCCAGACATGCTAAGTGGATTTGAATATTCATACATGATTATGAGTTTTACAAGTTTAAATGGATTATTTTTTCCTATCTTAATATCAATAATTACTTCCCGAATAAGCGATATAGAGCATAAAGGAGATACATGGAAACTTTTAAAGTCTTCTGCTACACCCTTAAATAGTATTTATTTTTCTAAATTTTTATGCTCTACTATTTTGATATCATTATCTATACTTATACAAATATTGGCTATTTTAGGTTTTGCATCTTTTAAGGACTTTATCGAACCATTTTCTATGTCCTTAATTATCAAATATACCTTAGGTACGATACTAGTTAGTATAGCTATAATAGCACTGCACCAATGGGTTGCAACTGTATTCCAAAATCAAATGCTTGCTGTTACACTTGGTATGTTAGGTAGCTTTATAGGTTTAACATCAGGACTATTTTTTCAAGGTATTCGTAGATTATTTATATGGTCTTATTACATAGAATTAACGCCTCTAAATTATGCTTATGACACTGCCCTTGGTTCATCAGTTTACAAAGTAAATATGAATTTTTCAATGACTGTTTTAATCTTCTTTGTTGGAATGTTAATTTATTATATTGGAAAAAATCATTTATTAAAAAAGGAAATATAGGAGGGATTTAAATGTTAAGAAAATCAGTTTTGGGAGAAATCCTAAAGTTAAAAAATTCTTTTATATGGTATATATTATTGGCTTTACCACTTCTAAGTGTGCTAATTGGTACTGGAAACTTTTATCTAAATCAAGATATCCTTAAGAAAGAATGGTATAGCTTGTGGACTCAAGTTAGTCTATTTTATGGTGAGTTTTTCTTTCCTATATTAATAGCAATCTTTTGTGCCTATGTTTGCAGACTTGAACATATGAATCATAATTGGAATAATGTAATGACACTTCCAATCAATTTAAAAAACATTTTTTTATCTAAACTTATAGTTATTTCAATACTTACGGCTATCACTCAAATTGTTTTCGTTATTTTTTACATAGTTGCTGGAAATATGATTGGATTTTCCCAAAGTGTACCTAATGAACTCCCTGGCTGGATTGTTAAGGGTTGGATTATTTCAATTTCAATAGCTTCTATACAACTATACCTATCTATAAAGATTAGAAGTTTTGCTACTCCTATTGGTATCAGTCTTTGCCTTTCTCTATTTGGAATGGGCTTACTAATAGCACAACCTTCTATTGGTATATTTTTCCCATACTCTATGTTAGGAAGTGCTATGGGTATTATAAAACAATCTGCTTTAAACGTTAATGATACTATAGTTACAATATGTGTTGCATTTGCCACTACTATAATATTTTCTGAAATCGCTAAGAGAAACTTTAGAAAAAATGATGTTATATCTTAACCTTACAATAAAATTATATATGACAAGATGGTGTCATCCTCTTGTATTATAATAAATCAAGTATGTATGATAAATAATTCAAATCACCTCTTGACCATCTAATCAATAAAAAAGACTTTCATGATGTAGTATGGTAAAATATAAAAAAGCTTGCCTATATTTTATGAGGAGGAAATATAACTATGCTTACATTTAGTGGAATAATCTTTTTATTAATATTAATACTCATAGCAGGTATACTTGTAGGTATTATTAAAAAAAATAAACCAATATTAGTTACATCCTTAGTTACTTTATTAATTATACTTACTACTATAATCATAATTTGGAATTCTATTCCAGATACATGGTAGTAAGATTATATAAAAATCACAACCGATAAAGTTGTAATCAACGAGTTATTATATTGGATGTTCTTTAATCTATAAACTTCTACTTTATATAGTATTACATAAATGTTTAAATATTAAAGTCAAGGAAAGCATTATACAGTTTCCGCATTATGTTAGCAAAGTATACAATTAGAAATTATAATTGGTGAGGTGAATGAGTAATGTATTCATTACGAAAATTAGAAGAAAAAGATATTGAGATGGTTAAATCATGGTTATATCAAGAATATATTGTAAAATGGTTTGGGGATGCTTCTGATTGGTTAAATGAAATAAAAGGTAGAAATAATGAATATAACTTTATACATCATTTCATTGTTGAATCTGAACACAAAGCTATTGGTTTTTGCCAATATTATAATTATAATCAAAGTCCCCTTGAGGATTCAGAAATTCCACAACCCAATGGAACGTATGGTATTGACTATCTAATTGGTGAAAAGAATCTGTTGGGAAAAAGCATTGGAAAGCAGTTGGTAAAATTGATTTCTGACAAAGTGATTGAAGAAAATAAAAACGTCGTTCGTATTGTAGCTGACCCAATAATCGAGGAAACAAGAACGAATGTAGCATCTATAAAAGTTTTAGAAGCAAATCAATTTTGTTATGATGAAAAATCTAATCTATATAAAAAAGATATAAAAGATATATAAGTAAATTTAATTTTGTTCAATTGATATCTGTTTAAATAGCTTAATATTTACATATCAATATTGGTATTTAATTATCGATAATATTTATATAACTGAATATTTACACATTAATATTAATGTATAACTATCTATACATGTACTAAATCTTGATACTTCTATTTAAAGATTTTTGATATAATTTGGAGGCAATAAATGAACACTATAGATTATGAAGATAGCAAAATAACAGAACTTTGGAATGAATATGCAAGTACAAGAAATAGAGGATTAAAGAAATTAGCAAACAAAAAACTAGACTTTTTAATCGACTACATATTAAAATTACCTGAAAATAAACAAAAGCATTTTGTTACATATATTTGTAAGGAACGTTTTGATAAAAACAACATAAAAGAATTTCAACAACCTTTAGTGGTCAAATTAATTTTTCCAATAGTTGAAAAAGCTGTTTTAAATAAAGAAATGCCTTTTCTTAGGTGGGGATATCAATTAAATCTATTTATTTCTTTAAATAAAGAGAATTATGATAAATATAGATACTACTCTTCTGAGGATATGCTAAAAGATGCTTTAAAATTAGATGACACAGATATTAAATCTGTCGAACTATTATTAAATAAATATATAGATGAGTTATGGTTTGCTTCTCATCATATACAAGAAAGTGTAATTCTAAACCCTAAAAAAAATATTAAAGAAGATTTAGAGGAATTAGATAGACTACTTACAAAATATAAAGGAAACCTAGATTATTATGATGAATATTTAAAAGAAAAAACATACTATCAAGAATTATATGACTTATGGTTTCAATATGATGAAAGTAGCAAAAAAATTTCCTTTCCTGAATGGTTAAAAATTAGAGGATATAACTATTCTTGGTGTAATGCATTTTATTATGAAAAGTGATAAAACTATTGATAAGGCTATAGTACACTGCTATTTTCATTTTCTAGAATTAACCTTAATAGAATTAGCTTTAATATAACAGATAAAAAAATTTAATCCACAGGAGGATAAATTAAAATGATAATTAGACAAGAAAAAGCCAGTGACAAAGATAAAGTATATGAAGTTATTAAAGCTGCATTTACAAATGAAGAATCTTCTGACCATGATGAACAAAACCTTGTTAATCGATTAAGAAATAGTACTAGCTTTGTTCCAGAACTTTCACTTGTTGCTGAAGATGATGCAGATATAGTTGGGCATATTCTATTTACAGAAATAAAGATTAAAAATGATGTACTACTTGCACTAGCACCAGTAGCAGTTTCTCCAAGTGTCCAAGGCAAAAAAATAGGTTCAAAGTTAATTGAAGAAGGACATAAAATTGCAAAGTCAAAAGGATATAAAGGTTGTGTAGTTTTAGGTCATGACAAATATTATCCTAAGTTTGGCTATCAAGTAGCAAGTAAGTTTAATATAAAAGCTCCATTTGAAGTGCCAGATGAAAATTTTATGGCTATAGAGCTACTAGACAATGGATTGAAAGAAGTGTCTGGTACTGTAGAATATGCAAAGGAATTTTTTGAACAGTAGTTATAAACTATGATTGGTAATTCTATTTAATATTTAAGATATAAGGAGTGATATAATGGGTGAACTTTCTAAATTACCAAATATAGGTCCTGTAGTTGAAGGTCAATTAAACCAAGTTGGAATCACAACCTATGAACAGTTAAAGGAAATAGGTAGCAAGCAGGCATGGTTAAAAATAAAATCTATTGATGCTTCTGCATGTATTAACCGTCTATATTCACTAGAAGGTGCAATTCAAGGCATCAGAAAAAGTCAATTATCTTCAGATGAAAAGGAAGAATTAAAAGAATTTTATAATATATTTAAGTGTTAGAAAAGGAGAGTTTATATGTTTGAATCAAGATGTGGTGTACTCTGTAACAGTTGTGCAAGAAAAGAGAAAGTAAATTGTAAAGGATGTACTCAAATGAAAGGTCCATTTTGGGGTGGTGAATGTAAGGTTAAGACTTGCTGTGAAAGCAAAGAACTTAATCATTGTGGAGAATGTGATACTTTTCCTTGTGATATGCTTTCAAATATGGGGAAAGACCGAGGTTTTGACCCTACAATAAAGATTGAACAATGCAGAAAATGGCTATCTGAAGAAAAATCTTTAAATGATTCTCTTAATTAATTTAATTCATTGATTGAAATACATATTATGTTAAGATACATATGATGAGTGAGGTATTATAAAGGAGCTAAATAATAGTTTTAATTATTATTCAAAACTGATATTTAACTCTTTTATAATCACTCTTTAGTCTTTTATAATTATTCTTTAATCCTTCATAATTATTCTTTAGTCTTTCCAATACCACCACTTTAGTTTTTCTGGGTCTGGGTTTTCTGTTGATGCAAAATATATTGCACAGCGGTATACATATAGTTGACATCTATCTATATGTTGCCCACTCATTAAGCATTCTTTTTGGTACAACTCTTCTGGATTGGCATCTTTAAGGGATTCAATTGTTGTATATCCCAACATTATTAGGTCTTTTTCAGTTTCCTTTCCTACCCCAGGAATTTTTCTCAATTCTCCCATGTTATACCTTCTTTCTAGGATATGTGTTTTTATATTTTATTGTATATTAAATATTATTTTTATGCTACATCTAATATTGAAATTTCATAGTACTTAATTTATATTTTTTAATATAAATTAATAATGCTGACTAAATCCTACTTTTTTGATATAAAATATTATTATTGTATGCTTTTTAATAAAATAAATTACTTAGTTACAACCTAAGTGATACCAAACACTTCACCTTTCAATTAATATTTACTTTCCCATAAAAATGGTCATAGAAAATCAGTTCTTTATACTTCACTTTTTGCCTATTTTTTGATATTATTATGTTAAGAAAATTAATATAATTTAGTATTATCAAATTAAATTAGTTTACATTTTCCTAAAAAGTTTATTTAAACACCTTATATGACGTCTATTAAAAGCCTATCTTTCCTTTTAAAAATTTTTAGCTTAAAATAGGAGGTAAATATTGTGCATAATAAACTTTTGTCAATTACCCAATTAGCAAAACTTAGAAACCTTACAAGTGAAACACTAAGATATTACGACAGAATAAATCTTATAAAACCTAACTATGTAGACCCTAATACTAAATATAGATATTACTCTATTCTTCAATATGAAGAGTTAGGAACTGTAAAAGAACTAAGACAATTAGGAATGTGTATTAATGATATTACAAGTTATTTTAATGACAGAAATTTCAAAAAATCTATTGAAATTTTTGAAAAATACCAAGAAACACTTCACTCAGAAATCAGAGAAAAAATAGAGCTTGAAAAGGTATTAAATAAAAAGGTTGAATTTTTAAAACAACTAGATTCTCTATCTCCAGTAAATACAATTACAGAACTTACACTTCCAGATAGATATATGATTACCTTTGATAAACCAACTGGTGGACCTCATGAATTAGCTCTTGCTGTAACTGAATTGGAATCTCATTTAAATGAGATTGCTCCAATTGTTGCAAGCGATAGAGTGGGTGCTTATGGTAATGATTTAATTTTAGACGAATCTAAAGATTATATTCCTTTATCTCCATTTATATTCATAGAAGATGATGATATACAGTCCTCTTTAAAAAAACTTGTTCCAGGGGGGTTATATCTTTCTATGTATTATGATGGTGATGAACTTGAAAGATACCATCCATCTTTTGATTTTATAAAAGAGTATATGAGTGAGCACAACCTATGCCTTAATGGCGATATTTATCAAATATTTAAAATAGATGTGACTCTTACTAGTTACTTAAATGAAACGCTTATGGAAATTCAAGTTCCAGTAAAAAAAATATAGTCTATTACATAAAGGCTATGATTGTTAGCTTATCATAGCCTTTTTACTTACTTTTATCCATAGTCTTTTTATTACTTTTGTGATTCCCAATCTGCTGGGTATGTTACATATATAAACCTAGCATAATTAGGTACTGAAAACTTTATACTACTTCCTTTTGGTATGAGTATTAGTTCCCCTTCAGATGCTGTTATCTTTCTGCCATCTATTAATATATCTAAAGTTCCTTCTATTATATAGTCTACTTCATCATAATTTAAGGTCCAATCGAAAGTTGTTTCTTTCATTTCCATAATTCCACAACCTAGTCTTGGACTTTCTTCTAAAGTAAATAAATCTTTTGTATAAACTATATCATTTGGATTACCAGTATCTAATCTATTACTTTCATCTACCTTTACTCTTGGTAATTTTATAGAAGTTATTCCACTTATATCTTTGTGTCTATTAAAATCTATATTATTTTTAGAACTATTTAAATTTTCTTCTATTATTTGTCTAACTAAGACTTCCAACATATCTTTGTTTAATGTACTTATATCCATCTCTTATTACCTCCTTAACCTTATATCTCTATATCACCAATACTTTTACTCATTTGTTATTCATCCGCAAATTCAAGAGAATCTACTATACCAACTATAGTTGCATCTATTGGAACACTCTGTCTTTCTATTGAAGTTCTAGCAGCAGAGCCTCTAGTTATAAGAACTAAATCTCCATTCCCTGCCCCTGCATTATCTGCTGCTACTAAAAAACCTTCTTTATATGTATCTTTAGCATTTAATAGTTTCACAACTAAGAATTTTTGTCCATTTAACTTTTCATCTTTTCTTGTTGCCCATACATTACCAACTATTTTTCCTATTTCCATAAGTCTCCTCCACTATATTCTTTTTACTGTTATATTATGTATTCTTATAAAGTCAATAGCTAATGGAGTTATTATACTATTTTTGCTTACGATAATATCCTTAGTTCCACTTATCATAGGCTTTCTCAAATCAGACTCAGATATAAGCCTTTTTTGTGTCAAATCTATGCTAAAATTATCATCTATTTTTACTTTTTCTTCGTTCAATATTTCTTCATTCAATATTTCTTTATTAAACGTTTCCTCACTAAATGCTCTCTCACTTAATGTTATCTCATTTAAATTCTTTATAATCTTTACTCCATACCTACAAATATCCTCTTCATAAGCTCTGTATTTATTGTATAGTGCTTTAGGTGCAGTGTCTTTATAGAGTTTGTATTCTATTCCTTCATCTAACACATATACTTTCTTACCTTTCATAAGCATTTTTAATAGAAATCTTTCTTCATTTGAAAAACTATTTCCTAATGCTAAGTTACAAATACTCCTCATACAAAGTTTTGATACTATTACTGCATCACAATCTTTTGTAGCACTATCAAATATTTCTATATTAAACTTATCATTTAATAAGTCAAATTTACTTTTATCATTTTCATATAATATAATTACTTTTTTTCTATTTTCATTTTCTATATATCCAACATTCGTAGTATTTATTTTTTTGTAAAGTTCTTCTACTATAATCTCTATAATATTGTTGTAATCCATAAGCTTTCCTTTCTAGATATATAGCTATCTCTTTATTATCCTTGCAATACTTCCTTTTGAATATGCGCATGCATTTGCCTCATCGTAATCTATGTGCATATAAGTTTTAAACTTATCGCTAACCCTAACAACTACATCATCAAATATTAGAGGTCTTTTACCAAATACTTTAACTTCAACTATCTCATTGTCTCCCACATTAAATTTTTTGGCATCTTCTATCGACATGTGTATATGTCTTTTTGCTACCATAAGACCTTTTTGAAGTTCAATCTCTCCTTTTTCTGTAGCTATTTTAATACCTAAGGTATCTTCTAAATCTCCACTTTGCTTTATTGGTGGCTTCAATCCTAATATGGAACCATCTGTTAGTGATATTTCTACTTGTGTTTTCTTTCTACAAGGTCCAAGAACTACAACATTTTTTAATGTACCCTTTGGTCCAATTATTGTAACTCTTTCTTTACAAGCATATTGACCTGGTTGAGATAAATCTTTTAATTTTGTTAATATATATTCTTTACCAAATAATTTTTCTACATCTTCTTCACTTAAATGTACATGTCTTCCTGACGCTTCAACTTCTATAAATACTTCTTTTTTAACTCTACTTACTACTTCTTTTACTATTTCATTTAATAGGTTTTCCATAAACTTCCCCCAACTACTGGTATTGTCCAGTTCTTATTTTATAAATTATAATCCAGAACACTGATGACAATCTATTAAGAGCTTTTATTAAATCTTCTCTCTCAACTTCTCCATATTCACCTTTAAACGCTTCATATGCACAAAGTTCAGCTTCCCTAGTACTAGTTCTTATACTATTTATGAGTACTACTTCTTCACCCATTTTATAAGTTGGAAATTCATGACCTATACCAAAATATTTTTTAGGATTATGAGAATGCTCTCTCAACTCTTTTTCAGATAGACCTAAAAGCTTAAAGCTATCTAATTTTTCTTCTAACACTTCACATCTCATTATTTTCCTTACAAACTCTAATATTTCTTGTAATTCATTTACTAATTTTCCAAGACTCTTTTTGTTGCATAAAACTTGAACTTCTAGTATTTTTGATTCTAACGAGTCTATCTTTCCCCTTAAAATTATCCTTTTATGGTCTTTAAATACTAATATATCTCCATTTAAATGAGTCATATGTTCTGGCTTTTCATTTAACTTAGCTCCAAATACAGTTTTGTACTTATAAGATTCTTCTCTTACTGTTTCTTTTATAGCTTCCTTATTCTTATTATTTTCATTATTTTCATTTGAAATATTATCAATATATTTTATTTCAATCTTTTTTTCGGCTAAAAAAGACTTTGCTAAAGGAGTTATAATTTGACCTTTTTCAATGTAATATTCAGTTATATTCCCTTTATTTTCACGCATTTCTTTTCTTATTTGATTCTCTGTTAAAACACTCATTTTATCACATCTCCTATTAGATGTATAAAAGGGGACCCCTCAAAATATATTGACATCCCCTTTTTATCAAATTTAAATTTTATTTACTATATAAACTTATTAATCAACATTTACTTTTGGTAATATAGCATCTACTTCAAAGTGTGGTCTTGGTATAACATGAACAGATACTAAATCTCCAACTCTCTCAGCAGCAGAAGCACCTGCATCTGTAGCAGCTTTAACAGCTCCAACATCACCTCTTACCATTACTGTAACTAAACCTCCACCTACTTGCTCTTTTCCAACTAATTGAACATTGGCAGCCTTAACCATTGCGTCTGCTGCTTCTATTGCTCCTACTAATCCTTTAGTTTCTATCATCCCTAATGCGTTTGCATTTGCCATAATGCTTACCTCCAAAATTTTATATTAATATTTTTTAAAATTATTTTAGTTTTTCAAAATCTAACATAGCTCTAAAGCTATCTTTTTTACTAATACATTTATTAGTTCTTCTCTATCCATAGAGTCAAATATTGATTTTTCTACTTTAGAATTTGTACCTCTAAGTTCTTCTATTTCTTTAACTCCATAGGCTATTTTCTTTATATTTAATAAGTCTAATGGTCCTACATTATTTGAAGTTGAACTTCCACCTATAGCTCCACACCCTAATGTTAAAGCTGGTGATAAGTTTGTTGCTCCACCTATTCCTCCAAGTGCAGACGGTGCATTTACTATTATTCTTGATACTGGCATATTAAGTGCAAATTTCTTTACAAGTTCCTCATCATTAGCATGCATTGAGAATGTGTGACCAGCACCTTCATTTAAAAGTATCTCTCTAGATTTTTGCATAATAGATTCAATATTTTCCTCTACATAAAATGCAAGTATTGGAGTCAGTTTTTCTCTAGAATAAGCTACATCATTTCCTACTCTAGATTCTCTTGCTATAAGTACTTTAGCATAACTTGGCACATTACTTAAATTAGCTAATTTAGCAAGTGCTTCTACACTCTTTCCAACTATTTGAGGATTCATTGTTCCATTTGCTCTTAATATAAATTTAGACAGCTTTTCACTTTCTTCTTCATTTAAGAAATAAGCCCCTTGATTTTTCAGTTCATTAACAATTATATCTTCCATAGATTTTTCTACTATTATAGATTGTTCAGATGCACATATTACACCGTTATCAAAAGTTTTAGAATCTAATATTCTTTTAACTGCTAACTTAATATCTGCACTCTTATCTATAAATGCTGGTCCATTTCCTGGTCCTACTCCTATGGCAGGTGTTCCTGATGAATAAGCAGCTCTAACCATAGCCTCTCCGCCAGTTGCTAAAATAAGTTTAGTATCCTTATGCTTCATTAATTCATTAGTACCTTTAAGGCTGGGATTAGTTATACCTAATATAATATCCTCTGGACTTCCTGCTTTTATAGCTGCCTCACTTATTATTTTTATAGTCTCAAGTATACATTTTTTTGCATTTGGATGTGGTGAGAAAATTATTGAATTTCCTGATTTTATAGAAATCATAGCTTTGTAGATTACTGTTGATGTTGGATTTGTTGATGGTATAAGCCCTGCTACTACTCCTACTGGTGTAGCTATATCAACCGTTCTTTCTGCCTTATTTTCACCTATTATCCCAATAGTCTTCATATCTTTTATTGCTTCATATAACATTTTAGATGCAAATGTATTTTTAACTATTTTATCTTCATATTTTCCAAACCCAGTTTCTTCATTGGCCATTTTAGCCAATTTAGCAGCATTTTCATATGCTGCCTCTGCCATTGACTTAACTATTTTATCTATTTGTTCTTGGCTCATTCTGGAAAGTTTAACTTGAGCTTCTTTAGCTTTTTTTACAAGATTTCTAACTTCTTGTATAGATAATAAATCTTTATCTAAAATTTCCATCTTTATTTATCCTCTCTAATCAATTTATAAACTAAATCTACTAGGTCTTCTTTTCTTAAAGAATTTAATTCTTTATTAGTCAAAGAAGAATCGTATTCTCTAGCTAAAGTTTTTAATTCTTTTATATTCATATTTAATAAATTTCTATTATTAGTGACCTCATCTTTTACTGGTTTTACTTCATTTAAAGTTTCTATATTTGTATTTTCATTTTCTTCAATTTTTATGTCTTCTTCTAAGATTTCTGTATTTGTATTTTCATTTTCTTCAACTTTTACATCTTCTTCTAAAGCTTCTACATTTGTATCTTCATTTTCTTCTATCTTCATATTTTCTTTAATTGGTATTTCGCTAACTTCATTATATTTCTGAGTAATTCTTTCTTCTTTTTTAAATAAATTATCAGCTACTTCTTTATGTATCCTTGGTATTACATGAGTTGTTCTTAATACTCCAACCTTGTTTACAGCCACTTCTCCAGCTTCTATAGCTGATTTAACTGCGCCTACATCTCCAACTATCGTTAATGTAACTATTCCCGCTCCTACTTTTTCAATGCTAAGTATATTTACACTAGCAGACTTTACACATGCATCACATGCCTCTATTGCAGCAACATATCCTATTACTTCTATTAAACCTACAGCATTCATTTATCTTTAAAACCTTGTTGGGTCATCAGCTACAGATTTAACAGCTTCAGCAAAAGCATCACAAGCTGCTTTACAAGCTGATTGAGAACCTGTAAGTAATGCTCCACCAAAGTTTGTTTCAGTTGGAGGTGCAAATAATTCACATAGACTTACATCTGCTGCTTTTAATGCTGCATCTAGTGCATACATAGCTTCTAAAGGTGGTGCTACTAAATAAGCTATGGCTTCTCCTTCTTTGATTCCTGCCACTTTAGAAAGATATGTTCCTGTTCTAGATACACAGTGAGCATAATATACTATTGAATCATCATCATTTGCACTTATAAAAGTTGCTCCGTATTCCATAAAATCAACTACTGCATTTAATCCACTTCTTACTTCAGCTGGGCTTGGTCCTGCTATTATACCTAATACCTCACCAGCAAGTTTTGTTGAAGCATTTGTAGCACCTGCATACATTGACTTTGCATATACAACATCAACTTCTGAAGCTTTAGTTGCTTCATCAAGGGCAGTATATGTCACATCATCACAATCAGCAGTTATAAACCCTAAACTTTTATGGTCAGAATTTAATTCTAGCTTTTGTGCCATTTCTGGACTTATGTTTGAAATCATTTTAATTCCCAGTATTTTAGGACGAATTATATCATTTTTCATAACTTGTACTCCTTTAAGTTATTATTTTAAATCAATTCCAGAAGCTTTCTTATCTAAAATTGTTTTTATAAGTTCAGCTATATGTGCACCTGCTTCAACAGCAGTAGTTCCACCTTTATGGATGTTTGACACCACTGTTCTCTTGGCTTCTGCTATACCAACTTTAGGCTTATATGTAATATATGCTGACATAGATTCTGCTGTAACAAGACCTGGTCTTTCTCCAATTAACACACATACAACTTCACAGTCTAACTCTTCACCTAAATGGTCCATAGCCCCAACTCTACAATGTTTAACAAATACAATATCTCCCACTTCAATTCCATACATCTTTAAACCTTGCTTTATAGCCATAATACAGTCATTTGAATTGGCCTCTATAGCAGCTGAACTTAGTCCATCACCTGCCATTATTAATACCTTCTGATTTGTACCTATTTGCGTTTTTATAAAATTTATAGTTTCACTTGAAAACTTTCTTCCAAGGTCTGGTCTAGTTAAAAATTCATCTTTATCCTTACATAAAGTTTCTATTTTTATTAAGTTGCTATTTTCCACAAAATCTTCATCTACATAAGAGAAAACAGCATCTTGTGCAGCAGCATGGTCTGCTCTAAATCTTAAAACTGTTTCTGTTTTATATCTAGCTCCACATCTACCTATACCTATTCTTGCAGGAGTTTTAGATTTCATATCTAAATAGGCTTCTGCATCCTTAGGATTTTTTACTAATAATTGCTTTTTTAAATCTACTTCCGTTATATCTTCTATGCAAGCATCATCGTCTATTGTACTTTTATTTACTTTGTCTACTGTATTTTCAACAACTTCATTTACAACACTAGAATCAATTTGACCAGCCATTTGATTTACTAACTGCTCTACTAATGCTTTTAAATCTTTTTCATTCATACTTAAGACCTCCTACCCTAATAATATTGATGCATCTCCAGCTTTTTCTGTTAATTTACCATCTTTAGAGAAGCCCATTTGTTCCATCCAAGCATCAAACTCTTTTATTCCTGTAAGTCCAAACATTTCTCTAAGTGATGCTGTCTCATGGTATCCTGTAGTTTGGTAGTTAAGCATTACATCATCTCCATGAGGTATGCCCATAAAATATGTACATCCAGCTGTAGTTAATAATATCGCTAAATTTTCCATATCATTTTGGTCTGCTTTCATATGGTTTGTATAGCAAACATCAACACCCATTGGTAATCCATGTAATTTACCCATAAAGTGGTCTTCTAGTCCTGCCCTCATTACTTCCTTTGCATCATATAGATACTCTGGCCCTATAAATCCAACTACTGTGTTTACTAAAAACGGCTCAAACTTTTTAGCAAATCCATAACATCTAGCTTCCATAGTAACTTGGTCTATCCCATGATGTGCTTCTGAAGAAAGCTCTGAGCCCTGCCCTGTTTCAAAATACATTACATTTGGACCAGTAGCTGTTCCATGCTTTAAAGCTAAATTTCTTGCTTCTTCTATAGTTTCTGAATTAAATCCAAAAGCTTCATTTCCTTTTTCAGAACCAGCTATTGATTGGAATATTAAATCTGTTGGAGCACCATTTCTTATAGCTTCCATTTGTGTTGTAACGTGTGCCAACACACAAGTCTGAGTAGGTATTTTATATTTTTGTTTTACTTCCTCAAATCTCTTTAATACTTTAGTTACACTTTCAACTGAATCATCAACTGGGTTTAATCCTAGTACTGCATCACCTATTCCAAAAGTTAATCCTTCTAGAAGTGATGCAAGTATTCCATCTGGGTCATCTGTTGGATGATTTGGTTGAAGTCTAACTGATAAAGTACCTTCTTCTCCTATTGTTGTATTACAATGAGCTGTAACTTTAATTTTTTTTGCTGCATAAACTAAGTCCATATTTGACATTAGCTTTGCAACTGCTGCTATCATTTCTGAAGTTAATCCTCTTGAAACTCTTTTTATATCTAAACTACTTGTTTCACTATCTAATAGCCACTCTCTAAGTTCTGAAACAGTCCAGTCCTTTATCTCACTATAAACTTTTTCATTTACTCCATCTTGAATTATTCTTGTGACCTCATCTTCATCATAAGGAACTGCGGGACTGTTTCTTATATCCTCTAATTTTATATGAGATAAAACTACTTTTGCTGCCACTCTTTCTTCGGCACTTTGAGCTGCAAGACCAGCTAACTTATCACCAGACTTTTCTTCATTTGCTTTTGCCATTACATCATATAATCCTTTGAACTGATAAGTACGCCCAAATAATTTTGTCTTTAAAATCATCTCCTTACCCCCTTTTTTAATTAAAAACTAATGTCTTTATTACTACAGGTAACACCTTACCTTCAGCTATTGGCTTTCCAATATCTATGTAGTCTCCATTTTCAACATTAATACTATCTATACAAATAATATCTTTTTTGTAATCTAAAACTGCACAAATAGATTGTCCTAATACTTTTGCCATGTCATTTTCTATAATTACTACAAATGGCAAGTCATTTTCTATAATTTCTTCCATACCACTCACTAATCCACGTGCATACTCTTGAATTTCTAAAAAGCTTGGATTTTTACTTCCTTCTATAGCGATAACAATTTTTTGTAAGTCATTTTCTAACTTAAACCAATTTAACTTATTTTTTATACTTTCACTTAATGCCTTTTCATTGCTAGTTTCTTCTTCTCGTGATAGTTTTAAAACAGGTAAGTTTTTAAGTGGAAAATCTTCACTTGTATAAGTTATAGTACTTCCACTTACTTCAGTAGTATGAGAACCAGCACCTACTACTGTAGCTCTAATAGTTTCTAATGGAGTTATTACATTTATTTTTTTTAGTTCATCACAATTTTTTATCGCTTGCCCTAATAAAATACCTAAGTCTCCATATTTAAAATATTCATCTATTTTTTTATCATAGTAGATATAATCAGCGACCCCACCAGAAAAAGATATGTTATCTATCTTTTCACTTAAATTTATAGATTTATTAGTTACCATAAACTCAAATAGACTCGTTTTCTTTTTTATTCCTATACTTTGTAATATTAAATCAACCATTATATCTATTATTGGCTTTGTGTTTTCTATGGTTGCTATAGTTCCTATTTGAAGACCTAAATTATAATCTTTTATGATTTTTTCTATCTTAGGTGATATATAAGTTATTTTTTTACTATGCTTGTCTATTTTTATAAGTCTCCCACCTATATCTAGACAGCCAGTATCTAATACTTCACCTCTTTTAAATAAAGCTAAATTGCTAGTTCCTCCACCTACATCTAAATTTACAACATTAGTTGAATGATTTTTAGAATAAATATGGGCTCCTGCTCCTTTGCCAGATATGATACTTTCTAAATCTGGTCCTGCTGTTGCCACCACAAAGTCTCCTGCAAACCCACTTAAATTATGAAGTACATAATTTGCATTTTCTTTTCTTGCAGTTTCTCCAGTTATAATAACTGCACCTGTATGTATGTCTTCTTTAGATATATTTGCTTTTTTATATTCACTATCAACTATGTTTTTTATTTCATTTCCATTTATCTCATTGTTGGAGATAAGAGGTGTAAAGTATATTTCACTTTTATATACAATTTCTTTGTCTATTATACTTATCCTAGGTACTGAAAAACTAGATGCAGTGTTTTCAACTATCAATTTAGAAAATATTAGTTGAGTAGTACTTGTCCCAATATCTATCCCAACACTTAATAACTCTTCTCTCATTTTCTCACCTCATAATTTAAAAGTATTTCTTAAACAAAGAAGTTAGATTGTTCTATAGACTAGCAATATTTTTCTTCCAATGAGCTTATCTCATTTAAATATTCAAATAATTCATCTATACCTACATCATCTATTGTGTCTACTTTAAATATTTTATTGACTCCTGCTAACGTTAATCTTTCTATTCCTAAATCTATTTGATTTTTATCTAATTTATTTATCTTAGTCAGAATGCCTATAGTTTCTTTACAAAATATACTTGCAAAACCTGGTGCCATATAATTTTCTTCTTGAGTTGCATCATAAACTATAGCCACTACTTTAGCATCTACAGCTGTAGTTATTAAAGCATTATACAATGCTCTATTTTCCATATATTCACCTGGTGTATCTATTGCATTTTTATAAATTTCTATTGACTGTGTTTTCTTATATTTAATCTCTAGCTCATCTAGTTTTTGGCAAAGAGTCGTCTTTCCACTACTTGTTTTTCCCATAAAAATTATATTTTTCATTTTATGTCCTCGTTATCTTAGTTGATGAAAAATTCAACATCTCACCTAACACTTCTAATACTTCATTTAATGCAGATTCTACAGAACTCACATCTCCAGATATTACTAAAGACCCACTAAATCTATCTATAAATCCAAGCGTTATATCTGATGATTTTGTTGCTACATCTGCTGCTATTATTGAAGCTTCACTCGGTGTTATTGTAAGAATACCTATTGCATCTTTTCTATCTAGTATTAATCCTAACTTTTTGTATATATCCTCATTTGGATTAGCTATTATATGAGCAAGTGTTACTTGCTTTCCTGGAACATATTCTTGTATAATTCTTTGTTTAGTTTCTTCGTTCAATTTTGCCCCCTAATTTTTATCACATTTTTACTTAATTTTATTTAGTATTTCTATTATGTCTTCTTCTATGGGAACTTTAGGATTTGCATTAGTACATCCATCTTGAATAGCCAAAACTGCTATTTCACTCTGTAAATTACTTAGTTCTTCAAAACTTACATTGCATTCTCTCAATTTAGTTGGCATGTTTAGTTCTTTTTGTAATTTCTTTATTTCATTAACTAAACTCTTTACACCACTTCTTGTATTTGAGGTACTCAGTCCTATTAACTTTGATATTTGTGTATATTTTTTTGCTGATAATGAGTAGTCTGTATTTAAATATCCTGTGATATTAGCATTGTATTCTATTACATGTGGCAATAATATTGAATTTGCTCTTCCATGTGGTATATGAAACTTTCCACCTAGAACATGTGCTATGGAGTGATTTATTCCTAATGATGCTTGATTAAATGCCATTCCAGCTAGACAAGATGCATTATGCATTTTTTCTCTAGCCTCTAAATCATTTCCATCCTTATATGCTTTCAATAAATATTCAAATACTAGTTTTATTGCCTTTTCAGCAAGTGCATCAGAAAAATCATTAGCATTTACTGATACATATGCTTCTAATGCATGTGTCAAAACATCCATTCCAGTATCTGCTGTTATAAAATCTGGCACTGTTTTAACCAACTCTGGGTCTAGTATTGCTATGTCTGGAATTAATTCATCTGACACTAGAGGATACTTTGCACCTTTTTGCTTATCTGTGATTACAGAAAATGATGTTACTTCTGAGCCAGTTCCACTTGTTGTTGGGATAGCAATAAATTCGATTTCATTAGTGCTTAAAATTTGCTTTGAAAAATCCTTTATAGCTTTGGCTGCATCTATTGCAGAACCTCCACCTAAAGCTATTACTGTATCTGGCTTTATATTTTTTAATACTTCTATGCCTTGTACTACTGTATCTATAGGTGGGTCTGGTACTATATTACTAAATACTTCATATGTACTGTGTTTTAAATTTACTAAGATTTTATCTATAGTTTTTGATTTAACCATAAAAGGGTCTGTTATAACCAACACTTTTTTATCTTTTATCTCTTGTAAATATTCTAAAGAATCTACTCCAAATTTTACTTTGGTTTTTATTTCAAAATTATTCAATCTAATCTCCTCTTTTATAAAAACTTATTTAAAATTAAACAATTGTTAAGCAAAAGCCCCACAGAACAATCTATGGAGCTTTTATTAAGCTTTCAATATTTCGTTATGACATTATTTTAGTAAATATTGGATTTTAGTAAAGTCAAGAATCTTGTATATTAATACTTTATGTTATGCTTTTTCTTATAAGCTATATGAGATATAAATTCATACATTATACCCGCAGCTGTAAGTGAAGTAACATTTCCAGCATCATATTGTGGCGCAACTTCAACAAGGTCATAGCCTACTATATTTAACTCCTTTAATCCTCTTATTATTTCTAATGTTTGGGCAGATGAGAATCCACCTATAACAGGAGTTCCTGTCCCTGGTGCATATGCTGGGTCAACAAAATCTATATCAAATGTAAGGAATGCTTTTGAATCACCAACACGTTGTTTAATTCTTTCTATTATTTCTTCTGTAGTCATCTTATGACATTCAACAGCTTTTAAAACTTCATACCCTAAATCAGTTGAGTGGTACTTATCTTCTTCACCATAATAACCTTCTCTTATTCCAACTTGAATTGATTTAGATGTATCAACAAGATTTTCTTTAGCAGCATGGTAGAAAGGTGTTCCATGACTATAAGGCTTTCCAAAATATTCTGCTATTGTATCATAATGAGAGTCAAAGTGTATTAAAGCAACTGGTCCATGAACCTTATGACAAGCTCTTAATTCTGGTAATGTTACACTATGGTCTCCTCCCATAGCTATTGGAACTACACCATTTTCAAAGATAGGTAACATCCCCTCTGTAATTACATCAAATGTATCTTCTACATATCCTGGTACAGAGCCTAAATCACCATAGTCTACCCCAGAACAATAGTCAAATATACCAACATCAAGAACTGGATTATATGGTTTACAACCTAGAACTGACATTTCTCTTATTGATGATGGACCAAATCTAGCACCAACTCTAAATGTAGCACATGAATCAAAAGGTATACCAACAACAGCAAAATCTACATCGTCTGTTGTAACTACATTTTGTAATCTCATGAATGTTTTAATTCCTGCAAATCTAGGTGATTTTAAAGAATTTATTGTTTTATATTTAATCATAACTACTCCCCTTAATTTTCTTTGTTTTTGTTATTTTTTTATCAATTTTACTCTAAGCTTCAGCTACCTCATCTTCTTTTTCCATCTTAAGAACGTATGGAACTGCAATTAATTTTGCAAATATTATACCTATTACTCCACCTACTATTTGACCAACAAGTATTGCAATAACCAAGTTTGGTTGGAAATTGACATTGAAAGCTATAAAATCTCCTAAAGAATATCCTGCACAAACTAAAAACGACATAGATATTACTTTACTTGTTGGTTTCATATCTTTGACTAGTCCAAAAATTGCGATACCATTTGCCATACATGCAACTAATCCAGCACTACCAGCACTATCTAGCCCAGCTATTGAACCAAGCTTTTCCAGTGGCTTTTTAAAATACTTACGTATAAGGTAAACCATTGGAAATGCTCCACAAAGCATCATTGCAATACTCCCTAGAAGCTCAATAGACCTAAACATTTCTTTCTCATCTGCAAACATTGGGTCAAATCCCCAACTTCCAAATACTTTAGTGAAAATACCTGTATAGTGTTCAACAATAGATGATACTACGACTATTATTAATATGCTTGTAAGACCTTTTCCAAAATACATGAATCCTTTTATCATTCCATTAGGAAACAATTTTAACCCTAATGCAAGCAACACACACACCACAACAATAGGAATTAGATTTTGGAAAATCATTAGCATACTTAAATTTAAAGTATAATTAGAATTTCCTACTGTAGAAAGTGTTGTACGTATTGTAGGATTTGTAAGTAATGCAACCATATATGACGTGAATACTCCAAAAGGTACTGATAAAAATCCAGACATAGCTCCTAAAGCTAGGTACTTGTAATCTTTTTTATCTAAAATTGAAAGTCCTATTGGAATATTAAATGCCACTGTCGATGCACACATAAATCCAACTGCTAATACTATCACTAATATTTCACTTGTTTTCCCAATTTCTATAGCTAAAGCATATGAACCGCAATCTGGTGGCATAATCATAGCTGCTGCTACCACTGGGTCTGCGCCAAACATACTAAACAACTTTCCAAATATTTTCTCTACCCCGACCTTTAGATACGGAACAGATACCATAAGACCTACTATTGGTATAAACATCGTTGCCATAGTATGTAAGCCTTCATCAAAAGATTTAGCTAGCTCCGATTCTTCTTTGAAAATCTTTGCTAAACCTCCAGCTACACAACAAGCCATGATGATATACAGTACTGAGTCTCCTAATAATTCCATACAGTATACCCCCTATGTACTAAAAACATTAATCAGCTCTTTATTACTTAATTTTTATTTAATATTTCTCATAATAAATACTTCTTATGCTAGTGGTTCTACAGATTCTGTAAAGTTAGGGTCATTTATTATATCTAAGTAATGTTCAAAGTTTTCATCCTTCATAAACTCTATACAATCAGCTGCACGAGTTCTTCCATATTCCCAATAGAAGTCATGGTCTTTACCATATGTTATTTGAACTAATGACCATAAAGACCAGTGTGCATTAACTAAAAACTTACTTGTAAGCAATCTTGCTCTTTGCTCTTCTGTTGGTTCTCCGCCAAAGTATGTTCTTACATAAAGCTCTTCTTTATCTTTTGGAAGAGGATTTTCTACACACACACATGCCATATCGTAAAATCTATCATTTGTTCCACCGTATTCCCAGTCTATTACACGCATAACTTTTCCATCATACATAAAGTTTTCTGCTAGTGTATCATTGTGACAAGGAACTAATTTTTGTGGATTATTTTGATAAGCAACTTCTATTATATCTACTTTTTCTGTTATGCTATCCCATCCATCATATCTCTTATCAAAACCATTTTCTTTAAGTATTTGTATGTACTCTTTCATCTTAGCTATTGGGTTAAATACACTTTTAAACTCCATTCCACTATCATGGTATTTTCTCATAATTTCTGCTGATTTCATGACTACATCTGAATTATTTATAAAATCCTCTGCATGCATTGTATCTGATTTTATAAATTCACAAAGTTGTGAACCTGTTTTTGGGTCATAGTAATATATTTCTGGAGCTATTCCAAGACATGACATTAAAGAAGCATTGTGCTTTTCTGCTGGACGATTTATATATCCTGCTGTTCCTACTCCTGCTACACGCATTGCTATTTGAGTGCCATCTTCAATCTCAAGCTTAAAGTTTTTATTTGTAAGCCCGCCTGGCATTATTTCTATTTTGCTAAGTTCTTGGCTAAATGCTGTTTTTGTTAAATTGATTAACCTAAGGAAATCTTGAATTTCATAAGGTTGTATTACCTCTCCAAATACTGACATATTTTCTCTTATACTTTCATTTTTCATAATAGTTTCTCCTTTGTATGATTTGTTTTTGGTCAAAACTTTTTCTATTAAAAACCATTTTCCTTTGATTAGAATTCTATATCTTTGTGCAACACAAAGGTCAATACTATTTTTGTTTAATTTTTTGTTATAATGGATTTTTTTATATATTTTTGGGATTCTATCTCTATTTGTGGAAATAAAAAAACTTTTAAATAAAGTTATTTAAAAGTTTTTCATCATATTATTAAAATTATGTATACAAAAAATATTTATTATAGTATTGTTTTATTTATTCAATTTATAATTCTCTACTTTATGAACTTTATAAAATTGATAATTCTTTTGTCTATTTTTATTTATCAACCTTTATATTTCCATTTCGACTTTCCAGCTTAACTGTAACATTTTGTGCAACTCTAACACTTCCTTTTAGAATATTATCATTTATAGATAATTTGTCTTTGAATGATGTGGAAATAGCCCCATTAAAAGTATGAATAATACCAAACACCAAGAACTTAGTATCTAAAGCCACATTTTTATAACGAAAGACCCCTTCTTTTATACCCTGTTCTACAATTAGAATTTTATTAAAGCTATTGCACTAAAAAAAGAAACCACATTCTGTTTTTATATAGAATATAGTTTCTTGAACTTTAAATACTTAAAAGCAATATTTTATTTATTTTTTGAATTTTCTAATTTTATAGTAGACAACTTTATTAGTTAACTCTTAAATTTTTATCTTCTCTACAAAATTTTCTTCTTATTAAGAAATATGCAGAGATTACAACAAGCTCTATCGCTAAAAATATACCATAAGTAGCTATAGAATCTATGCTGTCTATACCATTTCTAAAGAAAACTAATGCTATTCCTGCTGCTATAATTCCTATAGCATTTTTACCTATAGCATTCTGACCAAAACCATAAAAAGAAGGGAAGTTTCCTTTTATCTCAACAAATGTCAAAATTAATCCAATTACTATAAACAATACTCCTACAACTTCCATAATCATACTAGCCATTTTACACCCTCCTTATTAGAGAATTAACCACTACTATAAAAATAGCTTGCTTTTATAATTACATTATATATTCAATTGAACATTTTTGGAAGTATTAGTTAAAAATAATTTTATATTCTATTTAAATATATCTTTTATATTAAAATCATCTCAATTTTTATATAAATATTAATCTAACCTTTATAGTTTTATAAATTAAAAAGGTTTAGCATAACCATCTCCTATTATAACTTGACCAATATTTTTAAGATGGATGGTAACAATAGCTCAATAACTCCAGTAATAATCAATGAAAATATTATTGATACCAAAAACGAAGTAGAAATCAAACTTTCTGCTTTTTTATGCTCTTTTGCCCCAATTACTTGCGAAAGTAAAATAGATATACCATTTGTAGCCCCAATAGCTATAGATGTCAGAGTTAAAATAATTGGCGTGGAAGTTGTAAGTACTGCCATAGCAGTCTCTTCCAATAAATTACCAATCCATATACTGTCTACTAGATTGTATGCCATGTTTAAAAACATAGCTACTATTAATGCAAAGACATCTTTGTTAGACATTTCTTTGTGTCCTCTGTGATAAAATCCATTTTTGTACTCATGTGTCCTCTTATTTATGAATGAATTTCATTCATTAATTAATTTTAAAAAATACCTGAGATTTAGACAGGTTTGAGTTAAAAATTTACAAAATTATAAAGTATCATATGTTTTATTTTTTATGCTTTTTTATGTTTTATGTTTTATTTTATGTAATTTTCTTTATATGTTTTTCTCTATGTGTTTTTCTTTTATACTTTCTTATTTTATGCTGGTCACAATATATGAAGTATGATTCACGCTCTTCCACACAATGTTTCTAAAATCTACAGCTAACAATTTACATATTTCTTTTTCTGAGTACATTTTTACATCTCCATCTTTATTGTACTTCATAAAAATATTTATTATATGTCTAAATAAAAATGGTTGCCAACAGTCACAAATTATTAGGGTTCCTTCTGGCTTTAATACCCTACATACCTCTGACAATACCTTATTAGGTTTAGGATAATGATGAAAAGAATCATTACAATATACAACATCAAAAAATTCATTTTCAAATGGCAAATACTCTGAATCTCCTAAAACTAAGGTAGCATTCCCTTTTAGTTTATTTTTTGCTATATTTAGCATATTCTCAGAAATATCAATTCCATAAGCCTTTTTCCTACAATCTTCATTTAAAATAGCTTGTAATACTGCTCCTGTCCCACACCCTAAATCTAAAATAGTATCATATGAAATATCTGAAAGTGTTTTAAGTAAAACTGGATAAAGATTTCTTGCATGTTGTCCTTTTATATCTTGGTCATAGGTATCTGCTTGATTATTAAATGTTTTTCTTGATTTTTCTTTTATATTTGTCATATCTAAACTCCTCCTTTCTTGTATTGTTCACAGTATATCATGGGTAGTTCTTTATGTCAATGAATGATATTCATTCACTTCTAATATTAATATAACTATATTAAGTTCTCTATAGTTATATTAACATTCAATTTATACTATGTGTATTATGATTAAGTTATATTATGCATACGATTCTTAAATTATACTATGTGTATTATGTTTAAGTTCCATCATTCACATTTTTCTTAAATTATGCTATATATATTATTTTTATTTGGTCAATTTGACCTTTTTATATTTTTTCTTTCTCTCTTCTAACTTTTATAAAATAATACTAAAATAAAGTATCATAATAATTACTCATACTTATCATACATTTTGCTGTTTTATCGTGACCTTTTATCCTGTCTCTGTAAATTTCACAATTAATACCTTGCCCTAACTAGCTCCTACCTTTAAAAATTTACTTTTAGAACCTATCAATTTTATTCTTTAATTTTCTCTTTACTTTAAAGATAAATCGGTCACAATACTGTTCGTTTTTTACCAACAGCTCATATGCATCCATAATCCCAATGGATTGTACGAAACCAAAAATACCAACTGCCAATCCCAAAAATACAAGTAAATGATATTCTGCCCATTCAATGTACCCTCTAACTGTTACTGCTATAATAAGAATACCAACCACAAACAAAAATGTACTTGGGATAGCAACTAACTTATATTTTTTCTTGATTGAAATATATTCCTTTGATAATTCTTTCAAAAACTCATAATCAAATAACAGTGGCTCTTTTCTCAAGATTTTATAATCTTCTTGTTCTGCAAACATTCCAAGTATAACAGCACCAATACCTAAAACAACACAAACTGCAATTCCTAAAATACGCCAACTTGTATGAGTTGGAAACATTACATAAGGAATACCTGCTAATACCCAAAACAAAAAACCTAACCCCAAATATTTGCATTCTCTTTTCTCATTGATGAGATAACCCCTTGCCACTTCCTTGCTTACATAATATCCCTTTTCATTTGCTCCTTTTATTGATTTCTCATCTTTTAATAAAAAATCAGTTGATACTTCAAAAATATTAGATAGTAGTAAAAGTTTTTCTGTTTCTGGAAATCCCTGATTGTTTTCCCACTTACTAACCGCCTGTCTTGTTGTTCCAACTTATTCTGCAAGTGCTTCCTGTGATAATCCTTTTTCTTTTCTTAACTTAAATAATTTTTCACCAAAATTCATATATTATTACCTCCTGTGATTTGATATCCAAATATTATCAAACTATACTGTTAAATTCTATATTTTAAGAAATGCACATTGTCAACTTTAAGTTGCACTCATGTAATTTGTTGCTAAAACATGATTTTGTAATAATTTTTGCCTCTCTTTTTGTATTATAGCATCAATGGAAATCTAAATCCTTTCCTTTATATTTTGAAAGTAATATTTATCAAAATATGATTTTATTAAGTGTATAACCATTTGATTGACAATAGGTTTTTTACAAACTATTCTCTAATATACTGTTTTATAGTAATAGAAAAGCACATCTTTTCAGACGTGCTTTCTGCAACACTTTATCTACTTTATCACGATTCTTTATTTTATATATAACACTTTATCTTCTCATTAGCATCTAGAATTTATATTCTAAATACAGCATATCCACACATTGAGATTCCCCTTCAAAAATTGGCTCTGGATAATTATCTATAAAAAAGTTTTTAATCTTATGTGAATAAACAAATCCAAATTTCTCATAAAACGGGATTCCACTTTCAGCTGTACCCACAACCATTGATGAATACTGTTCACTATAAACATCTAAAATATGATTTATCATCTTTGATGCATAACCCCTATTTTGAAAATGCTCATATGTAGCAATATTTTTTAATTCACAGGTTTCTTTAGAAATTTCAATTACAACTGCTATACAAGTAAGTTCATCATTATCATATAGAGCATACATAATGCCTTTATCAAGATACTTATCAATCATTACCTCATATGGGTCAGCCAGCAATAAAAGTTCAATATGACCTTTTTTATTTTCATCTATAGTTTTTATTTCTATCATATATATCCCCCTTCCTTTTAACATATATTTCCTTTACGTATTTAATACACTTCACTATTCTTTACATATTTGATACACTTCACTAAATGATAATACAATTGAAACATTGAATAATTATTACTATCTAATTTCATTGTATTTATTGTTTTTTAGTTTTTACTTTTTAGTTTTTGCTATTTAATTTATAATAGAATACATTTTTAGAAGAATGAAGGTAATTGCAACTTACAGCTTAAAAAAACTTTAACTGTGTGTCTGATTTCTTATAGGCTTCTATAATATCTTTCATCTCTGTCAAAATACCATAACGAGCACATTCTTTTTTTAGCACTTGTTCACATCTCTTTCCATTCAAGCTAGGACACACATAATTTAAGCCATACGTTTTTTGATACTGAAATACTAGTTTTGGTGATATATTTTTTAAATGCTTATAAAAAAATTCTCTCTGACCATTACGCATTGTCATTCCATACATACAATAGATAAACTTTGCATTAGCCTTATGTGCTTTTTCAACAATTGCTCTTATTTCATTCTCATTGTCAGTCAAAAATGGTATCAAAGGTGTCAATAATATACCACAAAATATTCCAGCATCATTGAGCTGTTTTACTGCTTCAAATCGTTCAGAACTTAGACTCACATTAGGCTCGATTTTCTTTGCTAACTCATCATTTGCAGTGGTTATAGTAACTTTGACAATAGTAGAATTGTTTCTTGTTATTTCCTTCAAAATTGGTATATCTCTAACTACCAAACTACTTTTTGTATCAATAGATACTCCAAAATGATTTTCTGAAATTAAATTCAAGGCTTGTTGAGTAATGCAAAGGTCTTTTTCAAAAGGATTGTATGTGTCAGACATAGCTCCAATACCAACAACTCCTTTTTTTCTCTTTGAACGTAGCTCCTTTTTTAGAGTTTCTATCACATTTTCCTTATATCTCACTTGGTCAAAATTTTCTATGTTGTATACTGTGCTACGACTGTCACAATAAATACAACCATGAGGACAACCACGATAGAGATTCATATTATAATCAATCCCAAACCATCTTGAGTTGTCAAATTTAACTTTCTGTAAAATTTGTTTTGCTGGTATGCTTTTAATCATTATCTTATCCCTAATTCCATCATATAATTTTTTGTTATCCATTGGGATATCTTGTAATCAATACAAATCCTACTCTTTTCAAGAAAATACTATTACACTTTGTCCATCTTGTTATAAGTGGCTGTACATAAGGAGTATTTTCAAATAAGTTTTGGCAGGATAAGTCGTAAATATCCAATGAATAAAATTCAGATGACCATTTTCTAATTTGTTTCTTAATTGCTTGTAGTAGGTCATCAATCGTTTTAGTCAAAATCCTAGCTTCATAATATCCATTTTACCACAATGAGATTGCTAATTCAGATTGCTAATTCATGATGACCTTTATATTACTTTGCAATCTCTCTTAGATGAGTGAGATTAATCTCTTTCACTGTCAACATCTAGAATAACCTTTAGAGAATTCACCCATGTTTCTAATGTTTGAGCTAATACCAATTGCTGGTCTAAAATAGCCTTACCTGTTTCTGGTACATTCGATTTTGTATTTATATTTTCCTCTATATACGACTTCAATACTTGTATATTTTCTTCAATACTATTAAGACACAACTTTTGCTTTTCTGGTGTAAGACTGTATAAATTTACTATTACAGCATTGAAATCCAGAAAAATATTTACTGGCTTTGAAGCTGTATCAAACATTAAGTCTAAAAAATGTTTTTCACCCAATTCTGTTAAAGAGTAAATTGCTTTTTCTGGCATTCTCCCCTCTCTTACAATTGTGCTTTGGATATAACCTTTTTCTTCTAGTTGAATTACCTTCTTATAAATTGATGGTGTACTGATTTTAACCCAACGTGATATATTTCTATATTCCACCACTTTTTGAATATCATAAGCACTCTGAGGCTGTTGCTTTACTATACCCAGTACAATTAAATCTATTGTTGCCATAAAAATTCTCCTCTCGTTTTCTCTCTATTGACAAATACTATAATTTATAGTAGCATTTTCTTTATTACTATAATTTATAGTAATATATTTTAGAGCTAATGTCAATAGAAAGGGAGTGTTTAGCATGAAAGAAATCAACAAAAAAATTGAATTATTAGGGTCTGCCCCAATACCAAAAGCCTTGTTATCTATGGGATTACCTACTATGATAGGTATGATGATAACTGCATTGTACAATTTGGTAGATGCATACTTTGTAGGTGGTCTTGGAACAAGTCAAATGGGTGCTATATCTGTTGCATTTCCACTAGGTCAGATTATTGTGGGATTAGGATTATTATTTGGAAATGGAGCTGCTTCCTACATTGCCAGACTCCTAGGTCATGGAGATAAGGAAAAAGCAGGCAAAGTTGCTAGTACAGCTATTTACAGCAGTATAATAGTTGGTATATTATTTATTATTGTCATTATGATTCTTCTCAATCCTGTTTTAAAATTATTAGGAGCTACAAAAAGTATTATGCCTTATGCAATGTCTTATGCTAGTATCTATGTCGTATCATCTATTTTTAATGTATTTAATGTCACTATGACTAATATTGTCACAAGTGAAGGAGCTGCTAAAACAACCATGTGCGCTATGCTATTAGGTGCATTGCTTAATATAGTTTTAGACCCAATATTCATTTATACCTTTGGCATGGGTGTAAAAGGTGCTTCCATTGCAACTGCTCTTTCTCAGATGATTTCAACACTTGTTTATATCAGGTACATTTTTAGCAAGAAAAGTATGTTTAGTTTTAGAATTAAAGAATGTTGTTTTTCAAATGAAATCATGTCAGAAATTTTAAAGATTGGTGTACCTACTTTAATATTCCAGTTATTGACTAGTCTCGCTATTACATTAACTAATATGGAAGCTACAAAATATGGTGACTCTGTGATAGCTGGAATGGGTGCAGTAACACGAATAATGTCTTTGGGAAGTCTTATCGTATTTGGGTTTATAAAAGGCTTCCAACCAATTGCTGGTTATAATTTTGGCTCAAAGAACTATGATAGATTACACCAAGCAATAAAAACATCTATAGCATGGACTACTCTATTTTGTGTAGTACTTGGTCTTGTAATGGTGTTTTTTCCCACAGCTATAATTTCACAATTTACAAGTGGTGATGTGTTATTAATTGAAAATGGTAGTAAGGCTCTTAGAGCAAATGGATTTTCATTTATGTTATTTGGTTTTTATACAGTATATTCTACATTGTTCCTTGCACTAGGAAAAGCAAAGGAAGGTGGGTTACTGGGTATGTGTAGACAAGGTATATGTTTTATTCCTATAATCTTGATTATTCCTATATTTTGGGGATTAAATGGTATTTTATATGCACAACCAATAGCTGATTTTGCTGCTGCAATAATCGCAGGTTTTATGGCAATAAAACTACATAAAGAGCTTCATACTTTAAAAATAAATTCTATTTCTTCTAAATAAATATACTTCAAGATATGTTCTAGTTATACAAATCTAATATATATATTAGTTATACAAATCTACCATCAGAAAAGATATAAAATTATTTCATGCATTTTGTAGGCTCAAAGAATTGTATGATAAATTCATTATCAAACAGCTCTTTCAGCTTACAAGATATGTATATTATAATTCATTAATTTACATGCTTAATATGACTTAATCTACTTACAAATAGGCAATAATATATATTAACATATATTTTCTACACAAATCATACTATTAATATACAATTGAATAATCCTTTTTCACAAACTACTTGTTATTTTATCTATTCACTTGTATTATTGGATTATAATTATTTTAGGAAAGGAATCACTATATGCTTTCACAAAACGATATTGATATACTTACACAAAGTTTATCTTTTTGGGATAAACTCACTGACTCACAAAAAAGCTTATTAATCTCTTCAGCCAATATATCCCACTTTAAAAAAGGAAACTCAATTCATTGTGGTGATAGTGATTGTATTGGTATTTTGATTATAAAGTCTGGAACAATACGTACATACATACTTTCAGATGAAGGGCGTGAGGTGACACTTTTCCGTCTTGATAATGGTGATGTATGTATCTTATCAGCATCATGCATTCTAAACACAATAACTTTTGATGTATATGTGGATGCTGAGACAGATTGCGATATTATACAAATTAGTTCTTCTGTTTTCTCAAAATTGTCTACAGAAAATATTCACGCAGAATTGTTCTCATATAAGCTAGCCACTGAACGTTTTTCTGATGTTATGTGGGCAATGCAACAAATCCTTTTTATGAGTTTTGATAAGCGTTTGGCATCTTTTTTAGTTGATGAAATAACTAAAAACAATAATACTACTATAAATATGACTCATGAGCAAATTGCTAAGTATATGGGAAGTGCTAGAGAAGTTGTGTCTAGAATGTTGAAATATTTTGCTAGAGAAGGTCTTGTGTCTGTATCTCGTGGTGGTGTAAAAGTATTGGATAAAGATAGACTTCGTTCTTTAACATTATAAGGAGATGTTTCAAAATAAGAATTTGAATCATCTCCTTCTTATCTCCTTTTCATCTCTTTCTTCAACTTCTTCTTTAAAATTTCCACTTTTATTCATAATGTAAGCACCCTTTTTTATTCTATCAATTCTTCATTAATTTAATCTTATTTTCCATATAATTGCCTTCCACTTTTATAAATACTGATAAATTTAATTTGAACTTTTATTTGCTAATAAAATACCTTTGTTTTGCTTCTATTAGTAATATGAAATAAGTTTAAATTTTTTTAAAGTTTATTCTTATGATTAGTATAACTTACCTACGACTTTACCTGAAACTTCTCTATCCATTTCATCAAGAATATAAGAATATATATCTTTTATTGTTATGTTAACAATTCAAACACTATATTTCAATCGGAAATATTGCATTTCAAATTGAAATATAATATTTCTATTTGAAATATAATATAAATAAATATAATATTATTTTATCAAACTAAAAAAAAAGATTTTAATAAAATTGTATTAAAGTAATTTGATTAACAGTTAAATTACAATAAATCACATAAAAAAACAAATAAAATATTATTAATCTAAAAAGTTGGCATATTTCGTGCTTTTATAATTTAGTATAAATCTAAAATTAAATAAGGAGAAGAAAATGAATAAAAAACAGTTGATGAAATTCTTACTTGTTGCAGCTATACCAATAATTATATGGAATTTACCTGCACCACAAGGATTAAAAAAAGAAACTTGGGATATTGTTGCTTTATATCTAGGTTTACTAGCAGGTCTTATTATTAAACCATTTAAAGAACCAATCATTACTTTAATCATTGTAGGTGTAGCACTTATGTTTATGGATGAGTCAATACTACTTCATGGATATTCAGATAAGATGACTTGGTTTTTAGTTGTTGTAACTATTGTCTGTACAGCTTTTGTAAAGACAGGATTAGGAAAACGTATGGCATACAACCTTTTGCTAAGAGCAGGAGATTCTACCTTAGGACTTGGATACCTAATGATGATAAGTGATTTAATACTTAGCCCTGCTACAGGTTCAAATTCATCTAGAACAACTATTATCTACCCTATATTTAGAAATATAGCAGAAGGTGCAGGTTCTAAACCTGATGATGAGCCTAAAAAATTAGGTGCATATTTAACAGTATTAACATATGTAGTATCTCAAGGAACAGCAGCATTATTTTTGACAGGTATGGCAACCAATGCGATAACAGTTTCTTTGGCAGCAAGTATGTTAGGTGTTAACTTAACTTGGGGAACTTGGTTTATGGCATCAATCGTACCAGCAGGTTTATTCTTACTAGTAGCACCACTTATAGTATATAAGATATACAAACCAGGTTTAACTCATTTAACAGATATTAAACCACAGATAAGAAAAGATTTGGAATCATTAGGTACTATTACAAAACATGAAAAGATACTAGTTGTATTCTTTATTCTTGCTATTCTTGGATGGATGTTTGGTGAAAAAATACCTTTTATAAACTTAAATATGCAAGTAGTAGGATTTGTATTCTTAGCATTAGTCCTTATAGCAGGTATTTTAGATTGGGATGATGTTATTGGTGCTAAAGGAGCATGGAATATATTTATATGGTATGGTGCATTTTATGGTATTGCTGGCTCATTAGCTGATGCAGGTTTTTACACTTGGTTAGCTGATAAATTAGGTACAGTATTAAATCTATCAGATGTAAATGGATTATTAGTTACAATAGTACTATTGTTAGTGAGTTTGGCAGTTAGATACTTCTTTGTATCAAACAGTGCATTTGTAGCATCTTTTTATCCTGTACTATTTGCAATAGTTTTATCTACTAAAGCAAATCCGATGGTAGTTACATTATTACTAGCATTCTTTGCAAGTTATGGAGCTTTATTGACTCATTATGGAAATGGAGCTGGTCTTATAGCCTTTGCATCAGGATATGTATCTCAAAAAGATTTCTGGAAAGTAGGCACTATCATGGTAATGGTTGCATTAGCAATATTCTTAGTAATAGGCTTACCTTACTGGAAAATAATTGGATTATGGTAAGTACACATTAAATTTATATATTGGAGATGAATAATTATGCTAGATTTACTTATTGTAAATGGACACGTAATAGACCCTAAAAATAATGTAAATGGCAATAAAACAATTGCTATATACAATGGAAAAGTAACTGAATATAAACATGGTGATAAGGCAAAACACACAATAGATGCAAGAGGTAAATTTGTTTTTCCAGGGCTGATTGATGCACATGCTCATATGTTTGCAGATGGAACTGAAATTGGTATATATCCAGATAGCACATATCTTCCAACAGGCGTTACTAGTGCAATTGATTGTTCAGCAGGAGTAGCAAACTACCAACTCTTTAAATCTTCAATTGTGGCTAGAAGTAAAGTAAATATAAAAAGTTTCTTACAAGTTTGTTCAGCGGGATTAGTAACTACTAGCTATCATGAATGTATTGACCCAAAGTATTTCAATCATGAAAAAATAGAACGAATATACAATGAAAATAAAGATAATATATTAGGTCTAAAAATAAGATTAAGTGAAAATTTAGTAGAAGGTCTAGGAATAGAGCCATTAAAGGAGACTATTAAAATAGCTGAAAAAATAGGATGCCCTGTTGAGGTGCATTGTACAAATTTACCAGTTCCTACAGAGGATGTGTTAAATATCTTAAGACCAGGAGATATATTTGAACATGTATATCAAGGTGTTCAAAACACTATCCTCGACTCAAATGGCAATTTATACGAATGTGTAAAGAAAGCAAGAGAAAGAGGAATCATATTTGATACAGGAGAAGGTAGAAAACATGGTGATTTTGAAGTCATGCAAAAAGCAAAAGAACAAGGATTTATAGCTGATATTTGTAGTACAGATTTGGTATTGGAAAGCATGTTTAGAAGACCTATATTCTCTCTACCAAATCTTATGTCTAGATACATATGTATGGGAATAAGTCTATATGATGTTGTAAAAATGACAACACAAAATCCAGCTAAACTTATGAAAATGGAAAATCAGATAGGATGTCTATCAGAAGGTGCAAATGCAGATGTAG
Source organism: Clostridioides sp. ES-S-0005-03 (assembly GCF_020658455.1). Lineage (NCBI taxonomy): Bacteria > Bacillati > Bacillota > Clostridia > Peptostreptococcales > Peptostreptococcaceae > Clostridioides > Clostridioides sp. ES-S-0005-03. Next base: position 141,561 of record NZ_JACVWI010000003.1, on the reverse strand, counting down.
CAATATTTGACATTATGGATGTTAAACAAACTTATACAGATTGGAAAGGTAGTAAATTCGAGGCAGATAAATTATTAAAAACAGAAATGACAATTAAAAATGGATTTATAGTATATTGTGCCCCAGATTACATATATGAAAATTAATTAGGAGGAAAAAAATGGGTTGGAAAATATTATTACCACAAGAAATAATGCAAGAGGGAAGAGATTACTTAGAAAGTAGAGGGCATGAACTGATAACTGGTTCAGGCATGGAGACTAAAGATATAATAAATGATATAAAAGGTATTGATGCAATTATAGTTAGGTTATCTAAAATAACAAGAGAGGTATTTGAAGCTGCTGATAACTTAAAAGTAATAGTACGTCATGGAGCAGGATTTGATACTGTAGATTTAGATGCAGCAAAAGAATTTGGTGTTCAAGTATTGTATTGTCCAGTAGCAAATAGTACTTCTGTTGCAGAAGTAACATTAATGTATATGTTATACTGCTCTAGAAATTATACAAAAGTAAGAAAAAGTTTTATAGATGACTATTATAAAGCTAAGCTGAGAACTCCTAAATGTGAGCTTGATGGAAAAACTGTAGGAATTATTGGATGTGGAAACATAGGTTCAAGAGTTGCTAAGATGTGTATGGATGGATTCAATATGAAAGTGGTTGCATATGACCCATATAAACCATCTAAAGACTTCCCACAAGGTGTAGAAGTAACTAGAGATATAAGCAAAATATATAAAGAAAGTGATTTTGTTTCTGTTCACTGTCCAACAACTTCTGTCACTAAACATTTTATAGGAAAAGAACAGTTTAATATGATGAAAGAAACAGCATTTTTTATAAATGCAGCAAGAGGAAGTGTTGTAGATGAACAAGCTTTATATGAAGCATGTAGAGATAATATTATAGCAGGTGCTGGCTTAGATGTATTACAACAAGAGCCAGTAGATTCTAAAAACCCTATATTGTATTTAGATAATGTTGTGGTATCTCCTCATATAGGAGCAGCAACTAAAGAAGCTACTAATAGAGCCTCTTTACACTCTGCAATTGGAGTTAATGAGGTATTTGAAGGTAAAAACCCTACTTGGCCAGTAAAATCAATAGATTGGGACAATGCAACGATATACAATGATTAGTAAACAATAAACACTTATTAGGAGGAACTTAAAATGACAATAGGAAATAGAGTATATTTAAAAAGAGATTTACCAGATAAAGAACTTGTAAAAAGATTTAGTGTATTACCAGCAGCTAATGTAGGAGATTGTATGTATAGGTCAAGTGCATTAAGTTCAGAAATAAAGTTAATGTCTTCACCAAAAAACAAAATGTGTGGAGTTGCGTTAACAGTAAAATCAAGACCAGGAGATAATTTAATGCTTCATCAAGCTCTTAATATAGCTCAAGAAGGCGATGTAATAATACTATCTAATAATGGAGATAGAACACAAGCCATCATGGGAGAAATCATGTACAAATATCTTGCAGATTTCAAAAAAGTATCAGGAATTGTAATAGATGGTCCAATAAGAGATATTGATGTTATATCAAAGTCTAGTTGTCCAATATATGCTACAGGAACTACTCCAGGTGGCCCATATAAAGAAGGTCCTGGTGAAGTGAATGTACCTATATCTATAGGAGGAATTGCTGTTAATCCAGGAGATATAATATTAGGAGACAAAGATGGTGTAATCGTAATCCCTAAAAATGATGCAGTAGACCTTATTGATAAAGCAGAAGCAAATGCTAAACAAGACCATGCTAAAGTGGTAAAGGCTTCTGAAGGAACTGCAAATAGAGAATGGGTAAATGAGACATTAGAAAAAAAAGGTGTACAAATTATAGATGATGTTTACAGAGTTTAGTAATAAATGACTTCTACTCTATGTATATAAAATATTTATATATAAAAATTTTAAAATAACAGGTGCTGTTACATAACGATTCTAAATTGTTATGTAACAGCCTCTTTTATTTTATTCAATAAATATTTAATCTGAAAGTTGATACTTTTTAAGTTTACGCCAAAGAGTAGTAGTACTGATACCCAACTGACTTGCAGTAACAGATTTTACTCCATTATTTTTCTCTAACGTCTCAAGAATTAATTTTTTTTCATAATCTACGATTTTATTCTCTTCCAAAATAGGAGAATAATCTATTGTAGTAGTTAAACTTATATCCTTTCGAAAATGTGGCTCAGAAGTTAAAATTTCAGAAACTAAGTACTCATCTATAAAATTATCATCACACATAACTACTAGTCTTTCTACTATATTTTTTAATTGTCTTATATTACCAGGAAAGTCATATCTACTTAAAATTTTAAGTGCAGAATCAGATATTGACACTGGTTTGTTATAATGAGATATAATAGCATATGTAAGTTGTTCGATATCTTCTTTTCGCTCTCTAAGAGGAGGTAAATCTAACTTCAACACACAAAGTCTGTAAAATAAATCTTCTCTAAAATTATTATTATCAATCTGCTCCACTAAATCTTTATTAGTAGCTGTTATAACTCTTACATTAATAGGTACAACTTTAGTATCCCCTATTCTAGTGACTTCCCTCTCCTGTAATACTCGAAGTAGTTTGACTTGAACATCTTTAGAAATTTCTCCAATTTCATCTAAAAATATAGTCCCATTATGTGCCAATTCAAAGACACCTGCTTTCCCTTCATTTCTAGCACCTGTAAAAGCTCCCTTTACATATCCGAATAATTCACTTTCAAGTATATTTTCAGGTATAGCTGCACAGTTTATAGCCACAAAAGGTCCATTAAATCTATTGCTATAGTTATGAATACTTTGAGCAAATATTTCTTTTCCAGTACCAGATTCACCAGTAATTATGATTGTAGAATTAGATTTAGCAAATTTCTTAGCCATGTTTACCGAGTGCATTAATGCATCACTTGAACCCAATATATCGTTAAAATTGTTCTTTGCACAATGAGATTTTGAAATTAAACTCTCTCTTATTTCTTTTTCTGTTGATTGAATATTTTCGATATCTTGTATGGTTGCAACACATCCAAAATGCAAACTATCAATTATAATCGGGAAACAATCAAATGTAAGGGAAGAACCTTTAAAATTAATTATATTGTTACATATAGAGTGCCCATTTTTTAGTGAATCTGAAATATCACCAGAAGTTAAATAATCTTTTATAAATTTATCAACTTGGTTAAATAGTAACCTTTTTGCTTGATTATTTATAAAAAGTGGTGAGTGATTTTTATCAATGGCAATTATACCACTATGTGTACATTCTAGAATTTCTTCTGTAATAGAGTTATTTATTCTCTTTTCAATTCCTATGTTATATAGATGAATTGCTTCATTGATAGACGCATGAATAGAAGACTTTTCAACTTCAGTCTCTATACAGAGTTTATTGTATTTAGAGGTGATTTCTTTTGTTGTTTTACCACCTATGAAAATCTCAGTGCCATTATCAATTAATTCTTTTATTGTATCTTCAAATTCAGAAAGAGAATTTAACTTAGGTATTTCTAAATCAAAATTGGAGATTTCTTTAAATCGTTTAGCAGTTTTATATGATGATTCTAAACCTATAAATCCTATTTTTGAAGAATACTTAAGTGCTTTTTTATATGAATAAAATATGTCTTCGTATTTGTATCCAACATCCACTATAGGAATTGAGACATGTTTACGCAATAAATCAACATTTTGTCCACGAGTAATTATTACTTTAGTGCCTAAGTTAATTATGTTATCTGCTAGTTCTATAGTTTCTTTACCTGTAGCAATGTATGATGGAATTTTTATATGTAATTCTTCAAGTACTTCATATACAGTATCTGAAAATAACTTAGAGGGAGCAATGACTACTATCTCATTTTTCATATCATAAAACCTCCTTTTGTTAGTCTATTTTTTATATTATTTTTTCACACAAAATAATGTCTTCAGAGTGACACTCCATTTTCTACTCACAGGATTTTAAAAATATTCACCTCAGAATTACTTTATTATCTACTTTTGCAGTAATTTTCTCAATTGAAATTGTTTTTCTTTCAAAATCTACATTCTCCCATGAAGGACCTAATATTTTGGATGTTCTCATACCCAGACTAATATTTAAGTTTATGTGAAGTTCTAATTCAGTATCTTTACATACTTCTAATAGTTTTATTATTTACTCTTCATTATAATTTTTATTTTGAATTTGTTTTGATTTAACTAAATCTACTCCTTTAGTTGAATTCTTATCATTTTTAAATCAAAAGCACTTTTAAATACAAGTTTCATTATATTAATGTAAATTTTTAATGACTTAGAACTTAGTATATCTGATAAATTATTCACATAACGATATATATGTATTGTATCAATATCTTATACTCTCATTTTACCATGATAAAAGGTGATGTCTCAAAATAAAAATTTGAATCTTCTTCTTTTTTTATATAAAAACAGAAAAGGAGTTCCTAAGAACCCCTAATCTATATGATAATTGCTCTGTTAAAAAACAAAACTCACATTATAATTATATCGACTATGAATATTATAATTAATCGACAGTACCATTAGACATTGAAACAATTCTCCTCTAAGATGATTCAATAAGATTACTTAGCCTAATTATATATATCCATAAATATAAAATACTATTAGTCACAAACAATAACATACAAACAATAAGTAAAAATAAATATATTATATATACATATTATAAACCTCAAAAAATTCTTCAGTCGTAACTGTATCTAACCATTTTTTAGAAGGATATAAAAACTTATACTGATTATCTTTAATAAGACTATCCTCTATAGTATCATAGATGCAAGATAGTAATGATGCAGACTTCACAAAAGAATTACAAAACTCCTTAGATACAAGAGATTTTAATACCTCTAACATAGTCTTTTCGTCTAATGATTTACTTGCAGTAATATAAGATGGCAATGCTATAGCCCCGTCATCAGGATATGACATAAATAAATCTTTATTATTAGCACGCTTTGCATATATACTAGGAGTTATAGCTAATCTATCCGAACCATTTTTTACATCATTAAATGATTGTATTGGCATATCTAGTATAGTTGAATTGGACAAAAATCTCTCTACATACTCTTTTCCATACCTACTCCAAATGGCTTTAACAACAGATTTCGCACCAGAGTTATTTATACCACCAATGACAGTTTTTGTATCAGTGTCAATTACGTTTTTTATAGAATCTATCAAACCCTTGTAATTCTGGTTATAAGAAAATACTAATGGTATAACTAAAAATGGAAGTAATCTTTCATCAAAATATATAGATGATGATTTAATCTCACTCTTAATATTGAAATAATTCGATAATGGATATAAGTTACTTGAAAACTTTGAATAGATATTCTTGTCTTCATACACTTCTAAATCTGTAGAAACTATAATATCTGGAATTAAAGCGTCTGTTTTTTTTAAATATTCATTAAGTTTGTAAGGATAACCTATACCAAAATAAGTTACCTCTAAATTAATATCCTTCTCTTTTAAAGACATAATTAAATTATCTAAATAGTTTTTCTCATATTTATGAAGTATACAAATATTGCTCCAATACAACCTAACATTTTTCATGAAGAGTCTCTCCTTTTCTTAATTTATATTGACATTCTAGTTGAAATTCATATATATCTTTAAGTTTGCCTAAGATTTCTTTTTCTTCGTTAGTCTTATTGATTACTTTGAAGATTGAACCATTTTTCATTATTATACGCTTCTCTGCTATAAGTGCTGTATGAGGGTCATGAGTAACTATAAAAATCAGTTTATCACTTTTCAATAAGATGTCTAAAGCAACATTTTTATTTATTCCAGCATTCTCTATTTCATCTATCAAAACAATAGGATTATTTGAAATGAAAGCAACATCTGCAATCATTAAGGCACGTGTCTGTCCCCCACTCAATGATGTAAGGTCTTGAGATAGGGAAATAGGTTCTGCTGTTATGGAATTTGCTACATCTAGTACTTCTTTTATTGAGACAGAAGTATTGTTTTTACATTCTTTATGTATAACTAAAAATTCCTCGACTGTAGAATCAAGAACAAACCTCATATTTTGGCTAAGATGAGAAATGAGATTTGTAGAAAATTTATTTCTTTCCTCAATAGCAACTTCCATATTATCAATGACTACTTTTCGATTAGTCAAAGAATCTTTATTGACAAACTGCTCTATATCTTTGATTAACCTGCTTTTACCAGAACCAGTATTACCTACAATGGAATAAATATGACCTCTATAAAAAGTTAGAGATTCAAAGTTCTCTGTATTACCAAGTTTGTTTTTTCCAGGATATATGGTTATACTTTTCATTAAAATTCACCTCTAAAATTCATTTTAGAAACTATGCCTTGTTGGAATTCATCACCAATTCTACATTCTCCAATACAATAAGAACACACCCCACTTGGCATTGTATGTCTCAATAAATGTTCGTCATTGTTTAGAATATTAGCATTGTTTATATAGTTTGAAATTAGCTCTACACCAAAACCAACTAATCCATCTATAAAGAATATATTAGAATTAGGATTTATTTTTTTTATATTGAATGATATTATCTCTCTTTCTGCTTGTGATACCATGTCTATTTTACTTAGAACTATGGCATCACTTTCACTTAACATAGGACCTAGTTTTTGAGGAGTCTTAAAGCTAGATGTACAATCACATACACATATGTGTAGTGTTTTATTTGTTGCAGGTGAACACCTATTGCAAAGCCCAGCAGTTTCTATTAGTAAAATATCGCTACTTTTATTTTTAGCCCAAAGCATAAGTTCGTTTATGTTTGATATAAGAAAATGGTCTGGACATATGTCTTTACTAAGTCCAACAATATAAGGTATATTCAATTTTTTATATATTAAATCATCATCAGTAGCTAGACAATCTATCTTACATATTGAAGGGTTAAGCCCATTAGACTTAAGATATGGAATTAAATGTTTTATTAAAGCGGTCTTCCCTACAGAGGATGACCCAGAAATTAATATAGTTTTCATGGCTTATGTAAAGTCTCCTTTCATATTTTGTTAAGAGATATGATAGCATTAAAAACTACTAAAAATTGTATCAGATGAGACAATTAATAAATAAACTTGATTGAAAATAATTATCAATATTATTGAATTTTGGTAAATACTGTGATATTATTGCAATCAAAGTGAATATTTATCAGAAAAGGTGATGACTTTGAATGAGAAAGAAGTACTAATAAATAGTAAGTTATTTTCTGAAAGATACATTGTAGAAGATAAGATAAAAGCAAAGAGTTATAAAAAAGGTCAATTTATAAGTGATTTTTTTGATAAAGAATATTATGTAGGTGTAGTTAAAGCAGGACAAGTATCCATCTATTGTATATCGAGTGATGGAACTGAAGTTAACATGTCTATTCTAAAGGAAGGAGATGTTTTTGGAATTTCTAATATATTTGATGAAGAATCCTTAGATACTGTACTAAAATGCAAAAGTGATGTTTATGTAGTTTTTTATCCAAAAAAATGCTTTATAGATATGATGAAGTTGGACATTTCTGTAGCTTTAGAGTATTCAAGATATTGTAATAGAAAAATACAATTTTTACTGAGAAAGATAGAGTTTTTAAATATACAGTCTAGTAAAAAGAAAGTTATTGAATATTTACTAGAAAAAACTAGCAAAAATGACACTATCCTATTAGAATGTTCTAAGGAGGAGTTAAGTAAAAGGATTAGTGTAAGTCGAGCATCTTTATATAGGGAATTACAATCATTACAAAATGAAAATTGTTTAGAGTTTGGTAAAAAGTGTATAAAAATATTGAATAAAGAAAAGTTAACACAAATTCTATATGAAATATAAACTTAAATAACAGATTCTATATAAAATTAAATACTAGGAGGAAGGTTTTATGAAAAAGAAATTATCAATATTATTACTGGCATCATTAATAATAATTTCATTGGTAGGTTGTGCATCAAACCCACCAGAAAAACAAACAAAAGAAGAAACTAAAGTAGTTGCAAAGGTGACAGCACTAAAAGGTCCTACAGGAATGGGAATGGTTAAGATGATTGGCGATGAAAAGGATAAAAAAGAAAAAGATTATGAATTTTCAATAGCAAATTCTGTTGACGAAATTACACCTAAGCTTGTGAATAAAGAACTAGATATTGCTGCTATTCCCGCAAATCTATCATCTGTTTTATATAATAATAGCAATGGTGAAATAGAAACACTAGCCATTAATACTTTAGGAGTTTTATACATAATTGAGAATGGAAATTCTATAAACAATGTAAATGATTTAAAAGGCAAAACTATTTATTCTAGTGGTAAAGGCTCTACTCCTGAATATGCTTTGAATTACATATTGAAAGAAAATGGAATTGACCCAACTAAAGATGTCAACATAGAATACAAATCAGAACATACAGAATGTTTGGCGGCATTATTAAACGATAAAAATGGAATAGCACTACTTCCCCAACCTTTTGTAACAACAGCATTGACTAAGAGTGATAACTTAAGAGTAGCTTTGGATTTGACAAAAGAATGGGATACTTTAAATAAAGATAAAAATACTGAAAGTGCTTTAGTAACAGGAGTTGTTGTTGCACGAAAAGAGTTTGTTGATAAATATCCAGAAAAGGTTAAAAGTTTCTTAGAAGAATATAAGAAATCAGTTGATTTTACAAACAATAATATAGAAGAAGCTTCAAAACTTATTGAGGAAAATGAAATAGTTCCAGCACAGATAGCAAAAAAAGCAATTCCAAAGTGTAATATAACATTTATAGAAGGTAATACAATGAAAGATAAATTAAGTGGATACTTACAAGTACTTTATGATGCTAATCCAAAGTCAATAGGAGGAAAGATGCCAGGTGAAGATTTCTACTATACACAAGAAAATTAGTAAAACTCATATACTAGCAATAATCTTTTGGCTTATCGTTTGGCAAATAAGTAGTATGATAATTGGTCAGGAGATACTTTTAGTATCTCCTTTTTCATCTTTGAAAAGGTTATTCGAATTATCTATGAAGTTTGAGTTTTGGCAATCTATACTCTTTTCTTTTCTGAAAATAACAACAGGATTTATATTAGCCTTTATCATTGGAATAATATCTGCCATAATAGCATCTAATAAAAAAAATTTTAGGATACTTATTGAACCCTTAATACTTACAATACAATCTATACCAGTAGCTTCGTTCATAATATTATCTCTAATATGGATATCTTCAAAGAACCTGTCTATTTTTATATCCTTCTTGATGGTATTGCCAGTGGTATATAGAAATATCCTAGATGGAATAAATAGTATATCTAGAGAGTTAAATGATATGGCAAAAGTATTTAAAGTCAGTAAGATAAAAAAAATAAGGTACATATATTTGTCTGAGGTAGCACCATATCTAAGAGCAGCATGTAGTGTTTCTTTAGGTCTATGTTGGAAATCTGGAATAGCAGCAGAGATAATAGGAATGCCTGCTAATTCTATAGGTGAAAACTTATACAAAGCTAAAGTATACTTAAATACACCAGATTTATTTGCATGGACTATAGTTATCATTATAATAAGTATTTGCTTTCAAAAGGGATTTTTATCATTAATAGACTATTTATTAAAAAGATTGGAGATAAACTAAATGGATATAGTAATTGAGAATCTAAGTAAAAAATATAATGATAAGGTTGTTTTAGATAATTTTAATAATGTATTTAAAGATAATGCTATCTCATTTATAACAGGAACCTCTGGTATTGGTAAGACAACATTGATAAGAATATTAATGGGTTTGGAGAAAGCAGATAGCGGAAAAATTGTAGGTATTAGTAATAAAAAGATTAGTGCAGTATTCCAAGATGATAGTTTGTGTGAAAATCTAAGTGTGTCATTGAATATAAAGTTGGTATGTGAAAATCTGGGTAATTCAGAAATTGAAAGTGCCTTAGAGGTATTGGGCTTAAATGGTTGTATGAATAAAAGAGTAAGGGAATTAAGTGGTGGTATGAAAAGAAGGGTTGCAATATTAAGAGCTTTATTATATGATTTTGACTTGCTTATAATGGATGAGCCATTTAAAGGGCTGGATACAGAAACTAAGTATAAGGTTATGGATTTTGTAATAAGAAAGATGGAAAACAAGAGTGCTATAATAATTACTCATGATATGGATGATATAAAATACTTTAGAAATCATGAAAAGTTAATAATTGATTTTAAAATGCCTTCAATATATTGATTTTAAAATCAACTAAAGTTTTTATATGAATGTTATTTCAAACTTACTAATTCTGTATACCAAAAAGGCTGTAGGCAAATTTATTTTTACATAAAAAAGTACCTGCGATTAAAACAAGTACTTTACATATTTTTTCTAATTTGTGATATAATAAAAGCAAGAAGAACTACAATCTATTTGCAGTAGAGTGGAGTTCGTAAATTAGTGTTTCTTGTTGAACTTAATCTTTAGTTCAAAACTAAAGTCACTCCTGCCAGAGTGGCTTTTTACTTTTTTAAACAATTTATCAGTTAAGTAAACTATTAAACTGGCAACTAAACTTGCTAGTACACCTTGTAAAAAATTATCCACACATACTCACCTCCCTTCTATACGTTGGGAGGATAACCTTTTGTATGAACTCCACTCTATAAATTGTAGATTACATCTTCTTGCTAAAACTATTATAACATATAATTCCTACATATTTTACCTATTATATAGTTATTTTCCTATCTCCTTCACCCTCTTTTTCTTTCCCTTTCTGCCTCTTTCATTGCTTTATATTCTATCTTATTATTTAATTATTATTGCTATCTAAATTCCTTGTATCTACTCTTTTTAATTTTTCTACTTAATTAATGCTCTTACACATAAAAAAGAAGCATAGACAAGTTTATTTTATACAAACTCTATCTATACTCCTTACATATTCACATAAACTCTATCTATATAGACTTACTCTTTGCCTTACATATCATCTGAGTCATAGTACCCATAGGACAATAAACACACCATGAACGAGGCTTAAATAGTATCATCGTAATCAATCCAAGAACAGTCGATGTAAGCATAACACTATAAAAACCAAACGCAAACTGTACCACCCAAGGTGAAACTAAAGTCCCATGATATGCCCATTGCCAAGGCATCTTTATAGTCCAAAGCAAAGTCACTACCTCTTTAAAATTTCTACTACCCTCAAACACTAGATAAGTTGAAAAAAGCATATTAGCGAACATCACCATAAAAAACGTCAAAAAACCATATCTAAACCACTTGCTTCTAATAAATTTAGGAATATCTTTATTTCTTGACAACTTTAATTTATTTCCAAGCAAATTAAACAGCTGTCCTCTTCCACAATACTTATTGCAGTACGCTTTATTTCCTTTAATAATAGAAATAAGTAATGGAACAAAGAAACAAATTAACCCAATCCAAGCGAAAATAATATTTACAAATCCCAATATCAAATATATAGAAGAAAAAATCCATAAATAGTCATACCAGTGTTTTTTATTATTCATGACACTTACCTTCTTCCTCTTTTAATATTGTTATAATCTCAATCACAGATGCTGGACATACCTTCTTACAAATACCACATCCAACACATAAGTCTTTATCAATTTTTGCACTAATACCATATGGTACTGAGATAGCTCTCCTTGGACAGACTTTTATACAGCTACCACAGGCTACACACTCATTTTCTAAAATATTTGCATACTTCTTTTTTTTATTAGACATAATAACCTCCCTGTATTATTAATCTATAAGAATTATAACAATATATTTGCTTTTTATCTGTGACTTAATCACATAAGATATCCAGATTAGAAATTATACTCTAATTGTAGAAGGATTTTAAGTAAATAAGCGACATTGAGTTGTTCAAATAATCATAACTTTATACACAGTCTTACTCTATTATTCACAGTTTAAACTTATTTATAGTCGTAACTTTATACACATCACACTTACCTTATCCACAATATATCTATTTTTTTCTAACAATGTACCTGACATTAATAACACTCATATCAAACATTCTAGCTAATTCCATATAATTTTTTCCATTAAACAATTTAATCATAAGCTCATTTCTAGCCTCTTTTAAAGCACCCTCCACTGTCTTAATATAAAAATATGTTCCCCCACTTTGTTGACACAATTTCAGATACTCCAATAAATTATACTTATGTAACTCCTTTGGAATACTCACTTCTATATTGTGTTCTTCAAGCAATTCTATGATTTCCTCTAATTCTAACATCTTTTCACCTCATATTTTATATTATTTTTCGACTTTCAATAAGCTTGTTATGGCTATCTCATTACTCTAATAATTTAGTTCTTGAAAATGCAACCTATCCCCATAATAACAAAAATGCTTATGCCTAGTCTGTCCATCCCTACACTTCGCAACTATTAAATCAACAATCTTAATTCCCCTGTACTCTGATTCTCTAACTAATTCCTCACTTTCTCCTATATCTTTTACTGCTTCTTCATAATCACTCCCTTTTAATTGATGTATATAAACCACATTGTTGCTATCGTGGTAGATGGCTTTACTATCCCTCATAGGTCTATCTCCATAAGGTCTAAAATCTTTCATTTCATCATTTAATTGACTTAACTGAATTATTGGTATATCAAAATCCAAAGTCATACTTTTTAATTCTCTAGAAAAAGTGGCTACTTCTCTTTCTCTTTTTTCCATACTTTTTTGAGATGTAAGAAGTTGCACATAATCAACAATTAATAAGTCTGGCTTTATTTGCCTTATCCTCTTTCTAATTGCACTGATTGTGTCTATCTTGTCATTTATATAAATTAAGTTATTCTCACGTAAATCCCCTATTGCATTTACAATTAGTTTCCAATCACTTTCACTTATCTCTTTAGATTTCATATTTCTTGTACTTACTCCTGTTATCTTGCATATATTTCTCATAAACACTTGCTCACTTGTCATTTCTCTACTTATAAATAGAGTCTTTTTCCCTTGCTTGGCCGAATTTAACATTATTTGAAGAGCTAAAGCAGTCTTTCCAACCCCTGATTTAGCTGCTATTGTCGTTAGCTCTCCTTTAAAAAGACCTCCTATAGTCGAATCAAGTAAACTTATCCCAAACTTAAATCCAACATCCTTTTTACTTTCTAAAAAATCAAGGACTTTTTCTGCTATGCTATGTACATCATCATTTTCATAAGTATCTTTGTCCAAGATTTTTCTTATATTATTTTCAAATTTATAGATGCAAGTATCAATATTTTCTCCAAAGTTTATGCCTTCCAAGAGTCTTTGACAATTTTGATTTATGCTTCTTCTTGCTAAGTTTTCTTTTAAAATTTTTATATAACCATCAATACCAAAAGTTTGACCCCATGTAATTACACTAGTTAAACTACTCATTTTAATTGCTAAAGATTTCTCATCTATCTTTGATTTTACAGTTGCTACATCAATTATTATATTTTCTTTTCTAAGTTCTTTCATGATTTTAAATATTTCAATGCATGTAGAATTCATAAACATATTTTCATTTAAGTCATCTAGTTTGTAGTTTAATTTATTGTCTAAAATAATTGTGCCTAAAATAGCCTGCTCTATTTCAACAGCTTTTGATTTAACCATATAAATTAATCTCGCTTTCCTCTTAAGTTTTATATTTTAATATTATTAAGTCTTTTATTTTTATATTAGATTGCAACGATATTGTCAGTTAGAAATATACTTTTAATTATAAAAGATATAAATATATTACTAGTTAGAAATGCATTATCAGCTATAAAATATATAAATTCATTCCACCTATAAACGCATTATCAGACTAATTAAAATTCACAGATTGGATTCCAATACCTTGCATTTTCATGTTTTTTTCTTTCACGATTGCTGTCGTCATACGTGGTATAGTCAGAATACATATAATTATTACTTCTATTATTGTCGCTCTTTTTACACTGGTAAACATTACTTTGATTTTTTACAGATATGTTTTCATTAACATAGGATTCAAATTTATGGCTAAATAAGGTCTCTGGTCTTATATACATTTCCATTATGGTATCTTTCCACTTAGCTACTTTTACCTCAATAACTTTGTAGAAATCTTCTAAGACATAACCTTCCTTTAGTCTTTCGTTGATAAGTTTTATGCTCGTTGGAGAATTGATTTTAAAATTTTTTCCTGTTTTTTTATTTAGCATATTTATAATGCTTTGCTGTATATTTTTTTTATTAAATTTATTTAAGGATTCTTTTTTATTTGTTACAAACTTATCTTCTTTTTGTGTATCATGAATATTATCAAAACCACTCTTTTTACCATCTCTATTCATGCTACTAAATACTTTACTATTACTTAATTTTATAACATTTTTACTTTGATTATCTTCTATGTCATTTTTAGTTATTTTATCTATGTCATTACATGTTTCATTAAATCTAACATTTGAAGACCTCGATTTTAAATTAGAGTTTTCGATTTTAAGTTCTTCTCCAATAAGTGTTTTTTTGGTATAATCTTTAATTTTATTAGTTACATTAGTAAAATTAATAACAGATTTTTCAGAGTTGATATTTTCATTGTTGATATTTTCATTATTAGAGCTAGTATTTTTACCATGAGTTTTTATTCCACTAGAAGCTAAGTCATTGCTTTTTTTATTAGCAGAATTATTCTTACTACTTAATATACTACAGTCATCACAACTACTACATTCTGTATTATCATAAGCACTATTGTACTTTGACATTCCACCACCATAAATACAATCTTCATCAATACAACCTTTATTTTCAACATTTCCATAACTATACTCTAAATTACTGAATTCATAGTTCTCTACACTGTTATAGTTAAAATCTATAGTTTCATCACTATCAAGTAAATTCTCACTAGTACTATCAAATAAATCTTCACTAATTTCTGAACTGATATAGCTATATATAGAATGCATCTTCCCCCTTGTTCCCTTAGACACAAGCCTTATTACTCCTAAATCTGAAAACTCTCTTACAAGCCTACTTATAGTAGAAATAGAAAGTTGTAAATCTGTAGCAGTTCTTCTTACTGTCATATAAAATTGACCTCTTGGTAAAGTACCTTGCAATCTCTGTATATTTTCTTTTCTCATTATATAATGATTAAATCTTATTTTATTAATATCATTTGTTATATCAAAGCCTAATACTACTGAATTCAATTTATAAAATCCATTATTCATATCTACTAACCCCTTTTCTACTAATAAGTAATCATTTCTCAATAATTATTACTTTATATAGATAACATAAAGTTTAAATTTAAATATATATTTATTTTAATATATTTTAAATATACTTATTAATCCCTTAAAATCCCTATTTATATTCTTAAATATGCAAATATATTATGTCATATTTATTTATATTTTTTTATTTATATAGCTTATTTATTGTTTTTTCCCCTTTATACAAGCAATTGTATCATTTTGTTTATTTTTTATCCAACAAATATTTTCGACTATTTTTTTTGAATTCTCAATATATCTCCATTATTTAACAGAATATTTTATAGAATATACAATCTATTTAAATTAATAGGCAATAAATTTAGTAATTTTGTCTAAAAAAAACTTTATAAAATGTCTTTTACCTACTCACACTTAATCTTTACAAAATACTTTGTATAACAACTTATATACTGTTTTCATTTATTATTCGCTTAATATTGCTTACACACATGTTGTGTTTAATGGCGAGTTCCCCATAATTAACCCCATTAAACTGTCTCACTATCTCCCTATTTCTTGCATATCTAAAAATCCCCTTACATGTAGGTATATAAGTGTTTGTACCTCCATACAATTTAGCAATCTCTACAAACTTATCAATCCCCACTATTTCCACCATTGCATGGAACTGAACTGGTATATCTTCTAATTTTACTTTCATAAACTACACTCTCCTTTAAAATATTTTTGATAAATTTAATAGCTTTAATAAAGATTTTAATGGTTTAAGA
Organism: Clostridioides sp. ES-S-0005-03; assembly: GCF_020658455.1. NCBI lineage: Bacteria > Bacillati > Bacillota > Clostridia > Peptostreptococcales > Peptostreptococcaceae > Clostridioides > Clostridioides sp. ES-S-0005-03. The sequence continues at coordinate 125,496 of NZ_JACVWI010000003.1, read as the reverse complement.
GTAAAATGTTAATATTGGACTTTTAACTTTTTTATTTACAGATTAAATTTAATAATTTTTTTAACATAAACCTTAGACTAAAACGAACACTTTTAAAGCATTTTTAATATAATAATATTTTTCCAGAAGGAGCATATAGCTATATATCACTTTTAAATTCAACAATAAAAAAAGCAGTAAACCTTAATCGATTTACTGCTTTGGCAATTTTAAATTATCAAAATACAAGTTAAAAGACTTTAAATTTACAACTTAATAGCACACTCCATTGCAAGCTCAAAGGTATATACTTTTTGTGAAATAGGACGTATAGTTAATCCTCGTTGTTCCCATACATCTGAGTTTAGATTATCACAAGCATAAACAAACTGTGAAAATATAACATTTCTAAATTGTGCTGCGACAGCTACAGCAGCACATTCCATATCAACTGCAATACACCCCTGTGTCTTCCGTGTAAGTATTTTATTAGGTGTTTCACTGTATGGAGCATCAGTAGTCCATATTTTACCTTTTATGTATGATAATCCTTTACTTTTAAATACAGATTCAATCACTTTAACTCCATGTGGGTTAAGTATAATTTCACCAGAGACTGGTTGATAATGATAACTTGTGCCCTCATCATGGATAGCTGATGTTGGAATGATTAGATATGCATCATCAATAGAATTGTCTAACACACCACATTCTCCACAGATAAATATCTTCTTTGCTCCTAACTCAACTAATTCTTCAAAGTTGGTTACACATGCTGTTGCACCTACCATAACCTGACAAATTCCAATTCTTACATTCTTGAAAAATACTTCATAAATTGGTATATCTCCAGCAACATTAATTAAACGACCTATTTTTTTACCATTATACTTTTCAACAATTGTTTGTATCATAGATTTTGAAAATTCACATACGATAGTCTCAGGAAAATGACAATCAGGTTTTTTTATTACATATTCTGGCATCAAAATCCCTCCCAAATCAGAGTCAAACTGTTCCAACAGAATTTCACTCACAATATAACCTCCTCTCAAAATTTAGTATAGCATATTGTTGTTCAATATCGTGTTCCTGTTCAATATATGGAGTATATTATATGACGATGAACTAGCTAAAATAATTAAAGGTCTATACTTACAATCTAGCTACTGGACACAGATATTGGATACATCTAGATAGTTCATTCTAAACAAACATATTAAACATTTTATCCCCTCTAGAAAATATTCTAAACAAAATCAATAAAAAACTATTGCACATAGAGCATACAAACATTCAATCAATCATTAAAATATATATACTTATAAAGTTTTTTATAAAATTTTAACAAAAAATCTTAAGAAATTACGGTTTAACTCCTATATTATCTTATATGATACTATAGATTTAACAAAGAAAGTCGACAAATCTTTGAAATTAAATTTTTAGGAGGTAGTTTTATGGCAGTTGTTTCAACAAAAAATTTATCTAGTATAAAACTGAAATTGGATGCTGGTTTTGATGATAAGGGTAAGGCAGTTATTAAAAGTAAATCTTTCGCAAATGTAAAGGCAGAGGCATCAAATGATGATGTTTATGCAGTTGCAGAAGCAATCGCAAATCTTCAAGAAAATCCTATTGTAGATATTTTAAAACTAGATAGCACATCACTATCTAAATAGTAACTTTCAAATATAGTCTATACTAATGATTATAGTCTACATTAAAATTCATCAACTATTTATATATCATGTTCAATATATAATACACTTGATATTATATAAATTTAACAAATTATACACTTAATATATTGATACTTTAAGCAGTTTAATATCTTAAGTAATTTAAATATGTTCGTAAATTAAACATGTTAGTTATTTTAAATACTGCTTTGCTTTAAGTATAACAATACCAGAGTATTTTCTACCCTAACAATAATTAAAATACTTAAATCAATTAAAAAAATAAATTATTATCGTGGAGGTAACTGTATGGAGATTAAGAAAAAATTAGTCATGAGTTTCAAGAATACAAAGGATAAACAAGTTTCTTTTTCTATAGAAAATCCAAAGGAGGACTTAACTGAAGAAAATATAAAATCTGCTATGGATTTGATAGTATCTAAAAATGTTTTTTCAGTTGGAGGATTTGACCTTGCTTCTGCTGTTGAAGCTAAGATTGTAGAAACTAATACTACTCCTTATGACCTAGTTTAGGATAGGAGGTAATTTTATGGATGATAGTTTACAATTGTTAATAACTAATGTTGGTTTTCCTATAGCTCTATCCATGTATTTATTGGTTAGAATTGAGGGCAAATTGAACACACTATCTAACAGCATTGATGTACTATCTAAAAATATTTTGACATTTGAGAAGTAATTTGACAACATATGTAAGTCATAAGATAAGTCTATTTGTATAATAATTAGAGATATTCTATGAAAAGTACTACGATATTTGGATAATATTCCCAAATGGTCGTAGTATTTTTTCGAATTTTACCACTTTAAATTTGAATTTTACTATTTTAAATTTGAATTTAACTGTACTTAATTTGAAATTTAGCACTCATCTAGTTGGACTCAATAAAATATAATGCTATTCTAATGACAGTAATAAAATGAGGTGATAATTAATGAAAATACATGTCGAACAATCCACTAATTTTGATGATATTGAAATAATTATAAAATGCTCTGCCATTGACAATAATATTGAAAAAATAATTTCACTACTAAATACACCATTACTAGATATAAATGGTAAAAAAGCAGGAGAAATTTATAAGCTTAATATTTGCGATATTTTATACTTTGAGACAGTTGGCAATAAGACATTTGCTTACTATAAAGATGATGTATTTGAAGTTGACCTAAAAATATATGAATTATCAAACCGATTACACAATACATCTTTTTTACGAATATCTAAATCTATGATTTTAAATATGGATTACCTAGAAAGTATAAAAGTAATATCACATAATCGCATGCAAGCTACTTTATCAAATAATGAAAAAGTTATTATAAATCGCCGTTACATAAAAAATATTAGAGATAAGCTAAATATTTAATAAAAATTATAAAAATCGAAAATATTTTATTAATATCACTAATTATCTACTTATTAATCAACTTTATAGTCAAAATAAAATAAATATAAATTAAACCACTATTAACAAAATGAAAGGATAGTGAACATAAGATGCAATTATATAATCCCCATTTTAATTCAGATAAAAATTTAATTTTTTTCTTTACAAGCACTCTATTATGGACTTGGCTATTTAGCTTTACACCTGTATTATTAGGAGTTACAAATACCATGCTTGGAAAACTTCTTTTTTACTTCGCATATACAGCCCCTTCCGTCATAGGGCTACTTTTTATTTTCACAATATATCCAAATAGCGCAAGAAAAGATTTTCTTTACAGGAGCTTTAGCTTCAAAGAAATAGGAGTAAAATGGCCATTATTAACAGTACTCTTTTTTGCTTTAATTGTAATTTGTTCTTTACTAATAGGAAAATATTTTCATCTAGAAATTAATGATGTGGATTGGATGCACATAGCTATTTATACACCTTATAAAATACCACTTATGCTATTTATAAGCTTTATACTAAGTATACTTAGCCAAGGATTTGGATGGATAGGGTATTCTCTTGATAAATTATTAGTCAGGTTTGGATTTACAGGTGCTTCAATTATTTTAGGCTCTATTTGTGGAGTTTGGTATTTGGGATGGTATCTTACACCTGGTCAAATGCCATATAATCTACTGCAATATTCTTTATTTGATGCACTTTTATTTATACCATCTACTATACTTCTAAACTTTGTTATTACATTTGTATATATTAATACACATAGAAGTATTTTAGCAGGTGGATTTGTACATATGATGTGTGACTTCTTTACCATCCAACTATATTCTTACTACCCTATTGAAGCCTATGTAATGGCTCAATATGTAAAAATAATATTTTGCCTCATATTAATTATTTACATAATTTCTTCTGCTAAATTTAAACAGAAAATTAATTCTGAAATTGAGAAGATAAAATCAGACGAATTTGAATTTGAGTTAGACTGCTGATTATAGATTAAACTGATAATTAAATGCATTTTCCTAAACACTTGAAGTATACAAAAACAAAATATATACTAATTATAAGTGAGAAGGAGGTCATATTTTCATGTTTAAAATTGGAGAATTTTCAAAACTAACACAAGTCTCTATTCGAATGTTACGTTATTATGATGAACTTGGTATTCTAAAACCAGCAAAGATAGATAAATACACAGGTTATCGCCTATACTCTGCTGACCAAATTTCAACTTTACAAAGAATTATTTTATTAAGAGATTCAAAATTTACTGTTTCAGAGATATCAAATATTATTCATAATTGGAACGACGAACTTGTGATTAAAGAATTGAATCGAAAAAAAATTGAAATACAAGATGAAGTTAAAAAAGAACAAAAAAGAATAAATAATATTAATAAATTGATTAAGGCTATAGATGACAATAAAGATGAGATTCATTACAATGTTATCTTTAAGGAAATTCCCAGTTATAAGATTATCTCGCTTAGAGAAATAATTCCAGACTATCACCATGAAGGTATACTGTGGGAAAAATTATATGAATTTATTAAAGAAGAACATATAGAAATATCCCACCAAGCAAGCAACAATATAGCACTTTATCATGATGAAGAACTGAAAGATTGTGGTGTAGATATAGAGGTTGGAACAGTTGTAAAAAAATTAGGAAAAAACAAATCTGGATTTATATATCGTGAGACAGAGGCAGTTGATATGATGGCATGTAGTATGGTATATGGCCCATATGAAAATATAGCTGGTGGGTATGAGTCATTTGCTTACTGGCTGGATAAAAATAGTGATTATAAAATGTCTGGTATCAATAGGCAAATTGGTCATAAAGGGGTTCATAATGAGGAAAATCCTGAAAACTATCTTACAGAAATTCAGATACCAGTAATAAAAGTTAAATAGATTTGTAATAAAAATACACAAATAAAAATAGCTAACAGATTGATTCTGTTAGCTATTTTTATCCAATAATTCTTATCTATATCATGTAAAACTTCTTATCACTATTATGTTATTTAAGAAGTTCTCTCTAAACTCACAAGCTACCTTACTAAATGTAAAGAAGCTATACATACCAATACCGATTAGATATATCGCTTTTTTCTCTTAGTCACTCTGTTTTTTATTTATAACAACTATTTATGTAGCTTTTAGACACTTATCAGAATACATTAATTATTGATTTACATTTGTCTAAAGAATCTATCATAATTAAGACCTCCTTAAGTTAATAAAATGTTTTCTTTCAATATTTTTTAATAAATATTTATTGCTAATATCAAGCCACTATCTATCAATTACTCCTTTACTATTTTTATGTTACTCAATATAAGTTTTATTAATCTTATATTTTGAATTTTTTTCATTTCTTACTCCCTCTTTGTTGCTGAATCATTCCAAATATTAATATTGTAATAATATATATAAATATAAATCATATTATTTTTGTTATATTATTTTATTTAAAATTAAAAAGGATGTTATCTTATTAACGCAAGATTCGATTATTTTTATTAACTCCAAATTTTCTATGCTTAGCAGATAACATCCTCTATATTATTTTTCAATACTATTACTCCAACTAGGCACTTTAAATTTCCAACTGGAATTATTTTCTAGATAATGGTATATAAATAGTAGTTGTAAACTTATTTTTATCTGAATATATTTCTACATTTCCATTATATTTTTCTACTGAACTTTTTATACTACTTATTCCTATTCCATGTAAAAATGAGTCTTTTTTATCTGTAATAATTTTATTATTCTTTAATATAATCTCATTTATTTTTGTATTTTCACATTTAATTACAAATAATCTATTTATAATAGTTCCTCTTAATTTAATCTTTTTTTGTATATTTGTATCGTAAATCTTATTACAAGCTTCTATTGCATTATCTATCATATTTGAAAATATGCTACACACATCCGCCATTTCTATAAAATTGCATTCTAAAAAATTAATATCTACTAAAAAATCTATGCCATTTATATCACAAATAGATTTTTTCTCACTTAAAATAACATCTAAAATCATACTTTGTGTATTAAATATAGTATTACATTCATTTATTTGCTTATTTATATCTTTAATATACTTCTCTGCAATCTCATTTTTACCATAAATATTCTTAATACAAATAATATGATTGTTCATGTCATGGTATAGTTTTCTTATTTTCGACTGATATTCCTGTAAATTTAAATAGTATTTATATTGCATATTTATCTTTTCTTTTGTAATTTCATGTTCCATCTTTAGGTTATTGTCTTTTATTATTCTACCTATAATACTTACTAACGAAATATTTGAAAGTAAAAATACAATTGATATAACAAGTATTGTCAAACTTTCGGTAGGATTAATACTCTTATCTTTAAAAATAAATCCAAATACAACTATTATGCTAACAATATTTGCTATTAAGGGGAAAAATAAATAGATACAATCCTTCTTGTTTATTTTTATTTTTAATCTAATAGCTTTAAGTAATGGTATTAATCCTATTAGTAGTGATTTAGATATAATTATTAATTCTAGTTTTAATAAATTATTATTTAATAAATCACTCATCTCTTGTATAGAGTTAAGTGTGCCTACTATACTTAATCCAGTACTATCAAATCCGATTAATAACATCCAATATAATAAACTTATAAACACACTTTTCCATTGGTCCACCACATAATTACTTCTATACAATAGATATGTAATAAATATACATATAAATAACTTAACCTTTATATCAAATTCAATTATAGTCAAGGTAGTAATTATTATAATTGCAATTAGTAGACTACTATTTAAAACTGACTTGCTCTTTCTTAGCTCACTAAGTTCATCTAATATAAATTTTAATACAATCCATTCTATCATTGTAGAAAATAAAGTTAGAATAATCCCCCATACATCTATCCCTAACATAATACATCTCCCAATACATGTGTTAATTTTGTCTTTAAATCAGATATTCTATATTTACTGACTGGAATATTTTCATTATTAATAACTACAGTATTTTTGCATATAAGTTGAATATATTCCATGTTTATTAAATAGCTTTTATGACATCTAAAAAAATTATATTTTTCTAATTCTAACTCTATTTTATCCATACTATTATTAGTATTATAAATACCATCTGTAGTATGTATAGTCAAAACCTTTTTCCTGACCTCTATATACATAATACTATTAATTAAAATTTTGTTGATTATACCTTTATTTTCTATCAGCATAAAGTTTTCTCTTTTTTTAATAATATCTGATATACAATTTAAAATATTTTCATTTAAATCCTCAAAATCTATAGGCTTTAATAAATATCTATAAGCCCTTACCTTATAACCTTCTTGTATATAGTCGACTATTGAAGTTATAAATATTATTTCAGAAGTATCATTTGTTTCTCTAATTATTTTAGCTACATCCATCCCTGTTAGTTGAAGCATTTGAATATCTAAAAAATATATATCAACTCCTTCTAAAGCAGACTCCAATAACTCTTCTCCTGAATTAAACTCTAATAGTTCAATTTGACTAGAAACTCCCTCTAAGGATTTTAGTATACACTCTCTTAAGAAAACCATTTGTGTAATATCATCCTCACAAATAACTATTCTATACATAAAAATCCCCCCTTATCCCTTAGATAGAAAAACAGTTAAGGCTACACATTTATAAACTACAGTACCTCCTTACTATTCCTAAACTTAAAGAGTTGGCTATCCTATTTTTGCTTAATCCTTATTCCTTTAACTTTTTATATTCTCTATCTCCTTTTTTATTCTATTACCCTCTTCATTAATCCATTTTCATTTTTTCTTTTCACGCTTCTTTTTTCATTACTTATAGAATGTTTTTAATAAGTATCTATGATAGTTTTCATACATTTTTATTATCTTGATGTTATACTGAGTCTAACATCATATAAATGGTAACAAAACTTTGTCATTTACAACAAAAAATTCTCCTCTATTTTTAGCATGTTTGCACTAAAGATAAGGAGATTTTACAGATTTATTAATAACAATCAATACTTAATATGGTTTAAGCTTATTGCCTCATTAATAATTTTGTATACTTTTTAAATATCGAAATTATTAATGTTTTATGATTGTTATGATAATATTAAAAGATGATAACAATATAAAAAGCTCCCTAACTAGAGTACTCTCTTACCAAGAATGACTGTATAAAAAGCTAAGAGTAAGTCGCCAAACTTAAGAACTCATGACTTTTTTTATTTATTTTTTATTTCATTATAATATAAATTTTAACATAATTCTATTTATTAGTATACAATCTTTAATAATTATATATATTAATACATGATTGATAGAACACCTCTTAAACTTAGTATCATATAACCTTATTTATCATGTATTTAACAAGACAATTATAAAAAAACTTCCCCCTACTATACTCCTTAAAAACTATCCCTCCATTGACATATAAAAGCTTTCGTGATAGTATCTAAACGTGTATTAAACACGTTTAATTTTTTTATGAGGAATTCTTAAGGGGAAAAATATGAAAATAGATTCAAAAAAAGAGCAACTAATTAACACAACAGTTCAGCTATTAACTTCAAACAGAGATATTTCAAGTATCACAGCTAGAGAAATCATAGCTAAAGCAAATGTCAATTTGGCTATGATTAATTATTATTTTAAATCTAAAGAAGCACTAATTAATACTGCTATTAAGAGAATTTTAAAATGCCATATGGATGAATATAAAACTACACATGATAAGCAAAATCTAACACCTAAGCAAGAGTTAAAAGAAATGTTAATGGCATTTTGTGATGTTATAATTTTATATAGTCAATTTATAGAGATTTCTGTACCTTACATATTAGTTCAAGAAGACATTATTTATCCATTTGAAATATTGCCTTTGATTAGAGCTCATTATAAAAATCACGACAACAATAAAACTGAAGAAGATTACAAGGTTATTGCATATCAAATAACTTCATTTATACAGTTAGTTCTTCTTCGTTCTAACGCCTTTTTAAGATACAGTGGTATTGATATTATGGATGCAGAGAAAAGAAGTGCTTTAATTGACTCTCAATTAGAGTTATTTTTAATAGACACCATAAAATAGTACTATTTCAGTTTAGTATTTATATCTATTTAGTATTATGTCTATTTAATACTATTTCAGTTTAATTATATGTCTTTTAGTTTTGATACATAACTCAGCCATACTCTGACAGAACTTAAAGATATTCTCATGGACTCAAATACTTACATTAAATAAAGGGGGAATTTTAATGTTTTTTACATTTATAGGGATAATATCAGCAGTTTTATTGATATGTACAATTATATGTGGACTTTGGATAAAACTTAATAATCGCAATAATGACTCAAATTCTCACTTTACTTTTTCAATACTTTCAATTGTATTTTCGTTATTGATTGTGGTAGCTTTTTTAGTAAAAAAATAGTGTTTTTATATTATAAAATAAAAATAGATAATTATTTTACAAAAAAGACTACCATTTATACATCAACATATCTTTTATCTAAATAATCGTAACAATACCTTTTCAAAAATTTTTCTAACTCAAACATTACAAAAAAACACCCAATTCTTACAACGAGACTTATATTCCCATACACCTTTCAAATGCTATCATTGACTTACAAGATAAATGAAAGCGAGGATGATATATATGCTTAAAGTAAACAATTTATGTAAATCATACAAGGCAGGTAATAAAACGTACCCTGTATTAAAAAATATTTCTTTTGAAATCAATAAAGGAGAATTCGTTGCAATCATGGGTGCATCTGGAAGTGGAAAGACAACTCTCTTAAACTGCATTTCATGCTTTATACCAATTGATGAAGGTGAAATAACTCTTGGAAACAATAATATAAGAAACCTACAAGAAAAAGAACTTTCCGAAGTTAGAAATCAGCAGTTGGGATTTGTATTCCAAGATTTTATGCTGTTTGATGGTCTTAGTGTCTTTGAAAATATCTGTGTTCCACAAATTATCAAAGGTGGTAAAGTTATACAAATGGAAAACCGTGCTACTAGCCTATGCAAATTATTTGGTATTGAGCATATACGCAAAAAATACCCTGCTGAAATATCTGGTGGTGAAAAACAGCGTACAGCAGTAGCAAGAGCTCTTATGAATAATCCAGATTTGATATTAGCAGATGAGCCAACTGGTAATCTTGATAGCAAATCTTGTCGTACAGTAATTGACTCATTCCTAAAAGCAAAACAAGAGCTAGATGCCACTATATTCATGGTTACACATGATAGCTTTGCTGCAAGTTTTTGTGACCGTGTCATTGTCCTTAAAGATGGAATGGTCTACAAAGAAGTCGTAAAATCAAATTCAAGACGTGAATTCCTAGATGAATTATTGGAACTTTTAAAAGAAATGGGAGGCGGTCAAGATGACAATTAATAAATTATATGGAAAACTTCGAGCCTACAATTGGAAAAACTATACAACATTATTCTTTTGTATAATACTTTCTGTAGTCTTAGTAACTTCATATGCTTTAATTTATTTTAGTCCTACAGTGCAAACAATCCTTCCAGCTGGAGGAGATAGTAGAAAACAAGCCATAATGATATTTGCAGTTGCTATATTAGGATGTGCTGTTTTTACTACTTATGCCTCTTCCCTATTTTTAAAATTTAAAAGTAGAGAAATTGGTATTTTTATGGCTCTAGGGACAGATAAGAAAAATTTGAAAAAAATTCTATTTTCAGAAATACTTCTTATTTCAATAGTCTGTTGTTTTTTAGGTCTTCTATTGAGTATGCCTGTATCTTTTGGTATATGGAAGATATTCCAATTGGTAATTATTGATACAAGAGAAATGACATACCACTTTGGAACTCAAGGATTTATATATGGTTTCATATTTTGTATATTTGTAACTCTATGTATTTTCTTACTTTCAGTAAAATTCATCAATCGTACAAATATAATTGATATACTAAATGACCAAAGAATCTCTGAACCAGTGCATGAGGTAAAAAGTTGGTATGGTATATTGGGAACATTTTTTATGGTATTAGGACTTCTTCTAGGTTATGTAGTACCTTCAATAGTCATAAGTGAACTTAATTACATGATGCCATCTATATGGAACATTACGTATGCATTCTCTGCTATTGGAATTTACATGATTATGACATATGTAGTAGTACATGCAAAAAGAGGAAAACATCCAGAAAAATACTACAAAAATATTATATCTACTAGTATGATGAGATTTATGGGCAAGCAAACTGTAAAAAATATGTGTGTTATTGCATTTTTAATTGCAGGAGCCTTATTTGCTGTATTCTATATACCTAATGTGATTGCAGGAATTAATGAAAATACTAAAAAGAATCCTATAGATTACACATTCACTTATAAGCAAAGAGTGAATCAAATATCTAAAAAAGAAATTGGACAGTTGGCAGATAAGCATAAAGTAAAAATCCAAAACTATATGGAACTTCCTTCTATTGAATTAATTGTAGATGGTACAGAATCAATATTTAATAAAGATAGAACTATTGATGATGTATATATGAAAAAACATTCTTTAGCCATGTTCTTTAATTCTAAGGATTTCTCTAAATTAATTGATAAACCTATCAGTATAAAAAATGGTGAATATCTTGCTGTTGTAAGTAAAGAAAATAATAATAGAGATTATGATTTTCCAAAATTTATATCAAGCCCAGCCACAGAAAAAGAAACTCCTTTTAAATATTCTGGAAACCTAATATTTAATGGTTCTTTCTTTCAAAATGCTCGTATGACTGCTTACGTCCTTAGTGAAGACGATTATAATGCATTTACTAAAGGTTTATCTATAAATAACTACAATAATTCTATCCTATTTAATGTAGATAAAACTACAGATACCTATGCTTTTGCTAATGATTTAAAGTCAGAGATTATAAAAAGAACACCTAAGGAAATGGGAACATACACTATGTATGATGAATATGTGAAAAAACGTGCTGAATCAACTGGTCAAAAGTATTTTTTGGATGAAGAATATCCAAGTGGAGAAGGTTCTTTAAAATTAACTCCAGATAATAATCAATTATATCTCCAATGGAAGTACTATCCTAATTTTAAAACTTTGCAGAGTCAAGATATGATAAAAAATACAGCAGTATTCTTGATGTTATTCATCTATGTAGGTATAATCTGCTTTACGGCTGTGGGAATCATTGCATATACAAGAGGTGTTACAATAGCAGTAAATCACAAACAGATTTTTATAGATTTGAGTCGATTAGGTGCTAACAACGACTATATAAAATTCTGTATTCGCAACCAATTAAAGAAAATCTTTTCATACCCTCTTATTACTGGAAGTTTTGTAATATATCTTTTTAACTTTATGATTATGGTAAACAATGATGGTAGAATTGTTCATAGTGAAGTCAATGCTCTTCTGATAAATCTAGGTTTACTAGTGGTTTGTGGGGTTTATATGTACCTTATATATCTGTTGACTTACAAAAAATTTAAAGAAATTGTTGGAATTTCAAAATAAGTTTGCTTAAATTATTTTAGATAAAACTTCTCTGAGTAAGTCTATATAATTCTTATCTGTACGATTTTAGTCAAAACTTATTTAAGTAAGACTCTACTTTGCTACCTAGACATATTTTCTCTTTTATGTATCTAGGTAGCTCAATTTATTATATACTTAATTATATAAATATAAAACTTGAAAGGAGAATAATCATTGATTTCAATTTGTATTTGTGATGACGAAAAACAACAAAGAAGTATGCTAAATAAAATCATCACAAGAGAAATGGATTTATGGGGCTATCCCTGCCAGATAAAAGAATACTCAAATGGAGAAAGTCTAATATATAATCTAGAACATGAAAATTATTATATGGACATCATTTTTTTAGATATTGAACTTGGAGAAATTAATGGAGTTGATATAGCAAAAGTCATTCGAAAATACTCAAAAGATACTATAATTATCTTTGTCACAGGTTTTTCTGACTATGTATTTCATGGATATGATGTAGGAGCTTTAAACTATATCTTAAAACCTTATAAAAATGAAAAAATATGTGAAGTCTTAAAAGAAGCACTAAAAAAATTAGAACAATGGAAAGAACACTTTATTACGATTCAGATTGGAACTAACCTTTGTAAAATCAATACAAAAGACATTTTCTACTTTAAAAGTGAATTAAGAAAGCTGACTGTAGTAACCTCTGACAAATCTTTAGAGTATTATGGAAAACTAAATGATATGGAAGATATTCTTCCATCTAATTTTATACGTACACATCAAAGATATATCGTCAATCTAAACTATGTAAACAGTATAAATCAAACATATGCTAAAGTACAAAATGAAAAAATTCCTATAAGTCGTCAAAAATATCAAGAAGTTGTAGGAAAATTTACAAGACATATGCTAGAATCTTAATTTTTAGAAAGGTTTTCAAATGGATACTTATTCAATAATATCAAAAGCTACAATTTATATTACAGTTTTACTTAGCATTTTTATGGCTTTTTTTCTTTATAAGCTAACATCTTATTTTATAGATTTTAGGAAACATTGGATTTTTAAAATAATATTGATTTTGGGTTATTCTATTATTGGTCAAATGATAATATGGCTTTCTGACCCTGTAAATATACTTTTTACACTACTTGGATATTTTATACTCCTTATAGTCTGTAGTAAAAGTAGGTTGATTCCTATAATATCAGTTATAATGATACTATATCCTATTATAGTTGGTGTTAATTTTCTTTTTATAAACAATCCTCTATATAGAGAACTTGTAAGCTCAAGTGAGTATACTGTAGTACTTTCAATCTTTAAGATAGTTTCTGCCATAATTAAAGTATTTTTATGGTTTTTGATACATTTTTTCTTAAAAAATAGATTAGTTAATATAAAACAGTACCTTACAAATCGCATATGGATTTTTATTGATATAGTATGTATATCCTCATTTTTATCAATATTAATTGCCATTATTTTGCCACCCACTAATTTAATTCCTATGGGTAGCGATTATAATATTATTTTAGGTAACTTACCTTATGGTACTTATCTAATTATTTTATCTGCAATCATAGCTAATATTGGTGTGATACTTCTTTTAAATCCATTAATTGAAAATGTAAAGATGAAGTTAGAAAATCAATCGAATCATATAAAAGAAGAATATTACGACTTACTAGAGAATCAACAGGTTCAGATACGCAAAATACGACATGATATAAATAACCACTTCCAAATGATTGAGTCTTATTTAGAAGTTGAAGATATTGATGGAGCTAAAGATTATTTTACACAATTAAAACTTAGTTTTGGGACTTTAAGTGGTAAGCAATTTTGTAAAAACCCTGCCCTTAATTCAATTTTAAATCTTCGTCATACAGAATTGGAAGAAAATAGTGTTGATGTTCATTTTAATATAGATATAGACAATCACTTTGGTATAGAGCCAATGGATTTATGTACTATTTTTTCAAACTCTTTGGATAATGCTATAGAAGCATCCTTAAAGATTTCCGACTTATCCAATAGAAAAGTGGTGCTAAAAGCACGTTGTGAAAATGAGTATTTTAGCTATTTATTAACAAATAACAAGGTAAATCCTATCATTAAAAAACATGGTTTATTTATTTCAGATAAAGATAATAGTAAATCTCATGGATATGGTGTTGAAAATATCAAGGAAATTGTTGATAAGTATAGTGGAGAGTTGAATATTTCTTATACTGATACAGATTTTTCTTTATTTCTTTATATTAGTTTGTGTTAGTATTAAGCTGAGAATCTTAATATATTTAAAAAACTCCAAAAAGGAAAGCCAGAAATGACTTTCCTTAATTTATATTTTAATAATAATATAAACACATATAAATTGTGAGCTTTTTCAACTGTCTCAAAGTGATTTTAATATTTCATTTTTAGTAAGCATTGATATATTAAACTTAAATTTAAATATATTAAACTTAAATATAGTAAATAACATCCTAACTATACCTATTAGAATACAATTTCCTAGATTTTTCAATTACCTCTTTAATAAAATCTGATTTATTATCTGTATAAGCATCACGATTATGCTCATATTCCTTCCATAATTTCAACTTAAGATTCTCATATTCCTTCGCAACGCTTGGATTATCAATCAAATAATCTCTAAAAAATAATTCATCATTGTCTCCTGCATATCTTATATGTAAATGAAAAACTCGTTCTGCAAACCCATCTACTGTATATCCTTTATTAAATGAAATCCTATCACCACTTTCAGACATGCAAATATAGTCATCTGACTCAATTATCTCTTTAATCTCTTGCATATTACACTCAGGCTTTATCTCCATCAGTATATCAACAATCGGTTTTGCATAAATTGTATTCACAGCAGTACTTCCAATATGACTTATTCTCACAATTTTTCGCATAGGAAGTAGTTCAGTTAGTCTAGATTCTTCTTCTTTAAACCAATCTTTCCAACATTCCCTATGATTAGTTAAAAATATAGGAAATAGCTTCCATAACTCTTCTAATGTCATATCTGACAGCTGTTTTCTCATAAACCAGTTTCCCCCTTTTAGATTAGCAAATTTGATTGTTCTTTATACAATTTTATTGCTTTTGATTTTATTTCCTTCTACAACTTTATTGCTTTTGATTTTATTTCCTTCTACAACTTTATCTCTTTTTTAATCTTACTTAGAGAACACTCCGCTTCATTTTTTATTAAATCATTTTTATCACTATATAAAACTTGCTCAAGAATATCTATACTTTCTTGAGTCTTAAAAGAAGAAAGGCACATTACGCATTTCCAAATAATTAAATCATCTTCCGAATACTTTTCCATTACACTTACAATCTTTTTAAAGTAATATTCACTAGCTACACCTTGATTATAAAATATCATAAATCCTATAGCATCAATTACCTCAGAAATCTTAATCCTATCATCACTCTCTAAAACGTCAAACAATACAGGTAAAATCTCTACATTCATCCTTGCTAAACTTCTTGCAATTATATCCCTTGCTAATGGATAACTCTTCTTTTTAGAAACCCTGTCTGGCAAATATTTATGTTGATTATTTCCTATTGTTCCAAGATATTTAATCATCTGTTTTGCAGTATAAGTATTCCCATTTTCAAGGGCATTACAAAGCTCAATCTTCGTATATAGAGATTTTTCAACGCAAAGCTTTCCTAACAAAAACTCTACAAATTCTTTATTTTCGACTCCATATCTTTTTGACATCAAATTTATATAAACTGACCTTTCAACTGCTTTTGATGAACTTGCTAGTTCCAATAACTCTTCATCTGAATAAGATTGAAATTTATTGATATATTCTTCTGTAATAAAACCTCGCTTTATCAACTCTTCATTAGTACTTTTCATAAATTAACCTCATACTATTATTTTTTATCAGACATAAAATAGTTAAACAAGATTAGTGATATAATAATTTATCATATCCATAGAATAAGGAACTTCTTCTCTCCAAATCCCTTTTGCCACATTATTAAGACACATCAAAAATTATTACAATCGCATATAAACTCATTTAGAATGTGATTTCTACTGGACAAACAGGTAAATATTTTTTCATATTATTCTCCTTAACTAACTTAAAGTTATATATTTACTTTTAATTGGTACAGTTATATAATACTATATTTATTACGTCAAGGTAACAGATTTTATTTGTAGAAAGTTTCTTTATTTATTGTAGAAACTTTCTATATTCATTTAAAAACTTATAAGATATTTTTTCAATACTCAAATACAATAAGAGGTATCAACATATTGCTGATACCTCTTTTATATACTTAACATAATCACTTATTAATATATTTACAATATCTACACAATAAAAAATTAAATATGAATGATTAGAGATTAAATATTTTATGCTGAAATATAACACATGCACCACCACATTCCGCATTTTCTATTCTGATTGAACCACCAAGCATCTCAACTAATTGCTTGACAATGTACAACCCCAAACCAGAATGCCCATCCTTAGTTTGTCTAGCCTCATCACCTCTATAAAATTTTTCAAAAACTTTATGCATATCTTTAGCACTAAATCCAGTACCAGAATCACAAACCTCATATGAGATATATTCTTTTTCTGCCTTTGCTGATATTTTGATTTTTCCACCTTCTGGAGTATATTGAAGACTATTGGATACGATATTATCAAAGATTCTTTCCAATTTCTCTATATCAATCAAAATAGATTCTTCTATATCACTTTGAATGTTTAAAGTGATAGATATTTCTTTTTTCCTAGCCTCTAATTCATAGTAGTATACTTTTTGCTCCAAAAACTCAGTCAGATTTATAGGAACTAACTGTAACTGAATACAAGATTTTTCAAGTTCAGAAGTATATTGCATTTGCTGAACTAGTGAGACACTTTTATCTACATTTGCTTCTATAACTGCAAGATATTGACGTTGTTCTTCACTAATCTCAGTATCATCAATCAGAGCTTCTGAATATACCTTTACAATAGATAATGGTGATTTCAGGTCATGTGCCAATGCCTCTACCATTTCTACTCGTTCCTGTTCTATTTTCCACTGTGCAGATAAGGATTTTTTTAATTCTTCTTTCATTTCTGAAAAAGCACTACATAGATTTCCTAGTTCATTATCCGCGTAATAATCTATTTCAAAATCAAGGTTCTTTTCTTTAATCTTCTGTGAACTATCCATCAAGAGTTTTAGTGGTCGATTGATATTTTTAGCAAGAATTCGAGAAAATAGTATTGTAAATCCTATAATATATATAAAAGGAGATAACAAAACAAGAATAATAACCCTATCGTCTCTCCACAACTCATTTTCATTTCCATTTGCATAAGTAAGTTTCAACTGATAAGCAAGAAGGACAGCCCCTTTGATTTTTCCACTATCATCAATAATAGGAACAATCTTGACAAAATTTCCCGAATCTATAATTTTAGTATTTAGTTTATTAAATAATTGTTCCTTTGTTTCAAAAATTTGTTTCTTATATGTACCATATAAAAAGTTACTGTCATTATCTACAACCTGATAGAGTAATCCGTCACCATGAATCATATTGTTCAAATCTTCTGCATTTGAAGGAGATAGAATAGTTGTATTTTTTTTATGAATGTATTTTTCTATTTCTGGTATCTGCTGTTCATAATAATTTTCGCCATATATGTCATTATTATTTAAAGCTCGAATAAACAACATAATTACTCCAGCATAAGTAATCAGTGACGCCAATATGCTGGTGATTATAATTAAAAAAAGTGTTCTGCGAAACTGTGCTGAAAGTGACCGATTCTTTATGCTTTTCATTATATGAAAATCTCCTTCTCTAAAATTTGTTCCATTTATACCCAATCCCCCAAACAGTAGAAATATATTCAATTTTAGGTGTTACCACAGAAAATTTAGCACGAATCTTCTTAACACGCTCAACAACTGTTGAATCTTCACCTTCTGAATCATATCCCCAGACTTTTTCATAGATTTGTTCTCTAGAAAAAACCTGTCCTGCATGCAATGCAAGTAATTCTACAATATCATATTCTCTCTTTGTCAAGTGAACATCCTTGCCATCAATTTTGACTGCACGCTCTTGTATATCTAAACATAGTTTTCCAAAATACATTTTTGGACGTTTATTTTCCATATTGATATATTGTGACCTCTTTTCACGGCGTAGATTAGCTTCAATACGTGCCATCAATTCTCGTAACCCAAAAGGCTTCACTATATAGTCATCTCCACCAAGAGTTAATCCCTTTATTTTATCTGTTTCTGATTGCTTTGCACTTAGAAAAATGATAGGGCACACTACATCATCTCGTATGGTACTACAAACTTCAAAGCCATCAGCCCCAGGCATCATAATATCAAGTATAATAAGGTCTGGCTGTTTCTTTGCTAATTCAATTCCATCATTTCCATTATATGCGATAAGTACTTCATGCCCTTTTGACTTCAGTTTTTTTTCTAATAATGCCACCAATTCTCTTTCATCATCAACAATCAATATTTTGCTCAATTTTAATTATCCTCCAATACTTATGCATTATTAACAAGCCTGTATTGTGACCTGCTCATATATTATCTGATAATTTTTCTCATTGGTCAAGTTTATAAAAATGTCCATAGTCATTACTCATTGCATGCTCTACCTTCCCATCTGTTAAACCATATAATTCCACCAACTAGAAAAATGATAAGTCCAATTCCTATTAAATTAAGTGCATTTATTAGCTGTGACTCTGCTCCTGAAGAAATTGCAGTTGATAAGGTAGTCTGAAAATAAATAGATGGAAACATTGACATCTTTACTGGCCAAGCCCAAGGAACAAACACCCAGATTTTACCCCCAAGACTTGTTCCTCCAATCAAAGCAGCCATTAAAATACCACCCATGCTTATTCCTATGGATGCTCCCATCCCCCATAAAAAACTGACCCACAAGTGAATAGATAGAATTGGAAGTGTCCCTATTACTGCAAGTAAGGATGCCATCATAAATAGAGAAATGCTACCTCCATCAGGTATTATAATATTCATTCCGACACATATTATAAGTGATGAAATAAAAGTGCTGACTGCCATACAAAAAATCAATATAAAAAATTTTCCTAAGTATAACTTAATTCGGGAGACTCCTGTATTTAAAAAACCATTGAACTCTCCAGCAAGTTCCTCCTCATGTATAATAAAGCTTGATAGAAGACTTATTCCTACTGGAATGATAATTGCTGTCCATACTATAAAATAACCTTCAAAAACAAATTTATATGTAACTTCAGACCTAATTGCCAGATAAGCAACAACACAAAGTGCAATGACTACAGGCATAAAGAATGTAAGCCAACGAATTGCTGTACGTTTTGTTTTTAGCCACTCTGATGATAATACTCCTATCATTTTATTTCCCTCCTATTAAACCAAATACCTGTAACTACTGTAATTCCAACAAATATAACCACGGATACGATAATCCCAACAGGAATCACAGATGAATCTAAAAGTGGATTTCCAGTCTCCAAAATAGCTCCATTTGGATGCACACCAGCAATAGGACACATCAGTCTCATAGCCCAACTCCACGGTACTGCAAACCATAAAGATTTTATTGCTGTAAGAACACCTATCATCATACCTACAAGTGCAATTCCCATACTTAAAAATGTTCCTTTCCATGTAGCTGCCCACAGCTGAATAGGGATAAGTGAAAGAGAAACAAGCCAACAAACAAAACCTCCAGCAATAATCTTACCAAATGGGATTGCTCCTTCTGATAAAAACAAACCAGTCATAATTGTTGAAACTATCAAAACTAGTGTTGATAGCAGAGTGTAAACTGCCATAGCCATAACCTTATCAGTCCAAAGAATCATAGGTGAAACATTATATGCACGCAAAGTGCGATAATTCCCAGCTTTTCTTTCCTGACTAGCTACCAAAGTAGCAAACAATCCCATACCAAGAGGTAAAAATACAAATGGCCACGAATTAAAAACCAAGGCTAGAAGGCTGTCCCATGACCAAGAGCTACTTTGAGATAATGGGTTTTTCATGATTGTTGATTGTGTTATCCCTGCATATAATGCAAAGAATATTGGAATAAAAACAATCAATTTCCCCATAAATGTTCTTTTGTATTTTAAAAGTTCAGATTTAAGTCCATTCATTTTACTTTCCTCCTTTTAAGATTACATCAGAGAAGAATTCCTCTAGATTTTCATTTGGGTCTGGTATACCTTGAAATAATAGCCTTCCTCCACTAATAATTCCTATTTTATCAACTACCTGAGCAACCTCTGATAATATATGACTTGAGAGAATTACTGTAATTCCCTTTTCAGGAAAAGATGCAATCAACTCACGTAGTTCTTGAATTCCAAATGGGTCAAGCCCGTTGGTTGGTTCATCTAAAATCAATAGTTCTGGATTATTCAAAAGTGCAATAGCGATTCCAAGTCGTTGTTTCATTCCCATAGAAAATTGTGAGGCTTTCTTTTTTCCAGTATTTTTTAAATCAACTGTGTCTAATACTTCATGAATTTTTTCATGTGGAATGCCTAGAAGTCTTGTGTGAACTAGTAGATTTTCCTCTGCTGTAAGGTTTCCATATAAAGCAGGTGATTCGATTAAAGAACCGATTTTTGTAAGAGATTCTCGTTGCCAAGGCTTTCCATTAAAAAAAATATGTCCTCCTGTTGGATGAAGAAGTCCAACAATCATTTTAAGTGTTGTTGACTTACCTGCACCATTTGGTCCAAGAAGTCCATATATACTATTACGTTCAATTTGAAGTGAAATATGGTTGGCTGCCATCTGCTCTCCATATCTTTTTGATAAATTTTTTGTTTCAAGAATTAAGTCTTTCATGTCTATTCATCCTTTCTTGTAATAATCTAAATTCATTTTCTATAAGAAGATTAACATGAAAAAATAACAATTTTATAACACTTATAATTTTTTTATTAAAATATACTATTTATTCATAAATGAAAAAAGTTAATCAGTACTAACAAAGAAAAAGAGCAGGATATCCTCCTACTCTTTTTTCTTTGTTAATATTATGTAATTTATATCTTACACTACTCTATTCTCAATACTTGTATTTATTCAAAAGCTTTAAACTCAAGTATATTTTCTTTAATATACTGCTTCATATTTCTTTAATATACTGCCTCATATTTCTTTAAAACACTTCTTCATAGTTCTTTAAAGCACTGCTCCAAAAAGGTTAATAGTATTTCTATAGTGTTTAGACTAAAAACATATCTTTTTAATTATCTTGTTTAGTATCAGAATCAAAAGGAATCCATGCACGTCCAAACTCTTTATCTTTAAATAAATAGGATAATCCAGTTATTTGCTTTAATCTAAGAATCTCCTCAATATCCATCCCTAAGTGCTTTGATATCCATTTATCAGATTTTCCAATATCACAAAGTTCCTTTATAATATTGCTCATTAAATCCACATTATGTGAACCTCTTGCACGATTGTGACGAATAGTACTTGCCATTCTCTCATCAAGTGATTTATCAATTACTGAAACAGGAAGTACTCCACCTTCTCTATCATATATATCCTTATTTTCAAGCATTATTCGATATCTATGAAAACCATCTACAATAACATATTTGTCATTTTCTGGATTATAATAACAGACAATCGGCATTGTATATCCATCTTCTTTTATACTTTTATACAGTAACTGCATTTCTGGTGGAGCTACTGCATTTGGATTATAGTCGTTAGATTCTATCTTTTCAATTGGGACAGCGATGATTTCATATACAGGACTTTTATACTTCATAGCATCTTAACTCCTATCTTAGAAAATTTTTCATACTTTTTCTTAATGTATTCTGTTTTCATTCTTTGCTCTTTTGTAGGACCAAATCCCATAAACTTACACATATGGTCATTTTTTAAAATACAATAACACATTCTTTTCCAACTTGGTATATCTTTAGTAAATTTAATATCATCTGTGTCATCAGGTATATCTCCTAAGAATACGACTCTACTTTTTTTATCTTTTGTATGATTAGAAATTCCATTTATTTCTATATTATACCCTTTTCTTATCAACTCACATATAGCGATTTCTGGCAAACCACCACCCTTTTTATGCCAAAAGTCGATAGATGTTGAAAATTTTTTAATATAATTATTTCTTATATCTTCAGGTAGTGTATCAAGCAGAAAATAAGTGAAACTTTTCCATGTATGTCCTTCTGGCAACTTTACACTACGATACCCCATAGCTTTTGTTTTTCCATAAATAGAAGTAAAATTAGCCCCTTGTACTCTAGCAACCAATTTCACCCATACTTCTGGGTCCAATATCTTATATAAGTTTAAACTCTCTTTTGCTGAATCATTGAAAGGAGATGCTACTCTCATTTTTCTTGGAGGCAATCCAGCTTTATAGAACAAATCATAGATTTTATTGTACTCATAGTCGAATTTATAATTGGCTACCCAAACATCTTCTAGTCCCCAGTCATATAAAGGAGATGCTGTCCATACATTTTTAAACTCCTTTGTTATCCAACACTTTCCTTTATATCCATGCTGTTTATTCACAATAGCACAATAACGTTGTAAGGATTCTGAAGCTCTTGTTCCAAGTAAACAAGCAACTTTTGCACCCTTATGCTTGTTTCTCATCCACCTACCAAATTGCTTTGCCAAACTTTCCTGCTTCATCTTATACTTATAGTAGGTAAAAAGATTATTTTCTTGATTTATTACGTATTCTTTGTCTGGCATTTTTCTTACCCATAATTCTTCTTTCTCATCATCCCATGGATACCAAAACATTTCATGATTACCTACAGCTGTTCTCGTAGCCATTGGCAGACATACCCAATATGGTTCAATATCTTCAAGATTGTCTTCAAACATTTTTTCAACATATTCTGTTGTCATACTATATTGAGCCTCAAAATCTTGATGAAATACTCCTATTTTGGATTTTATATTATATTTTCTTTTATAATCCAAAACTAAATTCAATAATAGACCACTATCTTTTCCTCCACTGAAAGATACATAGATATAATCAAATTCACTGAAAACATAAGAAAGTCTGTCTTGAAAAGCTTCAAATACACTGGATTCCAAATATCTTTTATCCATTTGTAATCTCCCCTTTCAAATAGAAGTTCATGAAAGCTTATAACATAATATTATATATGCACTTTTAGTAGTAATCAGCATAAATTATGAATCCTCTAAGTGCATAAATCCAAAAAAATAAATATAATTATAATATAAATCAATTTTTCTATTATAAACTATATTTTACCATTATTTTACATAATTTTCCAACAGCATAATTATCATTATTTCTTCAGTATTTAGCTCAATATTTTGTATTTTACATATGTTTTAAAATCAAACTCTTATTTTTCAAGTTCATGACTTTTTAAGTTATAAATTTCTTTTATATATTTCTTAGGTAAATTTTAAAAATGTCTTTTCTTTTTTTATTGTTTTATAAGAAAAATAATATAAACATATATAATATTTAAAATAATATAGACATGTATAATGTTTAAATATACTATTAACTTATAAGATAGTAATTTTATACATCAATAATTTTTATAAAAATCAACTATTTTTAGTTAAATTGGGTAATAAAAAATAAAAGGATGGTGATTTGATTGAAACTTAATAAAGGTATCAAATTTACAATAGGATTGCTTATTGATATAGGAATCAGCTTAGTTTTAGGTCTTAACCCCCTATTAACAACTTTATTTGCTCTACTATATATAACACTTTATATTCCAGATATTTGTAATATCATAAAAAAATAAATATTCATCTGAAATAGACTATATAGAAAAAGCTCCCTACTTAAAAGACTATTCTAGCTTAAATTCAATTGATTTTTATGTAGTACCACATTTCCAAAATTGAGAATTTGGAAAAGCTGTAGAAAAAATAGTAAATGCGTATTCTAAAACTTTAGAATTAAAAGCTATTAATGATAATCAAGCAATATTAATTGAAAACGACAGTGTTAGAATTTTAAAATAATTTAATATAAATAGCACCAGAAAATTATAAACACTACATTGTCATATCTCTGGTGTTTTTCTATGCAATAAGTTTTAAAATAGCCCTCGATGAAATCAACATTGACTTTGAAAATACAGACTACCCACCTGGGGAAAAAGAAACCTTCCGTGTTGGTGAAGAAATCAATGAAAAAATAAAACAGTTACTAAAGACTAGTATCTTATCAGGAGAACTTAGAGAAGATATTGAAATTATGCCTACTATATTTTCACTGTGGGGAATGTTATCTGGCATTATACAGACAGCACCAAATAAAGAAGCTTATATCAAACAAGAAGTAAAACTTTCTAAACAGGAATTTCTTAAACACGGATTTGATATGCTTTATCGCTCTATTCCCAAATAGATAAGATAAATCTACAAATATACAACTATACAATTTCTTATAATAGACATTATTACTTTATATATTTGAATATATCTGAAATTAAATTAAAACAAAAGATATTCAAAACAATTACCAAATACAATTACAAACAGTGGAAAATATGACCTTTAAAAAAGTAAATATCTCTGACATTGCTGATGGAACCTGTGTTGGAGAATGTAATATAAATATCATATCTGCTAAAGTAGAAGTCACTGTAAAAAGTGGTAAAATTTCAAACATTAATCTTTTGGAACATAAAAATGAACGAGGAAAAAAAGCAGAAAAAGTTATTGATAAAGTACTTAACAAGCAAAAAGTAGATGTAGATGCTGTATCAGGTGCAACAAATTCAAGTAAAGTTATAAAAAAAGCAATCGAAAATGCACTCATAAAAGGATAACTATACTTAACAAATTTCTATAAGAGTAAAAATATTGTTTTTGAATATCTGTACCAATTTGTGGTATAATAAAAGCAAGAAGAACTACAATCTATTTCGTCGTAGAGTGAAGTTCATAATTAAATGAAGCTATTTGAACTTATGGAACTTGATTTTAAAATCAAATTCCCAGCCACTTTTACTCTTGCCACGAGTTGAGTGGCTTTTTACTTTCGTAAATACTTTACAAATTAAGTAAAATATTAAACTAGCAACAACGCCAGCTATTACATTAAGTAAAAAGTTATTCATACTTCCCACCTCCTTTCATTAGGAAGTAGGTTTTATCCTAGTATGAACTCCACTCTTAAATTATAGGTTACATCTTCTTGCTATAAATATTATAACATATACTTTCCCATATTTTACCTGTGTTTTTATTCTAATAACTCCATTTTCTTTTCAGCATCATATCTACCTACTATCATCAAATATTGTTTAAAAATTAGATTTAATATAATAAAATCAACTATAAACAAGAATAAGTTTGTTTCTCTAAGCAATGTAATACTTATAGGAATGTGTTACAAATAAAACTCTCAATAATTGAGCCTTGAGTAGTGATAAAATAATATTTTTCATAAAATAAGCCAATTAATTGATATAAATTATCATTTTCTGTTGAAAGTTACATTCATGCGTGCTATACTTAATTGCATAAATTGTAATAAATGTCATATGATTTTACAATTCTATTAATAACAATTATTATTAACTTTTTAATTTTCGAAATAAATATCAAGAATTTTCTAAAATACATGATAATTCTTTAAAATATAAGAGAATTATTAAAATGTAAAAGAATTATATAGACTATATAAAAAACACATAAAACTATACAAAAATATATAGTATTATACAAAAGCGTATAGGACTCTCGAAACATAATAGAACTATATAATACTACTTTTGTAAAATCGCGCTCTATTTTTAACATTTATTACTTTATACATAAGATATATAAATAAAATTTAACTTAATGAAAGGATATGATAAAATGAATATTTTAAAAATGAAAAAAACAGGGATATTTTTAGGAGGAGTACTTTTAGGTACTGTAGGTGTCAAAATACTTTCAAGTGATTGTGTAAAAAAGTCTTGTACTAAAGCAACTGCTGGAGCGTTGAAAGTTAAGGATTCTGTTCTTGAAACAACTACTAAAATCCAAGAAAATATGGAAGATATTTTAGCTGAGGCAAAAGAAATCAATGAACTAGAAGAATTATCTTCATCTAAAACAAAAAATGTACAGGAAGATACTAAAGTTGTACAAGAAACTATTAAAGATGAAAATGTACAAACTGTAGAAAAAAATACTGATTCTGATAGCATTAAATGTGAAGACATCAAGGAAAATACTACTGTAGAAAAAAATAGTACTTGCACAGCAGAATAAATTTAACGATTATTATGGTTAATAATATCAGGTGTTATGATTAATAATATCAAGTATTATGATTAATAGTATCAGGAGGAAGTAAATTGAATCTTTATATAAAGCATGAAATCAGAGGTCGTATACGTTTTGATTTACAACTTGGTAAATTGAATAACAAACAGGCAGATACTCTACTATATTATTTGACTTCTATAAATGGTGTTACCAAAGCAAAGGTTTATGATAGAACTGGTGACGCTGTTATTTATTACACAGGTGAAAGAGACTATATAATAAAAGAAATCACTAAGTTCAGTTTCAACAATAGCGAAATAGAAAAACTAGTCCCTGAACACACTGGTAGAGAGTTAAATAATTACTACAGAGATAAATTAGTAAATAAGCTATTTATAAAGAGTGTATCTAAGATATTTTTCCCAAAATATTTAAGATTTTTTTTTATAGGACTTCACTCTATAAAATATTTCAAAAAAGGTATATCTTCTTTACTAAATAAAAAGATAGAAATTTCTGTTTTGGATGCAACTGCAATAGGTATCTCCATTTTTAGGAAAGACATAAATACAGCTGGGTCAGTGATGTTTCTTCTTGGTATAGGCGAATTACTAGAAGAATGGACTAGAAAAAAATCTATAGATGATTTAGCTCAAAGCATGTCATTAAATATTGAAAAAGTATGGTTAAAAAAGGATGATAATGAAATTTTAGTCCCAATTTCAGAAATAAAAGAAAACGATTTAGTTAGTGTAAATATGGGAAATATGATTCCATTAGATGGAATTATTGAATCTGGTGAAGCAATGATTAATCAGGCCTCTCTTACAGGTGAATCTCTTGCAGTTAATAAAAAAGAAGGCTCTTACATCTATGCTGGAACTGTAATAGAACAAGGTAATATTGTAATGTGTGTCAAAGAAAAGGCTGGTACTACAAGATTTCAAAAAATTGTAACTATGATTGAAGAATCTGAGAAACTTAAGTCTTCTGTAGAAGGAAAATTTGAACATCTAGCAGATACCTTGGTTCCATATAGTTTTTTAGGAACGCTATTTACTTATGCAGTTACTAGAAATCCTATAAAAGCACTTTCTATTTTGATGGTAGATTTTTCTTGTGCATTAAAGCTATCTATTCCTATTTCTGTATTATCAGCTATGAGAGAATGTAACAATTATAATATTGCTGTAAAAGGTGGGAAATTCCTTGAAAATGTTGCCTATGCAGATACTATTGTATTTGATAAAACAGGCACATTGACAAAAGCTCAACCAACAGTTGCAGATATAATTACCTTCCAAGATTATAATAAAAAAGATATGTTAAGACTAGCTGCTTGTCTAGAGGAACATTTCCCACATTCTATAGCTAATGCAGTAGTTCATGAAGCTGAAAAACAAGGTCTCAGTCATAAGGAAATGCATACAGAAGTAGAATATATTATTGCACATGGTATTTCAACAAAAGTCGATAATAAAAAGGTTATAATAGGTAGTAAACACTTCGTATTTGAAGATGAAAAATGTATTATACCAGATGGCGAGGAGTATAAATATAATAATCTTTCAGACGAATATTCTCACCTATTTATGGCAATATCAGGAAAATTATCAGCTGTTATTTGTATTAATGACCCTTTACGAAAAGAAGCTAAAGATGTAATTTCAAACTTAAGAGAATATGGACTCAAAAAAATTGTAATGATGACTGGTGATAGTGAAAAAACAGCTAGGTCTATAGCTAGTAAAATTGGAGTGGATGAGTATTATTCAGAAGTTCTACCAGAAGACAAAGCCAATTTTATTAAAGATGAAAAACTAAAAGGTCGTAAAGTTATTATGATTGGAGATGGAATCAATGATTCCCCTGCTATATCTGAGTCAGATGTTGGAATTGCAATGAGTGAAGGTGCTGAAATAGCAAGAGAAATTTCAGATATTACTATATCAGCAGATAATTTAAATAATTTAATTACTTTAAAACAGATTAGCAATAAACTTATGAAAAGAATTGGTTTAAGTTCTAAGTTTATTATTGCTTTCAACTTAGGTTTGATTTTTCTTGGTGTAGGTGGATTTATTAGACCAAGTACATCCGCGTTTTTGCATAATGCTTCTACTGTTGGAATAAGTTTAAACAGTATGACAAATTTATTAGATAAACCTAATACTTATAACTACAATTAAACCCCCTTGTATAACACATTTATACATAAAAAATTTATAATTCATATTAAAAAAAGCACTTTTAAACAATTAAACAGTAATATTTAAAAGTGCTTTTTTGACTAAATTTCCATAATATTTCTACTTAACTACTAAAAACACCCTTCCTTAAACCTCACTTAAAACCGCTATATTTCAATTAATCTCTGTTCATAGCATTTTAGTTCATTTTGTTTTAGATAGTTAAATTCAGACTCTACATAGATACCACAACCAATAAACTCAATTGTCAGATTTGGTATATTCTCTTTCAGTATACTCATCTGCTCATATATAATTTTTTCCCACAAATCAGCCTGTAATATAGAGAAATACTTCATAATTTCTCCATTGTTATCCATATCCTTTTTAATTTCAGACCAGTTTTTTAACAAAACGCCTCTTTTATCAATGTATCCAAGTTTTTTAAAGCTCTCTATACTCTGATTCCATGCATCTTTGCTACTCTTCTCAAAATATGACTCTAGCTTTTTATTCTGCTCACTTGTCAATAGGTCATAAGAAAGCTTCTTATTAAAATGTGCTTTCAAAGAAAGCTTAGCCATAGAATATGGGCTTCTACCAGAATTTAATCCCGCATTTTTAAACTTTTCTATTCCTTTATCTTCTATTGAAGACCAGATAGAGTTTACTGAATCTGAATCATCATCTTTTTTATATTTAACATCCAAGCCATGTGTAATATCGATATAATTTTGTGGAAATACATATTGATAGTGCATATCTTTGTTATCATCATATAGAGAAAAATATCCTTTATCATATAAATGCATATGTACATTTATTTTTAAACTATCATCTAAAATATTTCGTCTAAGATTAGGTATATTTGCATAAATAGTCACATATTTCATTGCATCATAGTTTTGATTTAGTGGAATTTCAAAGCTAATTTCTTCTCCTGTCAAAAGCTTTTTCACTTCTTCTTCATTACAATCATATAAAGAAAATGTATTTTCAAATCCCACACGTGATTTTCCTGCTAAACTTCCTGCTAATGGTATTTTCAAAATATGATTATCTGTCTTTTGCCATTGATAAGTATCTTGAACTAAAAACTCTTTAATTTGTCTATTTTGTTCCTTTGCCTGCTTTAGCACCTCATCTTCATTTTCTGTTATCCCTACATGACATCTATTTAAGATATTTACTATATTGCTTCCAAATGGAAATGTCCATAATTGAAAAGCTGCTGCCTCCAATTGGCACAAATATCTAATCTGATTCAATTCAATTTGATGAATAAGCTTTTTCTGATACTCATTCATCTGGTTACCACTGTCTGACATTTGATAAATCAGTTCTCCCATTGCAAGATTATCTTTTTTCTTGTCAATCTTATCAGTAATAATAATCTGAGCATCCATCATATCCTGTACTTTTTTGAAAATCCCAGAAATATCCTCTGAATTTTCCATTTTCAAGATTTCAAACTTCTTAATTAATTCAGTTAGGACATCTTTCATTTTTAGTCTGCTTATTTCATTTTCAAAAATATCCTGATTTTTAACTGTAGTATCAAATCCGTCTACAAATGGTATAATAGATTCTTTCAATGTTTTATTTTTGAACTCTTCCATCTGAATATTTAAATTATCTAGTTTTTTAATATTATCCTCTTTTGACTTAATCGCATCTTTAACTACTTTTATTTTATCTTCAAAGCTAGCTTTTACATTTAGACAATTATTAACACTACTAATTGCTGTATTAATAAAAGAACAACTTGCACTACCAATGCTTAATACATTTTTAATAGTTGCTGTTTTTTGCTGTCTTTCAATAGATGCTTTACACTTCTCTAGTGCAACCAATTTATCTTTTTGTTGTTTATTACTATAATTTGCTTCCAACATACCCATTTCTTTTTTCTGAATGCTTTTGTATATCTTTTCATATTCGCCTTCATCCAAGCCATTTTTTGCTACTGCAATGTCATTTTCTTTCCCTTGGTAGTCATTATTATCTAAGGACTTAGTCATAATCTCTTTAATTTTATTAAAATTATCTCTCTTTCCATCATCAACACCGACTAATTTATTTGTCATTGCTCCTAAAGCATTCTTTCTATCTTCATTTAACTGAGTTCCAAGGACAAAACTCATACCTTCAGAATCTATTTTGAAATCTGAAAAATTAACCATTCTGTTAGTCCATTGATACTCTTCTTCCTTAGCTGAAAGATTTTCTTTTAAAGATTTTGCACTATCAAAAGCTCCTAAGCACGCTTGACCAATACCACTTAATGATGATAGTAAACTCAACGCACTCTGTATTCCAGAAAGAATTAGTTGTATTTTCATCTGTTCTTGAAGTTTTTCCTTCTTTTCTTCTAGTTTCTTTATATCTTCTTTTTCATCTTCTTTTATCTTTAGAATTTCTTGAATCAAAAGATTCATTTTTGCTCCAACAGAAAGCATTTTATTTTCAAGCTCTTTTTTCAAAACTTCTATCTGTTGATTTCCTGAGTTAATTTGAGTTAGAACACTTTCCTTATAGGTATTGAAATATGATTCTTTTAATTCATCTTTCTTTCCTTGTTCCAATTCTTTTAAAGTCTTCTCTAGATAATCTGTCAGAGTTCGAATATCTGTAACACGATTTCCTCCAATTTCATCTTCCTCTATCATCTGCATGTAAAATGCTGCCTTCTGTTCTAATGCAAATAAAATCATACTCCATTCACTAAAACTCTGATTTTCTTTTACAAAAGCTTCTATTCTATTAGACTGCATCAATTTATTTATAAGGTAGTCATAAATCTCTTTTGCTTCTTGGTAAAACGCTTTCTTAATATGCATATCATCTAAAGAAATTACTTCTTTATTTTTCTTATCAAATTTATAATACTTCTGAAGAATTTCTCTATTTAACTGCATTTCCACTTTCTCAACTGCATTAAAAATCTCATAAATATGCGAAATTTCTAAAATATCAGCTTCTAAAATTCCTACTGCACATAAAAGTTTAAGATTTCTATATCCTTTACTTCCAGAAAAACCAAATCTTTCAAAGAATTGATAGAAAAATGTATCCATTGATAGAGAATACTCTTGCTTTAACAATTCGTTTTCTACTAATGACTTTCCAGGATTTCCTTCTTTTCCCTGTGCTCCATCTAGACCTGAGTCTGCAAGCTTTTTAATTGTCCAGTCCTTGTGTTTTGTATAAAGATCATCTAATGCCTTTCCATCATCTGCTGTTTCCTCACTATCTGAACCACTCCCTATCACATATCTATCAAAATAGTAATAGTTTATGTCACTATAACCCGTTTTACCAGAAATTCCTGTATACATTCTTGCTTCTTCAAAAATTCCGCGGATTCCTCCAAGACCCCCAGCTCCACCTTTTCCTCCAGAACCGCCTTTTCCAGCTAAGCCATGTCTTCCGTCTATTTGGCTTATATAACTTTTTAGAACTGTTGCTTCTCCAAGGAGATAAATCTGTCCAGCCTTACTTCCAAGACCAGCATTTCCACCATCTCCACCTGTTCCTCCAGTATTTCCTTGTTTTCCTTTTTCTGCTTCTATTATATAGTATTTTGCACCTTTTTCCTCAGCAAACTCTTTTTTCTCTGGTTTAGAGCCTAGTTTTGCATTTGCTCCAGCTACTCCAGATGCTCCTGTTTCTCCTACTTTTCCATGTTGACCATTTCCACCTTGTCCACCGTCAGCATAAAGCTTAAGTTCGCCTTCTTTTTGTATATGTTTAAAAGATATTAAAATATCGCCTGAGGTTCCTGCATTATTTCCGACTCTTCCATTCATTCCGTTATAAATAGAACTTTCTCCATCCAATTTTTTTGCGTCATTTCCAGAAACATTAATTGAATAAGAACCTTTTGGTATACATAATCTTTCAACTAATAGAACTATATTTTTACCTGAGAAAACATCCTTCTTCATATCACAATCTATTTTTAGCTCACACTCTCCATACATATATATAGATGATAATTCATTAAGTTTATAGCCAGATATTATTTTAGTTAAATCTGATAAATTCACTTTAGGTACAGGAATATATATAGAAAGCACTTTATCTTTTTCATATGATTTTATATATGTACAATTTTGGATTTTTTCTCTTCTGTATTCTGCATCTAGAAGCTTCTCAGCTTCTTCTTGTTCCAATTCCTTCTCTGCTATCCAGTATTTAATACATTTTAATGTATCTTCCAGTGTTGTATTTAATAATGACTTTAATAATTCACTTAGACCGACAATATTAGTTTCTTTGCAGTAACTATTTAGCTCTAGAACAAGGTGTATTTTTTCTAATATATTTACTTTTTGCACTCCATCACCATAGAAAAGCCCTTGTACAAACTCCATAAGTTCTTCAATACTATTTGTTTTACATAAACTCTGATACATTTGTTCCAACTGAGATTTTTTTTCTTTTAGATTTTCTATAGAAGATAAAATGGAAATAGAATCTTCTAATGCCTTTTTTACACTTTCTATATAGGGAGCTAGAAGTTTTTCTAGTTCTTTATATGTTGTGTCAACAGCTTTTTGTATCTCCATTTTACAAGAAGCAGTAAGCATTAATCCCATATCAGTTTTCTTGAAAGTAGTTGGAAGTTTTTCTAATTCTCTCAATAGATTTTCTGGCTTTGTGTCTAGTGGATTACACAATTCTATAGAAACATTATCTGCTAGTACCACATTTAACAGATATACCAGTTCCTTATAACCTTCATAATATTTTTCTTGGCTATCTAGGTCTTCTTTTACTTTTTTCAGTATATTTCTAACTTTCTCTTTTGTCACGCTACCACTAAGTGGCTTAGGTATTTTATTGATAAGAAAGAAAAAATTTTCCTTATACTGTGTATATTCATTAAACATATCTTTTAAGTTTTTAGCTGTATCAATTAACAGTGTATGTCTAGAGTCCAGTAAAGACTGGTAGTCTAAAATGACTACTATACCTTTTACTTTTAAAGATGCAGATATAGTTTCTCTTACAAGCATTGCTCCTGCAATCATATACTCTGCTCCACGATTATCAAAAAATCCAGGACAATCGCATAAAGAAAATGCTTTATTTTCAATATCTACAACTTCTGGGCATAAAGTCTTAGAATATACACCATTACCAATATCAACTGCTGAATCTTTAGCTGTGATGTACACTTGTCCAGTTTCCGCATCTGTTTTTTCTTCCATATCACAACCTTTTAAATAGTTGATACAAGTGCTTTTTCCAACCCCTGAAGCACCCAGGAATAACAAAATCGATTTTTCTTTTAAATTGTATCTTTCCAGTTCATTCCTTCCATTTTCCAAAAGATTTATGATTCCATTATACAATTCATTTGACATATATCCATCCCTTTCTATACTTCAGCACAATAGTTTTGATATTTCTCTTTAACAAAGCTTTCTTCAACTTTTAAAACTGCTGTTGATTTTTTATAATTTGGATTATTATATCCTCCAGATTCTCCTCTATCTCCATAATCAGCATACTCTCTTGATGGACCTTCTTTTCCTTTTTCCCAACTTCCACCTTCAAGAGTTATACGATAACTAGTAATACTAGTTAGTTTATAATCCCAACTTTTAAAATATCCTGTATAGTATACAGTAGAATCTATAGCACTTGGAGAGAATGAAAGTGTATTATAACCATGATGACCACCTTTTCCTCCACTTCCACCAAATCCTGGTCTTCCATCTGGACCTCTTTCTCCATCTCTTACTGTTATATCACAACAACTGATTAACTTCTCTCTCTTTTTATCTGAATCTGCCAAGAAGTAAATATTTCCTTTACTTCCTCCATTTCCACCTCTTCCAGCATTTCCTCCTTTTTCTCCTTTTCCTCCTTTTGCACCACTTGTTCCTTCTGCAAAATAACCTTTAAACATTTGTCCATAGAAATAACTTGTATATCCTGCATCACTTCCATTTCTACCTGTGCTTCCAGCCACACCATCTTTACCATCTGTTCCTCTTGAACCATTTCCTCCATTTGCTATTAGTGTAAGGCGATAGTTTCTAATTTCTTCTTTAATGTACAAATAAATATTTCCTGCATCTCTACCATCTTCACCATTGATTCCATATATAGAATTATCTATAAGATTTCCACTCTTTCCACTTACATTAATCTTAGAATTACTACTTACATCAAGATTCTCACAAGAAATAATGATATTTTTTTCTGATGCAAAATCCATTCCAAGATTAGTATCCATATAGATAGTGTCTTTAGCTGAAAACATAATTGTAGAGACATCATCTCCCACGTTTCTATTTCTAAAAGCTTCTAAAACACTGCTAATTACCAAGTTTTTAATTAATGCTTTAACTTCTATTACCGTCTTTTCTTTAAGTATAAATGATTTTATTATAAATGGATTTAAAATATATTTACTTACAAGATTTCTAATTATTTCATTTCCTTTTTCTCCATATGCATTTAATCTTGTTATATTTGCTTCTAATTCTTCACTATTTCTATCTGTAAGATTCTTTAAAATAGGCTCAAAATCACGTTTACTATATATGTAGTCTGTTTTATTTGCAACTTCCATCAATTTATCTCTATTTGATAATCTCCATACCTGTTTTTGTACCTCATAAGAAACTAAAATCTCTTCTATTTTCTTTCTTATAATAATAAATTTTTGTTCCATTATACTTTTACTTGTTTTTTCTATAATAGATTCCATATATACAGAAGATAGTGAAATTTCAGCATTTCCATGGTCTGTATATTTATTTAAATCTTTAATTATATCTAAGTTTCTTCTTATCTCATTTTGTAATTTTATACATGTGTCTTCCAAGAATAATCCACTTTCTCCTGACAATAAATTGATAAATTTATCTAAAGTAATACTCTCTGCATTAACTGAACTTTCTAACCAGTTTTTAAATATGTCTACTACTCTTTCATATTTTGACATTTCTTGAATCATTGTTACTCTTTCAACCTTCTTAATAAAGTCTTCTGTATATTCTTTGACATAAACTTCTAGTCTAGATACTATACTACTTTGAATATCTTTTATTAATGTATCTAAAACTAATCTTGCATCTGCACTGATTGGATATTGGAATGCTGATGTTTTATCTTTTACTTCTTCTAATTTTATTACTTCTTTTAATAATCCTTCTCTTTGCTCTGCTTCAAGTGGTTTACAAAGATGAATATTTTTTCCTTCTCCTTTTAGCAATTCTTCAAATAACCAAGCTTTATCTTTTATATTATTTTCTGGACTTTCACACAATTGTTCGTATTTTTTTCTAATCACATTATATATTTGTTTTTCTGTTCTTCCTAAAAAGCTTTTAGAAATAAAGAAAGTAATACTTCCTCTAAAATTCTCTTTATGAAGACACATATTTAATTGTTGAAATAAATCAAGTACTTTTGTAAGTCTAGCCTCTAATATATCTGCTTCTGGTATTAGTACAACTACTCCACATATAGATGCAGAATTTCTAAACACCTCTCCTAACGAAACTGCTGCACTAATGTCATGTGCTACTCCTCTGTTATCACTAAATCCTGCAGTATCACATAATTTTGCATCCATTCCTTCTACTTCTCTTCTCATATCTACAATATTTGGATACAAAGTTTGTGAAACAGCTCCTGAACCAATTTCTGCAACAGGGTCTACACATTCAATATAGGAGATACCAGTATCTTCATCTTCTACTTCCTTCATTTCACATCCTGCAAGATAATTAATTGCTGTACTTTTCCCACAACCTGTGCCTCCAAGAATCAAAATTAGATTCTTATTTATAGCTTTATCTATTGCTACTTTTCCTTCATCTAGTAGGATTTTGATTTCTTCTAAAAGCTTATTTTTTTCTCCCATGTATTTTCTCCCTTTTTTATAAAATTTTTTAATATTAAAATAACTGTGCTTGTAAAATAAAGCCTTTACTAACACAGTTATTTTATTTTATATATCTAATTATATTTTTTATTTTATATATCTAATTACATGTTCTACTTTTTTCTTCACAAAGAAGAGCTTTGAAAATCATAATTTCTGCTAAATAATCCTTAGGAGCCTTTGTAATTGCAGTAGCATTACAAATAAATTTTAAATTTGTACCTGCTACAACTTAAGTAGCAACGATAAGTGTTTCATAATCAACATCTTTTAACATTCCTACAGCTTAATTGAATATTTCTACTTATTATTTTTCTACTTCTTATTTCTTTACTGGTCTAAATTTTGACCATCCTCCACAATAAATATTCATATAACAAACCTCCTTATATGATTAAATTTATTTATATAATAGTACGAATTTTCTAAACATTCAACACAAACTGTGTAACTAGTCGATAAAAGTGCATAACTGGACACATAGTCATCATAAAAAACTTTTAAAGTCAAATTTATCTAATTAAAAATAATATAATACAAAAAAACAGTCAATCTATTAAAATCAACTGCTCCATAAAGTGAATTTTTACTTATTATATTTTACAAAGTTTACACATTTACATGTGTCCCTTTATACAAAACTAATGTTGCCACTCCTATAAGTATCATGCCCATAAAAGCAGGTGTCGCATGACCAAGAAATACATAGATTTGACCTCCAATGATAGGTCCAATTATTCTTGCTAAAGATTGAATGGATTGACTACCACCTTGAATCCTCCCTTGCTCACTAGAATCGACAGACTTGGATAGCATCCCATTGAATGAAGGTCCAAAGATAGAATCGCCAAAACCAAATATAAACATTCCAACAATAAAAATAGGATAGAACGAAAACAAGGCTGATGCTGCAATAAAACTGTACCCTATAATCTCTGAAACCATTCCAAGAATTGCTATCTGTACATCACTAAGTTTTTTCAAAAGCTTTGGCATTATAAAACCTTGTGAAATGATGTCTTGTATACCCATAATTGAAAATACAAGTCCAATTAGTGCGGGTTTCCAATTGAAAGTGTCTATTGTAAATTGTGAAAAAACTGACTGTAAAGACCCATTTGGTATCCAAAGTAAGAATGCTGATAAAAGTAGTCTTTTTAAGTTTTTTACAGAAAGTACATTTGCAAGCTGTATAAATGGATTTAGCCTTGCAAGTGTAATCGACTTTAATCTATTCTTCTTATCAAGGCTCTCAGGCATATACAGGAATCCATAAATAACATTAAGTAAAGTTATTATTGCTCCAAAATACATGGGTACAGAATAACCAAACTTAGCAAGTAATCCACCTACAGTTGGACCAATAACACAGCCTACACCTGAAAATGCACTCACCCATCCAAAGTATTTACTTCTATGTTCTCTAGGAGTAATATCTGCAAAATATGCGAAGATAGTGCTTATGCTCCCACCTGTTACACCTTCTATTATACGTCCAACAAATAATACCCATAGAGCTCCTCCTATTCCAAAAACTAAGTACCCTATTGCAGAACCCAAAAGGCATAATAAGAGTAATGGACGACGTCCATATCGGTCACTCAAAGCTCCAAGCCCAGGAGCTGCAAAAAACACACAGATTGCATAAACAGAAGTTAGCATTGTAACAACTATAGCTTGTTCTTCTGGACTATTTGTATAAGGTTGCACTAAGAATGGAACGACAGGTGCTATGATAGTGAATCCGATTCCGCAAAGAAACGCAGATATAAGACCAAATATCAAAGCCTTTTTATCTACAATTTGTTCTGTATTCTGTTCATTGTTTGATTTAAATATAAACATTTAAATTCTCCTCTCAAAAATTATAATTTTGTTTCCTTTAGAAACATATTTATTTATTTCTTTTTTACTTTTTTACCTCTTTACCTCTTTACTTTTTTCATTATTTTATTTCCCTAGTAGCATGTTCATTTTTTATCATTTCGCCTCATTTAGAGGTATATTCCTATATTCGTTTTTTGATTCCTCGGAAACATATTTATAGTATCATTTTTTTGTTTCCTTGTCAACAAAATAGATAACAATAAAAATACAGCCTATTCTCAATAGAGTTAGGCTGTATATGATTTCATTTTCATTATTCTGATTTATTCTACTTTAATATTATCCCCTGTTTTTTTATTTCTTCATCCAAATGTCGGTTATAATTTTCGACAAAGCTAATCATACTGTCAAATTGTTCATCAGTTACCTGCTCAAATACAACTTTATCACGTTCTTGAAACTCTTTATGAAGTTCCTCATGGATATTATAAACTGTTTTACCTTGCTCAGTAAGTCTAAAATAGATTTCTTTTTTATTATCAGGCTTCTGGTAACTTTCAATAACACCTTTTTTTATTAGCTTTTTAGTTACTTTACTTATGGCACCTCTAGTCATATAAAAGTATTCTGCCAGTTTTGTCACATTGCAGTCTACATTTCTTCCAATGTATTCAATGCAATGTACTTCAGAAGACTTATAACCCTTGAGACTCTCTTCCATCTTAAATTTATTAAGCCAAACAGTCTTATTTAGTAAATCTCTAAAACCCATCATGACCTGTTCTTCTTTATTCATGGTATATATCCTCCCACCCGTTAGTGCATTAACAATATTATATTAAACTTTTGTTTCTATTTCAACAATGTTAAAATAATTCTTTTAGGGATCGAACTATATAAAATAAAGAGATAGAATCATCTAATTTAGACCTACATTTAATTTTATACTCTGCACCATACTTAGATATTAAATTATTTATATGTATTTTTTTATTTTTCAACGATATAGTTTTATTTTTTCTGATATACTACTTATATAGAATAAAATCCATTAAATTACCACTCTTAAATTAATCATCTAATCTTTTTATATAACTCTTATTCGAATCATAATATCACAGATAAAAGCATTGAATTCTAGTTAGAATTTCAAGAATTTTCTAACTTTAATTAAATATGTTTTGAGGTGGAAAACAAATGAAAAAAACTAAATCAAAGGTATTAAGTTTAACACTAGCAACTACTTTTTTCGTAGCAACAACAGCAAATTCATA
This sequence comes from Clostridioides sp. ES-S-0005-03, assembly GCF_020658455.1. Lineage (NCBI taxonomy): Bacteria > Bacillati > Bacillota > Clostridia > Peptostreptococcales > Peptostreptococcaceae > Clostridioides > Clostridioides sp. ES-S-0005-03. Next base: position 85,320 of record NZ_JACVWI010000003.1, on the reverse strand, counting down.
TGATATGTGTGCAAAATCTTCAGATATGGACATGGGTAAGAAGTCATAGCTTATGTATTGCAAAAACTGTGATTTAGAGTTTGACGATACTACAACTATATGCCCCAAGTGTAACCACACTCTAACATCTCATAGACAAAATTTATCACAGATATCTATGAAAAATAAAGTTGATGAATTCAAGCTAAATAAAAAAGTTAGAAATGGAAATATACTAACAAATATAATTATTTTGACATTAATAATTCATATAATACTTATTCTTTTCATACAAATCCATATTGAAGATTATTATGATATTTATATTAAATATTGCCCTACTGCAATATCTGGATTAGTTTTAGTTCTTTCTCTAAAAAGAGGAGAAAAAAGGTTCACCCTAATTAGAGTGAACCTTTTTTATATCTATATAATTTATACAAAATCTATATCCTGATTAAAACTTCATTATTTTCTAGAGCTATATAAAGCTTTAAAAATCAAAATATAAAGTGGAAAAAATTAATTTCTCCACTCTATCCAATATTACTAGTATAATCTACAGACCCTTAACATTTACTACTACTGCCTTAGGTCTAGTCATAGCCTCAATTGAATACTTAACGCCTTGAGTTCCCATTCCAGATGCCTTTACCCCTAAAAATGGGAAGTGGTCTGGTCCCCTCTCAGTCTTATTATTTATTTGAACAGTACCAACCTCAAGCTTATCAGCTATATAAAAAGCCTTATCAATATCACTTGTAAATACTGATGATTGAAGCCCATACTCTGATTGATTAGCAATTTCAATTGCTTCATTTATATCTTTAATTCTTATAATTGGAAGTACTGGTCCAAAAGGTTCCTCCCAAGCAATTTTCATATCAACACTTACATTATCCAATAATGTTGGATAAAATAAATTATTTTTTCTAACATTACCTGTTATTAATTTAGCCCCTTTATGCAATGCATCATCCACTAATCCTTGAACAAAATCAGTTGATTTGTTATCTATAAGAGGTGTAATAACTACTTCATCCATTGGATTCCCAACTGTTAACTTCTCTACTAACGGTTTTATTTTTTCAACTAGCTTATCAGCCACACTATCTTGAACCAAAATTCTCTTTACTGCCGTACATCTTTGACCTGAATATGAGTAAGCTCCAGCTACTATGTTTTTAGCTGCAAAATCCAAGTCGGCATCTTCTAATACAATAGCAGCATCTTTTCCACCAAGTTCCAATAATAACGGAACCATTTTAGATATTTTTGATATATGTTGACCAACTTCAGTACTACCAGTGAAATTTATAAAGTTGATTCCCTTATGAGTTACAACATAATCTCCTATTTCACTACCTCTACCTGTAATTGTGTTGAGTACACCATCTGGTATACCAGCCTTTCTCATAATTTCTACTAAATGAAGTGCACTAATAGCTCCTTGTGTAGCAGGTTTTAGGACAACTGCATTTCCACCAATAAGTGCTGGTGCAATTTTTGACATTGATAAATTTACAGGATAATTAAATGGAGATATAGCTAAAACAGTACCCAACGGAACTCTTGAAACATAAGACATCTTATTACGTGTTCCACCAGGGAAATTGTCACCACTAATAGCCTCACCTTCCATATTCTTTCCTACATCTGCTGTGTATCTCAAAAAATCTGCTGTTCTTTCAACTTCTGCTCTTGCAGATTTTATATCTTTAGCTATTTCAAGTACCAATATATTAGCTATTTCATCCATATTTTCTAGCAATAAGTCAGCTGCTTTATGAAATATATTAGCCCTCTTGTATACAGGCATATCAGCCCATACCTTTATACTTTCTTTTGTATTTTTAATAGCTTCATCTACTTCATGCTTTGTCATAGATTGTACTTTTCCAACAAGTGAGTTATCTATTGGTGAGTAAATTTCTATTGGTTTTTTTGAATTGGATTCTACCCATTTCCCATTTATTAAATTTTTATATACATTTTCTTCGGTTTTAAGTTCATTAAACATATTTTTATTCCTCTCTCTGATATAACATTATGTATTTAAATTATAGCCATTTATTTGTTATGTAAACATTTCTTTTTCTCATAAACGTTTACCTTTTAAAAAAAATTTGTAATCCTTATTTTTTGTATTTTAAATACCGTTTTAATTAGAAGTAGCTTTTTAATTTAAATACCTATTTTTTAATATGTCTCTGTAGTTTAAGTACTTATTTTAATGTATTTTTATTTTAAATAATTCCTCATCATTTCATACTTAAGTTTCTTACAAGATATAATTACACATATCATAATGTCAGCAATAATAGAACATATTATACAATTAAAAGAACATTATTTTGTTAATTATTGACCCTAATCTACCTATGTGATATAATTTAAACAGAACACTATTCTGTTTTAAAAAAGAAACATCACGAAAAGAAATAAAAAGCTATCCAAAATCCAATTTTTTAGTAAACACACTTTTTCATAAAATAATGGACCGTTATATAAAGAACTGTTCATGCAATGATAAATATTTCACAATTTGGGATGATTGTATTTCTTGCGGATTATGTGCTAAAGTATGCCCCTGTAAAACAATTAAATATGCCAGTTATCAAATGCACATACATAGAACCAATAACCTATAAGGGCATTCCTTATGGCTATTGGCTCTTTTCATATAATTGCCTCTACTATAATACTACTTGCAGATTGTAGCAAAAAACCGTTGTTTGTTAACAAAATCATGCTTGACAAATTCATAAATGGACAATACTATATATGTATGACTAAAAAAATATTTTAAGTCATACATATACATACTTATGGAAAGGATTGATAAATATGGCTAAAAGCTTTACAGAAGTTGAAAAAAACAATATAAGAGAAAGATTAATTTTAGAATGTGAAAACCACTGGTCTAAATATGGATATAAAAAAACTAATATTGATGAGCTTTGTTCAAAGGCAGGAATTGCAAAAGGCTCTTTCTACACATTTTTTGATTCAAAAGAAAAGTTATTTTTTGAAGTATTAAATGGAATTCAAAACAGACTTATATCATCACTATACGAAATCTTGAATAGTATGCCTACAAAAGAAGGATTTGTAGCATCTTTAAAGATGTTATATCGCTTATATGATAAAAATCCATTTTTATATGCTCCCAGAGATCATGATTCTATTGCTTTTTTAAACAAATTACCTAAAGACATGGTTTCAAAGCTTGAACATAACAATATACAAAGCTTCTATGATTTAATTGAAAAGTATGATTTTAAACTAAAAATAGATAAAGAAAAAGCCTTTGGTGTTTGTAATGCTCTATTATCAAGTCTACTGTTAAAAGAAGATATTGGATATAACTACTTTGAAGTATTCGATTTCATGATAGAGAATCTTGTAGATGATATATTTGAATAATATGATGTGCTAATTTTACTAGATTATATAAGTAAAATAAATGATTATGTAGAATAGGTAACTATAAAATAAATTAAATAGACAAATTAAGTGAATTACACAGCAAAAATAATAAATTTTGTTTTTCTGCTAAAATTCCTTTAAAATTCTTTTGGGAGAGTCCATATGATTGAACTAATACAAAAACTAAACGATATTATATATAAAATAAATGAAAAATTAAACATACATACAAAACTTGTAGACCCTAGTAGTGAACTTATGCCTTTCTACTCTACTCTATCTATAATGTTTGCTATATTTTTAATAGTGTTAGGAATTAAAATAAAAAGAAAACTTCTAGTAGTAATTGCTGTTATAACAATTATTATAAATGTTTTAATAATCTTAGATAGGTAGGTGTATATATGACAAAATCACTAAATACTTTCAACAAAAACTTCAACTTAATGGTATTAGGTCAAATAATTTCGCTGTTTGGTGCCTCAATACTTAAATTCGCTTTATCCTTGTACATACTTGATATGACAGGAAAAGCTGGAATATTTGCTACGATACTTGCAGTATCTTCAATTCCAATTATAATATGTTCCCCTATTGGTGGAGCTATTGCAGATAAATTTAATAAAAGAAATTTAATGGTTATTTTTGATTTTTCAAGTAGTTTAACTGTTCTAGTCTTAGCATTATTTTTATTTAACAATAAAGGTTCAATACTGATTGTAGGAATTATCATGACTATACTTTCAATAATAAGTACGATGTATCAACCCACTGTTCAGTCGAGTACACCTATCCTAGTTGATAGTAAAAATTTAATGAATGCAAATGGTGTCGTAGCTGGAGTTGCATCTCTTACAAATATCGCTGGACCTGTACTAGGTGGTGTTTTATATGGAATTCTTGGAGTTAATGCTATTGTAATTATCAGTTGTATAAGCTTCTTTTTATCAGCTATTATGGAAATGTTTATTCAGATGCCTTTTGTTAAACAAGAACAGTCTGATAATATCATAAAGTCTATCTTTAATGATATAAAAGATGGTATTGTCCATATATGTAAAGAAAATCCTACTCTATTAAAAATATTATTTATAGCAATGGCATTAAACCTCTTTTTAACTTCAATGATAATTGTAGGTATACCATATATAATAAAAATAACAATGGGTGCTAATGATACCTTATATGGTACTGCACAGGGAGCAATATCATTTAGTTCACTAGTAGCTGCTATAAGTATTGGCATGTTCTCTAAACATATAAAAATTAGTAATTTATATATATACCTTTGTATATGTGCACTGATGTTTATTCCAATGGCATTTTCGGTATATCCATCTATATTACAAACAGGGTTGGCAGCACCATTTTTAATTCTTGTAATATCCTCTATGTTAATATTTTTCATGACAACAATTATTTCAATATTTGCCATAACAATAACTCAATTAGAAACTCCAAATGAACTGTTAGGAAAAGTAATGGCTATACTTTTTGCAGGAACAGCAGCCGCAATGCCTCTTGGTCAGGTCATATATGGTAAACTTTTTGATTTATTATCAGATAGAGTTTACATTATTATTATAGGAGTTGGTATAGTTACATTCTTTATAGCAATTATTTCAAAAATAATATTAAAAGACAAAAGTGCTAAGTACAGCAAATAGAGATTTTATTATATTCTAATTGTATTTTTTACAAATAATATAAGCAGAATATTTATATTCATAGATACATTATGATGTTTGATTTTAGTCTTAATTTTACAAAATATACAAAACTATACGACTGTAGCATAATATATGAATGTGTCATATATACTGATAAAATTTTAATTTTCACTAATTTCTGAATTTAAATGCAAAATTATGCATTAGTGTGTTGACGTATTGGAAATTGATTGATATAATCAATGAAAAATAAGCTTTATAAAAATTCAAAATATTCAGCTAGAGGAGTGATAGTAATGAGTTACATGCCAAATTTAGAGCAAGCATGGGAAATCTTAAAAAAATACAATAAGGAAGAATTTCATATAAGACATGCTCAAATTGTATCTGGTGTTATGAGATATTATGCAAAAGAATACGACCCTGAAAGAGTAGAATTTTGGGAAATCGTTGGACTTTTACATGACTTAGACTTTGAGATGTATCCTGAAGAACATTGTGTTAAGCAAAGAGAATTAATGACTGAACTTGATTTAGATAAATCAATAATTGATTCTACTGTAAGTCATGGATATGGATTGACTGGCTCAGACGTTAAACCAGAGCAATTTATGGAAAAAGTTTTATTTGCTGTAGATGAACTTACTGGATTAATTGGTGCTGCTGCAATAATGCGTCCTTCAAAAAGTGTATCTGATTTAGAATTAAAGTCTGTTAAAAAGAAATTTAAAGATAAATCTTTTGCTGCTGGCTGTTCTAGAGATGTTATAAGAAGTGGTGCAGAAATGCTTGATTGGGAACTTGACAAACTTATACAAACAACTATAGAGGCTATGAGAAGCCTAATTCCAGAAATGGAAATATAGGCTATCATACATATAAAGTAAGTATAATAAAACCAAATTAAATACTAGAACAACTTTATTTATATAGAGTATCTGATTATGTATTTATCGATTTAATAGTTTCACTAATAAGCAGTTACGTTGATACAAATGTTTTGTTGATTTTATCAATATAACATAACTTTAGTTGCAATAGAAGTTACATCTCTAAAGAGTTTTTCTCCTTTCGATGCAACTTCTTTTTTATGTTATTTTGTCTACTGATTCCACCCCTGTTATCTACTTCCAGCCACATTACCTCTAAATCTCAGACTTTATATTTTAAAACTCATTCTATGCACGACTCACTATATGTACAACACACTATTTGTACAACACACTATATGTATGATTCACTATATAACACACTAATTTAAATAGATTCTTATAGGTAATAATTAAGTCTATTATCTTTATAAAATTATATTATTTACTCATGACACATCAAATTATATATTAATTGCTTTTTTCACATTCCTAAGTGGTATAGCAATCTTCACTACAAATTTTTTATCATCATATTCAATTACAACATTACCTCCATATTTATTTACAGAGTTTTTTATACTTTTTATTCCTAGCCCATGAAGTGCATCTTTTTTATCTGTTACAATTTGTCCGTTCTTTGTGATAATTTCATTTACTTTAGTGTTTTCCACTTTTATAAGATAAAAATTTTGTAAAACATCACCTTTAACACAAATTACTTTACTCCCCTCCTCAATTTTTTTACATGCTTCAATTGCATTATCTAAGATATTTGAAAATATATGACATACATCTATTAATTCAATAGCTTCACAGTGACCAAAATTTATTCCTATTTTAAGTTCTATATTATTTTTATCACAAACTTCTTTCTTCTCACTCAATATAGCATCTAAGATAAAATTACCAGTATTAAATAAAATATCATTACTTTGAATCTCCATCTGTAAGTCATCTAAATATGAAGTAACATCAATACCTTTTTTAACCATAGTTTTTATACATAAGATATGATTTTTCATATCATGACTTAATAATCTAGTTTTTAAATGTTTCTTTTCTATATCCTCATAATATTCATTTTTATTATGTAAAACGTTTTTAATCATATTATTTTCTGCTATTAATGCATTATACTCTTGTAATTTTTTAGCAACTAAAATCAAGATAATACTTGATAGAAGTAACATGATAGAGATTATAAGTAATTGATAATTATGTATTAAACTACCACTAGTTTTAGGATTAAATATGTATTCAAAAATAGCAAAGAAAGACGCTATATTGGCAATTATAGGTATAATTACATATGTTAATGTCTTTTTATTTATTTCTATATTCAATTTTATTTTTAATGTCTTATATAAAAATAAAATTAAAAGCAAAATTGTCTTTCCAGATACAATTGACTCAATTCTATATATATTTTCTGTTAACATTTGGCTCATATCATCTATTGAATTAATCCAAATTGTTAAAGACATGCTCAAAGCATCTATACCCATTAACAACATCCAATACATTAAAGATATTAGTATGGCTTTTGTAAGCCTTACTCTATATGAAATTTTGTAAAATGCAATCATAATCATCACAGATATAATTACTCTTATATTTGGAATTACGTCAAAGAAATAAAATATATTAGCAAAAATAATAATACCTATCATGTAAAGATTTATTCTTTTATTGGAAATTTTTTGTATACTTGTGTAATCTAGTATTTTTTTACAAACAAACCATTCTATGATAAAAGACATAGCAATGAAAATATTCCAAAACAAATTTGACTTTATCATAATATTTTCTCCTAGTGTATTAATAATTTAATTTTTAAAATTTTCCATATAACTTAATTATATACGACTCTACACCTGTAGTAAATACCTTGATAGAATTATCCTAAATAAATTGAATTTTATTTTATTTTTTAATAATATCATTACATATGCTAATATATTTAAGCATTCTTCCTTCTTCCAATTTAATAACAACATCATTTCTCTATAAATAACTATAAAAGTACGTTTTTCATATGATTTAGTATGTAATTCTCTCCTAAAACGATATAAAACTGTAAGAATTATAATAAAATAAATTTTATCACACGAAATACATTGACAGGCGAGGTATATAAAAGTATTATATACTTAAACGGAGGTGATGTTTATGAAAATCGCATCTGATATGATAAGAGGTCATACAGAAACAATTATCTTAAAGCATTTACTTGAAAAAGATAGCTATGGTTATGAGATTAATAAATCTATATTAGAAAAAACACAAGGCTTGTATGAGTTAAAAGAAGCAACCTTATACACAGCCTTTCGTAGACTTGAACAATCTGGTGCAATAACATCTTATTGGGGTGATGAGGCTACTGGTGCTAGAAGAAAATATTATTCTATAACAAGCGAAGGTAGAGAAAAATATAAAAAAAGCCGTGAAGAATGGGATAATACAAAATTGTTAATAGACACATTAATTTAGGAGGTGAAAATATGTTAGATAAAATACATGATTATATTGAACAAAGCTTTACAGAAGTTAAAGAAACAAGAAAGGTCAAAGAACTTAAAGATGAACTATTCGAAAATCTAAAAGAAAAATACAGCGACCAAATACAAAATGGTAAGTCAAAGCAAGAAGCATATAATTCAGTAATATTTGGGATTGGAGATTTATCTGAATTAATTGAAAGTGTTAAAGAACCATATTTTATGTCTTCTGAATTAATTGAAGAAAGAAAAAAAAGAGCTTTGAGAGTATCAATAGCAATTGCTCTTTTTATAATAAGTCCATTTTTAACTGCTGTTTTAATTGTAAACTTGGGTATCCAACCAACTCTGGCTAGTCTTCCAATGTTTATATTAATAGCAGTTGGAACAGGTCTATTAGTCTACAATGGAATGACAAAGCAAAACTATAGTCCATCTGATGATACTATTGTAGAAGAATTCAAAGAATGGAGAGTAAAAACTAAAAGTACAAATCTTGCTTATAAATCATTTATGAGTGCATATTGGATGATAATAGTTGGCATTTTTTTAATTGTTAATATATGTTTTGATGCTTGGAGCTTTTCATGGATAATATTCATAATAGGTGCTGCGGGAATTCATATAGTCGAAGGTGTACTACAATTAAAAGACGCGGAGGAGGATGATAAATATGAATAAAAAATTTTTAAAAATAAAAATTATTGTTTGGAGTATTGTGGCTATAGTATTTTCTATAATATTTATTATTTTCCTTACAAATACTATTACTTCATCTAAATATGATGTCAAAGATTTGATTAAAGGTTCAGTTAAAAATGAAAGTTTTTTATCCTCTAATAAAAATTATGATAAGTATATAACTGTTAAAAGTGAGAGTTTTTCAAATAAAATAAATAATATTGATGTTGACTGGATTTCAGGTGAAGTTAGAGTTTTAAAGAGTGATTCTAATAAAATCAAATTAATTCAAAAAGCTCCTTCTAATTTTTCAAGGAAAAAGATTGCAAAAATAAAGGTTGATGGTAATACCCTTTCTATCATTGATAATTCTGCAAAAAAATTCTTCATTGGAATTGGACTTCCAAAATCAACAGTACTTGAACTATATTTACCTGAAAAATTATATAACAATATAAATGTATCTACTACTTCAGCAGATATATATAGTACTTATCTTAAAAGTAACATGGCGTATATTGAATCAGTTTCAGGTAATATAGAAATGTATGGTAAGATTGACAAAATGACTTTAGAGACAACTAGTAGCAATATCAACATAAAAAAACTTGATAGTAAAAGTGTTACCTGTAATTCAATATCTGGTAAAATTCAACTTTCTGGTAAAACTGACGATTTGAAGATAAATACAACAAGTGGAGATATAGATTTAGAAAATATGGACAATAAGAATCTTATATGCGAATCAACTTCTGGTAAAGTTAATATAGAGGGTAAATTTTCCAATATCAAATCTGAGACAACTAGTGGAGATATAAAAATTAATTCAAGTGCAATGTTGTCTTCTTTCAAATGTGATACTACTTCTGGTGATATTGATTTGTATATTCCTGAGAATTCAGGATTTATCTTAGATTTTAGTAAGGTCTCTGGTAATTTAAATAGTAGTTTTAAATTACTTCAGGATGGCGATTCATATGTTTATAAAAATGGGACTGCAAAGATGTATGTGGATACTACAAGTGCCGATTTAAATATTATAAAAAATAACTAACAAAAAATAGCGATATTAAAGCTTTGTATAAACTACATAAAGATAATATACATTAAAAAGTTATATAAATTACACGAAGATAAATCTTTATATCTTATAAGCAAAAATTAGAGGCACATTATCATAAAAAATATGACTAAATGTGCCTCTAATTATAATTATTTATTCACAAGATACTTATCTATACAGAAAATATCTATCTATACACAAGTTAACATTTTATATATCAATTAACTTTATTTTATATATTAGTTTTGAATAACACTTTCTCTTGACTCAATTTCTTTTGAAATACTAGCTATAAACTCATCTAATTTAATACTGCCTATTTCACCTTTATCTCTTGATCTTACAGAAACATTATTTTCAGCTACTTCTTTTTCACCTACTACTAACATATAAGGAACTTTTTCAAGTTGAGCTTCTCTTATTTTAAATCCAATTTTTTCAGCTCTATCATCTAATTCAACTCTTATACCTTTATCAAATAATACTTTTTTAACTTCATTAGCATAATCCATAAACTTATCAGATATAGGAAGTATCTTAACTTGAGTTGGAGATAACCAAACTGGGAATTTGCCAGCATAATGTTCAATTAATATACCTATAAATCTCTCTATACTACCAAAAGCAACTCTATGAATCATAACTGGTCTATGTTTCTCACCATCTTGTCCAATATAAGTATTATCAAATTGTCTTGGAAGTTGCATATCTAATTGGATAGTACCACATTGCCAAGTTCTTCCTAAACAGTCTCTTAAATGGAAGTCTATCTTAGGACCATAGAATGCCCCATCACCTTCATTTATAGTATATGGTAGACCTAACTCTTCTAAAGCTTCTCTTAATCCATTTTCAGCTGCTTCCCACTCTTCTTCGCTTCCCATAGAATTTTCTGGTCTTGTAGATAATTCTAGATTGTATTCAAATCCAAAAGTCTTGTAAATACCATCTATTAGATTAGCTACACCTTTTATTTCATCTTTGATTTGTTCTGGTAACATGAATATATGTGAATCATCTTGAGTAAATGCTCTAACTCTCATTAATCCTTGTAATGCTCCAGATAACTCATGTCTATGAACTCTACCAAGCTCTGCAACTCTCATTGGGAAATCTCTATATGAGTGTAATTGAGAATTGTAGTAAATTAATCCACCAGGACAGTTCATAGGTTTTATAGCATAATCCTCGTCATCTATTTTAACTGTATACATATTCTCTTTGTAATGATACCAGTGACCTGAAGTCTCCCATAATTTTCTGTTTAATATAATTGGAGATTCTATTTCAATATATCCAGCTTTTCTGTGTATTTCTCTCCAGAATTTTAATAATTCATTTTTAAGTTCCATTCCTTTTGGTAAGAACATAGGGAATCCAGGACCTTCATCAGGTATCATAAATAAACCTAATTCTTTACCTAATTTTCTATGGTCTCTTTTTTTAGCTTCTTCTAATAAGTGTAGGTACTCTTCTAAATCTTTATTTTTTTCAAAAGAAGTTCCATAGATTCTTTGAAGCATTTTATTTTTTTCGTCACCACGCCAGTATGCACCTGCTACACTTTGTAATTTAACAGCTTTAACCTTTTTAGTAGATGGTAAATGTGGTCCTCTACATAAATCAGTAAAATCACCTTGTTTGTAGAAAGATATTATTTCACTTTCAGGTAAATCAGATATAAGCTCTACCTTATAATCTTCTCCTTGTTCTTTCATAAGTTCTAAAGCTTCATTTCTAGGAAGTTCAAATCTTTCTATTTTTAAATCTTCTTTAGCTATTTTTTTCATTTCAGCTTCTATTTTTTCCAAGTCTTCTGGAACTAATCTATGTTCTAAATCTATATCATAATAGAATCCATTCTCTATACTTGGCCCTATAGCAAGTTTTGCTTCTGGGTAAAGTCTCTTTATAGCTTGAGCTAACATATGTGCTGATGTATGTCTAAAAACGTCTTTTCCTTCTTTATCTTCAAATTTAAATAAGTTTAAATCACAATCACTATCTATCATGTGGTCCAGACCTACAACCTCTCCGTTCACAGATGCTGCTACCACATTTCTAGCTAATCCTTCACTAATGGATTTAGCCACATCCATAACAGAAAGAGCATTTTCAAATTCTTTTATTGAACCATCTTTTAAAGCAACTTTAATCATTGTTTTTTCCTCCTTATTGAGATAATTTTTAAATTTTTTGTAATAAAAAATCGCCCCAAATATATTTGGGACGATATTAATTCGCGGTTCCACCCAAGTTGGTGTATACAAATATATACAACCCTCTTGATGACTATAAGGTAGTCACCCGAGCACTTTCACAAATCGTGTAAAACAAATATTGCTAATAAGCTCAGCTCCAAGGTAGTTTTCAAATAGACCTATTACATGGGTTTTCAGCCATAGACCCAGATTCTCTGTGAATGGTTTCCACTCTACTCTTCCTCTTCAACACTATAATTTTTGATATATTTTCATTATAACAGATAGTCATACATCAATCAACATTAATGTAATATATTAATTACCCATTATTTTTCATCTCAATCAATTTTAAACTAATATTCTTATATTTTATATTAATTTAATCTTTTGATTTATAGTAATATTATAATATTTTCACTAATTTTAAATTTTTAAAGCATATCTACATGCATGATAGATATAACTAGATAAATATAGTCACTAATCCTTGAACTATACCTATTAAGAAACCTAATACAAGACCTAAGATTTCTATATGTTTTAATTCATTTTTAGCTATTCTTATGATTATTTCTTCTAGTTCATATAAATCTAGTTCATTAATCTTATCTTCGACCATTTTTTGTATATCTATACGCTCATTTGCTTTATTTATTATATTTTTGCTCAATTCATCTATGCTCTGTTTCACTTCAGATTCAATTATATCTCCTAAATAGTCCTGAATCATGTTCTTTATACTGCTTGGTATAAATGAAACTTTCTCATGTATGATAATTTTCACCCTTGCTTTTATGTATCTTACAACTTCTTCCTTATCTTCGTCAGTAATGATATTTGCAAGTATTTCGTCCATTGAAAGAAATTCGTTTTGAATTATTTCACCTACATTTGCTGCTATTTCTGCTCTTCTCTTTGGTATAAGACCTACTATCTCTATATTTAAAATAGGTATCTTAATAGGTACTATTGGTCTAAATATCAGTCTTATAGCAACTACATTTGTGACATAACCTATAAATCCACCAATAACAGCTAATATTAGTATCCTAATTAAATTATCCATTATAAAACTTCTCCTTATCAATTGTATATTTGTTAGCTATATTTTATCTTTAATAACTCTAGTTATATTATAGCTTTATATACAATTATAAGTCTTTCGTGTCGATTTCAAAAGAATTTTTTGATTTCTAATTTTTATTTTTATTATTTTAGTTGTATTTTACTATCTTTTAACTCTGATTTATCTGTAATTTGAGTATATTTTTATTTTTAACTATCTTTTCAAATCTTAAATTATATCTTTCAATTCTAATTTTCCATAATTATACTAACTTTATTTTCAAAAATTGCTTCTACTGTATCTATGATTTCCTTTGAGCAATTGTTATTTAATAAATCTAATATTTCTATCTTCTTAGGGCATAAAGTTAATAAGGTACTTATTAAAAAGTCCTCATAATTTAAATTTTCTCTTATGACCATATTTATAATTTCTTCATCATCTATACTGTCTATTTTATTTCCATTTTTATCGTATAAAATAAATGTATTATCTTCCATTATATGAACTTTAAGTAAATCTATCTTTTCTTCTTGAGTATCTATAAAATATTTTAAAACTCTTATAAACTCATCTTGGTCTCTTTTTATTAAATACTCTTCAACTGCAATATCACCTATAGCAGAAATATATTTCATAAATTCTCTCATTCTAAATCTAATAAAACCTTCGACATTTATAAAATCATTTTCCTCTATATAGTTTCTAACCCTTGTAAATACTGTTTCTCTCATAAAAATCTCTTTTTTAGCAAATATGTTTAGTGAATATATGTATATATTATTTTTATCTTCAGGATATGTACGCCCATAGCATTTTAGAATGTATTCTTTTAAAAGTTTCTCTTTCATTATACTTATTATCATACTAGTTATTTCTGTAGATATTTCATCAATATTTAGAGCTCTTTGTTCAGTTTTAGTACCATTAAGTATCTTCTTATTTAATACTTCTTGCTTTGCAGAATCAATTACGACTTCTACAATGTCATTTGTATATATTAATCTATCGTTTACATTATTATTCCTCAAAAATTTCATAGAAGAAATATTATCCTTCTCAACCAAAGTTATCGCTCCTTTCTCGTCATGAGAGGAACTATAGAACCTATATCGAGTAAATTTTCACTACTAAGTGTAACTATCTCCTTGTTTTTACTTTCTATAAAACTTTTTATACGTTCATAGTCAGGATGTTTTTTAACATCTCCACAAAAAGCTAGTTTATCCTTAGAAATTAACCCTGTACATCCACCTATAAATCCATAATTCATCTCAAATAAATTTATATGACCTTTTTCTATTAATAAACACTCTATTTCTGTATTCTTCATGCTTTTCCAAATACCTTTATCTGATGTTATTATAGATGTTCTATCTACTATACAGATTGAGCATTTAGAATAGCCCTGCTCTATATTTATCTTTTTAAGTTTATTATTTTCAATATAATCTAATATCGCTCTGTCAGTGTACTTAAAATTGTGTATGGCATAATCACCAACTATAGCAATATTGTAAGGTATATCATAAGGATATTTATTTGATAAATTAGCTTCTCCCTTAATTATATTAAATTTATGTTTACTTAATAACTCTTTGTATTGATTATATACATTCGGCGCAACAATTATATCTCCTTTTCCTAAATTACAAATACATATATCTGGGTGATATTTTATACTTTCATATAATTCTTTACATTCTATTGTTTTTATTATTTCTATATTTCTTAATTTTAATTCATTTTCCATTAGATAACTAATTCTTTTGTCCACCAAAGCTAGACACAAATCGTCATCTAGTATAAATGGCTCTCTTGTAAATTCCATTTTTTACTCCTTTTTATTTTTTTTGATAAATTTTTTATTTGAATATAAATAAAGTGTGCAGTAGATTTTTTCTACTTACACACTTATTATTGGACTTTTATGTAATTAATCTAAATTAATTAATGTTTTTTTTGATAAATTTTTATAAAAACTCTACTCTATCATCTAATTGATTTTAATTTAGCTATATCGTTCCAATTGCTTGCTGTTACTATTTCAATTTTATTTAAGTCTCTTTTTATCTCTTGTGTGTCTCCTTTAACAGCTACAACATGTTTTTCTGTATATTCTAATTCTACCTTTGTGTCTTTTAAATCTTTTTTAATTTCTACTAGATTATTTTCTATCTTATCTAATCTAGAGTCTATTCCATTAAATCTAACATCTACTTTATCTAGTCTTATGTCTACTTCATCAAATCTAGTACCCATCTTCTCTAGTCTTATGTCTACCTCATCAAATCTAGCATCCATTTTATCCAGTCTTATGTCTACCTCATCAAATCTAGCATCCATTTTATCCAGTCTTATGTCTACCTCATCAAATCTAGCATCCATTTTATCTAGTCTTATGTCTACTTCATCAAATCTATCACCCATCTTCTCTAGTCTTATGTCTACCTCATCAAATCTAGCATCCATTTTATCTAGTCTTGTATCCATCTTATCTAATCTGTTTTCTAATTTATTAAATCTGTCGTTAATACTGTTTTGCATTTTGTCTAGAAATTGCAAAATTTTGTCTTCCATATGTATCAACTCCTCTATAGATAATTATAACATTCCACACAAATACTATACATATCTTCAGCAATAATTAGTATGTACTTTTCACCTTATTGTACTCTTTTTTTACATATTCCAAAACATCTGGTGGTATGTTTCTATTGCTATTTGGAGTAAGTCCAATTTCTCCATCTTTTATCTTAAACTCCATGACTTTACTTCCCTTAAAACCATCCTTTACAACATTCTGTATCAATTCATAAACAGGCTGTTCTACATCCTTTACAATCGAACTTATTACATTATCTGGAGCCATATCATATTGGTCTTTATTAATAGCTATAACTTTACCACCATTTTCTCTAGCTACCTGAATAGCTCTTTTCCCATCATCCTCTGTGGCTGAAAATACAACATCTCTATCAGAATCTCTCATTTCTTTTGCAATAGTTCTAGCTGACTCAGGATTTTCAAATACATTTGCATACTTTACCAATAAATCAGCATTTTTATTTGAAGTTTTAAGACCTTTTCTAAATCCAGATTCATATTTGTCTCTACTAGAGCCTTCAACCCCTCCTATAAATCCTACTTTACCAGTGTCAGTCATTTTTCCTGCAATAAGACCTGCCAAATATCCAGTGGAATTATCTTGAAATGATACAGAAATTACATTAGCTGGTTGAACCTTATAATTATAATCAACTATTGCAAATTGCTGTTTTGGATATTTTGTAGCAGCTTGTTTAATCGGTTCTGCAAATCTAGCTCCAACTGCTATTATCAAGTCTGGTTCATATTTATATAATTTTTCTATGCTATTTTCAAAGTCATTAAAAGTCTTTGGTCTTTCAATCTTCTCTCTAATATCAAAATCCTCATCAGCTCTTTTTAAAGCTGACAGTACATTATTATTATACGATTCATTACCTAAATTTTCAGTATCTAACAATACTCCAACAGTTTTTCTTACATAAGAATCATCTTCCAATTCATCCTCATCATTGCTACTTTCACTATTTGACTTATCTTTATCAGACAAAGTTGACACATTCTTAGATTCACTTTGTTTAGACTTATTATTATTTATATTAGAATTATTATTTACTCTATTAAATCCAAAATCAAAATTACAGATAAATAGTATAAAAACTGTAAAGAGTATGACAAAACAAAACATCAATATCCTTTTTATTTTCACAAAACTCACTCCCTGACATAGAACATGAAGTCTCTATAAATTATTTATTGTTCTTATTTACATATTCTAACACATCAGGAGGAATATTTTGAGAACTATTTTGAGCAAGTCCAGTACTTCCAGACTTCATTGTATTTTCTATAACTTTACCACCCTTATAATCTCCTTTTACAAAGCTTTGTATTAAGTCATAAGTAGGCTTTTCAAAGTCCTTTACAATAGAACTTATAACATTTTCTGGAGCCAACTCATGCTGATCTTTATTAATTGCTATCACTTTTTTATTCTTTGCTCTAACCATATTTATTACACTCTTTGAATCATCTTCAGTATTAGAAAAAATAATATCTACTCCACTATCCATCATTTTTTTAGCAACAGATTCAGCAGATTTACTATCTTTAAAAATATCTACATACTCAACTGAAATATCTTTTATATTGCTATTAGAAAATTTAACACCTTCTTTAAAGCCAGATTCAAATTTATTTCTACTAGAACCCTCTACTCCACCTATAAAACCAACCTTATCTGTCTCTGTCATCTTTCCAGCAACTAATCCAGCCAAATATCCAGTCTTATTATCCTCAAAAGAAATTGAAGTTATATTAGATGGTTGTTTGTCATACTCATAATCTACAATGGCAAACTGTTGCTTTGGGTATTTCTTGGCTATCTTTTCTAGAGGCTTTGCAAATCTAGAACCAACAGCTATAATCAAGTCAGTATTATCATTACATAAAATATCTATGCTATTAGAAAAAGTTGATGAATCCTCTGATTCCACTTTATTTGTATCTATGTTAAGATTTTTTTGTGCAGTATCTAACGCTAACAAAGCTGAATTATTCATGACTCCATTATTTGACCCTTCAATATCTAATATCATAGATACAGATTTTTTTGAATTTTCTTTGTTACTTAGCTTATTTTTATTATCTTGATTAGAACTAGAATTATTACTTGAATTACTGCTACATCCAACTAACATTCCAGCAGTCATTGCTACAGTTAACATTAATACCAACAATTTTTTTAAACGCATCAAAATCCACTCCTTATATTTTTGTGACATTTTTACATACTATTTACTGATTTGTTATACCTCATTTGCAAGTATTTATTTAATTTTTTCAATAAACTTACCATAAAAAAGTGTGTAATAGATTTCTATCTATTTACACACTTCCCTAAAAACTCAACTTAATATATCAACACTTAATTCTATCTAAAACAAATCATATCTAGTGTATCAATGTTTAACATATCTTATCATAAATTAATAAAAAAATAAATAATCCCAATATAAAAAATTGTTATTTATTTTTTAGACATATAATTCCAGTTACACCAGGACCAGCATGTGCACCTATACACACACCAATTTGGAAAAATTTAATTTCCTTAGGTCTCAATTCATCCTCTATAACTTTAGACAATTGTTCTTTTTCCTTAATGTCATCACTATATCCTATATATATAACTTGGTCTGATAAATCATCCCCACAATTCGATTTTATCAAGTCCATCATCTTAGAAATTACATTCTTCTTACCTCTTACTTGAGATAATTGTGAGACTAACCCTCCTTTTATTTCAAGAATAGGTTTTATATTTAATATACTTCCTATTGCCGCCTTAGTAGATGATATTCTTCCTCCCTTTTGTAAGTACTCCAATGTATCCACTGAAAATATAACAAAAGCTTTTTCTTTTAATTCATCTAAAACAGGTAATATTTCATTAATAGATTTTCCTTCACTTGCAAGCTCTCCTGCTTTTATTACAAGCAGACCAGTTCCCATACAAAGTAAGTTAGAATCATATGTATATATTTCACCTTCTACATCATTCTTCGCCATTACAGCACTTTGATATGTTCCTGTAGCTGTAGCCGAACCAGCTATATAAAGTATTGCTCTACCTTCACTCGTGTATTTTTCAAAAACTTCCTTAAATTGGGCATAAGTAGCTTGAGAAGTTTTTGGATATGCATTTTCTTCTCTAAGTTTTTTATAAAATTCATCTCCAGATATATCAATCCTATCCTTGTATTCTTTTTCTTCTAATATAACTGTTAATGAAACAATATCTATATCATATTTATCTAACAAATCTTTTGGCACGTCCGATAAACTGTCACAGATTATCTTTAGATTTTTCATTAAGTATGCTCCTTTCTAATTTAGGATTATTTAAACTACCTCATATTAGGGTATCCTATTTGTCTTAAAGCCTCATATACTACTATAGCTACTGAATTTGATAAATTTAATGACCTAGCTTTTTCAACATCTAACATAGGTACTCTAATACAAGTATCCATATTTGCTTTCAACAAAGACTCTGGTAATCCCTTTGTTTCTTTCCCAAATACTATAAAACAATTTTCTTCATATTTTACATCTGAATGCGATTGTTTAGCCTTTGTTGTAGAAAAAAAGTATCTACTGTTTGGATATTTTTCTTGTAATTCTTCAAAGCTATCGTAATATTGTATATCAGCTATATCCCAATAGTCAAGACCACATCTTTTTAAGTGCTTATCATCCAATGAAAAACCTAATGGTTTTACTAAATGCAAAGTTGAACCTGTTGCTGCACAAGTTCTTATTATATTTCCTGTATTTTGAGGTATTTCTGGTTCTACTAATACTATATTTAATGACATTTTTATCCTCCTAAATATCGTTCTTGTTTACTAAACTTTATTTTATAAACAGAATAACAATAATATTATACTATCATATATAATAATGTTAATAATAATTTTTATATTATTATATATAATAGTTTTCTATCTAACATTTTCATAAGTATTATTATATCAGAAAATCACTCTTGTACAACTTACTTTAGAAAAGTTATTTCATTTCTTTAAGTTCTTGATAATAATTACAATCATCTTTTATTGGACAGTTTTCACACTCTGGATTTCTAGCTTTACACATTCTTCTTCCATGAAAAATTAATACATGATGTGAGTGTGACCATCTTTCTTTTGGTATGGCTTCCATAAGTGCAAATTCTGTTTTTTGAGGGTTTGGCTCATCTACTATTCCAATTCTATTACTGACTCTAAATACATGTGTATCTACTGCTATTGCTGGATGATTAAAGGCATTACTAAGAACAACGCCTGCTGTCTTTCTCCCAACACCAGGAAGTTTTACAAGCTTTTCTAAAGTATCTGGTACCTCACCATTATATAATTCACACAACTGTTCAGATGTAGCTTTTATTTTTTGAGCCTTACTTTTATAAAGACCACAACTTTTTATCTCTTTACTAATTTCTTCAATACTTAAATCTGCAAAATCTCTTGCTGTATTGTACTTCTTAAACAATTCTGCTGTAACTTTATTTACTCTTACGTCAGTACATTGAGCGGATAATATAGTTGCTATTAAAAGTTCAAAGGCTGTCCCATAATTTAGTTCACATGTAGCATCTGGATATAATTTTTCTAATTCATCTAAAATTTTATTTACATCTTTTTCGTTTTTAGATTCTTTCTTATCCACAGATTTACTTTTAGCTTTCTTATTACTCACTTTTTGTATATTTTTACTAGATTTATTATCTTTTAATTTACTATCTTTTTCACTTTTTTGAGCATCTTTTTTGCTAACTTTGACACTTTTTTTATTATCCTTAATATCTACAAAATTTTCTATATCTTTTTCACCAATTATTTCATCTACTTCTTTTTGAGTTTCAATTTTATTTACATCATTCTTAGTTGCATCATTCTTACTTATATCTTTCTTATTTACACTTTTCATAATTATCCCCCTTAAAATACCAATTTATAAAACATTATTTATATATAGTTTAATCATATCAACAAAAAATAAACATCAACATACAAAACAAAACTTACTCTACAGATATTTCACAAAAAAAGCAAAAACTTATTAAAGTTCCTGCTTTTTATTATACATATAAATACCCATTAAATTCTATTATAAACTTATTCTTTTGCCTCAATTTGTATCTTACTAAAAGATAGTAGTTTTTCTTTGACCAATTTTTTTATTTCTTCAAATTTGACATCTGTCAATATCTCTATAGCTTCTTCTACTCTTTCAACTGTATATATTTTAAATTTTCCATCTTTTATAGCATCATTAACTTCATCTGATAAAACAAGATTTCTCTGATTTTTTTTAGGAATTATTACACCCTGTTCATTGTTTAAGCCTTTAGTTTTACATATAGAATAAAATCCTTCTACTTTTTCACTTATTCCACCAACTACTTGTATATCTCCCTTTTGATTTATAGAGCCTGTAACTGCAATATTTTGCTTAATTGCTACACCACTAAGAGATGATAACAATACATATAACTCCGCAGAAGATGCACTATCCCCATCTATACCTCCATAATTTTGCTCAAAACAAATATATGCATTTAATGACATCAATAAATCCTGTGCAAAGTTTTCAGAAAGATATCCCCCTAATATAAGCACTCCTTTATTATGTATTGAGCCACTCATATTTACTTCTCTTTCTATATTTACTATACCATTGCTTCCTGGACTAGTAGTTGCTGTAATCCTTGAAGCCCTACCAAAAGAATATTCTCCTGTACTTAAAACTGATAGCCCATTTATTACTCCAACTTTTTTTCCTTCTGTTTCTATTAGAGTAAAACCATTTTCAATTGATTCATCCATATGTGTCTCTACTCTATTAATACGCTTTTTCTTTTCACTTATTGCTTTTTTAATATCATCTCGCTCTGTATAATTGGAACTTCTAAATTCTGCATATGCACTTCCTTCTATTATAACTTCCATTATTTTATTAAACTTAGTTGAGAGCTTCTCTAAATCACCAGACAATTTAGTGCTAAACTTAACAACTTCGTCAACTGCATCTTTTGTAAAATGTTTTAAGCCATTTTTATTGCATTGATATGCTATAAATCTAGCTATTCCATCTTCATTATTTTTATTCTTATCCATTTCGCTATCAAAATCTACAAATATTTTAAAATATTTTCCAAAATCTTCTTCATATCTATATAAAATATCATATATATAATGACTTCCTATCAATATCACTTTGACATCTAATGGCATATTTTCTGGTTTAATTGCTGTCTGTGTTTCCAAAATTACTTTTTTTGTTTGCAATGTCTTTTTAAGAATTTCCCAAGACATAGTATACTTTAATAACTGGTCTGCATAAAGCACCAAATATCCGCCATTAGCTCTATGAAATGCTCCTGATAATAATTTTGTAAAATCAGTCTTTATATTTCCGTTTGCATAATCATATTCTGCCTTTCCAAATAGGTTTGATGGGCTTGGATTTATCTCTACTATGACAGGTGCTGATTCCTTCTTTTTCGAACCTCCATTATCTACAAATAAATTAATTTTATACTTTATAAAGTGTTCTTTATCATACTTATCTTTCAATTCTTCTTCATCTAAGTAAAATAAATACATGTATTCTATGATATCTTTTTTTATATTTTCTAAGTAAAGTTGAATTTTTTCATAACATTCATATTTTTCGCACAACGTTTTAATATGAGGTTCTACTACAAGCTTAGCTATCTCTTCTTCAAGCTCTAACACAGCCTTTTCAGCTTTTTCTTCCAAGTTTCTAATTTTATATACAACTTGTATTGCCATGTTTTCGAGTTCTCTTTTAGCCTTATAAAACTCTTCATCTGATATATCACTTTCTTCTTCATCTTCCTTCAAAGGTATGAAAACTATTCCCATTTTACTTTGTTTTAGTTTAAATCCTTTTTCTTCTCCATATTTTTTAATCTGCTTTAGTAACATATCTTTTTCTATTTCATATTC
The DNA here is from genome assembly GCF_020658455.1 of Clostridioides sp. ES-S-0005-03. Taxonomy (NCBI): domain Bacteria; kingdom Bacillati; phylum Bacillota; class Clostridia; order Peptostreptococcales; family Peptostreptococcaceae; genus Clostridioides; species Clostridioides sp. ES-S-0005-03. The sequence goes on along the minus strand of NZ_JACVWI010000003.1, from coordinate 62,271 downwards.
ATCCAAAAGTTTATTTTTCTCTATTTCAAAATCTTCACTTTCAAATGCATTTTTAAAATCTTCTAAAAGACTTTCTACTAACTTTTCCATATCTTTCTTAAGTTCTCTTCCAAACCCTTTTTCTAATTCAACTATCATAGGTTCTCTAGGGTTTTCAAAATTATATATATAGCACCAATCTTTATGTGTACTTTTTTTAGATGCATATTCATTTAAAACCTTTAAGGCATAAGTACTTTTACCTGTTCCAGATTCCCCAGCTAGGTATATGTTGTAGGCTGGATTATTTATCTTTAAACCTAACTCCATAGCTTCTACTGCTCTTTCTTGACCCAATATACTATCTAGTGGACTTATTTCAGATGTATTATTATATTTCAATATTCCCCCACCTCCTCATATTTAACTTTAATGATATAATATGACTTTTACACCATAAGTGTTAAAGTAAATACACATTAAAGTATATGAAGTAGACTCTTATTATTAGTCATCATACTTATCTAAAATTATTTCCATATTTCTCTTTATTATATTTTTACCCCTCCAGCTAAAGGCTCTATCTCCATATCTCCTCTTAAATTCTTTATTTGATATATTTTGTATCTCATCATAATCCAAATAGTCTATTATATCTTCCTTAAATTCCAAGATGTGAGTTGTTGGTATTTCAATATTATGAGGACATACTTCTTGACAAATATCGCACCCAAATATCTTTTTACTTTTCTTTAAAACATACTTTTCTTCCTCTGACAAATCTCCCTTTTTTTGAGTTATATATGATAAGCATTTTTTAGGATTCATATCATAATTTCCCAATATAGCATTTCCCGGACAATATTTTACACACTTTCCACATTTAAAACAGCTTTTTTCTAGTGGTTTATCTTCTTCAAACTTATAATTATTTACTATATATCCAATAAATATATAAGAACCATATTCATCAGTTATAATATTATTATTTATTCCAAAATATCCAATACCTGATAAATAAGCTAAATATCTGTCAACTAATGGTCCATTATCAGCAAATATCTTATATTTAAAACCTTCTACATTTTTGGAAATATAATCACAAATTTGTTGTAAAAAATCTTTTACTACAATATGATAGTCCTTTCCATGACAATATTTTGATAAATTTGAATTTTTATTCTTTTCTTGTCTATTTATATGGTATGGAAAAGCACACACTATTATAGAATTAGCATCTTCCATTATATTTCTAGGATTAATTCTATTTTCAATTATGGGTTCTTCCATACCTGTTAAATAGTCTTTTTTCTGTCTATTTTCAAGTATCTCTCTCAGATTTTCATACTTGTCTACTCCAGCTATTCCTACATACTTTAATCCTATGAGGTTACAAAATTCTTTTAATCTGTTATTATCCATAAAATTATTCCTTTTCAACTTAAATTCTAAAATCACAATTATGCTACATATGTTTCTTTGTTTAGACATAACAACATTTATACAGCCTAAATATATATAGTCTAAATAGTCTAATTTTTAAAATTTACATGTTTATATAATTTATTTACTATATAATTTGACTTTTATATGCTGTTATCTTAGTATAATTTAACATCTATCTATTTTTAATTTTTAACTATTTTACTCTTATAACACTTACTTATTCTTAACTATCTATATTTTGTTATTCTACAATATTTGTATAGCTTAGCTTTCATCCATATTATATCTTTAGCTATTTTACTCTTATAACACTACTTATTTTTCACTATCTATATTTTTGTTGTTCTACAACATTATTATAATTTAACTTTCATATCTCTTCCCTCTATTGCTACCTTGTATTTCTTCTATAATATATCTTTCATATCTACAACAATCTAATATATATTACACTATTAAAATCATATCTTATCCAATTAGACTTTGTTATTCAGAAAGGTACAACAAATAAGAATTTGCTTTTAAATCATCCACAGATTATAATAAATACTGTATAAGGATGGTGAATAAATTGATTAAAATAACAATACCAGGTAGACCCATTAGTAAATCTAATTTTAAACTTCATAATATAAATGGTCAAGCATGGATGCCTTCAAAGGGAAAATATTCTAAGTATTTAGCATATGAGAACATGATTGCAGGTTTTATAAATCAACAGTATCAAGGAGAAACTGTTGAAGAAAATTTAATAACAGTGTTAAAATTATTCTTCCCTAACAAGAGAATGGGCGATTTACATAACTATCCAAAGAGCATTTGTGATGGTATTGAAAAAAGTGGAATAATAAAAAATGATAAGCAGCTTAAGCCAGTACTTTTATTTGATTTTATAGATAAGGACAATCCTAGAGTTGAAATTGAACTTTATCCAATATCTAAATACGATATATCTTATAATATTTTTGAAAAATAAAAATCTGTATATGCTATATAAATCTATATTGATGCAAAAACAATATTTATATAATAATTAATACTTGCATAGACATAACACTTAATAATTGCACAGACATAACACTTAATACTTTCATAAACACAATCTTATCATAATAATTATACTTACATAAAAAAAGAAATCGGCGTAAATTTATTACACCGATTTCAATAAGTAAAATCTATCCTAGCTTTTCAACAACAGTCTTCAACATTTCTCTTATAGGAAGTTCATATGGACATCGACTTTCACAAAGACCACAGTCAATACATTCAGTAGGTTTAACATCCATAACCTCATATTTTTCCTTAGCCCACTCCTCTAATCCATATCTAGTGTAATATCCTTCGCATAAGAAGCTTAAAGGTATATTTATTCCAACAGCACAAGGCATACAATATTCACATCTTCTACAGAATTTTTTACCTAGAGAATTTCTTATTTCTTCAATTTTTTTCTCATCATCCTCATCTAATACAAGATTTTCAAGCACAGCGACATTTTGTCTAACTTGTTCAACACTATCCATTCCTGGTATAACCACATCTATATAATCCTTAGACAATATATACTTAATAGCCAATGTAGCATTATCTAAAGCTCCACCAGCTAAAGGTTTCATTACTATTATACCAATTCCTTTTTCATGAGCTTTTTTAAATACCTCATCTGCTTGTCCTTCAACTATATTGTAAGGAAATTGTATAGTATCAAATTTGCCACTTTCTAAAGCTCTTTCTATAGTGTTTAAGTTATGGCTAGTTATACCAATATGTTTTATCTTCCCTTGTTCTTTTGCTTCTAAAAGGGCACTATAAGCCATTTTATCTTTAAAAATATTGTCATACTCTTCTTCTTTAACATTGTGAAATTGATATAAATCTATAAAATCAGTTTTAAAGTTATTTAAACTTATTTCCACATCTCTCTTCATTGAATCATAATCCCTAGACATACTTTTAGTAGCTAGGAAAAATTTATCTCTTTTTCCTTCTATAGCAATTCCAATAGCTTCTTCACTTATTGTGTATCCCCTTGCGCTATCAATAAAGTTTATTCCTTGTTTTTCTAGCTCATTTATAACTAAATTAGTATCCTCTTGTGTAATTCTTTGTATTGGAATTCCCCCAAAACCGACTCTTTTTATCTTCATACTAGTTTTGCCTAAATTTCTCATAGCTTTCCCCACCTAACTTTTAATTAATTTTAAACATTATTAACATGTTACTTTTAATTATACAACAAATTATGAGAATTTTTGCAATCTATTTATATACTATTCAAAATATATACACATTTTATCAAGTTTATTTATATAGTTTATAATATACTCTTTTATATTACATCAAAATTTTATTTAATATGCTTCATAATATACCAATCTATATTTCACTAGCATATAATCTAAATTTAATCCAAATATAATCAAAATGCTACTTAAATAGCATCAAAATATTATTTACATCATATCAAAATACTATTTACTAGATAAAATTTCTTTAATCATCTTAATCTCTCTCTTATGACCTTCTTCATCAAAAGGTGTTTCTAAGAAGAATGGCAAATCTTTAATGCTTGGATGTTCCATAAAATCAGTTAAAGCTTTTAGCCCTATCTTACCTTCACCTATAGGAGCATGTCTATCTTTTTTATCCCCAAATGGCATCATACTATCATTTAAATGTATAGTTTTTAATCTATCTATACCTATAATCTTGTCAAATTCCCCTAAAACTCCATCCAAGTCATTAACTATATCATAACCAGCTGAAAAAATATGACATGTATCAAGACACACACCTATTCTTTCTTTATGTTCGACATTGTCTATTATGCTCTTTAACTGCTCAAAACTAAATCCTATTTCAGTCCCTTTTCCTGACATTGTTTCAAGGAGTATAGTTATATTTTCATCTCCTTTAATAGCATTGTTTAGCCCTTTTACTATCCTATCTATACCAAAGTCTACTCCACCACCTACATGACTTCCAGGGTGAAAACACATGTATTCTATACCTAGTGAATCCATTCTTCTTATATCTTCATCTATTACTCTTGTTGCGAATTCATAAACATCATCCTTCACTCCACCTAGATTCATAGTATATGGAGCATGTGCAAGTAATGGTGCAAAATTGTTTGCTTTTCTAATTTCTTGAAATTTAGCTATATCTTTCTCATCAAATTCTTTAGCATTTCCTCCTCTTGGGTTTCTACTAAAAAATTGAAATGTATTTGCATCAATATATACAGCTGTTTCGGCTGCCTTTGCGAATCCTTTTGCTATTGAAATATGTGTTCCTAATTTAATCATATTAATCTCCTTTTGGTTGTACATAATTTTAATTTATAAATTTTTGATACTTAAGTCTTAATTTTAGTATAACTATAATTAATTTCGTATATATTAATTCTAAATTTTAATATTTATAGTTTAATTATACCCATTTTGATAAATTTCAAAGAGTATATTTAGTCATTCAAATAACAAAAAAATAGAGATTAAAAATCATTATTTTACTCATGCTCAAAAGTATTTTTTGATTATTAAGTAAATTCTGATGTTCAATCTCTAATCTTATGTTTTATAACTAATACATAATTAATGATTCTAATTAGGACATTCTTCTTCAACTGTAGGAACTACAACCATAGCTATATCATACTTAGAACCTTCAACGCTGTCTTGTCTTTTATTTAAAATTTCATCTATCTTTGATTTCATAGTGTTATTAAGTTCAACTAATTCATCATGAGTAAGAGAAATATCATGATAATCAACTATATTTTCATTTTCTAAAACATCTTCCTCTGCTGCTTTATAAAAAACTTCACTCATATTTTCAAATCTTGATATGTACAATTCTTCTTTTTCTTCCCCATTGTCTAAAGAAAAATTAAGTATCCTATTCCCTATAACCACATTTTTTGCACTTGGATAATAATATTTTTCCACAATCCCCGACTTTATTTTTTCCTCAACTAATTCTAAAATACCAACTTTGTATAACATTTTTATGTGGTAGTTTATTTTTGCATGAGGTTCTTCCAATAATTGAGATAATTGTTTTGCTGACAATGGCGATTTGTCAAATGCTTTTAGAATATCTATTCTACGTGGATGTGCAATAGCCTTTATGCACTCCAAATCTCGTAATACCAATACCTCTTTCATTGACCCCTCCTAAAAAATTTATTTAATTCATATTTCTTTACAATTTAATTATATATTAAATTATATGTTGTTGTCAAAAAAATCCTTTCTTAAAATTTTAAAAAATATTTAATCTGAGTTTATTTGACAACTCCTCTAAAACTTTAACTCCTGCGACGCTGTTACCTTTTTTGTCAAGTGCAGGTCCATAAACACCAATACCCATACGTCCTGGCACAGAAGCCATTATACCACCCCCAACTCCAGATTTTGCAGGAATTCCAACTTTAATAGCAAATTCCCCAGAAGCATCATACATTCCACAAGTCATCATAAATGTCTTGACAATTCTAGATACCATTTCACTCATTAAATGCTCTCCATTTTCTATGTCTACTCCATAATTAGCAAGATTTATACCAATTCTCGCTAAATCTATAGAATCCACCTCAATTGAGCATTGTTTAAAATAAAGGTCTAAAACATCTTCTACATTACCTCTGATAAATCCATCACTTTTTAACAGATAAGCCATAGCTCTATTTCTATCTCCAGTCATTTTTTCAGACTTATAGACATCATAATTTATTCCTATGTTATCATTTCTTGCCAACTTTCTAAAAAAGCTAAGCATTCTTTCTTCTTTTTCTTCCAAACAGCTCCCATTTATAAGAGAAGTGGTAACTATTGCTCCTGCATTTATCATTGGATTACAAGGCTTTTTAGTATCATTAATCTCAAGTTTCATTATAGAATTAAATGGGTCTCCACTTGGCTCCATTCCAACATTTGAAAAAACGTCTTCCCAGTCATTGTCCATAAGTGCCATGGCAAGCACAATTGGTTTTGAAATACTTTGTATTGTAAATTTTGTGCTACAATTTCCAGCACTATAAATGTTATTTTCACTATCTATAATACAAATTCCTAAATCATTTCTACGAGCATTTTTTAATTCTGGTATGTAACTAGCAACTTGTCCATAATTTGTATATTTTTTATTAGAACTTATAATTTCTTTTAATAATGTCTCATCTAACGTATTCATATGCACCTCATCATCTTATGTTATATACTCTATTTTAGCACAAGTTTATACTATAATAAAACAGTGTTAAAAGAAATTATACTTTAAAACTATTTTTTGCAGACTTAACTTTATTTTTCAAACATATTATAAAAAATATCATAATATTATAAAAGGAGTATTAAAGTTAAATAGTATTTATTATCTATACTAATTCTCACAAAACAAAGAATTTTTGATAACTAAATAGAATTTTCACTTTAATACTCCAGCAATATTACTTAAAATATAAACCATAGATTATTCAGTATCTCTAAAAAAATATTTAGTTCAATATGAGTACAATAAAATAATCAATAATACATGCTAATCAACTATTTTACTTCCTCCAATAAATTCCCTAAGGATTGAAGTTCCTGGTATATCAGAAGTATCATCTAGTTCAACAAAATACTGTAAAAACTTTAATAATCTAGTAGCTTCAATATAAGCAGGATTATCTTCATCTATTTCCTCCAATAGAGGCTTAGCAAATCGCTTTAAAACCGCTAATTCATACACACAAGCGGAATTAAATATAGCATCTGCTTCATCTTGATAAGGGAATATATTTTTCTTTTCTCCTCTTCTAACTGATGCCCATTGCAAAATAGTATTATCAGCGCTATATCCTCTAAAATTATAATCTCTAACAATTCTTCTTATCATTCTCAAATCGGCAGTAGGAATTCTATTATGGTCATCTAAATTTATTTGAGTAAGGGCACTTATGTATATCTTAAATTTATCTTCATCTGGTATAGATGCTGTTAAAATAGGGTTTAGCCCATGTATACCTTCTAATATAATTGGTTGATTTGAGTCTATCTTTATCTTTTTACCAGTATATTCTCTTTCCCCAGCTTTAAAGTTAAACCTTATATCCTCAATTTCTTCACCTGCTAAAAGTTTATTTAAATCTAAGTTGAATCTCTCTAAATCTATAGCATAAATTGACTCAAAATCATAGTTTCCATATTCATCTAAAGGAGTATGTTTTCTATCTATAAAATAATCATCTAAAGATATTGAAATCGGATTTAAGTTATTTACTCTAAGATGTATTGATAGTCTATGAGCAAAGCTTGTTTTTCCAGATGATGATGGTGCTGCTATTAAAACTACTCTCTTATTGTTATCTTTTATCATATCTGCTATTTGAGATAGTTTCTTTTCATGTAATGCTTCAAATGTTCTTATTATATCTCCATATTCATTATTTTCTATTATTCTGTTAAGTGATACTACCTTATCAATTCCCATTAGTCTTGACCATTCTTCTGCTTCATAATATACGTTTGATAGCTTAGGTTGAGGTATAAATTTCATAGGTAGAGTCTTATCTTCTTCACTAGGCCCTAAAATTATAATACCTCCATTGTAAAGTATGATATCAAACGATTTTATATAACCAGTTGATGGCAACATATATCCATAAAAATGGTCTATATAGTTTCTACATTTATATACTTTAGCACTATCATATTCCTTGTATTTCAAAAGTTCTGCTTTTTCATACATCTCATTATTTTCAAATATAGAAATAGCTTCATCCCTCGTAACTTCTATTTTTTCTATAGTGTAGTCATTATTTATTATCTCTTTCATTTTATTTTTTATATTTTCAACATCAACTTCTTTAAGTTTTCTCTCTATATGAACTTCACAATATAGTCCACCAGATAGTGAATGTTCTATTGTAACTCTGCTGTCCCAAAATATCTCTCTACAAGCCATCACAAACACAAATGACATGACTCTAAAGTAAACTCTTTCTCCATCTTCATTTGTCGTATCCAAAAACTCTATCTCACAATCCTTTTTCACTCTATAATTTAACTCTTTCAATTTATTATCTACAACCGCAAGTGTTATATATCCTTTATGTTCATCACAAAACTCTTTTGCTATATCTCCTAGTCTAATTCCCAAAGAATTTTCGTCTAATGAATACTCCTTACTTCTTCCGTCTATTTTTAAATTTATTTTCTTCACTTCAACATCTCCTTCCTTTTGATGAATATACATTTTAATCAACGAGGCATATCAACAAGATAAAGAGAGGTATTTAACCCTCTCCTACAATATGATTCAATTTACTTATAGTATCTTCAATGTCTTCGTAATTTATTTCTAATACTAAATATTCTGCATCTAATTTTAAAACCTCTTTAACACTCTCTTCAGATAAAATACCTCTTCCTATACCAACATGTATATCATTGATACCATCATTATCACTTAAATGTATCAATTTTATCTTATCTTTCAAGTTATTTAAATAATCATCCTCATCAATTAAACAGTGTCCAGTATCGTAACAAAAACAAATCTTAGAATTTTTAATCCTCTTAAATATATATTCAAAATCATAGGATATATTTCCAATATTTGAAAAATCCCCACCTTTTGAATAAGTATTCTCTATACAAATATGTGAATCTGTATTTATTTTATTAAAAAAATCTACACTATTATCTAAATACTTGTCCCTATTATTTTTAAGTCTATTTGTCATAACATAACCCAAATGAAGATTAAAGTACCTTATATCAAATCCTTTTAGCTCTAATTCTATCTTCTCAATAAAACTTATCCATGAAGCTCGTATATATTCTATATTTTCACAAGTGTTTAATTCCATAGGTAAATGTATCCCTATAGACAACCCTAGTTTAGAAATTCTCTGCTTATATTTACATAACTCACTACATTCATATATATTATCAATACCAATTTCCAAATGAGTTATTTCCTTTGTACTTTCACAAAGTTTTAAAGCACCCTCAATATTAAATAACAAAGATGCCACACCAACTGCCATACAAATCACCTACTCAAAAATACCTATTTGTGTAAAAGGAAACACTCTTAAAATAACTTTTCCTTTAATATTTTGTTCATCCACTAATCCTACTTCTTTATACCTACTATCTAAACTTACTTCTCTATTATCTCCCATAGCAAATACTTTACCTTGAGGAATCACCATATCAATCTCGCCTTCAGTATAATTATCATGTATATATGAAACTTCATTTAATAACTTACCATTTATATAAACCTTAGAATCTTTAATTTTTAAATGGTCTCCTGGTACACCTATAACCCTTTTTACTAACTCTTTTTTTCTCCCATTATCTTGCAACAAGTCAGTCTTAAATATCATTATATCTCCACATTTTGGTTCTGATAATTTATATGTTATTCTATTTGCCACTAAGTAATCGTGTGGTTTAAGTGTTGGGTACATTGATTCTCCATTTACTAATGTTGGTTTTATAAAGCGAGTTATAATAAATGCCAAAAAAAGTGCAGTAATAATTATTTTTATCCACTCTACAATCTCTTCTTTAATAGTTTCATTCATTCACAAATTCTCCTTTATAGTTATATTATCTTTATTGATAATGCTACTTTTAAGCACTATCTTTTAGATAAGTCTACTAAATAAGGTGTTGTCTTTTTTATATAGACAACTATTGTGTATGGTCTGGTGATTTCAGTTAATCAGCGATTGCTCCAAATTTTATATTTATAATGTTTAGTCAATAGTTCCTATCTTAGAAAATGGATACAATCTGACTAGAACTTTTCCTAGAACGGTGTGCTCGTCGACCAATCCAACCTCATCGTATCTACTATCTAAACTTCTTTCTCTATTGTCTCCCATTGCAAATAATTTTCCTTCTGGAACTACTATATCAATATCTCCATCAGTACGATTATTATGTATATAGGAAACTTCATCTAACAATTTATCATTTACATATACCTTGGAGTCTTTTATCTTTACATGGTCACCAGGAACCCCGATAACTCTTTTTACTAAATCTTTTTTCTTTCCATTTTCTTCTGTTAAGTCGGTTTTGAATACTATTATATCTTTGTATTTTGGCTCTCCTACTTTGTACGCAATTCTATTGACTATCAAATAATCACGTTCTACAAGCGTAGGATACATTGATTCTCCTTTAACTATTGTTGGCACTATAAAACGCGTTATTGCAAATGCCAAAACAAGAGCTATGACAATCACTTTTATCCACTCTACAACTTCTTTTTTAACTGCTTCACCCACTAAAATCGTCTCCTCTGTGTTCAATATTAAGTCAATCTACAGCAAAACTAATCTACCATAAACTTACAATATAAATATTATACTTCTTTTTTCTAATAGTTTAAAATACTTTTCTAAGACCTTTAGGGTAATGATTCTTAATTGTACCAGCAGATTCTTTTCCCCAACCTAAAGGTATATCTTCAACTGATACCAAAACCCATCCTCTACTTTCATTAGAATTTATAACATCCCCTTTTAAATATTTAAGAATCGATTCGCTTTGTACACTAAAGTTTTCAACGTTTTTTACATCTTCAACTTTTAAGTAATGAGATAATGCATGAGAAGGCTCAAATCTATTCTTCTTTAAAACCCCTAAATGCAAACCGTATCTCAATACTTTTAGTTTTTTTGTATCTGGATATATTTCAGGAAGTAGGTACAAATTTTCTCCTCTTAAATAAAATTTATTTTTTTTATTACTATAAAAATCAGTCTTTAAAAATTTCTTTTCAAACTCCCTATAATCCTTTATTTCTTTATCTAAATTTTTTATTTTTAATTCTTTTACATTACTTTCTTCTTCTTCTAATTTTTTTATCTTAGCTACAAAATGACCTTCTCCCTTTATTTTATGAGGCCATAGCCTTTCCATCTCAACAAGTTCTGCATGTGGATATTCACTGATAAACTCATTTATAACATGTTCATTCTCCTCTTTTGAAAAAGTACATGTTGAGTAAATTAAAATACCATCTTTCTTTAACATTTTATATCCATCTCTTATAATCTCTTTTTGAATAGATTGGCATTCAATTACTTTTGCCTGACTCCAATCTAAGATGGCCACTTCATCTTTTCTAAACATCCCTTGCCCAGAACAAGGAGCATCTATAATCACCTTATCAAAATACCCATTAAATGTCTTTCTTAAGCTATTAGAATCAGTATTTGTTATTATACAATTTCTCGCCCCAAATCGTTCTAAGTTTTCTCCTAGAGCTTTAATTCTACTTGTATTAATCTCATTAGAAACCAATAAACCTGTGTTGTTTAATCTAGATAATATATATGTAGATTTGCCACCAGGTGCAGCACACATATCAAGTACTTTATCTCCTTCTTTAATATCTGCTTTTGGTATTACACTCATTGCAGAAGGCTCTTGTAAATAATATGCTCCAGCCTCATGTAATGGATTTCTACCAGGCCTATTAATTTTATCATCATAATAAAAACCTTCATCTGCCCACGGTATCTGATATAAATCAAATAAATTTAAATTCAATAGTTTTTCTTTATCAATTTTTAGTGTATTTATTCTAAGACCAGTAGTCTTTTCTTCATTATAACTTTTTATAAAATCATCATATTCATCTTCTAGTATTTCTCTAATATCTTCTAAAAATTCTTTTGGTAAATTTGCCAAATTTATAATCCCCCTTTTTATCTGCGTTACTTGTTCGTCATTTATTTTCTTTTCTTTTTCTTTAAGTTTCCAAAAAACACTTTTTTAGAGTTATTCATATATTTTTCAAGTTTATCAAGATTTATTTTCCACAAAATTATGACATAAACTATAAATAATATAATAGCCCATCTATATTCTATCATCAATATAAAATCAAAAACTCCATGTAATAAAATCGGAATTAATACAGCCATAAATAAGTATTCACGTTTTTTAATTTCATTCCCCTCAAACTTATACTTAGAAATATAATATCCCATAGTAATAGCAAACATTACATGAGCTGGAATGGAGATAACTGCTCTATTAATACCAACCTGTAGTGCTAAATTTCTACTTTCAGAGAAAATATAAACTATATTTTCAATTGTTGCAAATCCTAAAGATAAAAATACAGAATAAATAATACCATCTAATTTTTCAGTAAAGTGCTTTTCTTTAATCAATGAAGGAATTAGTATTAAAGCTTTTACACCTTCTTCCACAAGACCTGCAACTATAAATGATACATATAATAATTCTGAATATCCTTCAAATACATTAAACTTCATTAATAGATTTTCTAAAAGAATAATTATAACACTTAAAAAAGCACCTATCATAAAAAATTTAATTAAATGGATTAGTGGCTCTCTACAATATTTATCTTTAGATCTTATCCAAAACATACCTATTAATATAGGTACTACTGCTAATAAAAATAAATCCAGCTTCATAGGTAATTTTCCTTTCAAAGTTTTTAATTCATTCATGTTTTATAATTACTACTTATTTTTAGTTTATTTGTGTTTTAAATATACACTTACTTTTAATTTATTTTCTTTCAGCTTTTATTTTAAATTTTTCTACACTCAAATTTATATACTAAACTCTTTATCATTTGATAGGTTAAAAATACTTAAAAAAATTTAAATTTATATCTATATTATTTAACAAATCTCAAGCCATATTCATATCTTGAAATATAAGGGAACTAAATTCATTTAAAGAAAGGGTGATTTGATGCAAGATGGTTTCTTAACAGTAAGTATAATTGATGCTACTAACAATAGACCCATTCAAAATGCAACAGTAAACATATATTCAATGTCTAATGGTAGCCAAAGCTCATCAACTTTATACCAGAACCTAATAAGTAATGAATCTGGCCAAGTGACTGGATTAGTATTACCAGCACCAGATGTAGATTACTCTCTACAACCATCTGATGTTAGACCTTACAGCCAGTATATAGTAGAAGCTATAGCGGATGGATATGAGACAGTTGTCATAGAAGGGACACAGTTACTAGCTACAATTGAGGCGAGACAAGGAGTTCCTATGTTTCCTAGAACAAGAAGTAAGCGTTCCTTCTCAAGACAAAGTGAATTGATTTTTGATATAGGAGAACATACTTTATACGGTACTTATCCTCCTAAAATTCCAGAAAGTAACCTAAAACCATTACCACCACCTACTGGTTTTGTTGTATTAGATAACCCTGTAGTGCCTGAATTTATAGTAGTTCATGATGGTTTACCAGAAAATACATCAGCGGCAAATTATTGGATTCCATTTAAAGAGTACATTAAAAACATAGCCTCATCTGAAATATATTCAACTTGGCCTGAGCAGACAATCTACGCAAATGTAATAGCTATAATATCATTTACTTTAAATAGAGTCTTTACTGAATGGTACAGAAACAAAGGATATAACTTTACAATCACCTCATCAACAGCATATGACCATAAATTTATAAACAATAGAAACTTATTTGAACCAATTAACGTAGTTGTAGATGCTATATTTAATACATTTATAAAAAGACCTCCTACATCAAGACAGCCACTACTAGCTCAATATTGTGATGGTCAAAAATCTCAATGTCCTAATCAAATGACTCAATGGGGTAGTAAGGACCTCGGTGACCAAGGATACGATTATGAAAGCATACTAAGATATTTCTATGGAGACGAAATAGTGTTTGAAAAAGCTCCAGTAGTTAGTGGTGTACCAGTATCATTTCCTGGAACTACACTACAAGTTGGTTCTTCTGGACAATACGTTAGAACTATACAAAACCAGTTAAATGCTATATCTAATTCTTATCCAGCTATACCAAAAGTGAGGGAAGATGGAATCTATGGTACAGATACAGAAAATGCTGTGAAAATATTCCAAGGAATTTTTGGTTTACCTCAAACTGGAGTAGTTGACTTTAAGACATGGTATGAAATATCCAGAGTTTATGTAGCTACAACTAGAATAGCTTCTTTAAATCCTCTAATTTAGATTTTAACTAACTTATTAGCTTAACATAAAAAATGGCTGTTATAAACTACTATCTGTTATAAGTTTTTTAACCTATAATCATAATAGTCTTAGCAGCCATTTTTTGTAGTTATAACTTATTATTTTAGAACCTTAAAACTCTTAAATGGGGGATTTTAAGCTTCTTAAAAACAGCAATCAATAATTCAACTTAATAACTCTAAATTTATTAATAATCTTAATTTGTAGCTTTAGATTTATTGGCTAATGCTAAAATTAATCCTAGAGCTATAGATGCAAAAGCAGAGGCAATTACTCTATATTCAGCAGGAAACAAGAATACAATTGTATGACATGGTATCCAGAAAAATGGTATAGTTTTCAAAACACTAAAACCAAGATAGGCATTCCAGTCTACAACATTTACTACATCTTTAAGAACTACCTTAACACCCTTTCCAACTTCGTATTTTTTATCTATAAAGCAATCCATAACCTTATGGAATAAAAATACAGTTGGTGACATTAATATATTCATAGTTGCACTCTTAAATAGAGCATTTGCAAAAGCTATTCCTTCAAATGGAAGCATACCATCTACTTGTGCCTGCCCTACACCTGCTGAGTAAATTGACATAGCATATGTTGTAACTACACCTATAATTCCCCAAACTACGGCTCTGTAAAAGATTCCCACTGGTATTTTCCAGTCTTTATGCAAAATTCTAGCACCAAGTAAGTCTCCCATTGTTGCTAACACAGCAAACTTGAAAAAACCTCCAATATATGGATGTGCACCTGTTGCTTCCATAAATACCGCTCTACTACTTGGTATCACTAAAATAGCAATAAGACAAATAAGAACTCCACTCCATATAAAATCGCCTTTTTTCATATTATAAATACTATTTAATAATCTAAATAGTTCTCCTTCCTTTCAAGTATTTATTTTATTGTTATCTCTATATAAATATATTTATTAAATATTGCTTACTTAGGTATTCATTTTCCATGTTTAAATTGATAAAATTTCATTTTTAAATAACTATCTCAGTAAATAGCTATTGCATTAAATAACTATTACATATAGTTTTTTTTTGCAATTATTTTTTAACCCTTTATATATTATATTTTTAATTAATCTTTCCTAACCCTTTGTATATTATATATAATTATTTTTTCTGATTCTTTATATAGTTTTTTATCTGTAATTTTTATTTTCTAAATATTCATTCCTTCTCTTAAAGCTTTTATATTAATTTCTATAAACTTAGGTTTAACCTGTTGTGATACTATCTTTTCCCAATCTATATCATTTTCTAACTGTAAAGCCTTAATCAATGCTCCCAAAAGTACTACATTCATAACCTTCTCATTTCCAAAACCTCTGGCAATATCAACTGCCTTTATCACTGTTACATCCACTTTTTCTTTAATATCGTCTATTATATTTTCAGGATAATCCACTCTACCTGTTAAAATTGGTGCAGAAGGCATTTCATAATCATTTACTACTAATTTACCCTCAGGCTTAAGAAAATCAAGATATCTTAAAGCCTCCATAGTCTCAAATGAAACTAATACGTCAACATCTCCTTTTCCAAGTATAGGAGAGTGTACTTTTTCTCCATATCTAACTTGTGTTGTTACACTTCCACCCCTTTGAGCCATACCATGAACCTCTGACATCTTAACATCATATCCAGCATCTATAAGACCAGCAGAAAGTATTTTACTTGCTAAAACAGTACCCTGACCTCCTACTCCTGATAACAATACATTTTTAACCTTTTTCATTACTTTTCACCAACCTTTTTTATAGCATTTACTGGACATACTTGTGCACATACTGTACATCCTACACATTGAGCCTGATTTATACTTGATTTCTTTTTAGATTTATCAAATCTCAAAGCAGGGCATCCTGTTGTAAGGCATTTCTTACATCCAATACATTTCTCATCATCTACGCTACAAATTGATGGTGTAAGGTCGAATCTTTTTTTATCATCTTCTGTAAATTTTTTTAATGCACATGGCCATCTAGTGATTATTACTGAAGGTTCATCAATTGATAAAGCCCAATTTAATGCTTCTTTAACTTCATTCAACATATTAGGATTAACTACCTTTACATTTTTACAACCCAAAGCTTTTACTATAGTCTCAATGTCCATCATTTCAGTAACATCACCTTGCAATGAAAATCCAGTTCCAGGATTTTCTTGATGACCAGTCATTCCAGTAATTCTATTATCAAGAATACATGTTACAGTATTACTTTTGTTGTAGATTATATCTATGAGACCATTTATTCCTGTATGAAAGAATGTTGAATCTCCTATTGTAGATATAGTCCTCATGTTAATATTATTTTTAGTAAATATCTTTTGTGCTCCATGAGCTACACCTGGCCCTCCTCCCATACATATACAAGTATCTTTAGCATTTAAAGGCTCTGCTCCTCCTAGACCATAACATCCTATATCTCCACTTATAAGTACATTTTTAACCTTTCCTAGCTCATAGAAAAATCCTCTGTGTGGACATCCTGCACATAAAGTTGGAGGTCTGCCAACTATTTTTTCTTGGCTATACTCTATTAGTTTTCTTTTTTCTCCCAAAATTGATTGAGCTATAATATCTGGATTTAACTCACCTATATTAGGTATCTTTTCTTTTCCAATACATGGTATGTTATTTTCTTTAAGATGTTCTTCTATATAAGGTTCTAATTCTTCGATTACATAAACAGTTTCTACTTGTTCTGCAAAACCTCTTATCTTCTTTGTTGGAAGAGGATATGTAAATCCTAATTTTAAATATGATACAGTATCTCCAAACACATCTTTAGCATACTCATAAGAAGCTCCTGAAGTTATCACGCCTATTTTCTTATCATTCCATTCTATAAAGTTTAAGTCAGTTTCATTAGAAAACTCTTCAAGCTTTTTTAATCTATCTTCAAGTTTAATTCTTAATCCTCTTGAAGTTGCTGGAATAGCATCAAACTTAGAAAGATTTCTTTCATATTTTTTTACAATTGTTTCTTCTTTTTCTCCTAACTCAACAAGTCCTTTACTATGACATATTCTAGTCACCATTCTAAATAAAACTGTTGTATCGTATTTTTCACTTATCTCAACCGCAGCCTTTAGCATATCCTTACATTCTTGGCTGTTGCTTGGTTCTATCATAGCTATCTTTGCAAATTTAGCATAATGTCTATTATCTTGTTCATTTTGTGATGAGTGCATGCCAGGGTCATCTCCAGATACAATAATCATCGCACCATTTACTCCCATATATGCATATGTAAATATTGGGTCTGCAGCAACATTTACTCCAACATGCTTCATAGCTGCAAGGGCTCTACCTCCTGCAATAGAGGCTCCTATTGCTGACTCTACTGCTACTTTCTCATTTGGTGCCCACTCTGCAATTATGTCATCTTTATATAGTGCTATATTTTCCAATATTTCAGTACTTGGTGTTCCTGGATAAGCAGCTGCATAAGATATGCCTGCTTCGTAAGCACCACGTGCTACTGCCTCATTTCCTGTAAGCAATTGTTTCATGCTTTCCCCCTCCTTAGAAATAATACCTCTTTGATAACTTAGTGTATTTGTTAGCGATACATTTTAGAAGCTATCAACTATATATTTATTATCAATACAATTTAAATATTGATAGCAAATAATAATATGAATCCATAAATTTATAATATTGTTCTTATTTTATTTACTAAGCAATTGCCATGCCAATAGCCTTAATTTTTTTAAAACTCACTTTTAAAATACCAAATTGCCATTTTTCTTTAAATTTTAATGACTCTAATAATTAAGAATTAATTTTCGTTAGAATTTTCATAATATTTTCAATATTATTTTAAATAAAAAAAAAGTAATGTTAACATTTCTTAACATACATTAAAAAATGTTAACATTACAAGCTGAATTAGTACTCTTACTTTGTCTAGATTTACTTTTGTATCATTTAATTATTTAACGACCATAGAAACCTATCAATCCATTTCCATTGTCTATTCTAATAGGTTTCATAATCTTTAAACCTTCATTTTTTATCTTTTCTAAATCTTTTTCCATACTCTTAATTGTATTTTCAAGGTCTTGTGAACTTAAGTCTTTAACTTGTGTAGTGTCTTTAGCATACTCTTTTAATTCTTCAATACGCTTAGCATATTCTTCATAAGTGTAATACTCAACTCCATATTTTTCTAAGTCAGCAGGCTCAGTTATTCCTGATTTTATTAGAGAATCAAATTTATCTAACGTAATATTAGATACATCACTACTTCCATCTGCAAATACTGCTCCTGTTCCTCCTAATACTATAGCAGATGCCATCATTGTACTTATAAGGGATTTTTTTATTTTCATAACTCATATTCCTTTCTTAGAGATTTATTTGGGTAGTGTAGTTCACAATGACTATTGCAATAGTTATTAACTACACCTTTAGACTATCATAATAGTCATATTTATGTCAAGTATTTCTACAACGTTTTTTAGTAAAAATCCATATTTTGAATAAAAAAAGTAATGTTAACATTTCTTAATACATATAAAAAATGTTAACATTACAAACTGGGTTTAATACTTTTACTTTGACTAGATTTATTTTTATACTATTTAATTTGTTTATTTTTTACTTCTCTATCTTCATATAGACTTTAAGCCTTTTGTTATCGTTTATTTGTTACTTGTTTTGTTCTTGTTTACTATGTTTAATTACGCTTATTTAGTTTTTTAAATACTTTTTCAAGCTATATCTAAAAAATTTAATATTGATTATTCAGCTCTAGATAAAGAAACTGCCAATTGAGTTCCATCTTCATTATCTATTACGATAGGTTTCATTATCTTTAAGCCTTCAGTTTTTATCTTTTCTAAATCTTTTTCCATAATCTTAATTGTATCTTCAAGGTCTTTTGAACTTACATCTTTAACTGCTGAAGAGTCTTTAGCATATGCTTTTAACTCTTCAATCTGCTTAGCGTACTCTTCATAAGTATAATACTCAACTCCATGTTTTTCTAAGTCAGCAGCATCAGTTACACCTGATTCTACTAGAGATTTAAACTTAGATAACTCAATATTAGATACATCGTCATTTCCACTTGCAAATACTGCTCCTGTTCCTCCTAGTACCATAGCAGATACCATCATTGCACTTATAAGGGATTTTTTTATTTTCATAATTTATATTCCTTTCTTAGAGATTTATTTGGGTAGTGTAGTTCATTATGACTATTGCAATAGTTATTTACTACATCTTTAGACTATCATAATAGTCATAATTGTGTCAAGTATTTCTATAAAATTTTTTAATAAAAAATACTATCTCAAAATAAATTTAATTATTTTAAGATAGTATTCCTAATTCTCAACCCATCCTTATTTGTCATATATCTAGTTGCTTTCAGAATCTTTATACTGCAATTTATTATTTGTTAAAATCTTCATACTTTTTGTTACAGATATCTTCTTAGAAATATTATCAGTTGGTACAACTGAATACTTTGACATATTAGAATACACTTCTTCTACATCAACCTTTGAAGTAATTTTCTGCATTTTATATGTTTCTGATGTACTTAAATCAATGCTTTCATCACTTTTAGCTGATAATCCCACAGAAATATTTGTATTATTTATCTTAGATTCTATTTTTAATGGCTGACCTCCTATTGAAAAGTCGTTTTTATTACTTTGCTCAATTTCCATTAGATTAAAAGATTCAACTTCATCAATTTCTTTATTTCCAGTTGCAAAAACAACACTAGTCCCACAAATTAACACAGCTGAAACTAAAAAAGTAATATAGGTTGATTTTTTAAACTTCATAACATTAACTATTCTTTCTTCTATCTTTGTCTTTCCAAATCCGTTATAAAGTGTCATTGGAAATGTATTATGTTCCTCTGCTAAACTTATAAGCGTAGTTGCATAATCAGCTCTATATTCTTCACCAACTATACTCATTACCTTTTCATCACAACTAAATTCTATATCTTTATTCAATAAAAAAAGCATTACCCAAACTAAAGGATTGAACCAATGGACAGCAAGAGCTACAATCATAAACAACTTCAATATATTGTCAAACCTATTGATATGAACCAATTCATGAGTTAAGACAAAGTTTAGAGTTTGGTTATTGCTATAGTCCATTTGTTTTGGCAAAATAATATTCGGTTTTAAAATACCAGTTGTAAGAGGTGTTTTAGTAAATTCAGAAATACAAACAAAGAATTTTCTAAGACCTCTATTATCATATGCCCACTTTTTAATAAATTCATGATTTTTTATATGTATCGAAGTTTTAAAAAGATTAATCGTCCTGGTATACTTAAAGCATAAAAACATAATAAAAGTAATAGAAATTCCAAACGTTAAAATACTTGATATTTCCAATGCTGTAAAATTCTCAAGATTGAATAAAGCCTTAGAATCTCCAAAATTATTCTTACTGATAGAATTATTATTCTTCTTAATTGAATAATCCACAGCGGATGCATTTCCCAATTGAGCATCAAAATTTGACTCAATAATGCTATAAATACTAAAAGTAGAATTTAAACTTACTGGTACTAAAAGTTTAAACAAAACAACTAGCCATAATAATACAAATACTTTTTTAGGCAATTTTTTAAACAAACATGCTCTTATAAAAATAACAATTAAAATTAAAACCCCAGAAGTAACACTCATTTCTAACAATTTAGTGAACATTAATCTTACCTCACTTTAATTTCTCAACAATTTGTTTAAGTTTTGTAATCTCATCACTTGAGAGATTTTCTTTATTAATAAAAGCTGAAAGAAATTTCTCTGAAGACCCTCCAAACATTTTATTAATTAAGCTTTCTGTTTCATGCTTCTGAACTTCTTCTTTGCTTATTAAAGGTCTACAAACAAAGTTTGGTTCAATTCTTTCTATTGCACCTTTTGATACTAATTTTTTTATAACTGTATACGTAGTGTTTCTATTCCATCCTGTTTCTTCCTTTAAAACTTTTACTAATTCCCCTGCTTTACTTTCTCCTATCTCCCATAGAACTTCCATCACCTTAAGTTCTGAATCAAATAATTTTATTTCCATATAAAATCGCTCCTCAAATATGGTTATCACAATAGTCAATATTATAATTTAAAACTATCACAGTAGTCTATGTGATGTCAACCATTTATTTTTTTAATAACAAAAACTGTCCTTTAAAGAAATAGTTCTTGTAAAAGACAGTCTTGTCATTTTTATACTTTAATATCTAAATAAAGCTTTATTTTATTTAACTATAAAACCATCTTAATACATAGAATAAGATTTTTCCTTATCTAATAATATATCTTCTACATCTGGATTATCTTTTAATAATTCTCTATAGAAATTACAATTAGTAACTCCTATATATGGAATTAACCATAACAAACCTATTCCTAAAGTGAATATAGTCAATATATACCATCCTATAAAGCTAAGATTTAATATAAATAGTTTAAGTACATTACCCTTCATCATATCTAAACTAGCACCCATTGCTTTAAATACACCAAGATTATCTTTATCTTCACATATTAAAAAAGCAGCTTGAGAAATGTATAATAACAATATATAAACTGGCAACATCAACACAATTACTATAATAACTAGAGTTATGGCAGTAGAAATTACAGTTCCTACTCCAACATTATTACTTGATAGGTATTCAATTGCTCCACTAGTGAGTAAAACTCCAAATGACAAAAATGCTCCGATAATTGTGATTATAAAAGAATAAATATAAACAGCAATTGATTCTAATATATAAAGTCCAAAACTTCTTAAATAAATTCTTCCATTTACGAAGATATCTCCCATCTTGACTTTTTTATCTTTAGTAATCTTTAAAAACATACATGTAAATCCTGCTGCAACTAAAAAACCTATTATCGCTACTATGATAGTAGTTAAGGGTTCAAAAGGCAATCCTATAAATGATATAGCTACTATCAACGCAATATATATTGCCATATTAATTGCACATGTTCCCCAGTTTCCAGATAACTGAGCTTTTGATACTCTTTTTAATTCTTGCCTTGATAACATAAAAAACACCCCTTTCATTTTATATAAAAAATCTCCCTAAAAGCATATAAATAAACTTTTATCATATAATATAATATTAATATATCATATTTTCGACTATATAACACACAATTATTCACCATGTTTTATCAAGATATAGCATAATTGTATTGAAAGTTTTATATAGTCAAAACTGCCAAGTATATCAAACAAATTTGAAAAATAGTATTCAATAAATAATAAAATAAACTATCTTTCAAACAGTTTATTATATGTTTAAAAGATAGTTTTAGTGTCTTTAAAATAAATTAAATTGTATATATTCCTTCACATAATTTTTGTATATTGCTAGGTGGTTGCCATTTACCATCTTTTTTTGTATATGTAATTGAAGTTGTAACATCTTTCGTTGGCTTTTTGTTATAAAGGTCTATAATCATTTTTGCCATATCATCTTGAACTTCTTTTTCTGCTTTATTGTAATTATTTTTATCAGTTACATATGATTTTACTAAATCGTTTGCCTCAGACATTACTTTACTAGTATCCAATGCTTTACTTACAACTTTTAAAGTTATCTTATCCTTACTAGAAGAATCTACTGTTACTGTCTTTTCAACACCTTGTATTAATTTAACAATTGTGTCATATATCTTTTCAGCATTCTCTTTTCCATAAAGAGGTGTTAATTGAGCAAGCATTGAAACTTTATCTGTGTTATTATAAGTTTGAATTTGTTTATATTCAGCTTCTGTTAAAGCATCAGAAATGCCTTTTTCATCGTATTTATACATTTCTAGTGCTGCTAAATTAGCTTCAAAATTCGACTTTACTTTTTCTTCTGCATTAGAACAGCCTATAGTTAGAACTAAAACTAAAGCCATAATAGAAGACAAGATTAATTTTTTTACCATTTTCATACAAATATCCTCCCTCAGTTAATTGAATAAAAAAATTTATTTATTAATATTATAGCATAATTTTGTCTAATTATAAGTTTATTTTGAAAATTTTACCATTCCCAATCTATTCCAATCCCTCTATCTTTTGCTTTATCATATATTCTTTTCGCTGTTACGACATCTTGTACACCTATTCCGACACTTTTAAACACAATTATTTCGTCATCATTTTCTCTCCCGGAAATAGTTCCATTTATAACATTTCCCAAATCACCATTAAAATCAGCTTTGCTTATTTTACCTTCTTCTAGAGGAATTAATATATCTCCTGATTCTGATAAAACTGCATCTGTTGATTCAAAAAATATCTTAGATGCTCTAGTTAAACAAGTTGGACACATCTCTTGCATATCTGGTAAGTATGAACCTACAGCACTCACTAATGCTCCCTTTTTAACCAAATTTCCATCAAATACTGGTTTTTTTGATGTTGTTGCTAAAACTATTACATCAGAATTATCTATGGCTTCATCAGATGACTCAGCTGCAACTATTTTAGTATTATATTTACTTAGCTTTAAGTTCATCTCTTTTGCAAATTTTTCTCTACTTTCTTTATTTCTACTGAAAACTCTTACTTCATCTAAATTTCTAGCTTCTAACATAGCTTCAAGTTGTGACTCACCTTGTCCTCCCAAGCCTATTAAAGCCCCTATCTTAGAATCTTTTTTGGCTAAAACATCTATAGCTGCACCAGATGCTGCACCAGTACGAACTTGAGTTATATAAGTACCATCTAAAGCAGCACATACTTCTCCAGTCTCCCCATCTAATAATAATACTGTTGCTGGAATTACTGGTTTGCCTTTTTGAGCATTTTTAGGGAATACAGATACAATTTTTATTCCTGCACACCCTAAGTCCTCTACATATCCTGGCATAAATAACATACTAGCATCCTGACTTGGAACTGGTATATTAGTTCTCAAAGGAGTTACACTTTTTCCTTCACAATAAATTCTAAAAGCCTCTTTATCAGCCTCAATTGCGTCTCTCATAGTAAATACTTTTTTTATGTCGTCTTTTTTTAAAAGTAGCATTTTATATACCCCCAATTTTAATAAGTTTCTATGCTAGATATTATAACATAACATTTTAATACAAATTCTATTTCATATTAAATAAATATATTTCAAATTAAATAATCCTATTTCATATTAAACAAATCTACATACTCCGATTTTAACATATAGCTTATTAGTTTTTTGTTTATTGAAAATTCTGGTATTCCTGCTGCATATGGAGTTATATCGTATAAATCAAAATATATAACTAAGTTATCATCTTGCAAATAAAAATTTTGATTTTCTTTTATCCCTTTAAAATTATATATTCCTACATTTTCTTTATCTTTCTTTTCTAAATCAGTTATTTGTTGTTTAATTTCCTCATCTATAACTTCTTTATATTTAGTATTATCTTTAAATAGGTCCATTAATTCTAAAAACTTCCCTGTTCTCATATCTACATTATAAGCTATATCTTGATAATAACCATGTGCTCCACCACTGTAAGTATAATATCTTACCTTTATACTAAGAGCAGAATCAGTATTCTTTTTAAGTTCAAAGTCTACATTTGCAACAAATTTATTTTCTTCATCAGGATTATCTTTAAGGTATTGTTTTGCCTCTTTATACGATTTGTTATAAAATTCAAATATATCATTTTTTATTCTATCATTTGTAGACCTTTCAACAATCTTATTTGAATTTGTTATTATAGGCATATTTATAGTACTTTCTATATATTCATCATTTTTCACTATTGTCTTACTTCCTATTGTACTTACTGATAAAGTTTGTTTACTATTTGTAGTATCTTTTGGCAATGATTGATTACTCATAACGCTTACAGCTTCTTTGTCTTTATTTAGATTAAGTAAAGCATCTTTCCCCAAATTATTATATCTATAGTCATGTTTAATTGCTAAAATAGCTATTATAGTCAAGGATAAAACAAACACATATCTTAAAACTCTAGCTTTCGTATTTACTTTAAAAAATTTCATCTTATTATTTTCCTCCTAAATATAAATCTCTCTTATTATATTTGGAGTTTCTAGGGTTTTTTATCCATATAATTTAATAAAAGATTAATTTTTATTTATAAAAATTAATCTTTTTCTTTTCAAATATTAAGATGACTTATCAGACAACTTGAAATTTTATCAAGTGGTAATTGGATTACAACAGAACCTCTATCAAATGCTACCATTGGCATTCCATATACAATGCAAGAATTTTTATCTTGCCCAATTGTAAATGAACCTTTCTCTCTCATTTTCAAAAGTCCAGTTGCTCCATCTGAACCCATTCCTGTAAGTATTATTCCTACTGAGTTTTTACCTGCTACTTGTGCTACTGAATCAAACAAAACATCTACAGATGGACAATGTCCACTTATTCTTTCACCTTCTTCACAAGTTACATAATACCCATCTTTATCTAAATGTAATTTCATTTGATATCCACCAGGTGCAATAAGTACATTTCCTTGCTCTACTCTATCATTATTTTTAGCTTCTCTTACATTCATAATACACTGCTTATCAAGTCGTTGTGCATACATCTCAGTAAATATAGCTGGCATATGTTGAGCTACAACAACCCCTGGTGTAGATTTTGGTAAGTCTTTTATAATCTCAAGTATTGCTTCTGTTCCACCTATAGATGCGCCTATAGCAATGACCCTGTTATTAATATTTTCCACATTACCGCCCCCACAAAATCATATATCTAAAATATTCTTCTATTTTTTATAAACAGCAGGTTTTACATA
The DNA here is from genome assembly GCF_020658455.1 of Clostridioides sp. ES-S-0005-03. Classification (NCBI taxonomy): domain Bacteria; kingdom Bacillati; phylum Bacillota; class Clostridia; order Peptostreptococcales; family Peptostreptococcaceae; genus Clostridioides; species Clostridioides sp. ES-S-0005-03. Next base: position 36,011 of record NZ_JACVWI010000003.1, on the reverse strand, counting down.
GTCGTATTCTGTATTTCTTCTATTTACTATCTCTGCATGACCTACAAATAAAAATCCATCTTTTTTAGTTACATCATAAAATTTATTTATAAGCTCTTCTTTTGTTTTTAAATCGAAATAAATCATAACATTTCTACAAAAAATCAAATCAAAAAGTTGATGTGAGAAATCTTCAATTAAATTGAATGGTTTAAAAAATACACTTTTTCTAATCTTATCACAAACTTTAAATGTACCATCTTTATTATCTATGAAATATTTTTTCTTCCATAATTTTGGAACATTATCAACATTTGCTTCTGTGTATACAGCTCTTTTAGCTTTTTCAAGTGAATTCATTGAAATATCTGTGGCTATAATTTTAATATTCCACAGGTCTTTCCTACTCCCAAAATAATCATCTAAAGTCATAGCTATTGAATATGCTTCTTCTCCACTAGAGCAACCTGCACTCCATATATTTAAGTTTCTGAGTTTATTATTTTCTTCCCAAAAAGGAAGTATATTATTATACATATACTCAAAATGCTGATGTTCTCTCATAAAAAATGTATGATTTGTGCTCAACCTATTTATTAAATTTATAGCTTCATTTCCTGTCTTATCTCTAAATAATAGGTTCATATATTGACTAAAAGAACTAAACTTTCTCTCTCGCATTGTATTATATAGTCGTCCTTCAATTAATACTCTTTTTTTGCTTAAATCAATTCCGTACTCTTTTTTTATATAGTTTCCAAGAATTTTAAATTCTTCATCAGTGAGTTTTATCATACAAAAAACTTCCTCCTGCCAATTTATCAAAGCTAATTACATGCTGTCAATTAGAAACTTTCGAATATCTAAAATTAGTATAGACTTATCTCCAACTTTTACAATCTCTTTTATAACTTTATTTATATTTATGTTGTTAGAAATAGTTGTCTCTAGTAAGTTTAAGTCATCTATAAGAACGACATCAACAACTTTATCTACAATAATTCCAACTTGATACTCATCAATTTTTATAATTATTATGCATGTTCTCTCATTATAATCAACTTCAGGAAGATTGTATCTAATATGCATATCAATAACTGGTATAATTCTTCCTCTCAAATTAATAACTCCATTTATATAATTTGGAAGACGTGGTACATATGTTATTGGTTGAAACCTTATAGTCTCAATTACATTTTCTAATTCTATTCCATAAATAACATCATTAACATAAAATGTTAATACTTGTTTTATAATATCATTTGTAGACATACTTTAAATCCCCTAATATATTTCCATAATGTTATCTGCATCTATAATCAGACTTATACTTCCATCACCAAGTATTGTGCATCCTGAAAAACCATTGTTTTTCATATTAAATCTGTTAAAATAAACTGGAAATGGCTTTACTACAACCTGTTGAGTTCCTATTATTTCATCCACAAAAATACATACTGCTTTATACTCATTTTCTATGATTATCATATTTCCATTTACTAATTCAGTTATATCTGTATGAATATCATATATTTTATGCAATCTTATAATAGGAATACATGCTCCATATATTGTAATTAATTCTGTTCCACTACCATCTTTAATTACTTGGCTTAAATCTGCAAGTTTAAATGTACTTCTTATTGATGATATTGGCAAAGTAAACATCGAGTTTCCAACTTTGAACTCCATACCTTCTACTATAGAAAGTGTCAGTGGTATTTTTATAGTAAATGTTGTTCCTTCATCTTTTATACTTTTTACACCAATTGAACCACCAACTTTTTCAATACTTTTACGAACAATATCCATCCCTACTCCTCTACCAGAAAATTCAGTTATAGATTCCTTTGTAGAAAATCCTGGAGTCATAATTAAAGAGTTAATTTCATCATCAGTATATTCATTAATTTGATGTTTAAGAAGACCTTGTTCTTTAGCTTTTTCCAAAATCTTATCTTTCATGAGACCTCTGCCATCATCTGAAATACTTATGACAGCTTCTCCGCCTAAATTTTCAGCAGATAAAATTATAGTTCCTATTTCTTTTTTACCCTTAGATATGCGTTCATCAGCAGGCTCTATTGCATGGTCCATAGCATTTCTTATAAGATGCATAAATGGTTCTGCTAAATTATCCATTACATTTTTATCTACTTCTGTTTCATTTCCTATAGTTACTAGTTCAACATTTTTATCTAATTTTTTATTCATGTCTCGTACAATTCTATGCATTTTTTGAAATACACCTGCAATTTTAACCATACGCATTGACATTACTATATCCTGCAATTCATCTGTAAGCTTATGTAATTGTCTGGTTGCTTTATTGAAATTATCTATATCAACACCTTTAGAATCTACACTATTTACAACCATTGATTCCATAATTACAATTTCTCCAACTATATTTTGAAGTAAATCTAGTTTTTCTAAATTTACAGTCATAATATTTTGTTTACTTATAGGAAGATGCTCATTTCCTTCAATTAAAACATCTTGCTCTAAGTCAATTTTCTCATTTAAGACACTTTCTTGTAATGCACTTTTTTCTTTTACAAAATTATTTTCATCTTTAGAATTTGTCTCCAAATTAGTTTTTGGGTTTTTCACCAACATATCATCCTGTTTTTCACTTGTATATATATCATCTTTATCAACATTTGAATACTCTTTTACATATAGATTATCTTTTATTGTTTTATAAATTATGTTTTTATCATCTTTAGCAATAAATTGTATATAAAATCCATATTTTTTAATATATTCTGCTGTACCTGTATTCTTTTCTATGTCTTCAGGATAAAATGCTAGAAATTCACAGTAATCTTGCAATTCAAATGTAAGCATAAAAGCTCTTACATTTTCCATCATACAATCTTGTTCAAAAACTATTTTGACTATGTCTGAACCTTCCTTATATGAAAAATTTAAATTATTTATTTCTTTTTCGTATGTGTCTTCTAAGTTCAACTTATCTTGTAATTTTGTAGAACTTGATAGTTCTAGAGTACTTACATAATCTTCAATATCTTTTATAAAGCTAGAGCAATCAGAAGTTGTACAATCTCCTGATTGTAATTTACCAATATCATATTTTATAAAATCTAATGCTTGAAAAACTAAATCAAACAATAAATCATTATCTATAATCTCTATTTTTCTTTCACGTATAATATAAAATAGGTCTTCTACACTGTGTGCTAAAGCAGACATATTATCTAGACCCATCATAGAAGCTGAGCCTTTTATTGTATGCATAATTCTAAAAGTTTCATTAATATTACTGTCGCTAAATATTCTTTCTTTTTCTGTCTGAATCATAATTTCATCTAATTGCTCAAGTAATAGACTTGTCTCAAATATAAACATATCTAACATTGGTCTCATACTTGGTTCAATGTAATTCATATTTATCACCTACAGTCGACAAATAAATTTCTATTTTTTCTTATATATAATATTCTATAATCTAAATCCACGATGATTTTCTTATCTCACTTTCTTTTAGATGAAATTTTTCTACTAATTCTTTTAAAATTTGTGCTTGAGCAGACATTTCTTCTGAAGCTGCAGCACTTTCCTCTGCTGTTGCAGAGTTCATTTGAACTACTATTGAAATTTGCTCTATTCCAGATAAAATCTGTGTAATTGCTATCTCTTGACTATGCACAGATGAAGAAATTCCATTAATATAATCAGTAGTTTTTTCTACACCATTTACAACTAAGTCTAATGCTTTTGCAGTTTCTTTTGCAATTTTGACACCATTTTCCACTGTTTTAATAGCTTCTTCTATAAGAATTGCTGTGTTTTGAGCTGCTTTAGCACTTTTTCCAGCCAAAGACCTAACTTCATCTGCAACAACTGCAAATCCTCTACCATATTGGCCTGCTCTTGCTGCTTCAACGGCTGCGTTTAATGCAAGAATATTAGTTTGAAAAGCTATCTCATCTATGGTTTTGATTATCTTTGATATTTCATTTGATTTTTCACTTATTGCCTCCATTGATGTCATCATATCATCCATACATCTACTTCCAAAACCAACTTGTAATGCTGATTGGTCAGATACTTCACATGCAAGACTAGCACTATCTGCACATTGCTTAATTCCATCAGATATTTCATTAATTGTAGAGGCTAATTCTTCTACTGAACTAGCTTGTTCAGTAGCACCCTGCGAAAGAGCTTGTGCTCCTGCTGCTACTTGTTCTGATGCACTTGCAACTTGCTCAGCTGACAGATTTATTTCATAGAAATCATCATTAAAAGAATTTATTATACTTTCTAATGATGTTTTGATTGATTTAAAATCTCCTATAAATTCTTGTTCTATGTCTATTCTTAAATCCCCTTTTGCAATGCTAGTTAATGTACTGTCTATAAGGTCTATATAATTTAATAACATATCTTGCATCTTTTTGACAGAACTTACTAACATTCCTATTTCAGATTTACTTTCTTCAACATCTATACTTGTTCTTAAATCACCCGATGCAATTCTTGAAAAATGTTTTTCTACTTTATTAATAGGAATTACTATCTTTAGTTTTATTACTGCATATTCTATTATTGTTAATATGATTAATAGTGAGAGTATAAATATCGTTCTTAGTATCAAACTTTGTAATTCTTTTTTAACTTCTACAATTTCAGAATTTGAACGAGTAACTACATCCTCTTGAAATTCATCTATTAAAGAATCCATTTTTTCCTGAGATTCTACATATTCGCTACTAAAAATTATACTTTGAGCTAAGCTCTTGTCATTACTTTCAACTGCATTTATAGCACTTTGTTCTTTTGGTACCAAAGAATCAGATATCTCCTTAGCTTCCAAAATTTTATTTGACTCAGTCTTTGTAAGACCAATTTTTTCAAGTTTATTTAAAGCAGATTCTCTTGTTTTTCCATATAGCTCTTTTTCATAGACATCTTTATCCTTTTTTTCACCTGTAAAAACATACCTTCTTAACATGTCACAAACTTCTCTTGTTGTGTCTTTTATATACTGACTTTCATTTCTCAAATTGTTCATGTCATTGATACTTTTTTCCACTTTTTCAAATGCTTTATAAGATGAAATTGAAGAAAAAATGCCTGCCATAACAGCTAGTACTATAATAATTAGCAATACTATTGCCAATTTGGAAAGCTTTACTTCTCTTTTCATATCTATACTCCTTTATAAAGTAAGTTTATCAAGATATCAATCTATATCTTCTTTAGTCCATTCATTGTACTTACTACACTGCAATCTTTTCCTAGATTTTTTCCCTCGTACATTGCCTTATCTGCTAGGGATATATTTTCTTCTAATGATATGTTTGAGTTTACCTCTACTACTCCTAATGTAATAGTACACTTTATTTCATTTCCTTTATAGTTAAATTCAAATTCCTTTATTTCTTTGCGAATTCTCTCTGAAAGTATTTTTGCCCCTTCTATTGAAGTATTAGTGAGCATTATCAAAAATTCTTCTCCACCCCATCTTGATACAGTATCAATTTGTCTACAATTCTTTTTAATTATACTTGAGATTACTGTTAGCACAAAATCTCCTGCTTCATGACCATAAGTATCATTAATAACTTTAAAATCGTCAATATCTCCAAGAATAAGAGATACTGTTTCATGACTATATCTATTAATTTTTCTTTGTTCCATAAGCTGATTAATTATATGACGTCTATTGTAAAGACCTGTTAGATAATCCCTTACAACTAATCTATTTAATTTTTCAAGAGAAGATTCCAGTTCATTATTTATTTTTCTTAATTTATCTTGAGATTTTTTGACTTCAATATGAGCCATAACACGAGCTTTTAATTCTGTCATACTAAAAGGTTTTACCATATAGTCTATTGCTCCTACTCCAAAACCCTTTACTACATCTGTATCTGTATTTTTTGAAGTTATAAAAATTATAGGTATATCTTCTGTACGAATATTAGATTTGAGTTCTCTACACAATTCAAATCCAGAATTGTCTGGCAAAATTATATCAAGCAGAATAATGTCTGGTGTACACTCTTTAATACACTCTTTTGCTTCTATTGCATTAAATGCTTTTATGACTTTAAAATTATCTTTTGTAAGTGTTTTATCTATTAAATCGCACATTAGAACACTATCATCAACAACTAAAATTGTTCCTTGTTGCTTATTTTCCATATCCAAACCTCTCTTAAACATAATATATTCAAATTTTAATAATTTAAAATTCTTACACTTAATAATTATACCACTATAGTTCTAAATGTTCTCATTATAATATAATTACAATGTCACTAAATTATATATCTGTGTTACATGATAGTTTAATTGTATTTAAAAAGCAATTCATCTATCAAAAGTTCTTCTCCATCAGTCAAAAGCTTCTTCAAATCTAACAAGGTAATTATTTGATTGTCTATCTCTCCAATACCACTTACAAAATAATCTGAATATTCAAGAGTAACCCTTGGTGGAGGTGATATCTGATTTTCTTCTAAATCTATTATCTCCTCAACTTTATCAACCATAAATCCCACTACTAAATTTTCCAATCCGGCTATTACTATATATACATAATCAGTAGTATTTAAATTATTTTTCCTCAGTCTCAAATGCATATCTATTATCGGGATAATTTTTCCCCTCAAATTTATTATTCCTTTTGAATAGGTTGGAAGTTCTGGAATAAATATGATTTCCTGATTCCCAACAATTTCTATGACTTTTTCAAGTTCAATACCAAAGTTCTGTTCGTCCATTTTAAATTTTAGGTACTTAATCCCCTCATCTACTAACTCATAACCTAAATATGGGTCATCTGGAAATCTCATTTAATACCTCCCCCTTAAATATCTTCTAAATAAAAATAATCTATATTTTCTTCTTTCCTTTATTTATTGAGTCTACAATTAAATCGCCTGTCTCAGTATAAAAGCGTATTGTTCTTCCATAATTCATTCCTGTATCTTCTGCTATTATTGGAATTTTTAAGCTTAAAAGAGTTTTTTTTACTGCTTCAACATTCCTATACCCTATGCTTGCAATTGATGAATTACTATTTCCTAAAAACATCTGGGCTCCTCCAGCTATTTTTGCTTTTATATATGTCCTATTTGCACCTATATGCTCCATAGACTTAATAAGTTCCTTTATTCCTGTGTCAGCAAATTTATATTTATTTTCAATGTGAATAGCATCTTTACTATATGGCAACATAACATGTAACATTCCACCAATTCCTGCTGTTTTATCTATTAAACATACTCCTACACAAGAACCAAGTGCATAAGTAACCAAAACATTTGGTTTATACACTATTTTCATGTCTGCAATATTTACTACTATCTCTCTACTCATACTGATAATCCCAATCTTACTAATATGTCTTTAAGCGAGTCCATTTCTGGAATCATCAATATGTGGCTAATAAAATAATTATCGCTATTTTTAAATTTATTTTCTATAAATAAAATTTTGTCCCCAACATCAGAAAATCTTATCATAGGAACATTCAACACAGCTCCGACCATATCAATACACATATCTGGAACCGAAATACTTATGTTCATGTTTAGCATAGATGCAATAGCATTTACATAAGAACTTGCCATAATATTTCCTATTTCTTTGATTGCAGAAATTTCAATACCTGTAATTTCGTCTAAGAAAGCTTCATCTTTATTAAAAAGAGAATTAAGCATAAGTTTAGTGATTGATTCATCCAACAAAAACATAAACATCCCATTAATATCGCCTTTCATATCAAGTAGAATGCATACAACCTTGTTTTCTGGACCTCCAAGTAAATTTGTAGCTTCATTATATTTAAGTATCTTGACCATGGGTATTAATACTTCTATCTTACTATTTATCATGGATGCAAGTGCAGTAATTGCATTCCCAGAGCCTATATTACCAATTTCTCTAAGAGCATCTATATGAATATTATCAAGTTGTGAATAATTTATAATATAAACCCCTCCCTCTATTGTTACATTTATGTATTTTTACTATATAAAGGTGTATTTACAGCCTTTATTTTAAGGCATTATTTACAACTTTAACCAATGTTTCTGTTTTAAATGGTTTTACTATAAAATCTAGTGCTCCAAGCTTTATAGCTTCCACAATCATATTTTCTTGCCCTATTGCAGAACACATCACCACTTTAGCATTTGAATCCAACATTTTTATTTCCTTTAATACCTCTAGACCATCTTTTTTAGGCATTGTAATATCAAGTAATGTCAAATCAGGCATTTCATCTTTAAACATATTATAAGCTTCTTCTCCATCACTTGCTTCTACTAAATTCTCGTAGCCACTTTTACTCAGAGCTTCTTTAATCATCATTCTCATAAAAATAGCATCATCTACTATTAAAATTTTATTTTCCATAAAACTAACTCCTCCATACTTGTAACAATAAATGCTATTATTTTTCAGTCATTGTTTATACTTACTGACTATTTTGCCTACATAATAAATACATTTCATCTATAAATAAAAGTACATATTCATGCTATACTATATTCAACTTTATTAATACAGTTTATAAATTAAAAAACTTATATATCTATTGTAATATATGTTTTGCATTTTGACGAGTTATTAAAAACATAATCACATAAAAACGTAAAAAACACAAAAACGTAAAAAGTTGTCAAAAACCAATTATATAGATATATAATAAATTGAAAATATTTATATAATATACATCTATTATCGGCTGAACTATAATTAAATTTATATCCTATTATTAATTAATAAATTCTTACATATTGCTAAAGGAAGATTTAAATTATGAACAAAATATTGATTATAAACGATTATAGATAATTTTGTGAACTATTCAAAAATTGTATACTTAAATAAATCACAATATTATCACTTTTAAAGATAAAATAAAAATTGGGAGTGTATAGTACACTCCCTCATGATTATCAACTTGTTTATTCCTATAATAAGTTTTATATATTAAAATTTATCAATGAATTTATCTTATTCCAATGTAAATATGAACTTCTTGCTTATTCATATCATATGTATTATTTTGATATTCTTCAAAATCACTTATATAAGTTCTATCAAAATCCATTTTCCAAAACTCAAACCAGAATTCTCCTACTGACTTTTGTATATCTCCTGTTATAGTGAATTTTGCATATTTACCACCTGGTATAACTTTGCTTATAACAAACTCTCCACAAATACCTTTTTCATTAAATTCACTTAAGTTGTTGTCCTTATCATCTTCACTATTTACTTCACAACATGCTACAAAGTTATATGGATTTGTAAAATCACCTTGATAGTCTGTATATAAACCTATTGTTTTATCATTTTTTTTACCTTTTATAGCATTATAGATACCCTTCCCCATAAAGCTTTTCCATAATTCACCTATGTCTTTTACTGCTTGTCCGTTGTTATTTGTAGTTTCTTTTGATACACCCACAACTATTTTTTCACTTATATGTACTATTTCATAATCCATACTTTATACCTCACTTTAGCTTTATTGATTGCTTTTGATTATCTGTTTCTTTAATTTAATTATAATTTATAAAATACGACATCTATATGTCATATATTTTAATATAATTAAATTTAGTAATAGTAACTTATAAGGAATACATCTTAAGCATCTCTTTCAATCTATTTATAACATTATCTCTAATGAATTTAGGTTCAAGTACTTCAACACTATCTCCAAAAGATAAGATATATCCATAAATCCACTCTCCAATTGGGAATTCTGCAATTACATCATATGTATTATCTTCATTTTTAGTTATTAAATCATTGTTAAAATCATCAAAAACTCTATAGAGCATCTTTTCCTTAAATCTTAGCCTCAGAGTTACTGTATCTTCTTTAATTATTTTAGAGTCATCTAAGTATGCCTCTTCAATTATCTTTCTTGAAAATATGTCTTCTTTTACTACTAAGTTTTTCATTCTACTGATTCTAAATATTCTAAAATCGTCCTTTAATTTGCAAAACCCATACAAGTACCAAGTCTTACTTTTATACATTAGCTTCATCGGTTCAACAGTCCTATTTGTCTGACTTGAAAAACTATTTACATAATCAAAATTTATAGTATTGCGTCTTAAAATAGCATTTTTTATTTTTGTAAATTTATCATCCTCATTAAAATTACTTCCCCATTCAGTAAAATCTATTTCAATCCAGTTTGCAAAATTACTTTCTCCAAATATTGAGCCAATTTTATCTACTACTGAATTTATTTCTGGATACTTTGTTGCTTGTAATGTTTGAAGTGCTATTATTAAACTCTCCTTATCTTCCTTTGACAATATAGTTTTGTCTATAGAATATTCTTCTATTAAAGATATTCCTCCTCCTTTGCCTTTAGTCATATATACTGGTACTCCTGACATAGACAGAGTTTCTATATCTCTATATATAGTTCTTGTAGAAACTTCAAACCTCTCAGCCAATGCTTTAGCAGTAACTAATTTTTTATTTAATAGTATTACTATTATTTCTGTTAATCTATTTATTTTCATCTATTATCACCTACTAAGATTATTATATTTATCTTTATTTTCTATAATTATATTATTTATTTTAAAGCTTTTTATATTTTATTCATACAATATTTAAGTAAATTTTTAATAAATAAATTTATATGTTAATATTTTGAATTTATGTAATATTTTACATATTTTTTCGTTGACAATGTTAAATTTTTGATTTATCCTTAATTAAGGACATGTTATTGACAGTTCTTAAACTTATTTGAAAAACCATTTTACTATATAATTTTATGTAATTTAGGAAAACGTATTATATTCAAGAAAACGTATTTTCTATTTCAAATTCAAATAAGTACAATATTTATTTTTTTAGGGAGGCAATCATGGAAATTAATAAAAAACACTTTATTCAAGTCTTTTTAACTTGCTTAATCTTAGTAGTAGTATGTGAATTTATAGGACAAAGAACATTAGCTATTGGCTCAGCTTCTATAATACTATTTCCAATGCTTTATGCAGTTATAATCGGACTTATAATAACACCTGACTTATTAGGCAAAAAAATTAAAGCACTTAAAAAAGTTATTGGAGAAAAAGAAATCAATATTGCTGGTGAAGTTGTTGGAATTGCGCTAGTAATGCTTGGTATAAAATATGGGACTACAGTTGGCCCAAACATCGATAAGATAATTCAAGCTGGACCTGCATTTCTTGCTCAAGAATTTGGTCACATACTTGCACCAATAGTTGCATTACCTCTTGCATTAATATTTGGTATGAAAAGAGAAGCTATTGGAGCTACTGCAAGTATAAGCCGTGAACCCTCTTTAGGAGTTATATCTGAAAAATATGGGATAAATTCTCCAGAAGGTAGTGGCGTACTTGGTACATATTTAATGGGTACAGTTCTTGGTACTATATATTTTAGCGTATTAGGCTCAGTCTCAATTTATAGTGGCCTTCATCCATATGCTTTAGGAATGGCTTGTGGTGTTGGTAGTGGAAGTATGATGACTGCAGCTGCTGGCTCACTTTCTACCATGGTACCTCCAGAAATGGCAGATACAATACTTGCCTATGCAGCAACAAGTAATATGATGTCTAGTATAACAGGAATTATATTCTTGGTCTTTGTATCTTTACCATTTACTAATTTTATGTACAAAATTTTAGAACCTAAATTTTCAAGAAGTAAAAAAACTGACGAAACAAAAACTACAAAAGGAGAGTGCTAATAAATGTTTGCTAATTTAGATTTAAAGAAAAGTTCATATCAATTATTGGTTATGTCTATTATTGGAGTTATAATTCTTATAGGACAAAGAATTAGTGTTGGTACATCTATAGTAACAGCTTTTCCTGGAATGGTAATGTTAATATTAGCTGCTATGACTGCTATGATTATAAAGGATTTATTTCCTAAATCAATATTTCCTGCTTTTGGATTTGCAACTATAATAGGTCTTTTACTTAGTATGCCATATAGCCCAACATCTGAAGTATTCTTAACTAACACTAATAATATTAATTTTATGGCTATAACAACTCCTCTATTAGCTTTTGCAGGAATTTCTGTTGGAAACAAAATAGAAGCTTTAAAGGAAATGTCATGGAAAATAGTTATAATATCACTTGTTGTCTTTACAACTATATTCTTTGCATGTGCAAGTATAGCTCATATAGTTTTAAGTATTCAAGGTAAAATATAGGAGGAACTTATTATGAATAAAGAACAATTAAAATCTCTAGTAATAAAGACTATCGATGAAAATAAAGAAAAAATATTAGAAATAGGTCATGGAATCTACAAAAACCCAGAATATGGATATAAAGAGTATAAAACTACAGAAGCTGTTTCAAACTTTTTTGAACAAGAACTAAACTTATCTGTCGAAAAAAATATAGCTGTTACAGGATGTAAGGCAGATGCAAATTCTAGTAAAGAAGGTCCTCATATATCTATACTTGGAGAATTAGATGGTATATCATGCAAAGAACACAAAGATTCTAATGAAATAGGTGCATCTCATACTTGTGGACATAACATACAAATAGCTGGAATGTTAGGTGCAGCTGTTGGTTTAGTAAAAAGTGGGGTTTTAGAACATTTAGATGGTAAAATATCATTTATGGCTACTCCTGCTGAAGAATTTATTGAATTGGAATACAGGGAACAATTGAAAAAAGAAGGAAAAATAACTTACTTTGGTGGAAAACAAGAACTAATAAAAAGAGGTTACTTTGATGATATAGACATATCTATGATGTTTCACTCTTCAGATTTAGGAGAAGATAAGGCTCTAGTTGGTCCTGAAAGTAATGGCTTTGTCGGCAAAAAAGTTAAATTTATAGGAAAAGAATCTCACGCTGGTTCTGCTCCACATGATGGAATAAATGCTTTAAATGCAGCAATGCTTGCTATAAATAATGTAAATGCACTTAGAGAGACTTTTAAAGAATCTGAAAGAGTTAGATTCCATCCTATCATCACAAAAGGTGGAGATATAGTAAATGTTGTTCCTGCTGATGTTCATATGGAATCATATGTAAGAGCTAGAACTATAAACGGCATGATAGATGCTAATAAAAGAATAAATAAAGCATTGATGGCTGGTGGAATGGCGGTTGGAGCTGATGTTGAAATAACTGAAATTCCTGGGTATCTACCAATATTAAGATACAAAAACCTTGATAACTTATTTAAAAATAACCTTGAAGATTTAGGTTTAAAAGGAAAAATTATTGATGGTGGAGATTTCACTGGTTCATTTGATTTTGGAGATGTATCTCATATAATGCCTACCCTTCACCCTATGATTGGTGGTGTAAAAGGTGCTCTTCATACAAGAGATTTTGAAATAATTGATGAAGACTTAGCTTACATAGTACCTGCTAAGGCTATGGCACTTACAGTTATAGACCTTCTTTTTGATAATGCTAAAGAGACTAAAGGTATATTAGATGCCTTTACACCAGTTATGACTAAAGAAGAATACTTAACATTCTTAGAAAAACACGACAAAACTTTATAGGTCTATTAAGTATTCTTTTTATAATACAAAGGTGGTATATGCTTTAAAAGCTATACCATCTTTTCTTTTCTTTCGTAAAGTCCTCAATATTTATTTAGAAAAAATATAACAAATATATTCATCCTCATGTATAGTAATAGCATACATTAGTAGTTAGAGATAGCATTTACAAATACTGTATATTTCTTATAAAAAAATATTAGCTAAATCTCAATTATTAGGGTACGAAAGAAGGTGAGTTGAAATGATGACATTAAAACAAGTTTCTTCATTAACTGGTGTCAGTATACGTACTCTACAGTTTTATGACGAAGTTGGTTTATTTAAACCTACAAAAATAACTACTGATGGATTACGATTATACGATGATAACGCATTAGAAGTTCTACAAAAAGTTACATTTTTTAAAGAACTTGATTTCACATTAAAAGAAATTGAAGCAATCATGGAAAATCCTCAATTTGATTGTCTAACTGCATTTAAAAATCAAAAAGAACTAATCCAAATAAAGCGAGATAGATTAAATGCTCTATTAGAATTACTTAATAAACTTATAAAAGTAGATAAATGTGTGGATTTTAAAGATTTTAATATGAGTGAGTATTTTCATATTTTAACTGAGTTCAAAGAATCTCACACTGATGAGAGTGTCGCACAAACTGAAAGCATTGAAGATTTTGATAAAATAACTTCAGAAATCAAATCATATGAAAATGAAATAGCAAATATGGCAATTAAGCAGTTTGGAAGTCTTGAAAAATACACAAAAGCTATGGAAAATAACTTTCAAAATTTTTTATCTAACAGTACTGCTACTTCTCAATCAGAAGTACTTAACCTTATTAAAAAAGGTGATGATATTACAAGAAAACTTACAGAAAATCTAAGTAAAGATGTTGCATCTTTAGATGTCCAAGAATTAGTTAAAGAACTGATTTCTTTTACTAATAAAATTAATAATGGAATAGATATGGGAGATAATTATTGGCCTATTATGTCTGAAAATTATATATCAAACCCTGTATTTATTGAGGTTAACGATAATAAATATGGAGTTGGAGCATCAAAATTTATTGGTCTTGCTTTAAAAGCATACCTTGAAAAATAAAAACTTGATATTACAGTTAGCACTTTATACTATAAATTTGCAAAAAATAGCATTGGTAAACATAATAGATATTTACTGATGCTACTTATTGTAATATTTACAAGGTTACCATTTTTGTAGAAAGCATACAATATTTAGAACGTTGAATTTGAACAGAGTGGCTTCCTGACTCTAGTTATAAATATGTAGAAAATATTTCAGATATAGAAGTTTACTTAAATTCATACCTACAAAATGCAGAACATGAAGTCTGGCTTCCAGTTACAAAAAAATCAGAAAAGAAAAATGGCAGTTTCAAAATTCCAGCTGAAACTACCGTTTTTCTTTTTAAAAATTATATATTACATATACATAAAAATCATGATAAAATATTAAATCAGTTTATTCGATAACACCCTTTTCCTGCTTCCTTTGCTGCATAAAGAGCTTCATCTGCCTTACTATATAAATCTTCAAAATTAGCAATGTTTTTATCACAAATTGAACATCCTAAACTAATATGAAATACATAATCATTTTGTGATAAATCTTCCATATTATCTAATGCATCAAATAATTTCTCAAAGCGTATTTTACAATTCTCCTCATTCTTTAAATCCTTAGCATAGATGGCAAATTCATCACCACCTAATCTTAAAACTACACTATCATAGAAAATATTCTTTATATTATCAGCTACAGCTTGTAAATAACGGTCACCTACAATATGACCATAGGAATCATTGATATATTTAAAATCATCTATATCGATAAGAATAAAAGCTCCATACTTTTTTTCGTCCATAAGATGTTCAATCATTTCAACGCCAGCACCTCGATTATATATACCTGTCAATAAATCAATTTCTGATTTAGTTCTATATTTAATGTAGTTTTCTACACTTTCGATACGGTCATTCAGAATAAAAAAGTTAACACCCACAGATAAAAAATAAAAAGTAACTAAATCAACTAAATCCGCCATAAACATATTTATATCCTTTGCTATAAAGCAACAAATACCATAGATTATAGCAGTTCCTGTTATGTAGAGAGTAATTCTCCACGGTTTATCCAATATGAATAAAGGAAGTACACATATAAAGACCATAATTGTGATTGATGGTTCTGTTTTATCTAGAAAAGTTCCCATCAAAATACCCATTATCATAACTGGAGTTAATGCCAAATAAAAGATAAGCGTTATATGCTGAAAGTGTTTTTTTAAGTAAAATTTAGAAATAATATAAAGAATAAAAAAGTATCCAAGTATAATAAAAAACTCTATATTAAAAGTAACAACTTCTGATAAAATCAATCCAAATACAAACACCATAGCTGAAATAGTGAGTCCTAATAATGACAAACCGCAGAAACATCTATAATTTCTCAATCTAATTTCAGATTTATACAAATTCATCTTCTTTGCTTTAAAATTCTTTAATATTATTTCTAACATCCTACCTCCCTTGTACATTCCACACTCTTGTTCATGAATTATTTTAATACTTCTATAGTTCAACTACTGTTGATACACTTATAAATGAACTCTCACATTATTTATTAATTTAAAGAGTGATTTAACTATCATATAGAGCTATTATTCATATTTTTTCATTTTTCTATTAAAATTAACCCAATGATTTCCAATTATATAAATTGATTATATTTCCAATATATTTTTTATAAAAATATAATAATATTACTATCTAGTTTACAAAAACATATAAATAACTTAATATTTTTAATTTTATTTTAATATTTCTTTACTTATTATTAGAATATATTATATCATTCTCATATACAAAAGTCATTAAAAAGAGCTCCTACATAGGTTATATCCATCATAATATAAACTTGTGTATTTTACTATTTCTCTACGATTCTTTCATCTTTTTATATTTTTCATATGACCTTATGACAATTTATCCTCTTACATATTATTTTTTAATTCTAACCTAAATACTCCACTTGAGTTGTTATTTAGTTGTTATAAAGTTTTGTATTTTATTAATTTATTCTTTTACTAACTTAATATTCCACTAGATTTTTATAAAGTTTTGTTTTAAAATTAATTTTAAAGTATATATATAATACAAATAACTTAGATATAATTCGTCATTAATCTACTTAAAGCATATTTAATTAACATCACTCATCCAGAAAATTCAGAAAATTACATTGACATAGGAAAAAGTTTATTTTATACTTTTTTTAGGACACATTGTGGACACGTCTTAAATTGACAGTCATAATTTATATTATAAATTTGACCACAATACTTATTTTCAATATTATATTTTAAAAACATAGGGAGGATATTATGAATGATAACGTAGTTAAAAAGAAGAACTTTTTTGACAGAACATTAAACAGAATAGAAATTGTTGGTAATAAGCTACCAGACCCAGTTACAATATTTCTAGGATTATGTGTACTTTTACTTATACTATCTAGCATAATCGGTTCTATGGGTATATCAGTAGTTCATCCTGGTACTGGTGAAACTATAACTGCTGTAAATTTATTAACTGTAGAACAACTTCAGATTTTATTAGGAAATATTGTTAGTAATTTTCAAGGCTTTGCACCTTTAGGACTAGTTTTAGTTACTATGATAGGCGCTGGTGTTTGTGATAAGACTGGACTTATGACAGCAACAATAAAGGCATCAGTAAGCAAAATTCCTGAAACAAAAGTAACTCTTGTTGTAATGACTATAGGTATGCTTGCAAATATTGCATCAGATGCAGGTACAATACTATTCCCACCATTGGCTGCACTTGTATATCTTGGTGTTGGAAGACATCCACTTATAGGTTTATTTTCTGGATATGCCGCAGTCTGTCTAGGATTTGCAGCAAACATCATGATAAGTGTTAACGATATACTTGCTGCAAGCTTTACAGTACCAGCAGCTCAGATGATTGATTCTGGATTTGAGGCTAATGCAACAATGAACTTATTTTTTATGATAGCATCAACTTTTGTATTAATATTGTTAGCAACTTGGGTAACAGAAAAAATTGTAGCTCCTAGATTTGGTAAATACGAAGGAAATGCAGAGTTACATGTTGATGGTAGCCTTAGTGATGTAGAAAAAAAAGGGCTTAAAAAAGCTGGTATAAGTATATTAATATATGCAGCAATTATGATAGCACTTAGCGTAATTGGTCAAAAACCATTCTTAGCAGACCCAGAAACAGGAGATTTATTATCAAATAATGCTCCTCTTATGAAAGGTATGGTACCTATAATAGCTTTAGCCTTTTTTATACCTGGTGTTGTATATGGAAAAACTATAGGTAAAATAAAAAAGGATAAAGATGTTGTCTCTATAATGGCTGGTGCAATGAGTGATATGGGTGGATATATAATACTAGCATTTGCTGCTTCACAGTTTTTGCAATTATTTACAAATAGTAATTTAGGTTTGATACTCGCTGTAAAAGGTGGAGAGTTTTTGAAATCAGCAGGAATAAATGGTCCTTTATTATTGATAGGATTTATTATATTATCATGCTTTATAAATTTATTTATAGGAAGTGCATCTGCAAAGTGGGCTATACTTGCACCAATATTCGTACCAATGTTTATGATGGTCGGATACAATCCAGCACTTACACAAATGGCTTATCGTATAGGTGACTGTATAACAAATCCACTTAGCCCCTTATTCCCATACTTCCCTATTATACTAGCATTTACAAGAAAGTATGATAAGGATGCGGGTATGGGTACTGTAATAGCTAATATGCTACCATACTCTATATCATTCTTGATAGTATGGACCATACTATTGATACTATTTATGGTGTTTAATATTCCATTAGGGCCTGGAATATTCCCTTCTTATAGTATGTAATTTATTTAAATTTTTCTAAAAGGAGAAATGATTTATGTTAAGTAAAAATAGACTTATAGATAACTTTATGGATATGGTTAGGATTGACAGTCCATCTAATCAAGAATTAGAAATGTCCAAGTGGATAGTAAACTATCTAAAAGAAAGAAATATAGACGCTATTATAGATGATGCTGGTGAAAAATATGGTGGTAATACGGGAAATGTTATCGCATATATAAAAGGAGAAGAAGGAAGTAGACCTCTTTGTTTATGTGCTCATATGGACCAAGTTCAACCTTGTTTAGGTGTAAATCCAATACTAGATGGTAATGTAGTTAGAAGTGATGGAACTACTACACTTGGTGCAGATGACAAAGCTGGTATAGCTGCTATCCTAGAAGCTCTAGAACATGTTATTACAGAAAAAATACCACATAGAGATATATATCTATGTTTTACAATTTGTGAAGAAGCTGGTATGCATGGTGTTAAAAACTTTAACCCTGATAACTTACCTTGCAAGGATATGGTGATTTTAGATTCTGGTGGAGCTATTGGTTCTATAGCATATAAGGCTCCTGCACAAGAATCTATAAAAATATCTTTTGATGGTAAAAAAGCACATGCTGGTATAGAACCTGAAAAAGGTATAAATGCTATATTTGTTGCCTCTCATGCTATAAGTAATATGCATATAGGTAGAATAGATTCTCTGACAACTTCAAATATAGGTAAAATAGAAGGTGGTGGAGCTACAAATATAGTAACTGATAAGGTTACATTGACTGCTGAAATCAGGTCTCATGTCCCTGAAACTTTAGAATATGAACTTAATCATATGAAAAAATGTTGTTCAGATGCTGCATCTAAATTTAATACTACTTACACTTTTGAACATAATATGTCTTATCCAAGTTTTGAACTTAGTAGAGACAGTCATGTTTTTAAATTAAGTGAGGAAGCAATAAGACAAGTTGGTGTTGTTCCAAATCCAATGATAATTGGTGGTGGTAGTGATGCAAATATACTAGCTAATCTTGGATATAATTGTGCTATATTAAGTTTAGGGATGTATGACGTACACACAGTTAATGAATATGTAAATATAGATGAATTATATGATACTGCTAAAATAGTTTATCATATGATTAAGTTAAATGATGAATTGTAAAAAATTAATGATAAATTAGAGTACTATCACTAATATAAATACTTTTATACAATACTACTCTTTAACTCTCATAATTAAAAACCTATGTATTTTCAACTCTATAAGTACTATTTTAAAAAGTTGATTTACATAGGTTTTAGTATTTTATATGACACTTCATACAATCTTATATAATATTTTAAAACAATATCTCAGTAATATTCTTTGGTCTACCTCCACCAATACTAGTTTCTTTAGCACATATTCTCCCTAGATTTGCACTTACTATTTTATTCAGTATACGCCTTGCACTTCTTTCACTTACATTTAGATATTCTGCCAATTCTTTTGAATCGTAAATCTTGCTTTTTCTATTTTCACTTATAGCTATAATTTTTGCTACTGATTCGCAACTCATTCCAGTTTTTTTAGATATTTCTATTACTTTTTCATCAGACAATACTAAGGAGTAATTTAATTCATTTTCTGAGGCTAAAGGACCTCTTATATTTTCATCTTCATCTACTAAATATATACCAATTTCTTTTGAATCTATTGAATGTCTCAATGCTTTATGTGCATTATTTTCAGCTTGATATGCAGTTACTCCAGTCCCAATACCTATACTAAGAGAAAATCCCATGTCTTTTATATCTCTTTTTAACTTAAATAATTTATCATAATTGTACTCATTATCAGCTACACCTTTATGAACAAATACCACATAATCATTTCTTCCAAACGAAAATAAAGAACCTTGAATACTTCTTGCATAGTTTACTACAAGCTTATCCATATCTGATTTTTTTATCATATCAGAATAATAGTTTTCTATCTTCTCTTTATAATCTATTAGACTCAATATTTCTACTGCAATTTGAGAAAATCTAGCCTTACTTAGAGCATATTCACTCTTCACTTTCTCATAACTTTCTTTGATTAATTGTATAGTTGCTTGTAGCCGAAATACAGGATAACCTCTTTCCTTTAACTCATTGTACACTGCTCCAAAACCAGTTATCATTATCTCGGTCTTATTTTCTTCAAACAATTGTATATGCCACTTTGCAAGTTCAGATTCTCCTACTTCTAAAGAAAATGGCCTACAAAATATACTTGTAGCTTCAATATCAAACTCTTTAAGTGCATCTTCTACAACATATCTATCAACTACATCTATACTAAATTTATCTAGCTTTATATTTTCGCTCTTTATTGCCCAAAATGCTTTCATTATACTTGTCCCACTTCTTGGAACAAATGAATGTGGTTTACTTATTTCATGTTTAGATTTTATAAACTCATAGACTCCACATCCTGTAAATATAATAGCATCACATTCATCTTCACATTTTGAAATAACTTCTACCGTATCTACTACTTTTTCTCTTACATATATTTTAGTTTCTAAATTGCTATCTATCTGTTTTAAGTCTTCCTTTATCTTAAAGCCAGAGTCTGAAGGACCTATAATACCCACTATCATAAACTTCGCTCCTAATCCATCCATATTGTACTTACTAAAAAATTATAATGTCATTGCTTTTTATTTTTTATTTAATTTATTATCTCACATTCTATATTTACGGTAAAGAAGTTCTATACAAGCGTTTAGAATAAAAATCTTTAAAAATTAAATTTTAAATACTATAAAGCCTGTATATATTTCAACCTTGAATTATTAATTGACTGAATATATACAGACTATCTTACATTTAATTTAGACAACCTATCACAGAATATATTACATTTAAATAAAGTATATTATTTTAAGTAGTTATTAGTTTACTATCTTGATGATTATAAAGTAAACTTTCAAAATCTAGACTTGGAATAGGCTTACAATAGTAATATCCCTGAATTACAACACAATTCAAACTAGCTAAAAATTCTGCTTGCTCTTTTGTTTCTACACCTTCTGCAACTACATCCATTTCTAGGTCCTTAGCCATGGCTATAGTATGCTTTAAAACAATTTTTTCTCTTTCTGTAATTTCTTTTTCATTGAAAAATCCACAATCTATCTTTAATGTATCAATATTTATATTTTTTAGCATATTTAATGAAGAATATGCCGAGCCAAAGTCATCCATATTTAATATAATACCATCTGTTCTAAGCTCTGCTATTATCTTGGCAAATAGCTTTATATTTTTAATAAATAAGCTTTCTGTAAGTTCTAATTCCAAAAATGATTTTGGTATATTATATTTATTTATTAGACCTAAAACAATATATCTAAATTGAGGATTATACAAATGTAATCTTGATACATTTACAGAAATCGGTATTGGCTTCTGACCTAAGTCTATCCATTTTCTTATCAAAGTACATACTTGCTCCCATATATACATGTCTAGTTTAATAATAAACCCATTCTTCTCAAATAGTGATATAAATTTATTTGGAGGTATTATACCTTTTTCTGGATGTATCCATCTAACCAAGGCCTCTGCTCCTACAATTTCATTTATTTCAAGATTATACTTAGGTTGTAAGTATACATGAAACTGTCCATTTTCCAATGCATACTCCATTTCTCTTTCCATCTGTTTTTCTTCAATTGCATCATTCCTCATAGCTTCATCGTAAAACATATGATGACTTATACTTTGCTTCTTTACATTTTTATGTGCATATCCTGCCATTTCACAGGCATTTGTAACTGATATATTATTATCCAAAATCCTATAAATTCCAAAGCATGGTACTAACATATATTCAAATTGCTTTATACTTAAATTTTTTGTAATCTTATAAATTAATTTATCTACCTCTTTATCATGATAACACTCATAAAAAATGCAAAACACATCTGCATACATACGACAACAGATTCCCTTAGAAGTAATATTTTTTTTAATCAGTTCTGCAATATATATTAATGCCCTATCTCCCTCTTGAATACCATAAATATCATTAATTACCTTGAACTTATCTATATCCATCATTATAGCAACATAATGTTTATTAGGATGTTTTTTGAGTAATAAGTTTGCTTGTTGACAGAAGCCTTCGTAATTATATAGCCCTGTCAATATATCTCTTTGCCTTTTACGTATTTGCATAATATGGTCTATATTTTTAATAGAAAGCAAAATATGCGTCTGATTTTCACCAAATTTATTTTTACTGATGACATTTAGGATACACATAGATGCCCAATAGTACCTTTTATCCTCTCCTAAACATCTACATTCAAAACTCAACTTTAAGTCCTCTTGCTTGTTATTTTTTGAATCATCAAGAAACTTTGAATAAAGATTGGAGTAAAATATAGCTCTATCATCAGGATGAACTATATAGTTTCTAATGTATAAAAATGTTTTTTGTATGTTCTCTTTTACAGAAATTTTAAAAATATTGTTTTCTGATTGATAGATTGGAGTAATTAAGTTTTTCTCTAAGCAAATATCTAAGATAATATCATATGTATTATAAACTAATTTTTCATAAGTTTTGGAATATCCATCACTTGTTATACTGTCAAAAGATTCTTTAGTCTCTAAATCTTCATATGTAGATAAAATTCTTTTTTCTGAATCATTTAAATTGCTTATCTCCTCTAATTTATTGGTCCTTAATTTATTTTTTTCATAATATCTTTGCTTATCTTGGTACATTCTCTCGTCAGCAATTTTAGTCAACATATGTATATTTATATTATCTTCACTCCAAGTGCTTCCTATTGCTACACTATATACCCTAGTATCTTTAAACTCCTCACTTAACCAAGTAACCTTTTCTTCAAATAGTTGTTTTGAAATTTCCTCACATAATACAACAAACTCATCTCCACCAATACGATAAATATTATAGGAATGAAAGTATTTTTTTATAATTACACAGGTTGATACAATAGCAGAATCGCCACTAGCATGTCCAAAGTTATCATTGATATCTTTTAATCCATTTATATCTATAAACACAACCCCCATAGATTTAGCTTTATTGCTGTAAAAATTATCTATGTATTTAATATATTTATTTCTATTGTAAACCCCAGTCAAAAAGTCATAATAGCTCATATGATTCAATTTATTTTCTACTTCTCTCTTTTTCATTTCAGTCAATAAAAAATAAGATAGAGAAGTCAAAAGAGATGTGTCCTTAACAGCTCTCTGTGGATTGTCAACTCCAATAAATCCAATAATCTTATCATCTTGCTTTAATGAAGATGCTATTAAACTTTCAATATTTTGAGGTTTTAAAATTTCATACTCAATTGGTTGTGTTTCTTTTAAACTTTCTATATTATCTACTATTATAAAACCTTTTTCATGAAATAATAAAAACCAATTTTTTAGTGATTCAATATCAATATCTTCAAGGAATTGTTTTTGTCCCTCAACCCCTTGATTACACCATTCATATGTATTATTTATCTTTTTACCATCTGCTGACACTTCAAAAATATATGCTCTATCAGCCTTATGAAATTTCCCAATACTGCCTAATACAAGATTTATAGCATCTGAAAAATTAGTTTCTGTTATAAGATGTTTAATACACCCAACTAGTAATTCTTTTATTTCTAATTTTTCTTCTATCGACTTACTTATATTTTCCTTATCAGTAATATCAAGAGCTATTTCCAGTCGTGCAGCTCTGCCTTCCCACTCAATTAATTTATCTTTTAATATAAAATGTCTGTCTATTTCAGTGTTTGTATTTTCCCATATGTAATATTCATCATCTTTCAAAAAAGAGTTAGTACAAAATTCACAAGGAGAATCTCTTCCTTGTAATGCTTCATAACATTTTCTATGAGAAATATCATCAAGCCCTAATAGCCTTTTCCCATTTTTATTAATATATAAAAGTTCATATGTATCCAAGGAGGAAACATATATAATTTCATCTAATTCATCTAATAAGTTTCTCACACTCATTTATGTATAACTCCTTTTATTCAATTTTTTAAATTCTTGAAACTATGTCAAGTTTTGATGTACCTTTGATGATGCTATTGTACTTTTTTATAAAAAAAAAGAATACAATAGCATCATCTTTTTTGACAAATAGAGCTCATTATCATATTACTCATTGAGGCTCTCTAAAACTTAAATTATCATAAATATCTTTTGCTGTACATACTATTTTTTTAATCTTCATATAATTCTTGTTATTCATACCTTAACTTAGTTCTAAGCAAGTTTTACATTATAAAAATTATATTTTATACTCATATCTTCATTCAATATATAGTATAAATATTTACATAACTATTAAATAAATATTTATATTATGAAAAATCAAACTGCTTTACCCATTTAAAAAGACATAAGTTCTCATTGCTAAAAAAGTACATTCTACAATGAATTACAGTGTTGTTATTATAGTTATATTAATAATATCATAAAGACCATTATAAAAAGATAAAAATAGTAACTTTTTTATATTAAAAAATATTTATTAATAAATAAAATATTTTATATATAAAAATTATTTATAAAAAAGAAATATCAAATTAACTAAAGCTCAATTTGAAATATATTTTATTTAAATAAAAATATAGTCTTTATTAAAATATAGTTTTTGTATTAAAAATCGCCATGCAAATATAATATTAATAGGCTGGCTTTCCTCCTACTTATTATAAAATACATGGCTATTTATATTTAGTTAAAATATTACTAGTTTAGATTAACTAATACTTTTAATTTGATACTTATTCATCTGTCATGCGATATCCTACTCCAACTTCAGTTAAAATATACTCTGGTTGAGCAGGATTTTTTTCAATTTTTCGTCTTATACTTGCCATAAAAACTCTAAGGGATTGGTTTTCACTTTCATAGTAATTACCCCATACCTTATCTATTATAAATTTATGTGTTAAAACTCTTCCTGAATACTTAGACATTAATTCAACAAGTTTATATTCAATTGGAGTTAAGTGTATTTCCTCACCATTAATAGATACAAGATGCTTTTCATAATCTATCTTTAGATTTTTAACCTCAAAGGTGGTAGGAACGTCACTATTTATCTTACCTTGTTGAACTTTATTTCTAAGGGCCACACGCACTCTAGCCAAAAGTTCTGTTACACTAAAAGGTTTAGTTAAATAATCATCTGCTCCGCCATCTAAAGCCTCAACTTTATCTCTTTCATGCTCCCTTGCTGAAACAACAATTATTTTATTATTTTTAGCACAAGCCCTAACTCTACCTATTACCTCAATTCCATCAATATCTGGTAAACCTAAATCTAAAATTATTAAATCTGGGTCAAGAGAATGTATAAGTGATATAGCTGTGCCTCCATTGTCAGTTTCTACACATCTATAGTTTTGAGTTTCCAGAGACACTTTTATAAATTTACAAATTGGTCTATCGTCTTCTACAATTAAAACCAACGGCTTTACTTCCATTCGTCTTTCACCTCCCCTTTATCTAAAGGTATACTGAATCTAAATGTAGCTCCTCCAGAAGGATTATTGAAAGCAATAATTTCTCCACCATGAGCTTGTACTATAGACTTACATATTTCTAAACCAAGACCAATCCCTCTTCTTTCAAGATTTCTTGCTTTATTCTTTGTATAAAATCTATTGAATATATTCTTAATATCTTCACTTGGTATTCCTTTTCCGTTGTCTGCCACTTCAAATAATACATTTTCGGCTTCTTTGCTTACAGTTAATTCTATCTTAGAATTTTTAGGTGTATGTCTTATAGCATTGTCAATTAAGTTTACTAAAACTTGCTCTATCAATAATACATCCACATGAACTATTATTATTTCATCTGGTATATTGGTTTGTATCTCTCTACTATTGGCAAATTTTTTAACTCTTAATATAGATTCCGCAATTATTTCATCTACAACCTCTGGACGTTTTTCAATATCCAATTTTCCTTCATCTATTCTGGTCATGCTAAGTATATTCTCAACAGAGTGTGTTAACCAACTTGTATCTTCATATATATTTTTTAGTAGCTCTACTCTAGTTTCTTTATCTATTATGTCATCATTTTCAAGTATAGTTGAAGAAGAACCTAGTATACTTGTAAGTGGAGTTCTCAAATCATGAGAAATTGATCTAAGTAAGTTTCCTCTTAATCTCTCTCGTTCTGTTTCAAGATTAGCTTTTTTATTCTTTTCAAATAGGTTTTCTCTATCAATTGCTAATGCAACCTGTGTTGAAACTGCTTCTAACAATATCTTTTCATTTTCCGTAATAATATCAATTTTAAAACATGCAATACCTATAACACCAAGAACATTGGATTCTTGACCTTTTATAGGAAAATAGTAAGCACTACTATTTTTACAATATTTTGTTCCAATCCCAACTGGTTCACCTGTTCTAAAAGCCTCTTTTATAGCTTCCTTTTCTAATACTGAGTGGAATATATTCTCACTTCCATCATTATTACAAATATAAATACTTGGCTTACCTAGATTATTATCACCATCTGCAATAGTTACTATAACAGTTCTATTTAACATGTTCACCAAATTAGACCCACAAAATTCAATTATTTGATTTTTATTTTTTGCTTTAAGAAGTGTTTTATTATTTTCATAAAGCAACCTTATCATTTTCTCTCTTTTATGAGAAAGTCTTACTTCTTTTTTTATTCTAGAAGTTAAAGTGCTTGTTATAATTGCTGCCAAAAGCATAATACAAAAGGTCATTGGATAATCTTTTCTATAAGCTATAAAAGTATATAATGGGTGTGTAAAGAAAAAATTAAATGATAGCACTCCTATTACTGAAGAAAGTATTCCAAAAAAATACCCATGTGTTATACTTGTAGCAAATAATACACCTAATATATACACTAAAATAATATTAGATTCATTAAAACCTACTTTTTTAAAAGCTACTGATATTCCAGTAGCAATTATCATAACCAATATAGTTTTTATAAAGTCCTTAATAATTATTTTCTTACTGAGATAGTCATCTTCATCATAATCATACTCTTTTAAGTCTTCATGATGTAGTCGTTCTTTTTTCATTTACTGCAATTCCTCCTTACTGTTACTGTTTAAATTGACTCTAATGTATATAATACAATTTTATCATAATAAATTCAATCAATACATTTAATTAATACCTTCAAATTACTAAAAGGTGCTGTCTTAAAATGAAAATAAATCTCTATTTCAAAACAGCACCTTTATATATTTAAATCACTAATTTAATTTTTACATATTTAAATTGTTAATTTGATTCAATCTAATAAATTATAATATCTTAATATTTGATTTTTAAAACATTCCTATCCAACAAGCATAAATATAAAGTGGGCACATACACCTGCACATAAACCACCTATTGTATGCGAAAGAATCGCTTTACCAGCTAATGGTCTTGCATCTAAAGCATCCATCATACCAATGTGTGTACTTAAATATCCACTCCAACACATACCCATTGCTGTAAATACTGCTATATCATTAGGAGTTACAGCACCTGATTTTATAAATTCTGGCACTAGAGATATTGCTGCCCCAACAGCACCTAATGCAGTTACAGGGAATGCTATTGCTTCTGGTGAAGTAAATCCAAATAATGGTTCTATTATAAAACTGATTTTGTCACCAATAGCAGGTAATAATTTTATACCTTCATATGCAGCTCCTGTGTAAACAGCTTGACCTGTAGCAGGGTCTGTAGATGGTCCAAAAGTTAATAACATAACTAATGTACAAACTACTAAAACTCCTGGTATTATAGCCATACCCATTTCAACACCTAGCTTACCACCTTCAAGTATAGCATCCAATCCTCTTTGGAATACATTACCATCTCTTATTTCTCTAAACTCTTCAATCTTTTCACCTTTTCCATTTGCTTGTTTGTCATTATCAATTTTAGGGTCATAATTATAATACTTTTTAGTAAAAGTCAACATAATTCTAACACTAATAATACTACCTATTATTGCTCCAACGTTACCAATTATAGCTGGTAATACATATTCTTTACCTTGAGCTATCATGAAAGTTGTTACAATAAGTCCCATACCAAAAGCTGTTCCTAAGTTACATAAAGCAGGTATTTGGTATTTTTTAAAGTATTGTGTAAATGTTTTGTCTTTAGCGAATGGTATAATAGCTGGGTTATCAGATAAATAAGTTGCCACTACTCCTGCTATACTAGCACCAGGTAACCCCCATATAGGTCTCATAAGGCCCTTAAATATCTTATTTACTAAAGATATTACTCCAAATTCTGAAAGTAATGCACTAAGTGCACCTGCAAGGACTGCCATTGCCATTATCAAAAATACTGTTTCTAGTAAAAGTGCATGTGCTGTACTCATTATTACTTTGAACATCATTCCTGCACCCATGATACTGCCTACATAGCCAAATCCTACCGCCAAAAGTACAATAAATACGAAGGTTTCCATACTTACTGCCTTGACTCTCCTCTTCTCTGACAGCTTCTCCATTGTGAATCTTCCCCCTTTTAATTTAGAATTAAGGTTTCTACATTAATACAAATTTGTTAATACAAAACAAGTTCTAAAACTTACATCTGTGATTCAAGTTGTCGGTTTGTTGAAATAAAAAACCGTGACTAATATTATGACAATAAGAATATCTAATTTAATAAAAGATATTCTTATTCTATTTTATGTTATTATATTATCATCCTTTGGCATAAAAGTCAATTTTTTCTATTTCTGTGGTTTAATTTTATTTATGCTCTTCTTATATTTTTCATTATCTTTTATCTTTGAAACTATTCCATATAGATTAACTTTCCTAAATACTGTGGTTATAAATACTAATCCCAATGCAATCGAACTTGCACAAGATAATGTACTTACCCCATACTCTACTGCCTTAATATAGTCATTAGTTAAAACAGAATACATAGTGTTATATATTCCATAACCTGGTACTAGAATTATAAGACAACAGACACTTAAAGTTGTCGATGGAGTCATATAAATCCTAGCACATAATTCACAATATATTGCAAAACATACTGTAGCTATAAAAAAGCACAAATTTACTGATACACCCATATTCAAACAAAACTTATATGAAAACCATGCTATACTTCCACCGACACCTGATATTATCAAGTTTTTTCCCTTCATATTAAATAGAATTCCAAAACTTAAGGCTGTAAAAAAAGCTGCTACTACTTCTATAAACAATTTCATTTATATACCCCCTAACTTGAAGTATAATCCTAGTACCAAAAACATTCCTACTGCTATGGATACACCTACAAAAAATACTTCTGCCAACTTTGCAAGACCAGATATCAATTGACCATCTAACAAGTCTCTTAACGCATTAGTTAAAGCGAGCCCTGGAACCAAAAGCATTATTGCTCCTGCTATTAAATGGTCCATAGTCTTTATAAATCCAAGCTTTAGAATCACAATGGAACAAAAAGCTATGACAACTGCTCCTATTGCATTTACAAAAAAATCGTTTAGTGAAGACTTATTTAAGTACATAATAACAAATTTAGTCATTATTCCCACCATAAATGCAGCTATAAATTCTTTTAAATCTCCTCCAAATAATATAGAAAAAGTTGCTGCTGCAATACCTGCAAAAATTATTGTTACTATATCTGAATAATAATTGTCTTCACTTATCTCATCTAAAATCCTCTCACATAACTCAATATCTAAATTATTTATACTGATTGCTCTTGATAATGAGTTAACTTCATGAACTAAGTTTAGGTCTACCCTTCTTGAACTTATTCTTTTAATTGCTGAATGTAGTTTTCCATCTACAAAAACAGATGCCATTACAGCTGTTGGAGTTGCAAATACATCAACATGCTCTATACCAAAAGATTGGCATATTCTACTTATCGTTTCTTCAACTCTATAAGTTTCTCCTCCACTCTGCAACATAGCTTTACCTGCATTTGAGGAAAAATTTAAAATTCTATCTATATCCACAAAACATATCTCCCATTCTTTTATAATATTATTCATATTTTATTACAATATATTAATTATTTAAACTAGTTTAAATAATTGATATCCAATATTTAGATTTTATGAAAAAATTTGTTTTTTATGCTTGTCAGAAATAAATTATAAAGTTATTTACACCATAAAATGGCTGAATTAATATTTCATAGACACTTTCAACCATTGATATATAACCTCTTTAAATTTTATAAGCTTATTTTTCTTTTCATTATTTTTGTTTTAATAAAAAATTCTCTCTCCACTTAGTATTCATTTTATTAATTCTTCATTGAATACTTTAAAACCTACTACAATTTATGATTTACAATAACTATAATTTTAAATCTGTACACTTGCAAATTGCTCATAAGATAATAATTAATTTTTATGTTTATTTAAATAATTAGTTTTTATATTTATATGAACATTAAATAAAAGTGCTACATACATTACAAGGTTTATACTTATCTAATATAACAACATAATGCCTTATGTAAATCCATAAAAATCCATATCTCATATAATGCAACTATTATTTTAACACCAACTACTACACAAAACAACATATTAAAAAGTAAAATACAAAATATCCACTATAAACCTTATTTTAATATAAAATATATATTATAATATATTTTATATAACTTAAATATAAAGAAAGGGAGTACTATATGTTAAGAAAAGATAAAGTTTTATTATCACTACATAAGTTATGTAATAATATAACTTTAAAAGACCTACAATCAGAGAAAACAGGATTTACTACTCTTGAAGTTGCTAACAATTCATCTCTTGATAGAAGTAATACTAGTAAAGAATTAAATAATCTATACAATGAAAAGAAAGTTGTAAAAATATCTGGTAAACCTATTTTATTTTTACATGCTGGTATTATTGAAAATTTGATTGGTCGTACTTTAAATAGCTCAGAATATTCTATAAGCAATTGTAATGAACTATTTAAATCAACTAAAAATGATTCAGAGGATGTCTTCTCAACATTACTTGGATATGATTCTAGCCTTAAATTAGCTATAGAAAAAGCTAAATCTGCCATACTTTACCCTCCAAAAGGTCTTAATACATTACTTATAGGGCCTACTGGTGTTGGAAAAAGTACATTTGCTGAAACAATGTACAAATATGCTATAGAAAGCAAAGTCTTTTCTTCTGAAAGTAAATTTGTAGTATTTAATTGTGCTGAATACGCAGAAAATGCTAACTTACTTCTTAGTAATTTATTTGGTTATGTTAAAGGTTCTTTTACTGGTGCTAACAAGGATAAATTTGGGATAGTTGCACAGGCTAATGGTGGTATATTGTTTTTAGACGAAATACACAGATTACCCCCAGAAGGTCAAGAGATGCTTTTTCTTTTGATGGATAAAGGTATATACAGACGATTAGGAGAATCTGATGTCGTACACAGAGCTACAGTCTTTATTGTGTGTGCTACAACAGAAGATATACAGTCTTCCTTACTTGGAACTTTTCTAAGAAGAATTCCTGTTACAATTAACCTACCTGCTTTACAGGATAGGTCTTTAAAAGAAAGATTATCTCTCATTAAGTATTTCTTCATTATAGAATCTAAATATACTAATGCAACTATAAGAGTTCATAAAGATGTAATTAAATCATTACTACTTTATGACTGTTTTGGTAATATAGGTCAACTTAAGTCTGATATACAACTTATGAGTGCAAGAGCATTTTTAAATTATAAGACTGAATTAAAAGATAACATAGAAATAGACTTGTCTCTTGTTCCTGACTATATTTACACTGGTCTTTTAAAGTTGAATGAAAATCGCAGTAATTTAAACAAATTATCAGAACTTGATTATATGCTTTTTTATGAATTCAATGGTAACAACTTAGAAGTTGAGTATACAAAAGAACTATCTAAATACAATATAGATACATCAAACAATGGATTTAGATACTCTACAGAGATTCCTTATCTAGAAAATGATATAAGGAGTATGTTTATAAATTATATGGAGAAATACTCTACAAAATTACTTTCAGTATCATCAGTGACTCATTCTGATTATACAAGTAATGAGATTTTTAAAGTAATCAACCCAAAGATTTACTATGCTGTTGAACACTCTTTAAAAGAAGCTGAAAAAATATCTAGAAATAAATATACAAAACAGACTTATGTTGCTCTTTCAATGCATATAAGTGCTCTAATAGAAAATATAAACCAGGATACATATAATCCTAAGTACAATCTATATAATGATAAAATTTTCTTAGAGAAAGATTTAAATATAGCTAAAATAGTTTTAAGTATAATTGAAAATGACCTACAGATATCTTTACCCAAAGATGAAGTAAAATTTATATCTATGTTTCTAAATAGTACATACCTTGAGCCTAATAATCACGCTGAAAGTATTGGAGTTATAATACTTGCTCATGGAAATTCAACAGCTAGCAGTATGTGTGATGTAGCCAATTCACTACTTGGTACAAACCATTGTAATGCAATTGATATGCCTTTGGATGTGAAAGTAAGTACTATACTTGACAAAGCTATAGAATTGGTAAAAGAATGTGATGAAGGTAAGGGAGTACTCCTTTTAACAGATATGGGCTCTCTTATAGCTTTTGGAGAACTTATTTCAGAAAAGACAAAGATTAAAACACGCTCTATTGAAATGGTGTCTACTCCAATAGTTTTGGAAGCAGTAAGAAAAAGTACTCTACCAGAAATGACCTTAGATGAGTTGGCTAACTCTTTAAGCTCTTTAAATCCATATATTGGACGAGCTGCAATTGACTCATCAGAAATAGATTACCCTGAAAAATCAAGAGATTATGTTATAATAACTACTTGTATAACAGGTTATGGTTCAGCTATGAAAGTTGCAGACTTTATAAATTCTTCACTTAAAAATATTAATAAATACAATATTAACTTAGTTCCTCATAATATAGAGAGTTTTAAAATGTATAGGAATAAATTTAGTAATACTAAAATTTTAGCAGTTGTTGGTAGTGTAGACTTTAATGTTGCTAACACTCCATTTATACACATAGAAGAACTTCTAAATGGATATGGGCTTGATATGTTAAACAAGATAATAGAAGGTACATTCAATGCCAACATTATCACTAATATAAAGGAAACAAATCTATCATATAACAGCTTAATAATAAACTTTATGTCTCAGAACTTAGAATTATTGGACTCAGTTAAATTATTCAACTATGTTAATTCATCATTATTTTCAATAATAGAGTTAATAGACAAAGACCTTAAGAGTAAATTTAAACTTGGATATATATTACACTGCTCTTTTATGATAGAAAGATGCTTTAAAAATACAACTTTTCCATATAATAACATTACTGAGTTAATTGGTAAAAATTATAAATTATATGAATTAATACGAGAAGCTTTTAAAACAACTGAAGCTTACTTTAATATTTCGATACCAGATGAGGAAATTGCTTATATAATAGATATGATTAATGAATATCTAAATAAATAAAACTGATAGTTCCTATCTTGCGCACATAATTAGTATATGAAATGGAGGATGAAATTTTGAAAAGAAAAATAAAACACTTAGCAATACTTGCATTAATTTTTACATTTATAACACCTGGATTCTCATTTGCAGATAATCCACCAGTCCCAAATTCGTCAAGGGCGGCATTGCTTATAGACCAAGATACTAGAAGAATATTATTTGAAAAAAATAGCGACGAAAAAATGCCTCTAGCTAGCTTAAGTAAGATGATGACATTTTTACTTGCAATAGAGGCAGTAGATAAGAATCAAGTTAAAGAAACTGATATCGTAAAAATAGACAAGTCTACAGCTTCTGTTGGAGGTTCTACTTGTAAGCTTAAAGATGGAGATGAAATACCTCTAGGAGAGCTTATGCAGGGTCTTATGCTTGTTTCTGGAAATGATGCAGCTATGGCCATAGCAAAATACATTGGTAAAGATGAAAAGAGTTTTGTAGATATGATGAATAAGAAAGCTGAAGAAATAGGAATGCATGATACGTATTATTTTAATCCAAATGGTCTTCCTAGATATACTGACCCAGAACGTAAAGAGCCTCCTATAGAAAACATATCAACAGCTCATGATATAGTTACTCTTGGAAAGTATATGTATGACCATTATGAAAGTCAGGTTACTAGAATAACTACTATGCAAGTTTATAATGATACTAAAAAGGATTTTACACACTACAATACAAATCCTCTACTTGTTTCAGTTCCTGGTGTAGATGGAATAAAGACAGGTTATACAGATAATGCTGGATATTGTTTTGCATTTTCTATGATGGTTCCTAAAGATGCTAAAAATGAAAGAAATCATAGATTAATAGGTGTTGTGCTTGGTGATGGTAATAAGAAGAGTAGAATTTCTTCTTCTGCTAGTTTATTGAAGTATGGTAAAGATAATTTCCATTCTAAGAAGATAGCTCATAAGGGAGATACTATAGAAACTCCTTGTGTTGATGGTATTGATGATTTTAAGATAAAGGTTAAAGTAGATAAAGATTTATATGGTGTTGTTTCAGATAATGAGAATATCAATCCTAAGATAGTGTTTAAGAGCATGAGCTATCCTATCAATAAGGGAGATATTGTTGGTGTTGCAAAGTATTATAATGATTCTGGTAAGTTTGTTGGAAGTGTTAATGTGAGAAGTGAAAGCAATATAGGGTGTATCCCTTTGAAGGACAAGATTAAGATTAAGGTTGCTAAGATAAATAGAGAGCTTGAAGGTAAAAATTCTGTTTGTTTTAAGGCTTAGTGCTTAGATAAAAGTTAAGAGATTGAATGAAAGTTGAAAGAACTCCACTGTATGGTGGGGTTTTTTGTTGTTGTGTTTTTACAAAAAAATTAAAATAGTGGCAACAATTGAGGATGTGAGGGAGAGTTGCCACTATCTATATAGGGTATTATATTATGTTTTTAAGCTAGTTTTTACTATCTTCTATGTTTATATAATAACTCTTGTGTGTGAATTTAATAGAGAATTCATGTGAAAATTATGTGAAGTTTTAAAATACTATAAGGTCACAAATTTTATTTAAGATTCAAAATTACAATACAATATTTTAATTTTTATACTTATCTTACTTTTAGGTATAAATATTTATAAATACTTTTATTTAAATATTTACTTAAGATTTACTAATCTTGTATATTAAAAGGCTGTAAGAAAATTATTTTAAAAATCCTACAGCCAATATTAATATATACAATAAGATTTACATTTTTTGAAACTATTTTTTACTTATATTTAATTATTTATCTCAATATATTAAATAAACTTGATAGTCCAGAAGATATTTTTCCTATTGTTGATATTGGAGCTACGACATATTTTTTAACTTCAAATGTTGTATTTTTTGCTGAATCTGTAGCAGTTGTTTCAGATACTGCTCCTGCCTTAACTAATACACTTACATTATTTAAATCATTTTGTACAGCTGGGACTGCTGTTCCTGATA
>NZ_JACVWI010000002.1:0-788538 GCF_020658455.1 Clostridioides sp. ES-S-0005-03 | reverse complement strand
ATGTGGTTACAATAGCAGAGAGGATACACCTGTTCCCATTCCGAACACAGAAGTTAAGCTCTCTAGCGCTGATGGTACTTGGTGGGAAACTGCCTGGGAGAGTAGGACGTAGCCACGTAATTTTTTTGAGTAAATTTATAAAAAATAAAAAATTTTTATTTTTTGTGTTTAGACATGGCAAATTTGGGACATAATATAATTGTAAAACTTAATAGCAAAAATAAATTACTCAATCTCCCCCACTTAAAGGCCTCTATCCCCCATAGAGGTCTTTTTTATTATGTCTAATTTGCTATATCAGTTATTTTATTTATTTTAATTCTATCTTATTAGTCAGTATATTTATTTAAGTTTAGTATAATTTAACAGAAAATATATGTGATTTAACATCTATTTTAATAAATTTACTATATGTTCACTTTGTCTTAATATGTCCTTTACAAATAAAGAGTATTATTAATTTATAAGTAAATCGTATGACTAAACAAAGTATTTTGAGGAGGATAAAAAATGGCAGATATAAAACTAGAAAATGTCACAAAATCTTATGATAAAAAGAACACTGTTATAGAGAACTTGAACCTTACTATAGAAGATGGTTCTTTTACGGTATTGGTAGGCCCAAGTGGTTGTGGAAAATCTACTACACTAAGAATGATTGCTGGGCTTGAAGATATAACTTCAGGTAATTTAAAAATTGAAGAAAATGATGTAACAAGAACTGATGCAAGTAAGAGGGATATAGCTATGGTATTTCAGAATTATGCATTATATCCACATATGACTGTAAAAGAAAATATAGAATTTGGTTTAAAGAATAAAAAAGTTCCAAAAGAAAAAAGAGAAGAACTTATAACAGAGGTTATTGATATAGTTGGATTACAAGAATATTTAAATGTAAAGCCAGGAAATTTGTCTGGAGGACAAAGACAGAGAGTAGCATTAGCTAGAGCAATGGTTAAAAATCCAAAGGTATTTTTAATGGATGAACCATTATCAAATTTAGATGCAAAACTGAGAAATCAAATGAGGACAGAATTAATACAGTTACATCAAAAATTAAAATCTACATTTGTTTATGTAACTCATGACCAAGTCGAAGCAATGTCAATGGCGGATAAAATAGTTATAATGAACAAAGGAGAGATAATGCAAATAGGTTCTCCAAAAAAAATATATCAAGACCCTAAAAATTTGTTTGTGGCACAATTTATCGGAAATCCTTGTATGAACATATTAAATATGAAGGATAATATCAAACTTGGATTTAGGCCTGAAAAAGCTGTATTAGAAAGTATAAATATAGATATAAAAAATGATGATACTTTTAATTTACTTGGAAAGGTTATAACTAAAGAGGTATTAGGAAACGAAACTATATACTGTTTATCTGTTCTTGACAGTGAAGTAAGGGTTAAAACAGAAAACGATATATTTGATATAGGGAAAACTTTGAAAGTAAATGTATTAGAAAAGGATTTATATTATTTTAATAAAGATGGGCAAAGAATAAATGATATAAAAGAATGTAAGAATATGTATTCTAAAATCAAAGGAGATATTTATGAAAAAGCAATTTAATAAAGCATATTTGTACATAACACCTGCAATTATAGGAACTTTACTGTTTATAGTATATCCAATAATTAAGACAATATCGCTGAGTTTCAAATCAGGAAGTCTTCTTAGTTCAACTTTCGAAAATGTAGGATTAAATAATTACACAGAGCTTTTAAAAAATCCAGAGTTTATACAAACTATAACGAATACTGCAATTTATACTTTTTTTATGGTAATTATATCTATATCACTAGCTATAGTACTTGCTGTTTGGTTAAATAAAAACTCTATAATACACAATTTGACACAAAGTATAATCTTTACACCACATGTAATTTCACTAGTATCTGTAGCTGTATTGTGGCTTTGGATTATGGAGCCACAATATGGCTTTTTAAACTGGATACTGTCAACATTGCATTTACCAACATCAAAATGGCTTTCAAGTGAAAGTTCAGCTTTAATGTCATTGATTCTAATAGGAATATGGAAAACTCTTGGATACAATATTTTAATCGTGTTATCAGGTCTTAAATCGATACCAAACTATATATATGAGGCTTCTAAACTAGACAATGCAAACAAGATAACGAATTTCTTTAAGGTAACATTGCCATTATTATCGCCAACAATATTTTTTCTCATGATAACAACAACAACAGCATCATTTCAAGTGTTTGACGAAATAAGCATAATGACACAAGGTGGTCCATTAGGTTCAACTAACATGTTATCTTATTATATATATGAGTCTGGATTTATATATTACGATATAGGGCAAGCAAGTGCAGCAAGTATGTTTTTATTAGCCATAGTTATGATTGCTACATATGCTAATTTCAGACTATTATCAAAAAAAGTTCATTATCAATAAATAAAAAATATATATTATAAGGCGTGTTAAAAAGGAGGACAAAATGGACATTATAAGACCTATTAAAAAAGATAAAGCTGATATAAAGAAAATAGTATCAAAATCAATAGAAGTATTAATTCTACTACTTTTATCTGCAATATTTATATTCCCTTTTATATGGATGCTGTCAACATCTTTTAAAAACCCACAAGAAATGATGCAACTACCACCTACAATAATACCAAACGATATAGTACTAGGAAATTATACTACAGCATGGAATTCAGGACCATTTTTTAGATATTTATTAAATAGTATCTTTGTGACAGGTAGTATTTTAATCGTACAGTTTTTAGTGATGGTTCCTGCAGCTTATGCATTTTCTAAGATTAAATTTAGAGGTGAGAAGGTATTGTTTGGACTATTACTCATAGGACTTATGATTCCTCCACAAGTAACTTTTTTACCTGTATATATGATGATGAGTAAATTTGGATTTATAAATACATATGTGCCACTTATAATTCCATTTATGACATCTTCATTTGGTATATTTCTGCTTAGACAAAATTTTATGCAGATATCAAATGAGATTATTGAAGCAGCTAAATTAGACAATACTTCGGACTTAAAAATAATGTTTAAAATAATGGTTCCTATGGCAAAACCAGCAGTAATAACATTTATATTATTTAATTTTATATATCATTGGAATAACTATTTCTGGCCTTTAGTAATGACAAATACAGATGCAATAAGAACTTTACCAATCGGAGTAGCTCTTCTTAAATCTTCAGAAGGAATTACTGCATGGAATGTAATAATGGCAGGAAATATAATTTTAATTTTACCAATAATTCTTGTTTATATATTTGCAAATAAAAAAGTAAAAGAAGCTTTTATGTATTCAGGAATAAAATAAAAAGTCAAAAACTAAATTTGGAGGATGGAAATGAAGCTTAAAAGAAAATTAGCAACAGGATTAGCAATAACATTATTATTAGGTTCTTTAGTTGGGTGTTCAAATTCTAATGACTCAAATACATCTAAAGGAGAAAAGACAGATAGCAATATTACAAAGATAGATTTCTGGGCACCTTTGGGTGGAACTAATGGTGAAACTGCACAAAAAATGGTTGACCAGTTTAATAGTGAACATAAAGACATACAAGTAAATATGCTAAAACAAAAAGATTACTATGAAAATGCAACAAAATTACAAGCTGCATTAACTTCTAAAGACCAACCAGATGTAACATTATTAGAAATAACTCAAACAGGTACATTTGCATCAGCAGGAGCTTTAGTAGATATGAGTAAATACTTTGATAAGGCATACCAAGAAAGATTTTTTTCTGGTCTTCTAACAAATTCATATTATGAAAATAAGTTTGTTGGTATGCCATTTAATAGAAGTACACCAATACTATACATAAATAAGGATATGGCAGTTAAAGCAGGCCTTGACCCTTCAGGACCAAAGTCATGGGAAGAACTTAAAACATATGCTAGTAAAATGACAAACAAATCAGAAGATACTTATGGATTTGAAACTCCAATAGATATTTGGTTCTATGAAGCTATGGTAATGCAAAGTGGAGGAGAAATAACTGATGGAAAAAAAGTAGCATTCAATAATGAAGCAGGTCAAGCACCAGTTAAATTCTGGCAAGATATGATGAAATCTGGAATAATGAAAATGCCACCTGGTGAAGATTATAATGCTTGGGATGTAGCAAAGCAAGATTTTGTAAATGGTAAAGTTGGTATGATATTTACATCAACAGCAGATTTAGCAGGTCTTATGCAACAAACAGACGGTAAGTTTGAAATATCAACAGCATTTTTACCAAAAAATCAAAAATATGCAACGCCTACAGGGGGAGCAAACTTAGTTATGCTTGAAGGTGGAACAGACAAAGAAAAAGATGCAAGTGCAGAATTTATGGAATGGATGACTCAAACAGATAAAATAGTTCAATTTAGTTCATCAACAGGATATCTGCCAACAACTGAAGATGCAACTAAATCAGAAAAATTACAAACATTGTATAAAGAAAAGCCACAATATAAAGTTGCAACTGACCAATTACAATATGCTGTTGCCCTTCCAATGTTAAATGGATATAAAGAAGCAACTGATAAGTTAATGGATGAGATTAAAAAAGGTCTTACTGATTTAAATGTGGCGCCAAAAGATGCAGTAAGCAAAGGAACTTCTGCAATGCAAGCAGTAATAGACAAGACTAATAAATAATTATAGACAGGTATGAAATGTTGATAAAATATCACCTGTAACATATATAGATTATAGATTGATTGAACGTATCCAATAATATATGAATGAAGAGGTAATGTAAATGACAAAAGTTATAGTATTATCAGTAGATTCTTTATTTGAAAAAGATTTAGAATTTGTAAAGAATCTACCAAATTTTAAATCTATCTTAGAAAATTGTTCTATGGTGAAAAATATAAATTGTGTATATCCAACTTTAACATATCCTTGTCATACAAGTATGGTTACAGGAGTATATCCTAAAAAACATGGAATATATCATAATGAAAAATTTGACCCAAATAAAGAAAATAAAGATTGGTATTGGTATTCAAAAGATATAAAAGTAAAGACAATTATAGATGTAGCAAAGGACAATAATCTGACTACTTCTAGTATCTTATGGCCTGTAATGGGTGCAAATCCAAATATAGATTATAATATTGCAGAGATATGGGCTCCTAATAGAGAAGATGACCCAAGAGAAATTTTTGAAAAAAGTTCAAGTAAGGTTATAATGGATAGTATTTATGATAGACATTCTCACTATATTGATTGGAAATTAGAGCCTAATATGGATTTGTTTGGAGTAAATTGTGCTATAGATGTAATAAAAGAATATAATCCAGATTTAATGTTAATACATCTAGCAACTTTGGACCATACACGACATAACCATGGTTTGTTTAATGAAAAAGTAAATGAAGCCTTGAAAATGAATGATAAATGGTTAGGAGATATAATTCAAGCTACAAAGGATGCAGGTACATATGAAGATACAAATTTTATAATACTCGGAGACCATGGTCATCTTAGAGTTGATAAAGTTGTAAATCCAAATGTTTTACTTAAATCACATGGATTTATAACAGTAGAAAATGGAGTAGTTAAGAATTTTGATGCCTATGTAAATTCGTCAGGTATATCAGCACAGATAATAGTAAATAACCAAAATAGATTAGAAGAGTTGAGAGTATTGCTTGAAGAGTTTAAAGAAGAATTATTTATAGAGAATATATTTACCAAAGAAGAAGCATCCAATCTTGGACTTGAAGGCGACTTTGAAATGGTAATTGAAGGAATTGAAGGAATTTCATTTGGAAATGATTTAGAAGGAAATATTATAAAGGATTCTGATATAAAAGATTACAAGTTTGCTGTTGCTACACATGGTCATTTACCTACTAAGGGGAATAGACCTCCGTTTATAGCTTTTGGACCTAAAATAAAAACAGGCGTAGTAGAGGAAGAAGGCGACTTAAGAGCTCATGCAGCAACTATATTAAGACTATTCGATTTGAAGCTAGATGGAGTTGAAAAAGAAGCATTTGATTTCATTATATAAACTGGATAAAGTATTTATTTTCCATTACTTATAGACTTCTATTATAAAGATAGAAGTCTTTTTTTATATTTTAGATTTAAGTAAAATTTAAATGGGTAAAATATTTAAAATAACTGAAACAATTCTAGAAAGGTATGATATAATAATACATGTTAGGAACTAATGTTCGAAAAGAAGGAGTGATACTATGGATTTTAAAATAAAGTCAGACTTCAAACCAACAGGTGACCAACCAGAAGCTATTAAATCAATAGTGGATTCTATAAATAGAAATGAAAAATTTTCGACATTGTTAGGTGTAACAGGTTCAGGAAAAACATTCACAATGGCAAATATAATACAACAAGTTAAAAAACCTACCCTAATAATGGCTCATAATAAAACACTAGCAGCACAACTTTATAGTGAGTTTAAAGAATTTTTCCCAGACAATGCAGTTGAATATTTTGTAAGTTACTATGATTACTATCAACCAGAGGCATATGTAGCTCACAGTGACACTTATATAGAAAAAGATGCAAGTATAAATGACGAAATAGATAAACTTCGACATTCTGCTACAGCATCTATTTTAGAAAGAAGAGATACTATAATAATATCTTCAGTATCTTGTATATATGGTTTGGGGGACCCAAAAGATTATAAAGAACTTATGTTATCTATAAGACCTGGTATGCAGAAGGATAGAGATGATGTAATAAAAAGGTTAATAGAGATACAATATGAAAGAAATGATATAAATTTTACAAGAGGGACTTTTAGAGTTAGAGGAGATATATTAGAAATATTTCCAGCTAGCAATGATGAAAAAGCAATAAGAATAGAGTTCTTTGGTGATGAAATAGATAGAATAACAGAAATTGATTATGTAACAGGAAAGATTGTTGGGACAAGAAATCATGTTGTTATCTTCCCCGCATCTCACTATGTAACAACACCAGAAAGAATTGAAAATGCAATTGTTCAAATTGAAGATGAACTTCAAGAACAAATTGAGACTTTTAAAGAAAATGATAGGCTTTTAGAAGCACAACGGATTGAGCAAAGAACGAAGTATGACATAGAAATGTTAAAGGAGATAGGGTTTTGTCAGGGGATAGAAAACTACTCAAGGCATATTACTGGAAGAGAAGAAGGAGAAAGACCATATACATTAATGGATTTCTTTCCAGATGATTATTTGATAATTGTAGATGAGGCACATGTTACTATTCCGCAAGTAAGAGGAATGTACGCAGGAGATAGATCAAGAAAAACATCTCTTATAGAAAATGGATTTAGATTACCTTCTGCACTTGATAATAGACCGTTAAATTTTCAAGAATTTGAAGGAAACATAAATCAAATATTGTTTGTAAGTGCTACACCAGGTCCTTATGAAATTCAACATTCTGAGACTATAGCTGAACAGATAATAAGACCAACAGGCCTTTTAGACCCAATTGTAGAAGTAAGACCTATAAATAATCAGATAGATAATTTAGTAGGGGAAATAACTAAAACAATAGAAAAAAATGAAAGAGTGCTTATAACCACTTTAACTAAAAAAATGAGTGAAGATTTAACTAATTACCTTAAAGAAATAGGAATAAAAGTTAAATATCTACATTCAGATATAGTTACATTAGAAAGAACAGAGATAATAAGAGACTTAAGACTAGGAAAATTTGATGTACTTGTAGGAATAAATTTACTTAGAGAAGGTCTAGATATACCAGAGGTTTCACTTATAGCAATTTTAGATGCAGACAAAGAAGGTTTCTTACGTTCCGAAACAGCATTAATACAAACTATTGGACGTGCAGCTAGAAATGAAAATGGAAGAGTTATTATGTATGCTGATAGGATAACTGATTCAATGCAAAATGCTATTGATGAGACAAAAAGAAGAAGAGCTATACAGAATTTATATAATGAAGAACACAACATAACTCCTAAGACTATACAAAAAAGTGTAAGAGATAGTATAGAAGCAACTAAGGTTGCAGAGGAAGAAGTTGTCTATGGAATAACTGATACAGATGATAAAGAAGAGATAAAAGATAATATAGAAAAATTAAAATCAGAGATGATGGAAGCTGCTCAAAACTTACAATTTGAGAGAGCGGCAGAATTAAGAGATAAGGTAAAACAGTTGGAAGAAAAATTGGAAAAATAGAAAGGTAAAAACAAGGTTATGGAAGATAAAATTATAATAAGAGGAGCAAAAGAGCATAATTTAAAAAATGTAGATTTAGAGTTACCAAGAGATAAGTTTATAGTTTTTACAGGATTGTCTGGTTCTGGAAAGTCATCTTTGGCATTTGATACGATATATGCAGAAGGCCAAAGAAGATATGTAGAGAGTTTGTCTGCTTATGCTAGACAGTTTTTAGGGCAAATGGAAAAGCCAAATGTAGAATATATTGAAGGTCTATCACCAGCTATTTCAATAGATCAGAAGACTACTTCAAAGAATCCACGCTCTACAGTTGGAACAGTAACAGAAATATATGACTATTTGAGATTGTTATTTGCAAGAGTAGGCGATGTATATTGTCCTACATGTGGTG
Organism: Clostridioides sp. ES-S-0005-03; assembly: GCF_020658455.1. Lineage (NCBI taxonomy): Bacteria > Bacillati > Bacillota > Clostridia > Peptostreptococcales > Peptostreptococcaceae > Clostridioides > Clostridioides sp. ES-S-0005-03. The sequence goes on along the minus strand of NZ_JACVWI010000002.1, from coordinate 779,947 downwards.
AAAAAATAAGTCAAATGACTATTCAAGAAATAGTTGATAAAATGCTAGATTTTCCAGATAGAACTAAGTTGCAAATACTTTCGCCAATTGTTAGAGGTCAAAAAGGTACACATAAAAAGGTCTTAGATAATATTAAAAAAGAAGGATTTGTAAGAGTTAGAGTTGATGGAGAAAACTATGAAGTAAGTGATGATATTGTTTTAACTAAAAACCAAAAACACAGTATAGAAGTAGTAGTGGATAGAATAGTAGTCAAAGATGGAATAGAATCTAGACTTGCAGATTCAATTGAAACTGCGGTTAAACTATCAGATGGTCTTGTAATAGCTCAAATAATAGATGGAGAAGAGATTCTTTTCTCAACTAAATTTGCATGTCCAGAACATGGAATTGGGATAGAAGAATTATCTCCAAGAATGTTTTCATTTAATGCTCCTTTTGGAGCTTGTGATGTTTGTAATGGTCTTGGGGAAAGTAAAGAAGTTGACCCAGAACTAGTTGTACCAAATAAAGATTTATCAATAAAACAAGGTGCCGTGGCTGCTTGGGGTTCAACAGGTGTCAACGACGATACTTATTATAGCAAAATGATAAAAAGTTTAGCTGAGCATTTTAAGGTATCTTTGACAACTCCATTTAAAGATTTACCAGAAGATTTTGTTCAAGAGTTACTTTATGGTAAGGATAATATAATGGTAGAGTTTGTTTATGAATCAAAATTTGGAGGAACTAGAAATTATAAATCATATTTTGAAGGAGTAGTAGTAAACTTAGAGAGAAGATACAAAGAAACTAACTCAGAGTATATGAGAGACAAAATTGAAGAATATATGGCAGAAAGACCTTGTCCAAAATGTAAGGGATTGAGACTTAAAAAAGAGGTTTTATCTGTTTTAGTTGATGGAAAAAATATAATGGAAGTAACAAACTTATCTGTTAACGAATTGATAGATTTTATGGAAAATGTAACTCTTACAGAAAAGCAAAGATTTATAGCTCATGAGATTATAAAAGAGATAAAGGGAAGAGCTAAGTTTTTAAGAGATGTTGGTCTTGATTATTTGAATTTATCAAGAAAAGCTGGAACACTTTCAGGAGGAGAAGCGCAACGTATAAGATTAGCAACTCAAATCGGTTCAGCATTAGTTGGAGTGTTATATGTGCTTGATGAGCCAAGTATAGGTCTTCATCAAAGAGATAATGACAGACTTATAGGCACTCTTAGACATCTAACAGATTTAGGAAATACTTTAATTGTTGTAGAACATGATGAAGATACAATGAGAGAAGCTGATTATGTTATAGACATTGGACCTGGTGCAGGTATACATGGTGGTGAGATAGTTGCACAAGGAACTTTAGATGAAATAATAGAAAATGAAAACTCAATAACAGGTCAGTACTTAAGTGGAAAAAAACAAATATTAGTTCCTGAGACTACTAGAGAAGGAAATGGAAGTTTTATAGAAGTAATCAAAGCATCAGAAAATAACCTAAAAAATATTGATGTAAAATTGCCATTAGGTAAGTTTACATGTATAACAGGTGTTTCAGGTTCTGGGAAAAGTACACTAATAAATGACATACTTTATAAAGGTGTTGCAAGTAAAGTGAATAGACTAAAACAAAGAGCTGGTAAGCACAAAGAAATAAAAGGAATTGAAAATATAGATAAGGTTATAAATATTGACCAAAGTCCAATTGGAAGAACACCTCGTTCAAATCCAGCTACTTATACAGGGGTATTTGACTTTATAAGGGATATTTTTGCTGCTACTAATGAAGCTAAAGCAAGAGGATATAAAAAGGGAAGATTTAGTTTTAATGTAAAAGGTGGTAGATGTGAAGCTTGTAAAGGTGATGGAATAATAAAAATAGAGATGCACTTTCTACCAGATGTATATGTTCCTTGTGAGGTTTGTAAGGGTGAAAGATACAATAGGGAAACATTACAAGTAAAATACAAAGATAAAACTATATCTGATATACTAGATATGAATGTAGAAGAAGCTGTTGAGTTTTTTGAAAATATACCAAACATAAAAAGAAAGCTAGATACATTGATGGATGTAGGTCTTTCATACATTAAATTAGGACAGCCTTCAACTCAATTGTCTGGAGGAGAAGCACAACGTATAAAATTAGCATCAGAACTTAGTAAAAGACCAACAGGAAAGACTTTATATATATTAGATGAACCTACTACAGGACTTCATATGGCAGATGTAGATAAGTTAATTCACGTATTACAAAGATTAGCAGATACAGGAAATACAATTATAGTTATAGAACATAATCTAGATGTTATAAAGACTTGTGATTATGTAATAGACCTAGGACCAGAGGGTGGAGATAAAGGTGGAACTATAGTTGCAACTGGAACACCAGAAGAAGTATCTAAAGTTGAAGGGTCTTATACAGGTCAATTCTTAAGTAAATATTTCTCTTAGGTTATATAAACTGTGTAAAATTTTAACTGTAAATATATAAAAATAAGTTGAAAATATTAGAAGTAAATAAATTAAAAATAAATTGTAGATAATTACCAAACATAAAGTCCATATTGTTCTTCGTATTTGAGATTGCTTTTAAATCAATTATAGAAGATGATATGGACTTTAACTTGTGTACAATGCTGGAAATTGAATAACTTTTTAATTTTCACATTTTAGGGTATAATTTTAATATAAAACTCAATGTTTTGGAGGGCGATATGTTTGATATACAAGACCACTTAAAAAAATTACCTTCTGAGCCTGGTGTATATTTAATGAAGGATAAATACGACCATATAATATATGTGGGAAAAGCTATATCTCTAAAAAATAGAGTAAGGCAGTATTTTCAATCTTCAAAAAACCATACATCTAAAGTAAAATCTATGGTTAAGAATATATATAAATTTGAATACATTATAACAGATTCAGAGTTGGAAGCATTAATACTTGAATGTAATTTAATAAAAAGATATAGACCAAAGTATAATGTGTTACTTAGAGATGATAAAACTTACCCATATATTAAGGTGACTACAAATGAAGATTATCCAAGGATTTTAAAGGTTAGAAGGGTTCTTAAAGATAAAGCAAAGTATTTTGGACCATATACTAATATAACTGCGGTAAATGATACTTTAGACCTTATAAACAGTACCTATCCAATAAGAAGTTGTAAAATTGACATAGAAAAAGCGATAAAAAATAAAACAAGACCTTGTTTAAACTTACACATAAATAAGTGCTTAGGACCTTGTACAGGAAATGTATCCAAAGAAGAATATGGAAAGATGATAGAAGAAATTATAATGTGTCTATCGGGGAAAGAAGAAAAGTTGATGGAGCTCTTAAAAGAAAAGATGAATGAGAGTTCTATGAATTTTAGATTTGAAGAAGCGGCTATATATAGAGATAAAATAAAGAGTCTTGAAGAAATGATACAAAAACAAAAAATAGATGCTACTGTAACCGATTTAAATCAGGATGTAGTTGCGATGGCAAGAGCTCATAATGAAGCCTGTGTACAAGTATTTTTTATTAGAAATGGTAAGATTGTTGGGAGAGAACACTTTATACTAGAAGGGGTAATGGATAGCCCAAGAGCTTCTATATTGAGTTCATTTGTAAAACAATTTTACAATGAGCAAGAATATATACCTAAAGAACTAATTATAGAAGATGAGATAGAAGACAGTTGTATATTAGAAGAATGGCTATCGTCTAAAAAAGGGCAAAAAGTAACAATAAGAGTACCACAAAAAGGAGAGAAAAAAAGCCTAGTTGAAATGGTGAGAAAAAATGCAGTAGAGTACCTTGAAAAATTTTCTGATATGAACAAAAGGAAATATGAAAAAAGTATTGGAGCATTAGAAGAATTAAAACGATTGTTAAACTTAGAAAAATTGCCAATAAGAATAGAGTCTTTTGATATATCAAATATACAAGGAGTAGATTCAATTGGTTCTATGGTAGTCTATACAAATGCTAAAAAAGATAAAAAAGAGTATAGAAGATATAAAATAAAAACAGTCATTGGACCTAATGATTATGATTCTATGGCTGAAATTGTAGATAGAAGATTGAAACATGGAAATTTACCTGACCTTATATTGTTGGATGGAGGAAAGGGACAGGTTAGCGCTGTAAAAAAAGTATTAGAACTTAATGATGTAGACATACCACTTTGGGGAATGTACAAAGACGATAAGCATAGAACTAAAGGGTTAATATGTAAAGAAAAAGAAATCGAGTTGGATAAGACAACTAGTTTATATAGATTTATTGCTAGTATACAAGAAGAAGTTCATAATTATGCAATAACATATCATAGAAGTCTAAGAAATAAAGCTTTGACAAAATCTATCTTAGATGATATACAAGGGATAGGTGAAAAAAGAAAAAAAGCACTGATGAGTCATTTTAAAGATGTAGAAGCCATAAAAGAAGCTACTTTTGAAGAACTTTTAGAAGTAGAAGGAATGAATAAAAGCATTGCAGAGAATGTTTATAATTTTTTTAGGAAGGAAGAAATTTGATGGAAACTAGCAATAAAGTATCAATAAGAGAAATAATAAAAGATTTAAAACTTAAAGTAGTATACATGCCTGATGATGTAGATTATTATGTATACTCTCAAGATATAAATAGACCAGGTTTACAATTTGCAGGATATTTTGATTACTTTGCATATGAGAGAATACAAATAGTTGGAAAAACAGAATATAATTTCTTTGGATTGATGGATAATGAAATTCGAGAAGAGGTACTAAATAGATTTTTCTCATATGAAATACCAGCTTTAATAATTTCTAGAGATTTAGAAATAAAACCAGATGTGATTGAAAAGGCTAAAAAGTATAAGAGAATACTTTTAAGTACAAACAGAAACACAACTAGACTTATAAATAGATTATCAAACTACTTAGATAATAAGTTAGCACCACATACAACGATTCATGGAGTTTTAGTTGATATTTATGGTATAGGTGTTTTGATAAAGGGAGAGAGTAGTATAGGAAAGTCAGAAACAGCATTAGAACTAATTCAGAGAGGTAATAGATTAGTTGCAGATGATGCTGTAGAAATAAGAAAATTAGATGAAAGTATGTTGATGGGTCAGTCTCCTGAATTAATAAGACATTTCCTAGAGATAAGAGGAATAGGTATAATAGACGTCAGAAGTCTATATGGTGTAGGAGCTATCAAAAATTCTAAAATGATAGATTTAGTAGTACATTTAGAAGCTTGGGATGAAAATAAGTATTACGATAGGCTTGGATTAGATAAAGAATATGAAGAAATACTTGGTGTTAATGTAGAGAAGTTGGTTGTTCCTGTCAAGCCTGGAAGAAATACTGCTATGATACTAGAAGTAGCAGCAATGAATTTTAGACAAAGAGGAATGGGGTATGATGCAGCTCAAGAATTTACTAAGAAACTATCAAAACTTATTGATACTAAGTAATAGAGAGTGCATATAAAATAAAATTGTATGGAATAGTTATAAAATATATATTATATAATTGGAGTTTAAATTAGCTTTTAAGGTTATTAGTTTAAATTTAATACTATATTTAAATTTATTATATGATAAGGAAGTTGGAGTCTTTATGGGAATGAACTATTTTAGTAAGCTTTTAGAAAGTACTACTGAAAAAGAACTGCTCTTAAATAAAAAATCAAATAATATAAGTACAGCTAGATTAATATCTTTTTTAATATTGATAGCGGGATTTGCTATTGGATTTTACAATAAAAATACAGTAGGTATTTTTGTTGGAATTGTAGCATTGATTCTATTTATTTCACTTTTAGTTATTCATAATAAAATAAAAGAGGAAGAATCGTATTTTAAGAGTAAGTGTGAAGTGCTGGATAAGTATGTTAAGAGATTTGGTGATGAGTGGAAAGAATTCAAAATAGATGGAAAAGAATATATACAAGAAGAAAATTCACAAGCAAAAGATTTAGACTTATTTGGAAGAGCATCACTATATCAGTATATTTGTATAGCTAATACATCCTATGGAAAGAAGTCTTTAGCTAAGTCCTTATGGAATGAAAATCCAAACGATAATATAATCCTAGAAAGACAAACAGCAGTAAAAGAGTTATTATCAAAACAGGATTTTTCTATCCATATTCAGACCTTGAGTAATATAATTGGTAAGGAACAAAAAACCAACTCTGATGGAAGTATAGAGTCATTTATAGAGTATGGAGAAGATAAAAAAGTATATATACCTAAGTGGATGCATGTTTTTACTTGGGGTTTACCTACTGCAACAATACTATCTTTTATATTTTTTATATTAGGGTTTTTGCCTGTGTTACCTGTTTTTTTACTTTTTGTACTTCAGCTAGGATTTGGTGGATTTGGGAATACAAAGCTTATGCAGACTTTATCTCCATTATTCTCATTTAGTAGAAGTATACAAGTATATGAAAAGATGTTTGAAGTTTTAGAGAAAGAGACATTTGAAAGCCCATATTTAAAAGAATTACAAGCAAAACTTTCTAAAGGTAATGGTGTTTCAAAAGGTATTAAACAGCTGAACTCAATAGGTAATGCAGTAAACTTAAGATATAATCAAATAGTTTATATACTTGCTTGTGGTGTTCTTATGTGGAATTATCACTGTGCAGAATCTCTAGAAAGATGGAAAAGTGTATATGGAAATCAAATTAGAGGGTGGCTTGAATCTATTGGAGAGTTTGAAGCTTTAATAAGTTTAACTATTATTGGTCAAGTAAAAGAAAATACATGTTTTCCAATAATAAAAAGCGAAAGTATTCCAAAGTTAGAAGTTGAAGAAGTATACTATCCATTAATAGCAGAGAAAAGTGTTGTAGCAAATTCAATAAAATTAAATTCTCAAACATGTATCATTACAGGTTCAAATATGTCAGGGAAGACGACATTTTTAAGAAGTATTGGTGTAAATTTAGTATTGGCATATGCAGGTGCTCCAGTATGTGCTAAAAATTTTGATGCCACATGTATGTATATATTTACATCTATGAGAATACAAGATGATGTAAGCCAAGGTATATCAACTTTTTATGCTGAAATTCTCAGAATAAAATCAATGATTCAATATAGTGTAAAAGAATTACCGATGTTAGTTTTAGTTGATGAGATTTTTAAAGGAACTAACTCTGCTGATAGAATTATTGGAGCAAGTGAGGCAGTAAAGAAACTATCAAAGCCATGGATTATAAGTATGGTTACAACACATGATTTTGAGTTATGTGACCTTTCAAGTGGTGGAGATGTAGAGATTGTAAACTACCATTTTTCAGAGTACTATGTTGATGATAAAATCTATTTTGACTATGCCATAAAAGATGGAAGATGTAAGACTACAAATGCAAAACAGCTTATGAAAATGGCAGGGATACTTTAAGAAAGATAAGTGTAGAAATGTAGCTTATCATGATTAAAATAGAAAGGATTGTATAAAGTACTTAAAAGCACTTTATACAATCCTTTTATTTGAGAATATTTTAGTTTTTCAATTTGTTAAAATTTATTTAGCTTCTTCACAAGCACATTCTTTTGGACATTCTTCATAAATACAACTCTTATCAAAGTAATGAGTATGAAGGTATTTATGAGCTACATCGCTATTTGGATCTCCAAAGAAGTCTTTATAAATAGCTTGTAAGTCAGGATTTTCATGAGACTTACGAATAGCCTTGTTTCTATCTATCTCATACAATGCATTCGCACGTCTATCAATTATCTCAGTATTACCATGATGGTAAGGTTGACCAGCTCCTCCAACACATCCACCAGGGCATGCCATAACTTCTATGATATGGTATTTACATTCTCCACTTCTAACTTTGTCCATCATTTTTCTAGCATTTTTAAGTGTATTTACAATACATACATTGACTGTAGTTCCATCAACATCTATACTTGCTTCTCTGATTCCCTTAAGCCCTCTAACATTAGTAAAGTTTACATTATCTAAAGTTTTGTTAGTTATCTTTTCATATGAAGTACGTAGAGCAGCTTCTAAAACTCCACCACTTGCTCCAAATATAGACGCAGCACCAGTAGATTTTCCTAATGGATTATCAAAATCCTGGTCTTGAAGATTAGGTAAATCAATAGCAGCTTCTTTTATCATCTTAGCTAGCTCTCTAGTAGTTATAGAAAGGTCAACATCTAATATTCCAGATTCACTTAATTCTTCTCTTGAAGCTTCATACTTCTTAGCTACACAAGGCATTACAGATACAACATAAAGGTCATCTGGATTAATTCCTAGTATTTTAGGTGCATAGTAATTCTTAGCTATAGAACCAAACATACCTTGAGGAGATTTACAACTAGATGCTAGATTTAATTGGTCTGGATAATTGTGTTCTAAGAAGTTTACCCATGCAGGGCAACAGCTTGTTAATATAGGTAGATTTTCACCTTTTTGAATTCTTTCTATAAATTCAGTAGCTTCTTCCATTATAGTGAAGTCTGCACCAAAGTTTGTATCGAATACATGCTCAAACCCAAGTGCTTTTAAAGCAGCAACCATTTTTCCTGTAGATATTGAACCTGGTTCTAATCCAAACTCTTCACCAATAGCAACTCTTACAGCAGGGGCAACTTGCACTACTATAGTTTTTTCTTTTTTATTTAAAACATCCCATAGTTTAGGAACATTATCTACTTCTGTTAACGCTCCAGTTGGACAGACAGAAATACATTGGCCACAGAATGTACACTCTGTTTCAACCATATCAGCATTAAAAAATGTACTAACTAAAGTATTAAATCCACGATTAACTCCAGATAATGCTCCAACTGTTTGGATATCATTACATACAGTTTCACATCTTCTGCATAATATACATTTAGAATGGTCTTTAACTAAAGATTTAGTAGAGGTATCTTTACCTGCAAAAGACTTAGAACCTTGATATCTTATCTTTCTTACTCCTAAATCAGCAGCTATAGTTTGTAATTCACAGTCTCCATTTTTTTCACATATAAAACAATCTTGCGGATGGTCTGATAATAGTAACTCAACAATAGTTCTACGAGCATTTAATGCTTTAGCACTATTAGTTTGAACTCTCATACCTTCCTTTATAACTGTTCCACAAGCTGGAACTAAACCTCTCTCTGTCTCAACCATACAAACACGACAAGAAGCACAAGTATCAAGCTTATCTATCTCATTCATATGTAAATGACAAAGGTTATGTATTTTTATATTTATTAGTTTTGCAGCATCTAAGATAGAAGTTCCACTAGGTGCTGAAACATGTTTGCCATTGATAGTTAAATTAACTAAACTCATTGTTATTCCTCCTCCAAATAAGTTATTTCTTGATTATAGCATTAAATGTACAATTATCTATACAAGCACCACATTTTAGACACTTAGAAGTATCTATTGTATGTTGTTCTTTAACAGAACCTGTTATACAACCAGCAGGACACACTCTAGAACATTTTGTACAACCCTTACAAGCATCTGTTATGAAGTAAGAAAGTAAGTTTTGACATTTGCCAGCAGGACATTTCTTATCTACAACATGTGCTATATACTCATCTTTGAAATATTGAAGAGTACTTAAAACAGGGTTTGGAGCAGCTTTACCAAGACCACATAATGAAGCAGTTTGTATAGTTTCAGCAAGGTTTTCTAGGTCGTCTAAATCTTGTAGAGTACCATTACCTTCTGTAATTTTAGTTAATATTTCTAATAATCTCGTAGTACCTATACGACAAGGTGTACATTTACCACAAGATTCTTCAACAGTAAACTCAAGGAAGAATTTGGCTATATCTACCATACAGTCAGATTCATCAAGAACAAGCATACCACCAGAACCCATCATTGAGCCTATAGAGCTTAATGAACCAAAATCTATAGGTATATCTAAATGTTCAGTTGGTATACATCCACCAGACGGTCCACCTGTTTGAACTGCCTTGAAGTTTTTGCCTTCAGGAATTCCTCCACCAATTTCAAATACAATATCTCTTAAAGTAGTACCCATTGCAACTTCAACAAGACCTACATTTTCTACTTTTCCACCAAGAGCAAAAACTTTAGTACCACTAGAATCATCAGTACCTAAGTTAGCAAACCAGTCTCCACCCTTAAGTATGATTGCTGGAATATTAGCAAAAGTTTCAACATTGTTTAAGCAAGTAGGAGATTTCCATAATCCACTTTTAGAAGAACTATAAGTCTTCATTCTAGGTTCACCACGTCTACCTTCAATTGAATGCATTAAAGCTGTACCTTCACCACAAACGAAAGCTCCTGCACCGTATTTTAATTCTAATTTGAAGTTAAATCCAGTACCTAAGATATTTTCACCAAGTAAGCCATGTGCTTCAGCTTGAGCTATAGCTACTTTTAGTCTTTCTATAGATTTTGGATATTCAGCTCTTATATATATGTACCCTGTATCAGAACCTATAGCATATCCACATATTGCCATAGCTTCTAGTACACTATGAGGGTCTCCTTCAAGTACAGATCTATCCATGAATGCACCAGGGTCTCCTTCATCAGCATTACAGACAACGAATTTTTTATCAGTTGGGCCAGCAGGATTCTTTGAAGCAGCTTCCCATTTAGAACCTGTAGGGAATCCAGCTCCTCCTCTACCACGAAGACCAGAAGTCTTTACTTCTGCAATAACTTCTTGAGGAGTAAGAGTCGTTAAACATTTACCTAGAGCTAAATAACCATCATTAGCAATATAATCCTCTAAACTATCTGGGTCTATAAGCCCACAATTCTTTAGAGCTATACGTAATTGTTTTTTGTAGAAAGACATTTCTTCTTGTGCTTCTACTTTTTTATTTAAAGATTCTTCTTCATATAATAATTCCTCAACAACTGTATTTCTAATTAAGTGATTTTGAACTATCTTTTCAGCATCAGATGGTTCAACTTTCACATAGAAAACGTTATCAGGATAAACTTTTACGATAGGACCTTGAGCACAGAAACCAAAACAACCTGTTAAACGAACATCAACCTTGTCTTGTATTCCTGATTTTTTTATTTCATTTTCTAACTCACTAACTATTTCCATACTGTTTGAAGATGTACATCCAGTATCACAACAAACAAGTAATTCTCTTCTTAATACATTTTCCTTAGAATAATTTTTTCTTAGGCTAAGACTAGGTTTTAGCTCATCAGCTAAAACTTTTAATTCATCAAATGAATTTACTTTACGCATTATTTATTCACCCCTCTTAACAATTCAATTCTAATTCTCTATAAGTATCCAATATTTCGCTTACTTGATCTGGTTTTACTTTACCATAAACTTTACCATTTACAGTAACAACTGGAGCTAAACCACATGCCCCCAAACATCTTAAACCTTCTAAAGAAAATTTAAAATCACTAGTAGTTTCTCCAACTTTTATACCAAGCTGTTTTTCAAAAGCACTTAATATCTTATCAGCACCTTTTACAAAACATACAGTACCTAGACAGACACTTATTTTATACTTACCTACAGGTTCTGTAGTGAAATAAGAATAGAATGTAACAACCCCATATACCTTTGCAGGAGCTACTCCAAGTCTTTTAGCAACATGAAGTTGTACTTCTTTTGGAAGATATCCAAATATACCTTGAGCTTCATGTAGAACTTGTATCAAAGCACCTTCCTTTGTTGCAAGAGAGTCAATAAATATATCTAATTCGTCAAATAACTGCTTGTTGTGTGAAATAAAATCGCACATAACAAATCCCCCTTTTCTTTTTAAAGTTATTATTTTTCATAAAATAATTAACCATGAGTTGACACCAATATTATGTTGGTGAACAAAACCAAAACAATAAAGAAAGAATAATATACAACAATTTCTTTATTCATAAAAACAATGCAAAAAAGTTACCTATTAAAAAAAAACTATACTAGTCTATTATAATATAAAATAATTCAGAATAGTTAAAAAAAATAAAAAAAATGGACTGAATCCAATAAAAAAAAAATAATATATATAAAAAACTTTAAAAAATAAACCAAAAGGTAAAATTTTTATAAAATAAAAGATTTATAAAACTGATGATAATAGTCTAGAAATTGATTCCTTGATTTTTATATAAGTAGACCTAGAATTATATACATCTAATGTTATTTCTTTTGAATCTAAAATATCATTTTCAAATATAACTCTTTGCTCTAGTGCTTTTTTTGAAGAGTACATAAATGCATTTACTTCAAAATTAAGCTCAAAGCTTCTTATATCCATATTAGCTGTTCCTATAGAACATATAGAGTCATCTATAACTATTGTCTTAGCATGTAAAAATGCATTTTCACCATAAGTGTAGATTTTAGCTCCAAATTTTAAAAGTTCTCCAGCATATGAATATGATGCCCAGTATACAAAAGGATGGTCAGGTTTAGAAGGAATCATAATTCTTACATCAACACCAGATAAACAAGCTATTTTTAAAGTATCTATAAATGTTGAGTCAAGTATTAAATAAGGACTCTGTATGTATATATACTTTCTAGCTTTCTGAATCATTTTAAGGTAACCATATTTAATTTCATCAAGTTCTAATATATCTGGACCACTTGATACTATCTGAATCCCAATATTTTCAGAAGGACAATCAGAAGGTGTTTCACTTTCTACGAAGTACTTTTCTAAATCTAAATCTTCTTTAGTTGTATATCTCCAATCAAGGATAAACCTCATATTTAGGTCAATTACACAATCACCAGTAAGTTTAGTATGTGTATCTCTCCATAGACCAAATTTTGGATTTCTACCTAGATATTCGTCTCCAACATTGTATCCACCTACAAATCCTACTTTTCCATCAATGACAACTATTTTTCGGTGGTTTCTGTAGTTTAAGTTAAAGTTTACAATTTTTAAGAATGATGGAAAGAAACTTCCAACTTTAACACCACTTTCTTTTAATCTAGAAAGTGTACTATTTTTTAGTGTTCTACCACCAACGGCGTCAAATAAAAGTCTTACTTCTACACCTTCTTTGGCTTTATCTACTAGAATGTCAATTATTTCAGTTCCGATTTTGTCATCTTTGAAAATGTAAAACTGTATGTTTATATATTTCTTTGCTTTCTTAAGTTCTTCAAGAAGAGTGTTAAAAAATTGACTAGACTCAGCGTAAATCCACACATCGTTATTATTGGTATAATGAGCATTATTTGAATTAGCTAATGCATAAATCATATCCTTATGTTGATGTATCTCTGAATTAATTTCAGATGTAGATTGTAATTTAACTTGAGTATCTAGTATATTGCTTTTGATTATCTTATCATCCTTTTCTTTTAATCTAAACATATTGTTTTTTGAAATATTTCTGCCAAAAGCTATATAAAGTATAAATCCAAGAGCTGGTATTAATACTAATATAAGAAGCCATGTTAGAGTTGTATTTATATTTCTCTTTTCTCTAAAAATGAGATTTAGTATAACCATGAAATTAATTATATATATTGTAGTAACTGCTATTTCATATATTGACATTTCGAAAAATGATATATCAAACATAAAATTTCCTCCTTTAAATATTTATTAAAATAAGTAATTATATATAATAACACAAACATATATCTATTATATATAATACCTCAACAATAAAAAAGTAAAATAAATATTCGAAAGGTAAATTTTTCAAATTCAATATAAATTATTTCGAAATTAACAAAGTTGGTATATAATAAATAATATAATTATATGAGACAAGTATATATAAACATATAGTATATTTTTTATATTAATAAAATTTATTATATATCATATTGTTATTATATAATTATTGCCATAAAAAGACAAGGAAAAGTATAATTTTTAAGGGGGAAGGATTTATGAGTAAAGGATTCTTGACACCTGGGGAAACTGCACAAGCAACTATAAGTGCAGGCATTAAAAAAGCGAATATTTCAACACAAAATGCAATTTTATTAGGTTTACTTGGAGGAGCATTTATAGGTTTTGGGGCATTGGGAAGTATAATAATTAGTCAGACTTTTGGTAAGATAGACCCAGGAATAGCTAGTTTTTTAAGTGCTATGGTCTTTCCAGTAGGTCTTATGCTTGTAGTGGTAGCAGGGGCAGAATTATTCACTGGAAATACCTTAATGTTTATTCCACTTATGGATAAAAAAATAACATTAGGGAAAATGCTAAGAAACTGGGGCTTAGTTTATTTTGCAAATCTAGTAGGTTCACTACTTTTAGTGGCACTTTTATATTATTCTTCTACATTAACAGGGGATGCAGCTATAAAAGCCATAGCTGTAGCAGAAGCTAAAGTTAATTCAACGATAGTTTCAATGTTTTTAAAAGCAATACTTTGTAACATTTTAGTAGTTTTAGCTGTATGGATGGCTACAGCATCTCAAGACATAGTATCTAAGTTAGCCTCATGCTGGACAGTAATAATGTTATTTGTGTTATGTGGATTCCAACATAGTGTTGCAAATATGTTTTTTATACCAATGGGAATGGCATTAGGAGCAGATATTACTATGGTTCAATTAATAACTAATTTGGTATTTGTAACGCTTGGAAATGTAGTTGGAGGTTCTATAATAGTTGGGGGAATTTATTATCTTTGCTATGTGAAAAATAGTTAGATAAATAATACGAATTAAATAGCCTTTTAAAGCATTGATATCAGCGATATTGATGCTTTTTTTAAATTATTTATGTTCTTTTATATGTTGTTATTTTTTTTTTTTTACTTTATTATATATTTATTGAATATAGTTTGGAATTAAAAAACTTAAAAATATGAAATCTGTATGATAAGCAAAATCATATATTATTGAATATAGTTAATACTATATATTAATATAATTTAGATAATAATGACAACTGAAGTTTAGTATAATTTGGGAGGAAATACAATGAATAATCAAGATATATATGAAAATTTATTAAATATATTAAGCAAAGATGATATAAAAATAGATGAACCTATGAAAAAACATATCTCATTTAGAGTTGGAGGGCCAGCCGATATATTGGTTAGACCTAGAACTGAAGAGCAGTTAAAAAATGTACTTCAGTTAGTTAAAAAAGAGTCTATTCCATATTTAATAATTGGAAATGGCTCAAATATTCTAATTAAAGATGGTGGAATAAGAGGCATAGTAATAGAACTTGCAGACAACTTTAATTCTTATGAGATAAAGGGCACTAAAATAATTGCTCAGTCAGGAGCTTTATTATCTGTTTTAGGTAAAGCTCTTCAAAAACAAGAATTAAAAGGATTTGAGTTTGCCTCAGGTATACCTGGAACATTGGGTGGAGCATTAGCCATGAATGCAGGAGCATATGGTGGTGAAATGAAAGATATAGTAAAATCGGTAAGATTAATAGATATGGAAGGAAATATCTTTGAACTGTCAAATGAACAGATGGAATTTGGGTATAGAAAAAGTATAATAACGAAAAATGGGTATATAGCTTTATCAGCAGAAATAGATTTACAAAAAGGAAATTATGATGAAATAAAAAGTTTAATGGATGATTTAACAACAAGAAGAACAACTAAGCAACCATTAAATTTTGCTAGTGCAGGAAGTACATTTAAAAGACCAACAGGATATTTTGCAGGGAAGTTAATAGAAGAAACTGGACTAAGAGGACTTACTTTAAGAGGTGCTCAAGTATCTGAGAAGCATTGTGGATTTGTGATTAATTTAGGAGAAGCAAGTGCTAAAGATATTTTAGATTTAATATATGTTATAAAAAGTGCTGTATATGCCAAGTTTGGGGTTATGTTGGAAGAAGAAGTCAAAATACTTGGAGAGGATTAACAAATGAAAATATTGGCTGATTATCATACACATACATTATATAGTCATGGTAAGGGAACTATTGAAGATAATGTAAAGGTGGCCATTGCTAAAGGGATAAAGACAATCGGAATATCAGACCATAGTTATAAACATATCGCATATGGTGTAAAGAGGAAAGATATTCATAAAATGAGAGAAGAAATAAATTCTTTGAATGATAAATATAGTGATATAAATATACTTTTGGGTATGGAGTGTAACATATTAGATGATAAAGGTAATATAGACATGGATGAAAAATTTATAAAAGAACTTGACTATATCATGGCTGGATACCATTTTGGTTCTACTCCTACATCATTTGGAAGTTTATTAAATCATTGTAATAACTATATTTTTAAAACTGAAAAAGCAAAAGAGTATAATACAAAAGCCGTAATAAATGCTATGAATAATAATGATATTTTTGTAATTACACATCCTGGTGATAAAGGTGATGTATATATAGAAGAAATAGCAAAGGTAGCAAAAAAGACAGATACAAGGCTTGAAATAAATAGTAGTCATTCTTTTTTAAATGTAAAACAAATAAACGAAATAAAAGAAATAGGAAATAAATTTATAATAGGGTCAGATGCACATTGCCCAGAAAGAGTGGGTGATTTTAAACGAGCTATTAAAGCTGTATATGATTCAAATATGGATATATCATTAGTAGAAAATATTATAGTGTAATAATCGAAAGATAAAAGTGTAATAAACAGAAGATAAAAAGGAGGAGTTAGCAATGAAATTTGTTATAGTTACAGGTCTTTCAGGGTCTGGAAAAAGTGAAACAATGAGAGCTTTAGAGGATATGGGATTTTATTGTGTAGATAATCTACCTCCTGCTTTGATAACTAAATTTGCAGAATTATGTTATCAACCAAATTCAAGTATTGATAAAGTTGCTCTAGGTATAGATATAAGAGGAAGAAAGTTTTTTGAAGCTCTTCATGAAAGTTTAAACTACTTAGAAAAAGAAAATTATGAATATGAAATGGTGTATTTAGATTGTAATGATGATGTATTGTTAAAGAGATATAAAATGACAAGAAGAAATCACCCATTGGCGAAAGACATGCAAATTCCAGAAGGTATAAAAATGGAAAGAAAAATAATGGAGCCTTTAAAGGGATTTTCTACATGCATAATTGACACAACTAATATGAAACCAAAAGACCTTAAAGAAGAAATAAAGAAAATATATTCTTCTGGTGAAGATAATCCTAATTTAACTATATCTGTAGTATCTTTTGGATTTAAACATGGTATACTTGCTGATGCAGATTTAGTATTCGATGTAAGATTTCTTCCTAATCCATATTATGTTGAAGAATTGAGATCTAAAACTGGTGACGATAAAGAAGTTAGAGATTATGTTATGAATTCTAAAATTAGTGAGGAATTTTATGTAAAACTTTTGGATATGATTCATTTCTTAGTACCTCAATATATAGAAGAAGGAAAACAACATCTAGTAATTGGTGTTGGATGTACAGGTGGAAGACATAGGTCAGTTACTATAACAAATCTTATAGCGGAGGATTTATCTAATAAAGGATATAGAGTTGTAAAAAAACACAGAGACTCTATGTTACGATAATGGAGGCAAACATGGCTAAATTACTTATTATTGTAGGAATTTTAGGTTGGATTGCATTAATTGTATCGTTATTTATATATAAGAAAGCAAAGAATGAAAAAGTAAGGTTATTTCAGAGGTCTGTTATTGAAAATAGAGACCCTAATGTAGTAGTAATAGGTGGAGGAACTGGTCAATCAGTGTTTCTGAGGGGGCTTAAACACTCTACGCAGAATATAACTGCGATTGTTACTGTTGCTGATGATGGTGGAGGTTCAGGAGTATTAAGAGAAGACTTAGGAATGCTTCCACCAGGAGATATAAGAAATTGCCTGTTAGCACTTGCAAATATAGAACCAACTATGAATGAAGTTATGCAATATAGGTTTACAGAGGGACTTTTAAAAGGTCAAAGTTTTGGGAATCTATTTTTAGCTGCTATGAATGGATTATATGGAAACTTTGAAAAAGCTGTGTATAAATTAAGTGAGATTTTTGCTATAACAGGTAGGGTTTTGCCAGTAACACTAGAAGATGTAAACTTAGTTGCCAAATTAAAAAATGGTGAAATAGTAAATGGCGAATCTAGTATACCTGAAGAATCAAAAAATCAAAAAAGTTCTATTGATGAGATTTTTTTAAATCCTAAAGATGTTAAACCATTAGGAGATGTTATTGCATCTATTTATGATGCTGATATTATAATTATGGGTCCTGGAAGTTTATATACTAGTATAATACCAAACTTACTTGTAGATGGTGTTGTAGACGCCATTAAAGCCTCTCTAGCGCCAAAAGTGTATATATCAAATATAATGACTCAACCAGGGGAAACAGAAGGATATAATGTATTAGAACATATTAATGCGATAATAAAGCATACTGACAATAATTTGATAGATTATGTGATAGCAAATAACGAAATATTGCCAGAAGGAATGCTTGATTTATATAAACAAGATGGAGCAGAACAGGTTTTACTAGATAAAAAACAAAAAGATAAGTTAAAAGAGATGGGTATAAAAACCGTAGAAAAAAATTTGATTGAAATAAAAAATAATTATATAAGACATGATGCAAAATATATATCTAACATAGTTATTGAGTTAGCCCTAAATCATAATTACAACAAAAGTTAGTAAAAAAGGATTTTAAAAAAAAGTGTAGAAATCCTTATCATTATGTTAGTTTTAAGGAGTGAACATCGATGAGAGAAGAGGTTAGTGCTGGTGGTGTAGTCCTGTTTGGCAATACGATTCTTTTACTAAGGAAGTTCAATGGAGATTGGGTGCTACCCAAAGGAAAAGTAGAAGAAGGGGAAAATAACCAAGAGGCAGCATTACGTGAAGTAAGCGAAGAAACTGGAGTAAAAGCAGATATATTGAAATATTTAGGTGAAATACACTATACATTCAAAGAAAACTGGGATGAAAATAGAGCAGTTCATAAAACAGTTTTTTGGTACTTAATGCAAGCAAAAAATATGGATACTATTCCACAAAAAGAGGAAGGCTTTATTGATGCTAAATTTATCCATCTAGATAGAGTGGTAGACCTAGCTAGGTATGATGATGAAAAGGAAATAATAAAGGTTGCCTTACAGGAAATAAAAAAAAGGTTAAAGAAAAATTAGTTAATGGGTGATATATATGTCTTTTTCAACTGAAACCAAAAATGAACTAGCGAGAATTGTATCTGAGAATGAATGTTGTAATATAGCTGAACTGTCAGCTCTAGTTAAATCAGGGGGAAGTATACAAATTGTTGGATATAAAAAACTAAATTTAAAAATAACAACAGAATTAAACTCAATAGCCCGTAAAGTCTTTAAGTTATTAAAAAAGAATTTCAGCATAAATACTACAATTTCTGTAAATAAAAATCAAATGTTAAAGAGAAATAATAGTTATGTATTAATGGTAACAAGTGAAATGGGTTCAGAAATGTTATTAAAAAAATTAGGTGTATTGGAAGAAAAAGAGGGATTTTTTACTATAAATAGAGTTCCAGAAAGTTTGGTTAAACATGAGGGATGTAAAAGAGCTTTTATAAGAGGAGCTTTTCTTGGTGGAGGTTCTATAAGTGATCCAGAAAAAAACTATCATATGGAATTTGTAACTAACAATGAGGATTTTGCAGATTCATTAAAAGAACTTATAAATTCTTTAGGCTTTAATAGTAAAATTGTGGCTAGAAAAAATAATTATGTTGTTTATCTTAAAGAGAGTGAACAAATATCCGATTTATTAAGTATTATAGGAGGACACCACGCTCTTTTAAGTCTCCAAAATACTAAAATAGTAAAAGAAATGAGAAATAATGTAAACAGAATAGTAAATTGCGAGACAGCTAACCTTTCTAAAACAGTAAATGCAGCCGTAAGACAAGTAGAAAATATTAGACTAATACAAGAAACTATAGGGATTAGTAGCTTACCAGAAAATTTACAAGAAATAGCCAAGATTAGAATTGAGTATGAAGATATGACTCTCAAGGAGCTTGGAGAGATGTTAGACCCGCCAATAGGAAAATCTGGTGTCAATCATAGACTTAGAAAAATAGAAGAAATCGCAACAGACTTGAAAAAAAAATCATTATAATAAATTTGAGGGGACAATCTCAAAATAAGAATTAATTTCAACATATAGGGTTATAGGTGGAAGTTAATTCCTATTTTGAGATAAAAGTCTCTGTTTTTGTTTTAAGACATGTATTTGTGGTAAAATTAAATTTATAAAACAGGAGGTGATTTAATGGAAAAAGATTTTGCTCATCTTCATGTACATACCGAGTATAGTTTACTTGATGGATTTTCGAGGGTGAAAAAACTTATAAAAAGAGCTAAAGAATTAAATATGAGTTCAATTGCTATTACTGACCATGGCTGTATGTTTGGTGTTATAGATTTTTATAAAACAGCTATAAAAGAAGGAATAAAACCAATTATAGGGTGTGAAGTTTATACAGCTGCACGTGGATTAAGAGATAAAGACCCTAATTATGATAAATATCAAGGACATTTAGTTTTGTTAGCTAAGAATATGGAAGGCTATAAAAATTTGATAAAAATAGTCTCAACTTCATATGTAGAAGGCTTCTACTATAAGCCTAGAGTCGATATGGAAGAACTTAGAAAGCATTGTGAAGGGATTGTAGCACTTTCTGCATGTCTTGCAGGAGATGTTGCACGTGCTTTGATGAATAGAAATTATGAAAAAGCAAAAAAGTTTGCCATTGATTACAAAGATATATTTGGTGAAGAAAATTTCTTTTTAGAAATTCAAGACCATAATTTACCAGAACAGAGAGAAGTGAATTCTGGATTAGTGAAATTATCAAAAGAGACTGGTATTCCACTAGTTGCTACTAATGATGTTCACTATGTAAATAAAGAAGATTCAAAAATACATGATGTTCTTATGTGTATTCAAATGGGTAAAACAGTAAATGACCCAAATAGAATGAGATTTGGAAGTGATGAGTTTTATCTGAAATCAAGAGAAGAAATGGAAGAGTTATTCCCATATGCACTAGAGGCTATTGATAATACTGTAAAAATAGCCGATATGTGTAATGTAGAGTTTGATTTTAACACTATACATCTTCCTAAATATGATGTTCCAGATGGATATACACCAGAAACTTATTTAAGAGAGTTGTGTTTTAATGGATTAAAAGAAAGATATGATAATCCTGATAGTGAGATACTAGATAGATTAAACTATGAATTAGATGTAATTGAAAAAATGGGTTATGTGGAATACTTTTTAATAGTTTGGGACTTTATAAATTTCTCTAAAGAAAATAATATTATAGTAGGACCAGGTAGAGGTAGTGCGGCAGGTTCAATAGTAGCATATACACTTAAGATAACTGATATAGACCCAATAAAATATTCTCTCCTATTTGAACGTTTTCTAAATCCAGAACGTATATCTATGCCAGATATAGATATAGATTTTTGCTATGAAAGAAGAGAAGAAGTTATAGACTATGTAAAGCGAAAATATGGTGATGACCATGTTGCACAAATAATAACTTTTGGAACAATGGGTGCAAAAGCCGCAATAAGAGATGTTGGAAGAGTATTAGATATAGGCTACAATAAGGTTGATAAGATAGCTAAAGAAATACCATTTGCTTTAGGAATGACTATAGATAAGGCATTAGATACAAATCCAAACCTTAAGGATTTATATGACCAAGACCCTGAAACAAAAGAGATAATCAATATATCAAAGCAAATAGAGGGAATGTTAAGACATGCTTCCACTCATGCAGCAGGAGTTGTTATATCCAAAAATCCTGTAGATGAGTATGTACCTCTGTACAAGCATCAAGATGCAATCACAACTCAATTTACTATGACAACACTTGAAGAACTTGGTCTTTTAAAGATGGACTTTCTTGGATTAAGAACACTTACAGTTATAAGAGATGCACTTGATTTAATAGAAAAGAATAGAACAATAAAAAATTACACTGAAAATATAGATTTTTCAAAGATGGACTATGATGATCCAAAGGTATATGAAATGCTTTCATCTGGAAATACTTTAGGAGTGTTTCAGTTGGAAAGTGCTGGTATGAGAAGTTTTATGAAACAACTGAAACCAGATAATTTTGAAGATATTGTAGCGGGAATATCCCTATTTAGACCAGGTCCAATGGACTCTATACCTGCGTATATAAAAAATAAAAGTAATCCAAAAGATGTAACATACTTACATGAGAAATTAAAACCAATAATGGAAGTTACATATGGATGTTTGGTATATCAAGAACAAGTTATGCAAGTTGTTAGAGATTTAGGTGGATATAGTTATGGTCGTAGTGACTTGGTTAGAAGAGCCATGAGTAAGAAAAAAATGGATGTAATGGAAGAAGAAAGACAATATTTTATTCATGGGAAATTTGATGAAGATGGCAACATAGAAATTGCAGGGTGTGTTAGAAATGGTGTAGAAGAGGAAATAGCCAATAAAATATTTGATGACATGATAGATTTTGCTCGTTATGCATTTAATAAATCACATGCAGCTGCATATGGAGTTTTAGCATATGAGACAGCTTATTTAAAAACATATTATCCTGTTGAGTTTATGGCAGCTTTAATAACTAGTGTTATGGGAAATACTGATAAGGTAGTTGAATATATAAGAGAATGTAAAGCATTAGATATAGATGTGTTGCCACCAGACATAAATAAAAGTTTTTCAAAATTCTCGGTTGAAGGTGACAACATAAGATTTGGTCTGGCTGCTGTAAAAAATGTTGGTGTAAATATAATAAATAATATAATTGATGAGAGAGAGTCTAAGGGATTATTTATAGACTTAGTTGATTTAGTTAAGAGATTAGACCAAAAAGATACAAATAAAAGAGTAATAGAAAGCTTAATAAAATGTGGAGCTTTTGATAATATAAGTGAAAATAGAGCTAGTCTGATGGCTGGTTATGAAACTTTATTAGAAAGTGTTTCTATGGACAGAAAGAAAAATGTTCAAGGTCAAATTTCATTATTTGATGCTTTTGGAGATAGTGAAGAAGATAGTGACTTTCAACAAATATATAATTTACCTAAAAGACCAGAATATGAAGAAAGAGAGAAACTTAATCTTGAAAAAGAAGTTCTGGGAATGTATGTAAGTGGGCATCCTTTATCGCAATTTGAAAAAGAATTACAAGAAAAAACATCTATAGATAATGGAAAGTTAAATTCATTAAAAGAGGATGAAGAGTCATATATACAAATGAATGAAACTGATGCAATAATGGGTGGAATGATTGTAAATAAAACGATAAAAACCACAAAAAGAAATGAAATTATGGCATTTATTGAGTTAGAAGATTTATATGGTGCTATAGAAATAATAGTTTTTCCTCAGTTATTACAAAAATATAATGTTATTTTAAACGAAGATAATATAATTTATGTAAAAGGAACATTAAGTATAAAAGAAGGCGAAAATGCAAAACTTATAGCTAGAGAAATAAAAGATATAAAAGACAATACTGACTTTGAAGCTAAAAAATATAATTCAGTAAGAACTAAAAATGTACAAAATGTGAAGTTAGAAAGTGGAAAAAAACTGTATTTAAAAATAGATAGTATGTCTGACACAGATACAACTTACAATATTATAGAAATAGCAAAGCAATATCCAGGCAATGACAGTATATACTTATATCCTATGGATGAAAATATAAATGGTAAGCGCAAAGCATATAAAATGACAGGAGTATCCACCTTTATATGTGATGAATTTATAAACAATTTAGAAAGATTACTTCCTAAGGATAACATAAAGATAAAAGCTTAATTTTTTGGATAAAAATCTAAATATATTATAATAATATGAAAAATATTGTCCGTTTTGTGATATAATATCACAAAATGGACATTTAAGGACATTTAATTTTTTTAGTCTTGATGGGATTGAAAAATGATATAGGGACGAAAAAAGTCCATTAAGATGTGATAAGAATGATTATAATAAAAATTTGACATAAAATCCAAGGAGGTAAAAAATGAAAACTATAGGATTACTAACAAGTGGAGGAGATGCTCCAGGAATGAATGCTGCAATTAGAGCGGTTGTAAGGTCAGCAATATATTATGGATGCAAAGTATATGGAATCAATAGAGGATATAAGGGATTGTTGGAAGAAGATTTAACTGAAATGAACTTATCTTCTGTTGGGGATATTATACACAGAGGAGGAACTATATTAAAATCTTCTAGATGTGAAGAATTCAAAACAGAAGAAGGTAGATTAAAGGCAGTAAAAATTCTTAAAAAGTATAAAATTGACTGCTTAGTAGTAATTGGAGGAGACGGTTCATTTACAGGAGCTCAAAAACTTAGTGACTTAGGATTTCCAGCTATAGGTATACCAGGAACTATAGATAATGACTTAGCATATACAGATTACACTATAGGATTTGACACTGCAATGAATACTATTATAGATGCTATAGGTAAAATAAGAGATACATCATCATCTCATGAAAGAGTTAATATAGTAGAAGTTATGGGAAGACACTGTGGAGATTTAGCCTTATATGCAGGTCTTGCAGGAGGAGCTGAAACTATAATAGTACCAGAAGTAGAGGTTAAAGTAGATGAAGTTGCTTTAAGATTAAAGACTACTCAAAAAAGAGGTAAGAGACATAGTATAATCGTGTTGGCAGAAGGAGTTGGAAGTGCTAGCGATTTAGAGAAGGAACTTAAAAAAGAATCAGGAGCAGATTTAAGAGTAACTGTATTAGGTCATGTTCAAAGAGGAGGAAGCCCAACTGTATTTGATAGAATACTAGCAAGCAGACTTGGTGTAAGAGCTGTAGAATTACTACTAGATGGAAAGTCAGCTAGAGTTGTCGGAATAAAAGAAAACAAAATAATTGACTTAGAAATAAGTGAAGCTTTATCTCAAAAGAAGGTTTTTGATAAAGAAGCTTATGAAATGGCAAAAATATTATCTATATAAATCTTAGTATTTAAAATAAATCTGTGAAATAATATTTCAGGAGGAGCAAATATGTTAAATAATGTAAAGAAAACAAAAATTGTTTGTACGCTAGGGCCAGCATCACAAAGTGAAGAAGTTTTAACTCAACTTATGCAAAATGGTCTAAATGTGTGCAGATTTAACTTTTCCCATGGTTCACATGAAGAACACAAGGAAAGAATAGATATGGCAAAAAAAGTTAGAGAAAAACTAAATAAACCAGTTGCTATATTATTAGACACTAAAGGTCCAGAAATTAGAACAGGTAATTTTGCAGACCCAGAGGTATCTTTAGAAGAAGGACAAAAATTTACTATAACTATGAAAGATGTTGTAGGAACTAAAGAAATATGTACAGTAAGTTATAAGGGTCTTGCGGAAGATGTTAAAGTAGGAGATTCTATACTAATAGATGATGGCTTAGTTGGTTTAAGAGTAAAAGAAATAAATGGCGAAGATATAGTATGTATCGTTGAAAATTCTGGAATAGTAAAAAATCATAAAGGGGTAAATGTGCCTGGTGTAAAAATAAATTTACCAGCAATAACTCCTAAAGATATAAGCGACATAGAATTTGGAATAAGCCAAGGTATAGACTATATAGCTGCCTCATTTGTAAGGAAAGCATCTGATGTACTAGCAATAAGAGAAATTTTAGAAAATAACAATGCAACTGATATACAAATTATATCTAAGATAGAAAATCAAGAAGGTGTAGAAAACTTAGATGAAATATTAAAAGTTTCTGATGGTATAATGGTAGCTAGAGGTGATTTAGGTGTTGAAATACCTACTGAAGAAATGCCAATAGTTCAGAAAATGATGATAAAAAAATGCAATGAATTAGCAAAACCAGTTGTAACTGCTACACAAATGCTTGATTCTATGATAAGAAATCCAAGACCAACAAGAGCAGAAGTTACAGACGTAGCTAATGCTATATATGATGGAACAGATGCAATAATGTTATCTGGAGAAACTGCTGCTGGGAAATATCCTGTAGAAGCTGTAAAAATGATGGCTACAATAGCAAAAAGAACAGAAGAAACTTTGGATTATGATAGATTGTTAAAGGAAAATGGTACTAATAATGTTACAGTAACAGATGCAATAAGCCATGCTACTTGTACAACAGCTGTAGATTTAGATGCATCAGCTATAATAACATCTACTTCTTCAGGTTATACTGCTAGAATGGTGTCTAAATTTAGACCAAAATCTCCAATAATAGCTACTACAAATAATGAAAAAACTATGAATAAACTAGCTCTTACATGGGGAGTTTATCCAGTTAAATCTTCTGTTGCAGGAAATACAGATGAAGTTATAGAAAAAGCAATAGAAGCAGCTAGACAAGCAGATTATATAGATAATGGAGAACTAGTGGTTATAACTGCTGGAGTACCAGTAGGAGTAAGCGGAACTACTAACTTAATAAAGGTTCATGTAATAAGTGAAGAAATTGTTCAAGGTATAGGTGTAGGTAATCAAACAGTAGAAGGTAAAGTTCGTATAATAAAAAATGGAGATACTTGTGTAGACTTCAATAAAGGAGATATATTAGTTTCTACAGCTACTGATGCTGAAATGAACAATTATATAGAGAAAGCAGGAGCTGTAGTAACTGAAAATGGTGGAATGACATCACATACAGCTATCGTAGGAATAAATTTAGATATACCAGTTATTGTGTCTGCAAATGATATAACTAATCTAGTAAAAGATGGAGAAGTTGTAACAGTGGATGCATCAAGAGGTGTAATATATAGAGGTTCAACTAGAGTTTTATAAGAAAATAATAAATTTATTTTGTCAAGGGGCTTTATAAGCTCCTTTTTTTTTGGTAAAATAAAATATTGTAGCTTAGTAAAAAATATAGTTTAGTTAATAGCAAGATTTTAATATATATTTAAAGAAAAGAATTTGTAAGAATTTAAATTTAATATAGTGATTGGAGGGTGATTTATGCTTTCAAAAAACGAGATGTATATTGTAGATATAGTAGACATTGGACAGGCTGGAGTAGGCGTTGGAAAGTACAATGGTATTACAGTTTTTGTAGAGGGCGGATTAATACAAGATAAAGTTAAAGTTAAAATTAATAAGGTCAAGAAAAATTATGCTGTAGGAGACATTGTTGAAATAATAGAGAAGTCTCCATTTAGAGTAAAAAGAGTGTGTAGTGACAATCTTAAGGATTGTGGAGGGTGCCAAATACAAGATTTAGACTATAATAAACAACTTGAAATGAAAACAAATGAAGTTAAACAAGTGCTTACAAGAATAGGTAAGTTGGATGATGTGGTAGTTCATGATACTATAGGCATGGAGAAGCCATATAGATATAGAAATAAAGCTCAATTTCCAATACAAAAGAACAATGGAGTTCCTATTATTGGTTTTTACAAAAAGAAGACTCACGATGTAATATCGACAGAAAAATGTGTAATACAACATGAACTAAATGATAAAATTGTTAAGATAATAAAAACGTATATAAGAGCTTATAAGGTAAGCATATATGATGAAAAGTCTCAGACTGGAGTAATTAGACATTTGGTGACAAAAATTGGATTTACAACTAAAGAAGTAATGGTTGTATTAGTTGCTAATGGAAACAGACTTCCATATCTTAAAGAATTAGCTTCAGTATTAGAGGAAAATATACCTGGATTTAAGACTTTAGTTGTAAATATAAATGAAAAAAATACAAATGCCATTCTTGGAAAAGAGAATATAGTTGTGTATGGAGATGGTAAAATAAATGATTATATAGGAGATTTAGTATTTGAGATTTCTCCATTGTCATTTTTCCAAGTAAATCCTATACAAACTAAGGTATTATATGATAAAGCTCTTGAATATGCAGATTTAAAGGATACTGATACTGTTTTTGATATTTATTGTGGTATAGGTACAATATCTTTATTTTTAGCGCAAAAGGCTAAAAAAGTTTATGGAATAGAAATTATAGAAGATGCTATAAAAGATGCTAAGGTAAATGCTAGATTAAACAATATACATAATGCTGAATTCTATGTGGGTAAGGCAGAAGAGGTTGTTCCTAAGATGTATAGTGAGGGTAAGACTGCTAATGTTGTAGTTGTAGACCCACCTAGAAAGGGTTGTGACGAAAAGGTTTTAGAGACAATTGTTTCAATGAATCCTGAGAGAATTGTTTATGTTTCTTGTAATCCTTCTACTTTAGCAAGGGATTTAAATTATCTAAATATGCATGGATTTAAATGTATTGAGGCACAACCTGTAGATATGTTCCCTCATTCTACACATGTGGAAACTGTAGCTAAGGTAATCAAGCAATAGCAACGTTTATATAGATTAATATATTGATAATATATTGTATTTGCCACCGATTTGCCACCGTAAGGCGTTTTCGGTGGCAAATTTAGTCTACAATATTATCAAAAATCTCTACAGTCTCATTTTTCATTTTATCAGTTACATGTGAATAAGTGTCCATTGTAGTTGATATTCTATTGTGCCCAAGTCGTTTTTGTATATCTTTTATATTAGCACCATTTTCTAATAACATTGTAGCATGTGTATGTCTTAAACTATGAAAATTAAAATCTATTTCAAGTTCATAATTTATAACTCTACTTAAATATTTTATACTATTAGCTGTTATATGTTCCCCATTATCTTTAGTACACACCCAGTTTGAATCAATATACCATTCTCCTAATTTTAATTTCATTTCCTTGTTAAATTTTTTGCGTTCCTTTAGTATCTTAACTAGTTTATCACCAATATGTATAATCCTTTGAGAACTTGCAGTTTTTGGAGTACCAAGTTCAAATTGCCCCTTCCCCTTATCTATCAGAGTATGTCGAACATTTATAGTTTTATTTTCTAAGTCTATATCATCCCATCTTAGTGCTGTAACTTCTCCAATCCTCATACCAGTATAAAATCCGATTTGTAAAGGGATATAAAAATTAGACTCTTTAGGAAATCTATTTAATATTTTATTGTAGTCCTCTATGCTTATTATTTTTAAAGTTTCCTGTTCTTTTATTTGTTTCATTTTTGGCATCTTAACATACTGCATAGGGTTTTCTTTTATATATTTATAGGGATACACAGCAGATTTTAAAGAAGTACTTAGTACAGTATAAAAATTATTAATTGAGTTTTTACTAAACCCATCTCTATATTTAGTATTTATAAATTTTTGCAAAATTGTTGGAGTTATTGTTTTTAATTTGTAAACACCAAGTGCAGGTTTTATATGGTTTTCAATTGTTTGTTTATAATATTGTTGTGTATTATATTTACAATTTAGCATTACATATTCTTTATACCAAAAGTCTAAGTAGTCTGATAAACTTATGTTACTTTCATCAAAAACAACACCAGCATTATCAAATTCATTTATTGCATCTCTTAAAGCTTTTTCAGCTTCTTTTTTAGTTTTGCCACCAACTCTTTCTATCTTTTTTCTTTTGCCATTAATAGTTCCTAAATCAAAGTAGTAATACCATTTTTCACCACGTTTTCTTACGCCACCTTTCATAAAATTTCTCCTCTCAAAAGCTTTTTTATATAATTATATAATAGCATATATAAGTTTAAACAAAATAAATAAAATTAAGAGTAAATAAAAAAGACTATTGATAAAAGAGATTCATCCTCATAATCAACAGCTTTTTATAGATATAGATATTTAGTGTTTTTTATTTTGAGTTCCCAGTACTTTTTCTGCCAAATAAACAACTATTTTTTCATACTCAATATCAGTTTCTAAAGAAAAGTCAACAATAGCAGGTATCGTCATATCTCCTGCATATTTATTACCTAACCAATTTTCAATTAATTCAAGTTCTTCTTTACTTAATTCAAGTTTTTTATTTTTATTAAAATTTAAGTTCAATTTATTCACCTCAAATAATATTATATATTAAAAATAGTATTTGATAGAAGCATTCGAATTATTTATATAATTTTCTTTTTTTAATATATTCATCAGCAAAATAATTTACTAAATATTTTTCATCTAATTCTAAAGCGATTTCTAATTCTATAAGAATAGGGATAGTTAAATCTTTATCCTCATTGTTTTCCAACCTAGAAATTTGACTTCTATGACAACCAACTCTTTTTGCTAACTCTGTTTGTGTTAATTTCTTCTTTTTTCGTAACTCTTTTAACATATATTTAACCTACCTTTTAGATAATTTTATATATGTTAGTTTGTGCAATTTCTTGTAATAAATGTGCAATATTCGCACACTTTTTGTTGGAAATTTGTGCTAGAATGTAGTTAAGAAATAACTTTATCTAGATAAAGTAAATATAAGAAGAGTAATTTCAAAGGACAGTTTTAATTTTATTTGGTTTTCAATTAAGTTTTAAAAAAGGGAAGATTCTAACTATTTTAGCGAACGTAAGTTCTTGTATGGAGTAAAGAAGGGGTGGTAGTATGCAAAATGATAAAGAAAGACTTGTTGCTATTATAAGAATGTTAAGGGAAAAGGACGAAAATGATTATGAAAATTTCACGAAAATTATAAGGATTCTTATGAAAAATAAAAAAATGATTAAAAATATATATTTTTATTAAAGTTAATAAAAAAATAAAAATACATTGGATGCAACTCAATGTATTTTTATTTCTGTTTATTATCTAAAGAATCAAGAATTTTCAAAATGGCTTCTCTATCTCCTTTATCTAATTCAGCTATTTTAAATATACTTTCTCTATCTTCTTTATCTAATTCAAATATTGCATCAACTATTTTTTTTATCTCATTATCTATTTCTTCTGATAAAGTATTCAAGTTTCTGCCTAAAAGAAAATCAACAGAAACATTAAAATAAGTTGCAAGTTTATCAAGTAAAACTGCATCAGGCATTCTTAAATCTCTTTCATATTGAGACAAGGCTTGGCTTGTTATATTAAATACTTTTGCCAATTCAACTTGTTTAATATTATTATCTTCTCTTAGTTTACGCAATCTATTTCCAAAAGTCATATTTAAACCTCCAAAATAAACATTTTGTTTACTATAGTATATCATAGGTAAAAATTTTACTAAAAAAATTAAACAAAATGTTGTAATAAGTATTGACTTAAACGTTGTGTTTGAATATAATATAAATATATTAAACAATATGTTTAAAAAAGAGAGGTGAAAAAAATGAATAGACTAAAAATTATTAGAGAAAATCAAGGCCTAACTCAAACTGAGATGGCTGAATTATTGGGAATTTCTCGCCAAAGATATTTTATGTATGAACATAATAAACGAAGTTTTCCAATAAAATATGCTTTCAAAATATCTAAAATATTTGGTGTTGAGTTAGAAGAAATTTTTTTAGATATAAGTTAAACATAGCGTTTAAATATTTAAATGATTAAACTAATTATACATCCTAAAGGGAGGAATTTAAATGTCATATCAATACCAAAATATATATCAATTAAGCAGAGAAAATACTGGTCTTACACAAGAAAAGGCATCTGAACTACTAGATATATCAGTAGAGAGTTTAAGAGCATATGAGAATGATAAAAGGATACCACCAAATGCTATAGTATCAAAAATGGTTTCTATTTATAGAAATAATTTATTAGGTTATGAACATGTTAGAAGGACTACAGAAGCAGGAGTAATGTTTTTACCAAAGTTAGAAATGAAAAGTCTTTCAAGTATAACTCTAAAGTTGCATAAAGAAATCAAAGATTACCTAAAAA
The DNA here is from genome assembly GCF_020658455.1 of Clostridioides sp. ES-S-0005-03. NCBI lineage: Bacteria > Bacillati > Bacillota > Clostridia > Peptostreptococcales > Peptostreptococcaceae > Clostridioides > Clostridioides sp. ES-S-0005-03. The sequence goes on along the minus strand of NZ_JACVWI010000002.1, from coordinate 748,308 downwards.
AGGAAGATGATTTCATAGATATAGTTGAAGATGATGTGATTGATGAAGATGAAGAAGAAGTTTGGAATGATGTTATGGAAAAGTTAGAAGGTATATATGAAGCTATTTTAAAATTAAAATTTTCAAGAAATATGAAAACTCAAAAGGAGGTATAAACATGAAAGAGTTAACAATAGTAAAAGTTAACAATAAACTAACAACTGATAGCAGAGATATAGCTTTAATGGTTGAAAAGGAGCACAAGATTTTACTAAGAGATATAAGAAACTATATAAACCAGATGGAAGAAGCTAATAAAAACATGAGTACAGATTTGTACCCATCTGATTATTTTATTGAAAATACTTACTTGGATGATTATAAAAGAGAAAAGCCATGTTATGCAATAACAAAAATAGGTTGTGACTTTATAGCAAATAAAATGACAGGAATAAAGGGAACTGCATTTACAGGAACATATACGAAAAAATTTGAAGAAATGGAACAAGAATCGAAACAACAGCTAAAGTGTAGCTATATGATAGATGACCCAATCGAACGCGCTAAGTGTTGGATAAAAGAACAAGAAGAAAATCAATCTTTAATTAAGAAAAAAGACAACATAATACAACTACAACAGCCTAAAGTTGAGAAATGGGAAAGATTTTTAAATAATGAAGGTCTTACAACAATAGAGGATTTTTCAAAGACACTAGCAATAAAAGGTTATGGAAGAAACAATATGTATAAATTATTGAGAGAAGTGGAGTATTTAAAGAAAGATAATAGCCCTTATACAAGATATGTAGAACAAGGATTATTTATAAGAAAACCTAGTGGTACACATATAGAACAAGGAGAGTTAATAGAAGATTATAAGACATTTTTAACTAGTAAAGGGATAGACAAAATAATGGAAAAGCTTTTGAAACTGGGTGTTATAAAACAAAAGAATAATACTTATGAGGGGCAAAAACAATTATCAATATTAAGTTAAAAATTATGGAGGTAGAGACAATAGACAAAGATAATCACTTATTATACATGCTTGATGCACTATTTTATAACTTTCTTGATAAACAATAAATACAGAATATTCTTGAAATGGTGGTGATTTAATATGAAAAATTTAAATATTGGAGAGCTTTTTAATGAAAGTATTAAAACAATAATACTACAAGAAGTAAAAAATGCAAAACAAGAAATAGAGAAAAAAACAGATAGAGAAAAAATAGTTATATTAATGCAAAGAGGGTATCCAAACGAATTAATACCAAAAGAAAAAGTTAGAAAAAGATTAAATATAGGTAAAGAAACGTTGAAAGATTTAATTGATTTAGGCTTAATTCCAGTAATACGAAATAAAAGAGCAACGAAAATAGCGAGTTATGATTTAGATGATTTTATAGAACAAAGCAAAGGAAAAGATTTAAGTGAGGTAATAGAAGATGCTAAAAGCAGAAAGGGGGTGATTTAATTGACTCTAAGATGGTTTCTAAGATTTTGCAAGAAACATAAAAGAGTACCTACACCAAGATTTATGTAGAGTGTGTAGCTTATATGGAAGAATGCAAACAAAGAGGACCTGAAATTTAAGAGAGGGGATTAATTATGGAAGCAAAATTAACAGCTTTTGAACCAGATATTTTTATAGAAGGTGATGTAGTAAGAGTAAGTTGTAGAAGGCTACAAATTGTAAACGACTGTATAATAACTAAATCTTATTTAAGAGAGTTGAATTTGATTTACTTTGATAAAGAGTTAAAAAGCTTAGAAGAAATGAACTTAACAATAGAAGATGCAATTAACAATGATTATGTAATTGAGAAGTTACTTTAGGGGGTGTATTTAATGGAGAGTTTAAACAATGTAAAAAGAATGGTGCAAAAACAATTAGATTTAGCTGAATTAGAGATAAGTAAAAATAGTGTGCTTTATGAGAAACTTAGAAACAAAGACAGGGATTTAATAGATGATGCACACATGAGAGATTATCTAAGAGAAATAGTTGCATGGCAAAGAGCAAAATATGCTGTTGAAAATATTTTAGAAAGTATAAATGTAGAGATTAAATCAAAAGAACATGAGGAAAGTGAAGATTACAAGAGACTTCAATTAATTTTAGAAGAAATTGAAAGAGATAGACCTATAGATGTTCAGATATAGAAAAGAGCCATTACGACTGGCTCTAATCAAAAATAGATACAAATAAATTATAGCTATATTATAGCACAAGGGGGAAGAAATGAAAACTAGAAATGAGATAATTAATGATTTAGAAGATAGATTATTTATATTAAAGTTTACTAGATTTGAAGGAATAGAAGCAGAACAAGCTTTAGGAAGTATTGCAGGACTAGAATATTGTATAAAAAGGCATAAAGAAAATTGGACAATAGAGCAGTTTAAAGAAGATTTAGAAAAGCAAAAATCAGATGGTTTATATGGAGACTATATAGATGGATGGGAAGGTGTTTTAAAAAGAAATATAAAGGACATGGAGCGTGGTGGAATTGGAAACTAATAATATTTACATTAAATTGATGGATGTAAGAGTCAAGTTCAGTAAGTTAAATCTAAAGAAAAGTGGAGAGAATAAGTTCGCTAACTTCAAGTATTTTGAGTTAGCAGACTTCTTGCCACAAGCTACTGAATTACTTGAAGAAGCTAAATTATGCCCTATAGTAGTTTTTACAAATGACTATGCAACACTAACGTTGATTAATGGAGAAAACCCCACAGAACAGATTATATTCACTTCTCCAATGAGAGACTTACAACTTAAAGGCTCTAATGAATTACAAGCACTAGGAGGTATAGAAACCTATCAAACTAGATATTTATATATTCAGTTACTCAACATAACTGAGAATGATAGTTTTGACGCAGTAAGTGGAAAAGAAGCAGCTAAAAATAATTATAATAGGAATACTCAAGAAAATAAAGGTACTAATAACAAAACTTTAACAGATAAACAATTAAGTAGAGTATATGCGATAGCTAATAGTGCAGGTGTTGGTAAAGATGAATTAAAAGATAAAGTATTTAAACGATATGGAAAAGAAATAAGGGAATTAACTAAAGAAGAATATGACTCAATATGCAACGCTTATGAAAATAAGAAGCAATAAAGGCAGGTGATATTGTGGGAATTATAAGAGTAAGTAAAGACAGAGATAATCCATATGTAGTTTTAAATAAAACTTGTTTGGATGATGTGAAGCTAAGTTGGCAAGCAAAAGGATTACATTCATATCTGATTAGTAAGCCAGACCATTGGAAAATTTATGTTAATGACCTATATAAAAGGAGCAAAAACGGTAGAGATTCTACAGCAAATATTTTAAGGGAACTTATAGAAAATGGATATATAACAAGAAAACCTTGTAGAGATACTAGGACTAATAAGATGCTTGGAGGATATGATTATGAGGTATATGAGATACCACTTGAACATCCACAAGAACTAAAATCCCGAAAAACTGATTTCCCGGAAACCGGATTTCCCGGAAACCGGGTTTCTCGGAAACCGGAAAACACGGAACTAGTAAGTAATGACTTTAAAGTAAGTAATGATGTTACTACTATTGTTATTAATGAACAACCTCAACAAGATAAAACTGTCTACATAAAAAAATACTTTGAAAAATATATAGGTGTAATTACTCCAAACAACTTTTTAGAGTTACTAGGCTTTCTAGATGATGGAATGGAGTTAGAAGTAATTATAAGGGCTATTGATGAAGCTGTAGGGAGTGGAGTTAAGAACTATAGATATGTAAAGACAATCTTAAGCAACTGGATAGAAGCAGGTGTAAAAACTAGTTTAGAACTTACAGAGTATCAAAATGAATTCGAGAGGAAGAAAAAGAGTAGGCAGGAGAAGAAACAGTCTAATAATAAAGTTGCCAATGCTCCTAGTAAAAGTAAAAATAAGTTTGCTAACTTTGAACAAACATTTACTAAGTATTCAGAGGATGAGCTAGACGACATTATTAAGAAAAGTCAGAAGGAGAAGTTCAGTTAAATAATCTAGGGAGTAATTATACAATATTACTTCCTAGAAGTTAAAAATATATTGGAGGATTGAAAAATGGAATTAAAGTTTAGACAATGGGCTAAAAAACTACAAAAAATGTATAGTTATGATGAATTAATACATCAAGCTAATAACTTGACAGAAAAATTGATTTGTAATGGAGTTTTTGTGCCAAACAATAAAAATATTGAAACAATGATATACACAGGCTTGAAGGATTATCATGGAAGAGAAGTATATGAGGGCGATATTGTTTCATGTAATGATTTAGTACATGAATCTGACTTTTTGTGTGAAGTTAAGTTTTTAAATGGAAGATTTGTTGTTGTAAATGATTTGCTAAAAGAAAAAATATCTTTATTTGAAGAAAGTCTAGATATTGAAATTGTCGGAAATATATATGAAAATACTGGAATGTTAGAGATGATAAGAAAAAATAAGATTAATGTTTGTTATCAATGCAGAAATGAAGATATAAGTAAGGATGCAAGGTATTGTAAGATTTGTGGAATAGGATTAAGAGTTATGGAATTGGTGATTGTTTTTAACTTTGAAACAGGAGAAAAAGAATTTTCATTTTTAACAGGTAAAGAATGTCTTATAGATTTTGGAGATTTAAGAGAAGGCAATATGTGTAAGTTATTCTTTGAAAATTCAGAATTAAGAATTATTGGAGTAGAAAATATTTATCAAGATGAAAGAGGTATATTTATTGAAGCTGGTGAGTGTAGCTATGAAATAATATTTAAAGATTTGGAGTGGTAGAATATGGCTAAAATTTGGGTAGATGCAGGAACGTTTTTAGAAAAAACTATTGATATAGAAGATATGTTTGAGCTTAATTTAAGAAAAGTAAGAAAAGCAAATGAAAGTAAGAAAATAAAGCTGAAACTTAATGAATCGAAATTCAAGAAAATAAGGAAAAAACCAACTAATGATACAAAAAGTAAACCTATAAAAGTTTTTAATATTGAAACTGGAGAAGTTAGGATTTTTAAAAGTGCAAAGGCTGCAAGTAAATATTTAAAAATTAGTGGAGATTATGCTAGCTGTTTAGCTAGAGATAATAGAGTAACTAGAGAAGGTTGGAAAGCAGAATATATTCAAGGAGTGACAGATGGTATTAGCAAATGTAGAGCAAGTAATTAAGTTAGCTGAAAAGATAATAAATAAGAGAAAGTGTTCAATTAATAAAGCAATTGATACAGCTATAAAAATATTAAGTAGATATGAATGTGAGGGGATGTTAGAAAAATGAAATTAAAAGATATTATAAAACTTGGAGAAAAATATTGCTATTGCCCTGATTGTGGTAATGAAAAGATTGGAAATGATGAAGGCAAGTTAATAATTGAAGAACACACATATTATAGGGAGTGTTCTTGTGGGTTTAATATATTAATTGATGATAGGAAGGATGAAATCTAATGAATATATTGGCTAGTATGATATTAGTAATAGGAAGTTTTATAGCTGGTAGAGTTTATGAGTATAGATTGAATTTAAATGAAAATGATGAAGTTGATTCAAAGTTACTTTTAGATGTTTTTAATGAAATCAATGAGTTGAGAGAAGAAAATAGAATATTAAAAGTTAGATTAGGAGTTGAGAAATAATGACAAATAAAGAATTTTTGGAAATGAGGTCAAAAGTTAGAGAATATGAAGGTATTAGAGAAATGCAATGGCAAATGGAGGATGCTATAAAGGCACTTAAATATGGAGGAGAACTTAACAACATTAATCTGAACTTTAATAATGATTTTCCTAAGATTAAAAATAAAAATATTCATATAGCAAGGTATATTGAGAAAGAATTAATTAAGCTTTTTAGTAATACGATTGATGAATGTGAAAAATACATGAAAGAGATTGAATCTAATTAAAATCATATAGATTGAATTTAAAAGAGCGTGAAAATTGTGATAATAAAAGAGGTGTATAAGAATGGATGATAGATTAGATATTTGTAAAAAAATGTTTCCTACTGTTACTAAAAATACTAGATTACTTTGCCATTATTGTGATGGTAGAAGTATTTGCAGTTATGATGAAGAAAAAGCTCGTAAATTATTGAGAGATAAAGAGGAGGTTAAGAATGACTAATTTTGAAATGATAAAAAGTTTGGATGAGGATGGAATAGCTGATTTTCTTGGGAGTACTGATTGTGTTTGTGAGTATTGTGCTTATGAAATTGAGACTTGTATCTATAGTTGTTTTGTTGGATGCAAAGAGTGGCTTGATATGGAGGTAGAAGAATAATGCATGAAGAAGAATATGAACAATTAAAGTGCGAAAGAGAGGATATAATAAAAAAACTTGAGGAGTATAAACAATTAAAGCGTACAGAAGAAAATATAACGAAAAAAATTGAGAAATATGAAGAATTGAAACATAAAAAAGAGCATGCATATAAGCAAAGTCAATTTCTTTATGCAGGAACACATGGAGATGGAGTAATAAAAATAGTTTTTTCTAATTTTACAGAAGGATATACAAATTTTAGCATACATGAAGAAGCGACAGAAGAAGAGTTCGAATTAGCAAGAAGAGCATTGCATGAAGTTCTTTGCAAACTTACAAGTAAATACATGGAAGATATGCAAAATATCTAATTAAAACAGTTTAGAGAGTTGCAAAATGTATCTTAATATAAATACTGTTGAAGTATTTTGTGACTCTTAAAAACGAAATAAAGGAGGATTTAAAATGAAAAATCAAGGTAGTTTTGTACTAAATAAACTTGGAACAGTAGATGAAGTAATGAAAAAAGTTGAAATGGATGAAAAAGAAATAAATGTTTATTTAAAAGAACTAAAAGAATGTGAAAAAGCAAAAGTTTTGATTATTGGTAAAGATGGAACTGAAATTCCAATAGTTTTTAAAGATGAAATTATGAACGAATGGTTAAGAAAAGAAATTGAGATAAGTTTTGATGAATTTAAAGATGAAATTATGCAGGTTAAACAAGTATTGCTTAAAATTACAGGAGATAATTAGAAAGCTGGAAGGTGCTCATATGACTAATAAAGAAATGTGCGAGTCAAAGAATCTTGGTGAAAGAGAAATATATAAGGAATTTAGGAAAGAGATTTGTGGTAGTTGCAAAAATGATAAGAGAGATTGTGAGAGCAAAGATTGTGATACAACATACAAAAATTGGTTGGAGGATATTTATTATGCTTAGCATCTATAAAGTAAAACTTAAAACTAAAAGAACATTGGAACAAATAAAAAAAACAAAGCGTAGACTTTGACTATTCAGAAGAAGGATTAAAAAATGCACTTAGATACTATAATTTGATTGATGGTTTAGAAGTGATTGTAGTTAAATTTGCAGATGAATATTGTCTAGCTAATTGCAGTGAGGAAGATGAAAAAACAATAATGGAAGCACATTATCTTTTAGAACAAGATGAATGGACTGGATGTTATATAAATGAATATGAACGATTTAAAAAAGATTGGGAAAATGGTGAATGTGATGGGGAATCTTGTATGGTGTTTTCAGATGATGAAATTGAGATAATTGAGAAACTAAGGGAGGGTTAAGTATGAATAAAAGAATCAAATTAAAAAAAGAATACTTCATAAAAAATGTGATGAAAGATGTGCCAATTATGACTTTGTAATTAGTAATAAGCTTATAACTTGTAATGTGTGCATAGGGTGCAGATACAAAGAAAATATGGATAAAATATGTCAAGAAAACTATAAGGAATTAAGAAAATAAAATAAATAGTCAAGGTAAGTTTGTTAATGAAACTAAAAGTCTATAGACTTACTTTGACTTATAAAAAGGAGTGGTCAATATAGTTATTACAGAGTTTAAAGTGACTTGGCAGACAACAAGAGAATGGGAAAAAGGGAACATATACAGCTCTATATTTAATGATTTAGAAGAAGCAAGAGCTTTTAAAAAAGATGAGGAAAATATAAAAGAAAATTATAATGTGAAGCTTTTAAGCAGAGCTATAGTCGAAATTGAAATAGATTAGGCAGGTGTTTTTAATGAATACTTTGATATATAAATATATAGTTAATGAACATAGAGATGAAGCAGATGAGTTAGATAGAGACTATGGAGAATTTAAAATATTTAATGGAGGTAAATGTTTTGGTGGATGTGGTAGGAATTTCTACACATTAGTTAAGTTTAAAAAAATGATAGTTACTTGTCCTCATTGTGGAAAAAAATATCAAATAAAACTTTTTAAAAATGGAAAAGTGAATATGAGAGTAATTGAGTAAATTAAGGGATGTGAGCTTATGATACATGAATTACAGATAGCTTCTAGTACTTTTAAAGATGTAATTAAGAATAAAAAACAAATTGAAGTAGAGCATACAGCAGATTTTAAAGCGGGAGATACAGTTATATTACAGTCATTTAAAGATAAAAAATTTACAGGAATTGAAGTAAACAAAGAAGTTGAGTATTTTGTTAACCTTGGAAATGGTTATGTTGAGTTGGGAATAAAATAAGAATTTAAGGAGGAAGAGCAAATGTTAGAATCTGCAACAGCAACTATAACACTAGAAGATTTAGATGAATTAAGAAAAGATAGAGAGAACTTAAGACTATTAAAAAAAGAAATAGGTAAATTAATGAAGGTTGAAATGTATTGTGATAGATGCAGTAGGGATGATTGTGAGAATTGTAAAACAAAGATTAAAGTTGAAGTTGAAAAAGATGAAATTAAGGAATTTTTATTTAACTATATTTATTATAGTAGTAGTAAAGCACGCGACTGGATAGTTCATGAATGTGAAGTAGGAGAAGCGGAATTTTATTATATAGAGGATTAAGGAGAGGCAATGAAGATTAATTTTACAATAGATGGAGAACCAATCGGAAAAGAAAGACCAAGAATGAATACTTACGCTAAAAGAACCTATACACCTAATAAAACTAAAGATTATGAGAATCTTATAAAGTGGCTATATCAATCTAAAGTTAAATATTACTTTGAAGGTTATATAAAAATGACTTTAAGATGCTATTATTCTATAGCTAAAAGTAATAGTAAAAAGGTTAAAGAGCAGAAAAGAAATAATGCGTTAAGACCTAGTAAGAAACCCGATATTGATAATGTTGTTAAGATTGTGGCTGATGCACTTAATGAGATAGCGTATAAGGATGATACACAGATAGTTGAGGTAGTAGCTAGTAAGTATTATAGTGATAAGCCAAGGATTGAAGTTGTATTGGAAGATGTTATTTAACCAATGGAAAAATTCGTTTGTTAGATTAGGTCCTTAGTTTTTCATAAAAATGTGAAAAAGCTAAATAAAGAATATATCAAATGATAAAGGAGAGATAGACTATGAATGAAAACATAAATAAAGAAATAATAGTACTTGGAACTTTAGAAGTTGAGGGAATGAAATTTCATGATATTGAGGGTGGGTTTGGAAAAGGCAAGAAAGCAATGTTAGTAAAGGATATAGCTGAGATACATAATAGAGAACTTAAACATGTAAATGAACTAATTAATAGTAATATAAAGAGATTTAAAACAAATGTAGATATTATAGATTTAAAAGTGAGTCGTTCTGAACGACTAGGTGATTTAAAGGCTAATCCTTCAAAAGGATTAGGTTATGAAGATGTTGGATATAGTAAACAATCTTTTAATCAGTCAAGAAATATTTATTTGTTATCTGAGAGAGGTTATTCAAAGCTACTTAAAATACTGGAAGATGATAAGGCTTGGGAACAATACGAGAAAATAGTTGATGGATATTTCTCTATGAGAAAAGAATTAAATAATCCTCTTTTAAGTGCATCAAAGGAGTTACAAGCTATATTTATGCTAGATAAGAAACAAGAAGTCTTAGAAACTAAAATAGAGAGTGTTAATGAGAAGTTAGAAAACTTTATGGATGATGCACCACTGTTTAATATAGAGTGTGAGAGTATTGTTAAAGAAGTTAAGAGAGTAGCAACAAAATCACTTGGTGGACATGGTAGTAGGGCTTATAAAAATAAATCTCTAAGAGGCAAAGTTTATAGTGATATATACCATCAAATTAAACGAGAATTTGGAGTAGAAAGTTATAAGGCTATAAAGCGTTGTCAGTTAGATAAGGTACTGGAAATAGTAGATAATTATAAGCTACCTACAGTTCTTGAAGAAGAAATAAGATTATTAAATAGTCAATTATCAATAGTAAGTTAAGACAGGGAAGACTTTCCCTCTTTAAAGGGGAAAACCTTCAATAGGTTAATTAAAAAGAAAAGGAGTGCTTTCACACTCCACTTGTCAAAAATATAAAACTTTTATATACAAATATTATTATAACATAAATAATTGATAGGAGTGTGTGAGTATGTCTAAAACTAAAAAAGAGTTTTTTAATGCAACTAAGAAACAACTTTCTAATTATAAACAATTAAGTGCAAATATAATAAAATTAAAAAATGAAATACAAATGTTGAAAGATAATTCAGTTGGGGATTTAATGAAAGGTGTAAGTTATGATAGTGTCAAAACAGGAAAAACAAACAAAACTAGTAATATGATTGAGGATGCTATTGTTAATGTATCAGACTTAATAACAGAAAAAGAAATAGAGTTATATGAGTCAGAAATAATTAAATCTACAATAGATTTAGCTATAAGGAACTTAAAACCTATACACAAGCAAATTATAACATACAAATATATTGAAGGCTTAGAATGGAGTTTAATAGTTGATAAGGTATATTTAGAAGAAAGACAATTGAGAGAAAGAGCTAATCAAGCTATAAATTCAATATCAATAGCATTATTTGGAAAGAAAGCATTGTTAGAACAAGAACCTCTTTTTGAATTGTTAGATTACAGACTAAATTAGACTATGAATTTTAATTGCCGAAAATGTGCCGTTTTTTTAATTTTAGACATGAGATAATAGTATTGTGGAAATGAAAGATTTCCCTCTCAAAATTAAATAGTTGGCTAGGGTTAAGGGATTGCCCTAGCCACAATACAATAATAGAGAAAGCAATAATATATTTGCGGATATGTTATAGATTTAAAAAAAGGATGCCAAAACTGCACGCTCTATTATTATAAAGGGCTTAGATGTCAGTGACAGAAAGTCTTTTATGTGAACAGACTAGGCAGGGCATGAGGATGCTGTTAGTTCAATTCTAACTATGTTCAAAAGGTTTTATTAATACACTATGTTAGTATTTGAATTGAGATTAAAATCTCATACAATTTTGTATCTTAATTCAGAGGTCTAAAAATCGGGTGGGGCTTGGTAACCTCACTCACCATGCAAGGACTGGTGTTTAATATAGGTTCGATTCCTAGAACTTGCTCCCTTAAAGAATATGTACCTCCCCCATAAAAAGACTAAGTTTGGGTAAGCTTAGTCTTTTATTTTTTTAAAGAAGGAAAATATGAGTGTTTAGTTTAAAGAGTCATCTTTGCAGGTGGCTCTTTTATTATATTTAAATTTTAAAAAGGAGGTCTTAAAATGAACAAAAGAGAAGTTGTTTATCTTAATTTAGAAGATATAAAACCTTATGAAAATAATCCTCGAAACAATGAGTATGCAGTTGAAAAAGTAGTTAATTCAATTAAAGAATTTGGTTTTAATAATCCAATTACAGTTGATAAAGACTATGTAATTGTAACAGGTCACACAAGGTATGAAGCTTCTAAAGTACTTAATTTGAAGCAAGTTCCATGCTTAGTTTTAAAAGACTTGACAGAAGAAGAAATAAGAGGTTATAGATTAGCTGATAATAAGACAAGTGAATTTTCAGATTGGGAGTTTGATAAATTAACAAAAGAATTAGCTGAAATAGAAAATATTGATATGAGTAATTTGGGATTCAACATACACATGTTTGAAGATTTAGGAGTTATTGATGCAGATTTTATATTAGATGAAGAATTAGAAGAAAAAGAGAAAAAAGGTAAAATGGTGAAATGTCCATGTTGTGGTGAGGAGTTTGAAATATAAAAATGAGGATATTTTTAGCAGCAACAAAAAGTGGAATGAATAAAGAATTAAAAGAAAAAACAATAGAGAAGTGTAAACCACTTTATATACTTGAAACTTTTTTTAATAAAGAAAAAGCGTGTTTGGAAGCTATGAGTATAGTAGAAAATGAGAATTTCTTATTAGATTCGGGTGCATTTTCTTTTATGAATGGCACAAAAGTGAAGAAGGCAGAAATGGAAAACTATATTGATAGATATATAAAGTTCATTAAGGACTATAATATAAAATATTTCTTTGAAGTTGATGTAGATGTGATTTTTGGGCTGGAACAAGTAGAAAAATGGACTAAAAAAATAGAAAGTGAAGTAGGTAGACAATGTATTCCTGTATGGCATAAATCAAGAGGTGTGGAGTATTGGAAAAAACTATGTAAAGAGTATAAATATATTGCAGTTGGAGGATTTGCAATAAATGATATAAAGAAACAGGAATATGATTTAATAAGAAAAATGGTTGATTATGCTTATGTTAGAAATGTAAAAGTACATGGATTAGGTTTTACTAAGACAAAGATATTAAAAACATTTAAGTTTTATAGTGTTGACAGCAGTAGTTGGACTATAGGGGCAAGTATTGGTCAGCAATTATATACATTTAAAAATGGAGATATACATATAAGAAGGTTAGAAAAAGAAGGTAATAAGAAAACTGATTTAAAAAAATTAGTAGCTCATAGCATGTGCGAGTGGGTTAAATATCAAAAATATATGGATGGAGTGAGATGGTGAAAAAGACAGAAAGAAATTTAACATCATTAAATTGTGTATTTGTAACAAGTTTAGTGGTTTCTAATATTGTTGCAGGAAAGGTGATTGATGTATTTGGGTTAATTGTTCCTGCCGCGGTTGTAGCATATCCACTAACTTTTTTGTGTACAGATATAATCGGAGAAATATGGGGCAAAGAAGAAGCTAACAGAACAGTCAAAAGAGGTATTTTAATGCAGTTATTTAGTCTTTTATTAATTACAATAGCAATAGCCCTTCCAAGTGCAAGTTTTGCACAAGAATATGGAAATAATCTAAAAGTAGTGTTAGGGCAGAATGTAAGATTTGTATTAGCTAGTTTAATAGCTTATATATTAGCTCAAAGTAATGATGTATTTATATTTCATAAGTTAAAAGAGCGATTTAATGGAAAACATAAGTGGCTAAGGAACAATGCTAGTACTATGTTAAGCCAGTTGATAGACACATCTATTTTCATTACGATTGGATTTTGGGGTACTGTTCCAAATCTACTAGTAATGATATTAAGTCAATATGTAGTTAAGTTCTTCTTAGCTTTAGCAGATACTCCATTCTTTTATTTATTGACAAGAGAAGAAATAAAAGTAGATAAACAAGCTTAATAATAAAAAATAAGATTCAAACGAATATAGAAATAATGAGGTGGTGGTGTGGCAAAAGCTAGAAGCCCCAACAGGGATAAAGCACTTAATTTATATATAGAACGCAATGGAAATATAACAAACAGAGAAATATCAGAAATATTAAAAGAAAATGAAAAGACTATTAGCAACTGGAAGTGTAGAGACAAATGGAATGTAGTACTACGAAAAGGTGAATGTAGTACTACAAAGAAAAGAGGGGGACAAATTGGCAATAAAAATGCTGTTGGCAATGGTGCTCCAAAAGGGAATAAAAATAGATTAAAAGATGGAATATATGAAAAAATATTCTTTAACACTCTAACAGATGAAGAAATAGAGTTGATAAAAAGTGAAAATAAAGATGAAATACACAGACTTGAATTAGAAATAAGTCTGCTTACAGTTAGAGAACACAGACATATGAAAAGAATAAAGCAGTATGAAGAAAAAGTTGATAAAATTACGCTAGAAAGCATAGATAAAAGAACTTTAAAGATAGAAGGTAATTTACTAAAAGATAATGAGCAGACACAGACAGAAACTGTTACAAGAGCAGTTTCTATATTTGAAAGAGTACAAAAGCTAGAAGCTGAACTAACTAAGATACAAAAAGAAAAAGCTAAGAACATTGAAAGATTACAGAAGTTAAAAATGGATAAAAAGAGATTTGAATTAGAAATAGACAATAACAATAAAGATGACTCAAAAACTTGGGTTGAAGCTATACAAAATATTGCAATGAAACGTGGTGTTAACAATGAATAAAGCTTTATTAACACTATTAGACTGTTATTGGGATAATCCTGTTTGGTTTGCAGAAGATATGCTAAATTTCAAAGCTGATAAGTGGCAATCTGATGTTTTAATGTCTTTAGCTCAAAATGATAAAGTATCAATTAGAAGTGGTCAAGGTGTAGGCAAAACTGGCTTAGAAAGTGTTGCAACTGTATGGTATTTAAGTACTAGACCTTTTCCGAAAGTAGTTGCTACAGCTCCAACAAGACAACAACTGTATGATGTATTGTGGGCAGAAATAGCTAAGTGGCTAAGCAATAGCAAGGTTGAGAAACTTCTTGAATGGACTAAAACAAAAGTGTATATGAAAGGTTTTGAAGAAAGATGGTGGGCTACAGCTAGAACAGCAGTAAAGCCTGAGAATATGCAAGGTTTCCATGAAGATTATATGTTATTTGTTGTTGATGAAGCTTCGGGAGTTGCTGACCCAATTATGGAAGCTATATTGGGAACATTATCGGGTGCAGAAAATAAGCTTCTTTTATGCGGAAATCCAACTCGAACAAGCGGAACATTTTATGATAGTCATAATAGGGATAGAGATTTATATAAGACATTTAAAGTATCTTCTTTAGACAGTCCTAGAACCTCGAAAGATAATATTGAAATGTTAAAAAGAAAGTATCATGAAGGCTCTGACCCATGGCGTGTTAGAGTTCTTGGAGAGTTCCCAAAAGGTGAAAGTGATTCGTTAATATCGTTAGAAGCTGTTGAAACAAGTACTATAAGAGATGTAAATATATCTAATGATTATGTATTAAATATAGGTGCAGATATAGCAAGATATGGCGATGATGAAACCATAATAGCTCCAAGAATAGGTGGAAAAGTATTTGATTTATTAACTTATTCAAAAAAAGATACAATGGAAACAGTAGGAAATATATTAAGAGCAGTTGATAAATTTAAAAATATGTATCATCAAATTAACAGAGTAAAAATAAAAACGGATGATGATGGCTTAGGTGCAGGTGTAACAGATAGATTAAAAGAGGTTATAAGACAAGAAAAACTTAAATATGAAGTTATACCTATTCAAAATGGTTCTGGTGCTATAGAGAAAGATAAGTACTATAATAAAGCTTCTGAAATGTGGGATAACATGAGGGAAGAATTAGATGCAAATTTAAGCAGTTTTATACAAAATAAAGAAGCTATAATACAGCTTCCCGATGATGACAAACTTATTAAACAATTATCAAATAGAAAATATACAGTAGATTCAAAAGGAAAAATACAAATAGAAAGTAAAAAGGAAATGAAAAAAAGAATTGGAGAATCGCCCGATAGAGCTGATGCAGTAATATATTCGTTTGCAGAAAATAACAATACTGATTTATCTTTATTGAAAGGGGGTAGTGTATGGGGATAATATCTTATGTAAAAAAGCTATTTAAAAGACCTACAGGAGAGATTATGCGTATGTCTAGTGGAAACATTGGTGTATATAAATTAGACGATTCTAGAGTTGATTATGAGTTAGCAAGAGAACTGTATCAAAATAAGAATGCTAATTACAAATTAGGTTCTAGTTTTGTTAGACCGATTGTCAATTCAACAACTGGTTTTATGGGTGTACCTCATTTTCAAATAGAAGATGAAGAAGCTCAATATATATTAGATGAATTTGTTTTAGATAACACATCTAAAATGCTGAAAACACATGCAGATAGTTTAAAGCAAGGTGATTGTTATATTTGGATAACTAGAGAAGAAAGAGAAAATCCTTTATATCCTGATAAAAAAGTTAGATTAATATATAACTTCATATCACCCGAAGAAGTAAAAGAAATAATATTAGACCCTACAACAAAAGAGCCTATAGCTTATATATTAGAAAGTCAAAATGAATGGACTGACTTAGAAGAAAACAAGAGGAGGGCTAAGGTAAAACAAATAATAACTGCTGAAAGTAGAATTGTTGAGGTTGAAGGTGATAAGATAGAAGGTTTAGAGGAAGGGGAAACGCCTAATGTATGGGGCTTTATACCAATAATACATTTTAAAAATGAAGCTGATGAAACATTGAAATATGGGCAAAGCGATATAGAACCAATAGAACCTCTTTTAAAAGCTTATCATGATGTTATGTTACATGCGTTAAAAGGTAGCAAAATGCACTCTACTCCAAAACTAAAGTTGAAATTAACTGATGTTGCAAGTTTTTTAGCACATAATTTTGGTGTTGAAGACCCTGTTAAATTTGCAAAAGAAGGTGGAAAGATAAATCTTGATGGACATGAGATATTATTTTTAAATAAAGATGAAGAAGCTGAGTTCGTGGAAGTAAAGTCAGCTATAGGTGATGCTAAGGAGCTTTTAAAGCTTCTTTTTTATTGCATAGTAGATGTATCTGAAACACCCGAGTTTATATTTGGAGTACATACTCCTAGTGCTTTAGCTTCTGTAAAAGAGCAAATGCCTATTATGGTAAATAAGATAAGAAGAAAAAGAGAACAATTTACAAATAGTTGGCAATTACTTGCAAGAATGATTTTAATAATGAGTTCTAATTCTAGTGGTATGAAATATTCATCTTATGATGTGACTATAGGTTGGGATGAAGTAAATCCACGAGATGACAAAGACTTAGCTGAAACATTAGAAAAAGTATGTAGTGCATTAGATAAAGCTTTAGAAGGTGGATTTATTAGTGAAGAATCAACAGTAAATTTTTTAGCTCAATATATAGATACAATGAGCAATTATATAAGTGATGACCCTGAAATAGTTGGAGAAAGAGAAAAGATAATAAAAACTAAAATGTTAAAATACAGATTGGATGATTCTAAAGGCTTAGATGATGAGTCAAATGAAATTGACAAGGAAATAGATAAAATAAAGGACAATAATGACAATGGATAAAAGTACTTTGAAATTAATAACTGTTGCAGGGGAGTACAAGAAATGGGCATTAGAAGCTAGAAAAAAATTTATAGATTTAAGACTCAGACAAGATGATGAAATAAGAGTAATGTATATTAACATAACAAGAAATATTACAAAAGAAATAAGAAAAGGAAATCTTTCAGAGTTCAATAAGACTAGATTAAAACAGGTACTAAAACAATTAACAAAAGAAATAAAAATATTAAATGAACAACTGGTTTTTAATTTTGACGAATATTTAAATAAAAATGTTGAAACAGCTACTAGTTACTCTAAAAACATTTTAATTAATGCAGTTGAGACAGCTCAAATAACCAAAGTAACTAAATCTATGATACAAAAAGCTTTTTATGATATTAATATAAGAACTGTAGAAGCTTATTATGCAAGAGTTAAAGATGGTTTATTTTTATCCGATAGAATTTGGTCTAAGTGTAAGAAGTACAGAGACGATATGAAAATTATATTACAAACAGCAGTAACAGAAGGTCAAGACTGTGTTAAAACTGCTAAGATGTTAGACAAATATGTTTTAAAAGGTAAGAAAACTTTAGTTGACGAATATCCAAATATGATTAAAAGAATAGGAAATAGAGTACCTCAAAATATAAGTTATGAAGCTTTAAGGTTAGCAAGAACTGAAATGACATCAGCTTACGGCGATGGGGTTTTAGCTTCTGCAATGATTAATCCTGCAACTATTGGTATTCAATTTATGTTATCCATGGCACATCCTCATACAGATATATGCGACGAAATATGTGGAGAGGATAATTTTGGTTTGGGTAAAGGTGTTTATCCTATAAATGAAGTTCCTGTATATCCATTTCACCCTCATTGTTTGTGTATTATGATTACAGTAGTTCAACCACTTGATGTGTTAGTTAATAGATTGAAAAATTGGAATAAAAATCCTATGGATGATGTGCCTCTTGAAATGTGGTATCAAGATGTGTATGGAAATATTGGTTTTTAAATTGAAAGGTGGTGATTAAATGAATGTAATAACTGGAGAAATGGATTCAATGAATGCGTTAATATCTAGTATAAAACCTTCTGATATTCCTTTAGCTAAAGATATAGACATAGAAGCTTTAAAATCTATAGATAATGACCCTCTTGAGGTAGTTGTTGAGATACCAGCTACAAAATCCAAAAGAGGATGGAACTATACTGCTAAAAGTTTGAAAGATATTGTAGATTACACTAATGAAAATACTCTTAATGGTTTTTTAGGACATCAAAAAGCTGAAAATATATCAACTGAATTTGCACCACCTGTAACACATTGGATAGGTGCAGAAATGAAAGGTGATAAGGCATACTTTAGAGGATTGATTGATGCAGATGCTAAAAATTTAAAAAGATGGATTAGAACTAAGAGGATAAAGGAAGTCAGTATATTTGGTTATCCAAAGCTTAAAAAAGGTGTTAAAGGTGAAATGAATGTTATAGGATATGAGCCACTATCTATTGATTGGACTCCTTTACATAGACCAGGTATGCCAACAAGTATTGTAGGTATGGAAATGAGTCCTAATGGCGAACAGTTAGATGGAACTTTTGAAGCTTTAAGAATAGATTTAAGAGAAGCTTTAAAAGCTAAGTTTTCTATTAATGATAATAATTCATATCTCTATATACAAAACATAAGATATGATAGCAATACTGCCATATATGAGTTGGAGCAAAATGGATTATGTAAGCTTTATAGTATACCATTTACTATAGTTGAAAATAAAATAAATCTAGGTGAAGAAATTGAAGTAATAAAGAAAATAAGCTATGAAGCTAAAGGAGAAATGAAAGGAGAGGAAAACAAATTGGAAGGAAAAGAGTTAATAAAAAATGTCAAAGGATTGTTGCAAACTGGTGAAATATCATATTCAGAGGTCATACAAGGAATAGGCTTAACTAAAGAGATTGTGACAGGGGAAATGGAAGATGTGAAAAGCTCATTAAAAGCAGAAAAAGAATTAAAAGAAGTGAAAAAAGTACTTGGAATAGTAGGAGAGATGGATACAATTGAAGTGGCAAAAAAGGCTTCGAAAGCTTTAGAGAATGAGAAGAAGGAAGCTTGGAACTCTATAGTTAATAAAGTAATCGGAGATAAAGTGTCAGGCGAAATAGCTCAAACATTAGTTAAGAAAATGCTAAATGTTGAGGAGGGCTCAAGTGAAGAAGTGATAACAGGGGAAATAGAAAATATATTAAATGATGAGTTTGTAAAAAATACAATGTCTAATATGTATAAAGATAATCCAGCAACAACAGGATTATTAAACTCTAGCAATAATGGAAGTCTAACAACTAAGAAAAATAGAATATAAAGGAGTGATGAATATATGGCATTTAAAGGTCAACCAACACCAAGTACAATAACACAGATAACAAGAGCAAAAATAAGTGATGGGAAATCTGTAAGAGTTATTCTTTCAGATGGTGAAAGCACTAAAACACAACAATTTTATCTTATAAATGGATTTTTCGGAGTCGCTATGCAAGATGGAGAAAAAGGTGACGAAGTTACTTTGCAAATAGAGCAAGCTGAATATGAAACGGATAATATTGTTACATCAGAAGCTTTTGAGGTAGGAGAATTGATTTATTGGGATAATACAGCTAAGAAATTTACTACTACATCTACAAGTAATAGGCTAGTTGGTAGAGTAACAGATGGGAAAGACAGCAACAATGTAATTTGGTTTATATTATTACCTCAACAATAGAAAAGGAGTGATGTTTATATGGCATTTAAAGTAATTAGTCAAGAAAATTTGTTGGAACAAAAAAGAAAAGAAACTTTACAAGAAGATATACCATTTATAGTAAATGGAGAAATGGAATATGTAACAAAGAAAATATCTAATGGAGAAATGGAAACTTTGGAGTTGAATAAGCCACTTGGTGAAATGATGACCTTTAGCTCGACTTCAAATTTAAAAGAGTTATTAAGAAAAGTTGTATTAGATGTTGAACTGGGCAGAGAGCAAGTACAACTATTATATAAACCAATATATGACAGTATAGCAGATTCTAATTTACCACAAGTTATGGATGCTAAGTGGGCTTTACAAGGTAACTGTGTATTTCTAGAGCATATAGAAGGTGAAGAAATTAAATTCGGTACAATAAATGCAGAAAATGGTCCAGTTGCAAGGATACAAACTTATACAACTGGTTTTGAGTATACAAAAGAAATGAAGGATTTTAACCAAACATTTAGTGTTGAAATATTAAATAAATCAATTGGTGAGAGTTACAATGCATTGTTGAACCATATACATCTAAGCCCAATAATAAATTTTAATTATAAAGCTTCTAATAAGACAGCTTTTAAAGGTGAAGCTAATGACCCAATATGGCTAGGAATTTGGAGAACATTAACACAAGCACAAAAAGATACAGTTATAGCAAAAAGACAAGGTAATATATTAATAGCTTCTAGTGCTGACCAAATTGAAATAGAAATGGCGTTAAATGGAGGACATTTATTAAACGGAAGCATGTATCCATCTATAAAAAATATATCAACAGTAATTTATTATGATGGGTGGGAGGTTACTGTTGGTAAAAAAACATATTCTTACAAAGGTGTTACACCAGGCAAAGGATATTTGGTAAGACCTAAGCGAGGATTTAAAGAGTTAATAAAAAGAGATTTAACAACAGAGGTTGGAAATGCTGATTTAAGTAAGTTAGTAGAAAACCAAATTGTAGGTCATTGTTATAGAGGTGCTTTTGCAGCAGTAGAAGAAAATGTACAAGAAATAAGTTTTAGATAAAACACTCATAAGAGTGTTATTTTTATGAGGTGATAATATATGACACCAACTAGTAATTTAATAGAAAAATTAAGACTATTATTAAATGATAAAGATAAAAAAACATTCACGGATGAAGAATTAAACTTGTTTTTAGAAGAAGCAGACTGTATTTACTGTGCAGCTTCCCAAGGATGGGTATTAAAATCTTTACAATATGAAAATACAGTAGGGGAAATGTATGAGTATAAAGTGGGTCAAGAAACATATAAAAGCTCTAGTATAAAAGACTTAGTATCTGTAGCTTATCAAAATGCAGATAAATTCAAGGATATGTGTACTAACAAAAAAGAAAAAGGAAGTTTTATGTTAGGTATTAGCACAGAATTTGAAATATGATAAATATTGATAAAAGAAGAAAAGACATAATAAGAACTATTAATATGAACCCTACCAATATTACTATAACTAGTATTAAAAAAATTGAAATAAATGGAGCTTTTGAAGAAATTGAAACAGAGAAAAAATGTACTGTTAGAATATTTAATGAAAAGACAGCAGAGAAACAAATATCAAGTGAAAAGCAAGGTACTTTTAGTTCTATTAGAACTTATGGAATGTTAGTAAGTAGTGATGTTGTCTTAGAGGTTAACAGTAGAGATTTTTTAGAGTTTGAGTGCATATATGGGAGAATGAAAATAGTTAATATATATCCTCAAATTGTAAAAGGAGAACTTTGTGGGTATCAATGTTCACTTGAAAGGATTGATTAAAATGAGTGCTTTCACAAATGCAATAAATGATATAAATAGAAAAAAAGCAGGTATGTTTGTACTTTGCATGAGTGCAAGTGCAATGCTAGAAGGTGAAGCTAAAGCAAATGCAAGTTGGACAGACAGAACATCACACGCAAGACAAAGTTTAAATGCTAAAACTCTTGGAGGAGGAAATAATTTCATTATTAGATTATCGCATGGTGCAGAATATGGAGGAATACTTGAAGAAGGTTCAAAACCACATGTTATTACTCCAAAATCAGCTCAAGCTTTATACTGGAGAGGTGCTTCACATCCTGTAAAATCAGTTCAACATCCTGGTACAAAAGCAATGCCTATTATAAAACCAACTATTGATAAAAATATAGGTAAAATAGGTAATATGATTTTTAGATATTGGAGTGATTAAATGAGGGCAGGAATAAGAAAAGCTTTAATAGATAATATAAAAGAATTGAAAGGTTGTTATGAACCTAATGTACCAAACAAGGATACTAAAAAACCTTATATGGTAGTTGTACAAGGGCAAGACAATGATATTGGAGAAACAATAGGTTTTGAAAGAAGTATAGAAGTATGGATTTATGAAGGTAGAACTACATTTAAGAAGTTAGATAAATTAACTAAACAAGTTATTGAAATCTTAGACATGAATACTATAGTTGATGAATCTGAAAATGAAGCTTTTACTTGCATTTATAAAGGTACAAGTGAAAATGATATTGTTGTTGAGGAATGGGATGCTATAGCAAGAGGTATAAGGTTTAGTGTAATAGCTTTAGATGATAAGGAAGATACAACTAGTGATAGGTGGGTTGAAGCTCTATCAAGATATACAAGAGATTTATTAGAAATTGAGAGTTACAAAGATAATTGGAAGAAAAACTTTATAGCTCCATGTGCATTATGGCGAACTATAAATGTTGAAAACAAAAGGATTAACTATCATCTGATTGAGATTACTAAAACTATGAAGTGTCATGTTGTAAGTAAAAATAAAGATGAAATAGTTAAGCTTCTTGAAGAATTAGAGACTAAGTTAATAATAGATAAGAGAGTAAGACTTAGAGAAGATAAAAGCATGTATTTAACTCTTGTAAGTGTAGTTGAAGATAGAGAATCAGACATGTTTTCTAATGGTCAATTAGCTGTAGTATTTAAAATGATAGGTAAGATAAAAAGAGAAGGACCTATTATGAATGAGATTTATAATAGTGGAAATTTAAGATAGGAGGTGCAAGGATTGGCTGAAACAAATAATAAAAAGATTAATGTAAGTAAGCAGGAAGAAAAATATTCAAAAGAAGATTTCTTAAAAAATGGTGAAGCACTTGGCTACGAAAAGATGGTAGTTGCAGGTGCTTTATTTAATTGTAAGAAAGATGAACTTACAAGAGTAGAGTTCGAGAAGCTTATAAAAGATTTCTTAGAAAGAGAGGTGAAGTAAAATGGCAACTGGTACATGGAATGAAAAAGAAAAAAAGGAGATGCCTGGTTTTTATAACAGGTTCAAGACTCAAGCAGAAAAGTCTACAAATACAGGTTTAAAGGGTAGATTAGCAATGCCTATTAGAGCTAATTGGGGAGATGTAGGTAAGGTAATAACAATAAAAAATGATTTGAGACAGCTTAAAACTCTATTTGGTGATGATATGAGTTATTCAGCCTACAAATTAGGTAAATTAGCTCTGTTAGGAAATGTAAAGGAACTATTGCTGTATAGACTTGTAGATGGAAATCAAAAAAATGGTACATTAATACTTAAAGATACTACAGAAAATACTGCAAAAGATGTAATTAAGTTAGAAACTAAGTATCCAACAGTTAGAAACTTTAATGTAACAATAAAATCTAATCTAGTTGATTCAGATAAAAAGGACTTTATATTCTTTGAAGGAACTAAGCAGTTATTTAGTTCAAGTGTTAAAGGTACTATAGATGAAATAGTGCTAGAAATAAACTCTAATTTAGATAATGAGTATGTAATCGCAACTAAAGTAGCTGATAGTGATACAACACTAGCAAACTTAGTAAATGTAGCGCTTGAAGGTGGTAATGATGGTTGCACATCCATTACTAATGAGTCTTATCTAAAAGCATTAGAAGAATTTGAGAGATATAGTTTTGATTCTTTTGTACTTGATGGTGTAGCTGAGGAAGCTTTGCAAGAAACTACAAAAGCTTGGATAGCTAAAAATAAAGAATTAGGAAAAGACATACTGTTATTTCTAGGTGGAAAAACAGAGGATAATATAAAACAAATTAATGATAAATCAAAAAGCTTTAATGATGAAAATATAATTAACCTTGGAAGCTCAGCTTATCTTGAAGGAATAAAATATACTCCTAGTGAAGTAGCTGTTTATATAGGAGCATTAGCAGTAAGCAAAGGCATAACAGGTAGTATATGTAATGCTAAGACTATATTTGAAGAAGTGGAACCAAGACTAAGTCAATCAGAAGTTAAAGAGTGTTTGAAAAGTGGGACACTGGTCTTAGATTTTGATGATGGAGACGTGATTATAGTTGATGATGTAAACACATTTAAGAAGTATACAGATAATAAAAATGAAGCTATGGGATATATCTCTAATATTATGTTTATTAACACTATAAATAAAGATACTTCATTGAAGCGAAAGGAATTTGTAGGTAAGATATTCAACGATTCGACAGGGCAGACAACTGTTATATGTGCATTAAAGAAATATTTTGAAGAATTAATGAGTCAAGGTATTATATCAGAATTTAATGTTGATATAGATACAGAACTTCAAGCAACCGCCAAAGCAGATGAATTTTACTGGAAATGGGATGCTATTAAGGTTGATGTGATGAAAAAAATATATGGTACAGGGTATCTAGGATAAAGGAGGTTATAAAATATGTATAATGATGATTATATAGAAGAAGCCAGTTTTCTGAATGGTTCCGATGTAGTTTTACTTATTGATGGTGTAGAAGAGCTATACATGGAAGAAATAAAAGCTGATTTTGAGCAAGATGAGCAAAGTATCAAACTGTTAGGTTGTCAAAATGAAATATCAAGAGTTGGGACTACTAAAGGTTCATTCTCTTTAAATGGATATAAGACAGATTCAAGATTTGCAAAAATAGGATTTAGGTCTTTTGAAATAATATATAAATTATCTAACTCTGAAACATTAGGATATGAAAGCGTTAGATTAAAAAACTGTAGATTAAAAAAATTACCTCTTATAAATTCTAAAGCTGGCGAGATTGTAAAGATAGAAGTAGAGGGAAGTTTTAGAGGATATGATTTATTGAATGAACTTTAAAATATAAAAGTGTTATGTATAAAAAGCTATAAACAGTTAATGTGTTTGTGGCTTTTTTTATTAAAATTAATGGAGGAAAGAATATGTTAGATATGGATAAAAGAGAGTTAGAAAATGAGGCAATAGAAAAAGATAATGATTTAGATGAAGAAATAGAGGAAACAAATGAAGATAGGTTGATGATGAAAGAGGATGAAATAATAGCAAAGTTATTGGAAGATTCGCCAGTACCCGAAAGAACTGTATTTTTAGAAAGGTTAGGAATACCAATCACATTGAAAGCATTAACAGAAAAAGAGATTAGTAAAATAAGAAAAGATTGTACTAAAATTGCAAAGATTCAAGGGCGAAGAGAAGAAAAATTAAATGATGATGAGTTTAATCTAGCATTAATAGAAAAAGGGACTGTAAAACCTAACTTTTCTAATCAAAAATTACTTGATGCTATGAAAGTAACAAATGCTAGAGAATTTATAAAGAGAAAATTTTTAGCAGGAGAATTAAGTAAAATAAGTGACCAAATATTAGAGCTATCTGGTTTTTATGATGAAATAAGTGACGATGATATAAAAAACTAATAAAAATGGGGGGACGACTGACTGTTTTAAATAACATCTTTGTTAAGCATCATGTTCCTCCAGATGTTTATGTTAAGAAAAATTTAATGTCTCAACGCTTAATGAAAGTATTTACTCAAAATGAAATAGAGCAAGAGAATAAAGCTATGAAAAAATAAATATTTTTACAAAGGCAGGTGAGGGAAATAGCTAAAAAGGAAATGTACCATATTGATGTTGTCATAAGTGCAAAAGGTGATGGAGAAACAAAAAGCAAACTAAGTGCTATAGAAAAATACATGAAGCAGACAGAAAAAAGGATGCAAACACTTAACCGAATAAAAGTTAATCCTGCTATAAAAGCTACAGATAAAGCTTCAAGTGTTGTAAATAGAGTTAATAACAATATGAATAAAGCAAAAAAAACTGTTACAGCAAGAATAAAGGCTACAGACAATGCTAGTAATGTAGCTAATAGGGCTAGTAATAATGTTAATAAAGCTAGAAAGACAGTAACAGCAAGGTTAAAAGCTACAGATAATGCGAGTTCTACTGTTAACAAAGTTAATAATAAGATAAAAGAAGTTTCTAAGCCTGCACCACCTATAATAATTCGAGGACAAGATGAGTCTAGCTCTATAATAGACAAAATAAAAGCTAAGATACAGAATTTGAAAGCTGATACTATTATAAAGATAAAGACACAGGCAGATGAAGCTATAAACACTATTTCTCGAACTAAAAATAAACTACAAGAATTCGTAAGTAAGAGATATGAAGCGGCAGTTAAGATTAGAGATGAAGCTAGTTCGGCACTTGGAGGACTTACAGGAAAAATTAACTCTTTTGTGAGTGGAGCTATTAGTAAGTTTGCTCAGTTGACGGCTGCCGCAGGAGCTTTGATAGGTGGAATTGGTGTAGGTTCTGCGGTAAAAGGCTTTGCAAGTTTTGAGCAAAGTATGAAGAATGCACAAGCTGTTTCGGGAGCAACAGGAAAGGAAATGGAAGCTTTAACAGCTAAAGCTAGGCAATTAGGGAGAGATACTAGCTTTACAGCTAAAGATGCAGGAGATGCTTTTTATTATATGGGAATGGCAGGATGGAAGTCTGGTCAAATGATAAAAGCAATACCTGATGTATTAAATCTTGCAGCAGCAGGAGGAACAGATTTGGCTCTAACATCTGATATAGTGACAGATGGTTTAACTGCATTGGGGCTAACTGCAAATGATACAACTGAATTTGTTGACGTAATGGCGGCAACTATAACAAATTCCAATACAAGTGTTGAATTAATGGGTGAGACGTTTAAATATGTAGGTTCTATGGGTGGAGCATTAGGAGTATCTATGAAAGATTTATCTCTTGCGACAGGTCTAATGGCTAAATAATTGGTCAGCTTAAAGAAATTTAAGTAAAAAACATTCGGTGAACTCGGGAAAAGCTAAGTTTAAAAAATATGCTAATTCCGAACCAAGCTAAGTGAAGCTAATAAAAGTAACTTAGAAGGTGTAGAGACTAATGGTTGAGTATAGCAAACAATAATACCAACACGAGTGCCGAACATCTTAGCAAGTAAAGTTGAAGATGAAGATATAGTCCGATACTCTTAGGAAACTAGGAGAGTATAAGATAAAGAACTTATACATAACAAATTGAGTGCAAGTGTCAAGGGAAGCATGGCAGGTACTTCGCTAAGAGGAGGTCTAGTTAGATTAATAAAGCCACCAGCAGAAGCAGCTTCTGCAATCAAAAAATACGGAATAGAATTAAAGAAAAATAAAAATGGAAGTTTGGATTTAGCAGGAACAATAGGAAGTCTTAGAGAAAAATTAGGTGGATTAGAAGATGTTGAGAAAGGCGTTGCAATATCTTCTATATTTGGAAGAACAGCAATGGCAGGTTGGGCGGCTGTTGTAAATGCAAGCGAAAGTGACTTTAATAAGTTAACAACAGCTATTGCAGAATCAGAAGGTGAAGCTAAAAGAATTGCTGACATGAAATTAGATACTCTAAGTGGTCAATTTACACTTTTAAAATCTGCAATTGATGATGTAAGAATAAGCGTAGGGCAAAGACTAGGACCTATGACAAGAGGATTTGTAGAGAAACTTATAAGAGATATGCCGAAGATAGGTGATTCTATAGTTGGAGTGACAGAAAAATTTGTTAATAATTTTGATAAGATAAAAGCAGGATTTCAAGTGTTATTACCTGCAATTGCTTCTGTTATAGCCTCTATTATGGTACTTAAAGCCACCTTTGCTTTTGGAGGAGCTATTAAAAGTTTAAGTTTACTTGCAAGTACTTTTGGTACAGCTAAATTAGCGGCTTTTGGATTAACAGTAGGAATAGGAGCTGTGATTATAGCTTTTGCAGCAATGACAGTTGCAATAAGCAATAATAAAACTGCCATGATGGATTTACAAACTAGATTTGGTTCCTTTGGTGAATATATTACTACAATAATGGAGTCAATCGGTGGAGTTATAAAGCTTACATTAGGAAATTTGATGATAATGCTTGGAGGAATAGGTGAAGGAATAGGAATACTTTTATCTGATAAAAGTTGGGATGAAAAAGCTTCGGCATTAAAAAATCTATTTGGAAAAACTACAGCAGAAATTAAAACAAATACAAAAGAAGCTTTATCAGATATAAATTCAGAAACTTCTAACGCAACAGCTCTATTAAAAAAATCTACTTCAAAAGAGTTACAAGGTGTTACTAAAGCCTTCTCAACAGCTTTTGACCAATCTAAAAATGTAACAGAGAAGAAATCTAGTGATATAGCTAGAGCATTAACGAATGGATTAAAAGGTTTAGATGACCAATCTCTTACTATGATGAGAGGGCTTAATGATAATATGGCAATAATATTGTCGGGCGTGACAGCAGATATGAACCCAAGTGATAAAGTAAGTAAAATTACCAAAAATCTTAATGATGCCTTTAAGGCAGGTAAATTAAGTGCTCAAGAATATAGAAGTAGTATACAAGAAACTTTAAATTTTATAAGTAAATATAGTGCAGATTCTTCTAATAACTTAAAACAAGGTATGAGTGATGCTTTTAATGCTTTTAAGGAAGGAACAAATGTAGGTGGGTTGAAAGACGGAGTTACTGGAATGCTAAATTCGCTGAAATCAACAGGACCACAGGCTATAGAAACATTGAAAAGTCTAGGTGGTAAAGCATCAGAGATTTTTAAGGGAGTGGACTTTAATTCTTCTATAGATACACAGAAAACTAAAGTATTACAGAATCTAAATAGTCTAGGATTGGAAGGAACGCAAGCTATAGACACATTAAGAACTATTTTCTCACAAGCTTCTACTGCACTAGATACTACAAACCTAAAGCAAGGTTTGAGTGATACATTTAATTCGTTTAAAATTGGTTTTAACCAAGATGGTATGAATGGAGCAATAAGCAGTATGCTTGGTACCATTAATCAAATAGGACCACAAATGCAACAGACATTAGGCAAAATGGATGGGGAAATGGGGCAAATATTTGCTAATGTAGACTTTAGCACTCCAATAGAAACACAAGCTTCTAAAGTTTTAGAAAACCTAAATAATCTAGGAATAGAAGGACCAAAAGCTTTAGAAACTGTAAGAAGTATATTTGCTCAAACTTCAAGTCAAATACAAGGTTCAGCTTCTCAAACTGCTCAACAAGCAAATCAGCAGGTTGTAGATGCTCTAACGCAAGGAAATCCAGCTGTGCAACAGGCAGGACAACAACTTGGAACAGATATAACAAATGGTGTTGTTAGTGGAGTTCAAGCAGGGGTACCAACAGTTCAGCAAAAAGGAAATGAATTAGGAGTAGCAACTCAACAAGGTGTTACAGATGCTTTAAATAATGCTACACCTCAAGTTAACAGTTCTAATCTTACAACTGGCATAGATACAGCGTTTAACCAAGCTACTGCAACAGTCCAACAAGGAGCTACAAATATGTATAATGGGGCTAAGCAAAGCTTTAGCCAATTAGCTCAAGTTGGAAGAGAAGCAGGTTCGAGTTTATATAATGGTGCTACAACTTCTTTTAATATGTTAGCAACAAATGTTAGAGTAGCGTGTAGTAGTATGTACAATGGTGCTAGAATATCTTTTACAAGTTTAAGTAGTTCAGCTATAAGTGCTATTTCTACTATGTGTAGTTCTGTGGTAAGCCAAGTCAATGCTATGTCAAGCCAAGTTATTAGCTATTGGAATAGTGTAAGAGCAACAGTTTCAGCACCAATAAGTGCATCCTTTAATGTTAAGACTACGCAAACAACTGTCAAAAGAACAGTAAATGAAGGCGGCGGAATACTAAGTAATATATTTGGTCAGTTTGCAGATGGTGGAGTTGCAACAAGAACTTCTATTTGTGGAGAAGATGGAGCTGAAATGGTTATTCCTCTTTCTAACAATAGAAGAAGTCGAGCGATAGGCTTGTATGAGCAAACAGGCAAGATGTTAGGCTTAAGCTCGACTCCATCACAAAAAATTGGAGGAAGTTATTCTAATGTTATAAATAATGTTAGACAATTTCCTCTCGAAAATATTTTAGATACAGATAATAAAGAATATAGAGAAGCTACACCAAATAGTATTAATTCTTCTAATAGCACTATAAATCTAGGCGGGATATCTATAAACGTTCAAGAGAGTAATAACAAAGAAGAAATGATACAAGAAATATTATCTCAAGTAGAGAGTGAAATAAGAGAAGCATTACAAGACATTGGATAATGTCGAATTGTTGTTAAAAAAAGCCCTCTTATAGATGTTATAATTATATTAATATATAAATTTATGAGGGGGACTTTTATATTATGTGGCAGAGATTTAAAAGTATGAATGGAAATTTAAAAATTATTATTGGAATTATAGCTGTAATTCTTTTACCAATAACATTAGTTTTGTTATCTATTGAGTTTTTAGTTAAAGCTATTGGGAGTAAGAAAAAAGCTAAGATTGCATTAGGTTGCATATTAGTTTTTTTGACAACGCTTTGTACTAGAAATGTTTATAATGTATTAAGTATAGATAAAGAAGAGCCTATTCCTGTGAAGCAAGTTTCATATAATGATAAAGATAAGGGAAAATCTGAAAATAATATTCAAGAACAACAACAAAAGAAAGAAGAAGCAAAAAAAGTGGAAGAACAACAAAAGAATGAAGAAAAAGAGAAAAATAATGAACCAACAAAGTTTTTTACTGATGTATACTTAAAAAATAAAAATTGTGTTAATATGACATCTTATGAAGGTATAAAATCAAACTTAGATATATTTGGTTATAAATATGAAATTATAGAACCAAATGAAACGACATTAAGACAGATTGATGTATATGATAACCAAAGTAATGATACCATTCAATTTCAATTTTATGAAAATGATATTGGAGAAGAAGTTGTAACAGTTATGCAATACAATAAAAAAGATGAGCCCGACAAATCTGTTGCAATAAGTGATGGATTCCATGTGCAACCACCAAAATTTCAAAATCATATTAATAATACAAATACGGAAGTTAATAGCATAGAAGAACAAATAAATTTTATGTTTAATTAATATTTGTATAATAATAAAAAGCTCCTACAAGTTGTAAGAGCTTTTTATTGTAAAAAAAGAGGTGATAACTTGGTAATAGACATATACCTAAAAAATGAAAAAGAAAAAATAGATTTTCATTTTCCAGTAAATCCACAAGATTCTCTATCTATAAAAAAAGAAAAAAGATTTGAAACTGTTGATATAGTAAATCTAGGTGAATTTGACATTAAAAAAGAAGGGGAGAAGATAAGAGAAATATCATTCAAGACCTTTTTACCCAACTTATATGATGCTTCTTATTGCAGATATAGCGAGTTAAAAAATCCAATTGAAATAGTTGCAATGCTTGAAAAATGGGTAGACCAAACCGAACCTCTAAGACTTATTATAACTGGTTTTGGCTACAATGGATTAGTTACAATATCTAATTTTAGTAATACTCAAACAGCAGGAAGAGAAGAAGATAGAGACATTGAGATAACATTTAGAACTTACAGAGAACTGAAGATAGAGACATTAAAAAAAGAGACTAAGAGTAATGCTAAAACAGACTTAAAAGATAATAGACCTAATACTCAAACTAAATCTAAAATATATACTGTTAAAGCAAGTGATACATTATATAAGATAGCTAAAAATCTTTTAGGTAAGGGTTCAAGGTGGAAAGAGATTTATAATATACCCGAAAATAAAAAAGTTATTGGTAAAAATCCAAATATTATTAAAAAAGGACAAAAGTTGGTGATACCTAGCAAATGAAAATAATATTAAATGGAAAATATGATATTGCAAATTTTAATGAAGGAATAACATTAAGTGAAGCTATAGACGGAGTTGCATATAAAATGGATGTATCATTAGTAGAACCTAAGCAACTTCAAGATATAGGAATTAAAAAAGGTGATAAAATAGTTCTAATTGATATAGCATATGAGAGTAAAAAAGAAGAAACAATCTTTGATGGAGTCATATGGGAAACTAGAAGAAGTGAAAAGAGTAAGAAACTGACATTGTCTTGCAGAGAAAGAACAGTCTATATGGAAGAATCAGAAGAACAATATAGTTTTAAAGAAAATACAGCAACACAGAGAATTGAATATTACTGTAAGCAATGGAATATACCTTACTACAATCTAGCCAACACAGAGAAGAAGCTTGCTAAAGTAATACATAAGACAAATATACTGGATATGATTAAAAAAGATTTAAAGGAAACAGCAACAAAAGGTGGAGACTTATTTAGAGTAAGAATGGATAATAAATTAAAATTATTCAAGCTTGGAACTAATGCAAATGTATATAAATTAGATAGTATATTAGAAGATGCAAACTTTACAAGTAGTTTTAATGATGCAGTAACAAGTGTAAAAGTGTTAGGTAAGAGTAAAGATGAAAATACAAAAGCACCTATCATTGGCACATATAAAAAGGACTCAGACAAATATGGAACTCTACAAAAGATTAAACAAGATGAAAAGATAACTAATGCAAAAGAAGCTAAGAAAGCAGCAGAAGCAATGTTTAATTCGGGCGAAGAAACAATAAGTGTTGATTGTGTATTAGATATAAATAGAATAAGAGCAGGTGACAAGGTATCTCTAAAAGGAAGAGAATACTATGTTATAGATGTGACTCATACACTAGACTCTACACCAAAAATGAAGCTCAATATAGGAACTTTAGATTATATAAGGAGGAAATTTTATAACAATGACTGATGCTAGATTCAATGGAGTTGCTAGAATATTAAAAGAAAAAATGAATAAAAGTGTGGCAAATGGCACTTTTGGAATGGGTTGTTCACTTGCAGAAATAACAACAAATGGCCTTAAAGTAAGTGGCTATAAAGATGAAATACAAGATTATTTAATATTAGAGAATTTAACATTAAAAGAAGATTATTTTACTCTTTCAGATGAAATGTTAGGTGCAGAATATAGACATAAACATAAAATAGAAACTCCAAAAGAGTTGAAACCATTGACTATAGGTGATAATGTATTAGTAGCCGTTATGGGAACTGAATTTGCAATAATTGGGAGGGTTGTAAATGCCAAACCTATTTCCACAAAATGAAACTTTTGAAACTATAGAATTAAAAAATAATAATGAAAATGAACTGGACCTAAAAGGTTCTTTTTTATTTGATTTTATAAAAGGTGAATTTGTTAAAAATGCAGATGGAACATTAAAAAGATGTAACAAGGTAGAGGCATATAAACAATGGTGTCAAAAAGCTATATTAACACCTAGGTATAAAAGGTCAGCTTATTCTAGTGTATATGGAAGTGAAATAAAAGACTTAATTGCTAGTAACCTATCTCAAAGTGCTAAAGAACTTGAAATATCTAGGTTAATAAAAGAAACTATTTTAGTTCATCCATATACAAAAGAAGTGAGTAATTTTATATTCAATTGGCTTGAAAATAGTAGGCTTGTTAATTATGAATTTGATGTACTAACAATAGATGATGAAAATATAACTATAGATGGGAACATAAAAAGGTAGGTGATTATTACATGGAAAGAGAGCTACCTATACCAGTTTTTTTGACAGAAGATGAAGAAGCAATACACGAAAGAATGTTAAGTAACTTTCAAGATATTTCTACATTGGAAGGAGACTTTATTTATGATGCAACAAGACCCACAGCAGAAGAAGTTGCACAGTTAAAACAACTAGGATTACAAAATAATTTAAAGGTTGCATTTCCTCAAACCAGCTATGGAACTTATTTAGAGTGGCTTGGTGAATGTAAGGGAGTGTTTAAAAATCAACCAACTAAGGCTACTGGAATTATTACATTTACAGGTATGCAAGGAGCTATCATTACAAAAGGAACTATAGTAACTACTGTTGCAACTGATGAAAAGCAGAGTATAGAGTTTGAGCTTCTTGAAACTAAAACTATAGGAGAAAATGAAACAGTAGATATTAAAGCAGAATGTAGAGAAACTGGAACTATAGGAAACGTATCTCAAAATACTGTAACTGTTTTATTAGGTTCGATTAATGGAATTAAATCTGTTAATAATAAAGAAGATTTCAAAGGTGGAACAGATATAGAAGACGAAGAACATTTTAGAGAAAGAGTTCTTGTAGCAGAGCAAGAAGACAAACTTAGTGGAGCTAATTCAGATTATATAAGATGGGCTAAAGAAGTAGATGGAGTTGGATATGCTTATGTAGTTCCCGAATGGAATGGAGCGGGGACAGTAAAAGTATTAATACTAGACAAAAATAGAAAAGCAGCAACACAAGAGTTGATAAATAAAGTTCAAGATTATATATATCCATTAAATATATCAGAAGGAGAAAATAGGGATGGGAAAGCTCCTATCGGGGCTTTAGTAACAGTTGTAACACCCGAAACATTACTTATTAATGTAAAAGCTAGTTTTATATTTAGTAACAGTTTTAATGAAGAAACAGTATTAGACAATTTAAAAACTAAGATAGACAAATATTTGGATAAAATTGATTTAGGTGGAACGGTCTCATACAATGCTATACAGGCTATAGTAGGTTCTATGATGTTGACAGACGAAGGCATACAGGACTTTTCTAATCTTACTATAAATGATGTAAAAGAAAATATAAAATTGCAGGACCAAGTGGTCGGAGTAGGGGAAATAGTTAACGAGGTGGTTGGATGATAGCTTCTAAAAAAGGTAGAGAAATGCTTCTTACATTGTCACCGATATACGAGCAATCTATCATAATGCAAAGCTTATATGAAGCTATAGGAAGCGAATTTGATAATTTAGAGTTATTAAATAAAGAAATAGAATTACAATTATTTCCTCAAAGTGCAA
The DNA here is from genome assembly GCF_020658455.1 of Clostridioides sp. ES-S-0005-03. Classification (NCBI taxonomy): domain Bacteria; kingdom Bacillati; phylum Bacillota; class Clostridia; order Peptostreptococcales; family Peptostreptococcaceae; genus Clostridioides; species Clostridioides sp. ES-S-0005-03. The sequence continues at coordinate 713,461 of NZ_JACVWI010000002.1, read as the reverse complement.
CATGGGGTTTAAGTTTTTGGGAAAATAAAGTAGGTTTAGCTACTAATCTAGATGAAGCTATAGAAACTAGGAGAAGAAAAGTCATTGCTAAGCTCCAAAGCAAATATATTATGACACCTAAAAGAATGTCTATGATACTTCAATCTTATACAGGTGCAAATATAAAAATAAATGAAAACATATCTCCATATACTTTCGGTGTTGAATTAATCAGTACTCAAGGTTTTCCTAGAGATTTAGAAGATTTATATAAGAGAGTAAATGTTATAAAACCTTCTCATCTATCTGTAAGTTATAAGTTAGTATCTTTATTAAAAAGTAAAACTTATTTTGCACAAACAACAATTATGAGTGAAGAAATAACAGTATATCCTTATTCAAGTAAAGAAGTAAAAGCTAATGTTAAAGCTAAGTTTGCATTAGCTCATAACATGAGTTCAGAAATATTAACAGTATATCCAAAAGGAGGTGGTATAAATGGCTGATGAACAATTTTACACTATACTTACAAATATAGGAAAAGCTAAAATTGCTAACGCAGGAATGCTAGGTAAATCAGTAGTACTAGAGAAGATTCAAGCAGGTGATGGAGGAGGAAGCTATTACAATCCAACAGAAGAGCAAACAGCATTAAAAAATAAAGTTTGGGAAGGTAATATAAATGCTTTTGACAAGGATGAAAATAATCCTAATTGGATTATTGCAACAGCATGTGTACCTGGTTCAATAGGTGGGTTTACAGTTAGAGAAATGGCTCTTATAGATAATGAAGGCGATATGATTGCAATTTGTAAAAGTCCTGAAACATATAAGCCAAAAGTTGGTAATGGAGCTATGAAAGATTTGTATTTGAAATTTATCATAGAGGTATCTAATGTAGAGAAAGTGACCTTAGTTGTTGACCCAACTGCGATATTTTTAACTAAAAAAGATGAAGAAAAAATATTAACAAATATCAATAAGTTAGACACTAAAATAGATACAACTAAAACAGAGTTAACAAGCAACATAGAAACTACTAAGACAGAGTTAAACACTAGAATTGACACAGAAAATGAGAAACAAAATATAAAAATTGACCAGCTAATAGCAGGGGGTTCTAATGTAGCATCTACTCAAACAATAACAATTGATGATTGGATAGATAATCAAGAAGGTGGATTCAAAGCAATTGTAACACATAGTTTGTTAACTCAGAGAATAACTGTAAGTATTATAGATGCTACTACAAAAGATAATGTAGTACCCGATTTCACAATTATAGACGATAATTCTATTGAGGTTAGAAGTGGAGTAAAAGTTGAGTTAAATGTTTATGTGATAAATGGGAATGCAGAGACTCATTTTATAAACGCTACAGTGGATGATAACAGAGTGAGTGAAATGACTACTTATTCATCTAAAAAAATTGAAGATAGATTAGTTAATATAGAAGAAAAATTGAATGGTGGGCTATCCAATATTGCAACTAGCGTAAATGAGTTAATAACTTATTGTTAGAAAGGAGAGTGATAAGGTGCAGACAGTATGGAATTTTAATTATACAGGTTCACCGCAAAGTGTAATATTAAAACCTGGCAAATATAAAATGGAGTGTTATGGTGCTTCTGGCGGTATTAATAATTCTTCTTGGGATACTAATGCTAGAGGCGGATATTCTAAAGGCGAACTTACATTAAATAAACTAACTACATTGTATGTTTATGTTGGGGAAACTGGTTTTGCTTCTTCATCTACTAGTAATAACACTAAAAAAGGGTTTAATGGTGGAGGTAAAGGTTATTTAAATCAACAGGTTATGGGTACTTATTTTTCTATGTACGGCGGTGGTGCTACGGATATAAGGCTTATTGGAGGTGTTTGGGATAATTCTCAAAGTTTGCTTTCTCGTATAATTGTTGCTGGTGGAGGTGGTGGTGCATATTATCCTCATACTGGTGGTGCAGGAGGTGGATTAGAAGGAGGTACTGGATATAGCGCAAATTCTACACATCGCCCTGGTGGTACACAATACCAAGGTGGTATCGGTCGTGTGAGTACAGAAAATGGAAGTTTTGGAAAAGGTTGTTCCGTTATAACAGGAGATGGAAACGGAAATGGAAGCGGAGGTGGAGGTGGCTGGTTTGGTGGCTCTGCTATAATAGGAGTTGGTGGAGCAGGAGGTGGAAGTGGTTATGTGTTAACCAAAGATAGTTATAAACCTATTGGATATACGCCAACATCTAAATATTATCTTGAAAATGTAGTTATGACTGTTGGAGGTAATACTACTAAAGCAGATGGTTATGCTAAAATAACATTACTACAATCATTACCTTTTTTAACTGTATCTTCTTATAACTCCACACAAGCAACATTCAAAGCAGACCACACAGACCCTACGCTACTAAATAAAATTGAATACTTTATAGATGATGTGTTAAAAGAAACTATCACAACAGATTTAACAACAGAAAAAACAATTAACTATACGTTAGAAGATAATGCACTACACACACTTAAAATAGTCGTTACAGATAGTGCAAATGCTACAGTAGAAAAAGTATTAAGTATAAGTAAGAATATAATGCCATTACCCGAAAATGTGAATTTAAATGATATATCTACAAAATTAGTTGAAGTTAATGCAGGATTTAAAACTGGTAAGACAAGTATTATAAATACTTTAGCATTAAAGAATATAGAAGCAAATTTAAATAATACACTCGTAGAATTATCAGAGAAAATTAAAACCTCTTTTGACAGTTCAGATGCTAGTGTGCAGGAATTGCAAAATAGGATAACAGAATTGAATAATCAACTTAGTCAAAGGAAAAGAAAAGCAAAAGGAACATTTTTTTTTAATGAAGAAACTAGGATTAATTTCAGACTAATAGATGGGGATAGTCTTTCTGCCGTTAAAAAATTGATTGTGCCTATTAATTTAGACTTCACTCCAAGTATCATCATAATTAATGAAATGCTTTTAGGTAGTTATGTACCAGCTCAAGATGTAAAATTTACTTGTATAACAAACTTAAGCGATTTTGTTATTGGTCGTAAATGCACTAACGAACAATATAGTTGTACATCTTCTATAAAATTAAATTCAGTTACACAGAATAGTTTTACTCTTTCATTACAAAAAGTTGCTGGTTTTGACAAAGTTAGTAGTGCTATTTTTTCAATTGCTAACACACATTTTGATTGGGTAGCGTACGAATAATAAAAAATGAGGTGGTTATATGAACAGAAATAATAGAATAATTTACGACCAAACAGGCAATATATGGCTTCAAACTGGTGAAGCAACAGGATACATAAAAGAATGGTCAGAAATAACTGAATTGAACTTTTTAGATGTTGAATATGGAAGTATAGACTATAGTAAACAGTATATAGAGTCTATAAATCCAGTTACAAAAGAAACTGTCTTAAAAGATATAGAAGTTATTTTAACAGATGAACAAAAGAGATTGCAAGCATTAGAAGAAGAACTAAGTATGTTAAAAGAAGAAAATAAAAATAGAGATAGTGAGATAGTAAACACAGCATTTGAAATAGTAAATATGAAATTAAATAACAATATCTAGGAGGAATTAATATGTATAACTTATTAAAATTAATGATAGAACAAAAGAACTATATTACTAAAGAAGATTTACAACATAAGATGGATGTATTTTATGCAGTAAACAGGATTACAGAGGAACAATATTTAGAGTTAACAGGTTTATTAAATAAAGAAGAAACACCAGCAGAACCAACAGTATAGAAGGTTCTTTTTTTATTGGAAAGAGGTGGTTTAATTGACTTTCAAAGAGTTGGTTAATAAAGTTAGAAATCTTGTTTTAGAAGCAAAGAAAGTAACTATAGAGGATACAGAGAATAATTTTGTAAGTGATAATGTAGAAGATGCTTTAAAAGAGGTTTTTCAAAATGGAGTTAATGCTAAAAATAATGTAGTAACAGCATTGAACTCCAAAGGTGCAGAAGTTGCTACAAGTGATACATGGCAAGAAATAAAAGATAAAATTGATAAAAAAGAAGGCAGGTTGGATTTAAGAGAAGCGATGCTTTCAAATTCTTCCCCATATTTAGTTATAAATGGCGCTATAAAATACATTGAAAAATGTAGTGGGAATTTCAAAACATTAGAATATGAAGAACCTTATTTTTATGTAATTAAAGAAACTCATTTAATTAAAATTAATGCCATTGATGAAACTGTAGTTTTTGACATTACTTTAGCTAATGCTAACTTCTCATGTATTTGCATTACTCAAGAATTTTTATTTATATCTGATAATACTAAATTATATAAAATAAATAAAATGACAGGAAGTGAGATACAATCTATAGAAGGTGGTTATTATAAGTTATGTACTTATGGGGAATTTATTTATGGAGTCTATGGAGATGAAACTTCTTCAATACTTCACAAGATAAGAATATCTGATATGTATAAAATGCTAACTAAAGATATGTCAATCAATAGTATTTACGATTTTGAAAGAGGTAAGTTTGTTTGCAATAGGAATGCCATTTACGCTACGACAGAGCATTCAAATTCAAGTGGTTCTACAGATTGTTACCTAACTAAGATAAATTTTGATTTTTCTATTTCTAAAGAGTTAAGGCTAGGCGGACAATTGTATGAAAAAAATATTAAGTTTTTAAATGATTTTGTTTTTGTATCTGAAAGAGACAGGGGAATAGAAGTTGAAAGTAATAAAAAAAGTGGATTAGTAAAATATGATGCAAATTTAAATGTTATTGCTTATACAGAAATGCATACTCATAGAAATTTTGATATTCACAATGGATATATATATGCTTTAAACATAAATTCAACTAGTTCTTTTCAGAAACTTGATTTAAACTTAAAAGTGATTAATGGCTATAGTAAATTAGGTTATACACTTCCAAATGATGATATGATTATAATAAATAATTTAGTTTTTTTTATTAATGGTGGTATTTATAGAAATGTATTAACAAAAGGAATTTATTCAGATGAGAAAGGAGAATCGTTATGATTTATTTAGGAAATTTAATGGATACAGAGGAACAAAATATAAAATATATTGGGATGCTACATTATGAACCAAGTGCATTAGGTGAAGAAGATTTAAAAAAGGGCATTTTAGTTGAGGAATTGCCGACACAACAATATGTAGAGAATAAAGAGGCGAAGTTATTTATAAATATAGATACTAAAGAGGTTTTCTATAGATATACAGATATTAAAAGTAGACTAGAAGATAAAATAAATTCTACAGAACAAACAATAGCAGATTTAACATTTCAACTTATGAGTAATGGGGTGATATAATATGAATTGGTATAAGATAATAAATGATTTTTATAAAAATGGGAATTGGACTAAAGAGCAAGTTAAAACAGCAGTTTCAAAGAGTAAAATAACATTAACAGAATATAAAGAAATTGTAGGAGAGGACTATATAGCATAGTCTTTTTTATGCAAAAATAAGGAGGTTTTCATGAATGAAGAACTTTTCAAAGATAATTTGAAACGACATGAAGCAACAATAAATAAACATAATGATGAAATAGATGAATTAAAAGTAGCAAATATAGAGTCTAAAGCAGAATTAAAAGCACTATGTGAGAATTTAAACTCACTTACAAGTATGTTAAAGTGGCTAATTGGAACAATGATTACAACATTAGTAGGGTTCTTTATATTTGCAATTCAAAGAGGAATATTTTAATTAGGAGGAAAATAAATGGATAATTTAATAAGTTTCATACCAGAGCAGTTGCTAATTTTAGTAGCTGCTCTTTATGTTATAGGAGCAGGTTGTAAGAAGTATAAACAACTAGATAATAAATATATTCCAGTAGTGTTGTTAGCACTTGGAATAGGTTTTTCAGTATGGATGTTAGGATTAAATCCAACCTCAATATTACAAGGTGTAATTTGCTGGGGTATATCAATAGGTATAAATCAAACTTACAAACAGTTGAAGGAGGAAAATAAATAATGAAAATATGCATTACAGTAGGACATAGTATTTTAAAAAGTGGAGCATGTACTTCTGCTGATGGAGTAGTTAACGAGTATCAATATAATAAATCTTTTGCACCAATATTGGCAGATACATTCAGAAAAGAAGGACATAAGGTAGATGTAATAATATGCCCCGAAAAGCAGTTTAAAACTAAGGGTGAGGAAAGGTCTTACAAAATACCTAGAATTAATAGCGGAGCATATGACTTACTTATAGAGTTACATTTAAATTCAAGTGGAGTAGGAGCTTTTGGAACAGAAGTATTTTACTATAGTGAAAAAGGGAAAGAATATGCACAAAGAGTAGTAGATAAACTATCTAAACCTTTCATAAGAAAAAAAGGAGATAAAGAAGTAGGTAATAGAGGAGCTAAATTAGATAAAAGTTTATATATTTTAAATAGTTCCAAACCTACAGCAATATTAATAGAAAGTTTCTTTTGTGACAATAAAGATGATTATGAGAAAGCTAAGAAGTTTGGGTATGAAGGTATTGCTAAGCTAATTGTAGAAGGTACATTGAATAAAAATATAAGTAATGAGGGAGTTAAGCAAATGTACAAACATACAATCGTTTACGATGGAGAGGTTGACAAAATCCCTGCAACTGTAGTTAGCTGGGGTTATAATGATGGTAAAATATTAATATGCGATATAAAAAATTATGTACCAGGTCAGACAGAGAATTTATATGTTGTAGGGGGAGGGGCATGTAATAAGATAGGGTCCATAACTAAAGAAAAATATACAATGATAAAGGGTAATGATAGATTTGATACGCTTTACAAAGCATTGGATTTTATTAATAGATAGAGTAAATGTTTTATATGAAATAATTATGAATATATGGAAAAATATGTTTAATATAATTTTAATAAGGTATAAAGTTTTATAAATAAAACGATAAGGGGTGGATAAGATGTTAATAAATGATAAGAGTTTTTATCCAAATAATATTTATCCAGCAATAGACTTTCTCAAGATAAAAAGACAATTAAAATCAATATACAAGAATGATTTATCAGATTGTGGAAGCATATGTATAATAGAAAGAAAAGACTATTCTATAAGCATAAATAGTATAGGAGAGATAAATATATATTATGATTCAAGATATGAAAATAAGATACAGAGTGTAGTCGGTGAGATTGAGCAGTTATTCAAGTCTCAAGTTAAAAATTTTAGTATATCAAAACTTAAGAATTGATGATTAGAAGGTAGCGACTGGAGATAGTTGTTACCTTCTTTATTGATTATATCAGCGTTTTATTATAAATAGTTTATATAGTTATATATTTCTTTCTAATTAAACAATGGGATACTATTGTTATAATGGATACTAATATTAATGTTGTTATTGCAGTATCTAATCTTTTTATTAATAAACCCATTATTATGTATTCCAAGCCTATTAAATATTGATAAAACATCTCTAGTTTAATAGTTTTTTCTCTATCTATTTTTCCATATTTTAATTCTAATTTGTTAAAATATTTTTTCCTAAAATAGTTAAATTTATGTTTAGTTAAGCCTTTTATTATATTCCCTATTATAAATATTATTCCAAAAAGTAAAAATAGTCCATTCCAAAAATTCATAGTAGATACCCCCTTTACAAAATAATTTTTATGTATGTTGTTTATATTCTTTTGCAAAGAGGAAAGGAAGATAAAATAATGATACAAATATAAGCCTCTCTAAAATAACATAGTAGCTAAATGTCATTTCAGAACTATTACAAATAACATCTAAATTATCAATTAAAGCATGAATTATAGAACAAAACCATATATTTTTAGTTTTCAAATAAACATAACCTAAAAATATAGAAAGTCCGATTCCATATATTAAATGAATTACACTTCCCATTATTGGAGCATCTGGACTATAGAATGTAAATTGTAAAGGTAAATGCCATAAACTCCAGCAAACACCTACAATTATAACACCTATTTTTTTGCCAAATTTACCAAAGAAAATACTTTGTAAAAAACATCTCCAGCCGTATTCTTCAGATAAAAAAGGATAAATATATATTAGTGATATTATAGTAAGATTAAGATAAAATAAAATACCATTATAATTAAGATTATTTTTGCTTATTATTAATCCAAGGATAATTTGAGAAAATATAAAGTAGACAATTAATAAAGCACCTATTCTTAGATTTCTTAGAAGATACAAATCTGTTGGTTTAGAAGAATAAATAATAACACATAAACTACTTATAAAGGTTAATACAATATTTATTATTGAGAATTCATTATTTGTTATTAACTTTAATGAGGCAATAATAAATAATAAAAAGTACAAAAGGAAAAATAATATTATCAATGAATAAAACTTATACCTATCATTAGTTTTTCCTTCTGTATAAAATTTTGCGATAGCAACAGAAGATAAAGGTAATATCATCATGAATGATGCAAAATTTTCTGGGTCAATAAATTTATTGAAATATAATAGTAAACCTAATAAATAGGTTAAGCCAAAAGTTATAGAAAAAAATATTATAATCTGAGTTTTCTTTCTTTTTTCTTCATTTTCAATATATCTTGGATTTAATAAATCAATCCATTTTTCTTGTAATTTCAATACAAAAACCTCCTTTAACATATTACTTTCTTTTCTATAATAACAAATTCATATTGTATTAATTTTCTTAATAAAAGTATAGCAGCAATGTAAGTATAAAGAGTATCTAAAATATTACAAATATTAACAGGATACATAAAACTATAGCATAACCTGTAACAATAAAACGAACGAAAATTATCATACTAAAACATAAGACCTGTTATAATTGTATTAGATATATACATTAACATACACCAAAGCACTCCTATAAAAAGAGTGCTTATTTTTTTGAAATACATTAAATGTATAAACTATCAATAACCTTACTCAACATATCTTAGAAACGATTTAAATAGGTCTTTTTAACAACCTAGAATATATGATATAATAAAAAAATAGAAGTGTATTCGCAGTACACTTCTATATCTGTAACTAAGCATTCTCATGTTGGGGAGTGCTTTTTTCATTTCTCCAAACAATCTTGTTTTTTTCATCTGTAATTATCAAATCAATCTCGTTTTCTTCTAATATTTCTGTTGCAGTACAAATAAGATTATCTAAGTCAAAACTACGAGTTAATTCTAGTTGCTTGTTATTTACAAGTCTTTTTAGTATATAAGTCTTAAAACACATCTATATCCCTCCTTAAGCACTAAGGCATTCTTGTAAGCGCTTTTCTGCTTCTTCCAAAGTAAAAAATTCGTCTACATACTGGTCAAAGTTTCTAACATATTCAGTCTTATATCTAGTGTTATTTATTTCTATAAAAGCAATAGTCTTGCCATCATCATAGTATCTGCTTATTACGAAGTATTTTTCTGCAGTAGATACATTTTCTTTGTCTTCTATAACTAAGCCTTCAGCATTAAAACAAGGTGCCATACTATGGTTGCCAATCCTTATGTATTCACAATCATAATTAAAACGAATTTTAGCACGTCTAATAGTACCATCTTCTTTATAAGTTATAGTTTTATCAGTTCTTTTAATAACCTCTATAGTGAACACACAGTCATGGTCACATACACTTCTTGTTGCATAAGTTTTGCCTACTTCAAATTTTATCATCTTAAATACCCCCAATAATTATTTTGTTAAGTATATTGTACACTATAAAGTGTCGTTTGTAAATATAAAAATGAAATTATTTAGTTTTCTTTGTAAAATAAAAATGGATAAAAGAAACTATATAGTGTATAATTATATATAGAAAAGCGAGGTGGTTATGTTGTCGATTTCATTTGGAGAAAAGATAAAAATAATACTGAAAAGAAAAAATATGACTATAGGTGAATTAGCAGAAAAAACAGGACAAACAAGACAAAATCTTTCAAATAAATTTTCAAGAGACAATTTTTCAGAAAAAGAAATTAGGGAATTTGCAAACGTGCTTGATTGTGAATTTGATTTTTATTTTACTACTAAAGATACAAATGAAAGGATATAGATTAATTACAACTTTAAGAGAATAGATATTTTATAGTTGTAAAATTATGTTATAATTTATAAGTAAGGAACTAAATATCTAAGAGTGGCAGTTTCCACATTATGCTCTAACCTACTTTCTAATGAAAGGAGGTGGGAAGTGTGGAAATAGTAGCAGTTTATTACATAGCAAAATTTTTACTTGATATATACAAAGTAAAAAGCCACTCAAAGTCGGAAGCTAAGAGTGGCTTTATATTTAATTTAACTATTAATAAACTAATAGTAAAAATTAAATATAAAAAGTACTAATTTTTTTCGGAAACTACACTCTCGACAATAGATTATAGTTCCTTATTTCTAAAGAGGTAAGGGAATTACAGTTCTCTTATCTCTTTTTGATACGATTTTACATCTTTATTATATCGCATTTTAACAAAAAATAAAACTGTGAATACTAGAAATATATTTTATTTTATCTCTAAATATAGATATTATTGCCCACCTAAAAAACTTTCACAAAACCAAAAAAGTATATGTTTTTGATAACTTACCAATATAACTTATAATTCATTTTACAAGTCTTATTTAATAAATATTTATGCCACTAAATTCCTTTAGTTTTACCAATTTAGTATTATTCTACAATTAAAACAATACAATGCAACTAGTTATTATTCAACAGATATGTTTGAAAATTGAATAAGTTTATAGATATGAATAATATTTTTTATATATAAAAATAAACTAAATAAGTAGAACATATGGTAAATTTTACCTGTAGTTTTTGTATTAAAAAGCTTCTATTATTAGTTTAAGTTAGACTGAATGAGGGAGCGACATTAAGATGGAAGAAGAAATGTTAATAGAAAGATTATTAAGAGCCGAACTAATAGTAATGGAATATTTATGGAAAAAAGATTCTAAAATTTCTAAAAAAGAAATTGTAAAAGATATAAAACAGATGTATGGATGGCATAAAAGTACAATAAAAACACTACTAAAAAGATTAGTTGACAAAGGTTATTTGGCTAGAGATATTATAAAATTTCAATCTCATTATAAAATAATAATAGATAACAAAGAATATTACGCTTTTAAGAAAAAAGTACTAAAATCTAGTAAAAGTAGAAAAATAATGCGTTCACTTACTACGACACATAAAACTGTAAGTAAAGAAAAGTTAGACTCATTAGAAGAGTATTACAGAAACTTAAAAGAATGATATGGTAAAAATTGGATGGATACATTTGGCTAAATTCTCTTGTTTGGGAAGCTTTATTGATGTAGAATTTACATATACATAAATCGGCAAAGGGGTGTAAACTATGAAAATTAGTAAATTACCAGAAGCAGAATTAAAAGTTATGAGATATATTTGGGAAGCTAACAAAGTATTAACTTCTAGAGATTTAGTTAATACGATGGAAGAAAAATATGGTTGGAATGAATCAACTACATTTACAGTTTTAAAAAGATTAGAGCGAAGGGAATTTTTAAGTACACAGAAAATAGGTAAACTTACACATTATAATATACTAGTAAAAGAGAAAAAATATTTAAGGTTTGAAACGAAAGAATTTTTGAAGAACATACATAAAAATTCAATTTCAAGTTTAATGTCAGCATTGCATAGTGAAGATGATGAAGTAGATGAAGATAAATTAATTGAACTTGAAGAACATTTTAAAAATTTAAAAGAGAAAGAATAAATAAAGATTATTTTAGGTGGCAAATTGTATTTTGCCACCATTTTGCCACCGTTTTAAAAACTTATACTTTTTTATAGTAAATTCGGTAGAGGGTAGTGCAGGAGAGTAGTTTCCTTTAGTGTAGCTATTTAAAAATTTTAAAAACTAGTGTAGGTTAGTCTAGCATAGTAGTTTTTACACTCTACACATGTGGAAACTGTAGCGTTGCTTTCCAAACTTGATTCAAAGAAGCATATTAGTGTGGAATTTCCAATGGATGATATGGACTTAACAAATGCATAGAGTAAAGCAACATATGAGCAAATCCAAAACTCTGTTTTTAAAAAGTATGGATTTAAGGTGTCTACACTTTATATTGCGCAAGTTAAGAGGAAGCATGGTTTAGAAGTTAGGGAGAATTACAATATATCAAGAAATGAAAATCAGAAAGTTCTGAAGTGCTCGGTTGAAAAAGAAGAAGCTATTTTGGTTGCTTTGAAGTATTTTAAAATGTTGAAATAAAAAGGGACTTTATTAAATAGCATTCTATATAATATATTAATCTTTTTTTGGGGAAATAAAATGAATAGAAAGTCAATAAATGAAAATGTAAAAAGAAGATTATATGCTGAATCAATGGGAAAGTGTATGAATCCAGATTGCCAAGAAAATTTATTTATAAAAGATAATGATATTATGGAAAAGGCTCATATTGCTCCCTACTTTGAAACAGAAGATAATTCGTACGAAAATTTAATTATTTTATGCCCTAATTGCCATAAGAAGTTTGACAAGATTAATTCATTAAGTGAAGAAACCGTAAAAAAGTGGAAAGAAAATAGAAGAAAGCAACTAGAGTCTTTTTTCTCTACTAAGTATGGTTCCTTTGAAGAACTTAAAAAGGTAGTTAGTCCTTTATTGAATGAAAACAAGTATATTTATGAGAATTATTTTTTAGGAGATAAAAAAGCATTATGGGATAAATTTGAACCTCAAGCATTATCAAGTAATGAAAAATTAAAGTTATTACTTGAAAATAATATGAACCTATTTCAAAACCATTCAGAGAAAGGGTATTCTAATTTAGAAGTGGTTCGTAAATTCATTACTCATATTAATGAATTTATATGTACTCGATTGGACGAAGAAAAAAATAGAGCAGTACTTTTTCCAGAAAAGATTAATTCAATATTTGGGATTGTACCTGTAAAAGAACATCTTATGCCGTCTACTGAGTCATTGGAAGGTTTTTTAAAAATTATGCAAAAACAGAATAGAATAGAGGAAATTTTATTAGGAATAGATGAACCATACATTTTATTGAAGGATGATGATAAAGTAGTTTTGACGGATACACCTAGGTTAAGACAATTATATTTTGATAACAAGTGTTTTATAAAAACAGGTGTTAGATTAGAAAGCTTAAATTTTGCTTTGAAATATCTGAAATCTAGAAACATTAATTTTATCTATAAAGATCCAACTATGCTAAGAGAAATTATTGTAAATGGTGTAAGTATATTTTTTGTTTATGAATATTGTTTGAGCAAGGTCTTTCTGACCAAAATGTCTCCTGAACCAAACTCTGTAATTGTAAATTTACATAATTGGAATGGGCAGTTCTGTATTTCACAAGAGGCCTATGATTTAGCGAATACATTTGGAGTTACTTTGCTTACAATTGAGGATTTTTACAGATATGTCAATAAAATCAAATAATAATATTATTATCAATATAATAATAGATAACATTATGTTGTTTGATGAATTTGATGAGGTTTATATTTTTGGATCTATTTTGAACCCGAGTAAATTTTCGAATGATATTGATCTTTTACTGTTATATTCAACTTTTTCATCTAATCTAGTGGAAAAGGAAATTCAAATAAGTGAATTTTTAGAGAAAATCAGTAGATACCATTTAGATATAACCGCGTTGAGTTTTGAAGAAGAAAAAGATATTAACTTTATAGATAGATTAAATTATAACTATATAATGGGAAAGTGAGCTTAGGTAATTATGATTAATTAGACTTACTGTTTTGATGAATAGGTTTGGACAATGATAAGCATGTGGAAAATGTGGTTTTGATACAAAGAAAAACTATGTAGAAAGCTTTAATTTTAGGCATTTCTTGAACCATTTTGTTTTTAAAAATGAAGATGATAAAATTGGTAATGAACAGTTGAAAAAATATATTAATGTTTCTGTGGTTATCGATATGGAGGGTTAAGATAGAATAAAATTAAAAGTTATGAGATACTGTGAAAACAGTATCTTTTTTTTATGTCTGGACGTTCAGAAATGAGCACCTATTTTGTGTAAACAATCAGGGGGAAAGTAGTTAGTATACAACAAAAAAATAAGAAACTTTTATCTTTATTAAAAAAAGAAATAAAATCATTCTATTTAATTGATATTTATATAATATGAAGAAATACAAATGAATTTTGGTATACTTGTGGGAAATGAAGAGGAATACTTAGAATTTTGTAGAATATTAAAATTAGAACTTATTATAGATATATAAAGTAAGTTTTGAAAAATATAATAATTTATTAAAATATTGTGAGATGAGAGAGGTTAATTTACTATGAAGGAAGCAACAGAAGCAAGGGAGTCAAATAAAGGAGATAATTTTCATTTCATTTGGTCTGCTAAAAAATCACTTCAATTGTTAGAACCTGGTACAGAGCTGGAAGCATTCTATGTAGAAGGAACAAGTATTGAAGATGATGAAAAGTCATTATTATCAATAGATGTTGCTGAGTATTTTGAAGGAAAAAATATGAAGATGCAAGTAGAGTGATTTTTTCTCAATTAAAATATAGTATTTCACATGGTGATTTACCTTGGATACTTTCGTCTTTATCAGTATCTACAAATTCAAGAAAAGCTAATTCAATTATTCAATGACTAGCACAGATATATAAAGATTTTAAAAAAAGTATCCTAAAGATATAGAAAAATTAAGGCTAAAATTAGTAATCAATAGAACTATAGAAGAGAACTTTAAAAAGCTTATAGATAATTGTGATGAAGAAATTGAAAATAATGATTGTAAAAATTATCTCAGTTTAAAGCATGCACTACCTAAAGAAAATCATGAGTATTTAAAGTCATTTTACAAAAAGTCAAAGTTGAGTACCATAGAATTTGTAGATTTTTTAAAATGTATTGATTTGATTGAATGTGGAAGTGACATAAGAGATATACATGAATCAGAGGTAATTAGTTCTTTGGTTAGATTGGGAGTGTTAAATTTGAAAAATAATTATGATAAGCTAATGCAATTTATAAAAAATAAATGTCTCCAGAGGAAAATGATACAGTGTCAATTGACAAAAATACTATGGCAAATTTCTTTAATACAATTTCAAATGGTTTGTTTCCTTATAATTCACAAGTAATAAAACCACAAAAACATATTAAGAGAAATATTAGTGATGATATTGTCAGAGAAATAATTATTAGTAGAAATCAATATATTTGTTTACATGCAACTGGCGGAATAGGTAAGGCTACAGTAGTGTATGATTTAGAAGTGAATTGCCAATTGGCTCATTAGTATTATTATATGATTGTCTTGGTGGTGGATTATATTCATACATACAAAAATGCTATAGTACAGTTAAGAAATGAATTAGCATTAAAATTATTACACGCCATTTCTTGTTAAAACTAATTTAGATGAAAGTGACTATTTAAGAAATTTTTTTATTATACTTAAACAAGCATCTAATTATGTAAAAGTAATTAATAAAGCAGCAGCTATATTATTAGTATTAGATGCGGTTGACAATAGTTATTCAGTATCATAAGTATTAGGAGATACTTGTTTTGCAGACAAACTCTTGAAAATTACTTTACAATAAAATATTTCAATTTTAGTTATATCAAGAACAGAACGATTAGAAAATTTTGAATTACCTTATGGAACAACTATGATTAAGTTAGAAGGATTTAATAAGGAAGAGCAACGTAATTACATTGATATGTTTTATGAAAATGTATCAGGTTCTAAATGTGAAGAAGTAAAAAAACTTACCAGTAAAAATACAAAGGTTCAATACTATGTTTTTTCTAAGATATCTTATACTATTGAGGAAGTGTTGCAATATCTCAACCCAAATGGAAAAGACTTGAATGGGATATTCAAAAAATCAATAAAAAAGATAGATACTAGAATAACTTCAGAGATAATATATTTTGAAGAGTTGTGTAGATCATTAGTTGAATTGCAAAGACCAATTCCAGTTGATATTATTACAAGTTCTACTGATTATAATATTGAAAAATTGGAAAGTGCATGCTTTGAATATTTGATTAGTATTTATTTAGGAAATGGGATTATAACCTTTAGAGATAAAGACTTTGAAAATTATTTAAAAACAACAATTAAAAATAGTGAGTTAGCAATAACAAAAATTGCTGGAACTCTTTATAATAAGTGATTTGATTATGATTATTCTATTAAATATTTTCATATTTTTCTAGAGAAGACTCAAAAACTAAATGAAATTTTGGATTCAATTTATACTATAAACAATATTAATATTTCATTAATCGAAGATGAAAAAACGAAATTATATCAAAATGAATTAAAAGTGCTTTCTCAATTGATGATATTTATAATAATAATTATAAGTTAGATGCACATAAACTTTTGTATTTATTAACTAAATGTAGAGCTACTGATGCTGGAGTGAAAAAAATTATATTAGATAATATTGAACTAGCTAAAAATTAGGATTTGAAAGTATCATATCCAGATATATTTCGAGAAAATCAAAGTTTAGTTCATTAAATGAATTAACATTACAAATATATTCAAATTCATTAATTAAATATACTGAGCGAACAGATTAATTTTTGCTACATCTTCTGTAACAATAAAATAATATTCAAAAGAAGAAAAGAATAATAGAAACTTTTAACATATAGTTGATAGACTACATGTATCACGATTAGGCATATACATGGCAATGGATATGATTAGTGAATTGGATGCATGATTAGAGTCCATATCCTATTTAAGAATTTTGATATCACTTATAGTTTACTTTTGCAAGGAGATATAGAGAAAGTTAAATCTATAATTAGCCTCTATGATGATATAGATATGTTTGCAGGATGTGCAATTGCATTTGAAGAATTAAATTATTCTATAAACAATGAAATTTGGATTTTAGGCGAAAATCTTACTAATTATATAGAAAAAAAGAAAAAATACATGTAATGGACTTAAAATATAGGATTAGTATAGCAGAATTATTATTAAAAAGAGGGAAAATTAAGGAATCAGAAAATATAGATTATAATACCGAAATAAGAATGGATTTTTCATATATATCATTTTATGAAATGAATGGTGAATTGCCAAAGGAATATACATTTAGATTGTATGCATTAAAGAAGTTCTTAAAATGTGAAAAATATGCCTTTAAGACAAGTTATAGAGTTGGGGGTTCCAATAGCAAAATAATTACTATAGTAGGAGGAAAAAGAGTGATTCAGAAGATACCAGAATATAAATTACTTGTTGAAACAGACGCACCATTTATTAGAGCTATAAATCATTGTCATGAAATATATGAAAATTTGAATCAAACAATAATAGGTATTTCAAACTTAAAAAATCACAATTTATCTAGAGTTATTTAGGAGAATTCAAGATATGTTCTTGGAGAATTATGGTGATACTTAATATTAATTAAAATGTAAAGAAATCTAGTTGAGAAAATGCATTATAAGCAGATTTGTAGTAAGCAGTAATATATATGTAGTAAGGGGGACTAAATGGATAATATACTAATTATTTTTATATGTACTATAGTTATATATTTACTTTTTATTTTGATAGATAAAAAAATGAAGAGAATAAGGTTTAGATTTAGAGAAAGAGAATTTGAAATCAAATATCCTACAATGAGTAGTCTAATAACTTTTCTCATTAAATATATAGCGATGATTTTACTGTTCATATTTACTGTTCTTCAAGAAAAAACGCAGTTTATGCGAATTCCTTTAAATTGCGATCCAATAGTTTTAACTGTAGCTATTTATACTATGTATGGAATATTTATTTCATTTATACAATTCTTAATTAGTTATTCATCAGCGAATAATCGGGATCTTTATTGGGGAAAAAGTAAAACAAAATTAATTATTATGGACAGCATTGAATATAGGATGTTCAATTCGGAATTATTTAGGATGTTACTCTTATATTTATCTGTTTATTCAATTTTAAATTTCAAGAAAATATTTTTACTGAGTAAATATAATGGTTATGCTGAGTCACTTTTTTATGTTTCTATAACAATCATTATAATGGAATTTATTGTTTTATTTATAAAGGGATTAATGATTAGTAATGTGCTATTTTATGTTCAAGAGGATAGAGATAGGATAAATAGGCAAATTAAAATAACTATTTTAAAAGAGTATCAGTTTGTATTTAACGAAACAATAAAATCAAAGAATCTTGATTTTATAGAAATATTATTTGTGGATTTATCAAATATAGAAAAATCACAAAGGGAAGAAATGGTATATTCAGTATTATGCCATGTATATTCATGGTATCAATGGGTTGGGGAAAGCAAAGATAAAAAGATTTTGCTTCCATTAAAGAAAATTTTCAAAAGGGTAGAGAAGGAAAACTCATATTATAAATTAGTAAGTTTACGATTAATAAATTCGAATTTTTGGAATCAGTATGAGAAAAGTGAGCTTAAGCTACAATTTGAAGAGTTACTAAAAATATATATAAAACAAGAAGATTTTATGTTCAATTTCATAAAAAAAGAATCTGGTGATGATAAAGAGAAATTTTCATCCATGTTTGAGAGAGTTTATAAAACTGACAATACATTATTAGGTGAAATTAATTTTTTAGATCTTCCTACAGCAATTTGGAAAGCCATTTTTTCTCAAGAAGATATTATTTCATTATGCAACTCAGTTCGTAACCTTCAAATGATGAAGATGCTAGATCATTTGTTCAAAAGTAGTGATTATTATTGTACAGAATTATTGCGAGAAAAAATAATTGAACAATATTGTAAGTTTATAATAAAAGTTTTCAATAAGAAAAAAGAAATAATCTTGCAAATGGATAGTAGAAAAATCGCGGATACATTAGATATTAAAATTTGCAAACAAGAAAAGAGGAATTTTAATCAAATACAGGGAGAGGATACATGTAGGACTTATATAAATTTTAGAGAAGAATTAAAAAGATTACTCAAGTATAAACTGTTACATTACTTTATTGAGTTGGAGAATAATGAACTTAACCGAAGTTTTATAAATAAATTAGGTGAGTTCATGGAAGAAAAATATATTATGTTTTTTATTACTTATCGTATTCTATATACAGGATCAGATTATTCAAAATGGAGGGAAGAAATAGTCTTTTTTAAAAACCTAATTTCATCTAGACATTATGAAGATAACATTCTTGGAAAACAGAATGTGGATTTTGTTGCTGAAGCCATAGCAAATGTCAATATAGGTCATAAAATTTCTTATGATTTAATTAATTGGATTTTTCACAATATAAATTCTCCAATAAATGAGAATATAGTAAAGGCATGTTCTGAAAGAAGATATTTGAGTTTAGCGACTTTTATATCATTTAAATATATTTTTAAAGATGGATGTTTTTATTATAGAATATTAGAAGATATAAACTTTCTAAATGATGAAATAAGGATTCAATTTATTAATGAAATCTCAAAAATAAGAGGTGTAATGAAAGAAGAGTACTTTATTAAGGTATTATACGATATCTTTGATTGTCAAAAATATAAAATAGGAATTGATAAATTGATATTAAATAGTAATTTTGAAATGCTCATGATTGTAAATGATTTCATAAATATAAAAAACATGATGGAATATATTAGTAAACATGAATGGAGAGGAAATGATGGAGTATTAAAATTTTTGCTTATCAAATTTAGTGAATTTAATTACCAAGAGCTATTATCATCACTTGATTTTGAAGTACAACATAACATTGCTCAGCAGTTTGAAAGAATCTTATCTCAATCACTTAAAACAGTAGATAAGTATGTCGACGATTTATGTATTCGAGCGTCTTATCTTGGTAATGAAGTTCCTCAACATAGAAAGGATAAAGCTATCAATATACTAAGTAAACTGATTTTAGGATAAATTTAATTTTTATTGAATTTATCTTTAAATTATATTTGAAATTCTGAAATCTGAATATCTGAGAAGTGTTTGTTACTTCAAAAATGTCATAGAGTGAAAAGGATAGCGTTTCAAATCGATAAATAGAAATGTAAAAATAATTCTAGATATAAACTGAGGGAATCTATGGAACTTATAATATTAATAGTTCCATTTTAACATCTTTTATATCTATGCTTATGAAAGGTAGATTTGTGCAATTCAAAGACAAAAAGAAAGTGGAAAGAAGAGAGATATTAATTGACATAGTTAAATTTATTATTGTTTACGCAGTAATTATATCAGATAATGTTATTTTAGGGATTAGAAAGTTAAATTTTACCATAATATCAGTGGATATTATAATGCTTATTGTCTTCTTGATTGTGTTATTGCAAAAAAATACAACTATGCAGAATGAAAAGCAATTTCAGTAATAGTTTTCTTTATTCTGCTTCTAATAATAATGTCAGTCACAATATTTAAAATATTAATTGGAAAATATGATGCCTCTAATAACACAATGGTAATTTTATTTATAAAGGCAGTATCATGCTTGTTTGTTTCTATATGGTGTGCGATTTCTTCAGAATTAGGTGAAAAAAGTAAATTCACATCAAAGATAAATAATTTCTGGTTACATATAATTGACTCCTTTAGAACAAGAAATATAAGTAAAATTGATTTTTATATGTTTGCTTTTCTTAGTTTATTTATATTTGCGAGGGATAGAGATAATTCATGTATTCCCTTATGTTTATTTGGGATACATGAAATTTTAAATAGAAAGTATTTGAAGGGTTTTTTATACATAGTAGAAGGAAATATTATACTTATTCTTAGTCCATATGTGATTGGTCAAATATTGTTTTGAGAGATACATTAATAGCTTTAATCGATTTATTCTGTAAACGTAATAATTTCTATAAATAGTCGCTTAAAGATTATGATAAGTACAGTTATAATTAATGTAGTTTTAAAAATCTATTTAATGATACACGAAGTATGAGGTTAGAATGTCTTGTGTTTGTTGTTTTTTTGATAATAAAAATCAGAGAAAATTAAAAAAACTGTTTTGTAGTCTCATCATTTGAACAAAAACTCCAGCTTTATAAGTCACAGTATATAGATGAATTTAAGAAGATGGATTACATTTGAAAATGCTCATGTGATTTCTCAATAAAAAATATAAATAACCAGATATTTTATTTTCCAAAATATAATTGGGTATATAAAAAGGATGTATGATTTTTCTAATTCTATCAATATAACTATAAATCAAGTATTACCTTGATTAATAAGAAATGAATCAAAAATTAAATATGATAATTAAAATTTTATATTTTAAAAAGGATGACTAATAAAATTTTAGGAGACAGCATACTGTTTCTGATACTGACTTTTTCAGTAGAAAATAAAGACAATATTTGCAAAGAATGTTTACTATCACAACCATAGTACTGATTATTTTGAAAGGTAGGAATATTTAGGAGTTGTGTATCAATTAACTAAATCTACAGATATATTTCAGGAGCATGTGAGATATTCACAGCAGGATTTTAATTATTGTTTTTTGTCCTAGAAAAAAAAGAAAACAAGTATAACGAAAATTTATTATATTGTTTCCATACAGTATGCATTGGGGAGTGTAATAGAGGTAAAGAACTTTTGGATGTTATTCAAAGACTAGATGATTTTGGATGAAAATTAAAAGAACAAAATATAATCTATAATATGAATGATTATATTTTTCTAAAACATAGAATTGAATCTAACCTTGAGTATATGAAACAGATAGTGTAGGTTCAAAGTGTTATTATCAGTTTCCACATGGTTATATTGGGTTTTATTAATCTATCATTTGGTTAAAACTGTGATAAAAATTGTTTACACTCCAATTAATAATGGTATTATAAAATGGAGTGAACTGAGATGAAATCAATTAAAGATAGTAAAGAAAAGAGTATTGCATGTAAAATAGAGATTTTAGAAAATATATAATAGAAAAGGAAAGATATTTTTGATGCTTGATATTAGCACTCCTGATTTAGCCTATAAATGCTTACAAGAAATTTTAGGTATTTAAGGTGAAGGTATTGACTTGAGTAAATTGAAACAGTCAAACCTATTTGTGAGATTCGGGAGGGCAAAGAAACTTAACGATTTTAATGTCAATAGATACTTTTTTGTTTCAAACTATATTATATAGCATTGGAAGAGAGGAGAATCAACAGAAATAAGAGTATTGTAAATGTTTATGGAAAATTTATCATAGCTAATGTCTATGATGAGAAATGCAGAAATTATATAGTATCATTCAGAGTCTAACTAGATTTGGCTGGCATCGAATGTACAGATGTTCTAAGTAATAAACGACAGAAGGTGGTTTATTGGTTTAATATAGTATAAATGCTATGTTACACTATTTAAAAGCAGGTAATTACAATAAGGTTTTTATAACCCAATTACTATTAAAAGAAGCTATAATGTGTTGTATATAGAAATTGTAAAATTTAGAAAACTTAAAATTAATTATCTAAAGGTTACGATAATGGGTAGTTAGAAAATAATGCAACGAATTACAGATAAAATATTTTTATTATTTTTAGTTTTTAAATGAATTTTTATTGGGATTGTAGAGCGGAAGGCGAGTTGCGAATTGCTATAAATTTGATGGTGGAAGGCAGATTTAAATTCACAAAATGCAGGCAGAAGAGCCTAAAAAATTACATTCATAGGTGGTTCTTTATGAAATACACTGGAGTTCCAAATTCAACAAGTATATTTTGGTATCCTTAAAATATGTAGAAACTGTAGCTAAGATAATCAAGCATAGTAACATTTGTAGGAAGTATATATCAATAATATATTGTATTGCCACCGAATTGCCAAAACAATGTAATTTTGGTGGCAATTTTAGTAAAAATTATAAAACATTATACAAATGAAAAGGGTGGTAATCAAATCTTATCACCCCTTCATGCATCTGAAATTATTTAATCTTAAAACCAACTAAAATTTCCTTTGTTGTTTCTCTTTGTATAATATAGAGCATAATCAGATTGTTTATATAAAGATTGAAACGTATCTAAGTTGCTTTCTAGTCTTGATATGCCTATAGAGCAAGAATTGATATCAGAACATAACTTTGCAACTTTTTTTGCTTTATTTTCAACATCTTCCTTAGACTGATTGATATATTCAAATACAGCAAATTCATCTCCTCCAAGTCTTCCAATAATAGCATTATTGGTAAACACTTTAGTCAAAACATTAGCAAATTGTATTAATATTTCATCTCCTCTAATATGACCAAATATATCATTTATTTGCTTAAAATTATCTAAATCAAAAATATAAAAATACCCACATGAAGTAGTTTCTAGCATTTCTTTTATATGTACTTCAAAAAAATGACGATTATATAATCCAGTCATAAGGTCTTTTTCTGATTTCAACTTAAATTCATTAGCCATAGCTAGAGCTTCTTTTGCTTTTTCAGTTATTGTTTTAGGATAGTATTCATCTTTTACCTGATCAAAGTTTGGAATAGAATGGTGTATATGGAGCAGTGTGATTTTACCATCTATAACTTTATATACCATAGTAAATCGAGTATCCATTTCTACATAGATGTCTCTTTCTAAGTACTCTTCTTCTATTACCCATAGAGTTCCATATACTATAAAAGTTTCATTTGTAACTTTAGTACATGAGTACCACTCATCTATAATTTTAAAATTTATTTCTTCTGATTCTATTTGGTCTTTTTCAAGATTTATAATGAAGTTCTCTAATGATGTATAGAATTCATGTTTTCCTGTTCCAAACAATGTAAAATTATCATCTAATAAAGACATGATAAATTGTAAGCCATCCTCGTCTGGATTTAAAATATAAATGTGCCAGATTTTCTTTGATAAATCACATAATTGTTCTTGTATTGTATTATTTTCCATAGAGTAACCCCTTAAGATTTGTAGTTTATAATTCTTTTAGTTAGTACTATTTATTTGGATGCTTGTGACAATATTATAATATAGAATTAAAAAAATTGCATCTGATTTGTACAATAGTGTACTTTATAAGAAGAAGCATAGGGTAATCATCTCTAATGTAAATAATGTATTTTTAAATTTTGATTAAAGCAATTAATGAAATTTAATTTCAATTGTAAAGAAATAAAATAAATTTAAATATATGAGTATCTTAAATTATACTTGAATATAAAAAAATTTTATGGTAAAATATCAGCAATAATATTAGTAAAGGAGTGTCTTGCTTGATGTCGGAGTTATATATAATGGTAACCAACAAGTAAATAGTTGGAGACGCATAGGTATTCTGTTTAATCAGAATTTTTAAGTGTATTTTTGATACATTTAATTGTTGTGTCTTGTTCTGCCTTTATAGATAACTAACATATGACAACAAATAATAATATTATTATATATTACTTTGTTAAATTGTGGTGTAGTGGGCTTTAATCTGCTACACCTTTATTAATTTTCCATAGTGTTATTTTAAATATAATTATGTTGAAATAGAAAAGATTAAATTTTCTAGTCCACAGGAGTTTTCTGTTTTTGTGTAGGTAAATAATACCACATAAAAAGGCAGATATGAATACCTGTGGACTTTTTTTGTAGAAAATACAAGATATGGAGGCAATAAAAATGAGTATTATTGAACTTAATGAACTGACTAAATCTTATAGGAGGTTTGAGAAAGAACCAGGATTTATGGGAAGTATAAAATCTTTATTTAATAGAAAATATACAGAAAAAACAGCTATATCATCCCTTAATTTAAAAATAGAGGAAGGAGAATTTGTTGGATTAATAGGTAAAAATGGAGCTGGAAAAACAACTCTTGTCAAGATGATGACTGGAATTATTGCTCCATCTTCTGGAAAAATCTCTGTCATGGGTTATTATCCAAATAAGTTAGAAAATAACTTTAAAAAACAATATGCTGTTGTTATGGGGCAAAAAAGTCAGCTATTTTTTGAATTGACGCCAGCAGATACATTTCTTTTATTTAAAGAGTTATATGATATATCTGATGAAGAGTATAAAAAGAATTTGGATTATTTTATAGAGTTGTTTGAAGTATCTGATTATCTAAATGTTCAAGTTAGAACACTTTCTTTAGGAGAAAGAATGAAAATGGAGCTTATTGTAGCACTTCTTCATAATCCTAAAATTTTATTTTTAGATGAACCAACAATAGGTCTAGATGCAGTGGCACAAAAACAAATTAGGTATTTTCTGAAAGAAGTAAATAAGAAAAAAGGTACTACAATAATGCTTACCTCTCATTATATGGAGGATATAAAGAGCCTTTGTAGTCGAAGTATTGTCATAGAAAATAGTCATAAAATATATGATGGCTCTACAGATGAATTATTTAATCATTTTCAAAAATATAAGAAAATAACAGTTAGCTTCACTGATGAAACTAAAATTTTATTTCCAAAAGACTATAAGATTATTGAGCAAACAAAACATAAAACATCAGTAATTGTACCAAAAGAAAAAGGTAATGAAACTGTTAAATGGATTTTTGATAAGTATGATGTTGAGGATGTAACAATTGAAGAAGAAGATATAGGGAATGTTGTAGAACGAATATACAAAGAAGGATGTGAAGAGTATTATGAACAACTATAATGAAGCATATTCAAGACAATCATTGTTTTATAGATTTAAACAAAATATAAGAAAGTACTATGAAATAGCTAAAATTAATTTCAAAGTACAACTTATTTGGAGGTTTGATGTAGTAGTTAACATGATGTTTACTATTATAAAAATTTTATTTGCTTATATTTTGTGGAAGGCAATTTTTGGTGAAAATGACATAGTTTCTGGCTTTACATTTAATTCAATGTTGTCTTATTATATAATAAGTTCATTTTTATCAGGTATTGATATGTCAAGAAGTACAAGTGAGGAGATATGCAATCGTGTAAAGTTGGGTACATTTTCAAAATACATGATTATTCCGATTGGTGCACAAAATTATTTTTTTGCTAAAAATTTTGGAATGACCTTTTTTTACTTAGTATTTAATATGATTTCTGCTTTTGTATGGATTTTTATATTTAAAATAGATTTTGCTTTTACATCAAATCCAATACAAATTTTAATTTCAATTTTGATGATTTTCTTAGGGCTTATTTTTATGATGCAGCTTCATTTCTTTATTGGAATTTTATCATTTAAATTTCTAGAGATTGGTTTTTTTAGAATGATAATCGATAATATAACTGAATTTGTTACAGGAACAATGATACCGCTTGTTCTTTTGCCAGAAGTTGTAGTAAATGTTATGAAATTGTTTCCATTTTATTACACAACCTATTTACCATCTATGTTATTAATAGGTAGAAATAGTAATGATGCAGTACAAGGACTGATTATTATAGCATTATGGGTTTTATTCTTCTTTATAGTAAATAAAATTGTCTATAAGAAGATGAGAACACTATTTGATGGGGTGGGGATATAATGAAAAAAAAATTTAAAATAATATTTATGTTACTAAAAATGAAATTATCGAAAATGATGGTGTTTAGATTTGATTTTTTTGGAGCATTTTTTGTAGATAGTTCATTATTTATATTACAATTGTTAATGTTTAATGGCATTTACTCTCATGTAGATTCAATAGGAGGTTGGCAGCGTGGAGAGATGATAATATTTATAGGAACTTTTTCATTAATAAATGCTATAAATATGACCATTTTCTGTTTTGGAATTTATGATATTCCACGCAAAATTCAAGAAGGAGAATTAGATTATTATATTACAAAGCCAATAGACCCATTGTTTAGATTGACATTTGAGAATGTTAATATCGGTTCATCACCTTTAATTTTGGCAAGTATACTTATAGTTGTATATGGAGTATCTGGATTAAATTCAGAAATAACTTTTGCTATGGTACTGGCATATACATGTATGGTGTTATTGATGACATTGCTTTTTTATGATGTGTGTATTATATTTCGGACAATTCCATTTTTTGTTATATCATCCTCTGCTATAATGAGATTGGAAGATAATTTACTACCAATGAATATGAAAATTCCAGGTATAATTTATGAAGGTATTTTTAAGCTACTATTTTATTTGATTTTACCATATGGAATTATGTCAACAATCCCAACTCAAATTTTGTCTGGGACATTAACAATAAAAGGATTAATCTACTCAATTAGTATTGTATTTGTATTTACAGTATTTATGTGGAGGTTTTGGAAATTAGGACTGAAACATTATAAAAGTGCAAGTAGTTAATAAATTTTCAGTTTAGAGGTGACAAGGAATGAAAAATATAGCAAATATTATTACTATACTTAGAATCATTTTATCAATAGCTTTGCTCAAAATAGATATGTTTTCTTCTTTATTTTTTACAGTCTATATTATGTGTGGAGTAAGTGATTTTCTTGATGGATATATAGCTAGAAAAATGAATATAGAAAGTAAGCTTGGCTCAAGGCTTGATAGTATGGCTGATATATGTTTAGTAATATCAATGTTTATTATTATGCTTCCAGTGATAAATATTTCAAAATATATAGTATTATGGATATTAATAATTGTCCTTGTTCGAATTACATCAATAATTATAGTGATTCGTAAATACAACACATTTGCTATATTACATACATATGGAAATAAATTATCTGGTTTTATGTTATTCTGTTTACCTTTAGTTTATAATATTATGAATACAAATTTACTTGCAAGTATAGTTTGTGTTGTAGCAAGTATCTCAGCCACTGAAGAAGTAATAATACATATATTATCTAAAGAGTTAAAAATAGATATTAGTAGTATTATAGAAGTACTTATTTCATAAACCTGTTTCATATGATACTAGACAATAGAAACTAAAATTTATGTAAGTATTGATTAAAAGATGAAAAATAATTAGATTAAAGATTAAGGTATTATACTTATCATATATGATATTATAATAGCAAGATATATTAAAACTCTATTTAAATAATTATATATAATTTTTATGGGATTATATACGATTGTAGATACTATATTTGTATCTAGATTTGTAGATACAAATGCTTTATCTGCAATTAATCTTGTCTGTCCTATTATTAATATTATTGTTGGACTTGGAACCAGGCTTGCTACTGGAGGAAGTGCTATTGTAGCTTGCAAGATGGGGAATGGATATGGATGGAGCAAAGAAAATTTTTACTTTGATTATATTATCTGTAGCTATAATTGGAATACTAATTACCAGTATAGGTTTACATCATCTATGTTTACAGCATTATCTAATGGAAAGATATCTGCAATATTATCTTTTTTACGTACATTTGGTTTTATAACTATAGGTTTATTGACATTACCAAATATCTTGAATATAGATGGAATATGGTTAGCAGTGCCAATTGCTGAGTTTTTAACCTTATTTTTAACAGTTAGTTTTATATATAGATATAAGAATAAGTATAACTATATATAAATACAATAATAAATATAATTAATATATATCTTTTTCGACTGTACATCATTTAGCCCATAAGTAACGATTTTTCATTTATTTATGGGCTTTTATTGTATTCTTTCCTTTGGATTCATTCCTTAACTGACAAGTTTGTTCCTAACAACAGTACGATTTTAATGTTCTTTTACCATTTTGTTATCCATATACTGAATAATCAAATCAGCACCAAATTCATTACCACCTGCATTTCTAATTTCTTTTTGCATAAGCAATATACTTTGAGCTATAGTCGAATCATTAAGAACAGCTAAGGTAGAATTTTTAAGAATGTCACTTGTAATGTGTTTGTGAGAAATCTTTTTTCCTAAGTTTAAGCGTTCAATTTGCTGTGCGTTAGTTGGTTGGTCACTTATAAACGGAATAACCACCATAGGAACGCCAAAATAAAGAGACTCCATAACACTATTTAAGCCACCATGAGTTATAAAAACACTTGCTTTTTCTAATATTTCAAGCTGTGGTACAAAAGGGAAAATATAAAAATTATTTGGTATCTTACCTAAATCTGATATATTTATTGAATTACCAACAGATATAATGACAGTTACATTTTCATCTTTAAAAGCATTGATACATTTTTTGTAAAATGACATTGCTTTATTTACAATTGTACCTAGAGAAATATAGACCAAATTATTTTTTGATTTTGGCAATATAAATTCATTTTTTTTATTACGTTGATAAATAGAGGTACCCAGAAACTTAAATTTATTTTCTGAAAAATCTTCTGCATATGGTTGGAATTTTTTTACAGTATATACAAGATTAAGTTCTGGAGGATTTTCAGTAATCTCTTTTAACCAAGAATCAGTCTTTAATTTAATTCCCTTTGACACTTTTTTAGTCCATCTACGACATACCCATTCAAAACGAAATACACTTAACACGCCACCCGAATTAATAAATTCTTTCATCAAAACTTTATTAGTAGCTGGTGCAGTAATAATCCTAATAACAGGTTTATTGAATCTCTCTGCTATATGTTTTCCTAGAAAGAAAAAATGCTCATAAATAATTAAATCGAATTCATGTGCTACCTTTATAGAGGCTTGATAGACATTTTTTATTTGAATAGAAAGTTTTTCGTTATCTTCATAATAAAGGAAATCAGCTCCCACTTCTAAGACTTTATCTTTCCATTCTTCAGTTAGTAAGTATGTTACAGAATTACCTCTATTCACTAATTTTTCCACTAACCCAAGGGTAGGGTATACGTGTCCAGAAAAAGGTAAATTTATAAATAAAATTTTCATAATCAAACCTCCTTAAAATGTTTTTATTATATATTCACTTTGTAAATATAAGAGGTGGAACTTTTAACGTTCTACCTAAAAATTCAGAAATAACTGTATGCTGTTTATTTTTATTGGACCTTATTATTAACTAATTTGTAAAATAGTGAAATGCTCTAATGATTTGTAAAATAGCTCTTGCTTAGAGCTAAAATAATGATAAAACATTCCAACTTCTCCATTAACCTTATTTAATATCATGCTAACAGAGATGATTTCATACCCATACTTTAAAAATAATTGAATAGCAGAATCTAGTATTTCTTCTCTTTTTCCTCCTTCTAAAGCAGATTTTCTTGCCATAAAATTAGCATCTTATTCAAATAAACAGAATATTGTTCTGTTTATATTTTATAATACGATTTAGATAAAGTCAATTATAAACAGAATATTGTTCTTATAATATAAAATATTAAAGCTTACACATGTGGAAGTATGATACAAATCTTTAATTATTTATCTTAAAATATTCTAGGTGTTATCATTAAGACTATTACTGTTTTCTTATTAAAGCTATAAAATCTATATAAAATTAATTTTCTAGAGTTCTTAAAAGATTATTACTGCGATTTTAAAGGTGTTACTTTGACTTTTTTAGTGATTGATTTTATCTATTAGAAATGTTACTATTAGTAATATAAAAGGAGAGTAAATAAAATGGACAAAATTATTTTAGGATTACTTATGCTTAAGAAGCTGACAATTTATGAACTGAGAAGTATCATAGAAATGAATTTCACTTCTATGTGTAGCAACAGTATGGGAAGTATTCAAGCAGCAATAAAAAAGTTGCTTGAAAAGAAGATGATAGTGTATGAAGAGTTTGTTGAAAATAGTGTCAATAAGAAATTTTATGCATTAACGGATGCAGGAAAAGCATGTTTTTTAGAATGGGTAGAGACGTCTATGGTTGCAGGTAAAGTGAAGGATATGGAATTAAGTAAATTATTTTTTATGGGATTTGTTCCAACGCAAAAAAGATTGTCACTAATTCAATCTTATATTGTTGACCTCAAAAAGGAAAGAGAGCAGTTGGAGAATATCAAAATACAAGACATCAATGTTGCAAAATTACAGTATATTACCTATCTAGAAGAAAACCAAGAACAGTTTAATCACTTTTTACAAGATACTGAACATTCCAACATACAAAGAGATATTCAAGATATAATTGATTTTGAGTTATTGACCTTAAAGTTTGGAATTGATAGGACAAATTTTGAAATAGCATGGTTTGAAAATTTAAAGAAGAAATTAATTAATGAGTGGCCAAACAATAGTCAGAATTAAGGAAAAGGGGGTAGCTAACATGAAAGGAACTGTAATAATAACTGGAGCTAATTCAGGGATAGGAAAGGCAGCAGCATTTAAGTTTGCATCAGAGGGTTATAGGATTATAATGGCATGTCGTAATATTCAGATTAGTGAACCCGTGTGTCAGGAAATTATAGCTAAAACTAAAAATATTAATGTGGATTTGCTTCAACTAGATATTTCATCGAGACAATCAATTTATAGTTTTTGTGAGACCTATAAAAAAAAATACAATGTATTGGATATCTTAATCCATAATGCTGGACATTTTAAACATGGAGAAAAAAATTTTCAACGAAGTATTGATGGTATAGAATTAACATTTGCTACCAATCTATTTGGGCCAGTTCTTATGACCAATTTATTATTGGATATGCTTGCTAAATCAAAAAATCCTAAAATTCTAAATGTATGTAGTACAAATATAAAGCATTTTTTTGATGAAAGAAGAAAAATTAATTTTGGAGTTTTAAGTGGTGAAACTGTAGAAGATAAAGAATATAATTCTTATAAAATTTATGGAGATTCTAAAATAGCTTTACTTATGGTTACAAGTATGATGAAACAAGAATACAAGCCTTATAATATAAGTGTAAATGCAATTATGGTTCCAGCAACAAAAATGAGTAAAGAAACAATTAAGAAATTTAATTCGTATTGGAAAGTACTTGCATTTTTACAAAACATTATTATACCAAAATCAGAAATTATTGGAGAGGCTTACTTTTCGATTTGCACCTCTAATGTTTATACAGGTATGACTGGAAAACTAATAAATCACCAAGGAAAGATTGTTGAAATGGCTAATGACTCAATATCATTTATAAAAAGCATTACAAGCACAGATGTTTATCCACCTTATGTCAATAACAAAGAGACAATAGAGAAAGTATGGACTATATGTAAACAATATGTTGAAAATGCTAAATGTAATTTGCTAGCATAACACATATAATTCATAAGGTTATTATAGCAACAACATAATCTTATTAATATTTCTAAAAGGATGGAATATTCTTGATAATTCTGTTCAAACTTTATTTAATTGTTTGAATTAATATGAGAAAGATTACAATTAGCTATAATTTAATTTATAATTGATATGTACTTGATTTTGTTTAATTATTTGAATATACTTTAAGCAGAACGCATAGAGTTAGAGGGTTAGTAGATAAAAGACAATAACTCTTTATTAGGAGTGATTTTACTATGGAAACATACTTTGATAAGAAAATATTACTTGTTGATGATGAAAGAGATATAATAAATTTAATTGAGGAAGTATTGATAAAGGATGGCTTTAAAAATATTGTTAAAGCTTATAATGGCTTAGATGCGATTTCTTTGTGTAAGATAGAATGTCCAGATGTTGTTATTCTCGACATAATGTTACCTGATGTAGATGGCATAGAAGTGTGCAAAAAAATTAGAGAGTTTTCATATTGTTCAATTCTCTTTCTTTCATCAAAAGATGATGATATTGACAAAATACTTGGTCTTAGTAGTGGAGGAGATGATTATATAACAAAGCCATTTAGTCCAAGAGAAGTTGTTTTTAGAGTCAAAGCTCAGTTGCGTAGACAACAATATCAAAGTGTTGTATCATCAGAAAATTCAATAATTAGGTTAGGTAATATTACAGTTGATACAGAAGGATGCCGTGTGTATAAAGATGAAAATGAAATTGAGTTAACAGGTAGAGAATATCAACTTTTAAGTTATATGGCTCAAAATTTAAATAAAATTATAGGAAAAGAAAGTCTTTATGAACAGGTATGGGGTGTATATAGTAGTATATGCGACAATACAATTATGGTACATATAAGACATCTAAGAGAAAAGATTGAAGATAATCCTTCAAATCCTAAAATACTTATAACAGTCAAAGGGCTTGGATATAAGCTTGTGAATAGAGTTGATTAGGCTGAATTTTAGTAGTTGTTTTTTAGGCACTCATTTATGAGTGCCTATTAATATGCTTATATTTTAGTAAAATATTTACGATTTCAAATTAAATACCTTGTCAATCCAACCTTTATAAAACTTTTCTTCGTGAGAAACTAAAATAATACTTCCCTTAAATTGTTTCAAAGCATTTTGTAAAGCGTCTTTTGTTTCTGCATCAAAGTGGTTAGTTGGTTCATCTAAAATCAAGAAATTACAAGGTGACAACATCATACAACATAATTTAACCTTAGACTGTTCACCACCACTTAGTGTGGAAACACTTCTTGAAACATGTTCTTCTTTTACACCACACTTGGCTAAAGAGCGTCTGATTTCCTTTGTGCTTAATTTTGGATATATATCTGCCATTATTTGAAGTGGTGTTTTAGTAGGATTTTCCCATTTTAAATCCTGCTCATAATAACCAATTTTTATCTGGTCTGAAAAGAGGAAGCTTCCAGAAATACAAGGGATATCTTTAACCAATGTTTTTAACAAAGTGGATTTACCAATTCCATTAAATCCAGTTATAACTACTTTTTGACCTGCATTAACAGAAAAATTTAATTTTGGTAGTAATGGATAATAGTATCCAACTTCAAGATTAGTTACTGTGAGTGCGTTTTGCACAGATATTTCAATTTCTGCAAATTGGATACATGGTTTTCCTGTAAAGTTAGGAGGAGCTATTTTTTCTATTCTATCCAATTGTTTTTGTCTTCCTCTTGCAATTTTTGAATTTACACCAGCCTTATTTTTACGTATAAATGTTTCTTCTTTTTCTATTTTCTTTTGTTGTGCTTGATATTTTCTAATATAATCCTCTCTTAAGTGTGATTTTTGTTTAAGAAATTCTGAGTATTTTCCATGATACTTTTTAATCATTCCAAATTCTATATCGAGAATACCTGTGGAAATTTTTTCTAGAAAGTCGAAATCATGGGAGACTACAATAAATGCACCTCTAAATGTATTTAGATAATTGGCAAGCCATTCAACATGCTCTTTGTCTAAAAAATTTGTTGGTTCATCTAATAATAAAACTTCATAATTAGAAAGTAGTAATTTTGCCATAATTACTTTTGCTCTTTGACCTCCACTAAGTTCCCCAATAATACGATTCATTCCTATTGAATCTAGTCCAAGACCATTTGCTACCTTATTTATTTCATTGTCTATAGAGTAGAAATCACTTGCTATTAATTGCTCTTGATAAGTTGATGCCTTAATAAGTTGTTGCTCATTTCCAGATATAGAACTTTCTTGATATAGCAAATTCATTTCTTTCTCTATTTTATAGAGGTCTTCAAATGCAGTGTGTAAATACAATGATATTGTTGTATCTCTATTAATATCTGCATATTGGTCCAAATGACCTATTTTGATATTAGGTTGCCACTTAATCTCTCCTGTATCTGGGATAACTTCTCCTAATAAAATTTTAATTAAGGTGCTTTTACCTACACCATTTTGGCCGACCACACCTATATGTTCGCCTTTAAATAAATCAAAGTCAGCTTTTTCGTACAGTGATTTATCCATAAAACATTGTGATAAATTATTTACTTTTAATAAACTCATAATTCAAACTCCTTTTTTACTATAAAAATTTTATGAAAATAAAAAAGCAGAGGAATAGCATTATAAAATGCCGACCTCTGCTTTTGGAAAAACAAAAGGCCATAGATAAGCATTGCTATCTATGGCCATAAAATCTATATATCTATCGGCAAATAGGTAAATTTAAATAAGCATAGCTAAAAAACTACACTAAACCTATATTTGCCGATGAAGATAGAAGCTTTAAGCTTCCAGATTAACCTCTACACAACGCTTCATCATATACATTTGTGTAGAGTTAAGTTTTCTAACAAGTTTAACTAATTTTATATAAATCATAATTATTCACATCCTAATCTCAATATTAATTCTAATTCATTTATATTTAAATTGCACTATTGTACTTTTGATTTTTTTCATTTAATTTAATACATATATCACTAATTATAGCTTAAATCATGTTATCATAATACCTAATTATAGTCAATATAAAAGATATTTTTACACGAGAACTTTTATAATACAATAAGTTTAAGTTATATTATAAAAATAAAGGATATGAATTAATTACAATAAAATAGAAGCTACTTACAAGATTTTAAAAAAGTAAATAGCTTCTTTTATTTGAATATATTTTAAAATATTTATATCTGTATAATATATAAATATTTAAATTATAGCAATTCTCCATATTTTTTTATAAAGATTTTTTTTAACATAGTTACCAATACCATATAAGATAAGATAGTAAAAATTAACCCTATAAAATAGATGTTTGGCAGTGGAATCATACCAATAGCATTTCCAAATGATGTATAAGGTATAATAGTTCCAATTGTAATTCCTATTGTTGTTAAGAGCGTTAGTCTCCATGAAGCTCTACTTTTAACAAATGGAATGTGTGGAGTTCTTATCATATGAATAACCAATGTTTGAGACCATAAAGATTCTACAAACCATCCTGCATGAAATAGAGATATAAAACCAAGTTGACTTGTAGTATCTAAGCTATGAAAACTTCCGCCAAATACTCTTGGACATATGAAAAAATACATTAATATATATGTTGTAATATCAAATATTGAACTAGTTGGACCAATCCAAGTCATAAATTTACTTATAGATGATGAGTCCCATTTTCTTGGGATTTTTAGATAATCATCATCTACATTATCCCATGGAATAGTTATACATGAGATATCATAGATTAAGTTTAGCACTAAAATTTGAATTGGTAACATTGGTAAAAATGGTAGAAATGCACTTGCTATTAATACAGAAAACATATTGCCAAAATTAGAACTTGCTGTCACTTTTATATACTTTATAATATTTGCATATGTTTTTCTTCCTTCAATAACACCTTCTTCTAATACCATAAGGTCTTTTTCAAGCAGTATAATATTTGCACATTCCTTAGCAATATCAACAGCTGTATCAACAGATATTCCAACATCAGATTCTTTCATAGCAGCAGCATCATTTATACCATCACCCATAAAACCAACCGTATGACCATTTCTACGAAGAGATGCGACTATACGAGATTTTTGCTCTGGAGAAAGTTTTGCAAATATACTTGTACATTTCACCATTTCATCAAGTTTAGTATCACTCATGTCTTCTATATCTGAACCAAGTAGGATATTTTTAACTTTAATGCCTACTTGTTTACAAATACATTTTGTTACTGCATCATTATCACCAGTTAGGACTTTTACATCAACTCCATTTTCAAGTAATGCTTTTATAGCATTAGCTGTACTTTTTTTTGGAGGGTCTAAAAATGCAAGATAACCTATTAAAACCATGTTACTTTCGTCAGAAACTGAAAAAGAATCTATAGGTGAAGGGTTGTTTTTTTGGGCAATGCCTAAAACTCTCATCCCCTCATCATTATACTTAGAAACAGTTGTAAGAATTTCCTTACGTATTTCATTAGTGATTAACTGAATATCACCTTTATATTCAA
The DNA here is from genome assembly GCF_020658455.1 of Clostridioides sp. ES-S-0005-03. Classification (NCBI taxonomy): domain Bacteria; kingdom Bacillati; phylum Bacillota; class Clostridia; order Peptostreptococcales; family Peptostreptococcaceae; genus Clostridioides; species Clostridioides sp. ES-S-0005-03. The sequence continues at coordinate 676,923 of NZ_JACVWI010000002.1, read as the reverse complement.
CATGAGTACAAATTGATAGCATTTCTTCAATAGCACCTTTTGTAATAAGCTGAGTTTTTCCTAGTTTATTTTTAACAACTACACTCATTCTTCTTCTATTGAAATCGAATGGGATTTCATCAATTTTTGTGTAGTTTTTCCAAAGTTCTTGCATACCATTTTCATTTGCATGGTTGATAATAGCTATATCCATAAGGTTCTTAAGACCTGTTTGATGGTAACTATTTAAAAATGCATGACGAAGAACTCGTCTATCTTCCTTGCCATGAATATCAAGAGAATATTCTAAGATTACTTTATCTTGAGTCAAAGTTCCTGTTTTGTCAGTGCAAAGTATATCCATAGCGCCAAAGTTTTGGATAGAACTTAAGTTTTTAACAATAACCTTTTTCTGTGACATAGCAACTGCTCCTTTTGCAAGGTTTGCAGATACTAACATTGGTAACATTTCTGGTGTAAGTCCAACTGCTACTGAAAGTGCAAACAAAAATGCTTCTGTCCAATCACCTTTTGTAAAGCCATTTACAAAGAGAACAATTGGAACCATGACAAACATAAATCTTATAAGTAACCATGAAACTGAATTAACACCCTTTTCAAAACTTGTTATAGTTTTTTTATTTGTTATTTGTTGAGCAATAGAACCAAATATAGTACAATCACCTACTGCAATGACAATAGCTATAGCTGAGCCACTGATTACATTACTACCCATAAATGCAAGGTTGTCTAAATCAAGAACATTATTTGAAGTACTTTTTTTAGTATTATAAAACTTTTCTATTGGTTCACTTTCTCCTGTAATAGAAGACTGACTAACAAATAAATCTTTAGATTGTAATATACGTACATCAGCTGGAACCATATCACCAGCAGTAAGATGGATAATATCTCCAACTACAACTTCTCTTAGTGGTATTTCCACTAATTCTTTAGAATTACGCATAACTGATATAGTAGTATTTACCATTTCACTTAGAGCTTGAGCTGCTTTTCCAGAGCGAGATTCTTGAATAAATTGCAATAGACCACTTATAGTTACCATTGTTAAGACTATAATAACTGTAGTTGCATTTTTATCATCAGGTTTTGCTAAAATAACATCTGTAATAAAGGAAATTATAGCTAAAGTAAGAAGTACAATAGTAAAGGGATTTATAAAAGATTTTATAAGTTTTTTTATAAAAGAATCACCTTTTTTTTGAGTGATTTCATTTTTGCCGTACTTATCTTGCATTTTATTAACCATTTTTTCACAATAGCCATTATAAGAATTTTCATATTCGTTTAATAAAATACAGGCGCTCATTGTAGCTGAATCAATTAAACGTTCCTTTGAAGTTGAACTAGATAAAGTTCTTGTAATAAATTTTTTATTTAATTTTTTTATCATGTCTAAATCCTCCTTAATAATTATCTGTTTTGTACAGAAAAAAGGAAGTAAAGACATAAGCCTGTGACGAAAACACATCGCTTATTTTATATTTATTAAAAACAGGTAGAAGAAATAAGACGTACAAAATAGTACATGTATTCTTCAAATAAGTGACTACTTCGCCCGACAGGGCTTATGCTACTACTACTTCCTACGTCCATTTTCTCCACCTCCTAAATTCAAAATATATAAACCTATAATAGACAAATAGGTATTAAAAAATCCCTTGTCAAAGCAAGAACAATGACAAGGGATTTAAATCCATATAAAAATAACCAAGGTATAAAAACCTAAGTATATTTATAAAACAGTACAAACTGTTTCATTCATCGTTCAAGCTTTAACTTCATAGGGCGATGAAATTGCGTTAGATTATGCCTTGGAATCGACATAAACTGTTGACCTTCTCATAGTGTCTCCACTATTTTGCGGCAGCAACCCGTATCCCTATGGTAGCCTCACCTACCGAAATATTTAATTTCTCTAAAATTGTAAGCTATAAAAAAATATTTGTCAATAGCTTGAAAAAAACTAAGTACAGTTAATATTTTCTATTACTTGCTATAAATTACATATTTTTCCCTAGCAGAATATATTCATAAAATATTGCGACTTATAAAATCAAAGGTGTAGTATTGTTGAACTTTTAATGGTATGCTAAGATATTTATATAATTATAATAAATAAAAATATATAATTACTATATAAAGTTATACTTTTAGAGTAATCACTAAAAATATATGTTTATTTATTCTTAGATAAACATATATTTTTTTAAGTATTAAGTATAATGATAAGTTTATGTATGATATAAATCTAAGTAATGTATTATTAGAATGATTATAAATAATTTGAGGGAAGGTTTTATATGAGGGGGGATAAAGTTTGTGTCAATTAAGAGACTGATTTTCATCGTATTTTTAATTAATTGTATGATATTTATGTGTTTTCCAATACAATCACTTGCAAAGACAGAAAAACGTGTTATAAAAGTAGGTTTTTTTGATTTTGAAGGATATCATGATTATGATAAAAATGGAAATAGAAATGGGTATGGATATGAATATCTTCATGAGATTGCAAAGTATACTGGCTGGACATATGAGTATGTATCTGGTACATGGGAAGAGTGTCAAACTATGTTAGAAAATGGACAGATTGATTTACTTACTTCTGCACAATATACAAAAGAACGTGCTGAGAAATTTGATTTTTCAGAGGTACCTATGGGAAGTAGTTATGCACGACTTACAGTAAAAAGTGGAAATTCAAAGTATACACCAAATGATTATAAAAATTTTAATGGAATAAAGGTTGGACTACTTTATGGAAATAGTAGAAATGAACATTTAAAGAAATTTGCAAATGAAAAAGGATTTAATTACACATTTAAATATTTTAAAAATCAGGAAGAATTGGAAAATGCATTAAAAAGTGGAAAAGTAGATGCTATATTAACTAGTAGTTTGAGAAAAGTCAAAAATGAAAGCGTAATTGCGCAATTTGCTCCATCCCCATTTTATTGTATTGTAAAAAAAGGTAACACTGAACTGTTACAAGATGTAAATGAAGCTTTAGAAGATATTGAGATGGACAATCCAGCATATAAGTTTAATTTATATAGTAAGTACTATCAGTCTAGTAATAAAGATACATTTATTCTTTCCAGGGAAGAAAGCAATTACTTAAAAAAAAATAATCATATACGTGTAGTAAGTATGCCAAACTCATATCCATTATCATATTTAGATACAGGTAGACTTAAAGGTATTGTACCAGATATATTTGATTTAATTGTAAAAGAGCTTGGATTAAGTATAGATTATGTAAAAGCTAATTCATATAAAGAATCGATTGATATGGTAAAAGAGGGAAAGGCAGATGTTATATGTTTTTTTAATTCAGATTATGGGTGGTCAGAGCAGAATGGAATTAAGATTACATCTCCTTATATGACATTGAACTATAGCATTATAACTAAAAATTATAAAAATACCAAAATTGATAATATAGCTGTTGCTGAGAGCGATACATTCAATGATGAGTATATCAAAGAACACTATAAAGGTAGCAATATTCAAAGATATAAATCTGAAGAAAAAGCTATAAATGCAGTAAAAAGTGGAGATGCAGATGCAGCATTTGTAAATACATATTCTGCTGAAGACTATATACAAAAAGATTATAATAATTTAAAAGCAATTCTAGTTAATGATTATAAAACTAATATATCTTTAGGTGTTGGAAAAAATATAAATCCAACATTATATTCCATTTTGGATAAGAGAATAAATGCACTTAATAAAGATGAGTATTCAGAAATTATTGCAAAGCATACAATTTTTCAAGACTATAAAATTAGTTTATCACAGTATATTCATCAGCATCCAGTTCAAACAGTTTTAATTTCTTTTTGTTTCTTTTTAGTTATAATAGCAGTACTTTCTTATGTTATTGCAATCAACAAAAGACATTCCAATCATATTTTTGATTTGGCATTTAAAGATGTAGAGAATGGAGTTTGGAATTACAATGGATTTGAAGATCAAGCACCACGAATTCTAGAAAAGCATAGAGAAAAATTTTATACAGTAATTGCTTTTGATATATCTAAGTTTGCTATCATAAATGAAAATTATGGTAGAGATTCTGGAGATATGATTATAAAAGAAGTTGCATCAGTTTTGAATAGAGTTATTGGAGACAGGGCATTAATAGCTCATGTAAAAGCAGACCATTTCCTTTTGCTCCTACCCTATGATTTAAAAGAAGATTTGGAATTAACTCTTATTGATATAAGTAAAAGTATTTCATACTTTGAAGTTAAGGGGATTGGCATTAAAGTAAAGGCAAACTTTGGAGTATATATTATCAAAGAGCAAGACATTGTTATTACAAAGGCTATTGATTATGCTGAAATTGCTAGAAGAAAAGCAAAAAGAAGTAATTCATCTATTATATATTTTGATGAATCTCTTAGAGAAAGTCTTAACAAAGAAAAAGAGATTGTTGATAGGATAGATTATGCATTAGAACATAATGAATTTCAGGTTTATTATCAACCTAAGTTTGATATGAGAACAAATAACATTATTGGTGCAGAAGCACTTGTTAGGTGGAATCATAAAGAACTTGGATTTATGAATCCAGGAGAATTTATACCTATACTTGAAAAGAGTGGTGGAATTATAGATGTTGATTTTTTTGTGTTAGAAGAAGTATGTAAGTTGACAAGATTTTGGATAAGTTCTGGAGTTAAACCCATTTCAATCTCTGTGAATCAATCAAGAGTACATTTTCAGAAAAAAGATTATATAAATAGATTACAAAGTTTGCTTGCTAAATATGATATACCTAAAAGCATCATTGAACTTGAGATAACTGAAAGTCTATTTGAAAATGATAGTATATCAAATGATATGATAAATGAGATTAAGGAACTTGGTTTTTTAATTTCTGTTGACGATTTTGGTTCTGGATATTCTTCATTACATCTTCTTAATCAAGTTTCTGTAGATATTCTTAAAATAGATAAATCTCTCTTAGATAATTCTGAAGGAAAAGGTAAGGTAGGTAAGATTATTAGTAAAGTAGTTGAGATGGCAAATGACTTGGGATTAGAGGTGATTTGTGAGGGTGTTGAGAGGATAGAACAAGCAGAATTTTTAATGAGTATTGATTGTTACTATGCACAAGGTTATTTGTATGCAAAGCCTATGCCAAAAGATACATTTCTTAAAGAAGTAGATAAATTTAAAGGTATGTAAAAGGATACATATAATATATGTATATAGAGAAATACATATATTATTAATACTAAGTAATGATTGTAATTTTATAAATATATAAATTATAATCATTACTTTTTTTATAAAATAAAAAAGTTTGTTACTATAAAATAATAATTCGAAGAGTATTAGCTTTACACTTAGAAAAATTTAGTTGATATACAATAAAAATACTAATTTTAATTTAGTTTAAATATTTTAAGTGTGTCATGTATGTTGTATTTAATTAGTTTGAAAATTTAATGATAAATACTATATTTCATTAAATTTTATTGAAATAATTTAAATTATTTACTTATTTTAAATTATTAGATAAAATCATATTAAATAATTAAGGAGGTGAATAGACATAGACGAGATAGATTTAAAAATAATTAATTCTCTAAAAAAGAACAGTAGAGCCTCAACTTCTGAAATAAGTAGACAAGTTAATCTATCAATACCAGCAGTTTCAGAGCGTATAAAGAAAATTGAACAGTCAAATATAATTCAAAAGTATACTATTCAAATCAATCGAGAAAAAACAAAGTATAAACTTTTAGCTTTCGTATTTATCAATACAGATTTATCTAAAAGCATAGAAGAGTTTAAGAAGACTATGTTGGAGTATGACACTGTATTAGAATGTCATCACATTTCAGGAGAATATGATTATTTAATAAAAGTATTAGCAGAGGATACAAATGAACTTGAAGAATTTATATCAATAACTTTGAAAAAAATTAGAGGAATCCAGAAAGCTAATACAACCATTGTTTTATCAACAATTAAAGAGGAAATTAATACAATCAAAGATATTTTTTAGATAAGCATATACTAAAATATTGATTATATTAATACCTACTTTCTTACATATTTTTAGGAGGAAAATACAATATGAAAGTTTTAGTTTTTTTAGCAAAAGGTTTTGAAACTATGGAATTTAGTGTATTTGTAGATGTTATGGGATGGGCTAGAAATGATTATGATTACGATATAGATGTAGTAACTGGTGGATTTAAAAAGCAAGTTGTAAGCACATTTAATGTTCCAGTATTAGTTGACAAAACAATAGATGAAATATGTGTAGATGATTATGATGCATTAGCTATTCCTGGAGGATTTGAAGAGTTTGGATTTTATGACGAAGCATATGATATATCTTTTTTAGACTTAATAAGAGAGTTTGATGCAAAAGGGAAGATAATTGCTACTATTTGTGTAGCAGCTTTACCTGTTGGTAAAAGTGGTGTTTTAAAAAATCGTAAAGCTACTACATATCATTTAAAAGATGGTCAAAGACAAAAACAGTTAAGTAAATTTGATGTAAATGTAGTCAATGAGCCAATTGTTGTAGATAGAAACATTATAACTTCATATTGTCCAGAAACCGCACCACATGTAGCTTTTAAGCTTTTAGAAATGTTGACATCTAAGGAACATATGGAAGTTGTAAAATTAGCTATGGGATTTAAATTATAATAAATTAAAGATTATTTAAGTAATCAGAACCCCAATCACACATAACATCTAAAATAGGAATAATGCTTTTTCCAAAATCAGATAATGAATATTCAACTTTTGGAGGTACAACAGGATAAACAACTCTTACAATTAAGCCATCTGTTTCTAATTCACGTAATTGTTGAGTTAGCATTTTAGCAGTTGCTTTAGGTATTAATTTTTTAAGTTCATTAAACCTTAATGTGGTATCTTTAAGATGCCAAAGAATAAGTGTCTTGTATTTACCACCAATCAATGCAAGGGTTGCTTCTATAGGACAACTGTAATTACTTGAACATTTTTTCATTTTTTTAGACCTCTCAATATATTTTGAAGTACCCTTTTTGGTACTATGTTACAAAAAAGTACATTATTGTAATATATAATTATAGTGATAAGATTATAGCATAGGTTAAATAAATCATCAACTTAGCCTAATAAAATGATAGGGGGGAAATAAATGAATTTTGTTGAAATCGCAAAAAAAAGATATTCTTGTCGTAATTATCAGGATAAAAAGGTTGAAAAAGAAAAACTTGAGAAAATTTTAGAAGTTGCTAGAGTAGCTCCAACAGGGGGGAATCGTCAGCCTCAAAGATTAATTGTAATACAAGAAAAAGAAGGTCTTAATAAAGTTTCTAAGGCTGCGAATATATATGATGCACCATTAGCAATTATCGTATGTGGGGATAAGGATAAAGTTTGGACAAGACCTTTTGATGGTAAACAACTTACAGATATTGATACAAGTATAGTTACTGATCACATGATGTTACAAGCAACTGAACTTGGATTAGCGAGTGTATGGGTATGCTATTTCAATCCAGATGTAATTAGAGAAGAATTTAATTTGTCAGATAATCTTGAGCCAGTAAATATATTACTAATAGGATACGAAGTTGGAACACCAGAAAGTCCAAATAGACATGATAAAACTCGTCTTCCTTTAAATGAAATTGTTTCTTATGAAACTCTTTAGATATAAAAGTAAACTATCTATATGAGATATATAATGAGTTATTTTTTTAAATAAAGTTTTAAAAAAAGTTAATACTTATATAAAATTAATTTTAGTGAAGTATATATCTAGTTGAACAATGATGTATACTTCACTATTTTGATTACTTAGAATACCCACTAATACTTTGAATATTTGCTAAGCTTAAATTTTCATTATATTAACTAAAATACATTGATATTAACTAAAATATATTGATATTAATTAAAATACATCAATTAAATCAATTTTCGAGTCTGGAAAACCGCTTAAAATATAATCCTTTATATCACTTAGGTGGTTATAAATTTGTTTTTCATAAATTCCATCAGGAGCATATACAAAGTATAGAATATTTTTAGTTTTTTTTGTAATTTGTGTACGATTATCTGGTCCATTAAGAATACTAGATAGTATACCAAGGTTATCTGATAAAAATAAATCGTCTTTTGTTAGAGTTTGCTTTCTTTCTCCTATACCATAAAAATGTTCATTTTCATTTGCTAAATCTATTTTTAAAGGCAATTCTATCTTATCAAGGTCATGTCCTGCTGTTAGAAGAAGATTTTTTAATTCTGCTAAAAACATTGCTTGAATAGGCAGATTTACATTTGGAATACCTTTTGATTTTAGTAAAAGGGATTCTAATTGAAGTAATACAGGATAAGTTTTTTTAAATTTTTTATAATACTTTATGTAGTTGGAAAGAGGCTCTGTTTTAATTTTTTCTTTGCGATTGTATTCAGGGTTTTGTGCAATAATATTTTCAATTTCAGAGTTTTTAAGAAGTAAAAAATTTTCTTCATTAGGTGTTGAATAGGTCATATTTACAATCATAACTCCAAATTTAATATTGGGATAAATTTCCTTTGTGTTACTTGATATTTCTAACATAATTTAGACTCCTTTTAATTTTTTGTTTTATGGTATAATCTTAGCAAGTAAAAAATGGATTTTGTAGTTCCATTTTTATAGTAATTTTATAGAACCACTTTTGGAGGTATTAAAATGTGGATTACAATTAATAGAAATAGTGGCATATCATTGTCAAGACAAATTTATTGTGAGATAAAAGACATGATTTTAAGCGGGAGCTTAAATTTTGAACAAAAACTACCTTCATCTAGAACTTTGGCAAAAGAACTTTCTGTATCACGAAATACAGTGTTAGATGCATATAATCAATTAATTGCAGAGGGATATTTGGAAACAAGGCATGGCTATGGCACAACTATAGCCAAAGTAATATTAGACCATCAAATTGACTTTAAGTTAGACTATACTTCTGAAATTAGAGATAGTTTACATGAGTATAAACAAAATAATTATATAGATTTCTGTTCTGGAATTCCAGAATTAAAGCTATTTCCACGCAAAGAATTATCAAAGTTATATAAACAAATACTACATGATTTGTCACACTTAGATTTTAGATATAATAGTACTGCAGGGGTGTGGAAATTAAGAGAAGAAATATCACAATATTTATTTCGTATTAGAGGAATTAGATGTAGTCCACGAAATATTATGATTGTTTCTGGTTCAACACAAGGGCTATCTTTAATATCACAAGTTTTATATAAAAATAATCAAAAAGTTATTGTGGAGGATCCTATCCACAAAGGATTGTTAAAGGTAATTTCTACTGTGGGATATTCAGTTGTTGGGATTCAAGTGGATGATAAAGGTATAAATACTAACCTAATAAAATCTATAAAGGATGTTTCTTTTATATATACAACACCTTCACATCAATATCCATTAGGTGGTATTTTACCAATTCAAAGAAGACTAGAACTTATTAAATATGCAGTAGAGAATAATTGCTATATAGTTGAAGACGATTATGACAGTGAATTTAGATATGAAGGTCAACCAATTAGTTCCCTCTATGAACTTAATCCAAATAAAGTAATTTATATAGGTTCGTTTAGTAAAATACTATCTCCAGCCATTCGTATGGGATTTATGTTGTTACCAGATGATATAATAGATGACTATAAATCCTTAAAAATGTATTCTGATGTTCATACAGAATCTATATCTCAGTATGTTCTAGCTGAATTTATTAAAAATGGAGGTTTGGAAAAACATATATTTAAAATGAAGAAGCTATATAATAGAAAGCGTAAATATCTTATTGATATTTTGAATATTGAATTTACAAATGAATTTAAAATAAAGGGGCAAGTAGCTGGGCTTCACATAGTTGTTCATTTTTATAATGTTATTTTTACTGAAAAACTAATCAATCAAATTTATAAAGCAAATATCAGGGTTTATCCTATACAGCAATATGCAATTGAGAATAAAGCAGAATATGACCATGAAGTTGTCCTAGGATATGCTCATCTTAATTTTGATGAAATTGAACAGGGAGTAAGAATGCTTAGAAAAATAATACATACAAATTAAGATGTATTAGGAAAGGTTTTTTACAATATCTTATTTTTAGGTATGTATTTTACTTTAGTTTTTTTACAACTCACATATTCATTTATACTACATACTTCCAGTTGTATTGTGTGGACAAATTACTTATTGTATTCTGAAATCATCAATTAAGGAAGGTAGATGAAATGTATGAATAAGATAATAGAAGTAATTAATTTGCAAAAAAGCTATGATACTTTTAAAGCTGTGAAAGGGATTGATTTTTATGTAGAGGAAGGGAATTTGTTTGCATTACTGGGAGCTAATGGTGCTGGAAAATCTACAACAATTGATATTCTTTGTACGTTATTGAGTTATGATAGCGGAGAAGTGATTATAGATGGGCATAAATTAGGTGTAGAGGATAATAAAATTAAAGAAAAAATTGGAGTAGTATTTCAAGAAAGTATACTAGATTCACTTTTGACAGTAAGAGAGAATCTTACAATTCGTGCAAAATTTTATATCAAGAATAAAGATAAAGTAAGACAAATTGTGCATAAATCTGCTTTATCTGTAGGAGCTATGGAATTTATAGATAGACCATATGGTAAATTGTCTGGAGGTCAAAAGCGTAGGGCCGATATAGCAAGAGCTCTTTTAAATACTCCTAAAATACTGTTTCTAGATGAGCCTACAACAGGGCTTGACCCAGAATCTAGAAAATGTGTATGGGATACTATATTAAAATTACAAAAACAATATGGTTTTTCTATAGTTCTTACAACCCATTATATGGAGGAGGCTTCAAAAGCTGATTATATTGTAATGCTTGACTATGGTGTTATAACAGCAAAAGGTTCACCTCATGAACTAAAATATAAATACAAAGCAAATAATTTAGATGATGTATTTTTGAATATAGTTAGAAATAGAGGTGAAAAAAATGTTTAATATAGCACAAAGAAATATAATGATTTTTTTAAGAAATAAAAGAGGAGTATTTTCATCTTTTTTAGGTGCAATAATTGTAATCGGCATCTATGTTATTTTTTTAGGAGAAAATTTAAAGGAAGGTTATCCAAATATTAAAGATATAGACATATTAATGAATAGTTGGGCAATGGCAGGAATTATTTCTGTTGTTTCTGTAACTACAACAATGGGTTCTTTTGGAGTTACAGTATTGGATAAGGAGTTAAAAAGAAACAAAGATTTTTATTGTTCACCTGTTAAAACAAGAGAGCTGGTAGGAGGATATATTTTAAGTTCATATTTAATTGGTGTAATTATGAGTATATTTACATTTATACTTGCAGAGATATATATTGTATCAAGTGGGGGACAATTTTTACCTATGCTTTCTATTATAAAGGTTATTGGTGTAATTTTATTAACCGTTTTATCATCTAGTGCAATGATATTTTTTATTGTAAATTTGTTAAATAGCATAGATACATTTTCAACTGCTTCTACGATTATAGGTACTCTTATTGGATTCTTGACAGGAATTTATATACCTATTGGAAGCTTACCTCAAGCAGTGCAAACCCTTATAAAGTTATTTCCAATTTCACATGGGACTGTATTGCTTAGACAAATTATTACGGAGTCTCCATCAAAAGTAACATTTGTGGATTCAACAAATGCATTAACTGAATTTAATGAGCATATGGGAGTAACATTTGGTGGTATTGGAAGTTTGTCTGAAAATTCAATTCATATTATGTTTCTAGTTATTTCTGCAATAGTATTTTATTTTGTTACTATACTTATGGTATCAAGAAAAAAAGCTAGAAATTAATAGTAGGAAAATATACTATAGTCTTTTTATAGAAATCAAAAGAAAGGATGTGTTAGAGTGAAGGTAATAATTGAAACTCCCTTAGACGGAGAAGAGGATGAAATTATAATAAGATGCAGAAATATTGATGATGAAATACTTAAATTGATTTTTAACATCAAGATGCAAAGAGAGTCTCTTATAGCATATAAAAATGAACAACTCTATCGTATCAATCCTTTAGATGTCTATTACTTCGAATCTGTAGATAACCACACTTATCTTTATTGTAAAAATGATGTTTATGAGTTTAAGAAGAAGCTTTATCAGATTGAGGAAATTTTTTTTAATAGTGACTTTCTTAGAATATCTAAGTCTGTAATATTAAATCTTACAAAAATAGACTCAATTGTACCAGCGTTTAATGGTAGATTTGAAGTAATACTAGATAATGGTGAAAAGACAATTATTTCACGCCAATATGTACCAATGTTGAAGAAAAAACTAAAGATATAAAGGAGTTGATTGAATATGAATTTAATAAATACACTAAAGTATGTAGTTCGTTATTTTTGTATGATAACTACAGGAGTTTTAATATCTGTTTTTACTTCTTGTTTAGTATTTAGCCCTGATGAGACATTTAGTATAAATATTTTCCAACAGATTTTATTAATTGCATTGGTCACATCTCTATCCACATTAATTTTTTATTCAAAACGAGAACTAGGTAGAAAAGAGTTACTAATTCGCCAAGTAATTCATATAATTTTTCTATTTGTTTTCGTTCTGTGGTTTTCATTTAAAAGTAATTGGATTGATAGTGGTCATATTTTTCAAACTCTGTTTATAGCACTATCTATATTTATTATCTATCTTTGTATAACACTTGCTACTTGTAAAAGAGATAAGGAAGAATCTATTTTATTAAATAAAGGTTTGAAAGAATATAGGAAAAATAAAATTAGTAAATAATAGCTAAGACAATTCAACAAATTATAAATTTATTATTAATTGAGTTTTTATATCAGTCATTAATTTAAGATAGCAATTTATATTAAGAAGAAAATTCTTGTATGAGTTATAATACTTAAAAGGAGATGATGAGGTTGAAAACAAATACAGATGTAATTATGGAAATCATTGATTATATAGAAGAACATCTTACAGAAAATCTAAATCTAGATAAAATGGCTGATGTTGCTAGTTATTCAAAATATCACTTACACAGAATGTTTACAAACATTGTGGGATGTACTATGTATCAATATATTAAAAGAAGGAGACTTACTGAAGCAGCTAGACAACTTGTATTTACAGATAAATACATTATAGATATAGCTCTTACAGTTGGATATGCTACACACCAGTCTTTCACATTAGCATTTAAAACTTTATATAAAGAATCTCCACAAGTATATAGAAGTAAAGATGAATTTTATCCTATTCAACAAAGATTTGTTTTAAATCCAAATCATCAAATCCAAAATGTAGATTGTATTTCTTATACAAGTATTAGTTATGAACGAAGAAGAGATGAAATCAATTCTTATCTCAACTTTAATATTAATTGTGAGGTGAAAGTAGCATGAGTTTAGTACCACATGTAATTGAACAGACAGGTCAAGGTGAAAGGTCTTATGATATATATTCAAAACTATTAAAAGATAGAATTATATTTATAGGCGAAGAAATTAATGATGCTATTGCAAGTTTAGTAGTAGCTCAATTACTATTCTTAGAATCAGAAGACCCAGATGCAGATATAACTATATATATAAATAGCCCAGGAGGGGCTGTAACATCAGGGTTTGCTATATACGATACTATGAACTATGTAAGATGTGATGTATCAACTATTTGTATTGGTATGGCTGCAAGTATGAGCGCTTTTTTACTTTCTGGAGGTACAAAAGGAAAAAGATATGCCTTACCTAATGCAGAAATTATGATACATCAACCTATGGGTGGAGCTAAAGGGCAAGCAACAGATGTAAAAATAGCAGTAGATAATATGTTGAGAACAAAGGAAAAATTAGATAGAATTCTTTCTGAGAATACTGGAAAATCAATAGAAGATATTAGAGTAGATACAGATAGAGATAATTTTATGACTGCAAAGGAAGCTAAAGAATATGGATTGATTGATCATATAATGGAGAAGTGTGAGTAGAGTATTATTTTAAAAGCTTAATTTATAGTATATAACTAATGTCAAAATAATCATGTTTAAATGAACATGATTATTTTTTTGTTTAAAAAAAGAAGTTTTTTAAAATGTCAAGTAAATAAGTAATAAATAGTAATTTTACGTATCAGTTTAGAGATTTTCTAGAGATATTAACCAATGTGGTTGCAATGATATGATAACTTATAGACCACACTGGTTAATTTGCATAAGGGGTTAATTTAGATGTAAATCCTATGAACTTATGATAAAAGATAAAGAAGATTATAAATATAAGTTTATAATATATAATTGCATACTATTATGCAGATAATAAATACAAAAAATTGATATAAAAAGTTCAGTAGAAAATATTAATTTTTTTAATCAACTAATAATAAGCCAAAGTGGTTTTGAATTTCTCCTTTTTCTCGTAAAGTATTTATTTCAAGTCCATTTGACCTTACTGTAGCAAAAACATCAATACCACATGCTTCCATTGATGGAGCAGTCTTGTTAGGAAAACTACAAGTATCAGGATTACATTTAGCACACTTTGTACAAGGGCCACTTCCAAAAGCAATTGATTTATAATATCCATCTAAAAAAAGTTCTCTTGCTATTTCAACAGCTAAAGGAGTAACAATACTCATTTTATGACATCGAAATAAAATAGCTTTTTTGTAACAATCTATTATTGCTTGCGTCTGTTGATAGGTTGGAGTATTGGGTGGACAACAATGACTATGACCATATGTATTACAACCAAACTGACACTTATAAATTGTCCATGCTGCTGTGACAATCGTTTTAGGGTCTATTGAAACTGCAATGTCAGCTCCACTAGATTTTAATATTTCAAAGTATTTTTTCATAATTTACCTCCTATCAAAAATAGTTTTATTTTTTATCTTGTATGAATGGTTAAATTTTACGTATTCTTATACTTATGGTAACGCAAAAATAAATATCAATCAAATCGATATATTTAAATTATGAATTAAATAAAAATGAACTATAAACATATATGATAAATAAACTTACCTACTAATTTTTTGTCGTTAAAAATTTTCCATATTTCAATAACAAAATAAGAGTAAATACCATATATTACTTATGTCTGTAATATATAAAAGACAAAGGAGTTGTACATTATGATTACAATAAGTTTGTGCATGATTGTTAAAAATGAAGAAGAAGTTATAGGCAGATGTTTAGAGTGTGTAAAGGATTTAGTAGATGAAATTATAGTTGTAGATACTGGTTCCACAGATTCCACAAAAGAAATAGTTTCAAAATATACAGACATGGTGTACGATTTCGAATGGATAGATGACTTCTCTGCTGCGAGAAATTTTTCATTTTCTAAAGCTTCTAAAGACTATATAATGTGGCTTGATGCAGATGACATAATTTTAGAAGAGGATAGAAAAGAACTATCAAAAGTTAAAGAAAATTTAGATACTTCTATTGATATGGTCATGGCAAAATACAATGTATCATTTGATGAAAACGGAAAACCAACTTTATCATATTATAGAGAACGCTTATTTAAGAGAAGTTCTAATTATAAATGGGTTGACCCTATTCATGAAGTAATACCTCTTGTTGGAGAAATATTTTATTCTGACATTGCAATATCACATAAAAAACTTCATAGACAGGACCCTTTAAGAAATCTCAGAATTTTTGAAAAAATGATTTCAGAAGGTAGGATATTGGAGCCAAGACATCAGTTTTATTACTCAAGAGAATTGTATTATAATGCAAGATATAAAGATGCTATAGAAGGTTTTACTAAGTTTTTAGACTCTTCAAAAGGGTGGATTGAGGATTGTATAAGTGCTTGCAGAGATTTAGCCACATGTTATTACTTAATTAATGATGAAAAAAGTGCCTTATATTCTTTATTTAGAAGCTTTGAATTTGATGAGCCAAGAGCAGAAGTTTGCTGTGATATAGGAAAGCACTTGTTTGATAGACAAAGATATAAAGAAGCTATTTTTTGGTATAAAGTAGCATTAACTAGAGATAAAAATGACATTAATGGAGGATTTAAGTCAAATGATTGTTATGGATACTTACCATATATACAATTAAGTGTATGCTATGACAAACTAGGAGAAATGGATAAAGCGATATCTTATCATGAAAAAGCAAAAGAAATCAAACCTAACGATAGTGCTATTTTGTACAATGAAAATTATTTTAGTAAATATAAAAGTTATTGATAAGTCACAATAATACTAATTTTGACATATTATATAGAGAGCATGAAAGCTCAAATATATTAGGAGGTGCTTTAAGTAATGAGTAGAAATAAATATTTTGGCCCATTTGATGGTAATAACCATGATAACAACTATGATGATTGCAATAGCAGTTGTGATAGTTGTAATAGTTGTGACTGTCATCATGGTTGCCCACCATCATGTATAGGTCCAACAGGTCCAATGGGTCCAAGAGGTAGAACAGGTCCAACAGGCCCAACAGGTCCAACCGGACCAATGGGTCCAACAGGAGCAACAGGAAACACAGGAGTAACAGGAAACACAGGAGCAACAGGGTTAATAGGTCCAACAGGTCCAACAGGGTCAGTAGGTCCAACAGGAGCGACAGGAGCAACAGGATTTGGAGTAACAGGCCCAACAGGTCCAACGGGAGCAACAGGAAATACAGGAGCAGATGGAGTAACAGGCCCAACAGGTCCAACAGGAGTAACAGGAGCAAATGGAATAACAGGTCCAACAGGGATAACAGGAGCAACAGGATTTGGAGTAACAGGCCCAACAGGTCCAACAGGAGCAACAGGAGTAGGAATAACAGGAGCAACAGGTTTAATAGGTCCAACAGGAGCAACAGGGACACCTGGAGCAACAGGTCCAACAGGAGTAACAGGAGCAACAGGAGCAGATGGATTGGCAGGTCCAACAGGTCCAACAGGAGCAACAGGAACACCTGGAGCGACAGGAGTAACAGGTCCAACAGGAGCAACAGGAGATACAGGAGCAGATGGAGTAACAGGCCCAACAGGTCCAACAGGAGTAACAGGAGCAGATGGACTGGCAGGTCCAACAGGTCCAACAGGAGCAACAGGAGTAGGAATAACAGGAGCAACAGGTTTAATAGGTCCAACAGGAGCAACAGGAACACCTGGAGCGACAGGTCCAACAGGCCCAACAGGAGCAACAGGAGCAAATGGATTGATAGGCCCAACAGGAGCAACAGGAAATACAGGGGCAGATGGAGCAACAGGCCCAACAGGTCCAACAGGAGCAACAGGAGATACAGGAGCAAATGGATTAGTAGGTCCAACAGGTCCAACAGGAGCAGCTGGAGCAGCTGGAGCAACAGGTCCAACAGGTCCAACAGGAGCAACAGGGGTAGGAATAACAGGAATAACAGGAGTGACAGGAGCAACAGGAGCAACAGGCCCAACAGGAGCAGATGGATTAGTAGGTCCAACAGGAGCAACAGGAAACACAGGAGCAGATGGAGTACCAGGTCCAACAGGTCCAACAGGAGCAACAGGAAATACAGGAGCAGATGGAGCAACAGGCCCAACAGGAGCAACAGGAAATACAGGGGCAGATGGATTGGTAGGTCCAACAGGAGCAACAGGAAATACAGGAGCAGCTGGAGCAACAGGAGTAACAGGCCCAACAGGAGCAACAGGAAATACAGGAGCAGATGGAGCAACAGGCCCAACAGGTGCAACAGGAAATACAGGAGCAGATGGAGCAACAGGCCCAACAGGTGCAACAGGAAATACAGGAGCAGCTGGAGCAACAGGAGTAACAGGTCCAACAGGAGCAACAGGTCCAACAGGGGCAACAGGAATACCAGGAGCTAGTGCTATAATACCTTTTGCATCAGGTATACCACTAGCACTTACAACTATAGCTGGTGGATTAGTGGGCACACCAGGATTTGTAGGTTTTGGAAGTTCAGCTCCAGGCCTAAGTATAGTTGGTGGAGTAATAGACCTTACAAATGCAGCAGGAACATTGACTAACTTTGCATTTTCAATGCCAAGAGCTGGAACAATAACATCTATTTCAGCATATTTTAGTACAACAGCAGCGCTTTCACTTATTGGTTCAACAGTCACAATTACAGCTACACTTTATGAATCAACTGCACCAAACAACTCGTTTACAGCTGTACCAGGAGCAACAGTTACACTGGCTCCACCACTTACAGGTATATTATCACTTGGTTCAGTTTCTAATGGAATTGTAACAGGATTAAATATATCAGTAACAGCACAAACTAGATTCTTACTAGTATTTACAGCGACAGCGTCAGGACTTTCATTAGTTAATACTGTAGCAGGATATGCAAGTGCAGGAATTTCGATTAACTAAATTATATAATTAAAAAAAGGCTTCTAGTATCTGATTGATATTAGAAGCTTTTTTATATTAATTGATGAGCAGAATATAGCATACTATTATATAATATAAAATAATAGTATTAAATTAGAAAGAGATACTTTTTTGGGGGGATATTATGAAAAATAGAATTGAAAAATTAATGAATAACTTTGTAAAAGATTATTATAATTCAAATGATGTGACTCAAAAGTGGCAAGAGCTTTTATTTGCCTATGCTTCTGCTGAAGATGAAATGTTTTATCAGTTAAAAAATATTGTAGGAACATCTCATGCTATGCCAAAAGATTTTTTAAAAGATGGTAAGACTATAATTACATATTTTATACCCTTTGATAAAAACATAAATAATAGTAATATTGGAGGGCTCGAATGTTCAGAAAGTTGGGCAAGAGCTTATATAGAAACTAATAAATTGATTTCCGATTTAAATAATTTTTTATGTGAAGAGCTAGGCAACATGGGATTTGACTCCTATGCTATTCCTGGGTCATATAATTTTGATAATGATAAATTGATTAGTGATTGGTCACAAAGACATGTAGCATTCATAGCAGGTCTTGGAACTTTTGGTCTAAACAATATGCTTATTACAGAAAAAGGATGTTGTGGAAGGATAGGAAGTATAATCACAAGCTTAAAGTTAGAACCAACTAAAAGACCAGAAAAGGAATACTGCTTGTATAAACATAATAATAGTTGTAAAAAGTGTGTAAGTAAATGTGTGAAAGAAGCTTTAAAAGAAGATGGGTTTGATAGAAATAAGTGTTATGAAATGTGTATGATAAATGAGAAAAAATATTCTTATATAGGTGGATGTGATATCTGTGGAAAATGTATAGTTGGAGTTCCATGTTCAGTAATAAACCCATCAATGTAAAAGTTTTTTTTAATTAACAATTCTAATTTGATATATAATAAACTACAAATATAAATAAAAAATAAAGAAATTATGTTGATTGACAACTATTTGTGCTATTGATAGACTTATATGTATCGCTGTGATATAAGGAGGGGTGAGACTTTATGCTTGATTTAATCTTTATTTTTGCATAGCAAGGGCTATTGCAACTATAAAATTTAATATACAGATAGCCCTTTGCTATTCCTAATAAAAAATTACTGTTTAATAGGAGAGCAAAATGAGCTATAAAAAAGCAATACATATATTACCAGAAGAATTACTTGAATTGATACAAGAATATGTGGATGGAGAATGTATTTATATTCCCAGAAAATCAAACAATAAAAGAGAATGGGGAAGTAATACATCTACTCGTGAAGATTTAACAATTAGAAATATGCAAATTTATGAAGATTATCAAGTTGGTCATGATTTGCAGTATTTATCAGAAAAATATTATCTGTCTTTGAAGAGTATTCAAAGAATTATATTACAAGAAAAAAGAAAAGATATTTAAGTGTAAGCCAGTATAGTTCTATAACTATACTGGCTTATTTTCTTTTGTTAAAAATGTTTAAGGTATAGTTTTTTTTTAGTGGATGCTATAATTTAATTAATTTCAGAAGCTTATATAATAAGAAAATTCAGCAGTAGTGTCTATATTAAGAGGAAATAATTTATTATATAAGTGTGTAATTGAAATTTAAATTTATTAAAAATTAGGAGGTACTGTTTTGAAAAAAATGCTTGATTATATTCCACCTTTTCACGACTTTCTATTTTAGCAATATTATAGAAAGGAAAATGTATTTATGCAAAAAATTACTTGGGAGATTGAGTATAAATCCCAATTGCCAGTAATTAGGTACTGTAAAAAATGTGGGAAAAAGACTGAATACATCTGTTCAGATTTATTTAGAGTGAATGCCCAACATAAGTATTTAGATATTTGGTTAATATATAAATGCTCAAATTGTGATTCAACATGGAATTCAACTATATATTCTCGTATTAATCCAAAAAACTTAAATCCAGAGATATTAGAACAATTTTATACGAATGATTATAATCTTGTTAAACAATATGCTATGAATGTTGAGTTTTTACATAGAAATGGGGCGAAAGTTGGCATCCCAGAATATAAAATAGTAGGTCAAGATATTTGTATTGATGACTCTACACAAATTCGTATTACAAGTAAGTATCCATGTCAATTAAAGGTATCCACGTTATTACGTGAGAAGCTTGGCATATCTAGAAAGGTCTTTGAAGACATGTTAGACTGTGGGATGATAAAAAGTATATCTGGAGTTGACCTAAGGAGAAGTAAGTTAAATTATGAGATTGTGTTACAAATTGGAAAGAGTAAACAATAATATTTAAATCGGTTAGACCAGCCAGTTTAACATGTTTTATGTAACATCATTTTAAATAAGTATAGCAGCTTTAAAAAATACAAAGAAGCTATACTTATTTGTGTATAATAGCATTATCTTTTTTCTAGATTTTCTAATATCTCATAGTAGTGTGTTGTAGCTAGTGCACTTGGCTTACCTTATCTGATAAATATTGATTTTCTATGTTCATTTCTTAACTCCATTTCATATTAGATTCTGACTAAATTTATCAAGAATTCTACTACAATAGTATCAATGTTTATAATTGATTTACTTTATTCAAAATTGCATCTATAGCTGTGTCAGGAACAACTGCTAAGTCTTCTGCATTAAAATAATAAATTATATTAGAGTCAAATAATATATTTGAATTTGGTGGAAATTCATCATCTCCAAACCAAAGTATAAATATCATAGAAGTATTACCTATGTATGTAAACTTATAAGCTAGGTCACCCATCTTTATTTTTTCAGCTCCAATATTCTCCATGACCAGTTTATATTTATCTATTTTAGATGTAAAGATTTCTGAAAGTCTTGCTAGAGTTCTATTTAGAAAGTTAGGATAATAGACATTGCCTCCAGGAACTTCTTTAAAAGTTATATATTTATTTGTAAGAGGTATACCTTTAGAATTACACAAATACCTAAGCATTAGAATCTTAAGTTCGAAATTTTTACAGAGACTTCCATTACTATTCCAAACTTCTCCACTCGGATAATCAACTATATACTGTCTACCAAAAAAATCAATAGTAAATTTGCTTGAATCACTATTAAAGTCAATATTACTTAAATTACTAATTGTATGAGGGTCCAATTCTTTGAGTTTTTTTCGTGCATAATCAAATGGGACATTATAATTACTTGTTTTGATATTTTTATCCATAATATTTTCCTCCGATTTAAAGACCTATTTATATATTTATAAAAAGTTTTCTTATTATTGATTTTATTATATATCCAGAATATTACAATATTAAATTAATAAATAAATTTTGCTATTTAAAGGAATCTATGTAAAATAAATATTAAGTGTTTAAAATATAAATTTTTTATGTTTGAAGTGTTAAAATGATTCTACTATAAAATATTAATTAATTGCTTTAAGTTATAATATAATAGTATGAGATTTTATATAAATTTATAAAGATATAACTAAATATATAAATTAAGGTGTCATTAAATATGTAATGGAGGTGTTAGTATGTCTAAGATACTAGTAGTAGATGATGAATTAGATATGTTAAAGTTAATTGAAAATATATTAAAAAGAGATGGGCATGAAGTAAAGGTAATTAGTGATGTAGAAAACATTTTTGATATTGATTATAATCCTTTTAATCTAATAATATTAGATGTAATGATGCCCAAAATGGATGGTTTTGAAGTATGTAAAATTATAAGAAATAAGGTTGATTGTCCAATATTGTTTTTGACAGCTAAAAATATGGAAAGTGATGTTATGTATGGTCTTGGTATAGGGGCAGATGATTATATTACAAAGCCTTTTGGTGTAGGTGAGTTAAGAGCCAGAATAAATGCTCATTTGAGAAGAGAAAATAGAGAGAAAAAAAATTCATTAACTATATCAAATGTTCAATTTAATTTTTTGGGAAAAGAAATTTCTGTTGATAATAATAAGATAAATTTTACTAAGAGTGAGTACCTAATATGTGAATTTCTAGCAAAAAATAAGGGACAAGTCTTTTCAAAAGAAAGAATATATGAGCATATATATGGATTTGATGGAGAAAGTGATATAAGTGTTATTACAGAACACATAAAAAATATACGAAGCAAGTTGAAATCTTATGATATTTATACAATAGAGACTGTATGGGGGATAGGATATAAGTGGATATAATAAAGTATTACTCAGTGCAAATACATTATATATCTACAAAATGTTTGTAAAATATTAATCTATATATTAAAATTTAATTTATAGATTAATATTTTTTGTAAATTACAAAATTGTAAGGTATTTTGTTATAAAATATTAATATTAGTAGTGTATACTAATAATATGGTGTTTAATATAAATCTTGAGCAAAGGATGGTTTTTCTAATGGATAAACTAAAAAATATTAGAAAGAGTCTACTACAGTATACATTTTTATTTTTATTAATAGGTATAACAATTTACTTGGTATTTAAAACATTAGATATTAAGATGTTATCAAATGTTATAACTATGGTAGATAAAAAGTTTTTATTTGTAGGGGCTTTGGCAATAATGTCTCACATAATGCTTGAAGGATTAGTAATGAAGATAATTATAGAAAGTACTCACAAAGTCAATATTAGATTTATTGGTTTCAAGCTAGCCATTATGGGATTTTATTATAATCTAATAACTCCATTTGCTTCAGGAAGCCAACCAGTACAAATATATGTACTTAAAAAATGCAAAATGCCACTTAGTAAAGCAAGTGCAGTTGTTACAAATAAGTCTATTATTTTTCAAATAGTAGTTACTGTTTATTGCACAATATTAGTATTAATGAATCTAGCTATGCTAGAAAAACAAATGAAAGTAATCATGCCCTTAGTGTTTCTAGGAATAGCAATTAATTCATTTGTTTTAATTATGATAATTTTAGTTATTTTAAATCCTCAAAAAATAAAATATTTTATGAGAGTTTCAGTAAAATATTTATCAAAATTTAAGTTTTTAAGATTCCTAGAGAGTAAAGTAGACTCTATAGAAAATTTTATAGATGATTATAGTAAAGCAATAAGTTTTTTTGCTAAAAATAAAAAAGTATTGATTTTAACTATTATAGTGACTTTTATTCAATTAAGTGCTTACTTTAGTGTCTCATTTTGGATATATAAAGCATTTAATTTACAAGGTTATAGTTATATTTATATATTAACACTACAAGCTTTTTTATATATGGCAATATCTCCAATACCAACACCTGGTAATGTAGGAGCTAATGAATTAGCATTTTTCACTATATTTAAATCAGTATTCCCTCAACCTCTAATGGGTTATGCAGTATTTTTATATGGTGGATTTATGTACTATTTGATTCTGATTGGAAGTGGTATCTTTACTGTAATCACTCACTATAGAATGAAAAATAGAATTGGTAGAAATGCCATTTTAAGTGAAAATTAGATAAATCTAAATAAGCATATAGTAAAAAATATGTCATAAGAACTATAATATTTTAATTAGGCGATTAAAATATAAGGATTGTTATGACATATTTTTTTTAAAATTTAAAAGGAATTGTGAGAAAATTGTTGAATTTAATAGATAATATTGCAAAATATTTGTAAATTTTGCATATTATAAAAGTACTTTATTATCTTTAAGGTAAATTTTACTCATCAGGGGATAAATCTAAGGGGGGAAATGTATGGAGAAGAAAATTTTAACAGTTTGTCCATACTGTGGAGCTGGATGCCAATTATATCTAGTAGTAAAAGATAACAAGATATTAAAAGCGGAGCCAGCTGATGGTAGAACAAATCAAGGAAGTTTATGTTTAAAAGGTCGTTATGGATGGGATTTTCTAAATGACCCTAAAATTTTAACACCTAGGCTAAAAAAACCAATGATAAGAAAACAAGGTGTGTTAGAAGAGGTTGAATGGGATGAAGCTATAAGTTATACAGCTTCAAGATTAAACGAAATTAAAGAAAAATATGGTCCTGATTCTATTATGGGAACAGGCTCTGCAAGAGGGCCTGGTAATGAAGCAAATTATATAATGCAAAAATTTATGAGAGCTACAATAGGAACTAATAATGTTGACCATTGTGCTCGTGTCTGACATGCACCATCTGTAGCCGGTCTGGCTTACTCATTAGGTAGTGGTGCAATGTCTAATTCTATACCAGAAATAGAAAACGCAGATGTTTTATTCATATTTGGATATAATGGAGCAGATTCACATCCAATAGTTGCAAATAGAATAATTAAAGCTAAGAAAAATGGAGCTAAGTTAATTGTTACTGACCCTAGATTAACTGAGTCTGCAAGAATTGCTGATATACATCTACCTATAAAGGGTGGAACAAATATGGTTTTAGTAAATGCTTTTGGAAACGTTTTAATAGAAGAAGGTCTTTACAATAAAGACTTTGTTCAAAACCATACACAAGGATTTGATGAGTACAAAGAAATTGTTAAACCATATACAGCTAAATATGCTGAGAAGCTGACAGGAATTCCAGAAGAACTTATAAGAAGAGCTATGAGAGAATATGCAAAAGGTAAGAAGGCAATGATACTTTATGGAATGGGTGTCTGCCAATTTGGTCAAGCTGTTGATGTAGTTAAAGGGCTTGCATCAATTGCTCTACTTACAGGTAATTTTGGTAGAGAAAGCGTTGGAATAGGACCTGTACGTGGACAAAATAATGTTCAAGGAGCTTGTGATATGGGGGCTCTTCCTAATGTATATCCTGGTTATCAAAATGTAACTGATGATAAGATAAGAGAAAAATTTGAAAATGCTTGGGGAGTAAAGTTATCTCCTAATAATGGATATAGTTTAACTCAAGTTCCAAATTTAGTGTTAAAAGAGAAGAAGCTTAAAGCTTATTATATATTTGGGGAAGACCCAGTACAAAGTGACCCAGATGCATCAGAAGTTAGAGAAGCTTTAGATGAGTTAGAGTTTGTTGTTGTTCAAGATATATTTATGAATAAGACAGCACTTCATGCTGATGTTATACTTCCAGCTACTTCTTGGGGCGAACATGATGGAGTATATACATGTGCAGATAGAGGATTCCAATTGATGAGAAAAGCTATAGAGCCACAAGGAGATGTAAAACCAGACTGGCAAATTATAAGTGAAATTTCTACAGCAATGGGATATCCTATGAACTACAAAAATACTAGAGAAATATGGGATGAACTTAGAGCATTATGTCCAAATTTCTTAGGTGCTACTTATGAAAAAATAGAGGCCCAAGGTTCTGTTCAATGGCCTTGTAAGAGTGAAAGTATGGAAGACAAAGGAACTATGTATCTATATGAAGGACAAAAATTCTCTACTCCTAATGGAAGAGGTAATTTATTTGCTGCAGAATGGAGACCTCCTATGGAAGTTGAAGATGATGAGTATCCATTTAGTTTATGTACTGTGAGAGAAGTTGGTCACTATTCAGTAAGAACTATGACTGGTAACTGTAGAACACTTAGTTCATTAGAAGATGAGCCAGGTCGTGTTCAAATAAATTGTAATGATGCAGATAGATTAGGAATTGAAGATGATGAACTAGTTAGAATTAGTTCAAGAAGAGGAAGTGTAATAACAAGAGCAACAGTAACTGACAGAGTTAAAGAAGGAGCAACATATATGACTTATCAGTGGTGGGTTGGAGCTTGTAATGAGCTTACAATAGCAAACTTAGACCCTATATCTAAAACACCAGAATACAAATATTGTGCTGTTAAACTTGAAAAACTTGATGACCAAGAGTTAGCAGAGAAATGTGTAAGAGAAGAATATCAAAGTCTTAAAGATAAAATGACTGCCACAAATGTTTAGTAGTTATTAGATTAAAGATTTATAAAAAGCGGAAGGGCAAATATCTTATGGAGAATATATACTCAAAAACTAAGTCCCAAGAAAATAGTAAAGGTGAAGTTTTTGAAAACAGTTATAGTTTAGTAGATTATGAATACATGAATTCTTTTAAATTAGAAATAAGCAAAATAAATGAACATGATTTATCAAATGAATATGAAGAAATAATTGCAGAATATCCACTTAGCTTTATTTTAAATGATAAATACATAAATACATTTTTATGTACACCATATAATTTAAAAGAGCTTGTAGTTGGTTTTTTGAGAACAAAGGGATATATAGAAAATAAAAAAGACATATTAGATATAGAAATAAATGATAAGGAACGTGTTACAAAAGTAACTATTCAAGAGAGACATAAGGATGAAGAGGAACAAATTATATTTTTAAACTCACTAGACTATATAAGTTGTGCTCCTGTAGAGAGTAATATAAAAATAAATTATGATGCGATTTACAGTATAATGGATAAAAACTTAAATTCGTCAGAATTATTTAAAAATACAGGTGGAGTACATAGTGTATCCATATTTGATAATGATAAAAAAATAGTGACCTGTGAAGATGTAGCAAGGCATAACGCAATGGATAAAGCAATAGGGTTTTGTGTTTTAAATGAAATATCACTAAAAGATAAAACTGTAGTTGTAAGTGGGAGAATATCTTTAGAGATGATACTAAAGGCAGCTATGACTCAAATTCCTATTGTAATATCAAAATCAGCACCAACTAATTTATCAATAGAGCTTTCTAAAAAATTAAATATAACTCTTATTGGATTTGTAAGAGGAAGACGAATGAATATCTATGCAAATTCACAGAGAGTTATCAAAAAGTGAGACTGAAGCGTATGTATGCTAATAAAGAAGAAAAAAAATATTCAAGATGTGAAGTGTGTGGAGTAGTAATTGATGATACTGACAAAGTATATGCCAATAAATATAATTTGTGTAAAAAATGCAAGCGAAATATAAGTATTGAAAAAACACTAAAATATATAAATATATATAATAAAAATAACTAGGGACTTAGAAATATACAAATTGAAAGGTGGGATAATATGAATAATAAAATAGGCTCTTTTGTAATAGCAGACCCAAGTAAATGTACAGGTTGCAGATCTTGTGAAGTAGCTTGTTTTACAATGCATAACCAACATAATAATGTAGGATATACGGTTGGGACAGTTGACATACCAGTTATACCTAGACTCTATTTAGTAAAAGGTGATACTTTCTGTATGCCAATACAATGTAGACATTGCGAAGATGCTCCTTGTCTAAATTCATGTCCACAAAAAGCTATAAACAAAGAGAACAATGTCATGTTTGTTAATGAAGAAAAGTGTATAGGGTGTAAAACTTGTCTCCTAGCATGTCCTTTTGGAGCTATAGATTTACTTCCACAATATAAAGATGGTAAAGAAGTAGAACAAGTAATTTTGGAAGAAAATAAAAAAATAGCGTATAAGTGCGATTTATGTAAAGACAATGAAAAAATAGCTTGTATAAGCGCATGTCCTCAAGATGCATTAAAACTTGTTACTCCAATAGATGACAAAAAAGCTAAGAATAGACAAGCTGCACTTAGTTTATTGTTGACAAATAAATAAAGGATAAAGGGGTGACGTTTATGATAATAAATATAGATAAAGATTTATGTACTGGATGCAGAGAATGTTCAAAGGTATGTCCAGTAAATGCTATTGAGGGGGAAGAAGGAAAACCACAAGAGATAAACCTAGATAGATGTGTTATGTGTGGTCAATGTGTTCAAACTTGTAAATCGTATGCTTCAGTTATAGATGAAGGATTTGAGTTTTTGAAAGATAAAAAACAAGAACGAAAAATACCAGAATCAATAAATGAACCTATATTCGCAGCACATAATGTATGCGATGTAGATAGGGTAAAAAAAGCTTTAAGTGACCCAGATGTATTTACTATGGTTCAATGTGCACCAGCAGTTAGAGTAGCTTTGGGAGAGGATTTTGGATACTATCTAGGATATTTAGGTGCTGGAAAAATGGCAGCAGCGCTTAGAGCATTAAAATTTGATAGAGTTTATGATACTAATTTCGCAGCTGATTTAACTATAATGGAAGAAGGTAGTGAGTTAATTAAGAGGGTTACAGAAGGTGGAACTCTTCCAATGTTTACATCTTGTTGTCCAGCTTGGGTTAAATTTATGGAAAAAAATTATCCTAAGTTAACTAATCACTTATCTTCTTGTAAATCACCTCAACAGATGGGTGGCGCAATATTTAAGACATATGGCGCAGAAATAAATAATGTGGATGCATCTAAAATATTTAGTGTTTCTATAATGCCATGCACATGTAAAAAGTATGAATGTGATAGAGAAGAGATGGATTCTAGTGGATATAGAGATGTAGATGTAGTGTTAACTACTAGAGAACTAGCTTACCTAATAAAAGACATGGGAATTGATTTTAAAAATTTAAGAGAAGAAAAGTTTGACAGCCCTTTAGGTAGTTACAGTGGAGCTGGAACTATATTTGGTGTTACTGGTGGAGTTATGGAAGCAGCTATAAGAACAGGTTATGAGCTTATAACTGGAGAAAGCATACCTAATGTAGAAGTAAAACAAGTACGAGGAGAAAGTGGTTTTAGAAAATCAACTATTAAGGTAGGTGATTTAGACTTAAGAGTTGGTGTAGTAAGTGGACTGCAAAATGTAATACCAGTACTTGAAGATTTAGAAAAAGGAAAGTTGGATATAGATTTTATAGAGGTTATGACTTGTCCTGTTGGATGTGTAAGTGGTGGAGGTCAGCCAAAAATTTTACTAGAAGAATATAAAGAATTAGCCTATGAAAATAGAACAAAAGCAACATATGTGCATGATGAACACTTGGCAATTAGAAAATCTCATGAAAATTCTGACATTAAAAAATTATATGATGAATATCTAGTGGAGCCATTAGGAGAAAAATCTCATCATTTATTACACACTACATACTGTATAGGAAAGGAAGTGGCTAAGTAATGAATTATTTTGTTATAGCAGACCCTGATAAGTGCATAGGATGTAGAACTTGTATGATAGGATGTGTGGTTGCACATTCAGATGAAGATATTTTTTACAAAAGTCCAGACGAGATAAACTTTAATCCAAAACTTTCTGTCATAAAAACAAAGGAAGTTAGTGCTCCAATACAATGTAGACATTGTGAGGATGCTCCTTGTGCAAAGGCCTGTCCAAATGGTGGTATAGTTAGGGTGGGTAATACAATAAAAATAAATGAAGAAAATTGTATAGGATGTAAGACTTGTATGCTGGCATGTCCTATAGGAGCAATAGATATAGTTACACTAAAAGATATAGACAAAGGAAAGCTTTGCTTTAGAGAAAGAATGACAGCAAACAAATGTGATTTTTGCATA
The DNA here is from genome assembly GCF_020658455.1 of Clostridioides sp. ES-S-0005-03. Lineage (NCBI taxonomy): Bacteria > Bacillati > Bacillota > Clostridia > Peptostreptococcales > Peptostreptococcaceae > Clostridioides > Clostridioides sp. ES-S-0005-03. The sequence continues at coordinate 647,235 of NZ_JACVWI010000002.1, read as the reverse complement.
GATTCACCAGAAGGACCAGCATGTGTAAATGTATGTCCAACAAAAGCATTTACTATAGTTAAAGATGAGGATATAGATAATACTGTTAAAAATAAAAGAAAGTTAGCTATATTATAATATAATTAATAAAAAGATGGAGTTCTAGTTGTTATTAGAGTCTCCATCTTTTTTGTATAATTTTTATAGGGATTAAGAATTAATTATTGTGCCAATTTATCTAACCTTTTCTTATTTAACTTTGTCATTCCCATAGAAGCTGTGATAAGTAAGGCATAGGCGACTATAACTGATAAAATTATAATAGACCAAGAGAATTTATAGCCAAAATTATCAACGAGTAATCCAAATAATGTTGAACCAAGTGCAAATCCAATTGCAAAAATTAACTGAACAATGCCAAAAATACTGCCAAACTCCTTTTGACCAAAAAAAGCACCAGTTAAATAAGCAGGTCCTATCATATAAGCAAATACAGAAAGACCCTTTAAAATAGCAAATACAAATGCAAGATTAGAAGATTTATCGACAAATAGTAATGATAAAGTAGCTATAAGTACAAATATAAAAGATATAATCAGTGGTTTTATTTGACCAAATTTATCAAACAATAATCCTCCAAATAAATTACCAATAAGAGCAAATAATGCAAAAGTGGAACCTACTGTTCCTATTAAAATTGGATTTATATAATTTCTAAGGTAGGTTGGATATTGTACAGATAATGATGAAACATATATACCTACAAAAGCAAATCCAATTGTCATAATCCAAAAATATTTATTCTTTTTAGCCTCTTTTAACGTATAACCCCATACTGAAGGGGTTATTTTATTAGGTGTTTCATCATTTTTTATTTTAGAGTTTATTTTCTCATTAGTATCTTTAGGCATTTTAAGCATAAATAATGTCACAGGTATACCAACTATTAGTGCTACAATTCCAAATGTTAGATAAGAACGGCTATATCCTTGAGATGCTAATGAACGAACTACAAGTTGTTGTAGAAATATACTACCAATAGAGCCACCAGCAAAAGCAAAGCCCATAGCTTTTCCTTTACTTTTTTCATCAAACCAAGCACTTATTAAAATTGGTATTCCTATCGCAGATATAATTGTAGCTCCAATTTGTACGATGCATGATACTGTATAAAATTGCCATAGTTCAGTACATATAGAAAATGTAGCAAAACCAATGCTAGAAATTATACAGCCTAATAAATATAATATCTTAACATTGACCTTGGAAAATAATTTACCTATAAATGGTGAAGCAATTGCTGAAGCAATAGTACCAAAAGTAAATATTAGAGAAAAAGATGCTAATCTAAAACCTTCTCCTTCTACAACATAACTTATAAACTGAGGCTGTATACTTGCTACAATACTAAATGGTATAGCTTGTATCAACATGCAACCAAGTACTATAATCCAAGCAGATGAAAAGTTTTTAATGCTAAAATTTTTGTTTAGTAGTGTCTTCATGGTATGATATCTCTCCTTTAGATTATAATTTGTAAATATTAATCTAATTATTCTAAATTTATATATTAGTTTTGGATAGATGAATTAGTTGTATGTAATTTGGGGTATTAATATAAAAATTATCTGTAAAAATTGATTATTTTAAATAGATAGGGTAAATTAAAATATATAGATAAATGAAAGGATGGATAAAATGTCATTTGAAAAAATAAATAATAATAATCTAGATAAAATACACAGCAGGAAATGTATTATGTTTGTAAATTTTAATCAAAAAGAATTATCATTAATTAAAAATGTTAGTAATTTTGCTGGAATAAGAGACCATATCATTTTAAGTGATAAAAATGGTGAAAACATAGTAAGAGATATTTTGGATGGGAATATATCAAGTGAATGTGATAATGGAATTAAAAGTAAGTCTGTAATATTTAATAATATTTCCAGCACACAAGTAAATGCATTTTTAGAAGGATTGAAAAAAGTAAGAATAAATAGACCTTTTACAGCAATGGTAACAGAGACATCTATTGATTGGACATTAAATAATTTAATAGAAAATTTAGTTCAAGAACGCAATGCTATGTCTTCAGGAAAAACAATTGAGCATAAGTAAATTAGTTTTTAGAACCATCTTCTAATAAATTTAACTAATATGTGTTAAGTATCATATTATACTGTAAGATATAAAAATCTTAATATAAGTGGATGGAGGAAAGTAAAATGAAAGTATTATTTACAATAAATTATGGAGAAGAAAAATTTAAAAAAATAAATGAATTAGGATATGATGTTATACATTATTCTGAAGATAGTATAGAAAATAATGAAGATGTAAACACTGCAGATGTGCTAGTTACATATAATCCTTTTGACAGACTAGATATTTCCAAAATGGAAAATTTAAAATATATACAAACAACAAGTGTAGGTATAGACCAAATACCAAAAGAAGATGTGTTAAAAAGAGATATCAAAATAGCTAACAATAGAGGCGGGTATAGTATACCTATTGGTGAAAGCATTGTTATGTATATTTTAGAAATTTATAAAAATAGTGCAAAATTTTTTAAACAACAGAAAAATAAAGAATGGAAAATGGATTTTTCTGTATCAGAATTATATGGTCAAAGGGTTGGATTTCTTGGAACAGGAACTATATCATCAGAAGCAGCTAAAAGGTTAAAGGCCTTTGGTGTAGAAATATGGGGAGTCAATACTGATGGAAGTAATAAAAAATACTTTGACAAGTGTTTTTCTACTGAAGATATGGATGTTGTATTTAAGGAATGTGACATAATAGTCGTAGCAATGCCTTCTACAAAGAGTACAGACGGAATAGTAAATAAAGATATGTTTAATCTTATGAAAGAAGGTTCTGTATTTATTAATGTAGGTAGAGGAAACACCATTAATCAGAAAGATTTAGAAGATTGTGTAGAGAAGTTTAGAGGTGTAGCGTTAGATGTATTTGAAAGTGAGCCTTTAAGTAAAGATAATAAACTATGGGAGCTTGAAAATGTTATAGTAACTCCTCATAACTCTTGGGTGTCTGATAAAAATAAAGAGAGAACATTTAATATGGTCTATAATAATTTAAAACATTATATAATAGAAAATAAACCTGTAGATAATGTTGTAGATATATCAAAAGGTTATTAAATATATAAAAATTCTAATGAAAATAAAAAACTCTTATTGGTATTGTTAGAGATACTATAAGAGTTTTTTTTGTAATAAATTTAAAGTCAAAAAAGTGATATACTAAAAAATATATAAATAGGAAATAATTAATTATAGGGAAATTTTAAAATGATTCAATTTAAAAAATATGAAGAGGTGCTAAGAGTGAGCGTTAAAAATGAAATTAATAAACTTATAGAACAAATAAACTATCATAATGAAAGGTATTATAACCAAGATAGCCCAGAAATATCGGACTACGAATATGACAAGCTAATGAAAGAACTAATATCTTTGGAAGAACAAAATCCAGAACTAAAGAGAGTTGATTCTCCAACAAATAGAGTAGGAGGTAAGCCATTAGATAAATTTAATCAAATTGTACATAAAACTCCTATGCTAAGTTTATCAAATGCTTTTTCAGAACAAGATTTGAGAGATTTTGATAAGAGAGTTCAAGATTATGTGGGAGACAATGTTGAATACGTTGTTGAATTTAAAATAGATGGGCTTTCAGTAGGTCTTACCTATGATAATGGAGCGTTTGAAAAAGGAGCAACTAGAGGTGATGGGATTGTGGGAGAAGATATTTCTCAAAATTTAATGACGGTCAAAAGCATACCTCTTAAAATAGATGAAAAAAAAGAGTTAATAGTTAGAGGAGAAGTCTATATATCAAAAGATAACTTTAGAAAAGTGAATGAACAACAAGAAGAACAGGAACAACCACTATTTGCTAATCCAAGAAATCTTGCAGCAGGTTCATTAAGACAATTAGACTCAAAATTAACTGCAAAGAGACCACTAGATATATTTGTATTCAATATGGAAAATATAGAAGATTATGACTTAAAAAGTCACAGCGAATCCTTAGAATATTTAGAAAAGCTAGGCTTTTCAGTAAGTCAAAATTATAAAGTTTGTAAAAATATAGATGAAGTTATCGAACATATTGAACATTGGACAGAAAATAGAGGTAATTTAGAATACGAGATAGATGGAATGGTAATAAAAGTAAATAATATAAAACAAAGGGAAGAGATGGGATATACGGCAAAGAGCCCAAGATGGGCAATTGCATATAAATTTCCAGCAGAAAAGAAAAAAACTAAAATAGTAGATATAATAGTAGAAGTTGGAAGAACTGGTACAATAACACCATCAGCAGTACTTGAACCAGTTAGACTTGCTGGTACTACTGTAAGTAGAGCAACACTTCATAATGAAGACTATATAAAAGAGAAGGACATAAAAATAAATGATACAGTATTGGTTCAAAAAGCAGGAGATATAATACCTCAAGTTTTAGAAGTTATAAAAGAAGCTCGTACTGGGGAGGAAGTAGATTTTAAAATGCCAGAAAAATGCCCTGTTTGTTCAGAACCAACAGTAAGATTAGAAGGAGAAGCTGCTGTAAAGTGTATAAATATGTCTTGTCCAGCTCAAATAAGAAGGGGAATTATACATTTTGTATCAAGAGACGCGATGAATATAGATGGTTTAGGAGAATCTATAATTACATTGTTGCTAAATGAAAAAATAATTCAAGATGTGTCTGATTTATATTATATAAAACAGGAAGATGTAGTTGATTTAGAAAGAATGGGTGAAAAATCTGCTGATAATTTAATAAATTCAATAGAAAAGTCAAAAGAAAATGATTTATGGAGACTTATAAATGGTTTAGGAATTAAATTTATAGGCGTTAAGGCAGCTAAGATACTTGCTTCAAAATTTAAAGATTTAGATGATGTGATTTCTGCAACAATTGAGCAATTAGAAGATTTAGAGGAATTTGGGAGTATAATGGCAAATAGTGTTGTTGAGTTTTTTAAGGAAGATAAAAATATAAATGTCATAGAAAAACTAAAAAGTGTAGGAGTAAATACAAAATCATTAGAAAATACAGGTGAAACAGTAGAAAGAATATTTGAAGGAATGAAAATAGTATTGACTGGTACACTTCCTACATTAAAAAGAAATGATGCAAAAGATATGATAGAAAAAAGAGGTGGAAAAGCTACATCTAGTGTAAGTAAATCGACAACTTTTGTTTTAGCTGGAGAAGAAGCTGGCTCTAAACTTACAAAAGCAAATGATTTAGGAATTAAAGTTATAGATGAAGAGAGATTTTTAGAATTATTAACTTTATTATCGAAAGATGAAGTAAAAGCTATATTAGAGGGCTAAAAAGTCACTTAATTTAGTAGAAAACTACTATAATTAATGATAGAATAGTTCAGTAAGCTATCGAATTATGAAAAATGACATTATATGAGATTAATAAAATTAAAACTTATAAAAATAAATTTATAAAATATATAAGGATTAGGAAAGGATATAAAAAATGACCAGAAGTTATGATAGAACTAATGAACAGATAAGACCTGTAAAGATTACTAGAAATTATACAAAGTACGCAGAAGGTTCTGTTCTTATAGAAATGGGAGAGACAAAGGTTATATGTACTGCATCAGTGGAAGAAAAAGTACCTCCTTTTTTGAGAAATAGTGGTACTGGGTGGATAAATGCTGAATATTCAATGTTACCAAGGGCAACTCAACAGAGAAAAATAAGGGACGCATCTAGAGGAAAAATCGACGGAAGAACTCAAGAGATACAAAGGTTAATAGGAAGAGCGATAAGGTCTGTTATAGACTTAAATAAATTAGGAGAAAGAACTATTTGGGTAGATTGTGATGTGATTCAAGCTGATGGTGGAACTAGAACTGCATCTATAACTGGGGCGTTTGTAGCAGTTGCAGAAGCAATCTATAAATTATATAAAGCAAAAACATTAAAAGAAATGCCAATAACAAATTTTGTATCTGCAATTAGTGTCGGAATAGTAAATGAAACTCATATGCTAGATTTATGTTACGAAGAAGATTCTAAAGCACAAGTAGATATGAATATAATAATGACTGATAAGTGTGAGTTTGTAGAAGTACAGGGGACTGGTGAAGAGAAACCTTTTTCAAGAAAAGATTTAAATTTATTGTTAGAGTTAGGAGAAAAAGGGAATAAAGAACTAATAAGGCATCAAAGGGATGTTTTAGGTGAAATAGCAGATGAGATATTAGGTATGGATTATGGCAATGAAGTTGTTATTGCTACTAATAATGCTCATAAGTTAGAAGAAATAGGTGCAATCTTAAAGGACTTTGAATATACTGTATATTCTCTAAAAGATGTTGATTTAGCAGGTATAGAAATAATAGAGGATGGAAAAACCTTTGAGCATAATGCATTGATAAAAGCTAGAACAATAGCTAGAAAAACTAAACTTATAGCTATAGCAGATGATTCTGGTTTAGAGGTAGATGCATTAGGCAAAAAACCAGGTGTTTATTCAGCTAGATATGCAGGAGAGCATGCTACAGATGAAGAAAATAGAGAAAAGCTATTAAAAGCCATGCAAAATGTGCCAATGAGTAAAAGAAATGCAAGATTTGTCTCTGCAATAGCAGTAGTTTTTCCAGATGGAAAAGAATTTGTAGTAAGAGGAATTTGTGAAGGAATGATAGGCTTTGAAGAAAAGGGCAAAAATGGCTTTGGATATGATAGCTTGTTTATAGTAAAGGGATATAATAAAACTTTTGGTGAAATACCTAGTGTTATAAAAAATTCAATCAGCCACAGAGCAAATGGACTAAAGATTATGAAACAAGAGTTTATGAAAAGGGTAGTGAAGTAATGAGAATAGGCATAATAAGTGATACACATATGATGATTAAAAATATGGAAAAGACAATACCATATTTAGAAGAATGTGACTTAATAATTCATGCAGGAGACAACTTTACAGACTCAAGATATCTTCATAATATGACTAAAGTGGGAATTATTGCAGTTAAAGGAAATTGTGATTTTGATGCTATAGAAGAAGAACTTGTCTTTGAAGTAGCAAATAAGACTATATTTTTATGCCATGGTGATAAGTATGGTGTAAAATATGGAACACAAATGTTAGAAAATAAAGCTACTGAAGTTAATGCTGACATAGTTATATTCGGTCATACTCATACTCCATTTAGAGAAATTAAAAATGGTGTGCTTTACATAAATCCTGGAAGTACTTCACTTCCAAGAGGAGTATCGTATAAGAGTTTTGTAATTATGGAGATAGAAGAAGATGATATAAATATAGAGGAAATACGCATATAAAGGTGTATTTATCTAAAAAAATAGCAAAAAACACTCAAAAAATTAAATTTTATCAAATAAGTACAACGATATTAATGGAACACTTGTAAATAAAAAAACTTATGTGATATAATTAAGTGGTTGAATTATAAATAGAATGAATTATGATACCATTATCGGGTATTACATAAATATCACTAGGAGGATTAGAAGGATGAAAGCAGAACTAATTAAAAAAGAGGGTAATAAAGTTACTTTAAAAATAACAGTAGATAACAATAAATTTGAAGCAGCAGTAAATAAGGCTTATAATAAAAGCAAAAGCAAATATAATATACCTGGATTCAGAAAAGGTAAAGCTCCAAGAATTGTTATAGAAACTCAATATGGAAAAGGTATCTTCTATAATGATGCTATAGAAGTGTTATTCCCAGAAGTTTATCCAGAAGCTATCAAGGAATTAGATATAGATCCAATAGACAATCCAGATTTAGATATAGAAGAAATAAGCAAAGACAATGGATTAGTTATGGTTCTTAATGTTGAAGTTAAACCAGAGTTTGAATTAGGAAACTATAAGGGTATAGAAGTAGCTAAGGTTGAGAATACTGTAAGTGATGAAAATGTTGAAGCTAAATTACAAGAAATGGTTGAAAAAAATGCTAGATTAGTAAGTGTTGAAGACAAAGCTTTAGAAGATGGAGATACAGCTATAATAGACTTTGAAGGTTTTGACAATGGTGTAGCTTTTGATGGTGGTAAAGGTGAAAATTATAACTTAGTTATAGGTTCAAACACATTTATACCAGGATTTGAAGAGCAATTAGTAGGTAAAAAAGCTGGTGAAGAAGTTGAAGTTAATGTTACTTTCCCAGAAGAATACCACTCAGAAGATTTAGCTGGAAAGCCAGTTGTATTTAATGTAAAAGTAAATGATGTAAAAGTAAAAGAATTATCTGTATTAGATGATGAATTTGCTAAAGATACTAGTGAATTTGATACTTTAGATGAATTAAAAGCAGATGTAAGAGCTAAATTAGAAGAAGAAGCTAAAAATAAAGCAGATGCAGAAATTAGAAATTCAGTAGTAGAAAAAGTTGCTGAAAATACAGAAATAGAAATACCAGAAGTTATGGTAGAACATCAAATAGATAATATGTTAAACGAACTTAACTACCAATTACAATATCAAGGATTTGGATTACAACAATTACTAGAGATGACTGGTAGAACTATGGAAGAATTAAGAGAAGAAAGAAAAGAAGATGCTAAAAAATTAGTTAAATCTTCTCTAGTATTGGAAGCAATAACTAAAGCTGAAGGAATTGAATCAACAGAAGAAGAATTTAAAGCTGAATTAGAAAAAATGGCTTCTGCTTACAATATGGAAGTAGAAAAAATAGAAACTACTTTAAGAGATGCTGATAAGGAAGATATAAAAGGACAAATAAAAATAAGAAAGACAATAGACTTATTAGTTGAAAGTGCGACAATAGCTTAATAAAATAACCGCTATAACTAATATAGTTGACGTTATAGAATGTTTAGTATATAATGTTGTGCAAATATAATTTAGTTAAATGCGTAAAATAATTTACAGTAGCTTAAAAAAGCTACTGTAAATTATATAGAATAAAGGGGGTATGAAACCATGGCATTAGTACCTGTAGTTGTTGAACAAACAGGAAGAGGAGAAAGATCTTATGACATCTTCTCTAGACTATTAAAGGACAGAATAATCTTCTTAGGAGATCAAGTTAATGATGCCACAGCAGGGCTTATAGTAGCACAGCTATTATTCTTAGAAGCTGAAGACCCAGACAAAGATATACATTTATATATAAATTCTCCAGGAGGAAGTATAACTTCTGGAATGGCTATATATGATACTATGCAATACATCAAACCAGATGTAAGTACTATATGTATAGGTATGGCTGCTTCTATGGGAGCATTCTTGTTGGCAGCAGGAGCAAAAGGAAAAAGACTAGCACTACCAAATAGTGAGATAATGATACATCAACCACTAGGTGGAGCTCAAGGTCAAGCAACAGATATAGAAATTCACGCAAAGAGAATTTTAAAAATAAAAGAAACTTTAAATGAAATATTATCTGAAAGAACTGGTCAGCCATTAGAGAAAATCAAAATGGATACTGAACGTGATAACTTCATGAGTGCATCAGAAGCTAAGGAATATGGCTTAATAGATGAAGTATTTACAAAGAGACCGTAGATAGAGAGAGGTGTTAATATGTCTAAATACGAAGAGAAACGACAATTAAAGTGTTCATTCTGCGGTAAAAATCAAGATCAAGTAAGAAGATTAATTGCAGGTCCAAATGTATACATTTGTGATGAGTGTGTTGAACTTTGTGACGAAATTATTCAAGAAGAAATAGAAGATACTATAGATGAAGATACTACATCTTTACCAAAACCAAAAGAAATGATGAATATCTTAAATGATTATGTAATAGGTCAAGAAAAAGCTAAAAAAGCTTTATCAGTTGCAGTTTACAATCATTACAAGAGAATATATAGTAAAAAGTCTAGTAGCAAGGATATAGAAATCCAAAAGAGTAATATACTTTTATTAGGGCCTACAGGTTCTGGTAAGACATTATTAGCACAGACTTTAGCTAGAACTTTAAATGTACCTTTTGCAATGGCAGATGCTACATCACTAACTGAGGCTGGATATGTTGGAGAAGATGTTGAAAATATACTTTTAAAACTTATTCAAGCTGCTGATTTTGATATAGAAAAAGCTGAAAGAGGTATAATATATATAGATGAGATAGATAAGATTGCAAGAAAATCTGAAAATCCATCTATAACTAGAGATGTTAGTGGAGAGGGTGTTCAACAAGCTCTTTTAAAAATATTAGAAGGTACTGTTGCAAATGTCCCACCACAAGGAGGAAGAAAACATCCTCATCAAGAATTTTTAAAGATAGATACTACAAATGTATTATTTATATTAGGTGGAGCTTTTGATGGGCTAGAAAAGATAATCCAAAAACGTGGTGGAGATAAGACACTAGGATTTGGAGCTAAGATAGAAAGTAAAAAAGAATTAGATTTAGGGAAGTTATATGAAAAAGTACTTCCAGAGGATTTATTAAAGTATGGTATAATACCTGAATTTATAGGAAGAATACCAGTTTTAGCTACTTTAGAATTGCTGGATGAAGATGCACTAATGCAAATACTACAACAACCTAAAAATGCTCTAGTAAAACAATATAAGAAATTATTAGAGTTAGATGATGTTGAACTAGAATTTGAAGATGATGCTCTTCGTGCAATAGCTAAAAAGGCTATAGAAAGAAATACAGGAGCTAGAGGACTTAGAAGTATAGTTGAAAGTGTAATGATGGAAACTATGTTTGAAGTACCATCTAGAGATAATATAAAGAAGGTTATAGTAACAGAGAAATCTGTGAACGAAGACTCAGTAAATCCTATCATAGTACTTAAGGATCAAGAGGAAAGTGCATAAGATGATGAAAAGGAGCTTTAAAAGGCTCCTTTTTTTATGCTAATATGAAATTAGGTATTATTATGATAAAAATGTGAGTAGAATACCTATAATACCAAAGACGAATACAATTGCAATAGAGCCAATTTTTCCCTTATATAGAAGATAGAATGATGTTACAAATGCGATTATTCCATATAAGTCCCAGTTAACTTCTTTTGCAGATGAAAAAGCGGCTGACAGTATAAAACCTAGAGTAATTGGTCTAAGTACCATTAATAAATTCTCTACCTTTTTATTATTTTTGAACTTAGCAAATAACTTTGATATAATGGTTAAACCTACTAATGCAAATACTGTAACACCGATAGTTGCAGATAAAGAACCAAAAAAACCAGCAGTCTTAAATCCAACAAATGTAGCACTATTTATTGCTACAGGACCTGGCGTAGATTGTGATATAGCAAGTAAATCTAAGAACTCTTGATTAGTTATAAGGTGGTATTTAGATATAAATTCTTGTTGAATAAATGGTAGCATAGCATAACCACCACCAAAACTAAAGGCTCCTATTTTAAGGAATATTAAGAAGAGTAGTGTTATTTCTGACATAGACTATATACACCTCCTCCAATTATTAAATAAATAGGACTTATATTGAATACACCAACAGATAAAACTGCTATAATTAATAGTAGTATGTTAGTTTTAGACTTTGGCAGTTTCTTAAACATGCTTGTAAAAGAATACAATATAAGAGCTATTACTACAGGCGCAACTCCTTTAAAAAATCCATCTAGAATTTTAGATGAGGAATTTTTAAAGTATAAATATGACAATACTAAGACTATACAAAATGACGGTAGAGCAGAGCCTAGGGTACATATAAGAACTCCTGGTATACCATAAAGCTTATATCCTAATAATACAGATATATTAATTGCTAGTACTCCAGGATAACTTTGAGCTATGGATAGATAATCGATAAATTCTTCCTGCTCTAAAAGTTTTTGTTTGTTTACAAGTTCATCTTGTATAAGAGGAACCATAGCGTATCCACCACCAAATGTAAACGCACCAATTTTTAAAAAGGTTAAAAACAATTTCAACATAATAGAAACCTCCAAATGATAAATAACATCTAAGTATACTAACATTAATATTATATCATAATAAAATAATAATATAATATGCCAAGAAGTTATTGTTAATGTTGAAAATTAACATGTGCAAATATATAATATAAAATGCAAAATAATTAAACTAGAAAAGGAGTAATGTTGATGGAACAAAATTATACTAAAATAGATCATGAATTACCATTAATCCCTTTGAGGGGATTAGCAATATTTCCATATATGATATTAAATTTTGATATAGGAAGAGAAATATCTCTTAAAGCTTTAGACCAAGCTATGATGGATGAAGAACTTATATTTTTAACATCTCAAAAAGAAGCAGATGTTGATGAACCAGGTGAAGAGGATTTTTATCATGTAGGAACAATTTGTAAAGTTAAACAAATGATAAAATTACCAGGAGATACAGTTCGTGTTTTGGTTGAGGGTGTATCAAGAGGTAGAGTTAAAAAAATAGAACAAGAAGAAGGATACTTTAGAGCAGTAATAGAAGAAATTGTTTTTGATAGTGATAATTTAGATAGTGAAACAGAAGTTGAAATTGAAGCATTTGTAAGAAATGTATTTGATGCTTTTGAAGAGTATATAAATATTGGAAATAGAGTATCACCAGAAATATTGATATCTTTAGCTGATATAGAAGATGTAGATAGATTTATAGATACAATAGCTGCAAATATTTATCTAAAATCAAGTCAGAAACAAGAAATATTAGAAGAATTTGATATTAAGAAAAGACTTGAACTTATATATTCTATATTACTAGAAGAGATAGATATATTAAAAATAGAAAAAAAGATAACTTTAAGAGTTAAAAAACAAATGAATAAAGTTCAAAAAGAATACTATCTTAGAGAGCAATTAAAAGCTATACAAAAGGAATTAGGTGAGGAAGAAGACATAAATTCTGAAGCAGATGAGTATAGAGAAAAGCTTAAAAAAATAAAAGCACCTAAAACTACTAAAGAGAAAATAGAAAAAGAAATTGATAAATTTTCAAAGATATCTTCAATGTCTCCAGATGTATCTGTAAGTAGAAATTATTTGGATACTATATTCTCATTACCATGGAATAAAGAAACAAAGGATAAACTAGATATAGTTAAAGCACAAGCTATACTAGATGAGGATCATTACGGGCTGGAGAAGGTTAAAGAAAGAATATTAGAGTATTTAGCCATAAGAACTCTTGCTAAATCACTTAAAGGTCCTATAATATGTCTAGTTGGACCTCCAGGGACAGGGAAAACATCTATAGTCAAATCAATAGCAAGAGCATTAAATAGAAAATTTGTAAGAATATCTTTAGGTGGCGTTAGAGATGAAGCCGAAATAAGAGGACACAGAAGGACTTATGTAGGTTCTATTCCAGGAAGAATAATTAATGGAGTCAAAGAAGCTCAGACTAAAAATCCTGTGTTTTTATTTGATGAGATAGATAAAATGGCAGCAGATTATAAAGGTGACCCAGCTTCAGCTATGCTGGAAGTATTGGACCCAGAGCAAAATAAGGATTTTGTGGACCACTATTTAGAAATACCTTTTGATTTATCAAAGATACTATTTGTTACAACAGCAAACAGTTTAAGCAATATTCCAAGACCATTATTGGATAGAATGGAAGTAATAGAAGTATCTGGATATATAGAAGAAGAAAAGTTAAATATAGCAAAACAATACTTACTTCCAAAACAAATTAAAGAGCATGCTTTAAAAGAGAATTTTGTAAAAATGGATGATGAAACTTTAAGAAGCATAATAAATCATTATACAAGAGAAGCTGGAGTAAGAACATTAGAAAGAACTATTGGTAAAGTTTGTAGAAAAATTGCCAAAAAATATGTTGAGGACCCAACACTTGAAGAAGTTGTTGTAAATAAGTCTGACTTAGAAAAATATCTTGGAAAAGATATGTTTAAATACCAACTTGCAGAGCTTAATCCTCAAATAGGGCTTGTAAATGGACTTGCATGGACAGCAGTTGGTGGAGTTACCCTTGAAGTAGAGGTAAATGTGCTTAAAGGAAAGGGTGAAATTGTATTAACTGGAAAACTAGGAGATGTTATGAAAGAATCTGCTAAGACAGGTATTTCTTATATAAGATCAATAGTGGACAAGTTTGATATAGACCCTGATTTTTATAAAACTAATGATATTCATATACACATTCCAGAAGGTGCTGTTCCAAAAGATGGACCATCAGCTGGTATAACTATGGCACTTGCAGTGATTTCAGCACTTACTAAGAGACCTGTACCAGGTAATATAGCTATGACAGGAGAAATAACTTTAAGAGGTAGAGTGTTAGCTGTAGGAGGAGTTAAGGAAAAACTATTAGCAGCTCATAGAGCTGGCATAACAAAAGTTCTAATTCCTAAAGAGTGTGAAGCTGATTTAGATGAGATACCAGAAAATGTAAAAGAAAAGATGGAGTTTGTACTTGTAGAGCATATGGATGAAGTATTAGAACAAGCTTTATTAAAGAGTGGTGAAAAAAATGAAAATTAGAAGTTCAGAGATAACTATGAGTGCTGTGAATAAATCACAGTATCCAGCAGAAGGTATCCCAGAGATAGCTCTGGCTGGTAGGTCAAATGTTGGAAAATCATCAATAATAAATACATTACTTAATAGAAGAAACTTTGCTAGAACTAGTCAAACACCAGGAAAAACTAGAACTATAAATTTTTATCTTATAAATAACGAATTTTATTTTGTAGACCTTCCAGGATATGGGTATGCTAAAATAGCCAAATCTGAAAAAGAAAAATGGGGAGGTATAATGGAACGATATCTAGAAAGTAGACAAGAATTATGTTCTATATTCCTACTTGTAGATATTAGACATGAACCTACAGCAGACGATAAACTTATGTACGAATGGATAAAACATTTTGGATATAACTGTGTAGTTATTGCAACTAAGGCAGACAAAATATCTAGAGGACAATATCAAAAGCATATAAGTATTATAAGAAAGAAATTGCAAATGGAGAGTAGTGAAAAAGTAATTCCTGTTTCTTCGCTAAAAAAGACTGGTGTTGAAGAACTTTGGGAAGAAATTGTAAGTCAATACAATCAACATGGATATGAAATAACAGTAGATTAATTTTAAGTGTTTATATATATTAAAATCAAATAAAGGATGCCTCAAAATGTTTTTAAGGGAAATTTTGTGGCATCCTTGTTGTTTATAAGCAATAAATATCAGTAATTATTGTTAGAAATTAATAAAATTAATAAAATTAATAAAATTAGTGTAAATTAGTTTGTTTAAAGATTTACTGACTTATATAATTAGTAATGAATTTTGACTAAGAAGTAGATTTTTCTGTCTTTCTCATAAAGCAAACGGTAAGTATGAGTCCTATAAAGCATACTGATGCTGCAATCCAGTAAGATTGATTACTAGCCGCAACATAAGCTAGTGTATGACTTGTAGACTTTTGATGATATGTAAGTCTTTGTGCAAAGAAACTACTGAAAAAGGCTGTTCCAAGAGCAAATGACAAATTACGAACAGTTGCAAGAAAACTTCCCCCATATCCTTGTTTTTGAGGAGGAACGTCTGCCAAGATACTACTATTGTTTGGTGAACTAAAAGAACCTAATCCAACGCCAAAAATAATTAAGCATAGAATCAAAAGATATAATGGAGAATCAGCTTTTAAAAGTGCCATTCCAACCAGAGCAATAGTCATAAATGAAAAAGATACAGTCAGAATATTTTTTGCACCATGTTTGTCAGAAAGAGAACCGTAAATAGGTGCTATAAGTACCATAATAAGTGGATGAACAGTCATGACAGAACCAGCCATCAGAGGAGATAAATTTTTTAGTTGTTCTAGATAAAAAGGAAGTAGAAAAGATACTGCCATTTGAGGAAAATAACAAGCTATTCCAATAATATTGCCTATAGTGAAATTTCTATTTTTAAACAAAGGTAAATCAATAAAACTTTGTTCAAATTTTACTTCTCTTAATACCAACATTAAAAATGCTATAATTGCTACTATTCCTAGATACCATTTTGTATTTCCTTCTCCATTCATTGCAAGTAAGATAAGTGTGGTACAAGATGCAAATAATAGAAGTCCTGGAATATCGAAACTTTTGTTTTGTTCATCTAAAATAGGTTTTGGTAGAAATTTTATTCCAAGAAAAACTGCTATAATACCAATAGGTATATTGATTATGAAGATAGAAGGCCATCCAAAGTGCTCTAAAAGTATTCCACCAATTACAGGACCACTCATATTCCCTATCCCAACTACTGCTCCAGTAATTCCTATAGCCTTTCCCTTCTCATTTGCTGGAAATGCATTAGAAACTATACCAAGTCCAGTTGCCATTAAAATACTTGCTCCAATTGCTTGAAATATTCTTGATAAAATCAATGTTGTTAGGTTATTAGATATACTACATAGAAAGGAACCTATTGTAAATACAAAAAATCCTAACGTATATAGATAATTTGAACCCACCTTATCGCCAAATTTCCCAAAAAACAACATAGTAGCTGTTACAACCAACATATAAGCTGTAACTACCCATTGGATTTGCGACATATTAATTTTAAAGTCGGCAGCAATTGTAGGATTTGCGATATTTAGTATACTTCCATCAAGAGTAGACATAAATACACCAATACAGATGATAATTAATACTATCCATTTTTGTTTCACTGATAACACCCCAATCTTTTACATAGTAGATTTTGTTTTATAAGTACAGTATAGTTACAAAATAAACAACAAAAAAGCACCTATGTCTTAGGTACCTTAGAATATGTTTATTTTCATGAATAAATGCGGTAGTTGAAGGATTTGTATAGATTACTCATGTAAAATTACATAAAGGTACTCGTATACTATTTTCTTCTACCATCCAGATTTTACTGTCGGCTTTGGAATTTGACCAAATTCTGCCATAAGGCTCGCGGGCTTTTACCGCCGATAGGGAATTTCACCCATTTCTGAAGAAAAACAGATGTATTTTTTAATTTTATTTTAACATAAAATAACAATCGAGACAATTAGATTTAAGCAACACAGACAGTTACACCACAATATAGAAGGTTTTATTATACTTTTGGACAAAATCTAAATTAGAGTAAAATAATAGATTGAAATTAAGTAAAATAAGTTATTGTCATTGCTGAATGATAAGTTTTATATTTAGTAAAAGCATAAAGCTGTAACAAAACTCGTATAATATTAATATCTTAATTAAGAGGTATGGTAAATTATGAGGAGGCGCTAATATGGAAGGAAAGATAAAAAAGGCATTTCCAGGTGGAAACACATCACAAGGCTCATATTCTTTTTTTGACTATATAATTCCGGAAAATGTAAAAAGAGTTTTTTGTTTAAAGGGTGGACCTGGAGTAGGAAAATCCTCACTAATGAAAAAAATTTATAAAGAGTTTTTGCATAGAGGATATGATATTGAATTATATCATTGCCCTTCTGACCCAAGTTCGTTGGATGGTGTAGTTATAAAGAAACTAGGCGTGGTACTTATGGATGCAACTGCTCCACATACTGTAGACCCTAAACTCCCAGGTGCTTTGGACGAAATAATTAATTTAGGAGATTACTGGAATACAGAGGAGTTAGAAAAAAATAGACAAGAAATTTCAAACTATGATAAAGATATTAGTAATGCTTTTAAAAGAGCATTTAAATTTTTAAAATCAGCAGAGCCAATTTTTAGAGATATCGAGGAAAAATATTCTGACTGTATGGACTATGGAAAAGTAAATTTAGTTACAGAAGAATTCATAAAAAGATTATTTGATGGAGTAGATAGTACAGGAAAGTTAAAGAAAGAAAAGCATTTATTTGGCTCAGGGATAACTCCTGTAGGATGCTTAGATTATACAGAACATATTTTAAAGGATGTAGGGAAGGTTTATTATTTATCAGGGGAAATAGGCTCTGGGAAAACTACACTTTTGAGTAAAGTGTACAAAAAAGCAATTGAGAAAGGTTTGAATGTAGAAGTTTATCACTATCCGCTTATTCCTGAAAAAATTGAAACTATATTATTAACTGATTTAGATATAGGAATAACTATAAGCAGTACTTTTAAAGATGAAGATACAATTGATTTGAATCAATTTTTAAATAGAGAAAAATTACTTAAATACGAAGAAGATATTAAATTTGATGAGAAAGTTTTAGATGACTTAATTTGTTGGTCAATTTTAAATCTTAAGAGAGCTAAATCAAAACATGATATTATAGAAAGTTACTATAGTCCGAATATGAGATTTGATGAAGTAGGAAAATTGAGAGATGAATTAGTTAAGAGAATCTCAAAATATGAGGAAAATATATAAAGTATGTCTGTTTAAAATTAATATTAACTAGTATATATAATCAACAGCAGACTGCTATGGCTTTAAAGCTATGGCAGTCTGCTGTTTTTTGCTATAATTTAAACAGATAAATCTTTGCACAAAAAGACAAGAAAATTTAGAGAATTTATTATAAAATATGGGGGTACATATGAAATGAAATGGCTATATGGATTACAACAATCTATTGATTATATTGAAGAAAATATTTTAGAAAAGTTAGATTATGAATATTTAGCAAGGTATACAAATATGTCAGTGTTTTATTATCAACGAATGTTTAGTGTATTAGTAGGTATATCTGTTGGTGAATATATTAGGAATAGAAGATTAACACTAGCTGGGCTTGAATTAACTACTTCAAATAGTAAAATTATAGACATAGCTTTTAAATATGGTTACGAAACAGCAGAAAGCTTTACTAAAGCCTTTGTTAGATTTCATGGAATAACGCCATCTATTGCTAGAAAAGGAAATTCAAGCCTAAAATCATTTAGCAAGATAACATTAAAAATATCTTTAGATGGAGGAAATACTTTAGATTACAAAATTGTCGATGAGGGAGAATTTTCAGTAATTGCTTTAAAAAAACAATTTTCGAAAGATGAAGATGTATTTAGAAAACAAATACCAAGGTTTTGGCAAGACTTGTTTAAGAGTAGTTTGTATAGAGAACTAATTTCTTATGTAAAAGAAAACACTATTACAAAAGGTGGGATTTTAGGAATAGATGAAATGGCAGTTTCACAAAACAAACAATTATTTAATTATTATGCAGCTGTTGAGACGGATGAAAAACCTAAAAATGATAAATTTACCTTATTTAAAATACCTTCTCATAAGTGGGCTATTTTTAAGTGTACAGGTGCCATGCCAAATTCTATTCAAAACTTATGGGTAAAAATATATAGTGAGTTTTTCCAATGCTCTAGCTATGAACCAGTTGCTGATTTAAATTTTGAACTTTACCTTGAAGGAGATAGTAATAAAGATGATTATGTTAGTGAAATTTGGGTTCCAATAAAAAATAGGAGGAGTTTATGAAAAAATATAGAGTATCTGAGATAACAGCTTACTTTAATGCAGATGTGGAAACAGTTTGGAATATAGTTACAGACAATCGTGATTATAAATGGAGAAGTGATATAAGTAAAATTGAAGTATTCGATGATGGAAGTATTTTTATTGAGTACAATAAGGATGGAAACAGTACAAAATTTACTGTTACAGAAAAAACTAAAAATAAGCTTTATAAATTTAACATGGAAAATAAATTTTTCTATGGTAATTGGCAAGGTGAATTTTCTGAAGAGAATGAAAAAACTAAAATAGTGTTTATAGAAAATATATATGTTAAAAATCCTATTATAAAAGTTTTATCTTATCTCTTTATGAATTTAAAAAAAATACAAATACAATATGTTGAAGACTTAAAAAGAAAATTAAATGAGATGTAAAATATTAATACTTTGTATACATATAGATTTATTATAATTAAATTATATTGGAGAAATATTTTAATTTATAAATAAAAAGGAAATGAACTAGTAAAAACTCATTTCCTTTTTCTATTTTAGATTTTAATAGATTTATATTTACAATTACATTTTCTAAAGCATTAATTTTATTATATTTAAAAATTGGAAATAGAAAAAACTATTTTTAAGGCGACTTAAGTTATTTTTTTCTTCTACAGCAAAATCCAATGTACCCATATATTCGATGTTAGTAGGGTAGGGGCATAAGTATAATGTATGATATTATATACTAAAGATGAATTTTAACATATAACTCTGATATAATAAGCATATGTAAATGTTTAATATTTAATTAAAGAAAATTATCATATAAAAATAAATTTGTAAGGAGTAATACAGTATGAAAAAACAATATGTGTTTATAATACTAGCAAGTACTATTTTAGGTATGCTTGTTGGAACCATATTTAGAGATTATAGCAATGAAGAAACAGTTTATACAAGTAAGGATAAGTCAATAAGAAAAGAAATAAGAATAACAAGAAAATCTATAAAAGAACTGGCAAAAGAGAAAGATAAATTAGATAAAGAAATTAATTCAATGAAGAAAAATCAAAAGAATTCTGATGAAATCTCTAAAATAGAAAGTCTTAGGGAGAGTCTTTCATATTCAGATGTAAATGGTAGCGGAATAGTATTAAGTATAGATGCCATAGATGAAAAAACAGGAAACATTGCCAATAGCATAGACTACAATAAAATCCTTGTGAAAGTCATAAATGAATTAAAAGCAAATGGAGGAAAATACATAGAAATAAATGGTCAAAGAATTAATCAGTACTCAGAAGTTGTACTTGCAGGTAGCCATATAAATATAAATGGAGTTCCAGTGGCACAACCCTATGAAATAAAATGTATTGGTGATAAAGATAAACTATCTAGTTACGTAGATAAAGGTAGTAAATATTTAGATAGTATACAAAGTACTTATCCAATGAAAGTTAGTATAAAAGCTGAAGAAAATATCTCTATGAAAAAACTAAAAATACCTAATAAATTAAAGTATATAAAGGGTGAGTAAGATTATATTAGAGGAAAGCAGTTTACCAATGTTAATACCAGAAAAACTTGCAAAAAAATATAATGTATTTCCAGTGGAATTTCAAGATGACAATCTAGTAGTAGAAATAGAAGATGAAGACATATATGCACTACAAGACTTGAGACTAGCAACAGGGAAAGAAATTATATTAAAAAAAGAAAGAAGAGAACTTATAAGTGAGAAGATAGAAAAATATTACAATAGCTTTGAACTTGATGAAAATTATGCAAAAAAATTATTTGAAAATCTTATAGAGAAAGCTATAAAAGAGAACGCAAGTGATATACATATAGAACCATTTAAAGAGCATTTGATAGTTAGAATGAGAGTTGATGGAGAGTTAAAAGAAATATCAAAATTTTTAATAGATGTTTATCCAGCATTAGCTACAGTTGTTAAATTAAAAGCTTCAATGGACATAACAGAAAAAAGACTTCCTCAAGATGGAAGAGTAGACATAAAGCTAGATGATAGTTTAATTGACATTAGAGTTTCATCAATCCCAACTGTATATGGTGAAAAAATTGTTTTGAGAATCCTTAATAGAGATACTTTTTTAAAAGATAAATCAGAACTTGGATTTTCAGAAGAAGCTATAAATTCTATAAATCATATAATAAGTAAAAGAGCTGGAATATTATTAGTAACAGGGCCTACAGGGAGTGGAAAGACTACTACAGTATATTCTTTATTAAATGATTTAAGAGGGATAAACAAAAATATAATGACTATAGAAAATCCAGTAGAATACAAGATGGATGGAATAAGTCAAATACAAGTAAATTCAAAAGTAGGGTTGAGTTTTGACGTAGGTCTTAAAGCTATATTAAGACAAGACCCAGATATAATAATGGTTGGAGAAATCAGAGATGCAGAAACAGCTAAGATAGCAGTAAGAGCCGCTATAACAGGCCATTTAGTTATAAGCACTTTGCATACTAATGATGCAGTATCTTCTATAGCTAGACTATTGGAAATGCAAATCCCACCATATCTTTTAAATGCATCTCTTATAGGTGTAATATCTCAAAAACTAGTTAGAAAGGTTTGTAATCATTGTAGTCATGAGATTATGATAAAAGATGATTTTAGTGGAGATGTAAATACTAAAGTAGCTGTAGGCTGTGAAAAATGCAATGACAAAGGTTATTTTGGTAGAACAGCAATTTATGAAATTCTAGAAATCAATGATGATATAAAAACATGTATAAGGGATATGAAGGATTCTAGTATTGTTAAAGAAGTAGCACAAAAAAATGGAATGATAACATTTGAAGATAGCTGTCAAAGGCTAATAAATGAAAAAATAACAACATTAGAAGAATGTTTAGTGGTAAATGAAATAATTTAATTCAATTTAATAGTACAACTAAACTTTATACAATCGATTTTAATTAAAAGTCTCGATTGTAAATCGTATCTAGATAAAATAAAATTAACATATTAAAGTAGAAAATATCGAGCTTATTTAATTATAATTAATATAATTTGGAAGGAATTATAATACATGAAATCATCTGAAAGTATATTTTATAATTTAGACAAGATTCATTTAGTATTAAACAAGATTAGCAATAAAGAGCTTAGAGTAATTTGCAAAGAGATAGGTATTTTACTAGAATCTGGATGTGAAATTACAAAGATATTTCAAATTATTGAAGGACAATCTAGTAAAAAAGTAAAAAGTTTGTTTAATACAGTATCAAATCATATTCAAAATGGGAATTCCATAGCAGAATCATTTCAAATCACAGGAACATTTTCTAAATTTTTTATAAGTATGATAAAAGCGGGTGAAACCAGCGGAAACTTAGATATAATAATGAGCGATTTATCTAATTATTACGATAAAGAATATAAATTAAAAACAAAAATAATAACTATTTTAATCTATCCAATAATACTTATCATATTATCTGTAATATCAATAGTATTTATCTTTATATTTGTGATACCAAATTTTCAGGTGGTTTTTGCCAGTAATGGAATTGAACCACCTTTCATAACTAAGGTTTTAATAGGAATTTCTATAATAGTTACAAATCATCTAGGTTATTTAATACTTAGTCTTATATTGATTTCAATAGTAACTATTTATTTTTTTATAATGAATAATAACCTAAAGAAATTAATTAATTCATTTAAATTCAAAATACCTTTTTTAAAAGGAGTTAATCAATTAATAGCTACAACTAGATTTTCAAGGGCATTATCTATTTTGCTTAGTAGTGGAATACAAATAGTGGATGCAATAGAGATGTCAGCAAGTGTCATAGATAATGAATTCATTTATGAGAGACTAAAGATTTCTAATAATTATATAAAAAAAGGAAATAGTATAGGTAAGTCTTTGAATCTAGCAAATATATTTCCTAAGTTATTTGTTTCAATGGCAAATACAGGTGAAGAAAGTGGAAAACTCGATAAGAGTCTAGATGTAATAAACAGATTTTATGAAAATGAATTAAATAATAAAATAGAGCAGATAATGAAATTTGTAGAGCCTGTAATAATTGTATTCATGGGATTTATTGTTGGAGTTTTTGTTTTATCAATGGTTATTCCAATGTTTGATGCAATTACTAGTTTCTAATATAAAAATAAATTTTACTAAATAAAACTTTTAAAAAGGAGCGAAAATTTAATTGATAAATAAAAAACGAAAAGGATTTACACTTGTTGAGATGATTGTAGTAGTAACAATTTTAGGCGTTATATCTAGTATAGCATTAGTTAAATATGGTAAGGTCCAAGAAAGTGCTAAGATAAATGCGGATTATACAAACGCAGCTAATATAGTAACCGCAGCGAGTATGGCTATTAATGATGATGAAAATATAGCGGAATCTCTAAGTGTAGAATCACTTAAAGAAAAAGGTTATCTAAGTACAGTTCCAGTTCCTCAAAGTACATCAGGTAAGTTTGAACTTGTTATAAGTGATGATGGTACAGATATAAGTGTAAATGTAAACTCAAAACAATTTTATCCAAGATAATATTTGTTTTTATACGTTTTTAGTGTCAAATTATAAAGATATTTTTAGTATTAAATTATAATGAATTGTAGATATATTAAGTTTAATTCAAAACATAATTAAATGATTTAAATACGTATTGATTATTTAAAGTTAATATATGCATAAATAAAAGATTAAGTATTTATATAATTAAAATATGGCTATATAAATACTATATAGGCTCTGTAAAAATCAAATATACTGTGTAAAGTTTAAAAGCTATTATCACCTAAGGAGGAGATGGTTATAATTAAAAAATTTTTAACTTTAGAAATAAATGACGATTATATAAGGGTTGTACTTTTAAGAAAAAACTATAAAAAAATATTTATAGATAAATCTATTATAAAAGAAGTAAGCTTTAATATTAAAAGTGATATTGATGAGATTGAAAAAACTGGATATGTAGAAAATGTAGTAAAATTAGTAAAAGATGAAATAAATAATATAAAAAAATCATACAAAAATTTGTACTTTAATATTCAAACTCAAGACATAGTTATTAGAAATATTGAGATATTGAATACTAAGAAAAAAAGAGACATATTAAACATGATAGAATTTGAGATAACACAATATATTCCAATAAACATAAATAACTATTCAATAAAATATAAAATTATAAACTCTAGTAAGGACAAGTTAAATATACAAGTAATTCTTTTTCCTAAAAATATTATCAAAGTAATTAAAATCATTTCAGAAAGTCTAAATATGAACCCAAAAGCGATAAACATAAATTTTGATATACTACAAAAACTTATAAGTTTAAATTTAATAGATAATTTTATAGAAGATGGAGTGTTTATAGAATGCAAAAAAAATCAATTTATTATAAACATAATAAAAAATAAAAAAATAGAAGAAACATATCTATTATCAAAAGAAATAAAATCCTATGACTCAGTAAAAAAATTAATAAGTAGATTTAAATATGTTTATTATTATGGTATAGAAAATTGTTTTATAGAGGAGTATTTTAAAGATACAGAAAAAATTGCTGAAGTAAATCCATTGAGATTAAAAAATAAAGTAAGGGTGGAAAATAATTTTGATAAGGGTTTAAGAGATACTAGTATAACTTATATAAGCAGTATAGGGATGATTATTTAAATGAAAGCTTATAAAACAATAAATTTTTTAAATGGATTTAAAGAAACTAAGCGATATAATAAAATCTATAAAATAACGATAATATCAATTTTAATATGTGTTTCATTAAAAATGTTTATGTATATGAAATCTATAAATGAATTAGAAAATTATATAAGTCACAATAAACCCATAAATGAATCTAAATATACTGTACCAAATCTGGAAAAAACAAAAGAAAAGTTTTCTAGAATAAAGCTTGATGAAATTAAAAAAATATATGAAATAGTTGGAACAGATAACATTACTAAAATATCTATAGATAAAAACAAAATGGAGATGGAAGGAGTATGTGATAATCTAGATATTTTAGATAATTTAAGAAAAATAAATTACATAAAATATTACTATATAGACAGCATTATAAGAGATGGAGAATGTTATAAATTTAGAATAAAAAGTTAGACAGGTGATTAATTTTGAAATTAAATAAGAGAGAAAAAAATCTGATGAAAATATTGCTAATATTAATTATTGTATTAGTAGTTAATGTAATGTCCAGACCTCTAGAAGAGAACCTAACTAATTTGAAGAAAGAAAAACAAAATATAGTGAATGAAATAAAACGACAAGATAATTACAAAATTAAAGGTAATGGGTACAAAGATGATAGATATGTAAAAAATGTTGAATTAGATAGTAATACAAAATTAAAAAATAATTTTAATAACTCATTTTTAGATAAAAAAACAAATAAAGATATAGTATTATTAGTAGAAAATGAATTGAGAGATATTGTAAATGTGGAATACATCAATCAAGAAAGTAGCTTAGACAACTACAGTAAAAAACAAACTAATTTAGAAGTAAAAGTTAATGGAGAACTTGAAAATGTGTTGAAACTTGAAGGTGTAATGAAGAACTTAAGGTTACATAATAAAATTGAAAAAATAGAAATTAATAAATTAAAAACAAGTAATCTTGAGGCCAAAAACATTTCAAACGAATATAAACAAGAAAAAAACAATCTTGTAGAATGTAAAATGACAATTAGAGTCACATAACAAAAAAGAATAGATAAAGTAAAAAACTATTATCAGTTCATAAAACTTTATAGAAGAATTAGTTTTACGATAATCCATTTCTGTAAGAGGGATTGTTAGTGATTTTATCGAAATCCTAATTAAAGTGAATATATTATACCAAAATATAAGTAAATTTGAGATAATATTTGCTTATACTATAGATTGATTGATAAAAAAATGGTATAATAACAAATTGTACTTTAATTTAATAATAAGGGAGTGGAAGTCATATTGTTAGGGAGAAATGAGCTATGCCCTTGTGGAAGTGGCAAAAAATACAAGAAATGTTGTTTAAATAAAGATATTGTTTCAGAAAGAGCAAGCAGAAAAACTGAACTTTCACAAAAGCAATATACAGATTTATATTCAAAATTATATGATTATTCAAGACAGGATAGATTCAAAGATGAATGTGAAAAAGCTAAAGAAATGTTTTATATAATGCAAAATGATACTGTAAATGAAAAGTTCGAAAGATTTTTTAATACGTATTTAATACAAGACCACATAATGGAAAATAAAAAGGTCATGACGGTTGGATTTCTTGAAGAGAATGGTGCAAACCTAAGTCAATCAGAAATTTCAATATTAAAAAGTTTGTTTGAATCCTATGTAAGCATTTACGAAGTAAAAGAAATTTCTACAGGAAAAATAGTTTTAAGAGATTGTTTAAGTGGGAAAGAACTTTACACAGAAGATGTAAAACTTCTAAGAAGCTTTAAAATCGGAAGCTGTATGATAGCTAGAATAATTGATGTTGAAGGAACTAATATATTAATAGATGTAACTATAAGTATATCAAATGAAGTTAAAGATATAATTTTAAATGATGTTATGAATTTATTTAATCAATATAAAGACCTATATAAAGATATGAAGACGTTCTTAATTTATCATACACATGTATTATATAAATATATACAACAGCTTTTAGACCCAAGTATAGCCGAATATTTAAAAAGAGAAAGAGATAAAAATGATAATAAAAAAGTTAATTTAGAAGGTGAATTAGCTGAAGTAGAATGTAAAGTTTTAGATACTCTTAAAGAAAATGTGGAAAAAGAAAATATAGATGCATGTATAGAGTTCTGGAATGAATATAAGAAAAGTCATGAAAATATAAAAGGAGCTGAAAGTGGTTGGGCAGCTGCTGTTGAGTACTATGTTAAGAAAGAAGCAGGACAACCTATAACTCAAGTGCAAATATCAAAAAAATATGATATAAGCTCTAGTACATTAGGAAAAAGATACAAAGATTTAAAAATATCTTAATTAATTATAAAAAGCTTTAAGTCATAGATAAAGAATCTATAGTATAATATATGTATAATGTGTAGAAAGAGGTATTAATAATGAGTCTTAGTTTAGGAAATGCAATTGCTGTATCAACAAACTTTATAAAATCTAACCCAGCAGTACCTGTATACGACGGAGAAGAAATATATGCAGTTATTTATCATATAGAAATAGGATATAATAATGGTGTATCACCTGATACTAAACAATATATAATAATAGACTATAAAGAGTTCGATTTATCTATGGATAGAAAAAATGAACTAGTAGAAGTTGCTAAGGAGTACTGCAAATCTAAAAATATTGTAGAAAATGAAAATCTTGAAATAAATCTTTTGGATAATGAAGAAGCAGAAAACTTCTTAGAAAAGGTATTTAATAACATGAAAGTTATAAGAGGCCTTATAACTAAAAGAGGATAAGTTAATGGAGTTTATTGGTATAGAAAATATAACACCATATGAAAACATATATGAATTTAGTGTATATAAATACGATGATGAAATCACTTTAGGTAGTGAAGATTTATATATATGTGAATTAAGGGTTATATTAATTAAAGTTAATTCTTTATACGTTGAAAGATTGAATAAATCAGTTGAAGCAATGGTTTTAGTAAAAAATCTAAAAAAAGATTTGGATAAAGAACTTATTGTAGACAAAATAAAGAAATTTGTGCTAGACGAAATTTGGGTAGAAAATCTAGTAAAAGAGAATATAGAAGTTATATTTGTAGAAAGCTAGGAGTAACCCTAGCTTTTTTATATTATAATCTAAGAGAGGAAAACAATATGTTAAGGGTATCTAATATAAAACTTGGAATCGATAAAGATATATCTTTATTAAAAGATATTGTACTTAAGAAATTAAGAATAAAAGAAAAAAACTTAATAAAATATAGTATATATAAAGAATCTATAGATGCTAGAAAAAAAGGGAAGATGGAATTTGTTTATTCTGTAGATGTAGAAGTTAGAGATGAAAGTAAAATACTAAGCTCAAAAATAAAAGATGTAACAAAAATAAAAGATATAAAATATGTGAATGTAGCTATGGGTCATAAAAAATTGAATAATAGACCTTTAGTAATTGGAAGTGGACCAGCTGGTCTATTTGCAGGGCTTATTTTGGCTCAAATGGGTTATGAACCAATTATACTTGAAAGAGGTCTTGATGTTGATAGTAGAACTAAGGACATAAGTAATTTTTGGACGACTAGAAAGTTTAAAAATAATTCAAATGTTCAATTTGGAGAAGGTGGAGCAGGAACTTTTTCAGATGGGAAACTCACAACTAGAATAAAAGATATACGATGTAGAAAAGTGCTAGAAGAATTAGTTCAGTTTGGAGCACCAGATGAAATATTATATTCACATAAGCCACATGTTGGTACAGATATATTAAAAAGTGTAGTTAAAAATATAAGAAATGAAATAATAAATCTAGGTGGACAAGTTAAATTTGATTCAAAAGTTACAGATATAGTTGTATTAAATAATTCTATACAATCTGTAATTGTAAATGATAGTGAAAAAATAGATACAGATGCAGTTATATTAGCTGTTGGGCATAGTGCAAGAGATACTTATGAGATGTTGCATTCAAGAGGTGTAAAAATAATTCAGAAACCATTTGCAATAGGAGCTAGAATTGAACATCCTCAAGACTTGATAAATAAAGCACAGTATAAGGAATTTTATAATCATCCTCGACTAGGAGCTGCTGATTATAGACTTATAGAACATGTCTCAAATGGAAGAACAGCATATACTTTTTGTATGTGTCCAGGAGGCAGTGTCATAGCATCTGCATCAAATGATTTTGAAATAGTTACAAATGGAATGAGTGAACATGCAAGAGATAAAATAAATGCTAATAGTGCATTTCTAGTAAATGTACTTCCAGAAGATTTTGATAGTGATAATCCACTAGCAGGGGTTCATTTTCAGCAAAAATATGAGAAATTAGCTTTTGAATTAGGTGGTAAAAATTACAATGCGCCAGTTCAACTTGTTGGAGATTTTATTAATAATAAGACTTCTGAAAATTTAGGAAGTGTTGAACCATCATACAAACCTGGATACAAGCTTACAAATCTCAATGAATGTTTGCCTAGTTTTGTGGTAGAAACTATGAGAGAAGCATTTATATCTCTTGATAAAAAATTAAATGGATTTGCAATGCATGATGCAGTCTTAACTGGTGTAGAAACTAGGTCATCATCACCAATAAGAATAGTAAGAGATGAAAACAGTTTGGAGTCAATAAGTATTAAAAATTTATATCCCTGTGGTGAAGGTGCTGGATATGCAGGTGGAATAGTCACAGCAGCAGTAGATGGTATAAAATGTTCAGAAAAAATAATACAAAAATATGCTAATAACACAAAAATTTAACATAAACTTAATGATTTTTTAATATTTAACATGAATTTAACATTACTACTCCTATAATTTGATAAAATACAATAGGTTATAAAATTTTTAAATATAGTAATCTCTTTACAAGGAGGAAATAATTTGAATATTATAATAAGTCTAATGGGTGGATTAGGGCTGTTCTTATATGGTATGAACCTTATGGGAGAAGGTCTGCAAAAATCTGCTGGGACAAAATTAAAAAAGATAATAAAATTACTTACTAGTAATCTATTTATGGGAGTTTTAGTAGGTACAGGAGTTACAGCAGTAATACAAAGTTCAAGTGCTACTACTGTAATGGTTGTTGGTTTCGTAAATGCAGGCATAATGACTTTAAAACAAGCAATAGGGGTTATAATGGGTGCTAATATAGGTACTACTGTTACAGCCCAATTAGTATCTTTTGATTTAGCTGGAATGGCTCCAGTAGCATTAGGTATAGGTATTATACTTTATTTATTTGGAAATAAACCTAGAATAAAAAATATAGCCGAGATACTTATAGGTTTTGGGATATTATTTACAGGTATGGATTTTATGAAAATGGCAGTTGAACCATTAAAGGACTATCAAGGGTTCACTGATTTACTTGTTACATTTGGTAATTATCCGCTACTTGGACTATTATTAGGATTTGGTATTACAGCAATAATACAGAGTTCAAGTGCATCTATGGGTATGTTGGTTGCATTAGCAGCAGAAGGTTTAATACCACTAGCAGCAGCATTACCAATTCTTTATGGTCAAAATATTGGTACATGTGTAACTTCATTGCTATCAAGTATTGGTGCTAATAAAAATGCACGAAGAGCAGCTATGATGCATTTAATCTTCAATGTTTTGGGAACAGTAATATTCTTATTGTTGTTGAATAAACCAATTGTAAATTTAGTTACAAGTTGGGACCCAAGTAATGTTGCAAGACAAATAGCTAATACACACACATTGTTTAATATTATATCCGTCTTAATACTTCTACCATTTACAAAGGTTATCATAAAACTAGCCATTAAGCTTGTTCCTGATAAAGCTGGTGATGCAGATGAAGATGAAGCTAAGACTATTAAATATATAGATGATAGAATGATAGAAACTCCTTCCATAGCTCTTGCCAATACGATAAAAGAAGCACTTCGTATGGGAGAAAAAGCTAAGGAAAGCTTAAATGCATCTATGGAAGCGTTAGTAGAACATTCAACTGAAAAAATAGATAAGACATACAGACGTGAAAAACTAATAAATGATTTACAAAAAGCTATCTTAAATTACTTGCTTAAACTTTCAAAGGCACCTTTAGATGATAATTCTAGAGAAGTTGTAGACACCTTATTTAATACAGTTAATGATATAGAAAGAATTGGTGACCATGCTAAAAATATAGCTGAATTATCTCAAGTTGCAATAGATTCAAATATTTCTTTCTCTGAAGAAGGACAAGCTGAACTTGATATTATGTACAATAAAGTTGTTTCAGCTTATACTTATGCTTTAGAGTCAATGAGAACTGATGATGTGGATTTAGCCTGTAAGGTTATAAAAATTGAAGAGCAAGTTGATATAATGGAGAAATCTTGTAGAGCTAATCATATGTATAGATTGAATAATAATTTATGTAGTATAGAAAATGGAGTTATTTATTTAGATGTAATAAGTAATCTAGAAAGAATATCTGACCACGCTGTTAATATAGCACAACAAGTTATAGCTAAGAGATTGGGAACTGATTAAAAATAGTAATTTAAAATAAAATAAGAATTAAAATAGATAATGAACAAAAAAGAAGGAGTTGTCTTAAAATTGATTTTTTCTAATCAAATTTTAAGTTCAACTCCTTTAAAATTTAGGCTAATTATTCTTAATGAATCATCATAAAGAATAATTGTTTTAATGTCTAATGGCGATACAATTTGTTTATAACACTGTATATTTTATAATCAAAATATTAAGCTATTTCTTTAATTTGTTTAAATGAATTTTCATTTCCATTTCCACCAATTTGTGTTACTGATTTAAATCTCATAGTTTTAAATAGTTCTTTTTGACTATAGTCTAGTAAATTTCCTACTAGTATTACAGGAGATTTAGTTTTTCCAGCTAAAACCCCAACAGATAAACCATCTATTAAATCATCTTGTTTATTGATTCCATTTTTAGCTACATATAGGTTATTTATATTAGAATCCTTGTAGAACTCTTTTATTACTTTTGCATTTGTTTCATTTCTAGTACTACCTGATATTCTTTGTGGATTTTTAAGTTTGTTTTCTATATTTTTAGAAACTGTATATTCTCCACCTATTATATAAGATTTATCTATTTTTTTATCTTTGAATAAATCATTTATTTCAGTTATATTACTATTTTCATTAGTAAGTATTATAGGCATATCATTTTGAGCTGATGCTGCACCAATACTTACTGCATCTGCTAATCCTTTTTCACCATTAACTACTGATATTTTTGATACATTACTAATTCCTTTTAATTCTTTAGCAAGATTTAGAGAAGTCTCATATCTATCATTTCCTGAAATTCTAGATACAGACATATTATCTGACTTTATAGTATCTAAAGATTTTTCGTTTACAGAAGCTTCACCACCGATTACATATACATTTTTAACTTTTAATCTCTTTAATTCAGCTAAAGTCTTCTCATTTATTTGAGAACTTCCAGTTAGCAATATAGGAGCATCTTTTTTATATGCAAATGGTGTTGCAGCCAAAGCATCTGCAATTGCAGAATCATTTATTAAAACGGCATTTTCAGCGTTTTCCCAACCTGCTTGGCTTATCTTAATAGAAGTTTCATATCTATCAGTTCCTGTTAATGCATTTGCATTTACTTCATCTTGGTATGTAACTTCAAATTTGGCATTTGGACTTCCTAAGAAAGCTATTACGCCTCCTTTTGGCAATCTAACTCTATTATTCTTTGTCACTAAAGAGTAATTTACAGGAGTTCCTTTATCATCATAAACTGCAAAAGATGAATTTTGAGGAAGATTAACTTCTATTTTTTTATTTGCTATATCATCGCCAATTTTGTACCATTTTGCATACCCTTTTGAATCTATTTGATATGTAAAAGATTTTTCTGCTGATAAATTAGTTAGAGAATCTTCACTTACATATGTTTGTGTTGCAAATTTTAGGTATTCTGTACCATTTTCTTTATACAGTTTGATATCACTCAAATCACGACCCATTACACCAGGTATTTCTATAAAAGCATTTGAATTATTCTCATCTATTATTTTAGTATTAGCTAAAAAACCTGGAGTTTTATCAGAAACACCAAGAATTGCTTTAACAGAACCAAACATATAGTATTGAGAAGTATATTTTTCATCTACTAGATAGTAGCCTTTTTCACCTCTTTTTTCCCATGCTTCTTTGACACTATTTGATATATTATTGCTATCTACCTTTTGAGCTACATAGTATAAACTTGCTGTCTGACCTAATCCAGGAACATCATCATAAGAGCTGATATTTAAATATGTGATATTATTTTTTTCCTTTACAAATTTTAGGCAACTATTACCTTTTTCAGATACGAATCTATCTTGACCTATGTATACATATTTATCTTCAGGTCCATTTTCTATGTATGGAGAAGATACTGTTAGAGTACCATTATCATTAACATCAACTTTTAGCATATTTGAAGAAGCATAAAGTCCACTATTTTCTTTTAAATAACTTGGCATTTTGACTTGTTGTGGCTTACTAAATGTTTTATCAGGTTTTATTTCTTTAATTTTACCTTTTTCTTTTAATGCAGATAGTAAAATTTCTTGTCCGATTACTTCGTTAAGTTGACTACTTCCACCAGAAGAAACAACTGCAACTGCCATATTTTCATCTGGAAGCACTGTAAGATTACTATGGAATAATAAAGAATCTCCACCTTTTGTAAGTGCTTTTAGATTATATTGATTAAATGGATAAGTGTTGACACAATCCCATCCTAAACCATATCCAAGGATAGAGTCTTCTCCCTCAGGCCATAGACCATTTAAATATTCTTTACTTTCCATAGCTTTTACTGAAGCAGGAGAAAGAATTCCATTTGATTTTTTCATAAATGTTTGTGCAAATGTACATAGATTTTCTGCACTTGAATATAAACCACCTGCACCTATAGTATTAAGGTTATCTTGTGGAACTGCATCTTCCCAATAAGGTACATAGGCTTTTGCAAGTTTTGAACTATCAAAGCTATTTTCTGGAGTTTTTGTGTTTTGTAAGTTAAGTGGATTGTTTATGTATTTATCAAGAAAATTAGTAAATGACATACCAGATACTCTTTCTACTAAAATTTCAGCTAAAGTAAATCCATCATTACAATAAACAGAAAAAGCTCCTGGCTTAGCTTTTAATCTTTGTTTCTTTAATTCTTCTAAGAAATTATCATGATTATAAGAATCATTGTCTCCCAATAAAAGGGCATTTTTAAAACTACTTCCCATTAGCCCTGATGAGTGATTTAATAACATTCTTGGAGTGATTTCTTTATATCTATCATCAGCCATTTTAAATTCAGGTATATATTTTACAACAGGAGTATCTAAATTTACTTTTCCCTGTTCAACCAATTTCATAACAGCTGTAGTAGTAAATACTTTACTGATAGATGCAATATTGTACATATTATCCTTAGTTAAATTTTTATTATCTTGTTTGCTGTATACTCCACCATTTCCAGAAATCTCAATTTTACCATTATCAATTAGAGCATATTGAGCGCTTACAGCTCCGTATTTAGATAGTAAAGTTTGAATTTTCTCTTTAGCAAGAGCTCTAGTTTTTGTGTAAGACTCCGAACCTTTACTATAATCATTTAACTCTATATCAGAGCTTTGATACTTATCGGAGATATTGTTTGTGTCATTATCAGCAAAAGCAATATTTGGAGTAGCTGTAAATAACATACTAAGTACCAATGTGCTAGATAATAACTTAAATAATCTTTGCTTAAACATATTAAATTACCTCTTTTCCCTTTTAATAATTACAATTAGCATAACATTCTTAATTATTTTAATCAACAGATTATTGTTAAGAAAAATACATTTATAATAAGTTACATTTTATATATATGAGAGAAATAAAAAGATAACATTTTGCTATTGGACTATTCATTTATTTAATTAAAATTTTATAATTGACAAATAGTTGTAATATTTAGAAGAATCGATTTCCTAATAATGCTTGAGGATATATGCATTATTTTGTGGCAAACTTTTTAAAAAAACACCTAGATTTTATGTTATAATCTCTGTAAAACGCATATGCTGAAAAGAGGGATTTAAATGGGAAAAATAAATTTTGATTATAGTAAAGCTACGGAATTTTTTTGCCAAAAAGAAATAGATGTCATGCAGCCGTATGTAGATGTGGCACATGATATGTTACATAATAAAACTGGTTTAGGAAATACTTTTTTAGGATGGATAGACCTTCCTAAAAATTATGATAAGGAAGAGTTTGCTAGAATAAAAAAATCTGCTGAGAAGATAAAATCTGATTCTGAGGTTCTTTTAGTAATCGGTATAGGAGGCTCTTATTTGGGTTCAAGAGCTGCGATAGACATGGTAAGTCATTCTTTTAGAAATGGGCTTAAAAAAGAGCAAAGAAATGCTCCTGAAGTATATTTTGTAGGTCATAACATAAGCTCAACATATATTATGGATTTACTAGATGTAATTGAAGGTAAAGATGTTTCTGTAAATGTAATATCTAAATCAGGTACTACTACAGAGCCAGCTCTTGCTTTTAGAATATTTAAAAATTATTTAGAAAAAAAATATGGAAAAGAAGAAGCTAGAAAGAGAATATATGCAACAACAGATTCAAGTAAAGGGGCGCTTAGAGAATTAGCTACAGAAGAAGGATATGAGACTTTTGTAATACCAGATGATGTAGGTGGTCGTTTTTCTGTATTAACAGCTGTTGGATTACTTCCTATTGCAGCTGCAGGACTTGATATTGATGCCATAATGAATGGTGCAAATGATGCTCGTGAAGCATTTCAAAATTCTGACTTAAAAAATAATGACAGTTATAAATATGCTGTAGCTAGAACAATTTTACATAGAAAAGGAAAAGATGTAGAGTTATTGGTTAACTATGAACCTCAACTACATTATATGAGTGAGTGGTGGAAACAACTTTATGGAGAAAGTGAAGGAAAAGAAAATAAAGGATTATTTCCTGCTTCTGTAGATTTTTCAACAGACTTACATTCTATGGGACAATATATTCAAGATGGAAAAAGACTTTTATTTGAAACAGTACTTAATGTTGAAAGTTCTAAGAAAAATATAACTATAAATTCAGAAGAAGTAGATTTAGATGGTTTAAATTATTTAGCAGGCAAAACTGTAGATTTTGTAAATCATAAAGCTTTTGAAGGTACTCTATTAGCACATACTGATGGAAAAGTGCCTAACTTGGTAATAAATATACCTAAGTTAGATGAGTATAATTTTGGATATTTAGTGTATTTCTTTGAAAAAGCTTGTGGAATAAGTGGATATTTACTAGGAGTTAATCCATTTGACCAACCAGGAGTAGAAGCATACAAGAAAAATATGTTTGCTTTACTAGGAAAACCAGGTTATGAAAAAGAAAAAGAAGAATTAGAAAAAAGACTTAAATAATTTTAGATAGTTAAGGTTTAATTAAGATTAGAATAATATAATGAAATCATCGAAAGAGAGTTTACTCAAAATAGATGATTTCATTTTTTTATGGAAAATTGGGAAAAATATATTTTGATAATTTATATTATATTTAGATAGGGAGTGGTATGAGATGTCAAGAAGAAAGAAAGGTATAAGTTTAGTAATATTAGTCGCTATAATAAGTTCAATACTTAGTAGTTTGCTAACAATAATTTTAGTTAAAGATAATTTAGGAAGTAAATCTACAGGAAGTTCTACGCCCATAGTTGTAAATGATGATGGAAAGAGCCAAAACATTTACCAAGCAGTTGCAGAAAAGGCAACACCATCTGTTGTAGGTATTACGACAACTAGCGTCGATACTAGTAATATGTTTGCAATACCAACTGAAACACAAGGAGTAGGAACTGGGATTATAGTAGATTCAAATGGATATATACTTACTAATTCTCATGTTATATCAGATGGCCAAGCAACTAGTGTTAATGTTTTATTTAATGATGGTTCAACAACATCAGGTAAAGTGGTATGGTTTGACCAACAACTTGATTTGGCCATAGTTAAAGTTGATAAAACTGGATTAACACCAGCTGAATTTGCAGATAGTGATAAAGTAAAAGTTGGAGATATATCAATAGCAATAGGTAACCCACTTGGACTAGACTTCCAAAAGACAGTTACTCAAGGTATAATAAGTGGATTAGATAGAACTATACAAACAGAAAAAACTAATATGACAGGGTTATTACAAACTGATGCAAGTATAAATGCAGGAAATAGTGGAGGGCCATTGTTAAATCAAAAAGGTCAAGTAATTGGTATAAATACAGCAAAAGCTTCTCAAGCAGAAGGGTTAGGATTTGCGATACCAATCAATACAGCTAAAAGTATAGTTGAAGAAGTAATAAAAACTGGAAAATATGAAAAAGTAACTTTAGGTATAAAAGGAACAGATGTATCAAATTATGAAGCAGCTACAGGTACAAAATTAAGTACTGACAAAGGAGTATATGTTGCAGAAGTAATATCTGGTTCATCAGCAGAAAAAGCAGGAGTAAAAGTAGGGGATATTATAACTAAAGTAGGAGATGCAGATATAACTGGTATGAATGACCTTAATAAAAAGTTATATACTTTCTCAAAAGGTGCTAGCACAAAAATTACATTAAATAGAGGCGGAAAAGCAGTAACAATAAATGTAAAATTCTAAATGTTACTAGAGAAACAGAGACTACATGGTAAAGTGTAGTCTCTGTTTTTATTTAATTTTTATAGTATATATATCTAAATTAATTAAAATAACATATTGTTTATAGAGATTATCTATATTTACTTATAAAAATAAAATTAATAAATATTTAAATTTAATTTATAAAATCAATATAAATATCATAATAAAATAAAAATTTTTAATATTACTAAAAAAATATAGACAAAATAATAACGAATATAGTATTATGTAATTGTAGAAATGCTTTTCATAGAAATAACCTATGAAGATGAATTACATAAAGATGAAAAAAAAGGAATGGATATTCTTTAGGGGTGAAAAAATTATGAATCCATTAGTTATAAATTTACAAAAATGTAGTATACATGATGGTCCAGGGATAAGAAGTACAGTTTTTTTTAAAGGATGCCCACTTGAATGTGTTTGGTGTCATAATCCAGAAAGTCAAACATATACAAAACAAGTTTTGTATAATGAAGAGAGATGTTCAAGATGTGAAGCATGTATAAATATATGTCCTCACAAAGCAATTTACAAAGGTGAAACAAAAATATGTCTAGACCAAGAAAAATGTGAGTTTTGTGAAACTTGTTTAGATTATTGTATAAACAATGCTAGAGAAATAGTAGGTCAAGAGTATTCTGTTAAAGAACTGGTTAAAGAGATAGAAAAAGATAGAATTTTCTATGAAGAATCAGGTGGAGGAGTAACTTTATCAGGTGGAGAAGTAATGGCTCAAGATATGGATTTTATTTGTGGAGTAATAAACATGTGTAAATCAAAGGGAATTCATGTGGCAATTGATACTTGTGGATATGCAAAGTCAGAAAATTACGAAAGAGTTGCTGAATGTGCAGATTTGTTCTTATACGATATTAAACTTATTGATGAGGAAAAACATATAAAATTTACAGGAAAATCAAATGATTTAATACTTAAAAATGTTAAACTTTTGAGTGAATCAGGAGCTAATATAAATATAAGAATACCATTAATTGTAGGCGTAAATGTAGATGATGAAAATTTAGAGGTTAAAAAAATGATAGAGTTTTTAAAGCCTTTGAATATAAAAGATGTAAGTCTTCTTCCATATCATAATATTGGTAAACATAAGTATGATAAAATTTATAAAAAGTATGAAGGAGAAGAGTTACAAAGACCTACTGAAGAAAAATTAGAAGAAATAAAAAGGCTGTTTGAAGCAAGTAATTTCAATACTAAGATTGGGGGGTAATAAAATGTTAAGAGGAACTTTTGAAAGAACTAAAAAATTAAGAGAAGAAAGTGTTAATGCAGAACCACACATATCTATTGAAAGAGCAGTACTTATGACAGAAGCTTATAAAAAATATGAAGGAAGTGTAGAAATTCCTGTACTTCGTGCTTTATCATTTAAACATTACATTGAAAACAGAACTCTTAGTATAAATGATGGAGAATTAATAGTAGGCGAAAAAGGAGATTCACCTAATGGAGCACCAACATATCCAGAAATTTGTTGTCATACAATGGAAGATTTAGAAGTAATGCATAATAGAGACATAATAAATTTTAGTGTGTCTGAAGAATCTAGAAAAATACATCAAGAGGAAATAATACCTTTCTGGAAGAAGAGACAAACCAGAGATAAGATAATAAATGCTATGACACCTGAATGGTTAGCAGCATATGAAGCAGGTATGTTTACAGAGTTTATGGAACAAAGAGCTCCAGGACACACAGTTTGTGGAGATACAATATATAAAAAAGGATTTTTAGATTTAAAGAAAGATATAGAAGCAAGACTAAAAGAATTAGATTTCCTTAATGACTTAGATGCATATAATAAAAAAGCTGATTTAGAAGCTATGGCAATAGCTTGTGATGCAATGGTTATATTAGGAAAGAGATATGCTGAAAAGGCAAGAAAAATGGCAGAAGAAGAAACTGATGAAGCTAAGAAAAAAGACTTATTGTTAATTGCTGAAACTTGTGATGTTGTACCAGCTCATAAACCAGAAACTTATCATCAAGCTATACAAATGTACTGGTTTGTTCATATAGGGGTTACTACTGAGCTTAATATATGGGATGCATTTACTCCAGGAAGACTAGACCAACATCTAAATCCTTTTTATGAAAGAGATGTAGAAAATGGAATATTAGATAGAGATAGAGCACAAGAATTACTTGAATGTTTATGGGTTAAATTTAACAATCAACCAGCACCACCAAAAGTTGGTATAACACTGAAAGAGAGTAGCACATATACAGACTTTGCAAATATAAATACTGGTGGAATAAATCCAGATGGTCAAGATGGTGTTAATGAAGTTAGTTATATAATACTTGATGTTATGGATGAAATGAAATTAATACAACCTAGTTCAAATGTTCAAATAAGTAAAAAGACTCCTCAAAAATTCTTAAAGAGAGCTTGTGAAATATCAAGAAAAGGATGGGGTCAACCAGCATTTTATAATACTGAAGCAATAGTTCAAGAGCTTATGGAAGCTGGTAAAACTATAGAAGATGCAAGACTTGGAGGAACTAGTGGTTGTGTTGAAACTGGATGTTTTGGTAAAGAAGCATATGTTTTAACTGGATATATGAATATTCCAAAAATACTTGAATTAACACTAAATAACGGTTATGACCCAATTGCGAAAAAGCAAATAGGTATTGAAACTGGAGACCCTAGAGATTTTAAATCTTATGAAGAATTATTTGACGCATTTAAAAAGCAGTTACATTATATGATTGATATAAAAATACAAGGAAATGCTGTAATAGAAAATATATGTGCAAAACATATGCCTTGCCCACTTATGTCTACAATAGTTGATGATTGTATAGCAAAAGGTAAAGACTATCAAAGAGGTGGAGCAAGATATAACACTAGATATATACAAGGTGTTGGTATAGGAACTATAACAGATAGTTTAACAGCAATAAAATATAATGTATTTGACAAGAAAAAATTTGATATGGATACATTACTTAAGGCACTTGATTCTAACTTTGAAGGATATGAAGCTATACTTAATATAGTTTCAAATAAAACTCCTAAGTATGGAAATGATGATGATTATGCTGATGGAATAATGGAAGAAATATTTAATGCATATTACAATGAAGTAACTGGTAGACCAACTGTTTGTGGTGGAGAATATAGAGTAGATATGTTGCCAACTACTTGCCATGTATACTTTGGAGAAATTATGGGAGCAAGTGCAAATGGTAGACTTTGTGCAAAACCAGTTTCAGAAGGAATCTCTCCAGAAAAAGGTGGAGATACTAATGGACCTACAGCAGTTATAAAATCTTGTGCTAAGATGGACCATATAAAAACTGGTGGAACATTGTTAAATCAAAGATTTGCACCATCAGTAGTACAAGGTGAA
Source organism: Clostridioides sp. ES-S-0005-03 (assembly GCF_020658455.1). Lineage (NCBI taxonomy): Bacteria > Bacillati > Bacillota > Clostridia > Peptostreptococcales > Peptostreptococcaceae > Clostridioides > Clostridioides sp. ES-S-0005-03. Next base: position 606,143 of record NZ_JACVWI010000002.1, on the reverse strand, counting down.
AAAGGATTAGACAACATGGCTAATCTAGTAAGAGCATACTTTAATATGGATGGACATCATATACAATTCAATGTATTTGATAAAAATGTATTATTAGAGGCTCAAAAGAATCCTCAAGATTACAAAGACTTAATAGTTAGAGTTGCAGGATATAGTGACCATTTCAACAATTTAAGTAGAACATTACAAGATGAAATAATAGGTAGAACTGAGCAAACATTCTAGGATTGTTTGTAAATAAAACTTCTTACTATATAAAAATGTAACTGGTATAATAGTATATATTACCAGATACCATTTTAAAAAATTTTAGATTAATTCTGAGCTAACTTTCTGGATAGGAAGTTAGCTCGTTGAGTTTAATGAAAAAATCGTTAAATTTATATTTAATAAACTATATAAAGAAGTAATTTATAATAATCATAATAAAATTATATTTTATAATAACTAAGATAATTTTAAGCAGTTAAAATATTATAAATTTAGCTACTTTAAAATAAAAACTAATAGAAAAAGAGGAGATTTGATATGAAAACTTTAGGATTTATTGGTTCAGGAAATATGGGAAGTGCAATGATAGGTGGTATAGTAAAATCAGGATTAGTAAAAGCAGAAGATATAACTGTATCAGACTTAAGTCAAGTTGCTTTAGATAAAGTAAAAGAACAATTTGGAATAAATACTACAACTGATTCAAAGGTGGCTGTTGCAAATTCAGATGTAGTGATAGTAGCACTTAAGCCTAATATATGTGAAAAAGCTTTAGCTCCACTTAAAGAATTAATAGATGCAAGTAAAATAATAGTATCAATAGCAGCAGGAAAAACTATAGAAACTCTTGAAAGCATTATAGGTTCAGATAAAAAGATAGTAAGAGTAATGCCAAATACTCCAGCACTTGTTGGAGAAGGTATGTCAGCTCTTTGTAAAAATTCAAATGTTACTGATGAAGAATTGAATATGATTAAAGCTCTATTTGAATCATTCGGAGAAGCAGAAATAGTAGCAGAATATTTAATGGATACAGTTACAGGTATTAGCGGATCTTCTCCTGCATATGTATTTATGTTTATAGAAGCTATTGCAGACGCAGCAGTACTAGCTGGTATGCCAAGACAGCAAGCTTATAAATTTGCATCTCAAGCTGTTATGGGCTCAGCTAAGATGGTTCTTGAAACTGGAAAACATCCAGGAGAATTAAAAGATATGGTTTGTTCTCCAGCAGGAACTACTATAGAAGCAGTTAAAGTGTTAGAAGAAGAAGGATTTAGATCAGCAGTTATAAAATCTATTGTCGCTTGCATAGATAAATCTAAAGATATGAGTAAATAGTAAATTAAGAATAAGATAAAAATATATGTCTCAAAATGAATTTTGTAGTTTATTTTGAGACATTATTTATATGTATTAACAACTATAATTCTACTAAATAAAAAAGAAGTAATCTTCATATTGATTTTTTACAGATTATATAGATATGTATTAATCTTTTTAAATATTAGTTTGATAATATGAATTTTATTTTAAAATAAAATATTTATATAAATAGCCAATAGAATCTATTATTTTAACGGTTTTTGATATATGGAAAAACTAGCAAAAGAACTTGGTGTTGAAATTGATATATGTCTTAGTTCTATTAAAGATAGAAAAACACAAAATGAAGTGTGCATAGAGCTAATTGACAGTAGTATATATGTCTTAATTATAAGACCTAAAGATACTACAGATATGGATGCCCAGTTAGAAGCAGTGAAACAAATCATTGCAGGAACACAATCAAGTACTATATATGGACGGAAAGGTATTAGCATAAACCGCTATAAATGAAGCCTATTACGTGGCTAGAGGAGAAAGAATTAACTATACTGACACTTTGGATCATGGTAGTGAAAAACCAATATCAGCGAGTCTTATTATTGGACGCTTGGTTATAAAAGAAAATTTAGATAAGATACTAATTGATAGCAAATGTTATACAAAAGAAGAAGTTTATGGTTCTAATTAATTAATAATTATAACCATAATTAATAAAAATTCCTATGGTTTTTTAATGATACCATAGGAATTTTTATTTTATATTTTATTTTTCAGCCCATGCATACCTTTTGTAATAAATATACTAATAATTTTTGCAGTTTTTTCTGCTGTTTCTGAATTATTTCCACTATATTCTTTAGAAATCATTTCTAAACAGCCATCTATAATTCCTCCTATAATACAAGCATCCAAAATATCAACTGTTTCTTTATCTTCTATTGTATGACTACTTTCTTGAATGCCTTTTTTCAGTATTTCTTTATATTTATAAAAAAAGGATGTACTTTTACCATTACAAGATAAATTTTTAATTGTGTTTGCATGTTCTTGGAAAAAGGTAACAATTTCTAAAATTTGAGGATATGGATTTTCAACAATATCATAAATATTACTTTCCTTCATTAGACTTATACATTTATTGAATAGCTCTTCTTCTATTTGTTCTTGAACATCATAAATATCTTTAAAGTGTGCATAAAATGTTCCTCTACTTACATCAGCTAATTCTAAAACTTCTTTCACAGTAATTTTACTAATATCACTATTTATACTTAGTTTAATAAATGCTTGCTTTATTGCTTCTTTTGATTTTCTTATTTCTCTTCTTTCTTTTTTCATCTTCTAATTATCTCCAATAATTTTTTGATATATGTATAAATTCATACAAAATTTATTTAATTTGTATAGAACTATACAAAATATTTATAATTTATACATTGTGTATAATATTATATAATAGTATACTCTATCTAAAATAAAAATCAAGTTTTTGGAAAGGTGGAATTTTATATGAATAGTATAAAAAAAGAAATAGAAAATATAGTATCTTCTTCTAAAAAAATTGGGAAAGCATACCATGAAACTGGTGTTGAAGTTGGAAAAGCTTATGCAAAAGCAGGTAAAAAAACTGCAAAATTATTCAAAGAATTATATGATGGTGAAGAAACATATGAGGTAAAAACAAAAGAAGATTGATTTGTAGAAACATAGGGAGTTGAACATGAAGTTAGGTAATAAGAGGCTAAATAAGTAAATAAGAGACTAAATAAGTAAAAAAGAAGCTATTACACAACAATTTACATTTGTTTGTGTGATAGCTTCTATATTGTTATAACAAGATTTTTGTAAGAACTATTTTTGAAAGATAGCTCTTTAAATTTATTTTTAAATTAAAATATTTACATATTAGTGTGTACTACTTTTTTTATTACTGTTTTCCTCACCTGAGCAAGAATTAGTACTTGGACATCCAGAACAACCAGAACATCCACTACAGCCACTTCCATTTTTGGTAGATTTAAATTTATTAAATAAAATTAAAAATGCAAGAACTATGATTATTCCGCCGATTAAAGCCTCCATTATTGAATTTCCCATAAATAATACTCCGCCAATACTTTTAACTATAAAAGCCATTATCCATGCTAATATAAACTGATATGCAAATGATGTAAACATCATTTTATTTCCATATTCTTTTTTCATAGTTGCAAGAGCAGCTATACATGGAGTATATAGAGCTGTAAATATTAAGAATGTATATGCAGTAACACCATTAAATATTGTTGGTAATACAACAGTCAAATTACCATATAGTATATTCAAAGAGTTTACCACGATTTCTTTTGCTCCAAGACCACTTAAGATAGCAACTGAAGTTCTCCAGTCATCAAAACCAAGAGGTTTAAATATAGGAGATATAATATGACCTATAGTAGCTAAAAAGCTTACATTTATATCTTCTGTAAATCCAAATACATTAAATGAAGAAAGTCCCCAAATAACAACTGACATTGCAAACATTACAGTAACTACTCTTATTAAAAAACCTTTTGATTTATTCCAAGTATTTTTAATAAGTGCGTCTATAGTAGGTATTCTATATTCTGGTAACTCTAATATAAATGGTTCAGCCTCTGTCTTAAAAGCTGTTTTATTTAAAACTAGTGCAACCACAATTGCCATAATGATACCGACCAAGTATAATGATGTAGTTACTAAAGCAGCATTGTGTGGGAAAAATATAGCTACAAATAATGCATATATAGGTAGCTTTGCTCCACAAGTCATAAGTGGTGCAATAAGAGCTGTAACTCTTCTGTCTTTTTCACTTTCTAGTGTTCTAGTTGCCATTATAGCAGGAGAAGAACATCCCATACCCATAACTATGGGTATAAAAGCTTTACCAGATAGACCAACCTTTCTCATAACTTTATCCATCAAAAATGCTGTTCTTGACATATATCCACTATCTTCAAATAGAGATATACCAAAGAATAATGTAAATATTAAAGGGAAGAATGGTAAAGTACCACCAACACCTCCAATTATTCCATCAACAATAAGTGATTTAAACCATGGGCTAGAGTTAGCTAACATATCACTAACGGGTGTAGAGATATAAGCTTCTATAAGGCCTGCAAAGCCCTCTTGAAGTGGGCCTCCAACCCAATCAAAGGTGAACTTAAATAAAAGAAACAATACACCAATAAATATTGGATAGGCTAATATAGGATTTAAAACTATATTGTCTATTTTATCACTGATAGATTTTTTGTGTGTATATGTAGTCTTTGTACATCTTGATAAGATAGATTCTAACTTCTTATACGTTTCTGTTTCGCTTCCAAAGTCTGTTCGATATTTAAATGATTTTTTAGTAGCATCTTTAATTTCTGATTCTATTTTTTCTACGCCATCTTTCTTTTTTGCGATGATTGGAACAACAATTACTCCAAGTTCTTCACTTAATTTTTTATCATCTATATTAACACCCTTAGATTCTGCAATATCTAACATGTTAAGCAGTATAATGATAGGTTTATTAAATTGCATAAGTTGAGTTGTTAAGTAGAGATTTCTTGATAAGTTAGAAGCATCTACTACATTCACTATTACATCAACATCTTCATTTTCTAAATATGACTTAGAAACCTTTTCTTCATTTGAGAAAGTATCCATTGCATATATACCAGGTAAATCTACAACCTTTATTTCTTTCCCAATAAATCCTTCTTTTTTCTCAATAGTAACACCAGGCCAGTTACCAACATACTGATTTGAGCCTGTAAGCAGGTTAAAAACAGTAGTCTTACCAACATTTGGGTTTCCTAATAATGCTACATTAATCACAGGTAGCTCCTCCTCTATTATTGTAAAGAAATATTTTTAGCATCAGATTTTCTAATAGCTAAGTCAAATCCTCTAAATCTAATTATAATGGGGTCTCCAAATGGAGCAACTTTTTTAACCTCTATTTCAGTACTATTTATACATCCAAGTGCAAGTAATCTTTTAGATAATTTAATATCTCCATCTATATTATTAATAAGTCCTTTTTCTCCTATTTTCAAATCGTAAACAGTCATTATTAACACCTCCTAATGAAATTCATTATCATTAAAATTGTAACAAGTATGATACAAAAAGTCAAGGATTATAGGGGGAATTACAAGTTCAAATTGATGATATTTACTTTAAATATATTATAGAATATTTTAGTCTAAATTAGGTGTTTTTATATATTTTGTATTATAATGTAATATGATATATAAAATTTGGAGGAATTAACTTAATGAAAACTAGAAAAATGACATTTTTAGGTCTTATGATAGGATACAGTTTAGCCTTATATGTACTAGAGACATATATACCAAACCCTCTTATAATTATATTTCCAGGAGCAAAATTGGGTTTGAGTAATATTATAACTTTAATTTCATTAATGTTGTTAGGTGTCAGAGATACTGTTATAATTGTTACTATCAGGGTAATTTTGTCATCAATATTTGCAGGTCCTCTATCTTATCTTTTATTTAGCATAGGAGGAGCTTATTTGAGCCTTTTATTTATGTATTTAGCAAGTAAAATAAAGGGATTATCAATGATAGGAATAAGTATTTTAGGGGCAATAGGGCATAATATAGGTCAATTAATAGTTGCAAGTTTAATAATAGAAAATATACTTGCTATAGGATACTTGCCATTTATGTTAATGGCATCATTAGTAACGGGTATGTTTGTAGGATTAGTATCTAGGTATACGGTGCCCAAATTAAAGCATTTTTATAGTAAGTTTTATTGACATAATATTGACAAAATATAATATTGTTTGATAAAATGTATATAAAAATATACAAATTTGTAATAGTGGTGATTATTATGGCGAACAATGAATTAGAAGCGTTAAAAAATGAAATTGAAGCAGTTAGGGAAGAGATAAATACATACATAGAATATCCAGAAATATTTCAAGAAGAGCTCGTAGAATCAAGTAAGAAAATAGATATATTAATAAATAAATACATGTACTTAAGCAAATAGCCCACAGTTGTGGGTTTTTTTGTATTAAAAATTAACAGATATTACTATTTATCATATACTAATAATAATATTAAGGTATAAGATGTTATTTCTGATATAGAAATTATCTGTATGATATGATGTAGAAGTTATTTATATGATATAAATTATAATTGGGTCAGGAGGTTTTATATTATGGGCGATATAGGAACTAAGGAGATAGCAATAAGATTATTATTAGCATTAGTTATAGGAGGAATAATAGGACTAGAGAGAGAAAAGATAAGGCAATTTGCAGGATTTAGAACACATATATTAATAGCAATAGGTTCTTGTATTACCTCAATAACTTCAATCCAGTTATTGTCTGACTATAGTTTATATACAAATGCTGACCCAGCAAGAATGCCTGCTCAAGTGTTGTCTGGAATTGGTTTTTTAGGTGCAGGAGCAATTCTAAAGAACAAAGGTGGAGTGAAGGGGCTTACTACAGCCGCTGGTATGTGGGCAACTGCATGTATTGGTATAGCAGTTGGTTATGGTTATTATGAACTAGCAATTTTAGGATGGTTGTTTGTAATGATAGCATTATTTGTGCTTAGGATACTAAATACGTTTCTATTTAGTCAAGAAAAAAATGTATTGATATTAAAAATAAATAATTTAGATTCAATACCTTTTTTATATGATAAATTTGAAAAAAATCAACTTATTGTAAGGAATATGGAAATAGAATGTCGTAGTGAAGAATATTGGAAAGTAAACTTTTTTATATCTTATGATAAGAGAATACACTTACATGATATTATGAAAGAAATAAATATGATAGAAGGAGTAATAAATGTAGATTATTTGGACTAAAATATATACAATATATTTTGTAAAGTAAATAAAATATAAAAATGAATTAAAATAGAGGTGTATAATATGGGAACTGATAGAAGTACGATAGAAGAAAAATACAAATGGAAAATAGATAAGATGTACTCTACTAAAGAAGATATTGAAAAAGACATAAGTAAAGTAAAAAATCTTATTCAAGAAGTAAAAGAATACAAAGGTAAATTTTCTGAGAGTAAGGAAAATTTATACAAAGTATTAAGTATCTCTGAAAATGCATCTAGAATCATCCAAAATCTATATGTATATACTCATATGAAACAACATGAAGATACTAGAATCAATGATAATCAAGGAAGAGCCACTAAGACAGAAATGTTATCAACTGATTTAGGAGTGGCTACTTCTTATATAGTTCCAGAAATACTGTCTATAGAAGAAGACAGATTAAATGAATATTTGAAAGATGAGAAGTTATCATTTTATACAAAATATATAAAAGATATATTGAGAGATAAGCCTCATACTTTGAGTGAAAAAGAAGAAGAAATACTTGCAGCTACATCTGAATTATCAACAGTTCCAGAAAATGTATATGATATGTTAGCATATGCAGATATGGAATTTCCTGAGATAGAGGATGAAAAGGGTAATAAGGTTAAACTTTCACATTCAAACTATTCTCTATTTATAAAAAGTAAAAATGGAAGAGTTAGAAAAGAAGCTTTTGAAGGAGAATTTTCTACTTATGGAAAATATAAAAACACATTTGCTTCAACACTTTATGGTGGAATAAAGTCAGAGATATTTTATGCAAAAACTAGAAAATATAATTCAGCAATAGAAGCATCGCTATTTTCAGATGATGTAAGCCTAGAGGTCTATAATAATCTTATATCAGCAATAGATGAAAGTATTCCTACTTTGAACAAGTATGTTGAACTTAAAAAGAAGTTCTTGGGATTAAATGAAATACACATGTATGACTTATATGTTCCTCTAACTGATAAATTTGATATGGATATACCTTATGAAAAAGCACAGAGCATTATATTAGAGGCACTTAGGCCTTTAGGAGAAGAATACTTAAAAGTTATAAAAAATGCATTTGAAGAAGGTTGGATTGATGTATATGATAATGAAGGTAAAAAAGGAGGAGCTTACTCTTGGGGAAGCTATGATTCACATCCTTATATATTAATGAGTTATAAAAATGACCTTAACTCTCTATTTACATTAATTCATGAATTAGGTCATTCTGTCCATAGCCATTATTCGAGAACAAGTCAGCCATTTTTATATTCAGATTATAAAATATTTGTTGCAGAAGTTGCATCTACATTAAATGAATTACTTCTTATAAATTATTTATTAGAAAATTCTAAGTCTAAAGATGAAACTATATATCTATTAAATTATTATTTAGAGCAATTTAGGACTACTGTTTATAGACAAACTATGTTTGCTGAATTTGAAAAAATTGTACATGAAAGAGTAGAAAGTGGAGAGCCACTTACTGCTGATGAATTTACTGATATATACTATAAATTAAATGAGAAGTATTATGGAAAATCTGCAATAGTAGATGAGCAAATAGGGATAGAGTGGGCAAGAATTCCACATTTTTATTCAAATTTCTATGTGTATAAGTATGCTACAGGATTTTCTGCTGCAAGTGCATTAAGTCAACAGATACTTTCAGAAGGTAGTAAAGCTGTAGATAGATATATAAACTTCTTAAAAAGTGGAGGGTCAGAGTATCCTTTAGAACAATTGAAATCTGCTGGTGTAGATATGACGAAAAAACAATCTATAGAAGAAGCTTTAAATGTGTTTGCTAGTTTGGTTAATAAATTAGAAAAAGAATTATAAAATATGATAAATTAATAGCTTAGATAAAAAATTATAAGAATATTATATGATGTATTATACTAGTGTTGATTGGAAAACACTTAAAAAAATTAATCTAATTTTAAATATACTATATAAAATTAAATTTTTACATGTATTTAACAATATTTACATTTACTTAACCTCGCTCTAATATTCACTTAACAAAAAATATGTATTATTAAAATATAGCAAATATGAAAACAAAAAAATTAAAATATAAGCGGGGGTAAGTAAAATGTTCAAAAAGAAAATAGGAGTTCTTTTAGCTAGTACAATGTTGGTTGGAGTCTTAGCAGTAGGATGTGGTTCTGACTCTGGAGGTTCAGGAGATTCAAATAAAGTTTCTGTTTCAGGTTCAACTTCAATAGGGCCTCTTATGGAAACTATTGGAGAGAAGTTTCAGGAAAAAAATCAAGGTGTTAGTGTAGAAGTACAACAAATTGGTTCTTCTGGAGGTATAAAAAATGCAATAGAAGGAACGTCTGAAATAGGTATGAGTTCAAGAGATTTAAAAGATGAAGAAAAAAGTGCTGGATTAAAGGAAACTAAGATAGCAATAGACGGTATAGCATTAATAACTAATAAAGACAACCCAGTAAAAAATCTTACAATGGACCAAATAAAAGGTATATACACAGGAAAGATAACTAACTGGAAAGAAGTTAATGGAAATGATGAACCAATAGTAATAGTATCAAGAGAAGAAGGTTCAGGAACTAGAGATGGATTCCAAGAAATTGTAGGATTCAAGTCAGAAGAATTGACTAAAGATGCACAAATAAGTGATGGTTCAGGAAATATAAAAACTACAGTTGAAGGAAATAAAAATGCTATAGGATATATATCATTTGGATATGTTGATGAGAAAGTAAATAGTTTAAAAGTAAATGATGTTGATGCAACTGATGCCAATGTAATAGCTAATAAATATCCAATATCAAGACCATTTATATTAGTTAATAAAGAAGATAAATTATCAGAAAAAGGTAAGGCTTTGATAGACTATATATTGAGTGATGAAGGACAAGCACTTGTTTCAGAAAAAGGATTCATTAAAGTTAATCAATAAGATAAAGCTAATTATTAAGATAAAAACTTAACATAAAAAAATATATGATACCCTGCAAAGTCAGCTTATAAAAATGCTACTATAACTTGCAGGGTATTGTCTATTATTGATGATAGAAATATAAACATTTTTAAATAAAAAATATATATAGTTAGTACATTATATTTAAAAAATATGTAAATATTGACAAGATAATATTACAATGTTAGAATAGAAATGAAATTTATCAGAACAATTTAAACAAGTTTAATGAAAATATTTTAGAAACTGAGAAGTATATCTTATTATTGGGCATCTAGAGGTATATGGAGTTAGTGGTGCAACCGGCTATGAATATAATTTTATATTGCATAGCCTTTTTTTTGTTTTAAATTTAACATAGTTGATATGAAATTTGAAAATTATAAGCTTTAATAACTTTACTTATATATATAAATGGCTATATTTAGCCAAAGTAGCCCTTTGTTGGAAAAGGGAAATTTTTTTAAAAATATAATGCAATTATAACGAATATATAATAATTTTATAATCAATTAAAATACATAATATAATTTTTTTATAACAATGTACTTACCAAAATAATACAATTTATTTTATATTATAACCATATAAATCGTATAAATCAATACTCAAACTGGCTAATGGACAAGTTTCTATAAATATCGTATATATATGAGATATAATGATTTTAAGTTCCATTTTCCAACAATCGGAGACTTTGATTAGTATTTAATAATGAATGCTTAATATTTAAGACAATGTTCAAGAATTATTCAAAAATACTTAAGTTTTATAGTCTAGTTTGTAAAGATATTATAAAATAATAATATTAGTTAGATAAGAGGTAAAACATTATAATTTGTAATACTTATAACTTTAGATTATGATTAAAATATTTTTGAATGGAGTGGTGTAATGTATAACTTATTAGTTGTAGATGATGATGTTGATATTTTAAACATAAATCAAATTTATTTTTCTAACATAGGTTTTAACGTATACACAGCAGAGACTGCTAAACGTGCAATGAAGATAGTAGAAAGTATAGTTTTAGACTGTATAATACTAGATATTGCACTACCAGATTCAGATGGATATAAAATATGTAATGCTATAAAAGAAAAGGTTAACATACCTATAATATTTTTATCTAATTACGAACATGAAGAGGAAAGAGTTCAAGGTTTTTTATCTGGAGGAGATGATTATATAACAAAGCCATATAGCTTAAAAGAACTTGAACTTAGAATCTATGCTCGGATGAGGCAATATAAAAACATTACATCAGTTCCTAATGTGTTAAAGTTTTCATCCCTAGTAATAAATGTAAATTCAAGAAAAGTAACCTTTGATGAAAAGGGTATTGACTTAACCACCATGGAGTTTGAAATACTATTATTCTTAGCTGAAAATAAAGAACAAGTATTTTCAAAAATAGAGATATATAATCAAGTTTGGAAAATGCCTGATGTTGGAGATCAACATACTGTACAAGTTCATATTGCACAGATGAGGAAAAAAATTAATTCTTTAAGCAGAGAGCATCAATATATTCAAACCGTGTGGGGTAAAGGATATAAGTTTGTACCATAAGCAAGATAATGTAAGCAATAAATAGTTCTTATTTTATCATTTAATATTACTACAAAAGAAAGAGATGTGGTTAATGCAATGAAAAAGTCTAATGTACTAAAAGGAACTCTCATTGTATTGATAGTCTCTCTGTTGGCAATAATAGGATTAAATTTTCTTTATAAATATGATAATAAATATACATATAAGTCTATTAGAGCAAGTGATGGAATTTTAACTATATATGAGGATACTTTTTCTAAAAATAAACTTGTTTTTCTAATAGATGATTGGGAATTTTATAACCATAAGATATTTAAGCCAAAAGATTTTAGAGAGAAACATATAAAACCAGAATACATTTTTATAGGACAATATCCAGATTTTTCCATGAGAAAAGAAAAACAATCGCCATATGGAAATGCAACTTATCGCATGAGGATAAAAAATGAAGGTAAAGACAAAGTACTAAGCCTAGAACTTCCAGAAATCTTTTGTTCAAGTGAAGTTTGGATAAATGGTGAAATAGTCTCTAAGTTAGGAGATATAGGTACAGAAAGATATAGACCTAAAATTAAAAACACAGTAGTAAGTTTTGTTGCAAAGAAAGATACAGAAATTATAATCAATGTGTCCAATTTCTCACATTATTATAGCGGTTTGTATTATCCACCTGCATTAGGAAAAACAAAAGATGTAAGTAATATGATATTTTATAGATTAGTTTTTTATAGTGTTATTTGTTTTACAACTATTGCAATAGCTATATTTTCTCTAGCTGTTTGGGTACTTTCAAAACAAAGCAAGCTATATTTATACTTTGGATGTATGTGTATTTTTTTTGCTATACACGTGTCATATCCTTTTATACATTTAATGGGGCTTCCTTTAGTGAACTTTACATATGCAGTTGAAGATTCATCATACTTTATAGCAGTTTTATGTATTATTTGTATAAATGGAAATATATCCAAAATTGAAAGAAATAAAGTATATAGATTTTTAATTTTACCATTAGGAATTACTATGTGTATCATATCCATTGTGATACCAGTTATTCTTCTTCCATATGATATATACTTTGTTAATATCTATGGAAAATTAATAGACATATATAAATATGTTGTATTTATTTATATATTGATGTCTTCAATAGTTTCAATTTATAAAAAAACATACTTTGAGCAATTAAGCTCCTATATTTTAGTTTCAGCAAACATAGTGTTTGGTGTCAGTATATTATTTGATATAGTGACTAGTAATAGGTTTGAACCTATATTTACAGGATGGCAAACAGAATACTGTGGTTTTTTAATAGTTATTTTGTTTTCTATTATGATGATAAATAGAAATAGAATAATAATAAAAGAAAATGAAAAACTCACACAAAATCTTGAGCATGAAGTTGAAGTAAGAACTAATGAACTTACAACACTATTAAATGAACGTAAAAAATTCTTGGCAGATGTAGCACATGATTTAAAGGCACCTGTTTCAGCTATACAGGCATTTATAGATTTAATAAAGTTGGGGAATATTCATGTAGATGAGGAGACAAGAACCTATCTTTATGCAATAAACCAAAAATCAAATGAAGTTCAAAATAGAGTACGTAGTTTACAAGAATTTACATTACAAGATAAAAAAATTGGTCTTAGTGAAAAAATATGTCTGAATGATTTTATTAAAGAGGTATATGAAAATAATTTACCAGATACACAAGCATGTGGTGTAAATTTTGAAGTTTATATATTAGATAAAAAAATATATGCAAAAGTAAATAAAGAAAGATTGGCTAGAGCATTTGAAAATTTAATTTATAATGCTTTGAGCTTTACTTCATTTGATGGGAAAATAATTTTGTCAGTGAATAAAGAAGATGGATTTGCAATTATTAAAATTTCTGATAATGGTAAAGGTATACCAGCAGAAAATATACCAAAGATATTTGACCGATTCTTTACAGAAAGGGACAATAGTACTTCAAAAGGTCAAGGGTTAGGATTATATATTGTTAAATCCATTATAAGAGAGCATGATGGAGAGATTTTTGTAGATTCAGAGTTGGGAAAAGGAACTGTTTTTACAATAAAATTAAGTTTATGTTTTTTATAATAAATAGTTATTTAATATAAAAGAATAATGATATTTAGGAGTGATTATAATGCAAACTAAGATATTAATAATAGATGGAGACAAGAATAATTGCCAGGAATTAAAAAATTTCTTGGAGCAAAAAGGAATAAATGTAGATTTGGCGTATAACTGTGAAGAAGCTATTGGAAAAATATTTAGCAATAAATACGATTTGATATTTTTAGAAATAATCTTAACTGATGGTGATGGATGGACTTTATGTAAAAAGATTAGAAATGTAACTACATGTCCGATTGTTTATATGACTTATATAAATGAAGACCAAAGTATTTTAAATGCTTTAAATTCTGGTGGTGATGATTATTTAATCAAACCTTTAAATTTGGAAATACTATATGCAAAGGTAAAAGCAATTTTAAGAAGAGTAAATTCATATATAAATAACAATGAAAGCAATACAAGATTAGAAGAATACAATAGAACAAGTGGAGTAATAAAATTAGAAGATAAAATAATAAAATTAACTCCAACAGAAAATAAGTTGTTGAACTATTTTATAGAGAATCCAGAAAAGACCTTAACTACCAAAGAGATATATGAACATGTATGGTTAAATGATTATCTAGAGGATAATTATAGTGTAGTAGTTGCAGTGAACGGACTGAGAAAGAAAATAGAAAAAGATTACAAAAATCCTCAAAAAATCATAACAATAAGAGGAGCAGGGTATTACTTTAATAAGGAATAATAAATATATAGATTATAAAAGGTTAAATCTAGTTAACAAATTTTAATAGCAGATATAAATAATAAATTACGTGTAGTACGTATTATTACTTATATCTGCTATTTTATTGTTGCCAAATATAGTTAAATTGTAAAGTAAATGTCAAATATAGTCCAAAAAGTAAAATTAATGTTAAAAAAGTGAATATAATTTTACACTTGTTTAACTTAAACCTAATATAGATTTAACTTAAAAAAAGTAGAATAAAAATATAGAAAATTTAATGATAACGAACTTATAAAAATTTAAATTTTAAATACAGAACGAAAATAAATAGGTATATTTTAAATGGGAGGATATTATGATAGTAAAATCTAGGTTAGTAGGTTTAGAAAAAAATGACAATAATGGAAATAAGACTAAATATATAGTTGAAAAAGTAGCAAAAAATATATTTCTATTAAGTGCTTTAGTAGCAGTCGCAAGTTTACTTTTGATAATAGGATTTGTATTTTATAAAGGGTTAAGACCTTTTATATTTGAGGGATACTCATTTATAGATTTTTTAACAGGTGCGGATTGGGTTCCTTCAGCTAATAAGTTTGGAATATCATCTATGATAGCAGCATCAATAGTTGCTACAATTGGTGCACTTGTAATAGGAGTACCAATTGGAATATTAACATCTATATTTATAGCAGAAGTAGCACCTAAAAGATTAGCAAAAATAATGTCACCAGCAGTTGAACTTCTGGCAGGTATACCTTCAGTACTATATGGGGTGTTTGGCCTTGCAGTAATAGTTCCAATGATACAAAGTATATTTAATCTTCCAAAAGGACAGAGTTTATTAGCAATAATAATAGTATTAG
Source organism: Clostridioides sp. ES-S-0005-03 (assembly GCF_020658455.1). Taxonomy (NCBI): domain Bacteria; kingdom Bacillati; phylum Bacillota; class Clostridia; order Peptostreptococcales; family Peptostreptococcaceae; genus Clostridioides; species Clostridioides sp. ES-S-0005-03. Next base: position 590,731 of record NZ_JACVWI010000002.1, on the reverse strand, counting down.
CAGTAATGATGCTTCCAACAATAATATCTGTATCAGAAACAGCTATAAGAGCAGTACCAAAAGCATATAAAGAGGGTTCATTAGCACTTGGTGCATCAAAAATAGAAACAATATTTAAAGTTGTATTACCAGCTGCAAAGTCTGGAGTATTAGCAGCAGTAGTACTAGGCGTAGGAAGAGCTTTAGGAGAGACAATGGCAGTAATACTTGTTGCAGGAAATTCACCAGTTATGCCAACTTCTATAACAAATAGTGTAAGACCACTTACAACTAATATAGCACTTGAAATGGGATATGCATTTGGGACACATCAAGAAATGTTATTTGCAACTGGAGTAGTATTGTTTACATTTATATTAATTTTAAACTTAGTTTTAAATAAACTTTCAAATAAGGCGGTAAATTAAGATGAGAAAGTTCAGAGAGAATATATTGAAATTATTAGTATATCTATCAGCATTATTTACAATAGTATCACTAGTAGTTATAGTAGGATTTATATTTATAAAGGGAATCGGAAATATGAATTTTAACTTCTTATTTAGTAATTATTCAGCATCAGGTGATGGTGGTATATTCCCAATGATAATTACAACATTATATACTGTATTGGTTTCTATAATTGTAGCAACACCAATAGGAATCTTAGCAGCTATATATTTACAAGAATATGCTAAAAAAGGAAAAGCAGTTACAGCTATAAGGTTTGCCACTGAAAGTTTGTCAGGAATACCATCTATAGTTTATGGATTATTTGGAGGAATTTTCTTTGTAGTTACCTTAAAAATGGGATATTCAATAGTTGCAGGGTCACTTACAGTTGCAATAATAATATTACCAGTAATAATTCGTACAACAGAAGAAGCTTTAAAGACAGTTCCTCAATCATATAGGGAATCATCTCTAGCATTAGGAGCTACTAAATTTCAAACTTTATATAAAGTAGTACTTCCAAGTGCAGTACCAGGAATTTTGTCAGGAGTAATATTGTCAGTTGGTCGTATAATTGGAGAATCAGCTGCTATACTACTTACAGCAGGTACTGTAGCTAAGATGCCAGGAGGAATATTTGATAGTGCAAGAACACTAACTGTACACTCATACTTATTAACTAAAGAGAGTGGAGACATAGCAACAGCAGCTAGTATAGGTATTGTTTTAATAGTAATTGTATTAGTATTAAATATGTTAGCAAGATTTGTTGCTAAGAAGTTAAATAAGGCTAATTATTAAATTTAAGAGGTGTGAATGATGGAATTAATCAATAAAATAAAAATGAGTGTAAAAGATTTGGATTTATTTTATGGTGACAAACAAGCTCTAAATAAAATAAATATGGATATAAAAGAAAATAAAGTTACTGCCTTAATAGGTCCATCTGGATGTGGAAAATCTACTTTTATAAGAACATTAAATAGAATGAATGACCTAATAGAAAATGTAACAATTACAGGGACTATTTCCGTTGATGGAGAAGATATCTATACTTCAGATGATGTTATAAACCTTCGTACAAAAGTAGGAATGGTATTTCAAAAACCCAATCCATTTCCTATGAGTATATATGATAATGTTGCATATGGACCTCGTACGCATGGGTTAAGAGATAAAAAGCAACTAGACAAGATAGTAGAAGAAAGTTTGAAGGGAGCAGCTATTTGGGAGGAAGTTAAAGATAGGCTTAAATCATCTGCATTAGGATTATCTGGAGGACAACAACAACGTATATGTATAGCGAGAGCAATTGCTATGAGACCAGAAGTTATACTTATGGATGAACCTACATCTGCTTTAGACCCAATTTCAACATTAAAAGTAGAAGAACTTATAGAAGATTTGAAAAAGGACTATACAATAGTCATAGTTACACATAATATGCAACAAGCTGCTCGTATATCAGATGAAACAGCTTTTTTCCTAAATGGAGAGGTTATAGAATTTAGTGATACAAAAACTATGTTTACTACTCCTGTGGATAAAAGAACAGAAGACTATATAACAGGTAGATTCGGTTAAAATATATAACTATAAAGGAGTTAGACAATGGTCAATAATAGTTTAGATATAAGTATTGATACTTTAAAAGAGCAGACAGTACTTATGATGGAAAAATGTGAAGAGGCAATAGAAAAGTCTGTAACTTGTATGATAGAAAAAGATTTAGAAGGTGCAAGAAAAGTAGTGGATGATGATGAAGAAATAAATAAATTGAGAGAAGAAATAAGAGATAAAAGTATAGAATTAATAGTGCTAAAACAGCCAATGGCGAGAGACTTAAGATTTATTTATTCTTTGGGAAACATATCAATAGAATTAGAACGAATTGGAGATTATGCAGCAAATATAGCTAGAGAAATGTTGAAAATAGGTGGAGAAGCTTATATAAAAGAGTTGATAGATATACCTAAAATGGCAAAGGAATGTAAGAATATGATGTCTCAAACTAGAGAGGCTTTAATATCATTTGATGCAAGTATAGCTTATAATGTTGGAAGTAAAGATGACATTGTAGATGATTTATATGAGCAAGTACAAATTGATTGTTTAAAAATAATGCATGAAAATTCAAATACAATAGATCAAGGTGTAAAACTTTTACTTATAGGAAGATACCTTGAACGAATTGGAGACCATATAACAAATGTATGTGAAAAAATAATCTTTGCAATTGAAGGTAAAATGGTAGAGATAGGATAAAAAACTGCTTTATAGCAGTTTTTTTATTGTCTAAATTAAAAAGCAATTGTTAAAAAAATGCGATTAATGGGTAAATTTAAAAAATTGTGATATACTAGGAACATATTAAATATGAGGATGCGTATTTTATATAAGGTGCTTTTAGGAGGTGGAAATTTGAAACTTCAAAAGATGGGTATGAGGACTATAAAGACAGGAATTAGTGTAACTTTATGTATGCTTCTTGGTAATTATTTGGTTGAGAATATGTTTTATTCTCTAGTAGCATGTATAATTTCTGTTCAGGACACAGTGAAAGGTTCTTTAAAGACAGGAATCAATAGAGTAGAAGGTACTATTTTGGGTGGTATAATAGGATTTTTATTTGCTATCACCAAAGCAGGAGACCCATTTTTATGTGGTCTTGGTGTAATGTGTTCAATATATCTATGTAATCTGTTTAAAATAAAGTCAGTAGTTGTTGCCTGTGTCACTTTTCTAGCCATACATCTAGGTGTAGGAAACAATGACCCCGTATACTATTCTTTACACAGGGTATTAGATACATCTGTAGGAGTTTTATTTGGTGTACTCGTTAATTATTATGTTGCTAGACCAAACTACCTAAATAGTGTTATAGATGAGTTTAAAAAAATAGAAGAACTTTCAATGTTGCTTATTGAAGAAAAAATACTTAGAAAAGAAAATCTAGATGTAGAAAAATTTGAAGAAGAAGTAGAAAAATTGGAAGAAATATATTCAAAACTTATCGACGAGTTAGACTATAGTTTAAGTGAAACCAATATAGAAAAAATAGAAAATGCCTTAAGGATATGTAGAGAAATCCACTTTCACATGCAATCTATAGAGTTACTAGAAAATAAACTCTATTTAAAAGAGCATACATATAAATACCTTAAGAAAACATATGGTGTGGATGAACTGGATTGGAATGTAGATGAAGAAAAAAGTCCAGTGTTTAACTATCATTTAATGAAAATAATGCTTGAAATAGAATTATTGAAAAAATTAAATAAGTCATATCAATAATAGTCAATAAATAATAAATAAAAAATAGTATCTTTGTAAATATTAAACATATATAAGTTTAATTTACGGAGGTACTATTTTTTATGAATACTATAAATGATAATTCTAAAATATTAGAAAGATACAAAATGAAGCTTTTTGGAGAACTTGTAAAGGCAGTATGGAATGAGGATACAGAAGATATTGAAAACTTGCCTGAAAAAATTTTAAGTGAAGAGTTAAACGAAAATTTTGATAATCAATTTGACAAAGATACTATGGTGAATTTAATCAGGGTAACTATGGGATTGGATGTAACAGGAGATACAGATAAAAACCTAAAAGATGCATTGCACGAAGCTGTAAATTTGGATGAAGTAAAAAGACCAATAATATCTATAATATCAGATGCTTGTAAATATTGTGATGAAAATAATAAAGAAGATGAGTCATGCAATATAAGAAATAAGCATATTAATTGTAATGAGGAAGATACATGTAGTGCCTGTGGTGATTGTGTGTCAAGATGTAAATTAGGTGCGATATCAGATAAGATTGAATTCATACCAATGATAAAGCTATTAAAAGATATAAAAAGTCCCGTATATGCAATAGTCGCACCAGCTTTTGTAGGTCAATTTGGAAAAGATGTAAGTCCTGGTAAGTTAAGAACTGCATTAAAAAAGATAGGATTTGAAGATATGATAGAAGTTGCTTTAGCAGCAGATATGCTTACTGCAAAAGAAGCATATGACTATTATGAGCATATGAAAAAGGACGAAGAAGGATGCTTTATAACTAGTTGCTGTTGCCCTATTTGGGTTAGCTTAATACAAAATAGTTTTCCTCAAATATTAGATAAGGTATCACCATCTGTGTCACCTATGATTGCTTGTGGTAGAGCTGTAAAGATTTTAAATCCAGAGGCTAAAGTTGTATTTATAGGCCCTTGTATGGCAAAGAAGAAAGAAGCAATGTTGGAAGATATAAAGGATGCAGTTGATTTTGTACTTACGTTTAAAGAATTACAGGAAATATTTGATGCATTAGAACTAAATCCAGCAGTAATGGATGAAAGTAATAGAGTAGAAGCATCTCTTTCAGGTAGAGTTTATGCTAGAACAGGGGGTGTAAGTAAAGCAGTCAAATTATCAGTTAGAAGAATTGATAAAAACATAAAGTTTAAAGAAAAAGCATTTGAAGGAACAAAAGAATGTATGGATGGTCTGAAGAAAGTTTTAAATAAAGAGATAGAGGCTACTTTCATAGAAGGAATGGGTTGCGTAGGAGGTTGTGTGGGAGGTCCTAAGCGTATTTTAAGTGTAGAAGAAGGTACTAAGAATGTTGATGAATACAGTGAAAGTACAAATATGGAAACACCATTTGATAATTTAAATGTTCTACAATTTTTAACTTCTATGGGAATAAAGAGAGTAGAATCATTGGGAGAAAAAGAAGAAGAACAAGTAAAGAAAATATTTAGCAGAGACATAAAAAGTAATAAGAAGGACAATAAATATAAAAAATAATTTTTTTAGTTTGAGTTTATGTTTTTATAAAAAGGGAGATATGGGGGATGAAAATTAAAGATAATAAAACTGTTTTTCATGTAATTATACGTGTATTTCTTGTGGCTGTTTTAATTTTAACTGGGACATTATTAGAAGAAAAAATTAACAATGTTCCAGTTGAAAATCTCAATACAAAAGATAAAACTACATTAGAATTACTTTCTCAAAATAACACTTTAGGAGAAATTATATATAAAACATCTCAAGAAGAGAGGAAAGGACCAGGAGCTACATCTGAAAAAGTTGCATACATAACAATAGATGATGGACCATCAAAATATACAAATGCGTTGCTCGATATTTTAAAAGAAAATGATGTCAAAGCGACATTTTTCATGCTTAATCAAAATATGAAAAACCACAAAGAAGAGGTGAAGAGAGTCTTAGAAGAACAAAATTCGATAGGATTTCATAGTGTAAGTCATGATATACATAAGTTGTATAAGAGTCCAGAAGTAACAGTTGGAGAATTTGACACATGTAATAAAACGCTACAGGATATAACTGGTCAAAGCTCAAAGTTAATAAGACTACCATATGGAAGTAAGCCATATATGCCAGAAGGTTCATACGATAAGCTTATGGCAAATAATTACCTAATTTGGGATTGGAATTTAGATACACAAGACTGGAAATCGTCCACAAGTCAAATAGTTAGTAATATTTTATATTATGGAAGAAAAAGAGATGAATTAGTAGTATTAATTCATGAAAAAGAACAAAGTGTAAATGCTTTAAATAATATGATAAGAATTTTAAAAGAGAGAGGATATACTATATTGCCAATTACAGAGAATGTTATGCCTAAAAACTTCTGGCAAGAAAACCTATAGTGAACTTTAAAAAATATAAAATAAAGCATTTATAAAATATAATACATAACTTAATTACATTTGAAATATTATAGTTAAAATGTCATATAGGAAAATAACATATAAAGTGAAACTAACATAAAATTGATAAAATAGTAGTAAAAATGTCAATAAAGTAATAGAATAATTATTGACTATGTAAAACAAAATAATTTAAAAAAATAGTATAGATTATAATAATTAGCATAGAATATAAAAAATGATAATTGGGAAAATTCAGAAAAAATAAAATAAAAATAATTGACAAAGAGAATAATATTTGTATATAATAATATATAATATTAAAGACTAAGAAGAAGAGGAGTAAGTAAATACTACTAAAAGAGAGGAAAATTCACTGGCTGTAAGATTTTCTAAGTATAAGGTTTGCTGAATGTAGCTTTGGAGTTTCTAAACTGAACTATTAGTAAGTTTAGACGGTTAGAATCGTTAAATTCTTTGAGAGTCAAAGTTATTAAGATTGTCATTAACTATTAATTTAATTATGTGTTGATGAATTTTTAATCTTTGGAATTAAGGTGGTAACGCGAGCTTTTCGTCCTTTTAAAAGAGGATGAAAGGCTCTTTTTTATTCCCAAAAATATTTAAAAAATTTATTTATAAAAATATAGGAGGCAATACAATGGAAAATACGAACTTATCAAAAACTTATAACCCTAAAGATTTTGAGGCTAGGCTATATAAAAAATGGATGGATGAAGGGTATTTTAAATCTAAACCAAACCCAGATAAAAAACCATTTACAATAATGATGCCGCCTCCAAATATAACAGGTCAATTGCACATGGGACATGCTCTTGACCATACTCTTCAAGATATACTTATTAGATGGAAACGTATGGATGGATATGAAGCTTTTTGGCTTCCAGGAACTGACCATGCTTCTATAGCAACTGAAGTTAAAGTTGTTGAAAGAATAAAAAAAGAAGAAGGTAAGACTAAATACGAAATAGGAAGAGAAGAATTTTTGAAGAGAGCTTGGGCATGGAGAGACGAATTTGGAGGAAAAATAGTTAATCAGCTTAAACAATTAGGAGATTCTTGTGATTGGGATAAAGAAAGATTTACTATGGATGAAGGTTGCAATGAAGCAGTTATAGAGTTCTTTGTAAACCTATATGAAAAAGGACATATATATAGAGGGAATAGAATAATAAACTGGTGTCCAGACTGTAAAACTACTTTATCAGATGCAGAAGTTGAGCATGAAGAGCAGGATGGAAACTTTTATCATATAAAATATCCATTAAAAGATAGTGAAGACTTCTTGGAAATAGCTACTACTAGACCTGAAACAATGATAGGGGATACTGGTATAGCTGTGAATCCAGACGATGATAGATACAAACACTTAATAGGAAAAACAGCAATACTTCCATTAGTAGGAAGAGAACTTCCAATAGTTGCAGATAGTTATGTAGATTTAGAGTTTGGAACTGGTGCTGTTAAGATGACTCCAGCTCATGACCCTAACGATTTTGAAGTAGGTTTAAGACATAATCTTGAGCAATTAAATACAATGAATGAAGATGGAACTATGAACGAAGTTTGTGGAAAATATGAAGGTATGGATAGATTTGAGTGTAGAAAAGCCATCATAGCAGACTTAAAAGAACAAGGGTATCTAATCAAGATAAAAGAGCATAATCACAATGTAGGAACTTGTTATAGATGCCATACAGTAATTGAGCCTAGATTATCAGAGCAATGGTTTGTTAAGATGGAAGAACTTGCAAAACCAGCTATAGATATTCTTAAAAAAGGAGAATTAGAATTTGTTCCAGATAAATTTGATAAAACTTATTTACAATGGTTAGAAAATATAAGAGATTGGTGTATATCAAGACAATTATGGTGGGGTCATCAAATACCAGCTTACTATTGTCAAGAGTGTGGAGAAATAGTAGTTGCTAAAAAGATGCCAGATAAATGTCCTAAATGTGGAAGCACTCATTTTAAACAAGATGAAGACGCACTAGATACTTGGTTTAGTTCTGCATTATGGCCTTTCTCTACCCTAGGATGGCCAAATAAGACAGATGCATTAGATTATTATTATCCAACAAGTGTACTTGTTACAGGATACGATATAATATTCTTCTGGGTAGTTAGAATGGCATTTGCAGGTATGTTCTGTATGAATGAAAAGCCATTTGACCATGTACTAGTTCATGGCTTAGTAAGAGACTCTCAAGGTAGAAAAATGAGTAAATCTTTAGGAAATGGTATCGACCCATTAGAAATAATCGAGCAATATGGAGCTGATGCACTAAGATTTACATTAACAACTGGAAATTCCCCAGGAAATGATATGAGATTCTATATGGAAAGAGTAGAATTTGCTAGAAACTTTGCTAATAAATTGTGGAATGCATCAAGATTTGTATTTATGAATATTGATGAGGAGATAATTAAGAATATAAATAGAGAAAATGTAAAAGATAATTTAACTCTAGCTGACAAATGGATAATATCAAGAGCCAATAATATTGTAAAAGAAGCTACTAATAACATGGATAAATTTGATTTAGGGATAGCATTACAAAAGATATATGATTTTACTTGGTCAGAATACTGTGACTGGTATATTGAAATGGTAAAACCTAGATTATATGGAGACGATACAGATGCTAAGTCTGCTGCTTTATATACATTAACTTATGTACTTGAAAAAATATTAAAATTACTACATCCATATATGCCATTTATAACAGAGGAAATATACACTCATCTTCCTACTGTTGAAGGTTGTATAATAGTATCTGAATGGCCAAAATATAATGAAGAAGATAATATGGTTGATGAAGAAGAAATGATGAGTTTATTAATGGAAGGTATAAGAAGTATAAGAAATGTGAGAGCAGAAATGAATGTACCACCTTCTAAGAAGGCTAAATTAATAATAGTACCAAGTGAAGATAAGATAGAAACTATTGAACTTGGTAAGGATTATTTTATAACTTTAGCATCTGCTTCAACTGTTGAGATAGCAAAAGACAAATCAAATGTACCAGAAGATGCAGTTGGTGTAGTTATTGATGGTGTTGAAATATTCATACCTCTTAATGAATTAGTTGACTTTGAAAAAGAAATTGAAAGGCTATCTAAAGAAATGAAAAAGTTAGAGGGAGAGATAAAGAGAGTTAATGGAAAACTTGCAAATCAAGGATTCTTAGCAAAAGCTCCTGAAAGCTTAATAGAAGAAGAAAAAGCTAAAAAAGAAAAATTTGAAGAAATGATTAAATCTGTTGAGGAAAGATTAGCAAATTTAAAAACTAAAGTAAAATAAATGTGTGGGATAAAAACATACAAAGAGTACTAAATATGTATTCTTTGTATGTTTTTCTTTCTATGTAGATAAATATGATGTTATAATTTTTTAGAGATATGTGATATTTTTATCTTATTATGACTGTATTAATTTTATATTTTTGAACTTTATAATCAATAAAAAATTGATATATTATAATATTTAATATAGGATAATAAATACATGTTGCGTTTGTTTTCCTATATTTTTTATGTTGTATAGTTAAAAAAAAAGATAAATATGTCAAAAAATAAGTTTATATATCAAAAATAATTGTTATGAGTAATTTAATCGACAATTTAAATTTATATCAAAATTTAAATATAAAGCTAGTTAGATACAGTTTGTAAATTGAAATAAAGTAAACTAAATGATATTTTAGATTTGGAGGTGATATTATGTTTAGGGTAGTTATATGTGATGACGAGAAAATACAAAGAAGCATACTAAAAGAGTTTGCAGAAAAACTGTTGTCTGAAAGGTGTCTAAATTATCAAATATTGGAATTTTCCTGTGGAGAAGATTTACTCTCCAAATACCCAGAAAAAATTGACATTATATTTTTGGATATCCAAATGAAAGATATTAATGGAATCGAGGTGGCTAAAAAAATAAGAAAATTTGATGAAAAGGTAGAGATTATATTTACGACAGCTTTTTCAGAGTATGCCCCACAAGGTTATGAAGTTCGTGCTTATAGGTATTTAGTAAAACCTATAGAGTATAGTAATTTCGCAATGGGTGTAAATCTTTGTATTGACAACCTTCAAAGAAAGAAGGAGCGTTATATAGTTTTGTACAATAAAAAAGGATTTAACAGAATACTGATAGATTCTATTTTGTATGTTGAAACTGTAAAGAGAGATTTAGTTGTACATACATCAGGTAGAGATTATAAAGCTAATATGAGTATGAAACAAGCGGAAAAGTTATTGTGTGAAAATGGCTTTTTTAGATGTCATACAAGTTTCATTGTTAACTTGAGAAGAATAGAAGATATTGGAGACAATATGATTACTATTAATGAAAAATTTATACCTATTAGTAAGTACAGACTTAAAGATTTAAAAGCAACTTTAACAAGCTTGTTATGTGATATAATGTATTAATTTTGAAAAAGGTAAAGAAATATAGTAAAAAATATTTAATGTCATCACAAAGCTATTGATTCAAAGCTGTCTTAATGTAGAAGAAATTTTCTATATTAAGACAGTTTCTATTATGTAAAGTGGTAATTTAGTAGTTATCAATATTGTTTTATATGTAAGGTATCCCAATTATAATCTGCATTAATTTAATTTTTAAATATTAACCTCAATATAGTATATTTTATATTTTGTACTATATCATATGTTGTATATAGTATTATAATATAATTCCAAATAAAAATATGGATATTGCACCTACAGCTATTGATACTGCAATAGATTTAAATTTATAAGCTACTAATAGTACTATTATGCCTGAAATAATCTTAGGATTAGTAAATGAAAGGTATAGATTATCTCCATTAAAGAAAATATCTTTTGCTATTAGTGAACTAAGTATAGCAATAGGTATAAATTTCATGATATCTTTAATAGATTCAGGCATATCATTTTTTGAGAATATTATCATAGGTAAAATTCTTGGAATATAAGTAACAATTGCCATGCCTAAGATAACTATAATTATGTAGTTATTATTCATAGTTGCCTTCCTTTCTATGTGTTAATTTTTGAATATAAAAACCAAATAAAGCAGATAAAATAGATGCTATTATAATAACTAAACTATTCTTAAAGAAAGTATATAAAACTACTGATAATAATATAGAAAGTATAGAAACAAGTACATATATTTTATTTTTAATTTGATTAACTATTAGAGTAATGAACATAGCTGTCAGCAGAAAGCCAGCAACAGAATCGCTTATATGAACAATCTCTCCAAGAAATGCACCCACGAAGCAACTTACAGCCCATACTATTATACAAAGGTTATTTAAGTATAAAGCATGTGTATCAGTCCAATTTCCATAAGTATATTTTTCTAAGTTTATAGCAAATGTTTCATCTGTAACACCATGACAAAAATACATTAAAAATTTCATGTTCTTATTTTTTATGTGCATATGTAAGTTAGAGCTCATTAGGAAGTTGCGAAGATTCAATATAAATGTAGTTAAAATTATTGAAGTAATACTTCCGTTTGAAGCGAGCATAGAAGCAGCTACAAATTGTGAGCTACCAGCAAATACTATAAATGACATAAACAATATATAGAAGGCTGGTAGACCTGATTTTTGAAGCATAATACCACAAATAAGTCCTAAGGGAATATATCCTAGAAATATTGGGATTGATGCTAGAAAGCTTTCCTTTAAGATTTCTCTTTTTGACATGTCTTTTTTCAAATACAATCACCCCTTAAAAATAATGAATATTTATAAAATTCTATAAATAATTGTTTCATTTTATTATAGCTATTTTAGCTAGTTATATCAATGATTAAGATGGTAGCCTGTAAGTATCAAAAATTCACTTATAGTCTGTAGAACTTATGGTAATGATTTTATAAATAGTTTAATTCTATTAAAAGATTTCCTTTTATGCAATTTATTTATTGAAATATGATATAATGTATAGATATATGGTATTATTTAACATGCAAGAGAAATTTTATTTGATTGGATTTTTTAGATACTAACAAAATATAGTTTTTTAATATTACTTACGGATATTAATTTTTAGAATAGTGCTTAAATGGGTTGTACAACATATAAAGATAATTATTCCCCTAGATAAATAGAATTAAGATATATAACATTTAAATTACAAAATATGAAATATAATTAATTGTGAATAATAAATAATAAAATATACAAGGGGATTGTCTAATAAAAAAGACAGTCCCCTTTTTACAAATAATTCTAAAATGTGATATAAATCTAAAAATTTTATCGTAATATTTAACAATTTAATGACAATAATTGATATAATTAAGATGAATTAAGTATATAGTGTACTTATTTTACGTTTTTAGCAACAAATATAGCATTTAAAAGATAAATTGTGCCACATAAATTAAAGTTTAAGATGAACTATTAATGTAGATATATTAAAAACTTTTAGTAATGGAGAATATATGTGATATGAATAATAAAGTTAAGGTTGCAGTATTAGATACAGGAATAGATAAAGAACATGATTACTTAAAAGATAACTTAGTTGGAGGAATTGCTTTTGAATGTATGCATGACTATATCTTTATATCAGACAAATTTGATGATGAGGATGGTCATGGAACTGCTTGTGCATCAATAATAAAAAAGGAGTATGAAGATGTAGAACTATTTGTGATAAAAGTTTTAGGTAAAGATAGTATTGCAAATATAAAGGTTCTTGAAGAGGCATTAAAATACCTTTTGGATACTAATATAAGACTGATTAACTTAAGTTTATCAGTTATAGGTGTAGAAAGTGTTAAAGGTTTATTTGAAGTTTGCTATGAATTGTTTAGAAAAGGAAAGATAATAGTATGTTCCTTAGCCAATAACTTTGACTTGAGTTATCCAGCTATGTTTAACAATGTTATAGGTGTAAGGGCTTCTACTTTAGATATAGAGAATTCTTTTTGGTACAATAAAAAATATGATGTTCAATGTGTTATGGATAGTAATTCATATATAAGTTGTGATATAAATAATTCTTTCAGATTGCCACCAAAATGTAATAGTTATGTAGCTGCAAAATTTACTGGGAAAATAGCTAAAATATTGTCAGAAGAACCAAACATAACAGTATCTGCGTTAAATAAAAAACTTGAGTCTCTAGCAACCAAAAATTGTTGGAGTAGTCGTGATTTAGATAAGTATAGTAGGATTCCAGATTTTAAAGTGGATTTATATGATAAGGAAAATGCTCTGCTTATGGAAGTTGCGGATGTTATTAGAGAGTGTTTAAATACTGAAGCTGAGAATGAAAAATTATTTCAATGTAGTCTTTTTAATAAAGAGATAGGATTAGTTTATGATAATTGTTTTAATCTATTAGAAAAATTAGAGAAAAGATTTGATTTGAAATTTAATTATATGGATATATCAAAATATGACTTAGTTTCAATATATACATTAACTGAATTAGTAGAAAGATATAAAAATACAAAAGATAAATAAAAATTTATTAACTAAATTTAATGTAGAAGGTGTTAGATTATATGTATTCTTTGTTAGTAGATTAAAAGTTAAAAATATACTATAATTAGATAACATAAAATAAAATGCCAATACAGGGGGAATTAGATAATGAAATATGAAGAAGCATTAGAATATATATCACAAACCAATAAGTTTGGTATAAGATTAGGGTTAGAGAATATTGGAAAATTATTAGAACTGTTGGGAAATCCACAAGAAACTTTAAATATAATACATGTAGCTGGAACTAATGGAAAAGGTTCAGTGTGTTCTTTTATTTCTAATATATTAAGAGAAAGTGGATATAAGGTCGGCTTATACACATCTCCATATCTAGAAACTTTTGCTGAGCGTATAAGAGTAAATGGAGAGAATATACCACAAGAAGATGTTGCTAGAATAATTGGTTTAATAAAAGAAAAGATAGAAGTCATGGTAAGCCAAGGTTATGCATATCCAACTGAATTTGAAGTGGTTACTGCAATGGCATTTTATTACTATTCCGAGCAGAAAGTAGATTTTGTAGCTTTAGAAGTTGGATTAGGTGGAAGATATGATGCTACAAATATAATAACAAAATCACTTGTAAGTGTAATAACATCTATAAGTTTAGACCATACAGGAATACTTGGAGATACAATAGAAAAAATAGCATATGAAAAAGCTGGTATAATAAAGGAAAATGGAATAGTACTTGTATATGACCAGACTGATGAAGCAAAGGATGTTATAAAGTCAGTTTGCAAAGAAAAAAATGCAAAATACATAGAAGTTAATTTTGATGATATAAATATAAAAAAATCAAACATAAACTCTCAAATATATGACTGTAATATAATGGGAGAAACTTATAAGAATCTTGAAATAATGTTGATAGGTGAACATCAAATAAATAATTCTATATTGGCAATGAGTGTACTAAAATATCTAAAAGATATAAAAAAATTAGATAATATAAGTGAAGAATCTATAAGAAAAGGTCTTATAACTACTAAATGGCCAGGAAGAATAGAAAAGATAAAAGAAAGTCCAATATTTATAATAGATGGAGCACATAACGAAGATGGAGCAAAATCTTTAGCAAAAGCACTTGATAAACATTTTAAAGACAAAAAACTAACTTTATTAATAGGCATGTTGGAAGATAAAGATATTGATGGTGTCTTGGACATACTAATGCCTAAATTTAGCAAAGTAGTGACAACAACTCCTAATAATCCAAGAGCTATAAATTCAGATATATTAAAAGAAAAAATATTAAAATATGTAAGTGATGTAACATCAAAGCATGAAATAGAAGATGCAGTTAATTATACATTGGAAACATCAAACAAAGATGATATTATAATAAGTGCAGGTTCTTTATATATGATAGGCACAGTTAGAACTTTGGTAAAGAAATTATAATCTTATAAAATAAATACATAGATATAAATATATGGATATAAATAAAAGATATATAAAGAGGAGTTGGCTAAAATAATAGACAACTCCTTTTTTAATGAAATCAGTTTTTAGATTAGCGTATCACTATATATTAGTAATATCTATATAGATTGACGAATAGCTTTAGATAATTGGTCTGGGCAAGAAGTACCCTTACCTCCACAATCAATACCATTTAATTTATCAGCAATTTCAAGAGCATTTTGACCAATTATTAAACTCTTAAGCCCTAATAAATTTCCATTACATCCGCCTATAAACTCAGCATCAACAATCACATTATTTTCATCAACTTCAAAAAACATCTCTCTACAACAAACACCACTTGGGTTAAAAGTAACCTTCATAAAAAAGACCTCCATTAATTATTATTTCATTGTGTCAACATCAATAATAATACCAAATATATGTATAATAATGCAACTATAAAGCATAATACAAGCTAATAAAATAATATATTATTGTAGTATATGTATTGTAGAGAGGAGGGGTTATGTGAAAATCTATATTTCTAACTACCTATCAAAGAGCATTAGTATAGTTGATTATTCTACACTTGAACTAGAAAAAGAAATAGTATTAGAGGATAATATATATCCACATCATTTTTGCATAGAAAAGGAAAAAAATTTGATATACATACCTAGTTCGAGCAATGGAATACTATATGTTTTAGACTTAAGTAATGATAAAATAATTGATACTGTTTCTATAGGAGGAAGTCTTAGTCAAGTTATGCTTAGTGATAATGAGCTATTTGTAGCAAATGAAGATTCAAATAGCATATATGTGTTGGATAAAAATACATTAAATCCAATAGGAATCATTGGTGTTGATAATATGCCACATGGATTTGATTTTGACAGAGAGAGTAAAAAGTTATATGTACCATGTATAAATTCGATAGTATGTATAGACACAATAAATAAAAGTATACAAAAGAAAATCAATATGGACTTTAGAGCATGGCATATAGCACTTGATAAACAAAAGAAAGAAATGTATATATCAACACTTGATGGAAAGCTTGTAATAGTTGATGAAGTAAGTATGGATATAAAAAAGGTATTATATGAATTCTTATTGCCAGTAGAAATAAGGTTTAATTATAGTGGGAAAAAAGTTTATGTTGCTGACTTGGGTTATAATAATGTAAGAATTTTGGATTATACAACAAGTAAATATATTGGAAATATTGAAATAGATGGAATTCCTCAGGGATTAGAAATATCTAAAGATGAAAAGTTATTATTTGTATCAGATACTCAAGAAAACTCAGTTAAAGTATATGAAACTGCAAATAATAAATTAATAAAAGTAATCAAGGTAGGAAAAGAGCCTACAACTATAGTTTGTTTGTAGGCCTTAATGTATGTCTCTTATAAGTAAGTCGATAACTTCAGCATACATATAAGATGCATTGTTTTTCCAATTGTTACAAATAAGTTTTGCTTGTTTCTCTGATGAAACATTTAGATTTAAATCTATTAAGTTAGATTGATTTTCTATGACTCTAAGATTGACAATAAATTCATTATCACTTTGTTTTACGAAGCTAGATTTTACTTGAGTATCTGCTAGTAAATTTTCTTTATTAGAATCTATATACTTGTCTATTTTTTCAGTAACACTAGTAGGTATTCGATTAAAAAAGTATTCTAGACTTTCTACACCTCTTTGAGTAAGAGCATAATATTCTCTGTCAGAGTCTTTATATGTAGTCAAAAACTTAGATTCCATAAGCTGAGATAAAAGCTGTTGTAATGAAAAGTAATTCATCATTTCAGTCTCTAATACTACTTGAGTTATTTGAGAATTAGTTAAATCCATTTTAATTTTTTCCAATATATACAAAATTAAAAGTTTGTGATAAGCTAATTCTTCAGATGAGTTTTCAAACATAAATATCATCCTCCGTCAAACTATTTCTATATATAATATATTAAACTAATTTATACAAAATTAAAAGAATAATTTGTATAGTATCATTAATCTTTAACAAATTAGATAAAATTAATTTTATAAATGAAGACAAGAAAACAGGGCTACCAATCGGCAGCCCTGTTGATACCCAGGTGTCAAAATTTACTATCTATTTTCCAGCCATTTGTCTTTCAGCCATTTCAACTAATTTCTTAGTCATGTATCCACCAACATATCCATTTTCTCTAGCTGTTAAGTTACCTTTGTCTATGTTTTCATAGTTAGATAAACCTATTTCGTTAGCTATTTCTAATTTCATTTGATTTAAAGCTGCTTTTGCTTCTGGCACTACTGTTCTGTTTGAATTTGACATAGTAAATTTCCTCCTTAAATAATTAGTTTATGATGTCTAACAACACTTTTATTTATGTGATGTTAATACTAATTTCTCCAAAATAAAAATAATATATACAGAAAAATAAAGGTAAAAATGTAAAAAATATAAAAAAATTAAAAAAAGTAGTATTTTAAAGGATTTAATTGGCCTAATATAGAGTTTATTTTTTTATTTGTTGTCCTATAAATTAAATATTACAGTACTTTTTTGAGCTAAAAAAAAATAAATTTTAAATATAGAAGAATTTATTTAAAAGGGGGAACAGTATGAAAAGAGAAGTTAAGAGAACTAAAGCTTTAATATATAGTGTTTTATTTTTTTCATTATTATTGGTACTAATATTTGCTCTTGTTTATGGAATAAAATATGTGTGCTCTAAATCTGATAACTCAAAAATGCCTATATATAGAGTTGATACAAATGAGAAAAAGATAGCTCTGAGTTTTGATGTTGCTTGGGGAACTGATAACATGGATGATATTCTTAAAATTTTGGATAAACATAACATAAAAGCTACTTTTTTTCTAGTTGGTAGTTGGGTGGATGATAACAAAGAAATTGTTAAAGCTATAGATGAAAAAGGACATGAGATTGGAAATCATTCAAATACACATGCTAATTTAAAAGAGATATCAAAAGAGGATATAAAAGAAGAAATAGAAACTACATCGGAAAAAATATTTAGCATAACAGGTAAAAAGACTAATCTATTTAGACCACCTTTTGGAGACGTAAACAATAAAGCTATGGACATTTGTGGGGATTTAGGTTATAAAGTAATTAAGTGGGATGTAGATTCGATAGATTGGAAAGAGCTTGGCCCAAATCATGTAATTGAAAAAGTAATAAAAGAATCTCAGCCTGGTTCAATAGTTTTATTTCATGCTAATATAAATGATGTAGATAACTATTTGGACACCATAATAAATAGACTTAAAAAAGATGGATATAGCTTAGTAAAAATATCTGATTTATTATATAAAGACAATTACATAGTTGATTCTAATGGAGTACAAAAACTAAAAAATTAATAATTAATAAATGTATATTTTTAGCAGTGTTGTGGAAAATTATATAGTATATGTTAGAAAAGTGTCGATAAAAAGACGGTGTCTGTTTTTTGACACTTTTTTATGTATGTATGTAATATCAATAATTATAGATTAAATCAGTAAAAAAAACGTCTAATAATTGACTTTTTTTTATTGGGTTTAAATGATTAAATTGAATTATAAACGCTGTAAGATAGTATTTTCAAAGGGTATAACTTTGTTTAAAAGTTGGCATAGAAATTGCTTTGATAATAAGCGATATGTTCTATAGAAATAAACAATATGTTAAAGTCTTGTAATAGAAAAACAAGATTAATATTATTTGAACAGCTTATAAAAAAAATTAATATATTTAAGGGGGCGTACTAGTTGAACAAACTATATTCTATTTTATTAAAACAACACGTTGGTGGTCCAGATAAGCCAGTAGTAAGTGTTGGAGATGTAGTAAAAAAAGGAACTCTAATCGCAGAACCAGCTGGATTAGGAGCAAATATTTATGCCAGTGTTAGTGGAAAAATAAGTGAAATAAATGACCAAGCTATAGTAATTGAAGCTGATGAAGCACAAGATGATACTTTTGAACCATTAAAAGGAGAAAGTATACTTGACTTAATTAAAGAAGCTGGAGTTGTAGGAATGGGTGGAGCAGGATTCCCTACTCATATAAAATTAAACATAGATTTAAAAGGTGGAACAATATTAGCAAATGCAGCTGAATGTGAACCTTTACTAGCTCATAACATAAAAGAAATAGAAGAAAATCCAGAAATAGTTTACAAAGGTATAAAATATGCTATGGAAGTTACTAATGCTGGAAAAGGTATGCTAGCAATAAAAAGCAAACATCCAGAAGCAATAGCAGCATTCAAAAAAGTAATAAAACCAGGAGACAATATAGAAGTTGCTGAACTAGTTGATATGTACCCAATGGGAGAAGAGAGAGCTATAGTAAGAGATGTTCTAGGAAAATTACTTGAGCCAACTCAATTACCTTCAGAAGCTAATGCAGTAGTAATAAACGTAGAAACATTAACTAGAATAGTAGAAGCTGTTGAGCAAAAAAGACCAGTTATATCTAAAAATATAACTGTAGTTGGTCAATTAAACAGTGGAAAAGAATCTATAGTATTTGAAGATGTGCCAATCGGAACTACTGTTGGAGAATTAATTGAAAGAGCTGGTGGAATAAAAGGTGAATATGGTGAAATAATCCTAGGAGGACCTTTCACAGGAAAAGCTACTACTTTAGATACTCCAATAACTAAAACTAGTGGTGGTATAATAGTTACTATGCCATTTGTTAATGAAAAAAGAAAAATGGGTCTTTTAGTCTGTGCATGTGGACCTAACGAAGAAAGAATGAGAGACATAGCAGCTAAAATGGGCGTTACTGATATAGTATCAGTTCAAAAATGTAAACAAGCTCAAGAAATAAAAGGTGCATTAAAATGTGAAAATCCAGGACACTGTCCAGGACAAGCTCAAAAATGTATAGAATTTAAAAAAGCTGGAGCAGAAGTTATATTAATAGGTAACTGTACTGACTGTAGTAATACAGTAATGGGTTCTGCACCAAAATTAAAATTAGGTGTATATCATATAACTGACCATGTAATGAGAACAGTTAATCACCCATTAATAAGAAGAATAAAAGGTGACGTAAGATTAAAAATAAAATAATTAATTAATGTAAAATCATATATTAATTAATGTAAAATCATATAATAAAAACATCTTTAGAAGTGAGTCTTAAAAATTACTTCTGAGGATGTTTTTTTATGTAATATATAAGTTAAATTTATAAAATATATAAATGAAATGGAAAAAATAGACAAAAATTAATCTATATTGTATAATAATGACAATAGCTATTAAAATTATATCAGACAAAAATAGTAAAGCTCAAGTATGTGATTTGTGTTGACATATATAAATTAAATTTAGTTAACTATCCAATAGAGTAAAAGTTTTTGTGTTATTTAAAGATACTCCATGGTATCTTTTTTAGTATAGAAACGAATTTTTGTCTTATATTAGAAAAATTATTTTGAAATATTAGTTTGTATTTTAATACATTCATAAAAAGTGCACTTAAAGAGTTAAAGCATTGAACAAAATATTAAAAAAATAAAAATTACAAAAACCTATTTATAGAAACTTTGAAGTATATCTTAAATTTGGGCACTTAAGGGATATATGGAGTTAGTAGTGCAACCTGCTATAAATATAAATAGGAGTAACTTTTAATTATCAAAAATATATAAACAGATATAATAAAGTACATAAATCATAGTAAATATAAATAAATATAAAATATATTTTTGAAATAGCTCCCTACATTCATAAAGAGTGTAGAGTGGCAGAACATCTGCCCAAAACTCCTTTAATTGCTGGAAGTTCCTAAAGCTAACTAAACCACAACATAATCATGAAATAAGGATAGATGTGATAGAGTGTCTATTTGATAGATACTTGATGGTTACGAAAGTAGAAAAAATTAGTTAGATAGCATAAGGTTAAATCCTAAGTGCCTTAAAAATGGATAATCAGCAGGTAAGCTTCGAAAAGAAGAAACTTCAACGACTAGAGAGAAATCTCGTACCTACAAGTGTGGGGAAATGGGGAGTACCTAATTATTAGGTAATGATATAGTCTGTGCTTAATAGAAATATTAAGAAGTTCATTAGAGAACTGGTTAGGATTAACGACCCTAATTGAACACGCTAAAGATGTATTGTGGAATCAAATCTATACAAGAATATAATATTTTGAATTATATTAGATAGATACAATATATATTTTTAGTATCAGGAGAATTTTGAAAGTAAAAATTAAAAAATCAAGCATAATTAGTTTAGCCATCGCTTTTAGTATGGTATTTGCTACATTTACGCCAATAGTATCTTACGCTGCTGAAATGAAGGGCAAAGATGTAGTTCTTGATGGTGAGAAGCCATCAGAGGGACAAACTCCAGAGGGAGAACAACCATCAGAGGGGCAAACTCCAGAAGGAGAGCAACCATCAGAGGGACAAACTCCAGAAGGAGAGCAACCATCAGAGGGACAAACTCCAGAAGGAGAGCAACCATCAGAGGGACAAACTCCAGAAGGAGAGCAACCATCAGAGGGACAAACTCCAGAAGGGGAACAACCATCAGAGGGACAAACTCCAGAGGGAGAGCAACCATCAGAGGGGCAAACTCCAGAGGGAGAACAACCATCAGAGGGGCAAACTCCAGAGGGAGAGCAACCATCAGAGGGGCAAACTCCAGAAGGAGAACAGCCTTTAGAAGAACAAACTCCAGAAGAAGAACTAGTAGTAGAAGAAATGAACTTAAAGCAAAATATTGAGAAAATTCTTGATATGACTTTATCTCAGATAACTAAAATTGTATATAATTTCTGGGAAGATGAAGAATCTGTAAAAACAGATGAACAATCAGAAATTAGACAAGTACTTACTTCAAAAGATCAAAATTTACATCTATGGTATGATAAAAAAGCAAAAGTAAAAAATACATGTTTACTAAAAGAAGATGGTTCAAATAGACCTTATTATGATATAAGATTTGATGATATTACAAAGACGTTAACTTTTGATTATATAGTAGAGGGTCTTATAGGCGCAAGTACTAAAGATAACAAATATATAATAGATGGAGAAGATGGCGAACAAACTGCATTTTGTTATAATAATCATCTAAAAGCTCCAACCAGTGATGGTAAGAGTCCATATTTACCAGCAGAAGATTTTAATGGTCAAGAAAATAAAAATGAAGATGCAATTAAATCTATAATCTATGCAGGTTCTGAATTTGATGGATTTGGATATAAACAACAGTTCAATTTAGGTGGAGAAGAAAATGAAGGTGCAGTTTATTCAGCAACTCAAAGTGCAATATGGATTATGCTTGGACAAGTGGATGAACAAGCAAAACTTAAACAATATCAAGGAAGTATAAACTTTTATGATATACTTATAGAAAGTGCAAAGACTGAAGAAGAAAAAGTTGAATATCAAAAAGGTAAAGAACAAGCAATAAATATAAAAGCTTATTTAGAAGCATTGTTAGATGCAGGTCATAAACAACTAAAACCAGATGATACAGGAAAACCTAGCCTAAGCAATGGTTCAACTGATATTAAATTTGATAAAAATGAAGATGGAACTTATGAAACAGAAGCTATAGCTTTAGTGGGTTATAGTGGTGTAGTTAAGTTAAGATTGCCAAATGGAGTAACTGCCTATGACGAAGAGGGCAATATAATAGGTACAGGTGAAGTAGAAGTTTCAACACAACATAAATTTAAACTTAAAAGTGTTGAAAAGCCAGATTCAAAGGCTAATATCTCTGCAGTATCTTATGATTATATTTTCCCTAAAGCTATTCAATATTATAAGTCAGTTTTTGATTTTGGAGAGAAAGACCATTCATCTTTATTACCAGCTAGTAAGCAAAATTTATTGAGTTATACAATAGAACAAAAGAATGGTGAAGAAGTTAACTTTAATATAGGTTTACCAACAGATGGAGGTTCAGATGTAAATCCACCAGTGCCACCAACAGATGATACTGTAAATCCACCAGTACCACCATCAGGAGGAGGAGACTCAAATGGACATAAGCCATCACCACCAACAGATGACACAGTGATAAATCCACCAGTGCCACCAGCAGATGATACTGTGATAAACCCACCAGTACCACCAACAGATGATACTGTGATAAACCCACCAGTGCCACCAACAGATGATACTGTGGTAAATCCACCAGTACCACCAACAAGTGATACAGTGGTAGATACATCAGTACCATCAACAGATGATACAGTAATAAACCCACCAGTACCACCAACAGATGATACAGTGGTAAAATCAC
This sequence comes from Clostridioides sp. ES-S-0005-03, assembly GCF_020658455.1. Taxonomy (NCBI): domain Bacteria; kingdom Bacillati; phylum Bacillota; class Clostridia; order Peptostreptococcales; family Peptostreptococcaceae; genus Clostridioides; species Clostridioides sp. ES-S-0005-03. Next base: position 567,395 of record NZ_JACVWI010000002.1, on the reverse strand, counting down.
CAAAAACAGGTGACGAAACTCAAATAATGTCATATGTATTTATTGGTATAATTGCAATTTGTGGATTAGGGTATCATTGTAAAAGAGCAAAAAATTAATCTAGATTATTATTTATTAAGTTTAAAAATACATTGTCTCAAATTGATTTAAAAATCGTTTTGAGACATTTTTTTTGCGTAAGTATAACTTATTTTAAAGTGTACACTAACTGTTTTATGAATAGAAAAATGGTTTGAAGGTGAAAATAGTATTGAAAAAGTAATGTACTAAGTATATAATTCATTTGATTTTATTTGTATGAATTAAAAGTCAATTTTAGTGATTATACAAATTTAGATATTAATCTCTTAAGAAATTTTAATATTAATTATTCAATAAATTATTATTATAATATGCTAGAATAAATATATATAAATAAGTTTTGATGAGGTACTACTATAAAGGGGGGACTTTATGTTTTCGATACCAGAAGTAAAAAAAGTAGAAGAAGTAATGGATACAAAATTTACAACTATAGACGAAGACACAAAAATAGAAAGTGCAATAAAAGAAATGATAAGAAGTAATACAAAAACTCTAATGGTAATAGATTCATCTAGTGAATTAAAAGGAATTATATCTATGACTGATATACATAATCTTTATGAGATGCATAAAAAATATGAAGGCCAACCAGTAAAACTTATAATGAAAAAAGATGTTATATATGTCAGTGAAGGCTTAACCTTAGATGAGTGTAGAGATATAATGATATTAAAAAATATAGGTATTCTTCCTGTGCTTAGAGATAATAAAATCATTGGTGTCTTGAAACAAGAGCATATTAGAGATTATTTATACATGCATTTAGAAGATTATGGATTAACTTTAAAATACATTATAGGTCAGATTAAAGAAGGAATTTGTGCTATAAATAATGAAGGTGTTGTAATTTTATGGAATAATTTTATGGAAGAAAGGTATGATATAAAGTCTGAAGACATAGTGGGTCGACCGATGAACGAGTTTTTGGAAAATACTATTTCAGAAAAAGTACTAAATAGTAAAGTCGGTATGAGTGATTTATATTTTACTGACAAAAAAGAAAACATGTATGCATTAGTTCATGCAAATCCTATATTTTATAAAGAAGAATTCATTGGTGTTGTATGTACTGAAGTAGACGTTACAGAAGCTAAGATATTAGCTCTTGAACTTGAAAAAGTAAATGATACATTAAAATATTTAAAAGATGAAGTAAAAAATTTATCTAAAGGTAGCTTTGACAAGATTTTAGGTAAAAGTTATAAATTGGAAAAATCGAAAGCGATTGCAAAACAAGTAGCTAGAACCAACAGTAGTATATTCATTTGGGGCGAAAGTGGTACAGGTAAAGAAGTATTTGCTAGAGCTATTCATGATTATAGTGAGAGAAAAGGTCAATTTATACCTGTTAACTGTAGTGCTATACCAAATGAATTATTTGAGAGCGAATTTTTTGGTTATGAATCAGGTGCATTCACTGGAGCAAGTAAAAAAGGTAGAATAGGTATATTTGAACTTGCGAAGGATGGAACAGTATTTTTGGATGAAATCGCAGATTTACCTCTTAGTATGCAAGCTAAATTGCTTAGAGTATTGCAAGAAAAAGAAATAAGACGAGTTGGTGGAGATACTACAATAAAAATAAATCCTAGAATAATATCAGCTACTAATAAAGATTTAGAAAAAATGGTAAAAGCAGAAAAATTTAGAGAAGATTTATATTATAGATTAAATGTTGTAGAAATAAAAATACCACCTCTTAGAGAGAGAAAAGAAGATATAGGATTATTAGTGCATAGTTTCTTGGAAGAAATATGCAAACAAAACAATAAGCCTGTTCTTACAATAAGTAAAGATGTAATTGATATATTTCAAAATTATAGATGGAAAGGGAATATAAGGGAATTAAAAAACACAATTGAAAATATTGTTGTCCTATCCCAAAATCCTAGAATAGAAGTAGATGATGTACCAAGCTATATGATGGATTCTAGAAATAACAATACAGAGGAAGAAGAATATCCTCTAGATTTGACGAAAGCTACTCAAAAGATTGAAGTAAAAAATATAACAAAGGCACTTAAAATGTCTAATGGAAATAAAGCTAAAGCTGCTAAAATATTAAACATACCAAGAACTACGTTATATTATAAGATAGATCAGTATAAAATAGATGTGTCTAAAATATGACACATGACTAAATTTTGACAAAATAATAATCTTTAATTTGAAACCAAGCAAAATCAATGTTTGGAGTAGTATGATATATGTGACTGTGTTAAAAAAAATAAAAAAGTGTTGATTAATTGACACTTTTTTTCTTTTGAGAAAATGTTTCCAAACATAAAAAACAGGGTGTTGTAAATAAATAGTTATATAATATTTGGCTAAAAATAGCGATAGAGGAAGGTTGTATTATAGAAAATATCTTTTTGTTAATAAGTTGGCATAGGAATTGCTTATATATAAAGTGACTTCAAATGAGAAAAAAATAGTATTAATTATGACGATTTATGTAAGTTGAAAAGTTTTAACACTTAGGGCTGTTAGTAGGGAACAGTAAATATGTTAATTATTAAGAGTGTTAGGGCATCAATATAAATTAAAAATCAAATGAAGGAGGCATTTTATTATGTCAATAACTTTAGAAACAGCTCAAGCCCATGCAAATGATCCAGCAGTATGCTGCTGTAGATTTGAAGAAGGAACAATAATAGCACCAGAAAACTTAGAAGACCCAGCAATATTTGGAGATTTAGAAGATTCAGGATTATTAGTTATTCCAGAAAATCATTTAACAGTTGGTCAAGTATTAGGAGCTAAATTAACAAAAACTTTAGATGCATTATCTCCAATGACTACAGATAATGTAGAAGGATATAAAGTAGCAAAAACAGATGCTGAAGAATCTGCTAAAGAAGTAGAAGCTCCAGTAGCTCAAGTAACGCCAGCTCAAGGTGCTACAGTTCAAGCTACAACAGGTCAAGTAATAAAAATACACATAAAAGAAGGTAAAGATATAAACTTAGAAATACCTTTGAAAATAGCTGCTCAAATGGGAGTAGTACCACAAAAATAATAGTTGAAATATAACTATTAAAGCCGGTTTTAATTTACTTGATTCCTCAGTTAAGGGGTTACCTGTTGAGGAATCGAGATTTAAAATAATAAATAAGAAAATAATGTAAGGAGGTATTTTATACTATGTCAATAACTTTAGAAACAGCTCAAGCCCATGCAAATGACCCAGCAGTATGTTGTTGTAGATTTGAAGCGGGAACAATAATAGCACCAGAAAACTTAGAAGATCCAGCAATATTTGCAGACTTAGAGGATTCTGGATTATTAACAATACCAGAAAATGGATTAACTATAGGTCAAGTACTAGGAGCTAAGTTAAAAGAAACTTTAGATGCTCTATCTCCAATGACTACAGAAAATGTAGAAGGATACAAAGCAGGAGAAGCTAAAGAAGTAGTAGAAGAAGCAGTAGTAGAAGAAGCTCCAGCAGCTTTAGAAGCAGTAGTGCCAGTAAGCACAGGAGTTTTAGGTGAAACAGTTAAAATACACATAGGTGAAGGTAAAGATATAAGCTTAGAAATACCTTTATCAGTAGCTGGTCAAGCGGGAGTTGTTTCTCCAGTAGCAAACGTTGCTGCTCCAGTAGCAGGTGCAGTAGCAGAAGTAGCTCCAAAAGCTGAAGAAAAGAAATTATTAAGAAGCTTAACTAAAAAACACTTTAAAATAGACAAAGTTGAATTTGCTGATGAAACTAAAATAGAAGGAACTACTTTATACATCAGAAATGCAGCAGAAATATGTAAGGAAGCTAATGACACTCAAGAATTAGTTGTTGATGTTAAATTAGAAATAATAACTCCTGATAAGTATGAAACTTACAGTGAGGCTGTATTAGATATACAACCAATCGCTACTAAAGAAGAAGGCGAATTAGGTTCAGGTATAACAAGAGTTATAGATGGAGCTATAATGGTATTAACTGGTACAGATGAAGATGGAGTTCAAATAGGTGAATTCGGTTCTTCAGAAGGTGAATTAAACACTACTATAATGTGGGGTAGACCAGGTGCTGCTGACAAAGGTGAAATATTCATCAAAGGTCAAGTAACAATAAAAGCTGGAACTAACATGGAAAGACCAGGACCTTTAGCTGCTCACCGTGCTTTTGATTATATAACTCAAGAGATAAGAGAAGCTTTAAAGAAAGTTGACAACTCTTTAGTAGTAGACGAAGAAGTAATCGAGCAATATAGAAGAGAAGGTAAAAAGAAAGTTGTTGTTATAAAAGAAATAATGGGACAAGGTGCAATGCATGATAACTTAATATTACCAGTTGAACCAGTTGGTACATTAGGAGCTCAACCAAACGTTGACTTAGGAAACATGCCAGTTGTATTATCTCCACTTGAAGTATTAGATGGTGGTATCCATGCATTAACTTGTATAGGACCTGCATCAAAAGAAATGTCAAGACATTACTGGAGAGAGCCATTAGTAATAAGAGCTATGCAAGATGAAGAAATAGATTTAGTAGGTGTTGTATTTGTTGGTTCTCCACAAGTAAATGCTGAGAAATTCTATGTATCTAAGAGATTAGGTATGTTAGTTGAAGCTATGGAAGTTGATGGAGCTGTAGTAACTACTGAAGGTTTCGGAAACAACCATATAGATTTCGCATCTCACATAGAGCAAATAGGTATGAGAGGTATACCAGTAGTTGGTGTAACTTATTCAGCAGTTCAAGGTGCTCTAGTTGTTGGTAATAAATACATGACTCACATGGTAGACAATAACAAGTCTAAGCAAGGTATAGAAAATGAAATATTATCAAACAATACATTAGCTCCAGAAGAGGCTATAAGAATCATGGCTATGCTTAAAAATGCTATTGCAGGTGTAGAAGTTAAAGCTCCTGAAAGAAAATGGAATCCAAATGTTAAGTTAAATAACATAGAGGCTATAGAAAAAGCTACAGGAGAAAAAATAGTATTAGAAGATAATGAGCAATCTTTACCAATGAGTAAGAAGAGAAGAGAAATATACGAAAAAGACGAAAACTAAAATTTAGATAATAACTAAGATTTAGATAACAATATAAATTTAGATCCAAGTTTAAAATAAGTATAGAGAGGTAAAATTATAATGGATAGATTAAAATATATCTCATCAGAGACTTTTTATGAGGGTGTTATAGTCGAAATCATGGGTGGTGGAGTAACTATAGACCTAAAAGGTAGACTTGGACAATTTAAAATACCTAATAGAATGCTTATAACTGACTACGAACTTAAGATAGGTCAAGAGGTTGGATTCATGCTAAGCTATCCTGAGGTATTAAGTCCAGAACCTAATCATGAGTATGTAGAAAATATTAGGAGAGAAAAAGAAAAGCAAGCAGAAATGCAAGCTAAAAAGAAGCAAGAAGAAGAAAAATAATAATAATTAATCGTTTGAAAATAGAAGGGAGAGGAAATATATGAGCCTTACAACAGTACAAGGACTTCAATCTGAAATATTTGTTCCAATAACACCTCCTCCAGTTTGGACTCCTGTAACTAAAGAATTAAAAGATATGACTATAGCTTTAGCTACAGCAGCTGGTGTTCACTTAAAATCTGACAAGAGATTCAATCTAGCAGGAGATACTACTTTTAGAGCTGTACCTAACACAGCTACAGTTGATGAAATGATGGTATCACATGGTGGATACGATAATGGAGATGTAAATAAAGATATAAACTGTATGTTCCCTATAGATAGATTACATGAATTAGCTGCAGAAGGATTTATAAAAGCAGTAGCTCCTATGCACTATGCATTCATGGGTGGTGGAGGAAACCAACATGTCTTCACTGAAGAAACTGGTCCTGCTATCGCTGCTAAACTTAAAGAAGAGGGAGTAGACGGTGTAGTCATGACAGCTGGCTGAGGTACTTGCCATAGAACTGCCGTGATCGTGCAGAGAGCAATAGAGGAAGCTGGAATACCTACAATAATAATCGCAGCTCTTCCTCCAGTAGTTAGACAAAACGGAACTCCTAGAGCAGTTGCTCCATTAGTTCCAATGGGTGCTAATGCTGGTGAACCACATAACATAGAAATGCAAACACATATATTAAGAGATACATTAGAGCAATTAGTTGCTATACCATCTGCTGGTAAGATAGTTCCATTACCATACGAATATAAAGCTCACGTTTAAAATGTAATTTATATTTGAAAATACAAAACCCTTCTCCTACATAATTAGGAGAGGGGTTTTAAGAACAAAGGTGGCTATTATGGAAGAAAAAATAATGAGAAGACTTGTTATAAAACCGTTTCATATGAATGAAGTTAATTTCGGTTCAAAAACTTCTATAAAGAAAGATGTACTTACAATTGATTTATCAAGTATAGATGAAATAAAAGCAAGAGAAGATTTAATAACAGATATAAAAGTAGATATTATAAAACCTGGAGACTATGACAGGGAAATTAATACTATTATGGACATTATACCAATATCAACCAAAGTTTTAGGCAGATTGGGAGAGGGAATTACACATACTTTAACTGGTGTATATGTAATGCTAACTGGTGCAGACGAAGATGGAAATCAAATGCATGAATTTGGTTCTTCAGAAGGAATTTTGAGTGAACAAATGGTGTTTGGTAGATATGGGACTCCATCAGTTGAAGACTATATAATCCATGTGGATGTAACTCTTAAGGGAGGTTTACCTTTTGAAAGAACACTTCCACTTGCAGCATTTAAAGCATGTGATGATTTTATACAAGAAATAAGAACGTCTTTGAAAATGGAAGACGGAAGAAATGCTACTCAAGTTCGTGAATATTTTGACAAAATTCGACCAAATGCAAAAAAGGTTGTCATAGTAAAACAAATAGCAGGTCAAGGGGCTATGTATGACAATCAGTTATTCTCAAAGGAACCTAGTGGTTTTGAAGGAGGAACATCAATTATAGATATGGGAAATGTACCTATGATTATATCTCCTAATGAATATAGAGATGGTGCCCTTAGAGCTATGACTTAAGAGAGGTGGATATTATGGGAATAGGACCTTCAACAAAAGAAACATCTCTTCATCACTTTAGAGACCCACTTTTGGATATAGTTGAAAGTGATAAAGATGTAGATTTACTTGGAGTAATAGTAGTAGGAACTCCAGATGGAAATGAAAATAAAACTTTTGTAGGACAGAGAACAGCTGCTTGGCTGGAAGCTATGAGAGTAGATGGAGCTATAGTCTCTTCAGATGGTTGGGGAAACTCACATGTTGACTATGCTAATACATTTGAAGAAATAGGAAAAAGAGATATACCTGTAGTTGGAGTAACATTTAATGGTACTCAAGCTAAGTTTGTTGTAAGCAATCAATATATGGATACCATAGTTGATATGAACAAATCAAAAGAAGGTATTGAGACAGAAGTTGTTGGAGAAAACAACACAAATGAGATTGATGCTAAAAAAGCTTTGGCATTTTTAAAATTAAAAATGAGAAAGCATGGATAAAAAATTTAAGTAAGGGGATGAGTTTTGTGGGAATTTCTACATCAATGAAAAACACATCACTTCAGATTTTTAGAGACCCATTACTTGATTTAATAGACAATGATCCTGATGTAGATTTGCTAGGAGTAGTTGTAGTTGGTACATCAGAGCACAATGAATGGAAATCCTTTTTATCAGCCAGGCTTGGAAGATGGGTTGAAGCATTGCGACCTGATGGAGTGATTATAACCTTAGATATGGCAGGAAACCAGCATATTGATTTTACAAATGCTATATCAGAGTTTGTAAAATCAGACATACTTACAGTAGGTCTTACTATTATGGGAGCAGATGGTCTAGTAGTTACCAATCAGTACTTAGATAAAGCTACCATAATTGATTATAAAAAGACAACAGGCTACATAGAAACAGAAGTAGTTGGAGACAATCACTTGGATGAAGTTGATGTAAAAAAAGCATTAGCTTTTCTAAAACTAAAAATGCGTAAAAACGCAAAATAAACCTAAGGGGGAATTTGATATGAAATTTAGCAGAAGTATACAAGCTATAGACTCTCATACAGCAGGAGAAGCAACTAGAATAGTTGTAGGTGGAATACCTAACATAAAAGGAAATTCTATGCCTGAGAAAAAAGAATATTTAGAAAAAAATCTAGATTATTTAAGAACTGCTATAATGTTAGAGCCAAGAGGACATAATGATATGTTTGGTTCTGTAATGACTCAACCTTGTTGCCCAGATGCTGACTTTGGAATAATCTTCATGGACGGTGGCGGATACCTTAACATGTGTGGCCATGGTACAATAGGAGCTATGACAGCAGCTATAGAAACAGGTGTAGTTCCAGCAGTAGAGCCTATAACTCATGTAGTTATGGAAGCTCCAGCAGGAATAATAAGAGGGGATGTTACAGTTGTAGATGGAAAAGCTAAAGAAGTATCATTCTTAAACGTACCAGCTTTCTTATATAAAGAAGGTGTTGAAGTTGACTTACCAGGTGTTGGAATAGTTAAATTTGATATATCATTTGGTGGAAGCTTCTTTGCTATAATACATGCAAGTCAATTAGGTTTAAAAATAGAACCTCAAAATGCTGGTAAATTAACTGAACTAGCTATGAAACTTAGAGATATAATAAACGAAAAAATAGAAATACAACATCCAACTTTAGCTCATATAAAAACTGTAGATTTAGTTGAAATATATGATGAGCCAACTCATCCAGAAGCTACTTACAAAAACGTAGTTATATTTGGTCAAGGTCAAGTTGACAGATCTCCATGTGGAACTGGAACAAGTGCTAAATTAGCTACTTTACATGCTAAAGGTGAATTAAAAGTAGGAGAAAAATTCGTATATGAAAGTATATTAGGAACTTTATTCAAAGGTGAAATAGTTGAAGAAACTAAAGTTGCAGATTTCAATGCTGTAGTACCTAAAATAAGTGGTTCTGCTTATATAACTGGATTTAATCACTTTGTAATAGATGAAGAAGATCCACTTAAACATGGATTTATTCTTAAATAGAAACAAATAAATTGGGAAATTAAAATAGAATAGTAACCTCTTGCTGGTTACTATTCTATAGCTTTTAGGCTATAAGATTCAGAATATATAAAAAAATAAAAAAACAGGAGGATGGATTATGGTAGCAATCTTAAAGGCATTATACGTAGTATTCGCAGCAATCTTTGCAGTTGTATTTGGTAAAGACGTAGCTAAAGCAAACAAAGAGGGGAAACTAGAAGAACAAAGTACTCCAAAAGTTGCTGTAACAGGATTTATAACAGATTTTTTTGATACATTAGGAATAGGCTCATTTGCTCCAACAATAGCAATGTCAAAAGCTTTAAAATTAAACATACCAGATAAGAAAATGCCTGGTACGTTAAACGTAGCACATACTATTCCAGTTGTTACTGAAGCATTTATATTTACATCAATCATACCAGTTGATGGTGTAACTCTAGTATCTATGGTTGTAGCAGCAGCAGTTGGTTCATATATAGGTGCAGGAATAATAGCTAAAATGGACGAAAGAAAGATACAAATGGTTATGGGTGTGACTCTAGCATTAACAGCAATATTAATGTTATTAGGTCATCCTTGGGTTAATGTATTACCAGGTGGAGGAAATGAATTAGGTCTTACTGGTGTTAAGTTAGTAATAGGTGTAGTAGGTAACTTTATACTAGGTGCTTTAATGACAGCTGGTATAGGACTATATGCTCCAGGTATGGCAATGGTTTACTTCTTAGGAATGTCTGCAAAAGTTGCGTTCCCAATAGTTATGGGTTCTTGTGCATTATTAATGCCAGTTGCAAGTATGAAATTCATAAAAGAAGATGCATATACTAAAAAAGCATCAGTTATAATAGCTATCTGTGGTTTAATAGGGGTTTTCGTAGCAGCATATATAGTAAAAACTTTACCAATGGATATATTAAAAGCATTAGTAATAATAGTTATAGCTTACACTTCTGCTACAATGATAATGGCTGCAAATAAAAATAAAAAGACTGCTTAGTATTTATTAAATATTACAGCTAACAATAAAAATTATAAACTGCTTTGGAACGTTAATATTAATGTTCTAAGGCAGTTTTTTATTTATTAGATATAATTATATAAAGCAATTAGTGTGCCAATTATACAATATATATATAAGTTTAGTAAATTAAGTATAAATATAGCTATATTTTCTAAAGTTAAGGTGTAAACTGAAGTTAAATATTTAAATTTAATACTAGATATAAGAAAAAAAGTTAATATATTGATGTATATTAACAAAAATATTAGTATAATAAGTCGAATATAACTTATAATTGAAGAAAATTGAGTTTATAATGACTTGATAGTTATCTGAATCATTTGAATTAATTTGAAATATTGATATTGCTTATGTGTATAAATTAGCCTTGAGTTATATATGACTTAAAAGTAGATAAGGAGTAATTTAATAATTAATTTTGATTAAAATAAATAATATATTGTATGAATCCATAATAGTTTTACAAACTTTAAATCAAAAGATTAAATGAAATTTATAAATAAATAAAAAGTTTTAAACAGCAATCAAAGATTTGTAATAAAATACATCACTCACAAATATATTTATTATATAAGCTGATACCAGAAATATAAGAATTAACAATTGTGGAGGGATAAAATATGATAGCTGTTAAAGATGAGAATAACGTAGTAAACTTAAGAGGGGAGTTAGACAATAAGCTAGAATTTAGTCATGAGATATTTGGAGAGAAATTTTATAATGTGAAAATAAAGATAAACAGACTAAGTGATTCCTTTGATACACTTCCTATGACTGTGTCAGAGAGACTTCTTCAAGATATTGATATCAATAAACAAAATTTAGTCAATGTTGTAGGTCAATTGAGATCATATAATAAAACCTTAAATAATAAAAATAGATTAGTGCTTACAGTATTTGTTAGAGAAATAAAGGCTATAGAAGAGGAAAATAAAGACCCAAACAGCATATTTCTAGATGGGTATGTATGTAAAGAGCCTGTGTATAGGAAAACTCCTTTAGGAAGGGAAATAACTGATTTATTGGTAGCTATAAACAGACCTTATAATAAATCTGATTATATACCATCAATAGTTTGGGGGAGAAATGCAAAGTTTGCAAAAAACTTAAAAGTTGGTGATAGAATACAGCTTTGGGGTAGAGTTCAAAGTAGAGAGTATGAGAAAAAAATAGATGAGGATAATGTAGTGAAAAAAATGGCATATGAAGTATCTATATCAAAAATAAAAAAATTAGATGAAAATAATAATGATTAAATATTAAAAATATATTGTTTTTTCATTAAAAAAACTAATAAATTTGCTATAATAATATATTAAAAATAAATAAAGATTGTTTAAAAAAATACTAATGAAATATCTCTTGAATAGTTGCTCGCCATTTATTATAATGTAATCTGTACATAATTTATAATTGAGAAAATGAAGAGGTGAAGCATTGTGAAAAGCATATTATATCAGATAAATAGACAGCCAGTTAAAGCTAAATATACATCTGATGAATTAGAATGTTTTTTGGATACAATTGAGTATAATGTAGGGGATAAAATATTGCTTGTTGGCCATATAGGAAACCTAGGCAAGAGATTAAGAGGTCTTGGTACTTCTGTGACTATACTAGAGAATAGTAACTATGAAGATGTATGTTATTCTTTAGTATATAATGAAAATTGCAATGTAGTTAAAGGTAAGTTAGAGTTTTTGCCGTTTGATGATAATCAGTTCAACAAGATAATAATAGTAGACCAATTTAATGTTATTACAGATTGTGAAAAAGCTTCATCTGAAATACAAAGAGTTTTAAAAGGTAATGGAGAGGTTATATTAGAAGATTTAAACTTAAAAAATTTAAAAGTTAAACTAAACTATCTTAAGCATAAATTTTGTGGTTCTGTAGCAAAGATTCACTATCCACATGAAGTATTTAATATATTTTCAAGATTAAATTTTGATGGTATGATTAAAGAGTCAAATAAATTAAAATATATTTATGTGGGAAAAAGAAGATAAATGAGTTAAAATATAAATATGGATATAATATAAAAGACTAGGTTAAGCCTAGTCTTTTGTTATAAGGAGATGTAGATATGGAAATAAATTATGAGTTAATAATAATTGTTATGCTCTTTGTAATCCTAATGTCAATTCAATTTACTTTAAATAAGATATATTTAATCCTTAAGGAAATAAGACAAATACTTATGTTAAGAAAAAATAAGGAATGATAACTATGATAGATTTAGAATATATAAAATCTGATATTCAGAACATAGCTGAAGCTATAGTTTCAGTACTCAATATAGATGTAACTATAGTAAATAGAGACTTATTTAGGATTGCGGGTACAGGTATATATGTAGATAAAATAGGTGAAAAAGTAGATAAATATACAGCTTTTAAAAAGTCACTTACAGAACAAATTACAATACTAATTGATGACCCAAAGAGCAGTGATATATGTAGAGAATGTTATAAAAATAATGTCTGTGTGGAGTTTGCAGAAGTATGTTGCCCAATTATATGTGATGGAGAGTCTCATGGTGTTATAGGTCTTATAGCATTTACGAAAGAACAAGCACAGATTATAGAAAATAATAAAAGTGGACTTATAAACTTTTTATGTAAGATGGCAGACTTGATATCCAATAAACTAAAAGCTCAAATTAAAACATACGAACTAGAATTAGAAAAGAAAAAATTAGAGACTTTATTAAACAATATGGATAAAGCTGTTGTGTCCATTGATGTAGATGGTAAGATTGATAAATATAATTCAAAGTTTAAAGAGCTTTTCAATCTAAAGGACAATATAACTGGGAAAGATATATTCACTGAGCTAGATTTTATAAAGAAACCTTCTATAAATAACTTTAAGAAGGACAAATCATGTAGCTTTTTTTATAGGAGATACGGATATGATTCAAAAGGGATATATAACATCAATAAAATAATATTAAAAAATGAACTAAAAGGATATGTTATTGACTTTATAGATAAAAGAGATGCTATAAAAAACTACAATAAGATGAATAAAGATTATAAGATAAAACTGGAAAATATAATTGGAGAGAGTATAGCTATAAGAAATTCAAAAAAAGAAGCCTTAATGGCTTCTAAATCTACTTCAACAGTACTTATTACTGGTGAAAGTGGAACAGGTAAAGAGCTATTTGCAAGAGCTATACACAACCATAGTAATAGGGTAGATAATCCTTTTATAGCTGTAAACTGTGCAGCGATACCAGATAATTTATTAGAGAGTGAATTATTTGGATATGAAGAAGGTGCTTTTACAGGGGCTAAAAAAGGTGGAAAACTTGGTATGTTTGAAATAGCCCATAAAGGAAGTATATTTTTAGATGAAATAGGAGATATGAGCTTGCATTTACAGTCAAAGTTGTTGAGGGTATTACAAGAAAAAGAGCTCAACAAGATTGGTAGTAAATCTAATGTTCTTATAGATGTAAGAATTATTGCTGCGACAAATAAAGATTTAGAAAAAATGGTTCAGAATGAAACTTTTAGAGAAGATTTATATTATAGATTAAATGTCATACCAATAAAGCTCCCAAGTTTAAGAGAAAGAAAAGATGATATACCACTTATAATAAAGCATATGATTAGAGAATACTCAAAAAAACTAGATAAAAATGTTATCGATATAGATACTAGGGTTGTCGATGCTATGATTGAATATAGGTGGCCAGGGAATATAAGAGAATTGCAGAATATTATTGAATACAGTGTGAATATGTCTTCATCTCCAATAATTACGATGAATGTAATTCCTCAGAAGATTAAAAATACATCAATAGAAGAATTAGAAGTTAGAAGTGATAAGATAATTCCATTAGAAGAACTTGAGAAAATTGAGATAATAAAAGCTTTAAATAAATACAAAGATTATAAAAGAGATAAAGAATTAACAGCCAAGGCACTTGGAATATCAAGAGCCACATTATATAGAAAAATTGAAAAATACAATATAATTTCTTAGTGATATAAAGTAATATAAGAATACAATAAAAAGTGATATAAAATTTAAATGTAAACAAATAACAATAGTCTATAAAGAGTAGTGGATGCTTAAATCCTGAGAATCTAAAAAATAGTAACTATTAAAATAATAATCGTCTCAAAATGATATAGAATCTCATTTTGAGATTTTTTTTTGTCTTTTTGCGAAATTGTCGTCTATTTAGCGAGTAAAAAAAATATAAAATCTATATCTGAGTAAAAAAAAATATAATTAAAAGCAGTTATTTCAATGGATATACAATATCAAAGTGAAAAAATTGAAAAAAATAAAAAATGTGGCATGTATTTTGCTATAAATATAGATAAGAAATTATTTAATAAAATTATTTAAGTACTAAAATTAAACTTAATTGGGAGGTTTATATATAATGAGAGATATAAGAAAAGAATTAGTGGAAATGTTAAAAGCAGAGGTTAAACCAGCAGTAGGATGTACTGAACCAGTAGCTTTAGCTCTAGCATGTGCAAAGGCAAAAGAATTACTAGGAGAAGAAATAGTAGAAAATCATATGTTAGTTAGCCCTAGTATCTATAAAAATGGTATGTGTGTAGGTATACCAGGAACTGAAAGATTAGGATTAAAAATAGCAGCAGCTCTAGGGATAATAGGAGGACACTCTGAAAATGGATTAAGTGTATTAGAAACTTTAACAAAGGAAGAAGTTAAAATAGCAGAAGATTATATGGACAATACTCCTTTATCAATAACACCTGCTGATACAAGAGAGAAAGTTTTTATAGAAGTTGCATTAAAAGGAGTAAATCATAATGCTAAAGTTAGAATAAGAACTAAACATGATAACTTTACATTTTTAGAAAAAGATGGAGAAGTATTATTGGATAATGAACCAAAAGTATCAGTTTCAAATGCTTCAGCAGAAAAAGTTGAGAGCTTAATGGATACTGTAACTATACAAGAATTAATAAAGAATGTAGAAGGCATTGATTTTAAAGATATAGAGTTTTTACTAGATGGAGTAAAAATGAATGAAGAAATGGCTGAATATGGATTGAAACAAAAGACTGGAATTGGTGTTGGATACGGAATCAAAAAGTCTATGGAAGAAGGTCTTTTAGGTAATGATGTTATAAACTATGCAATGATGTTAACTGCTGGAGCTTCAGATGCAAGAATGGCAGGAGTAAAAATGCCTGTTATGAGTTCAAATGGTAGTGGAAATCACGGATTAACAGCAATTCTTCCAATTGTTGCTTACAACAAAAAATTCCCACAATCTGATGAAAGACTAGCAAAAGCTTTAGCTATATCTCATTTAGTAACTGGTTATATTAAAAATTATACAGGTAGATTATCTGCTGTATGTGGCTGTGGAGTTGCAGCATCTACTGGAGCAACTGCTGGTATATCTTGGCTTATGGATGGAAGCGAAAAACAAATAGAAGGTGCAATAGAAAATATGATAGCTGACTTAAGTGGAATGATATGTGACGGAGCAAAAGCTGGTTGTGCATTAAAATTATCATCTGCTGCATCTGCTGCAATACAAAGTGCTATAATAGCTAAGCAAGACTGTTTTGTACCACCATTAAATGGTATAGTTGGTTCAAGTGTTGAGCAAAGTATACAAAACTTAGGAAGAGTAAGTGATAAAGGTATGTCTATAACAGATGAGATAATATTAAATGTAATGAATGACATGAATAAAGTTGATTAATGTATTACAATATTTCTTATATTGCAATATATAGTAAAGGTGATATAAATAAATTTAATTAGTACCCTCTAATAAATTATGATTATGTATAAATGGGAAAAACTTGCTAGTGCAAGTTTTTTCTTTTTTGTCTAAAATATATAGTATATGATTTAGTAGAGATATATGATTTACTTAAAATAGATAATATCTTGTTAATAATTGTTGAATATACTTAAAAACTCAATAATATTGGCTAATATTGAATAAGAGTATTGAAAAAGTGAGCAATCTCTTATAAAATTAAGAAGGATTATTACAATTGGAGGTCTTTTTATGGATATAGAAACAAAAAAATGGGAAGTATTGTATTCAGAAGAAAAAATTAATGATAAATTAAAAGAATTAGGAGCAATTATAGAGAAGGACTACAAAGATAAAAATCTTATGATTGTGTCTCTACTAAAAGGAAGTTTTATATTTTGTGCAGATTTAGTTAGAAATATAAATTTACCTCTTAGAGTCAACTTTATGACTACTTCTAGTTATGGAAACAGTGAAGAAAGCACTGGAACAGTTAAGGTTGTTTCAGATGTAACTACTGATATAAAAGGATATGATGTATTGGTTGTAGACGATATTACTGACTCTGCCTTAACTATGGATTTTGTTTTAAAGCATCTAAAAGCTAAAAATCCTGCTAGTTTAAAATGTTGTGTACTTTTAGACAAGCCAAGCAGAAGAAAGGTTGATTTAGTACCAGATTATTGTGGGTTTGAGATAGAAGACAAATTCGTAGTAGGATATGGATTTGATTTTGGGGATTACTATAGGAATGTTCCTTATATATTTAATGTAACTGATGAAGATAGATAAGCAATTATTTAATTTTATAGGTATCTCGATATGATTTTGATAAATTATATTGAGGTACCTTTTTATTTTTAGGTCTGATTTGGAATTATCTTCTATTTATATCAAGCTATAAGTCCAACATAGTAAAATTGTTTTTATAGTTTTATCCAAGTTTTAATTCTGTGTTTGGAAATATAAAAAATTTTTGAAAATTTGATAGGAAATACGATTTTTAATTGTATTAGTAGTTGTAGAAGCTTTTACAAAGGAGGAGTTAACTTGGAGGATAAATTGATAATTAAAAATATAATAAAGAAAAAAGAAAAGGGTATGGAAATGCTTATAGATGAGTATGGGAATTTTATAGCATCTATAGTTAGAAGGACTCTTATGAATGCTAAAATTTATGAGGAAGAATGTATTGATGATGTGCTTTTGGCAATTTGGAATAACATAGAAAAATTTGATAATGAAAAAAACTCTTTTAAAAACTGGATAGGTTCTATTTCTAAATACAGAGCGATTAATTATAGGAAAAAGTATATAAGTAGTAACACTTATTTAAATATAGAACATGAAGAAATACCATATATAGATAAAGAGTTGAGTATGAGAGAAATTGAAGAGGAAATAAATGACCTTATAGGTACATTAAATGATAAAGATGCAGAAATTTTTAGAAGATATTATTTAGAAGATGTATCACTAAAGGATATAGCTATACAAAATGAAACCACCGTTGAAAACTTACATAATAGATTATCAAGAGGAAGAAAGAAGTTGAGGCTGCATTTAAATAAAAAGAAAGTTTAGAGATAAGATAATTAAGAATTTAAATATAGAAAATATAGAATAAAAGGAGAATTTTTATGAAAGATAAATTTGATTTATTTAATGAAACAAATATAGATATAGAAAAATACGATGATGTTGTATTAAGTAATAAAGAAAAAGATGAAATGAAGAAGAGAATGAAATCTAAGGTTCAATATAGTAAAAAGAATAATTTTAAGAGATATGCTTTAGTAGGAGGATTATCAGTGGTTATTTTAGGTTCAACTGCATTTACTAATGAAACTACCTTAGCATATATGCAACATCTTGGAAAGCAGATAGAATATTTCTTTAATAAGGATACTGAAGAACTTAAACCTTATAAAAATATTGTAGATGATATTGCTACAGATAAAGGAATAGATATAAAGTTAAATGAGATTATGCTTGGCGATGGAGAATTATTTTTAAATATAAGTGTTGATGATAGCAAACTTGATAAAGATGCTTTGGGATTAAAGAAACAAGAAGGATTTTTAGGAATTGATGATATCAAAATAAAGGTTGGAGATATGAATTTTGTTTCAATAACAGGTCCTTCCACATCAGAAAAAAATAAAGATGGTACTACTAATATGGTTATGACTTGTAAGCTTGATAATCTGGATAAAGATGGAGATGGAAAAGGCGATATTGAAAATTTTGATTTACTAAAAAATGTGGATTTAAATAAAGACTATGATATAAATATAAGTATAAATAAAGTTGAGTATGAATTAAATAAAGATATAAAAACATCAAAAGAGATAGAGATAGGAAATATGGGAGGAGTAGAGGGTGAACACCTAAATGGCTATCTTAGCGGGAATTGGACATTTAATACAAGTATAAATGGTTCAAATATAGTCAAAGATACAAGAGTTTATAATGTAGATAAAAATGTAAAATTAAAAAATAAAAATATTGATGTGGATTTAGTCTTAAAAGAAGTAAGAGTCTCTCCTACGAAAATCAGAGTGATTTATGGATTTAAAACTAACAAATATAATTTCAATAAAGGTGATGATACACCAAAGATACTTGAGTTTGCACTTAAAGATGGAAGAGGAAAAGATTTAGAATTACTTAGTGGAGCAGGAGGTTATGACTTAAGTTACTCTAAGGGTAATTATATTGAATCTTCTTTAGAGTATGAAATTAAGAAAGATGTTAAAAACCTAAAAATAACGCCAACAATAGAAGATTGGAGTAAAGAAATTAATAATATAATAGAATTTAAAAATCAAAGTATAGATGTTGATATAAGTAAATAGATGTTGACATAAGTAAATAGATGTATTATCACATAATAAATTGTCTATTCATATAATTATATAGAGCAATGTTAGATACTTATATAATATTGCTCTAATTTTAAAATAGAGAGGATTTATTATATGGATGATTACAAAGACAATTTAGGTCCAAGTTTATATCAAGATGTAGGACCAACGGGACCAACAGGACCAATTGGTCCTACAGGTCCTAAAGGAGCAACAGGGGCAACAGGAGCAAATGGAATAACAGGACCAACAGGAAATACAGGAGCAACAGGAGCAAATGGAATAACAGGACCAACAGGAAATACAGGAGCAACAGGAGCAAATGGAGCAACAGGAGCAACAGGACCAACAGGAGCAACAGGAGCAACAGGGGCAACAGGAAATACAGGAGCAACAGGAGCAACAGGGGCAAATGGAATAACGGGTCCAACAGGAAACACAGGAGCAACAGGAGCAACAGGGGAAAATGGAATAACAGGACCAACAGGAAACACAGGAGCAACTGGAGCAAATGGAGCAACAGGAGCAACAGGTCCGGATGGAGCAACAGGAGCAACAGGGGCAACAGGAAATACAGGAGCAACAGGAGCAGATGGAGTAACAGGAGCAACAGGGGCAATAGGAGCAACAGGTCCAACAGGAGCAGATGGAGAGGTAGGTCCAACAGGGGCAGTAGGAGCAACAGGTTCAGATGGAGCAATAGGTCCAACAGGAGTAGATGGAGCAACAGGCCCAACAGGAGCAGATGGAGCAGTAGGCCCAACAGGAGCAGTAGGTCCAACAGGAGCAGATGGAGCAACAGGTCCAACAGGGGCAACAGGAGCAACAGGAGCAGATGGAGCAGTAGGTCCAACAGGAGCAGTAGGAGCAACAGGTCCAACAGGAGCAGATGGAGAGGTAGGTCCAACAGGAAATACAGGAGCAACAGGAGCAGATGGAGCAGTAGGTCCAACAGGAGCAACAGGAGCAACAGGTCCAACAGGAGCAACAGGAGCAGTGGGAGCAACAGGCCCAACAGGAGCAGATGGAGTAGCAGGAGCAACAGGAGCAACTGGTGCAACTGGTGCAAATGGAGCAACAGGTCCAACAGGAAATACAGGAGCAACTGGAGTAGCAGGAACAGCAGGAGCAATAGGGCCAACAGGTCCAACAGGTGCAAATGGAGCAACAGGAGCAACAGGAAACACAGGAGCAACTGGAGCGAATGGGGCAACAGGTCCAACAGGAAATACAGGAGCAACTGGAGTATTAGCATCAAACAATGCACAATTTACTGTATCTTCTTCGAGCCTAGTGAATAACACATTGGTTACATTTAACTCATCATTTATAAATGGAACTAATATAACTTTACCAACAAGTAGTACTATAAATCTTGCAGTTGGAGGAGTGTATAATGTATCTTTTGGTATACGTGCTACGCTTTCACTTGCAGGGTTTATGGCAATTACGACTAACTTTAATGGAACAGCTCAAAATAACTTTGTAGCAAAAGCAGTAAATACACTTACCTCATCAGATGTAAGTGTAAGTTTAAGTTTTTTAGTTGATGCTAGAGCAGCAGCAGTAACTTTAAGTTTTACCTTTGGCTCAGGAACAACAGGTACTTCTCCAGCTGGGTATGTATCAGTATATAGAATACAATAATTTATATGATAAATAAAGAAAACTAGATTATATAACAATAAGTGAAATAATATCTAAGAGAATATTTATATGCAAAAGAAAGATATATAAGTTATAAACTTTAGAAATATGTTAAAATCTCAATCTATTAAGTATTCAAATTTTCAAATATGGATATTTAACTAGATTGAGATTTATTATGTATAAAAAAATTATCCTAATATATCTGACATTTTATAAAGTCCAGACTTTCTACCAACTAAAAATTTAGCTGCAACTATAGAACCATCTGCAAAGACTTCATCAGATTGAGAATGGTGACTTAATGTAAGAACTTCATTATCACCTGCAAATATAACATCATGGTCACTGATTATATTACCACCTCTTATAGAGTGTATTCCAATTTCATTTGATTTCCTTTTACAATCTCTACCATATCTTCCATATCTATTTTCACTTTCAGGTAAGACCTCTTTAATTGCATTGGCTATCATATTAGCAGTACCACTAGGAGCATCTTCCTTTCTGTTATGATGCTTTTCTATGATTTCAATATCAAAGCCTTCTAACATTTTTGATGCATCTTTAACTAATTTTATTAAAATATTTACACCTAGAGATGTATTTGAGGATAATAATATAGGAATATTTTTTGATGCTTTTTCTATTTTATTTAATTCATCCTCATCATATCCAGTAGTAGCTAATACTACAGAGGTATTGTTTTTTAGTGCGTATGATAAGATTGGGTCCAAAGTTTCATGATGTGAGAAATCTATTATAACATCAGCTTTTTCAGTTACATCAGTCATTGTCTTAAAAAGTTTCGTATCACCATGATAAGTATTTTCATCAGCAGACCTAGCTACACCACAAACTAACTCTAATTCACTATCTTTTTTTACACATTCTGCTAACACTCTTCCCATTGTTCCATTATAACCACTAATTATAACTTTTAACATAAAATCCTCCTATGAAATTAATAAAAATTTGTTATATTTCTATAAGTTTATTTTATCACTAATATAATTTATATAAAATAATATTAGTCATAATAAACTTATAATTTGCTGGATATTAAAAAATTTTATTTATATTTAACATATATTAAATATAAGTTTGTATATTATAAAATTTACTTAAAAATCAATATTAATATATTAAAATCAATAAAGATGCATCTTTAAAAATATATAAATTTAGAGTATTAATTTTAAACCCAACAATTTGAGCATTAAAAGTGATATTATTAAATTAGAAGTATCTTAACTTAATATAATAAGATGGGAGAGGTGGCTATGTTAAAGGAAGAAAAAACTTATCAAGAAAAGGATGCTAAAGCATTTAATGGAGTAGTAGCTTTGATAATGATTATCTTGTTTTTAGTAGTTTCAATAGGTGTTATGGTTTTTGGAATAATAAAACTTGACAATGGATTCACTGGAATAGGTTCGTTTATGTTAGTTTTAAGTATTTTATTTATAGTGATAGATTTTATACTGTGCTTTGGACTAAAAATGATTAACCCAAAAGAAGCTATAGTTCTAGTTTTATTTGGGAACTACTATGGAACTATAAAAAAAGAAGGATACTATTGGGTAAATCCATTTTGTTCAGCAGTAAATCCAACATCATCAGGAATTAATGTATCAAAATCTTCATCTACTGAAAAAGTAGATATATCCTCTAATCCAAGAGGAAAGAAAGTATCTTTAAAAACAATGACTCTTAATAATGAAAAGCAAAAAGTTAATGACTTATTAGGAAATCCTATTATAATAGGTGTTGTTGTAATTTGGAAAGTTATAGATGCAACTAAAGCTGTATTTAATGTTGATAATTATAATACTTTTTTATCAATTCAATGTGATTCAACTATTCGTAATGTTTCAAGACTTTATCCATATGATGTGTCTGAAGATGGTGATGAAAAATCTCTTCGTGGTAGTAGTCAAGAGATAGCAGATAAATTACAAAAAGAATTACAATCTAGGGTAGATATTGCAGGAATTGAAGTATGTGAAGTAAGAATTACTCACCTTTCTTATGCACCAGAGATTGCAGCGGCTATGTTACAACGCCAACAAGCAGAAGCTATAATAGCAGCACGTAAAAAGATTGTTGAGGGGGCTGTAAGTATGGTAGAGATGGCATTAACTAATTTAAGTGAGAATAATGTCGTGACTTTAGATGAGGAACATAAAGCAGCTATGGTGAGCAATTTATTGGTTGTTCTTTGTGGTAATAAAGATGCACAACCAGTAGTAAATAGTGGCTCAATTTATTAGTATAAAAGTAATATCATTAAATTAAGAGTATTTAATTAATATGTAATAAAATCAAGAGTGCTTAGCTTGTATATAAGAAAATCAGTAAATTAAGGATATTTTAATTAGAGTGTAAGAAAATCAATAAATTAAAAATGTTTAAATTGCATGCAAGTAAATTAAGGGGATGTAACAAAGATAAATTAGATAGCTATAAAAAAGAGGGTGTCTCTAATGAATTAAATTCATATAGAGACACCTTTTAATCAATAATATTATCTTATAATTAATCTAAGTTTCTAAGGTCTTCCATAAGTTTAGTCTTATCAGCCGTTTTTTCGTCTTTCATTTTTATAACTTTAGCAGGAGAACCAGCAACAACAGCACCAGCTTCTACATCAGTAGTTACAACAGCACCAGCTGCAACAACAGCACCTTTACCGATTCTAACACCTTCAAGAACAACTGCATTAGCTCCTATTAAAACATCATCTTCAACTATAACAGGAGTAGCAGAAGGTGGCTCTAAAACACCAGCAACAACAGCACCAGCGCCTAAATGAACATTTTTGCCAAGAGTACCTCTAGCACCAATAACAGCATTCATATCTACCATAGAACCTTCACCGATAACAGCTCCTATATTTATAACAGCTCCCATCATTACAACAGCATTTTTTTCTATAGTAACCATATCTCTTATTATTGCACCTGGTTCGATTCTTGCATGTTCACTTAAAGTATTTTTTAGAGGAATAGCAGAATTTCTTCTATCATATTCCACATGAGTATCTATTATATCGTTACCATGTTTATCTAATACTTCCATTATATCTTCATAGTCACCTACAAATACATAAGAACCATTGTTTCCAAATACTTTAAATTTATCAGTTGATTGGAAATGTAAAGAGTTAGTATTTACATATACTTTAGCAGGTGTTTTCTTTTTAACTTCTTTTATATATCTTGCTATTTCATAAGCATCGTTTAAATTTACCATTTGTTAATTCTCCTTGTATTTCATTATATTTCTTTTATTATATACTCAGATATACTAATTTATCAACTTTAGTATATACTTACTATTATTTATTTTTTAATAGCATTATTATTTTAGCATAATATTGAGTAAATTTATTTGTTATATCATATATTTTTACTTGTTTATATTTTTTACTTGTGATATAGATTTTTACTATCCTAACATGCTATCCATGTTATAAAATCCTGGTTTTTGTTTAACCAAGTATTTAGCAGCAGCTATAGAACCACTTGCAAAAATACCACGAGATTGAGCTTGATGACTTATTGTAAGGACTTCATTATCTCCAGCAAATAGAGCATCATGTTCACCAACGATATTTCCACCTCTTATAGCGTGGATACCAACCTCATTTGGTTGTCTTTTTGCACTACGCCCATATCTACCATAATTATTTTCAACGTTTGGTAAAACCTCTTTTATAGCGTTAGCAATCATAACAGCTGTACCACTTGGGGCATCTACTTTTCTGTTGTGATGTTTTTCTATTATTTCTATATCGAATCCTTCTAATAATTTAGCTGCATCTTTAACCAATTTCACTAATACATTTACACCAAGAGACATATTATATGATTGGAATACAGGAATAACTTTAGCCGCTTCATGTATTCTATTAATTTCTTCATCATTATATCCAGTAGTAGCAATTACTAAAGGAGTTTTAGTTTTTAAAACATAAGATAAAATATTATCTAAATTAGAGTGATGAGAAAAATCTATAACTACATCAGCTTCTTCAACTATAGTATTCATATCTTCATAAATTTTAAGATTGCCTTCACAGCTATCCATACCTCTAGCTGCAACACAAACTAATTCTAGTTCACTATCATCTCTTATAGTATCGGCTAAAATCTTGCCCATTTTTCCATCATAACCAGTTGCTATAACTTTTAACATAATTTCCTCCTATGATTAAGGGCTAACTTTTGACCAAACTTAGTCTTTTATCATGCATTAATTTGTACTATGCATTAACTTTTAGTCCAAAGTTAACTAATTCTTTCTTTAATACCTCTAAGTTTGCTGGGTCCATTTCTGCTAGAGGAAGTCTTAAATCTCCAACATTGAATCCTAATAAATTCATTGCAGTCTTAACTGGTATAGGATTTACTTCTATAAATAAAGCAGCGATTAAAGCATCCATACCAAGTTGTAATTTTCTAGAACCTTCTATATCGCCTTCAAAGAATTTAGCTACTAAATCGTGTGTTTCTTGAGGGCAAACATTAGCAAGTACTGATATAACTCCTTGACCTCCTAAAGACAATAAAGGAAGTATAGTATCATCATTACCAGAGTAGATAGCAAAGTCGTCTGGAACTAAGCTAGCTATTTCTGCAACTTGTCCTAAGTCCCCACTAGCTTCCTTTACAGCAACTATATTATCTATCTTAGCAAGTTCAACTATGAGACTAGGGCTTATATTAACACAAGTTCTTCCAGGTACATTGTAAAGTATAATTGGAAGTTTAACACTGTTAGCGATTGTTTCAAAATGACGTTTAAGTCCAGCTTTATTGGCTTTATTGTAATAAGGAGTTATTATTAATAGAGCATCTACTCCTAATTTTTCAGCTTCTTGACTTAAATTAACTGAGTGCATAGTATCATTAGAACCACTTCCTGCGATAACAGGAACTCTTTTATTAACTTTTTCAACAACATACTTAATAGTAGCAAGTTGTTCTTCATCAGTCATAGTATTAGCTTCACCAGTAGTACCACAAGCTACTATAGCATCAGTACCGTTAGCTATTTGGTATTCAACTAATTCACCTAATTTGTCAAAATCAACTTTGCTATCCTTTGTAAATGGAGTAACTAGAGCAACAGCAGAACCTTTAAATATCATAAAAAATCAATCCCCTCTTTTTTAGTTTTGTGTTTTATATTACAGTTACTTCTAATGCTTATCTTTACTTATTATTAATATTTTACAAAATCATATATTTATACAAATTTGTATACTATACTAAATCATATGATATAGCCATTTCAGCTATTTGGATTGCATTAGTTGCAGCACCTTTTCTTATATTGTCAGCAACAACCCAAAGGTTTACACCATTATCAACACTAAAGTCTCTTCTAATTCTTCCAACAAACACTTCATCTCTATCATCAAATTCTACAGCAGTTGGATATTCATTTTTAGCAGGATTATCAACTACTACAACTCCTGGAGCTTCTTCAAGTGTTTTTACTAAGTCTTCTAATTCAAATGGATTATTAAACTCAATGTTTATAGATTCACTATGACCATTTTTTACTGGAACTCTTACAGTAGTTGCAGTTATTTTTAAGTCGTAGTTATCAAGTATTTTCATAGTTTCGTTTACCATTTTCATTTCTTCCTTAGTATATCCATTTTCAGTAAATGAATCTATATGAGGAAGACAGTTATAAGAAATTTGATGTGGATAGAATCCAGTAGGATTACCAGTCATTCCTTTTTCTAAATCTTCAACCCCTTTAACACCAGAACCAGATACAGCTTGGTAAGTAGAGTAAACAACTCTCTTAATTTTGTATTTGTCATCAAGAGGTTTAAGAGGAACCATAGCTTGTATAGTAGAGCAGTTTGGATTAGCTATTATACCTTTATGTTTTTTTATAGCTTCTGGATTTACCTCAGGAACAACCAAAGGAACATCTGGATTCATTCTCCATTGACTAGAGTTATCTACTACCAAGATTCCATTTGATGCAGCTATTGGAGCATATTTTTCACTAATGCTTCCTCCAGCAGAGAATAACGCTATTTGTATTCCTCTATCAGTAAATGAAGTTTCTTTTAATTCTTCTACTATATATTCTTTACCACAAAACATTACTTTAGAACCAGCAGATTTAGAAGAAGAGAATAAAAATAGATTTTCTATTGGAAAATTTCTTTCTTCTAATACTTTTAAAAATGTTCTACCTACCATTCCAGTAGCACCAACTATTGCCACATTTACTTTTTTCATATTAAATTCACCCCAATTTTTAATTATTAAAACATTATTTGATTTTAGCTATACAAGTAAGATATGTTAATATTTTTATATGTCTAAAAACTTTAATATTATATTAACAACTTTAATTATATACAAAAAACGTACAAAGGTATACTTTGTACGTCTAGTTTATCACTCAAAGTAAACCCTGTAGCTCATCACCTATACAAATAAGTGACAGTATTACACATCTTATGTGTAATCCCAGAAAATATTATTGCAAGAAATATTTTCTTCGGCTATAAATCCTTTTTCCAATCATTAACGCTTGCCAGCTCCTATTGGATACTCTTATTTACAGCTACCTCTACCCTAGGTTAATAGGATATTAAAATTTGATTATTCTAATAATAATACATATTTTAGAAAAAATCAACTTATTTATAGAAATATTGCTAAAATTTAAATCCAAAATTTGTCAATTCTTGTTTTAAGACATTAAGATTAGCTTCTTCCATTTCAGCTAAAGGAAGTCTTAAATCTCCAACATTAAAACCTAAAATATTCATAGCAGTTTTAACTGGAACTGGATTTACTTCTATAAATAAGGCGTCAATTAAAGTATCCATATCAAGTTGTAATTTTTTAGAGCCTTCAATGTCACCTTCAAAGAATTTAGTTACTAAATCATGGGTTTCTTTAGGGCATATATTAGCAAGTACAGAGATAACACCACTTCCACCTAATGATAATAGAGGTAGTATAGTATCATCATTACCGGAGTATATAGCGAAGTCTTTAGGCACTAATTTAGCTATTTCTGCAACCTGAGCTAAATCTCCACTAGCTTCCTTCACAGCAACTATATTATCTATTTTAGCAAGCTCAGCCACAACAGATGGCTTTATATTTACCTTAGTTCTTCCTGGTACATTATATAAAATAATTGGTAATTTAACGCTTTTTGCTATTGTTTCAAAGTGAAGTTTAAGACCTTTTTCATTAGTCTTATTATAGTAAGGAGTTATGATTAAAAGACCATCCACTCCCAATTTTTCAGCTTCTTGGCTCATATGAACAGACAACATAGTATTGTTTGAACCAGTACCTGCTATAACTGGTATTCTCTTGTTGACTTTTTCAACTGTATATTTTATTACAGCAAAAATCTCAGATTCACTCATAGTAGTAGCTTCACCTGTTGTTCCACAAACAACTAGTGCATCTGTGTCATTTTCAATATGGTATTCGATTAATTCACCTAATTTTTCAAAGTTGACATTGTTATCCTCCATAAATGGGGTAACTAAAGCAACAGCAGAACCTTTAAATAACATATAATCAAATCTCCTTTTTTATTTAAATTTAATTTTTTAAGTACAATAATAATTATAGTACAAATTAATTAATTTTAATAGGTATAGTTAATATCTTAACTGTATAAAGTAAGATATTTATATTATATTAATATTAAAAAAATTTAAAATAAATGTTTTATTCTCAAAATATGCATATTAATTTAATAAAATATACCAAAATGGAAATAAAAAATAAATTTTATGCGAATTTAATAACTAATAATTAATATATTTAGGTTATAATAAATATGTGCGTAAAAATAAATAATAAGCATTAACATAGAAAATTTAGGAGGAATAATATGGATACTTTAAAGGAACTTTTTAAAATAGGAAGTGGACCTTCAAGTTCTCATACTATGGGGCCACAAAGAGCAGCGGAAAGATTTAAAAATGAAAATCCAGATGCAGAAAGTTTTAGAGCAATATTATATGGTAGTTTAGCTGCTACAGGAAAAGGTCACTTAACAGATTATATAATTGAAAAAACTATAGCTCCAAAGAAAGTTGAAATCGTTTGGCAGGAAGATATAATAAAAGATTTTCATCCAAATGGAATGAAGTTTGAAGCTTTAGATAAAGATGGAAATGTGACAGCTGAATGGACTGTATATTCTGTTGGTGGAGGAACTATAGCAGAAGAAGGTCAAAGAAACAGTAAAAGCAATAGTATATATCACCTAGACACTATGGATGAAATAGTGAAATGGTGTAAAGAAAATAATAAAACTTTAGTTGATTTTGTGTTAGAATGTGAACCATCTGATATAAAAGACTATATAAAAACTATAAAAGATGCTATGAGAAAATCTATTGATGATGGACTAAGCACAGATGAAGTAATACCAGGTAAATTATTATTAAAAAGAAGAGCAAATAATTTTTATAAAGCGTATCAAGAAGATAAAAGTTTTTCAACACTTGTATATGCATATGCACTAGCAGCTTCAGAGCAAAATGCTTCTGGTAATATAATAGTTACAGCACCGACTTGTGGTTCTGCTGGGGTAATACCAGGAATATTCTTTGCAATGCAAGATTTTTATAAATACGATGATGAAAAAATAATTGAAGCATTACTTGTAGCTGGAATAATTGGAAATATAATAAAAACTAATGCATCAATATCTGGTGCAGAAGTAGGATGTCAAGGTGAGGTTGGAGCAGCTTGTTCGATGGCAGCAGCGGCAGTAGCGTATTTAAAGGGTGGTACTATAGACCATATTGAATATGCAGCAGAGATAGCACTTGAACATCATCTAGGAATGACTTGTGACCCTGTATATGGATATGTTCAAATTCCATGTATAGAAAGAAATGCAATGGCAGCTCAAAGAGCTTATGATGCAGCTAAGTATGCATTATTAACTGATGGCTCACATTCTGTCTCCTTGGACCAAGTCGTTGAAACAATGAAAGAAACTGGTATCGATATGATGGATAAATACAAAGAAACTGCAAAAGGTGGACTTGCTAAACACTTCTTCTCTTGCTAAAATTAAAAATTTTTCAATAATAATTCCCCTGTTTTGATTTATGAAACAGGGGAATTATTATTAATGGTGAATTATTTAATAATGCAAAATATTTTTATATTCAATTTAGTTTTTTATTTTTAAATATGAAAGTATATTATATAATATTTTAATTATAAGAGATATAGAAATATTTTTATAATAAATTATAATTTGGAGGAGATTACATGAGAGAGGCATCGTATTTACAAGAACAACTTTACAAGCATAGGAATGCATTAAATCCTATTGCAGAAATTGGAAGAAAAGAGTATAAGACTTCAAAATATATAAGGGATTATCTTGATAAAATAGGAGTTGAATATGAAGTTTATTTAGAAACAGGAATAGTAGGTGTGATAGAAGGCAAAAGGCCAAGAAAAGATATAGCTTTTAGAGCTGATATAGATGGTCTTCGTAGTGAAGAAGGTGTAAAACATTTATGTGGCCATGATGGACATGCTACTATATTGCTTGGATTAATTGAGTATTTAAATGATAATAAAGAAGATTTAAATGATAATGTTGTATTTATATTCCAACCAGCAGAAGAAGGGCCAGGTGGAGCAAAAGCATTGATAGATGCAGGTGTGCTTAGAAAATACAATGTGGATGAGATATATGGGCTTCATATATACCCAGAATTACCAGAAGGTTATGTAGGTACAAGAGAAGGATACTTCATGGCTCAAATAGGAGATATTGATATAGAAATAGTATCTAAAAGTGGACATGGAGCTATGCCACAAAATGGAATTGATGGTATAGTGATAGCTTCAAACTTTATAAGTTCACTTCAAACTATAGTATCAAGAAATATAAGTCCAATAGACAATGCAGTGTTGACTATAGGTAGAATTGAAGGAGGGGCTAGAAGAAATATAATAGCTGAAAATATAAAGATGGAAGGCACTATTAGATGTTTTAATCCAGAAGTGTATGAGAGAATGAAACTTAGAGTTAAAGAACTTGCTAGAGGCTTTGAATTGTCTTATAACTGTAAGGTAAATATAAATATTATGGATGATTATATAGCTGTTAAAAACGATAAGGACTTGTATAAAGAGTTTGTAGAAGCTGTTGGAAAGGATACGGCTATAGAATTAGACCCACTTATGATATCAGAAGATTTCTCTTATTATCAAAAAGAAGTTCCAGGACTGTTCTTTATGTTGGGCTCAAGAAATGAAAAAAAAGGATTTGTAAATGGACTTCATAATATAAACTTTAACTTTGATGAAAAAATATGTGTGAATGCACTAAATGTCTATGCAAAACTATTAAAATATAAAAAAGCAATAGATTAAAATATATTCAGTTTTGTAATGAATAAGTTGTAGATAGCTTATATAAAAAGGTCAATTTTTTTGGTAAGACTGTAAATAACATATATTAAAATTATAAATAACACATACTTAGAAAGAATAATTTTAAAAAGTCATAAATTTAAAATACTTATATTTAAAATACTTACATTTAAAAACATATGAATTGATAAATACCCCTTACTTATTTGTATAAATTTCTTTTAATTGACAAAAATACAAATAAGAAGGGGTGATTTTTTTGAAAGAAAATATGAAAAGAGAAAAGAAGATAACTAATGGCAAGAATACTAAAATATTGACAAATGATGATATAATGAAATATGAGATAGCCTCTGAACTAGGTCTTATGGACAAAGTTGGAGAACGTGGGTGGGCAGGACTTACAGCTAAAGAAGCTGGAAGAATTGGAGGTATGCTTACATCACGCAAAAAGAGGCTGAGAAAGATTGTGGAGGGGCAGAATAAAAAGGATGAGTCAATATAGTGATTTTGCGTTTGTATATGATGAACTTATGAATGAAGTTGATTATGATGGATGGGTTAAATATATAGAAGATATAATAGCTAATGAAGGTGTAAAAGTAAAAAATATATTAGAATTAGCATGTGGTACAGGTAATCTCACAATTCCATTAACTAAAAAGAGCTATGATATAGCTGGAATTGATATATCTGATGAAATGCTTAGTGTAGCAAGAGAAAAGGCAGAAAAAGAAGGCGTAGAGTTAGTTTTACTTCAACAAGATATATCAGAACTGGACTTTGATATATCCGATTTGGATTGTGTACTTTGTGCTTGTGATGGATTTAATTATATAACTTATGATGATGATTTAGAAAATGTATTTTCAAAAACATATGAATTATTAAAGAAAGATGGAATCTTTATATTTGATATAAGTTCATTTTATAAATTAGCCAATATATTAGGAAATAATATGTATGGAGAAAACAGAGAAGATATAGCTTATATGTGGCAAAATTACTTTGATGATGAAGAAAATTTGATTGAAATGGAACTGACATTTTTTATTAAAGATGAAGATGGAAAGTTTGAAAGATTTGAAGAAGTACATCAACAAAGGGCATATACTGAGGATGAAATAATTGATATGCTTAAAAAATCTGGATTTAGGGATATAAAATCTTATGGAGATTTTACATTTGAAAAACCTAATGAAGAAAGTCAAAGGATATTCTTTGTATGTAAAAAATAAAGCTTTTATTGTTGTGTACAAAAAGAAGTGTTATTAATATAAAATATTATTGATGAAAATATAAAATGTTATTGATGAAGGTATAAAATATTATTGGTAAAAATAAAAAAGGTAAAGTTTTCTGTATTAAAAATTAAAGTAATTTAAAGTAGTAATATAGAAAAAAATAATAGTATAGAAAAATAGTATGATTAACAAAATGTGGAGGAATACAGATGAAAGATTATGTACTAAGAGCGACATCAGGAAATGGTCAAGTTAGAGCATTTGTTGCAACTACTAGAAATACAGTAGAAGAAGCTAGAAGATTACATGAAACTACAAAAGTAGCAACAGCAGCACTTGGTAGAACATTAACAGCAACATCTATAATGGGATTGATGATGAAAAATGACAGTGATAAATTGACTGTAATAATAAAAGGTGGTGGACCAATTGGAACTATCATCGCAACAGCAAATTCTAAGGGGATAGTAAAAGGCTATGTAGGAAATCCTCATGTAGAAGTTGAAGATTATCCAAATGGAAAGTTGAATGTTGCAGCAGCAGTGGGGACAGAAGGTGTTGTAAAAGTTATTAAAGACTTAGGTCTTAGAGAGCCATATAATGGAACTTATCCATTAGTAAGTGGAGAAATTGCAGAAGACTTTACTTATTACTTTGCAGTGTCAGAACAAACTCCATCAGTGGTAGCTTTAGGTGTTCTTACAAAAGAGGATGAAGTTGAGTTTGCTGGAGGCTTTATAGTTCAATTAATGCCAGATGCAGAAGAAGAAACTATCGCAAAATTAGAAGAAAATGTAGCTAAATTACCTTCAATAACTAATATGTTAAAGGAAGGAAACTTACCAGAAGATATATTAAATAGAGTTTTAGATGGTTTAGAGCCTAAAGTACTTGATACTTGTGAAGTTGGATTTGAGTGTGAGTGCTCAAAGGAAAGAGTGAAAACTGCTTTAGTGGCAATAGGGAAAAAATCTTTGGCTCAAATAATAGAAGAAGATAAACAGGCAGAAGTTGGATGTCAGTTCTGTAACGAGAAATATATGTATAGTGAAGAAGAGTTGCTTGAAATTTTAAAGGAAATGTAGAATAAAAAGAATGTGGAATATTAAAATAGTAGCATTAATAGTGGAATATTAAAATATCAGTATTAATATAGAAATTTAAATATAATCCATTAAAAATAAGAATTATATGTTAAAAGATGTTAAGAAAGAAATCTAAGATATGTTGAGAAAGATAAACTTAATAAATTTTAAGAATTAAAGGGCTTTCTAATTGCAGTATTTGTAATATTGCGATTGGAGAGCTTTTTTAGTTTATTGTGCCTTGTGTCAAAGATTGTATAAAGCTACAAATTATTGTAAAATAATTTGTGTATTTTAACCTATTTACAACAAAAATTTACAAGATATTTGAATTGATAAAAAGGAGAAAATTTTAAGAATGGAAAACAAAAAAAAGCACATAGTCATAAGTATATTAATACTGTTTATGATATTTATAATGGCTATTAACCTTAATGGTAAACTTGAGACACCTATTCCACAGAGCAATAGCAGAAAATTTAAATCTAATGCTGTATTTTACCCACAGCATCAAGATGATGAAGTCTTATGGGGAGGAAGTGCTATTGTTAATGCAATAAAACAATGTGGAACTGATAATGTATATGTTGTGTTGGTATCAGATGGCTCTGGAGTGAACGTTTTTAGAGCTAATACTAAATTTAGAAATTTAACTAGGAAGCAAAAGGAAGAGCTTAGGAACAATGAATTTAAGTCAGCACTAAAAGAGCTTGGAGTAAAACAACAAAATATAATTATACTTGCTGATATAGATAAAAAAGAGGGGACACATTATAAGTTAATGGAAAAGACAATATTAGATTTTGAACATAAATTTAAGGGTGATGTCACTCATATAGCTCATCATTATAAGTACGATGACCATATAATGCATAGAAAAAATGGTGCAGTTTTAAAGAAGCTTAAACGTGAACGTAAGATAAAAGATGACTTGTATTTTATAAAACCAAAATATGTAAAGTACATACCAAGAAATGAAAGAGCTATTTATAAAGCAACTAATTTTAATGATTATAGTAAGGTCAAAAGTGCGTGTTATGAATATAAGGTTGTAAATTCAAAACGAAAAATGTATGGTATAGGGTATATCTCAGCACATAGCTATTTTGAAAACCTTTTAAATGACCCTGAACTTACGTCTGTGTTAAGTGAAGATTAAAGTAATTTACATAAAGGTATCTTAAAAATATTATTTACTAATGATAAAAAAGTATTTGAGGATAATAAGAATATATTATGATTAGACAAGGTTTAGTATCTCAGTTATGATTTTAAAAATCATTTTGAGGTACTTTTTTTATGCTCTTAATAAGTTTATATAGACTTTTTATATGAAATTTTAAACCCTACAGTATACAACCAAGGGATAGGTCACGTGCTATAATTTGCTATAAAAACAATTTAGGAGGGTAAAGTATGGGTAATGAATTTATAGTTTTAAAAGGATGTAAGGAAAATAATCTAGATAATATTTCATTAAAAATACCAAAAAGAAAAATAACTATATTTACAGGTGTATCTGGTTCTGGAAAATCGTCTATTGTTTTTGAAACAATTGCAAAAGAATCACAACGTCAATTAAATGAGAGATTTAGTACTTTTGTAAGAAGTTTTTTACCTAAGTATGGAGAAGTTAAAGCTGATTGTATAGAAAATTTATCAACACCGATTATTATAGACCAAAGTAGACTTGGAGGTAATTCAAGGTCAACCTTAGGTACTATCACAGATGTAAATTCCTTTTTAAGGGCTTTATATTCTAGATTTGGAAGCAAGCATATAGGTAATGCTAACATGTTTTCCTTTAATGATGTTAATGGTATGTGTCCAGATTGTCATGGGCTTGGGAAAAAACTAATACCTAACATGAAGCATATTCTTGATATGAATAAATCGCTAAATGAGGGCGCTATTTTGCTTTCAGGTTTCGGAGTGGGTTCTTGGCACTGGAATATATTTGCCGAATCAGGATACTTTAATATTGATAAGAAAATATGTGATTATTCAGAGAAAGAGCTGAAAAAATTTTTATATGGTGAGCCAGAAAAGATTACAGTAGAAGAAACTGGAAAAATAAATATGACATATGAAGGCTTAATGGTTAAGTTTAATCGTCTATATCTAAGTAAAGAAGGAGAAATTTCTGAGACTACTAAGAAAAAATTGAGTAAACTCCTTATAGAAGACAAGTGTCCTGTTTGCAATGGAAGAAGACTTCATGAAAGCGTATATAAATCTTTAATTAATGGCTACAATATTGCAGACTTGACAAGTATGCAACTTGATGAATTAGTTAAGGTTATTAAAGATATAAATGAGCCAGAAGCACAACCTCTACTTAAAGGAATACTAGAAAAACTAAATAACATCATAGATATAGGTCTAGGGTACTTAACTTTAGATAGGGAAACATCATCACTATCAGGTGGAGAATCTCAGCGTGTAAAGATGGTAAAATATTTAAATAGTAACCTTGTAGATTTGATGTATATTTTTGATGAGCCAAGTATAGGTCTTCATCCAAGAGATGTTTATAAATTAAATAATCTTCTAAGAAAATTACGTGATAAAGGAAATACAATTATAGTTGTTGAGCATGACCCAGATGTTATTAAAATTGCAGACCACATTGTAGATGTAGGTCCAAAAGCTGGTAGGTATGGGGGTAAAGTTGTATATGAAGGAAGTTATGAAAAGTTGCTTTCAAGTGGGACATTGACAGGAAATGCCTTAAATAAAGCTCTTTCTATTAAGGAAAATGTAAGAGAACATAGAGGATATTTAGATGTTAAAGATTGTAATAAAAACAATTTAAAAAATATATCTATAAAGATACCTAAAGGTGTATTAACTTTAGTGACAGGAGTAGCAGGAGCTGGTAAGAGTACATTAATTAAACATGAATTTTTAAAGCAAAATACAGATGCTGTATTAATAGACCAAAGCCCTGTATCAGCTAATTCTAGGTCAAGCTTAGCAACATATAGTGGAATTATGAACGATATAAGAAACAGTTTTGCAAAAGTAAATGGTGTTAAAGCGTCTTTGTTTAGCTCAAACTCAGAAGGAGCTTGTGATAATTGTAAAGGCTCTGGAACAGTACAAACAAACCTTGCATTTATGGAAAGTATAAAAAGTACTTGCAATATTTGTGAAGGAAAAAAATTTAAAAAAGAAGTTTTAGAATATAGATTTCAAGGGCAAAATATAATAGAAATTCTTGAAATGTCAGTTTCAGATGCGATTGAATTTTTTAGTCTAAAACAGATTAAAAAGAAATTACAGTGCATTGAAAAAATGGGAATCGGATACCTTACTTTAGGGCAAACTCTGGATACATTATCTGGAGGAGAGTGTCAAAGATTAAAGCTTGCTAATGAATTAAATAAGGAAAGTTCAGTGTATATATTAGATGAGCCGACAACAGGTCTTCATATGGCTGACATTGAAAATTTTATAAGTATAATTGAAGAGATTGTAGATAATGGAAATACAGTTATCATAATTGAACATAATATAGATATAATTAAAAGAGCAGATTGGATTATTGATATGGGTCCTGAGGGAGGGACAAAAGGTGGGAAAGTAATCTTTGAAGGAACTCCAAAACAATTGTCTAACAATAAAATATCGCTAACAGCAAAATATATAGTATAATAGATAAAATACAATAAATATAGATGATATATGAGTAAATATAATGGGTATATAATATGATAGTTAAGTTTAACAATAATAAATAATATGATAAATATTCAAATTTAATTAAATATAGTGTCAGAAATCCGTTTAAATAGCAAGTTTTTAACGGTTCTGACATTTTTTATTATTTTCATGAAGATTGACAAGGTAGGATTTTCTATTAGTTACTTTTTAGTGTCTACTTGAAAGTTTTATATTATGACCTTAACATGTAATTTATGGAATAATTTACTTAGTGTAGTAAGATGCAGTCTATAACTAAACTATAATTTTATAATTTGAATCTTATTAAGTAAAACTCATAAAAGGAGTGTAAGTAATGCTAAACGATATGCTAACGCTATTATCTGAAAGAAGTGATTTTTTTATAAAACTATCCATCGAACATTTGACAATTTCTATTATTTCTATAATAATTGCAATTGTTTTAGGTGGTACAATTGGTATCATTGTAAGTGAATTTCACAAGTCTTCTAAGCCCATCTTGGGGACTATCAATTTTCTATACACTATACCATCTATTTCTATGTTAGGTTTTTTGATACCATTATCTGGAATTGGAAATACTACAGCTGTTATTGCTCTTACTATATATGCATTATTACCTATGGTTAGAAATACATATACTGGAATTACTAACGTAGATAAAAATATACTTGAAGCAGCGAAAGGTATGGGAAGTACAGACTTTCAGATACTATATAAAATAAAACTTCCACTAGCCTTACCTGTTATTATGTCTGGGATTAGAAACATGGTTATTATGACAATTGCATTGACTGGTATCGCTTCATTTATAGGTGCTGGTGGTCTGGGGGTAGCTATATATAGAGGAATCACAACAAACAACACAGTAATGACAGTCACTGGAAGCATTCTTATTGCTCTATTGGCTTTGTTATTTGATTTTATTCTAGGATTAGTAGAAAGATTTTTACAAAGAAAAAGAAAAAAGAAAAATAGGAAAAAAGTATTTGCCATTCTAGGAAGTCTTATCCTCATAACAACTATCTTTACATCTTATTTTTTTAACTCTGCAAAGACTCAAACTATTCATATTGCTACAAAACCAATGACTGAACAATATATTCTTGGTGAAATGTTGGATATTTTAATTGAAAAAAATACAGATTTAAAAGTAGAAATTACACAAGGTGTAGGCGGAGGAACATCCAATATTCAGCCAGCTATGGAGAATGGAGAATTTGATATTTATCCAGAGTATACAGGGACAGGATGGAATATGGTACTGAATAAAAATGAATTATACACTGAAAATATGTTTGAGAAATTACAATCTGAATATAAAACTAAACTTAAAATGCAGTGGACTGGGATGTATGGTTTTTCTAATAGTTATGCGTTGGCAGTCAGAAAAGAAATTGCAGATAAGTATAAATTAAAGAATATCTCAGATTTGAGAGATATATCTTCTAAATTGACATTTGGTGCAGAGTATGATTTTTATGAAAGAGAAGATGGCTATACTCCACTATGTAATACCTATGACTTACACTTTAAAAACACAGTTGATTTAGATATTGGACTTAAATATCAGGCAATCAATGAGGGAAAAATTGATGTAATGCCTATATTTACAACTGATGGTCAGTATAGTGTTTCAGATGTTGTAGTTTTAAATGATGATAAAAGCTTTTATCCATCTTATCAATGTGGAAATGTTATTCGTTCAGAGGTGTTAGAGGAACATCCAGAACTTTCAAAAGTATTTCAGATGGTTAAAAATATTTTAACTGATAAAGAGATGGCTAAATTGAATTACGATGTAGAAAATAATAATTTAGAGCCTAGAGAAGTTGCACGTGAGTTTTTGAACAAAAAGGGACTTTTATAATTGGAGGAAATATAATGACACCTATTATACAATTTAAAAATATTGAAAAACAATATAATGATAAAACAATCATAAATAATCTAAATTTAGATATAGAAAAAGGAGAATTTTTAACTGTTATTGGGTCATCTGGAAGTGGAAAAACAACACTTCTAAAAATGATTAATGGTCTTATTTTGCCAGATGGAGGAGATATTTTAATTAATAAAACAGACATTAAAAATGAGGACTTAATTAAATTAAGAAGAAAAATAGGCTATTGTGTGCAGGGAAGTGTTCTTTTTCCTCATATGACTGTTGAAGAAAATATTTCATATGTGCCAAATCTCCTTAATCGAAAAAATAAGTTAGAGATAAAAAATGCTGTAGACAAATGGATGCAAATCGTGGGATTACCAAATGATATGAAAACAAGATACCCATCTGAATTATCAGGTGGTCAGCAACAGCGTGTAGGGATTGCACGTGCTTTAGCTTCTTCACCAGAAATCTTATTGATGGATGAACCTTTTGGAGCTGTTGATGAAATTACACGAAAACAGTTACAAAAAGAGATAAAAGAAATTCATAAAAAAACAGGAATTACGATTATCTTTATTACACATGATATTTATGAGGCCTTGATTTTGGGTACAAAAACTTTAGTATTGAATCATGGAGTCATTCAACAATATGATACTCCTGAAAATATTTTAAATGCTCCTGCGAATCAATTTGTAGACCAATTACTGAATGTAAAAAAATCTATAACGAGTTATGATGATTTAAAAGAATAAAGTTAATCTAAAAATTAAATTATGATAATACTGAAAAGCTATTGACCTTGAGTTAACTTTAAGTCGTATACTAAAAATGTAAGAATAGTTAAGCGAGGCATAGGAGGTATTAAATATGGATAGAGAAAGAGATTTAGGTACAGGAGCAGTTTTCCCTATTGGGGAAGAGAACAAAGCATTTGCACAGTATTTTACAGGAGAATGTTATTTAAATATGCTTACTACTAAGGGTGTGGGAATTGGTAATGTGACTTTTGCTCCTTCTACAATCAATTCATGGCACATACATCATAAGGGTGGACAGATTTTACTTGTAACTGGAGGTAGAGGATATTATCAAGAGTTTGGAAAACCAGCTCAGGAATTGCATGCAGGCGATGTAGTTAATATACCACCAGATGTAAAACACTGGCATGGAGCTGCACCAGATAGTTGGTTTCAGCATCTAGCTGTAGAAGTACCAGCAGAGGGAGCCTTCAATGAATGGTTGGAGCCTGTATCTGATGAAGACTATGGTAAACTAAAATAGAATATTTATAAACTTATAAAAAATGAAGAGTGTATATTAGTTAAAATTACTAAATATACACTCTTTTTATTTTGAATTAATGAAAAGTTAAGAGAATAGTAGTTTTTTAGAAAATAAAATTAGTATAATAAAATAGGAAACTCAATGATTTAATGTGTATAAAAAATATGGAGGAAATAAAATGGAAACTATAATGGTTGTAGAAGATGATATTATGCTTAATAATGGTATATGTTTTAACTTACAAAGTGATGGATTTCGAGTTGTACCAACATATAGTCTAAAAGAAGCTAAAGAGAAATTTGAGAAAGAAAAAATAGATTTAATGATATTAGATGTAAATCTTCCTGATGGAAATGGATTTGACTTGTGCAAAGAAATAAGAGCTAGTTCAAAAGTAGGTATTCTGTTTTTGACAGCATGTGATATGGAATCTGATATTGTAAATGGATTTAAGATAGGAGCAGATGATTACATAACAAAGCCATTTAGTATAAACATATTGATACAAAGAATAAAAGCACTGCTTAGAAGATGTAATGTTGAAATACAAGAAGAGGTCTTATTTGAGGGAGAATTTGAATTTAATTTTGATAATATGACTGTAACTAGAAATAGCGAAAATATAATCCTTTCACCTATAGAATATAGAATTCTAAAGAAATTGGTGCAACATAAAAATGAAATAGTTACAAGACAAGCATTGATAGATGCAATATGGGACAATGATAGTGAGTATATGGAAGAACATGCATTGACTGTAAATATAAATAGATTGAGAAAGAGAATAGACCAGAAAACATCAAAGCATAAGTACATAAGAACTATTTATGGAATAGGTTATATGTGGGTTGGTGAACAAGATGAAAAATAATAAAAGTTTAAATAAGAACTATTACAAGAACATTTCTATTATATATTTCATAGTGTCATGTTTATCCTTAATAATAATAAGAATGCAAACTAACAAAATTTTATATGTGCATCCTGACTTAGCTGAATTTATTGTAAATATTAATTGTATAATTTTAATTTTTATATTTACTATGTTTTTTATATCGTTATTTTTTGTATATAAAATAAGAAAAGACATAGTTGAATTTAGTAGTAATATCATATATAACATAGATGAATTTATATCGGGTAATAAAAATATGCACTTTGATTTAAATAAAGATACTTTAACTGCAAAAGTTCAAAATAAAATTAAATATATGATAGAGGTT
This sequence comes from Clostridioides sp. ES-S-0005-03, assembly GCF_020658455.1. Taxonomy (NCBI): domain Bacteria; kingdom Bacillati; phylum Bacillota; class Clostridia; order Peptostreptococcales; family Peptostreptococcaceae; genus Clostridioides; species Clostridioides sp. ES-S-0005-03. The sequence continues at coordinate 526,149 of NZ_JACVWI010000002.1, read as the reverse complement.
ATGGAAGTTAAAAACAGCAGGTATTCAGAGGAAAAAGAAAATATAAAAACTTTAATATCAGATATATCGCATCAAATAAAAATACCAATAGCTAATATATCTATGTATAATGAGACTCTAATGCAAAAAGAGTTAGATAGAAAGAATCAAGTATTGTTTTTAGAAAACATGCAAAGTCAGGTAAATAAATTGGACTGGTTGGGAAAAGCACTTATAAAAATTTCTAGGTTAGAAACTGGTATTATATCTTTGAATACGACTAAAAGCAGAATAAGTGATACTATTGCAAGTGCATTAAGTGGAGTGTTTTTAAAATTAGAAGAAAAAAATATATTACTAGAAATTGATTTAGATGATAAAATTGAAGTTTGTCACGATAAAAAGTGGACTAGTGAAGCTTTATTTAATATTATAGAAAATGCAGTAAAGTATACCAATGAGGAAGGAAAGATAAGTATAAAGACTGATAAAATGGATATATTCACTAAAATTATCATAAGTGACAATGGAATGGGTATAGATGAGAGTGAAATAAACAATATATTTAAAAGGTTCTATAGAAGTAGAGAAGTTGGGAATATAGAAGGTATTGGAGTTGGATTGTACTTAGCAAGAGAAATTATAAATAAACAGAATGGATATATAAAAGTAGATTCTCAAAAAAATATTGGAACTACATTTAATATTTATATGAAAAATTAGACTTAGCATTTATTTAAAATTGATGTTTATAATATATAACTTGAAAATAAAATCAAAAATTCTTAGAAGTAGTGTATATAGTGTTTATTAGATAACATTATATGCACTATTTTTAGTTTCACTTCAATAAATATCACAAAACATCTCGAAATTGTTATAATTCAGATCTAAAATATAACAGCACTGTGAGGATTGGATAGGGGCTTACATGATAATATCTAAGTAAGGAATCAATAAGCGTGAAAGTTTAATATACAATTAAAAAATATATAAAATAAAGTAAGAGGGAGATTTGATTATGAAAATACTGGAGACTAATAATTTAAAAAAATATTATGGAAAAGGTGAAAATATAGTAAAAGCTTTAGATGGAATAAATATAAGTATAAATAGAGGGGAGTTTGTAGCTATAGTTGGGACTTCAGGTAGTGGAAAAAGTACCTTGTTACATATGATAGGGGGACTTGATAGAGCAAGTGATGGAAAAGTAATTGTTGATAATAATGATATATTTGCTATGGATGATGAAGAACTTACAATATTTAGAAGACGTAATGTAGGCTTTATATTTCAAAATTATAATTTAGTTCCAATACTAAATGTTTATGAAAATATAGTATTACCTATAGAACTTGATGGATGTAAAATAGACACTAAATATATAGATGAGATAATAGAAGTTTTAGGATTAAGTCAAAAAGTGGATGACCTACCAAATAATCTATCAGGAGGACAGCAACAGAGAGTAGCTATTGCAAGAGCTTTAGCAACAAAACCATCAATAATACTAGCTGATGAACCAACAGGTAATTTAGATAGCAAAACAGAACAAGATGTGCTAGGACTTTTAAAAGTTACTAGTAATAAGTTTAGCCAAACTATAATTATGATAACTCATAATGAACAAATTGCTCAAATGGCTGATAGAATTATAAGGATTGAGGATGGAAAAGTTGTAAATAGAGGTGAGAACAATGTTACAGAATAACAATAAGGAAATTATAAAAAAGTTAAGTAATAGAAGTTTCAAAACAAATAAAATGAGAAATATAGTTTCAGTGCTTGCAATAGTATTGACAACAGTTTTGTTTACATCATTGTTTACAGTGGGATATAGTATGTTGGACGCTTTTAATAGTTACAAAGCTATGGAATATGGGACAAAGAACCATGTTCAATTTCAAGCTTTAAGTAATAGGCAAATTGAAATTATAAAAAAAGATAGTTCAGTAGACAAAAACAGTATTGGAATAGTAAAAAACATAGCAAGTTTAAAAAATCCAGAGTTTTCAACTCAGACAGTGAATTTAACCGTTTATGATAAAAAAAGTCTTGAAAATGCTGCAAATGTAGAGATGATTGAAGGGAGTTTACCAAAAAATAATGATGAAATAGTCATGCCTACAAAGATATTAGATATGTTAGATATACCTCATAAAATAGGTGCTGAAGTAAAATTAATAATTCCAAAAACTAAAGATGGGGTACTAACTAATGAAAAAGAAACGTTCAAATTTAAACTAGTTGGATATTTTGAATACAAAACAGCTACAGCAATACCTCTTCATGATGTATTTACGAGTGAAGCTTTCTATGATAATTACAAAAAAACAAATGAAGTAGCTCCTACAAGTGTATCCTTTAATTTTTTTAATGATAAAGATTTGCAGTCTAAATTTGATAAACTAACTGAGAAAATCCAACCTTATTCAGGAAAATCAACTATAAATCCTATATATTTAAGTAAACAAGCAACTACTTTCAAAGAAGTTGTTAAAAATGTATTACCAATAATCTTAATTGTAATGCTTATACTTTTAAGTGGATATTTATTAATTTATAATATTTTTTATATTTCAGTTGTTAAAGATATAAAATATTATGGATTATTAAAAACAATAGGAACATCTCCATATCAATTAAAAAAATTGATTATTAAACAAGCTAATAGATTATGTATAATAGCTATACCAATAGGTTTATTATTGGGATTTTTAATAGGAATAGTGTTTGTTCCTCTAGTTGGTAAGTTTATGGATGGATTAAATAAAACTGCATTTGAATATTTTAATCCGTTAATATTTGTATTTGCCGTTGTATTTTCATATGTAACTGTTAGATTGTCATGCAAAAAACCTGCTAAGATTGTAAGTTCTGTATCTCCTATAGATGCTGTAAGATATAGTGATAAAAGTAATAAGATTAAACGTAAGTCTAAAAGAGGGAAAAGTGGTTCTAAAATTCATAAGATGGCATTTGCAAATGTGTTTAGAAATAGACGCAAAGCTATTTTAGTTTTAGTTTCTATGTCACTAAGTTGTATAATATTTTTGACTGTATCTGCAATTATAAGTAGCTCTAATCCAGAAAGAGCTGCTGAAGGTATGATGTTAGGGGATATAGAAATACGTCATGGACTTGCAGACACTGCTAAATCTGAAGATAACGAAGTTGCTCCAATTGACGAAAATCTTATAAAAGATATTAAGAATCTTGATGGAGTGAGTAATGTAAGTAAGGTGTACAAGGATTTAAGTTATATAGTTTATGAAGGAGATTTAAAAGATGAGATATTGACTCAAAAAGTAGATGAAGAATATAAAAAGCAATTTCTTCAGGGCAGAGACCCAAAAGAAATTGCAGAAAATAATGGTTTTTTAGCCTCAGATACAGTTGGATTATCTTCAGGTAGATTATTAAGTAAACTATCAAAAAACAATATTATATATTCTCAAAAGAATTCTAAAATACTGTCAGGTTCTATAGATGAGAAAAAATTTGATGAAGGTGGATATGTAGTAATTACTGGACATGAAGGAAGTAAAATAAAAGCAGGAGATAAAATTAAGTTTAGATATTTAAAAGGAGATACTATAGGGAAAGGATATATAGATAAAGAGTTTAAAGTCATGGCAGTTTTTGATGGTGCACAAAATTTTAATATGGGGATGTACATTAATGAAAATGACTTTAAAAATATGGTTATAAAGCCATATATAGAAAATCTGGTAATTGATATAAATGGTGATGTGAAGTCTGTTGAAAATAAAATAAATAATTTGAATAAGAAATACAATAATCCATATACAAAAGTTTATTCAAAAAATATCTATATAGAAGAGGCAAGAGAGAGTCAAAAGGTTATAAAGATTGTAGGTATGAGTGCGGTATTTATAATAGGATTGATTGGAGTGCTAAACTTTATAAATACTATGATAACAAATATAATGTCTCGTAAACAAGAGTTTGCAATGATTGAGGCAGTAGGAATGACAAGAAAACAGCTTCAAAGAATGATAATGCTTGAAGGTTTTTATTATGGGGTGATAATAACTATTGTAAATCTTACTTTTGGAAGTATCGCAACATTTTTAGGGTTTAATATTATGAAATTAAGATATTCTGTGTATGCTTATCCATTAGGGGCGCTTATAATAAGTATATTAATAGTATTTTTGATAACGTCTATAGTGCCTTTAATAGTTTATCATAATGTTTCTAAGGATAGTATTGTTGAAAGAATTAGGAAAGCTGAATAATAATTAAATATAATAGAAACTGAATAATGGTTAAATATAATTCAAGCTAAATAATAATTAAATGTAGCATAAAAAGATATTTTTTTATATGCACAATAGAAAGAGGATGTCTCAAAATGAGCTTTTTGGTTCATGAGGCACTCTTTTTTTGTATGAAATCAAATATATTTTCATTATTTAAACAATGAAAAAGAGACTTATCCCTATTTTGAGACAGCCCCTTTTTAGAAGTTGTTTTTAATATAGTATTTTAAGCTTTACATGATTTGTATAGATTTGTATGCATAATTTTAAAGACAAATAAAATACTTATATCTTATGTAAAATTTATTTTAATATTAATTTTTTATTTTCTTAATATATCACTTTTAGTCAGTCCATTTGATTTACCTTGAGGAGTCCAATGATAATTAGACATAGATTTAAATAGAAATCTAGGAAAGTTAGGTGATATAAAAATATTATCTTTACTAGAAGTGTTACTATCTATGTTGTTACTATCTATGTTGTTACTATCTATGTTGTTACTAAGTATATTCTTTGATAGTTCTCCTAATGAAGTTCCTAAGCTTTTTTTTGGACCTTTACCTAAAGGAGTAGATTGTAATGAACCTAGCATTTCTCCTCCACCAATTCCTATTCCTTGAACCCATGTAAAGTTAACCCTTTTACACCAATTTTCTATCATTTGAATTGCTAAATGAGTTTGTTTCCCTTCATAGAATCCACAGTTAACTATTGCATATACTGGAATAGATTTTTTATTTAGTTTCTTCGCACATTCTTCACATTCCTCTAAAAAACGAATTAAATGAGAAGGAATGCCATCTACATAAAGAGGAAATGCAATTATTAACCTATCACAAGTAAGTATGGCTTCAATAGCTTTAGGATATTTAGATACATTGTCTATTTTAAATGTGAGAATGTCATTATCCTTTTGTATAAGTTTTTCTACTTCAGATAAAAAGTATTGTGAATTATTTTCTTTTACTTTTGGGCTTCCATTTATCATTACTATATTCATAAAGATTCACCTCTTACATCTTGTGGATTTTTAAAAAATGAAACAGAATGTTCCTTCATATTGAGATTTACAGCATTTGCACGTACTAGATTAGTAGCAGTGTCTTTTTCAGTATCTGTAATACAATCCCCATAGAATAAAGCCTTTAAATTTATCTGTTTTTCATATCTATTTTTATGATGCATTTCATTATTCTTTATTACAAAGTATGGAAGGAGATAGCTTATACTTCTATCAAGTATATTCTTAATAAATGGGCTAAAGCCACCATAACAACATCTACTAATTATAATAAATTCATCAGAATCAGCTATCAATTTACCCATATTTCTGTAATAGTCTTTTATGACACATGTAGTAGGTGTTTTAATCCAACAACCAAAACAACCAATACACTTGTGGATTTCTTCAGTGTTTGAAAGTATTTTTATATTGTCATCAAGTTTAGGTAATAAATTATCTAAATCTTTTTCAGTTAAATCATGTATTAAAAGTCTCATAAGTTTTACCCCTTTATATTATGTAGGTTGACTTTTGTAATTCTATCCTACAATTTTTTTAATAAATCATTACACCAATTAATTACAAAACTATAATAGTCAACGCCATAAATCATTGTGAAATACATACATGTGTATTGGTCAATACAACAATTTTGTTCTACCTCAGTTTTTTGTGCATCTAATTTATTTAAAAGTAATTCAATTTCAGCTATCAACATTTTTAAGTTTGTTTCAATTATTTCTTTAGGTAAGTACTCATAAAAAAATATGTTAACAAGGTGGTTATGCTTTGTCTTAGAAAATTTAATTGGTTTTTCTAACCACTCGAGAAAGTATGATTTCCCTATATCAGTTATGGAATATAGTTTTTTTAATTTGCCCCCATCTATAACTTCGCGATAGTAGATATAATCTTTTTCTTCTAATCTTTTAAGCGCAGGATAAATACTACCAAAACTAGCATCAAAAAAGTATGAAGTACTTTGTGACATCTTTTGTTTTAAATCATATCCACTTAATTCTTTTTCCATCAGAAATCCTAAAATAATGTATTCTAACATAGTGCCTCCTAATATCGTTTATGTATATATTGTTTAGTTATATATCGTTTTGATATATTGATTATTACAAATAATGGGTAGACTGTCAATATGTTTTTCAATTAAGTTTTAAACAGAAATACAGATTATCGCTTAAACACTAGGTTTATTATCAATATCTTAAGTTTTAAGAGTTGAATTTACCACTTACATAAGAACTTTGATATGATAATATGATTAAAAGCATATAAATTATTTGAATAGTGCACAAAACCGCAGATTGTATATAATTCACTAATTAGTGAATTATATACAATCTGCGGTTTTTATTCGCTGAATTTATAGCCAACACCCCAAACAGCCAATATATTGTGGATTGTCTGAGTCAGCCTCTATTTTTTTCTTAGTTTTGTACAAATGACGACGTTAGATTATTAACCTTTTATGGTATTGTCATAGCTCCAGATGCTTTCGTATAGCTGTTTTTTTGCAAATTTAACTACTTCCATCCAGTTATAACCTTCTAGTCAATTTCAAATTTTCTAGTCAGTCAATGATAAAGATAAACTGAAATTTGGGAACTCCATGTTATGCCCATAATAGATTTACTTGCTAGATAACAAAAATAATTTTTTTGTAGTGCTGGCATTCACTTTTATCGTTGCTTTCACTGGAAAAAGAACATTTCCGCTATTGATATAGGTGCTAACATTCAAAAATCCCATACCTTCAAATGCCGCCTTTAATAATGGCATTGACACTTTGTTTTTACAACTAATGTTTATGCCACGAAAAAGAGCAATATATTTTTCTAACTTAAAGAACCTCCATCTATTATAAATAATCTTTGATTCAACTTTCAATTTGCATTTACATCCAACGCTTAAATACTACAATTTCAGCATCAGAATCATAAACGCTATACTCAGATACCATGAGATATTTTTCATCAGCAATAATTCCATAATATCTGTCACTGTCTTTTTTGCTAAGCTGATTTCCAAAGTAAATTTTATTATCGTCCCAAAACTTTACAAGCTGCCCTTTTGGCAAGGTATATTCAATGTTAATGAAAGAGCCTTTCAGTGCATTAAGTTCTGTGACTTCTTCCATATCTTGTATATTAAGTGCATTAAATGCTGCAATCAAATTCTTTTTGAATTTGTATAGAGCATCTTTACCTTCTTTCAAACATAATGCAACCAAGCACTCTGAACCAAAAGGATGACCTTTCGTTTCAGCACATCCATTACAAGTGTTACTCAATTCGCATTTCCTACAATCAACTCCGCAAATAGACTTAGTCATTTTTAATTTTCCTCCTTAAATTTTATTTTATCGAGTACGTCTTATCTACTTAGTTTGGATTTTACAGTGGATAGGCGTACATCTTTTTCACAGGTCTAATGTACTTAAAATACTGGTCTGGGTTATAATAAAAGTACATGATTCTTCCAGGGGTAATATCAGGACAGTAACCCTTACCAATGTAATCAAAAGTTGCCATAGCCATTTCAATCTTTTCTTCAACACTACAATTTTCCTGTTCATAATTAAATGGACCATGTTCAAAGATGATATACTCGGCTTCAGGAATATCAATCATAAGCATTTGTGGCGGAAGTTCCCCTTTATAATCAAAAGGAAGTCGTACGCCCCAACACTCTGTACGGAGAATACCCCAATCGCAGAGCCTGCCATCTGGACTGTTTATATAAGCCATAATCTGACCACTTCCACAGTTAGCTTCGCTTCCACCATCATCATCCAATTTACCCTTGATGCTGTCGAGCAAACCACAAATTGTTTCGTGGTCCTGTCCTGGAATAAGGTTTTGTTTTCTCCAAAAATCCCAATACCCGTTACTCTCATTGTTTTTAATGTACAAAAATTTATGTGCAGGTATGGTTGCAAAATAAATCTTGACACCATCTGTTGATTTAATCATTCCTATTTCTCCTAATCCTAAAAAGTAGCGGTCAAAAGGGGTTATTTTTGTACGAAGAACGACTGGCTTAGGATTTTTTCGATATTCACTTGGTGTTACACCATAAGTTCTTTTGAAAGCTCTGGTAAAAGCTTCATGTGATGAAAATCCATAATCAAAAGCAATGTCCAATAGACTCTTATCACTGTCCCTAACCTCTTTTAATGCAAAGGCTAATTTTCTATTCCGCAAGTAATCTCTAAACTGCATACCCGATATTTCTTTGAATTTTTTCGTTGTATAAAATTCAGAATATCCCAATTTGCGAGAAAGAAAGCGTAACGTTAAGACTTCGCCGTTGTAATTTTTAATACATTTGTCAATCTCGTCAATGATTATCTGAATTTGTTGTTGCCACTCATACATTTAACTATTCACCTCGTTTCAATTACCCTACATTCATTATAACGAAATAGAGAAGTTATGGCTTGATTTTACTTGTTGTCATTTAATTTTAATTCTGTGGATTTGCATCTTGTCTAATTTACTATATTATGTCACATTGACATGACAGCTTAAAAGGAATTAAGAATTAGGAACTATTGACAAAGTGTAAATTTAGCAGTAAAATAATTGCATGAGCAAATAGATTGTTGCGCTCGCAACAAAAATATAAATAACAATATTAAGGAGAGAACATGAGAGAGCTATTAAAATGGGTTTCCATTATAAATAGATATAACGCAAACTATATTGATAGGAAATTGGCTGATATTGGAATTAATAATAGCCAATATTTTTATGTATTACACATATGTAGTAATCCAGGTATTACACAGGATACTATATTTAAAAGAATTCTTGTAAATCCTAGTAATATAACAAGAGCTTTGGCAAACCTAGAAAAAGAAGGGTTTATCACTAGAGAACCAAGTGTTAAAGATAAAAGAACATGGCATCTGTATCCTACAGAAAAATCTTTGGCATGTTATGATGAAATAATAAAAATAACGAATGGATATGTAGAGGAATTGTTAAGTTCATTTAAAAAAGAAGAGCAAGAGTTGTTCATGTCAATGTTAAAAAAGACTGCTTTTATAGCTATTGATATGAATGAAGAAGCAAAATTGGAGGCGAAGGAAGATGGAAGAAAAATATAAAGAACCATTGGAGTATGAGAAAGTTTCAAAATTATTGACTAAGTATGCAATACCTAGCATTATAGCAATGTTAGTAAGTGCGTTATATAACATAGTTGACCAAATTTTTATCGGGCAAGGTGTTGGAGTGTTAGGTAATGCTGCTACAAATGTTAGCTTTCCACTAACAACAATATGTACTGCAATTGCTTTATTATTAGGTATTGGTGGAGCATCTAAGTGCTCATTAGAATTAGGTGCTAAAAATTCAGAAAAAGCTACAAAATCAGCGGGAAATTCTATTTGTCTAATGGCTATCTTTGGAATAAGTTTGTTTATAATAGTATCAATATTTTTAACACCACTATTGAAATTCTTTGGTTCCACATCAGAAATATTACCTTATGCACACACATACACAAAGATTACATCAATTGGATTGCCATTTCTTATAATGTCTACTGGAATGAGTAAGTTGATACTTGCTGATGGAAAACCAAAAGCTTCTATGTTTTGTATGTTGGTAGGAGCAGTTATTAACACAATTTTAAATCCACTATTCATATTTGTGCTTGATATGGGAATTGCTGGGTCTGCTTTAGCTACTGTTATTGGTCAACTTATATCTTTTGGCTTTAGTGTTTATTATGTAATGAATTTTCAACATATTAAACTACATAAGAAAAGTTTTAAATTAGAGAGTATAATTTATAAACATATATTTGCACTAGGTTCAAGTTCATGTTTTAACCAATTAGCAATGACTGTAACACAAATAGTTATGAATAATACGTTGGCATATTACGGAGCTAGGTCAGTTTATGGAAGTGAAATTCCACTTGCTTGTGTTGGTATCATTATTAAAGTAAATATGATTTTTATATCTATAATTATTGGTATATCACAAGGTATGCAACCAATTATAGGATACAATTATGGAGCTGAAAAATATAATCGTGTAAAAGAAGCATATAAGTTAGCAGTAGGAAGTGCAACTGTTATATCTGTTATTGCATTCTTATGCTTCCAATTCTTCCCACGACAAATTACATCTATATTTGGTAATGGGAATGAAACTTACTTTATATTTGCAGAACATTATTTTAGAACTTTCTTGTTCTTAACATTTATAAATGGTGTTCAAATAGTATCATCAACTTTCTTTACATCAATTGGGAAATCAGTACTGGGACTTTTTACTTCTTTGACTCGTCAGATTCTGTTTTTAATTCCATTAATAGTGATTTTACCAATGTTTATGGGTATTGATGGAGTAATGTATGCGGGGCCAATAGCGGATGCCGCTGCTGCAATGGTATGTATATATTTTGCAGTTCATGAAATGAAATCATTGACTATAAAGCAAAATAAAGTAGTGAGTAATCATAAGGAGATTGTAGAGGTATAAGATAATCTTCAATAGTTCTAACAGCATAGTAATCAAATTATTTTTTGTGGTAAGTAAATTGTTTTTATTGAATTTACTTACCATATTTTAATTATAAATAGTTATTTATCTCCATTCAGTTACATCATTTAACTTTAATCTAGGTCTTTTTGCTGGTTGTTCATCAGGATAACCTAACGATATTGCTGCAACCAATTGACTATCTGTATCTAACCACTCACATAATTCACGATATGCAAAGTACACATCACAAATCCAAAGACTACCTAAACCTAATTCTACAGCTGTAAGAGACATATTTTGAATTGCAGCTCCAATTGATTGTATGTTTGCCATCTCATAAAAACGTTCTTCAGCAGATAAGTTTTCTAAAGGTGACTTTCCCAACTTGTTTAAAATAAAAATTGTTATGGGAGCTTGTTTCATAATTTCAACAGTATAATTTGCTCCTGCAATATGTTGACGACTTTCTGGAAGAAGTCCATTGTTATCAATTTCATTTTGAATACCTTTGCTCATAGCTCTAAGCATAGATTCTTTTTCTTTTTCAGTGACAACAATAAATTTCCATGGTTGTCTATTTTTAGATGAAGGTGCATCTATTCCAGCTTCAATTATTTTTTCTATAGTTTCATGTGAAATATTTTGATTTTTATATTTTCTAATGCTACGTCTTTTCGATATAGAATTGCTTATCATTATAGTAACCTCCATTTATTTTTGTTAATTTTTCTAAGTAAGGTTTTCATTTAAAAGATTATATTAGTTTTAAAAATATATTTAGATAAAATCTATTTATATAAAATATATTTACGTTATGTTTACAAAAAACATATTCACATATAGAAGAATTGTTTTAATTATTTTATCATTAATTTAGAAAAAAGTCATTGTCTTTAAAAGTAGAACATGAGAATTCTGGTAAAAATAACACTGAAAATTTAATGTAGCTTTATCAAGGTATTAGTACTTGTATATTTACAACCTAGTGCAGAAAGCTCACTCTTTTAGGTGTGGATGGATAGCATAGATAGTGTATAAAAATATTGACATTAAGAGATTAACATACTATAATTATTTAAACATAAACATAAACATAAACATAAACATAAACATAAAAACAAAAATAAATACTTATGAGGTGATGTAATGAGATTTGATATGGATAATCTGTTATATATACTAATTTATATGACATTATTAGTATCTATCCTTGGATGCATAATTTACTTTTGTAAAGACCTCTTATATCATAAAATTAAATATGTTTTAAGGAAAAACATATTTATAAATAGATTTACATATTCTGAAAAAAGATTGCCTAAGCATTATATTGTTTTTCAAAAATATGATATTTGGAGGTATTATAGTATATTTTAATTTGAAATGATTCTATTACAGTTCAAGAATTTAAGATAAAAGGAGAGAATAGAATGGATTTCATTTCAAATATACTACAAGAGGTATTAAATATATTATTTAGTTTTACAGGAGATTTTGGGATTGCAATAGTACTTATAACTTTAATAGTAAAGTTGATGCTAATGCCATTGTCATTAAAACAAAGATTTTCTATGAAAAAACAACAAGAATTGGCAGAAAAGATGGAACATATAAAAGAAAAATATAAGGATAATGCTAAAGAACTTGAAAAGCAACTACAGATGCACTCTGTGGAAAGTATGAAGAGTATGATTGGGTGTTCCACAATTTTACTACAAATGCCAGTAATATATGCACTGTATCATGTATGCTTAAACATGCCAAAGGGATTTACGACAGTTATAATTCCTTGGATTGCTAATTTAAATACAGCTGATAATTTATTTATACTACCTTGTATATACACATTAACTATGCTAGCTCCAAATTTAATAAATTATATACCATATTTTAAGGTGAGTTCTCAAAGAACATTTAATAAACAAACGATTATAATGACTACTATAACGAGTCTTATAATAACTGTTAGAACTCCAGTAGCCCTAGGTCTATATTTTATAACAAGTGCAATTTATGCATTAATTGAAGAGATTTGCTTTAGAATATATTTTAATCAAAAAAATAAACTAGTATTAAAATAATATAATAAGTATTTTATAAATTCTTAGCCTGCCAACATGAATCAAAGTTGGCAGGCTATTTTTATAAATTGGTAGGTTATTTTTATAAACATATTATTTTCTAAAAAAATAGTTACAAAATAAATAAATTAATATAAACTAAAATAAAGTTAAAAAACTGAGGTGATAAAATAATAATGGCTAAAATATTAGTAGTAGAAGATGAAAAAAGAATGAAAGATATTATTGTAGAATATATGCAAAAAGGAGGATATACTTGCATAACTGCTGATGATGGAGTAGAAGCACTTACAATACTAAAGAATAATGATATAGATTTAATGATATTGGATATTATGATGCCATATTTAGATGGATTCTCAGTATGTAGAGTTTCACGTGAAATGACTAATATACCTATTATTATGTTGACAGCTAAAGGTGAAGAAGAAGATAAATTAAAAGGCTATGAGTATGGAGCTGATGATTATGTAAAAAAGCCGTTTAGCCCAAAGTTGTTATTAGCAAAAGTGACAGCCTTACTTCGTAGATATACTGTTGACATTCCAAAAAGTTCATTAAGTGTAGGGAAGATATTTATTATATTGAAGTCAAGGCAAGTATATGTAGAAGATAAACTTATTGATTTAACATATAAGGAATTTGAATTATTACGTTTATTTGTGGAAAATCCCAATCAAGTTTTTTCCAGAGATAAACTATTGAATTGTATATGGGGATATGATTTTGAAGGAAATACACGAACTGTAGATACACACATAAAAACTCTGCGTAAAAAACTTGGTAATGAAGGTCATCATATAGTTACATTAATTCGTTCAGGATATAAGTTCGAGGTTAAATAATGGATAATCTAAGAATGTTTATAAATAAATTAAAGAATGTAAATATGTCAAGTTGGATTAAGAAAAATTTTGGATTATACTCGGTGAGAAAGAAAGTATTTTTTCTTTCTAAATTAGCAGGAGCGATTATTATATTGTTTTATCTTATTGTTGAAGAGCTTCCAATAAATAGTAAGATTGGATTTTGTATTTGGTTTATAATAATGATTATATTTATTTTAGGTATTGATTTTCTATTGGGAAGGTTTATTTCAGAACCGATTACCTCTATAAATAAATCTGCAAAGAGTATGTCACAACTAGATTTTTCTAATCCATGTACTGTTAATACGAATGATGAATTTGGAGAGCTTTCTAGGAGTCTAAATACAATGTCCACAAATTTACAACAGGCTTTAGTAGAACTAGAAGATGCAAATATCCAACTTGAAAAAGATGTAAATAAGGAAAGAATGTTATTAGAGCAAAGAAAGGAATTAGTGGACATAATTTCACATGAAATGAAAACACCACTTGGTATTATTCGTGCCTATACAGAGGCTCTTATGGATGAAGCTGATGAAGAAAAGAAGAAGCTTTATATGAATATCATTATAGAAGAAACTGGCAGAATGAACAATATGATTGTATCTTTATTGGATTTATCTGCTTTAGAAGCAGGAGTATCTAAACTTAATCCAGAGCGTTTTGATTTTATAGAATTTGTTGAAACTGTAGCAGGGCGTATATTAATTGATGTTCCAGATATTGATTTTTATTTTACTTATGAGTTGCCAGAAAATAAAGTTTTTGTTGTTGTAGATAAAATGAGAATGGAGCAAGTAGTAGAAAATTTAATTATCAATGCAAAGAAGCATGTCAAGTATAATGGCAATTTAGACTTATCTGTTACATGCTGTAATGGTTTACTTGTTTTTAAGATTTATAATGATGGGAAAACTATAGCGTTGGATGAGATTCCAAAGATTTGGTCTAAATTTTATCGTAGTACTGAATCTCAAAGAAAAGGGGGTTCTGGTTTAGGGCTTGCTATTGTTTCACAAATACTTACAATGCAAGGTTTAAAATATGGAGTTAAAAATCGTGATAAGGGGGTAGAGTTTTACTTTATGATTCCAATTGATGATAAGTGAGGAGTGGATTATAAATCATAAAAGATGAAAGATGAAAATGGTTGATAAAAATGACAACTAAAAAAGTTAATAAAAATCCTGATAAAAAGTACTTAATAAAAAGGGGCTGTCTCAAAATAGAGATAAGCCTCTTTTTTATTATTTCACTTCGATTTCACAAGAGAGACACTTTGATTTCACTGGATAACAATAAAATAAGTTAAAGAAATAAATAAAACATAACAACTAGGTAAAACCACTAAGTAAAACAGGAGGGAGGGGTATTTGTGAAATGGTATACATGGTTAATCATTGTATTAATAGTTTTAGTTTCTATTCCATTTAAAGTTAAATTCATAAAATGGTGGGATAGACGACAAAAAGAAAAAAATGACAAGGAGGATTATGATGTATGATAAAAGTCAAAGAATTGACATTCTCTTATGGAAAAGATAAGCAGATATTACATGGGCTTAATTTTGCTGTAAAAGAAGGGGAGATATTTGGATTTCTTGGACCTAATGGTTCAGGAAAATCCACAACACAAAAAATTTTGAATGGAGTTTTAAAAGGGTATGGTGGTCAAGTATCGCTTTTTGGAAAAGAAGTTGAAGCATATACAGAATCTTTATATCAAAAAATTGGTGTCCTATTTGAGTTCCCCTATTTATATACAAATTTAAGTGCAATTGACAATCTTGAATATTTTTCATCATTTTATCCTAAGAGACAAAGAAGAGATATAGGTGAACTTTTAGATTTGTTAGAGTTTAAGAAAGAGTTTATAAACAAGCCTGTATCATCTTATTCAAAAGGAATGAAACAACGTATCAGTATGGCAAGGGCATTGATAAGTAATCCAAGATTGTTATTTTTAGACGAACCTACTAGTGGGCTTGACCCATCTGGAGCTGTATTGTTTCGTAAAATTATTGAAGAGGAACGAAAAAAAGGAACGACTATATTTTTAACTACTCATAATATGTTGGATGCTGATTTAATGTGTAATAGAGTTGCTTTCATTGCAGATGGTAAAATTATGGCAATAGATAGCCCTAAAAATTTAAAGGTGAAAAACAGTAATAATAAGGTTGAAGTTGAGTTTATATATCATGGGAAACGAGAGATTAAGAGTTTAAATATAGATGAATTAGAATCTGGTATAACTTTTGAATATGATGAAATAGTGAGTATGCATTCAAAAGAACCTACTTTAGAAGAAATTTTTATTAAATATACAGGAAGGATGTTATATTGATGTATTCTAAATTTTTTACCTTAATTAAAAAAGATTTTTGGATGATTATTTATGGCAAATTCTTTATATTGGCATTTTCATCTCTTATACTTTATTCATGCTATATTAATTTTGGTTATATAAAATTTATGGAGGAAGATTCATATCACAATAGTGTTTATATGTACAAAGCAAAAAGTGTAAGTGTGAATGAATCTTCACTAATTTATCCTGTTTCTTCTATTGATGATTTAAAATCAAAGTTATCTAAAGATACAAATGCAGTTGGGATTGATGCTAGTGAGAATAGACCAAAGGTAATTTTGCATGAAAGTCTTGAAAAAGTTGATAATTATAGGGCTGATTATGCATTGTACTTGTTACTATCAGAAAAAGATAATGATACAAAAATATTAGGAAAAGATGAAGTAATTCAAATAAAAGATAAAGATACATCTGAGATGAAACTTCGAAAAGAAATGACTTGTGAGATTTTGTTCTTTGAAATTGTAGCAATTGGATTTTTAGGTATTGCTTCATTACTGTTTAAAGAAAAGCAAATGGGTGTAATGTATATCACAGGTATTTTGCCTGTAAAAAGAAGTCTTTTTATATTATCAAAAGTATCTATATTTTTGATATGTGACCTATGTTTTACAGTGCTTTTGTTAATAATTAATATTGGATTTTTTGAAGGAATAAAAATACTTCCTCAGATACTAGTTCAAACTGGAATTTTATCTATTATTATGTCTTTAATTGGATTTGGATGTTCAATGTTACTAAAGGATTTTAAACAATTTTCTCTTGCATATCTTTTAGTTGCTGTATTTATAACTACACCTGTGTTTTTATCTTCAAATACATCTTTTGAAATAAGTTGGATTAAATATCACCCTTTTTATCATGTTTACAATGAGTTAAAAAATGCTTTTTTTATAAGTTTCTCAAGTGAAATTAGTTATTTTATTGCATGTTCTTTGACAATAATAGTTCTTTTTTTACTTGTTAAATATGGTTTTGATAAAGAATTGATTAGGGAGGGATAGTGTTGATAGGATTACGTTATCAGTTGAAAAGTATAAGAAAAGATAAAATGTGCATAATTTCTTTCTTTTTACCAATTGTTATGGCTGTTTTAATAAATCTTGTTGGAACTATTGATATATCTTCAATAGGAGAGTTGCAATTTGGTACAATAAAAGACAACCTTTCTACACAAACAGAGCAATGGCTAAGTAGATATGGGTCAGTGAAACAATATCAAACTGAGAGCCATTTAATAAGTGAAGTTAAAAATATTAAAACAAATACAATAGGAGTTGTTAGTAATGGTAAGGGAATTCAAACCATAGTTTATGGAAATGAGATTAATGCTATAAAAAATGTAGCAAAGAGGTTACCTAGAATTTTTAGATTAAAAGGAAATTTAAAAAATACTGAGGTTACAATATTACCTAAAGACAATGTGCTAGAAGAATTTCAAAATATTTTTATTGCTATGATTCTAATTACAGCTATGTTTATGGGATGTACTTTTAATGCAATGAATATCATATCTGAAAAAGAAGATGGAATTTCATTTATCAATGAAATCTTACCACAAACTAGGAGTCAATATATTATTCAGAAAATATTTATAGGGTTTCTATGTGGATGTCTATCTTCAATTGTAACTGTATTTATATGTCTAAGGATTTCAATATTAGATATGGTAATGATGTTGTTACTTATCGTATTTTCTACATTTATATCCTCACTAATAGGTTTATTTATTGGTAAATTATCAGAAGGTCTTATGATAGGGATTATTTATATTAAGTTAATAATGATTTTATTTATAGGAGCTCCATTACTAGTGTACCTTTTAGGGTTTGATATTAGAGGAATAGGAAATTTATGTTATATAATGCCATCAATAGCAACATTTAAAGGAATTATGGAAATTATTGATGGAAATATTAATGTTATAAAAGAGGCTGTAGTTTTAGCTGTACATTGTATTGCATGGTTTTTGCTGTATATGACTTTGGATAAAAGAAGAAGTCTATTTTTCAGTAGATAATTAAATACAATTGATTGATATACTTATATTATGTGTTTATTATATGATTAAGGTAAGTAAAGTAGATGATTTGATTATAAAGAGTTATGATAGATGAAAGTATCTTATTAAAATGATTTTTCATAATGATACTATTCAAAAATTTCACGATTTCAATAATTAAGGTTATTCAATAATTAAGAATATTATATAAAGGAGTAATGTATTATGAAAATGCCCAATAAGATTGAAAATATTATGTTTGCTCCCTGTGGGATGAACTGTAAAGTCTGTTATAAACATTGTTATTCAAAGAAACCTTGTCAGGGATGTTATGCAGGTGACTTGGGGAAACCAGAACATTGCAGAAAGTGTACTATAAAAGAGTGTACAAAGATAGAAAAGATTAAATACTGTTTTGAGTGTGAAAAATTTCCATGCAAATTGGTCAAAAATTTGGAAAAAAGTTACAATAAAAGATACGAAGAGAGCCTTATAAAAAATAGTATTTTAGCTAAAGAGTCTGGAATAACTACTTTGATGGAAGAGGAATCAAAAAAATGGACTTGTATTTATTGTGGTGGCATTATTTCTTTACATGACTCTGAATGTTCTGAGTGTCATGCTAAAAATGAATCAAAATAATAATAACCTTATTGGCATATAGCTTTTCTCCGTTTCATTTAATTCTTGATGAAAATGAAGATGTAAATGAAACGGAGGTCTATAAAATTTGAACTAGGTTAATTAAAACTATCGTAGTGATTAAAACTATCTTAGTGTATTATGTATAAAAATCAAAATAGAACAATTAAAATTTCTCTAGTATATTACTTAGCTTATTTAGTGTATTACTTAATTTTTTTTAGTATATTATTTAGTTTCTTTGGCATATTATTTAATTTCTTTTGATTTAAAGATGCCTTGCTTAT
Source organism: Clostridioides sp. ES-S-0005-03 (assembly GCF_020658455.1). Classification (NCBI taxonomy): domain Bacteria; kingdom Bacillati; phylum Bacillota; class Clostridia; order Peptostreptococcales; family Peptostreptococcaceae; genus Clostridioides; species Clostridioides sp. ES-S-0005-03. The sequence goes on along the minus strand of NZ_JACVWI010000002.1, from coordinate 507,111 downwards.
AAAATTGTCCTGAATAAGGAATAGATAAAGCAAAAAATGCAATTATTACACCTGAAACAATAATCAAGAAATTAATAGATACTATATCAGCGAGTGGTCCAAAGAGTATCATCCCAAGAGGTATAAGACCAGTATATATAATAGTAGGTAAGCCCAATACACGACCTTGCATTTCTGGTACTACATGTTCTTGCAACATGGTCATAGCTGTTGCTTGAATAATTGGGATTGAAAAACTGGTAAAAAACATGAATATGAAAAATTGCCAAGCTTGTGTAACAGACCCCAAAATAATAGAAAAGATAGCATAAGATAACATTGCCAAGAAAAATGTCTTATTTCGATTTTTAAAGCCACCAAATATTCCTATAACTAATCCACCTAGAACCATACCTGAAAAGCCAATCATTTCAATAATAGATAGATAAATATACCCCTTACCAAATGTACGCTCAATCAATAATCCTATAAGAAAGCCTGATGGTACACAAAGAAAAATGAAAGCGCCATAAGTAAAAACTACTTTTCTAATAAATTTATCCGAAAAAGAGTATTTTATTCCAGATATCATGTCTGTTAAAAATGATACTTTTTCAGTTTGTTTTATTATATTATGTTTAGGTATTTTAATGAAGCAGAGTAATACAATAGCAATAATTGCAGTAATAATATCAATTAAAAGTACTTGAGATATTTTATTTCCTAGACCAAGAATTGCTGCGGATACAATAGGAACTATAAATTGTACTATAGATTGAATACTGCCATTTATACCATTAAAACGCATTAAGTGTTCCTCTGGCACAAGTTGAGGAATCAGTGCATTTACAGCAGGTATCTGTACACCACTTCCTAAAGAACGAATAATAGATACAACAGCAATTGCGATTAATTCATTTTCTCCTTTAATTCCTGACATCATAAGCATAAGTAGTATTAGTGTAGAAGCAGCGATTATAGCATCAGATACAATGATGAGTATTTTTCGATTATAGTAATCTGCCCATACACCTGCCAAAAAAGATATTAGCATTTGTGGTATGAAGGAGCATACGGTTAAGATTGTTACCCATATGCCTGATGACGTTTGAAGTGTGATATACCATATCATTGCCATCTGTACAAGTGATGAACCAAATAGGGAAATATATTGGCTCACTAAAAAGGTAAGGATTTTTTGCTTCCATGTAAAATGAGTATTTTTGTTTTCCATTCTATTCCTCCTTTGATTTGTGTGTTTAATTTTTCTTGCTCTTAAGAATAACACACAAATCAAAGTATGGAGTTAGAGTGGAGGGTTAAGAAAATTGTTCTTTCATGCTTTGAAGATGAGATTTCATTGTTTTTGCGTTGTATTCCGCTTCTTTCAATGAGGTTATCAATTTGTCACATACTGAGATAATTTCATCATCGTCTTTTGGAGTGTCAATAACAGTTTTAATATTAGCATTGGGATTACAAGACAAAGCATTTAACATTCTTAAAATAGCTAAAAGAGAATAGTTTGCAGAGCGTAACGAATTAATAATTTTAAGGCGCTTTATATCTTCATCAGTATATACACGATAACCATTTTGCTTTCTTTTTACTTTTAACAACCCGTTCATTTCCCAATTTCTTAAAGTATCTATTGTAACCTTTAAGTATTCTGAGGTTTCTTTTCTAGTTAAAAATAACTTGTCTGTCTCTTGTGTGTTTCCATTTAAAATTTCTTTGACAATATTGATTGCTTCCTCAGCATTTGATTTTTCTATTTCTAATTGTTGTAAATAATGACTAACAAGAGAAATAGCTTTGTCAAAATCTTTATTTGCTGATGTTCTGACAATCTCAATTGCATTTTTTCTCAATCCTCTTTGTGTAACTTCAATTTTTAAGGCTGTACGAGCAAATTTAAATTGCTCTATATGAAAATCGTTAAAAATACGATAGCCATTATGGTTACGCTTAGGTTTAGGTATTAGTTCAAGTTCTTCATATAAACGTACTGTATTAGGATGTATACTAATCAAGTCTGCTATTTCTGATGTCGTATAGGTATTCATTTATATTCAACTCCTCTTGTGTGTATATAGCATCAACAATAATATCACTAAACGAAAGTCTGGTGTTATAGTGGAGGGTTGTTATAATCATTCCATATACAACTATTCTATTATAGAAGTAAGTATATGTTTTTTAATAAGCTGCCATCTATCACGAGCTTTAAAAACTATCTTAGATGGTATTGCTATAACCAAATCGTACTTTGGTATACAACAGATGGCATTTCCTCCAGCTCCCATTGCTGAATACCAAAGAACTCCATCTTCTTCACATAGCCACCATAGATAACCATACTCATTGGAATTCATTTTGGTTGATTCTTCAATCCATGATTTAGATATAATACGTTTATTATTCCAAATACCATCATTTAAATACAGAGAACCAAATCGTAACATATCTCTGGCACTCAATGTAAGTCCCCAGCCACCAGCAGTATTACCTTGTCTGTCTTTTGCCCAACCTTTAAGATTTTTTCCAAATAAATCTTCAAAATCAAAATTTTCTATATCATAATCGGGTATTTCTCTCATACCAATAGGCTTGAATAGATGTTCATTAGCAAATTCACGAGCACACTTTCCTGTAGTGTTTGTAATAATAGCTGAAAGTAGGTGAACTCCAGCTGAAGAATATTTGAAAGTTCCAATATTTTTGTTTTGACCAAGTTGATTTAGGGCATATTTTACCCAATCTCGTTGTTTAGAAAGTCTCTCTAATGATTCAGTTGTATTTTTAAAAGGGTATGGTGCGGTCATCGTAAGCAAGTGGCGTATAGTTACTGCTTTTTTGTATATATCAGCAGGGCTACAATTATATTCAGGAAAAAAATCAACAACTTTTTGCTCAACATCCTTTATATAACCCTTGTCTATTGCGATACCAATTAGGGCTGATATGATACTTTTTGTGACAGATGCAACATGAAAAGTATCGTCGGCATTATAACCATTATAATATTTTTCAAAGACGATACTTCCTCTTCTTGCTATGATTATTGCGTTTATATTGCTATATTGTGAGATTATTAAAGGTTCAAGCTGTGAAAGTTTTTTTGAATCCATTCCAACACTTGAAGGGTCTATATTTTCAAATTTCAAATCTAAGCAGTAGCCTTTATCCATTATAAATACCTCCCTGTTATAGACTTTGAGTTTTCTTTTAGTTGTTGAGGAGAACCCTCTGCAATGATATATCCGCCTTTGTCTCCTCCTTCTGGACCAAGTTCAATAATCCAGTCACAAGTATTTAGAACTTCTATATCATGTTCAACAACAATTACAGAATTTCCATTTTCGATTAATTCATCCAACAATTGAATTAGTTTAGCAGTATCATACAGACTTAGACCAGTAGTGGGTTCATCCAACACATAGAGGATATTGCCTTTTCGTTTTTTACCAATCTCTTTTGCAAGCTTGATTCTTTGAGATTCTCCACCACTTAAAGTAGGGGTAGGTTGACCTAGTTTTATATAACCCATACCAATTTGTTCTAGTACTTTTAAGTGTGAAACAATATTTGGAGTATCTTCAAAAAAAACAACAGCTTCAGATACACTCATATTTAAGACATCATAGATATTTTTATTCTTATATTTAATGGATAGGGATTCATCATTAAATCTTTTTCCATGACACTCATTACATATACTGTCCATACTTAAATTATTTCCCAACCAGATTTTTTCATATCCACTACCACTACACTTAGGACAAGCACCTTTTGAATTGAATGAAAAATGCCCAGCAGTGAAATTTTGTTTTATTGATTCTGGTTGACCTGCAAATAAAACACGTATCTTATCCCATATCCCAATATAAGAGGCAGGAGTTGAGTTCATATTTCTACCAATAGGAGTTTGAGATATTTCTGAATATCCAGAGATATATTGTGTACCACTTAATTTATCAGCAATAGTTTCTACAATTGTATAATCATCCTCATTACTTACTTCATTTTCTTTAAGAGTGGTTTTATTATTACTTGCTTGATTGTTGAAGTAACTTCTAAGAAGAGGGAGTAATGTATCTGATATAAGGGAACTTTTTCCACTACCAGATTTTCCAGCTATTCCAACCATAGCACCTAAAGGTAATGATGCAGTAATGTTTTTAAGATTATTTGTACTTGCATTTTGAACAACTATACAATGCATTTTTTCAATGTCCGTAATATTTTTAGATGATGTTCTAGTAGGCATGGAGTATTTTCCTGAGATATATTGTCCAGTAATTGATTCATTTGACTTAAGTAGACCTTCTAAATCTCCTTGATATATTAATTGTCCACCTTCAATACCAGCTTTTGGCCCTATATCAATAATATGTTCTGCCATATTAATTGTATTTTTGTCGTGTTCAACTACAATGACAGTGTTACCTAAATCTTTTAAATCTTTAATGGATTTTAGAATGTCGATTTTTTCGGATTCATGTAATCCCGCAGTTGGTTCGTCAAGTACGTAAATTAATGAGTCCATCTCTGAATCAAGGTGAGAATTTAAAAATAGCCTTTGTATTTCTCCACCACTTAAAGTTGACATCTCTCTGTATAAGGACAGATGACCTAGTCGTGCCTTTATTAGATTATTTGTCTTAATTAAAATATCAGCTATTAAATTTTTACCTAGAATAGTTAGTTTGTCTTGATTCAATAATGACTTTAGGAATTCATGAACTTCTAAAATGCTCATCTTTCCAAGTTCACCAATATGCTTTCCATTTAATAAAACTTGGCGTGCTTCTTCACCAATTTTAAAACCATGGCACTCAGAACAAGTAGTCATGCTATAAATACCATTTAAGTCTTCACCTCTTTGGTGACGACCATGAAGTACTTTTGCTAAAGAAGAACTTTGTTTTCCATTTTCATAGTGACCATATAGTACCTCGTTTTGTACTTCCTCAGGCAATTGTAAGAATGGTATATCTAAGTAATCTTTGAATTTTTTAGATAACACTCTCAAATATCCTGGTGTGATTTGGGCTCTATCCAAAACTTTTTTTAGAGTAGTGCGCTTATCCAAGATAAGTTTTTCAATATTAATCTCAAAGTATGCTCCACGTCCAGAACATTTCATACACATTCCATCTGAAGAGGTATATGAGAAATAACTTGGTCTTAAGCGTTCTTCTTTATTACCACAATTATTACAAATAAGATTGTTGTCTACAGGAGTGTTACACGCAGAACATATTACTTGTCCTTCTCCTGTATATAATAGTGTAAGCATACTAATAATATTGGTTCTAGTACCTACTGTTGAACGAGGATTACTCTGACGGATGATATTTTGTTTAACAGCGATAGTAGGAGCTAATCCTTGAATATTGTCAAATTTATTCTCATTATCAATGCCTGAAAGTATGCCTAAGGACTGTAAGTACTGTTTACGCCCCTCCTCAAATACAATATCGAACATAAGACTGGATTTACCTGAACCACTAACACCTGTTGCAACTACGAGCTTATTTTTGGGGATAGAGATATTTATATTTTTTAGGTTATGTATTTTTGCACCTTTGATTTTTATTTCTTTCATTAATTCACCTCATTTTATTAATTTTATCAAACTATAAAATTGGTATGTTTTAATCATTAATATAAGAAGAGGTTAAGCGAAATCATAGTATTAAAAAGGCTCTATAGGTAAATATATATCAACTATATGTTTATTTTGTGGGTGACTATTTGGGTCATTAAGATATACTTCAAAAGGAAAAGAATTACGTAGTTTATGTTCATCATTTGATAGCCATTCATTATACATAAAATCCCAAGCATCACTATATTCATCTTGAAAAATACTAAAATGCCCCACCAGATATTTCCCAGAAGGTATTGTAATATTGCCAAGGTCGCTATTTTCTTTGACAACAATATTATCTGGAATTGTCATACAAATACTAGTCCTCAAATGATGTTCTTGTGTAAATTGAGGATTATCATGATAAATAGCTAATATCTTTGTCTTTTCAAGTTCAATTAGATTCTGCTCATTTGCATAATCAAAGAGTTTTTCTACAATCTTTGGAAAGTGACTGGCCAAATTTCCATATGACCCAGTGTATCTAATATAAGCTGTATTTACATTATCAAGTTCTAAGATTTCAATTTCTCCCTTAACCTCTCTCTTATTTTTAGATTTAAGTTTTGATATGTGTCTATTATACTGAGAAATTTTATATGGTTCTTTGCAATTCTTGCTATAATTGTTTCTATATTTTATAGGGCTTATCTTATAATAATTTTTGAAGGCTCGCGAAAAAACTGCGGAATCAGTAAAACCGAAATAATGTGCAATATCAGTAACTGTCATATCAGTACGATGAATAAGAAAAGAAGTGGCTCCTTCTAGTTTTAACCTATTTACATACTGTGACAATGTTTCTTTTTCTATCGCTTTGAAAATTCTATGAAAATGAAACTTTGAAAAACCTGCTATATTAGAAAGCTCTTCAAGAGAAAGAGAATCATACAAATGCTCTTCTATGTAGTCTTGTACTTTGCAAATACGACGTAAGTATTCTTTTTTAATTTGGGAATCGGTCATAAGTATACCTCCTTATTGTAAAAATATATATTTTAAATACCCTTATTTATAGTAAATAAAGCGTTGAGTATGTGAAATTTAAAGTAAAAAAATGTTAAATAGATTTTTTATTAGGAGTTTTTCTTATATATAACAACAATTTATATTATAAGAGAATTTCTATCTTACTTTGTAACACTTAGTATAACATAGTGATATATTTTTAGATTGTATATTTGATTATACATTTATATAAAGTTAGAGACTATAACATAGACAAAAACTTAATATCTAGTAGGGTTGTAAACTTTGATACTAAGAACAATATATCAATTTTAAGAAAATGTTTACTAAATAATAAAATATTTATATTAAAAAAATTATTAAATTTATTGTTTAAATAAAAAAGTTAAATCTCATCTATTAACATAGAGCCTTTAAAACTTTAAAATGAAAAATATAGAAGAATGATTTTTAATAAAATATAATCATCTAATAAATTATTAAGAAATACAAAAATACTTACAAACAACTATTTATTTGAATTGGGGGAATAAGAATATGAACAATGGTTTTTATCAATTAAATTCAGCAGTATTATATTTTAACGAGCGAAGTGATGTAAACAAAATAAGGTTTAATCACTATATAATGAGAAAAGAAAATATACAAAGATTAAGGGGAACTTTACCAAGGGGACAGTTTATGATGACTGTAAGAAAGGCTGCATCTGACCTTGATTTATCAATATCTACAATAAGTAGGCTTGTAAATGAATTTATAAATTTAGGAATATTGAGACTAATAAGTCGAGGAGTGAAGGGAAATTGTTGCTCTGTATATAGTTATATATGCTCTGAAAGTAATGATACAGGTGTAATAAAGAAACGTAGAAGTTTTTTTGAAGATATATTAGAAAATATTAATGAAACAAATAATAGTATCCAAAAGGTATCAAAACATGAATATAAGTATGACAAAGATAAGACCAGTGATACCAATATGTATAGCTATGTAGATAAAGAGTATAGACAATGGGGTTATGACCCAGAACTTCATACTGTAGATGAAACAGAAGATGTAACAAAGAAAAAAGAATTATTAAAAAAAAATTTAAAAAAAGAGTTATTAAAAAAGAACTCCAAGAAAAATACTGATGTGGAAGAGGAATATTGTTATATAGAAAGTATTTATGAAAATATTATAAAAAAGTTAAATAAAGAGTCAGGGGAAAGTTTTAGGTTTGATTCAGAAACAGATAATAAACTTATAGCTGAAAGAAGAAAAGAAGGCCATAGCTTAGAAGATTTTTATAAAGTTATAGAATCAAGAGTGAAGAGCTGGAAGGAGACTCCTACGCTAGTGGATATAAAGCCAGAGATTCTATTTGGTCATGAATTCAAGACTTACTTAAATAAAAAGTGATTATAGTGGATAAGAGATATAAGTTTAGAAGAGATATACTAGAATAGATATTATGAAAAATCTAAAATTCATATATAGTTTATGTTCAGATATATTATATGTATGGAAAATAGGGTTATTAGTGTTATTAATAATAAAAAATATTACTGGAATTTTTAAAATTCCAGTAATATCAAATTTAAATTACAGCAATATCAAATAAGAAAATTTTTATAAACTGTATCATTAGAGTCATACACTATATTGTATCAACTTCATATTCTAATATTTTTCCAGTGATTGCACTGATTGTTATATCATATTCATTATTTCCCTTTATTATTTCGCCTTCATATTCTTTATCATCTTTATCATATTCAAATTTTACTATTTTACCACCAGGTACTTTGTTTAGCATTATTGACTTAGCTTTTTCAATGCTAATTATAGAGTTATTGTTATTAGAATTAGAATCACTATTATTGTGATTATTATCAGAGTCATCATAATCATTATCATCATAATCATCGTCCATATCAATATCTATAATTCTTCCATCAAATGCATTTATCTCTATTTCATATGTTTTATTATCTTTTACAACTTTAGCTTCATATTCATTATCGCCAGCATCATATTTACAGTATATTAAATTACCATTAGGAATGGCATCTAGTATTATAGATTTAGCTTTATCTAAAGATATATTTTTGACACCTAAATTATTATTTATATCATCTTTTTCAATTTCTATTATTTTACCAGAGTAGGCATCTATTTCTACTTCATATACAATATTATCCTTTATAACCTTACTGTCGTATTTATTATCATCTTGGTCGTAGTAACAAACTAAAACATTACTTTCTGGAACAGCTTGTTTTAATATTTCCTTAGCTTCAATTAAAGATATTTTTTTAGTTTTATTTCTTATATCGACATTTTTTAGCTTTAAGATATCCTCAAATGCTTTTTGGTTATCACCTCCGCCAACTTGTGTTACTTCTTTTATGTCTTTATTGTTAATAAAATCTTTTTGGCTGTTTACAAGAGTGCCATTAGATATTATTACAGGAGAATTTTCTTTGGCTGCCAATACTCCTATTGATAATGCGTCTACTAGTGCATTTTCCTTGTTCATACCATCTTTAGTAACAAACACATTTTTTATACTTTTGGTTTTGTAAAATTGTTCAATAATTTTGGCATTGGTATTGTTTCTATCTGAACCACTGATTCTTTCTTTATTCGGATATTTTTTTACTGTATTGTCTGATAAAATCTTATTTCCACCAACTATATAAGATTTTTTTATATACCTATTGTTTAAGAAATTTATACTGCTATTATTGCTGTTTTCCTCTGATACTAGTATTATAGGCATATTATGTATTGCTGATGGAGAAGCTATGCTAACTGCATCAGATAACCCCTTTAATCCATTTACAACTGCTACATTTTCTACTTTTTTTATTTTATCTATTTCTTTAAGTAAATTTGTAGACATTTCATAGATATTATTTCCTACTATTTTATTTACCTTTATGTTGAGTGATTTTATTTCATTTTCTACTTTATTAGATATACTATTTCCACTGTCCACTATATATACATTATCTACGCCAAGTCTTTTAAGTTCAGTTTTAGTTGAACTTTCTATACTATTATCATTTACTAATAGTATAGGAGCATTTTTTAATTTAGCAAAAGGATTTGCACAAAGTGCACTTTGAATAGAGTTGCCATTGACTATAATTGCTACTTTTGATTGAACCCATCCTAATTTACTCACTTCTACAGCCGTTTCATATCTTGTTTTACCTATTAATCTTTCTTGCTTTGTTACGTTGTTTGCAAAGATTACTGAAGAGCTAGAAAAAAACATCATACCTGCCACTAATATAGCTAAGTTTTTCTTATTCATATTTTTTACCTCACAATCCTTATATTTTATTATTTAGTATGAACTAGTAAAATATAATCTTAAAATCAAGTTACTATTAAATGTAACATTTTAAAATTAACAGATAAGATTATTCAATATAAAGCTTTTATTTTATTATTTAACATTGTATCATAAATCTTTGGGAAAATGTTTTCGACATTGAATATATGTAAATCAGGATGGATTATTTTTATCATTTGATAAATAGGTTTTTCCCCATTATTTCATGTGTTCTAAAACAGGGACAAAGCTTATTCCTAAATCTGTTAGGAAATATTCTACTTTAGGTGGAATTTCTTGATAAATTTTTATAGTATTTAATTAAAAAATAAAAAAACTATTGACTTGAAGTTAACTCTAAGTAGTAAAGTATAATTATAGAAAATTTATAAATATTTAAAAACATAAATTAAAGTAGAGAATACATAAAGGGGGAAGCAGGACAATGGAACAAAAAAAATTAGGGTTTGGGTTAATGCGTTTACCAATAAAAGACGAAAATGATGCTACAAGTATTGATATGGACTACTTAAATAATATGGTTGATACTTTTTTAGAGAGAGGATTCACATATTTTGATACAGCATATGTATACCATATGGGTAAAAGTGAAATAGCACTTAGAGAATCTCTAGTAAAGAGACATAAAAGAGAAAGTTTTACCGTAGCTACAAAACTACCACTAATGGCTTTAAAAACAAAAGAAGAGCAGGAGCCTATTTTTAATGAACAGTTAGAAAAATGTGGTGTAGATTATTTTGATTATTATCTTTTACATAACATTGGTGTATCACATTATGAAATAGCTAAAAAATTTGACAGTTTCAAGTTTATTGAAGAAAAGAAAAAAGAAGGAAAAATAAAAAATATTGGTTTTTCTTTTCATGATAGTGCAGAACTATTAGACAAAGTATTGAATGAGCATCCAGAAGTAGATTTTGTGCAGTTACAAATTAATTATTTAGATTGGGATAATGAAAGTATACAATCTAGAAAGTGTTATGAAGTAGCAAAGAAACACAATAAACCTGTTATAGTTATGGAACCAGTAAAAGGTGGTACACTAGCAAAAATACCAGAAAGAGCAGAAAAATTATTTAATGATTATAATCCAGATATGTCAGTGCCATCATGGGCAATTCGTTTTGCAGCAAGTAAAGATAATGTCATGATGGTTTTAAGTGGAATGTCAAATATGGAACAACTATTAGACAACACAGGGTATATGCAAAATTTTGAACCATTTGTACAGGAAGAATATGATGTTATAAATGAAGCGGTGGAAATTATAAATGAAGCAATTGCAGTTCCATGTACTGCTTGCCAGTATTGCGTAGAAGGATGTCCAAAAAATATCGCTATTCCAAACTATTTTGCTTTATACAATGCAGAAAAGCAAGCTCTTAATACTGGATTTTCAACACAAATGGTTTATTATAATAACTACACTAAAACTTATGGAAAAGCATCAGATTGTATTGGATGTAAACAGTGTGAAAAAAATTGTCCACAACATATCAAAATTGTAGAATCTCTAAAGAATGTAGCAGAAATATTTGAAAAATAATTGCTACTATAAAATAATTAATGATATATAAAGAACTTGAAGTTAATTAAGTATAAGTGAAATAATTAATGTTATATAGAAAAGTTGAAGTTTATGAAATATAAGTAAAATAATTAATGTTATATAGAAAAGTCGAAGTTAATGAAATATCAGTTAAACTATTTAATCCGATTTTAAATTATACAGTATCAAGAAAGGAGGAGGATTTGTATGACAATTTCAGAAGTAAGTAGAAAATACGAACTTTCAGCAGATACTTTACGATATTATGAACGAATTGGTTTAATACCACCTGTAAATAGAAATAAAAGTGGAATTAGGTCTTTTACAGAAAAAGATTGTGAGTGGATTAATTTCATCAAATGTATGAGAAGTGCAGGACTTTCCATTGAGACATTGATTGAATATGTAACTATGTTTCAACAAGGGAACGAAACTGTCAAAGCGAGAAAAGACCTTTTAATAGAACAACGAAATCAGCTTTCTAAAAGAATTGAAGATATGCAGAAAACTTTAGAACGATTAAATAGTAAAATTGATGGATATGAGGATAAAGTTATTGAAAAAGAAAAAACATTAAAAAATAATAGTGAGAGTCAAAAAACGGAGGTATTGTCTTATGAATAAAAGTGTACTTGTATTGTCTGCAAGCCCTAGAAAAGGTGGTAATTCTGATTTATTATGTGACCAATTTATGCAAGGGGCATTAGAATCTAAAAACCAAGTAGAGAAAATATTTTTAAAAGATCAGGATGTTAAATATTGTATAGGATGTGGAGTCTGTTACGAGAAAGGTGGAAACTGTTCACAAAAAGATGACATGGAAGAAATTCTTGAAAAAATGATTAAAGCAGATGTGATTGTTTTGGCAACTCCAGTTTATTTTTATACTATGAATGCACAGATGAAAACTATGATTGATAGAACTTGTTCGAGATACACTGAAATTTCTGGAAAAGAGTTTTATTTCATCGTTGCTGCAGCCGACAATAGTGAGCAGGCTATGGAAAGAACATTAGAAGGATTCAGAGGATTTACGTCATGTCTAAATGGTGCTAAGGAAAAAGGTATAGTGTATGGCATAGGAGCTTGGCATGTAGGTGACATCAAAGAAAGTGTAGCAATGAATCATGCCTATGAAATGGGCAAGTCAGTGTAGTGAAGAGAGATTTTTAAGAGTATCAGATTTACTAAATTTTATTGATAGAGTGAGTTCAGAATAATCTAGACAAAATAATCTTGATAAAATAAATAGTAGACTAAAATGTATTCTACCATTTAGAGGCTGTAAGTAGATTTGTGTAAAACAAATTTACCTACAGCTTTTTGTTGTATATAATTGGTAAACTAGATAATTAGTTTTTTCATCCATAGCATCAGTCTTCATATTTTATTATCATATCATAAATATAAATACTAATTTTATAAAGTGAATAAATTATAAAATAAATATAAATAAATTATATATAAAATATAAACGGTTTATAAACAAATCAACTACTGATAAGATGAATTTTAATGATAGCATATAACACTTCAAGGAAATTCTTATTATGGGGGAGATGTTCCAGAATTAAGTGAAAGTGAAGAAGATAAAAAAACATTAATAGGAGCAACAAATTTCATAACTAGAGGATTTTCTAATATGAGTATTGTCACATTGACAGAGACAAATCAGACTATAAAAAACATTAACTTTATATACATCATTTTTTCTAGACAAAATTTCTATCTTTTCAAGGTTCTTAAACACTTTCATTAACTGGTCAACTAATTCGATTTCCTTTATTCAAGCCTTTAAGTATCTACTTTTATTCTTTTTGATATAGTTTTCTAATGTCATAGAATAATTATCTTTACTATAAATATATTTTAATATATGTTATTCTGTTGCGGATAAAGTAATATCATTTTCAAATAACTCCTTAAGCTTATGCATCTAAAACTTATTATATGATAAAGTCGATATTGAAATGTAACATAGATGCTTATGATTATATAATAGAAGCAGTACACGTAGGAGGAAATTTAAGATTACAAAATAACTTTAATGATTATATAGTAAAAGCAATACATAAAGGCTATAATTAGATTTACAGAAAAGTAAATTTATCCACAGCCTTTTGGTATCCACAGTTTTTTTATATGCACAGAATTTTGATATACATACAAATCTATGCACATTTTTATCATTTATTTGATATCTAAATTTATGTGTGTTTTAGTAGCATATTAAACAGATTTCTGCATAATATCATTCTCTTTACTAATTAACTTTTTTAGGTTTTTCCAATCTATTTCTTCCATATTAGCAAAATAATGTCCACTTCCTACACAAGTTAAATAGGACTTGCCATCTAATTCAAATGAAGAACCACCAATACATTTTGGATTACATTTTTTACAAGTACGAGTTTTTGTAATACTATCTTTAATAGTTTTAGAACATTCCTCCACAGTATCTCTATATGTATTTAGATTATAAAGGTTTGCTTTAACTCTCCATTTTTTCTCATTACATTCAATAGTAAATAGACTACGCTTTGGTTTTTTAGTTGAATATAATATACGATAAGAGCGAGCTCCTGTTCGTGGTTCAATCTTGCAATCGAGTGATTGACCAAGCTTATGAAAATCATAAGCAATATTATAATCTTTCCCACTTAGTACTTTTAGCATTTCTTCTGTTGTTTCTGCTGTTAATGGACTTTTGTTCATAATTAAAAACCCCTATATAAATAAAAATTTTGCATATAAATAGTAGCTTTATATACAAATAAAAACTAATAATAGTATAGTCAATCAAGTTATCAAAATCAATAAAATAGCTGTAATCTTACATTATTAGGCATGAAATGAGAGGTATTGTTTTGTAGAGGTAAAGACTTAATAGTATGAAAATTCACTCAAACATGATACAATTCTATAAAAGATTTAAAAAATAAGAAGGGAGAAAGTTGCTGAAATAATTTTATACTTTACTTATATTTTATAAAATAAACGTATATCTTATAAAATAAATGGGGTCATTAAAAAATAGTTTTGTAAGTTTTCAGCAGCAGTAGTGGAATGATAATTTTTTGGTTACTATTATACTTGGCTATTATATTTTCAATAGGTTCTATGATAACAAAAGTAAATAAGGTCTGGATTAAAGTGTTGCTATTTGTAGCAGTAGGATTGTCAACCATAGTTTTTTCATACATGATAGCATAATAACTTAAAACTTTAGAACTATTTAAATAAAATTCGCAAATTCTCAAAACAAGAATTCTCAAGTTGGTAAAATTCCAGATATGAGAAAAAAATTAGTACTATAAAAAAACTATTTTCGGATTATTTTTTATGGAAAGGTTTCAATTTAGGTGTTTTAAGTGGTTCTATAAAGTTTTATGAATAAAAAGAAATTGGCATGCTAATTGCTTTAATAAATATTAACATGAACACAAATAAATATAATAATCTGAGTATTGATTATTTGAAACTTTGGACTTGATTTCTTGTCTAGAGGTTCATATTAATATTGGTGTTTAGGAAATTTTATTTTCCTGTAAATATAACTTAATAATAGGAGGTGAAATCATGTCAAAAGTAGTAATAGCTACAGAGAAAGCTCCAGGAGCAATTGGACCATATTCTCAAGCAATACAAGTTGGAAATATAGTTTCTACATCAGGTCAACTTCCAATAGACATGAAGACAGGCGAGTTAGTATCTGACCCAAAAGAAGCAACAAAAGCTTCTTTAGACAATGTAAAAGCAATACTAGAACAAGCTGGTACAACTATGGATAAAGTATTTAAAACTACAGTTTTCGTAAAAGATTTAAAAGATTTTAATGATATTAATGAAGTGTACGCTACATATTTTAAAGAAAATCCACCAGCAAGATCATGTGTACAAGTTGCTCAATTACCAAAAGATGCAGTTTTAGAAATTGAAGCAATGGCAGTATTATAATAATAAAACCAATGACAAAACTAATGAAAATTAAAAACTAATAAAAAAAGTCTACAATTAAAAAGTTTATATTAAAAAAGTCTATATAAAAATCTATCTAAATATTTAACTATTGAGCTTTTCTTATATAACATATATTTTTGTGCCAAAAATATATTTGTTATAGGAGGAAAGCTTTTTTTATTTTATTATTTGTGTATTATAATTAAAGTAATCCTAATATAAAACAATCTTTTTATAATTATTATTATGTATTTCAATGTAAATATATAAATAAGTAATGTTTTATATATATTTTAAAAATTAACTATATGTTAAAATATAGCTAAACTGATAATTTAGTAAATTAAATTCTAATGGGGGAAACTATGGTAAGTAAATTAAAAGAATTTCAACAGGAAATGATAAAATACACTGAAACAGTAGCTAGCGTGTTAGATGTAGATATTGAAATAGTTGATGATAGATTAATAAGAATTAGTGGCACAGGTCTGTATAAATCAAAAATAAATGAAAGCGTTGTTACTGAAGGTTTTCTTTATGATAAAGTTATACAGACAGGTCAGGAATTAGTCGTATTAGATATATGTGATAATCAGCTTTGTATAGAATGTTCCCATTACATGAAATGCCTAAATAAAGTAATAATAGCAGTTCCAATAAAATATAATAATCGTACTATAGGAGTAATTGGCGCTATTAGTACAGATAAAACTAAAAAAGTAGAAATAAGTGCAAAAATAGATAATTATTTGAAGTTTGTCAATCATATATGCGATTTAATTTCTATGAAGATAGAAGAACATGAAGTGTCAAAAAGTAGCAGTAGAAAAATGAACATGATGATAGAAATAATTGAAAATGTTGAAAAAGGTGTTGTTATATTAGATATAAATAGCAAAATATCTTATATAAACAATATTGCTTTGAAAAAATTAGATATTGGAAAAGATATAATAGAAAATACAGTAAAAATAGTATCTGTTGAATCTTCTTCAAATGGACATGAATTACTAGAAATTGATATTGATAACAAAATTTATAATATAAATGCCAAAATAATTCCTGTATATCCATATATAAATCAATATGACAAGATAATTATATTTGATAAGACATATATAAACCATAAAGGACATGGGAAAGTCAATAGTGGATGGGGAAATAGTGATATAGAGTCTATAATTGGGAACTCAGAATCAATGGTGAAAGTTAAAGAGAGAACTAAGAAATTAGCAAAGTCAAATTCAACAGTTCTTATAACTGGTGAAAGTGGTACAGGGAAAGAGCTAATTGCTAGAGCTATACATGCTGAAGGAAGTAGATGGAATAAGCCATTTATTGCTATAAACTGTGCTGCTATTCCAGAAAACCTTCTTGAAAGTGAGTTATTTGGCTATATAAAAGGTGCATTTAGTGGGGCTAGTAGTGGAGGTAAGGTTGGTAAGTTTGAACTTGCAAATGAAGGGGTCATATTTCTTGACGAAATGGGAGACTTATCTATGCCTTTACAAGCAAAGTTACTTAGAGTTTTGCAGGAAAGAAAATTTGCAAGAATTGGTTCAAATAAACTTATAGATTTAGATATAAGAGTAATTGCTGCAACGAATAAAAACTTACTTAAGTTGGTGAATGAAGGTAAGTTTAGAGATGATTTGTACTATAGGTTAAACGTAATTCCTATAAATTTGCCACCTCTTAGGGAAAGAAAAGATGATATTGAAACTATAATGATGAAATTTGTTTCCAAGTATTCTTTAGAATTAGATATAAAATTGAATCAAATAGAAAAAAATGTAATGAATATGTTGGTTAATTATAATTGGCCGGGAAATATAAGAGAATTAGAAAATGCAGTTGAATATATGATGAATTTAGTTGGAGAAGATGGAATAATCTATAAAGATATGCTTCCATTAGATATTTTGAACTATTATAATATTGAAGGAAATAGTTTTAAGAGTAATAATGAGGTAAAAAAGTTTGAAGATGATATAGTCGGGGGAATAGTAGAAAACCAAGAAAAAATACTTTCAATTAAAGAATTGGAGTTAACTTACATACATAAGTTGTTAAATAAATATGGAAGAGATACAAAGACAAAAAAGAAAATAGCAAAAGATTTAGGGATAGGTTTAGCTACATTATACAGAAAACTAGAAGAGGAACAACAATAAATTAAACATAGAAAATAGTTTTAAATGTATGGCAATGTGATTTGTAGGTCAATAAAAATAAAGCCTCTATAATAGAAGTGTCACTAGAAGAGACTAATATAGTAATAATACTATATAAAAATAAAATTATAAGCTTGTAAGATATTGAGTCAGTATAAATAATAGAAAATAAAAGTTTGAGCTTATAAAGTACAAATATGTAAAACATAAAAATAACAGTATTATAGAAAGCTAAAATAAAAACATAAAATATAGAAGGTTATAACAATATAAATATAGAAGGTAAAAATAGTAATATACAAGACAAAATAACAGACATATAGAAAAGTAAAAGCATAATAAAGGAAAATAAAAACAAAGAAACGGTTTCTCGAAATGATAATTCTCGTATTGATAAAAATTTCCCAATATGAGAATTTTTTCTTTTATAAATCTTATTTTTCACACTCAGATTTTACAACATTTAAATAAATTTGAAAAAAGTATGTAATTCCAACATAAAAAAAATATTTTTAGAATAAATAATATTGGCACAGTAATTGCTTTATATAAAGACACAAAGATAAAAAATTAATAATGACATCGAAAAATTTGAAAGGGGAATATAAAATAAATGAGAGAAATAAAATGGAAATTAAATAACTTACCTAAAGCAGAGGAAAAAGAAAAAGGAATTGAATTTTTAAAGGACGAAGAAATTGCAAAAGCTAAAGCATTTCATGAGAGTTTTCCACAATATGAAAAAACTCCTTTAGTTAAATTAGATAACTTAGCAAAATTATTAGGAGTTAGCGGAATATATGTTAAAGATGAATCTTATAGATTTGGATTAAATGCATTTAAAGTTTTGGGTGGTTCTTACTCTATGGGTAAATACTTAGCTCAAAGATTAAATAAAGATATATCAGAGTTAGGATATGAAAAATTAACTTCAAAAGAAATAAAAGACCAGTTAGGAGAAATAACTTTCTTTACAGCTACAGATGGAAATCATGGTAGAGGAGTTGCTTGGACAGCTAATAAATTAGGTCAAAAATCTGTTGTATTAATGCCAAAAGGTTCTTCTGAATTTAGATTAAATAAAATCAAGGGAGAAGGTGCAGATGCTAGTATAACAGACTTAAATTATGATGATGCAGTAAGATTAGCTAATGATTATGCAGAAGCTGATGACCATGGAGTAATGGTTCAAGATACAGCATGGGATGGATATGAAGAAATACCAGCATGGATAATGCAAGGATATGGAACTATGGCTAAAGAAGCTATAGAACAATTAAAAGAATATGGAGTAGATAGACCAACGCATGTATTTGTGCAAGCAGGAGTTGGTTCGCTTGCTGGTGCAGTTCAAGGATATGTTGCTTCAATATATGACGAATGCCCAATAACAGTAGTAGTAGAAGCTGATGAGGCAGATTGTTACTATAAATCAGCAGAAGCAGGAGATGGAAAACCAAGATTTGTAGGTGGAGATATGCCAACTATAATGGCAGGTCTTGCTTGTGGAGAACCAAATACTATAGGATTTGAAGTATTAAAAAATTATTCATCAGCATTCGTTTCAGCACCAGACTGGGTTTCTGCTAAAGGTATGAGAGTTTTAGGAAATCCTCTAAGAGGAGATGAAAAAGTAATCTCTGGAGAATCTGGAGCAGTTACAACTGGAGCATTAGTTTCAATACTTGAAAGTGAAGATTTAAAAGATTTAAGAGAGGCTTTGAAATTAGATGAAAACTCTAAAGTATTATTAATAAGTACAGAAGGAGACACTGACCCAGACAAATATAAAGATATAGTTTGGAATGGAGAATACCAAAGTAAATAAAAAATTTAAAATAAAAAATAAATAAAAGTTTAATAAGTGAAATATTAATAAGTAAATAAGTAAAATAACAATAAATAAAGTGAAGCATCAATAAATTAAAAATTATATGGGGGAATATCAAAATGTTAAATGAAATAAGAAAAAAACAATTAACTGAAGTATGCCAAGATTTAATAAGAAATGCTAGTTATTCAGGTCAAGAAGAAAATGTAGTAAAGGCAATTGAAGAAAATTTTGCTATGCTAGGTTTTGACAGCTGGTCAAGAGATAGATATGGAAATATAATAGGATGCATAAAAGGAAACAAACCAGGGAAAAAAATATTATTTGATGGGCATATAGATACAGTTCCAGTTCCAGATGCAAGTAAGTGGAGTGTTCCTCCTTTTGAAGCAAGAATAGTAGATGGAAAAATATATGGTAGAGGAACTTCTGATATGAAGGGTCAAGTAAGTGCTATGATGGCGGCTGTTTCATACTTTGCAGAAGATACTAATAAAGACTTCGAAGGTGAATTATATGTAGCAGGAGTTGTTCATGAAGAAATATTTGAAGGAGTTTCAGCTAGAGAAATAAGTAAAGCTGTTAAACCTGATTATGTTGTAATCGGAGAATCTTCAGAACTAAACTTAAAGATTGGTCAAAGAGGTAGAGGAGAAATAGTTGTAGAAACTTTTGGTAAACCAGCTCACTCTGCTAACCCAGAAAAAGGTATAAACGCAGTTTATAAAATGGCTAATGTAATTCAAAGAATACAACAATTAGTACCTCCAACTCATCCAGTTTTAGGTGATGGAATATTAGTTTTAACAGATATAAAATCTTCTCCATATCCAGGTGCATCAGTGGTGCCAGATTATTGTAAAGCTACTTTTGATAGAAGATTATTAGTTGGAGAAACAAGAGAAGGAGTACTAGCTCCAATACAAGCCTTATTAGATGAAATGATGAAAGAAGACTCAGAATTAAATGCAAAAGTTTCTTATGCATCTGAAAAAGCTGAATGTTATACAGGGAATACTATAGAAAGTGAAAGATTCTTCCCAGGTTGGTTATACGATGAAGATGATGAATTTGTTCAAGCAGCATACAAAGGATTAAAAGAAGCTGGAATAGATTCAGAAATAACTCAATACTCATTCTGTACAAATGGAAGCCATTATGCAGGTGAGGCTGGAATAAGAACTATAGGATTTGGTCCTTCTAGAGAAAATCTTGCTCATACAATAGATGAACATATAGAGTTAGACCAATTATTCAAAGGTGCAGAAGGATATTATGGAATATTAAAATCAGTTTATAAAAAATAATTAGGAGATGGTTTTGTGAGAACTTTAATAAAACATGGGCTTATAGTAGATGGAAATAAAACACCAGCATATGAAGGGGATATTTTAATAGAAAACGAAAAAATATTAAAAATATCACAGGATTTAAACGAAGAAGCTGACAAAGTTATAGATGCAAAAGGTAGAGTTATATGTCCAGGTTTCATAGATACTCATAGCCATTCAGACCTAGTGATTTTGGTTAATCCATATAATGAGGTAAAGATTAGACAGGGAATTACAACAGAAGTGTTGGGCCAAGATGGAATATCTATGGCCCCTCTACCTCAAGAGCATATATCTTCTTGGAGAAAAAATTTAGCAGGCCTAGATGGTGAAAGTGATGAAATTGATTGGAAATATGAAACAACAGAAAACTATTTAAAAATGATGGATGAAAATGGGGTAGGGTTAAATGAAACCTATTTAGTACCTCATGGAAATGTAAGAATGGAAGCAATGGGGCTTGAAGATAGACCTGCCACTAAAGAGGAAATTCAAAAGATGTGTGAAATCACAGAAAGAGAATTAAAGGCAGGAGCTATAGGATTATCAACTGGACTTATATATATACCTTGTGCGTATTCATTGACAGAAGAAATTATAGAGATGTGTAAAGTAGTAGCAAAATACGATGGAGTATTTGTGGTTCATCAAAGAAGTGAAGCAGATACAATTTTAACATCAATGGAAGAAATTATAGAAATTGGAAAGCAATCAGGAGTAAAAGTTCACTTCTCACACTTTAAGGTTTGTGGTAAATCAAATTGGAAGTATATACCTCAAGTTATAGAACTTTTAGAAAAAGCAGAAAAAGAAGGTATAAGAGTATCATTTGACCAATATCCTTATGCAGCTGGAAGTACAATGCTTGGAGTAGTTTTACCTCCATGGGCACATTCAGGAGGAACTGATAAATTAATAGAAAGATTAAGTGATGAAAACGAAAGAGCAAAAATGAAAAAAGATATAGCAAATGGAATCGAAGGTTGGGATAACTTTATAGAATTTGCTGGAATAGACCAAATCTTTGTAACAAGTGTAAAGACAGAAAAAAATCAAGATACAATTGGTAAGAGCCTGCTAGAAATTGGAAAGATGAGAGGTAAAGACCCGTTAGATGCAACGTTTGATTTATTGAAAGAAGAAGAAAATGCAGTTGGAATGGTAGATTTCTATGGCTTGGAAGAACATATAATAGGTTTTATGAAAAGAGACGAGCAAAATGTATGTACAGATGGTCTTTTAGCAGGTAAGCCACATCCAAGAGCATATGGTTCTTTCCCTAAAATACTAGGAAGATATGTTAGAGAATTAAATGTACTAACAGTTGAAGAAGCTGTTTATAAAATGACTAAAAAAGCAGCAGTAAGCTTTAGTATAAAAGATAGAGGTGAACTAAAAGAAGGATATTTTGCAGACTTAGTTATATTTGACAAGGATACTGTTAGTGGATGTGATGATTTTATCAATTCCATGCAATATCCGACAGGTATAGATTATGTAATTATAAATGGAAATTGTGTTGTTGAAGAAGGAAAATACAATAAAATTAAAGCAGGAAAAGTACTTAAAAATTAAATCTTAGCTTTAAGGAGGAATAAATTTATGATTTTAGTGGGGAATGGGAGGCTAATAAGCCAAGATTCTTTAAATCCCTATATGGAAGATGGATGTGTTGTAATAAATGACAATCTGATTGAAGATATAGGTACTACTGAGGAAATGAAAGCGAAATATCCAGGACATGAATTTATAGATGCAGGCAAGAAGATAATCATGCCTGGTCTAATAAATTCACATATGCATATATACAGTTCATTTGCTAGAGGTATGGCAGTTCCAGGAAAACCATCTGAAAATTTTTTAGAAATATTAAACAATTTATGGTGGAGACTTGATAAACAACTTACACTAGAAGATACAAAATACAGTGCATATGCAACTTATATAGAATGTATAAAAAATGGTGTCACAACAGTTTATGACCATCATGCAAGTCCAAATGCAATTGAAGGTAGTTTATTTACAATATCAGATGTTGCAAAAGATTTGGGAATAAGAACATGCCTTTGTTATGAGGTATCTGATAGAGATGGTGGAGATACAATACAACAAGGTATCAATGAAAATGTAAATTTCATAAAATATGCTCAAAAAGATGATACAGACATGATAAAGGGAATGTTTGGTCTTCATGCTGCATTTACATTGTCTGATGATACATTAAATAAGTGTGCCTCAGAAATGGCTGGTCTTGATACAGGTTATCATGTACATGTTGCTGAAGGATTAGCAGACTTACAATATAATGTAGATAAATATGGAAAAAGAGTTTTAGAAAGATTTAATGATTTTGGTGTTCTAAAAGAAAAGACTATAGCAGTTCATTGTATATATATAAGTACAGATGAAATCAATCTTTTAAATAAAACAAATACATTTGTAGTTCATAATCCAGAATCTAATATGGGAAATGCAGTTGGATGTTCTCCTGCAATAGAATTACTAAAAAGAGGTGTTACAGTAGGTCTAGGAACTGACGGATACACTAGTGATATGTTTGAATCGTTAAAGGTTGCTAATATAATTCATAAACACCACTTAAGTGACCCAAGAGTTGGATTTGGAGAATCACAAACAATGTTATTTGATAACAATAAAAAAATAGCAAAGTCTTATTATAAAAATGACCTAGGCATACTTAAAAAAGGTGCTTATGCGGATGTCATAGTAGTTGATTATACACCACATACTCCATTGACAGAAAACACAATAGGGGGACACATCATATTTGGAATGAGTGGAAGAAGCGTGGATACAACTATTATAAATGGAAAAGTACTTATGAAAGACAGAAAATTGGTAAACATTGATGAAGAAAGTATTCTAGCTAAGAGTAGAGAACTAAGTCAGAACCTATGGAATAGAATCTAAATAATTGATATTGATATACAAGTAAGAGAGAAGAATATAAGTTTTAAAAATAAAACTTAGACAAAAGTAGAATTTAAATGAAGTATATAGATAAAAAATATATGGAATAGAATATTAAACTAAATATAGAAGGGAGACCCAACATGTCTCAAAATGAAAGCCCTAAAATAGCTCCAGTAGATGAAAGGTTACCTGTATCCAAATCCTGGGTATTTTCACTACAGCACGTTTTAGCAATGTGTGCAGGAGCGGTAGCAGTTCCTATGATGATAGGAAGTGCTGCACGACTAGATCATGCTAGTATTGTTTTTTTAATAAATGCTTGCTTGTTTATGGCAGGTATAGGAACACTCATACAAAGTGTTGGTATAGGAAATATTGTAGGCGCTAAAATACCAGTAATTGAAGGAACTAGTTTTGCCGCTGTGGCAGGTATGACAGCAATAGCCTCATCATACAGTGATTCTCAAGTTGCAATACAGACAGTATTTGGCTCTGTAATAGTAGCTGGACTGTTTTGTATATTACTTGCTCCAGTATTTGAAAAACTAATAAGATTCTTCCCTAGTGTAGTTACTGGAACAGTTGTTATGGTAATAGGTATTTCACTATTCCCAGTTGGGATAAAGTGGATAACTGACAACAAATTGGAAGCGGTTGAACCAAACTCATTAGCATTAGCTTTAGCAGTATTGGCTATAACTTTACTTTCATTTAAGTTCTTAAAAGGAATTTGGAATAGTACAGCGATATTGGTAGGTATAGTACTTGGTACATTACTTTCTATGGCAGTTGGAATGGCTGATTTTAGTGCAGTAAGTGGAGTTGGTTGGCTTAACTTAAATGTACCTTTAAAATTTGGAATGCCTAGATTTGAACCATCTGCAATATTATCATTATGCTTAATTATGTTAGTACTTATGACAGAATCAGTTGGTAATATGATAGCTATTCACGAAATGGTAGACAAAGAGGTAACTGGTAAAAATATTAAAAGAGGTCTATTTGGAGATGGAATATCTACAGCTTTATCTGGAATATTCAATTCATTTCCAATAACTCCGTTTGGTCAAAATACAGGAATTGTTGGACTTACAGGTATAAAATCAAGATTTATTGCAGTTTATGCAGGGGTAATATTGCTAGTACTTGGTTTCTTACCAAAGTTTGCAGCAATAATAGGAGCAATACCTAAGCCTGTTCTTGGTGGAGTAGGATTTGCAATGTTTGGAATGGTAATGGTTGGAGGAGTAAAAACTCTAAGTAAAGTAAAATTTGATGGAACTAAAAATGGAGTGATAGTAGCAGTTAGTGTTGGGTTATCTATGATACCACTGACAAATCCTGATTTCTATCATAATTTTCCAACTTGGGTGCAAACGATATTCCACAGTGGAATAACAACAGGAAGTTTATCAGCAGTACTTTTGAATATCTTCTTCAATGAATTAGGTTCAAAAAAGGAAAAAGCTCCTAAGACTGAAGAAGCAAAATAGGAAGAAATAAATGAAAAGCAACATATATAAAAGAGTATCTAAGCTAAATATTAAAAAATATATTTAATTAAGGGAGAGATAATAATATGGCTAATTTAAAAGTTAATTTATATGGAATGGAATTCTTAAATCCAGTTATGACAGCGGCAGGTCCTGGAGCAAAAGATGGTGATCTCTGTCAAGAGGCAGCAAAAGGTGGAGCAGGAGCTATATGTACAAAAACTATATCTGTGTTACCAGCAGATGTACCAAGACCATGTATGGCAAAAACTAACAGTGGTTTCTTAAATACAGAATTATGGTCAGAGCTTCCAAAAGAACAATGGATAGAAGAAGAATACAAAAAAGTAAAAGCAGCAGGTCTTCCAGTAATAGTAAGTATGGGATATTCAGCAGAACAAATAGCTGAGGTTGCACCTTTAGTAAAACCTTACGCAGATGCAGTTGAATTATCAACTCATTATGTAGGCACAGATGTTGCTCCAATAGTAAATGCTTTAAAAGCTGCAAAAACTGTTTTAGATGTACCAGTATTTATGAAAATGAGTCCTCATACTGATATTCAAACTATTGCAAAAGCTGTTGAAGAAGCAGGAGCAGATGGACTTGTAATGATAAACTCATTTGGACCATGTATGGCAATAGATGTAAACACAGGATACCCTATAATGGGAAGTAAAGCAGGATATGGATGGTTATCAGGAGCTCCTATAAGACCATTAGCAATAAGATGTATATATGAAGCTTCTCAAGTTGTAAATATACCAATTATAGGTGTTGGTGGAATAACTTGTGGAAAAGATGTAGCTGAAATGATGATGGCAGGAGCAAGTGCTGTTCAAGTATGTACAGAAGCAATCCTTAAAGGGCCTTCTATATATGGAAAAATTGCTAAAGAATTAAATGATTTCTTAGATGAAAATGGATATGCTGATGTTAATGAAATCAAAGGATTAACTCATAAGAAAATGGCAGCTAGAGGATTTAGAACTCATGCAGTGGCTCCAGTTGTAGATGATAATAAGTGTATCAAATGTAAACAATGTGTAACAAGCTGTGTATATGAAGCTTTAGAAGTGACAGATAAATTAAATATAGATGTGGATAAGTGCTTTGGTTGTGGATTATGTGTAACTAGATGTCCAAAAGGTGCTTTAAGTATTTGCTACAATCAAGTAGAAGCTGTTAATGAATAATAATTATATAGAATTTTAGTAATTAACTTAGAGTAATAAATATATTAAGATAATAAAATATATTAGATAAGCAAGTTTATACATTAACAATACAACGTGAAGTTAATAATTTTATGACGTTGATTTAACTAAACATTAGTTTAATTAAATAATGGTTTAATCTAAATATAAATTTACTGTGTATAAGTTCTCTAATCAAATTACTTTAAGTTAATTTCTTCAGATAAAATAAATTGATACGTTATAAGTAAGGTGGAGTCTATATGGGAATTGTTTTAAAAGGTGGGAAAGTAGTAACAAGTGAAAAAACTTACTGTGCAGATGTAAGAATAGAAAATGAGAAAATAGTTGATATAGGTGTTGATATATCAAAAGAAAATGATGAAGTAGTTGATGTTAGTGATTCTTATATTATACCAGGAGGTATAGATACACACACTCACTTTGATTTAGATACAGGAACTACTAAGACAGCAGATAATTTTGAAACAGGAACAAAAGCTGCAATAGCTGGAGGTACTACTACTATCTTAGATTTTGCTACACAATCTAGAGGTTGTTCTTTAAAAGAAGGATTAGATGAATGGCATGAAAAAGCTAGAGATAAATCTTATTCAGACTATGGTTTTCACATGGCTATAACAGATTGGAATGCTTCAGTTTGTAATGAAATGGAAGACATGGTGAAAGAGGGAGTATCTTCATTTAAATTGTATATGGCATATAAAGGAAGCCTTCAAGTTGATGATGGTGTCATCTTTGAAGCTTTGAGAAAAGCAGAAGAGGTAGGAGGAATTATTGGATTCCATTGTGAAAATGGGGATATAATATGTGAACTTGTGGATAAAGCAAAAGCAGAAAATAATCTATCTCCAAAATATCATCAATTAACTAGACCAGCTATATTAGAAGCAGAAGCAACTTCAAGACTGATGAAGATAGCAGAAGTGGCAAATTCTAAGGTGTACGTTGTTCACCTAAGTTGTAAAGAATCTTTGGAAGAAGTTCTAAAAGCTAAACAAAGAGGAGTAGATGTGATAGTTGAAACTTGTCCTCAATACCTTCTATTAAGTGATGAATTATATGATTTAGAAGGATTTGAAAGTGCTAAATATGTAATGTCACCACCTTTAAGGGATAAAGAAAATAATGAAATTTTATGGAATGCTATTTTAAATAATCAAATAGATACTATAGGTACAGACCACTGTTCTTTTAATTATAGGGGGCAAAAGGAACTTGGAATAAACGATTTCAGTAAAATTCCTAATGGTTCGCCAGGGGTGGAACATAGGATGAGTCTTTTATACACATATGGAGTCTGTAAAAATAAAATATCTATCAACAAGATGGTAGAAGTAACATCGACTAATGCCGCCAAACTATTTGGAATGTATCCTGAAAAAGGAACTATAGAAATAGGTAGTGATGCAGATATATTAGTTTTAAATCCAAATAAAAAATCTAAAATAGAAGCAAAAAAACAATTACAAAATGTAGATTATACGCCTTATGAAGGTTATGAAGTAAATTGTCAAATAGAACATGTTTATTTAAGAGGAAAAGAAGTTGTTAGAGAGGGAGAATTAATTTGTAATACTCCAAGTGGGAGATATATAAAAAGGCGTCTAACAGAGGGGGCTAGAGAATGGTAGAATTTATATTAAATGGAGAGAAAGTTGTTGCAAAAGAAGGCAAAAAACTTTTAGACTTCCTTAGAGAAGATATGAATATAACTTCAGTTAAAAATGGATGTTCAGAAGGTGCTTGCGGAACTTGTATGGTCATAATAGATGGTAAAGCAACTAAAGCATGTGTATTTAAAACTGATAAATTAGCTGGGAAAAATATAACAACTATAGAAGGATTATCAGAAAGAGAAAGAGATGTTTTTGCATATTCTTTTGCCAGCCAAGGAGCTGTTCAATGTGGATTTTGCATCCCAGGTATGGTAATTAGTTCAAAAGCGCTTATAGACGTTAATAATAATCCTACTGAAGATGACATAAAAAAAGCTTTAAAAGGTAATATATGTAGATGCACAGGTTATGTAAAAATAATTAAAGCTGTGAGTTTGGCAGCAAAGATATTTAGAGAAGATATAGATGTGCCAAAAGTAAACTGCAAAGGTCTAGTTGGTGAAAGTCTTCATAGAGTTGATGCAGTAGGCAAAACACTTGGATACTCTGAATATGTAGATGATATAAGATTAGAAGGTATGATTTATGGTTCAGCAGTTAGAGCCAAATATCCAAGAGCATTAGTTAAAAAGATAGATATAGAAGAAGCAAAAGCTTACCCAGGAGTTGTTGCAGTTCTTACAGCTAAAGATATTCCAGGAACTATAAAAGTAGGTCACTTAAAGAAAGATTGGGATACTTTAATTCCAGAAGGTGAAATAACTAGATACTTAGGAGATGGAATAGTTTTAGTAGCAGCAGAAACTAGAGAAGCATTAGAAGAAGCGAAAAAACTAGTTAAGATAGATTATGAAGAATTGACACCTTTAAGTACTACAGCAGAGGCTCTTAAAGAAGATGCTCCAAATATACATGAAACAGGTAATGTACTTGTTAAGGAACATTTAGTAAGAGGAAATGCTGAAGAAAAAATAAGGAACTCAAAATACGTTGTAACTAAAAAATACACTACACCTGCAACAGAACATGCATTTTTAGAACCTGAATGTGCAGTAGCAGGTCCTTATGAAGAAGATGGAGTAATAATTTACTCAACAGACCAAGGTGTGTTTGCTACTCAACATGAATGTGCAGATATGTTAGGATTACCACATGAAAAAGTAAGAGTGATAAATAAGATGGTAGGAGGCGGATTTGGTGGAAAAGAAGATATGAGTGTTCAACACCATGCAGCCTTACTTGCATACCACACAAAGAGATTTGTAAAAGTACAGCTTACTAGAAAAGAAAGTATAATTGTTCATCCAAAAAGACATGCTACAGAAATGGAATTTACAACAGCATGTGATGAAAATGGATATCTAACAGGTATGAAAGCAACTATAATATCTGATACAGGTGCTTATGCATCTCTTGGAGGACCAGTATTGCAAAGATTATGTACTCATGCAGCAGGACCATACAATTATCAGGATATTGATATAACTGGAACAGCAGTATATACTAATAATCCTCCTGGAGGAGCATTTAGAGGTTTTGGAGTTACACAAAGTTGTTTTGCTACAGAATGTAATCTAAATTTACTTGCTGAAATGGCTGGAATATCACCTTGGGAAATAAGATATAAAAATGCAATAAGACCTGGTCAAGTTTTACCAAATGGTCAATTTGCAGATGAAGGAACAGCAATGGCAGAAACATTAGAAGCTGTAAAAGAAGAGTATGAAAAACACCCACGTGCAGGTATAGCTTGTGCAATGAAAAATAGTGGTGTAGGAGTTGGGATACCTGATGTGGGAAGATGTAGACTGGTAATAAAAGATGGTAAAGTTCATATAAGAACAAGTGCCTCTTGTATAGGTCAAGGTCTTGGTACGGTTATGACTCAAGTAGTTTGTGAAACTGCAAATTTACTACCTGAAAACATAGTGCATGAAGTTCCAGATACTCACTTGACACCAGATTCTGGTAATACTACAGCTTCAAGACAGACAGTATTTACAGGGGAGGCTACTAAGGTTGCATCAATTAAATTAAAAGAAGCTTTAGCAACTGGAAAAGCATTATCTGATTTAGAGGGAGAAGAATTTTACGGAGAATATGCAAGTGTTACAGACAAAATGGGTTCTGATAAAGAAAATCCAGTAAGCCATGTAGCTTATGGATACGCAACACAAGTTGTAATGCTAGATGAAAATGGAAAATTAGAAAAAGTAGTAGCAGCACATGACGTAGGAAGAGCTATAAACCCAATCAGTTTAGAGGGGCAAATAGAAGGTGGAGTTGTTATGGGCCTTGGATATGCCTTAACAGAGGATTACCCAGTAGTCAACTCTGTACCTACAGCTAAATTTGGTACATTAGGCTTATTTAAATCTACAGATATACCAGAAATACAAGCCGTAATAGTTGAAAAAAACAAAGATTTATTGGCATATGGTGCAAAAGGAGTAGGAGAGATTTGTACAGTTCCCACTGCACCAGCAGTGCAAAATGCCTATTATGTATTTGATAAAGAGTTTAGAACTGAACTACCACTTCAAAATACGCCATATAGTAAAAAAAAATAACAAAAAAATAAATATTAAATAAAAAAAATCAATTAAATTGTAAATAAAAAAAACCCTTTTGCATAAGGTATATTTTAAATGATAGAATATACATATACAGGAGGGTTTTTCTTTTATAAAATAAGTTTAATAAAATTGAGAGGTGAGCAAAATGAATTTTAATAATAGTCTAGAGTTAACTCAGTCTCAGAAGCTAATCATGACTACACAACTTAAGCAATCATTATCAATATTAAATATGAGTAAGTTGGAGTTAGAAGAAGAGATTAAAAGGGAAGCAGAGAATAACCCATTAGTCGAAGTTGAGAAAAGTGGGGAGATAAATTGGGAAGAATATATAAAAGATATGGAAAAATCAAGACGTTTAGATAGAACAGAAATAAGTTATAACCCTGACAATGAAGTTAATCTAGAAAATTTAGTTAAATATTCGTCAAATTTATATGAGGATTTGAAGTTTCAGATAAGCTTATATAAGCTAACAGATAAACAAATGGAAGTCTGTGAGTATATAATTGATAGCTTAGATGAGGACGGATATTTGAGAACTGAGGAAAAAGTAATTGTTGATACTTTAAAGATAGATGAGGAACTTTTTGAAAAATGCTTGATTAGTGTTCAGCAGTTGGAACCTAGTGGAGTAGGTGCAAGAAGTCTTTCAGAATGTCTGATGATTCAAATGGCAAGCTTAGGAATATATAATGAAATTTTAGAGGAAATCGTTACAAAAGACTTAAATTTAATTGCAAATAATAAATATAAAGAGATAAGCAAGAAGTACAATATGTCACTACAAAAATGTGTTGAACTAATAAATATAATTAAAACATTAGACCCTAAGCCAGGAAGAACCTGTTCAGTAGAAAAAAGTGTATATATACAACCAGATGTAACAGTTGAAAAAATTGATGATGAATTTATTGTGTATTTAAATGAAAAAGACTCCTATCAAATAAAAATAAACAGTTATTATAAAGACATACTAAAAAATTCACAGTCTGACGAAAGTGCAAAAGAATTTATAAAAGAAAGACTAAATTCGGCAACAGGGCTTATGAAAAATATAGAAAGTAGAAAGACTACAGTACTTAAAATTGCAGAAGAAATAGTAAAAGCTCAAGATGAGTTTTTGAGAAAAGGAACAAAATATATAAAGCCCTTAAAAATGAAAGACATAGCAGAAAAATTAGATTTTCATGAATCTACTATAAGTAGAGGTGTAAATGGGAAATATATGCTGACACCTTTTGGAGTATATGAATTTAGGTACTTTTTCAGTAGTGCTATTGAAACTGAAAATCATGAAATGGCATCTAGTACAAGCATAAAAAAAATTATAAAGGAAACAATAAAAGACGAAAATAAAAAGAAACCTTTAAGTGATGACCATATATCTAAGCTATTAAAAGAAAAAGGAATCAATGTTGCAAGAAGAACAGTTGCCAAGTATCGTGAAGAATTAGGAATTTTGTCTTCAAGTAAGAGAAAAGAATATTAGTGAAAAGAGAAAGAAGTATCAGTAAAATGAGGGGAAATGCTAATTAAAATACAAATGAGCATTATACAAATGAATTTAAGTATTGGAAAGAAAAGTATTAGAAATAAAATTAAATATTAGGAAAAATCAGGAATTAGAACGATAACTAGAGTCAAAAAAATACAGAGATAAATAAACTGTTATTGTTAATTTTAAGAGCATAAAAATAAAAACATAAAGTATAAAAACAAAGACATATAGAATCTAGCAGAGTAGAACATACAAGATTGAGCCAAAAATATTAGAATAAAAACCAAAAAATATATGGAAAAAATATTATATAAAAAATAAAAAATACTGTACTTTGAAAATGGTGGAGAAATTGCTATAAAACAAAAAAATAAAAAAGTTTTTGAAAAACTATTGAAATCTATACGCAAATCCTATAAAATAAAATTATCTTGTGGGACTTAAATAAACACTAGGGACAAAAAAAGTCCCTAAAGGAAAGCAATAAGGAGTATGTTATGAAGAACTTATTAGAAATTCAAAAGAAACTAATTCCACAGGCAATTGAACTTATGGAAAGAAGATACTCTATTTTAAGACAAATATCTTTAAGTGAACCAATAGGTAGAAGAACTTTATCAAATGTATTAGAAATTAGTGAAAGAATAATTAGGTCAGAAACAGAGTTTTTAAAAGAACAAGGACTTATAGATGTTGCTGTATCTGGAATGACTATCACTAAAGAAGGTTCTGATTTATTAGATAAACTTAAAGACATCATGAGTGACATCATGGGATTGTCTAAGTTACAAGATAGGGTCAGAGAAAAGCTTGGAATAAAAAAGGTAATACTAGTTCCTGGAAGCTGTGATGAAAATGGAAGCTTATTAAAAGATGTAACTAGATATGGATGCGAGTATTTCTTAGGTATTTTAAAAGATGGAGATATAGTTTCAATAACAGGGGGAAGCACTATGTTAGAGTTTTCAAATGTTATTAAAACTGATAAGAGATATCCAAACTCTACAATAGTGCCAGCTAGAGGAAGTATGGGAACTGATGTAGAGATGCAGTCTAATAGTATAGTTGCTTCAGTAAGTAAGAAATTACACTCTAATTGCAAACTTTTACATATACCAGATGAATTGGACGAGAGTGCAATGAAAACTCTTAGCCAAGTGCCAGAGATTAAGACAACTTTGGAGTATATTAAAAGAACAGACATTTTAGTTTTCAGCATAGGTAGAGCAGATGTCATGGCAAAGAGAAGAAAACTTCCAGAAGATAAAGTTAACGAGATATTATCTAAAAATGCAGTTGGAGAAGCATTTGGATATTATTTCAACAAAGATGGAGAAATAGTTTATAAATTAAATACTGTTGGAATTGATTTAGAGACAGTTAAAGAAGTAAAAGAAACTATTGCAATCTTTGCAGGAACAGAAAAAGTAGAAGCCTTATTAGCCATATCAAATATGCATAAAAACATGGTTCTTGTAACAGATGAAGAAAGTGCTTATAAGATATTGTCATTATTATAAAAGTCGAAAACTAGCACAGAGCTAGACAACATACATTTACTTTATAGGAGGTAGCGAAAATGGTTAAAGTAGCTATAAATGGATTTGGAAGAATAGGAAGATTAGCATTAAGAAAAATGATGGAGCAACAAGATAAGTTTGAAGTTGTTGCAATAAACGACTTAACAGATGCTAAAATGTTAGCTCATTTATTTAAATATGATACAGCTCAAGGAAGATTTAACGGTGAAATAGAAGTTAAAGAAGGTGCTTTTATAGTAAACGGAAAAGAAATAAAAGTAACAGCAGAAAGAAATCCTGCTGACCTACCATGGGCTGAATTAGGAGTAGATATAGTATTAGAATGTACAGGATTCTTTACTTCTAAAGATAAAGCAGAAGCTCATATACAAGCAGGAGCTAAAAAAGTTGTTATATCTGCACCAGCAACTGGAGATTTAAAAACAATAGTATTCAACACAAACAGTGACATATTAGATGGTTCTGAAACAGTTATATCAGGAGCTTCTTGTACAACTAACTGTTTAGCTCCAATGGCTAAAGTATTAAATGATAAATATGGTATAGAAAAAGGATTAATGACTACTATACATGCATATACTAATGACCAAAATACTTTAGATGGTCCTCATCCAAAAGGTGATTTAAGAAGAGCTAGAGCTGCTGCTGGAAACATAGTTCCAAACACTACAGGAGCTGCAAAAGCAATCGGTTTAGTAATACCTGCATTAAAAGGAAAATTAGATGGAGCAGCACAAAGAGTACCAGTTGTAACTGGTTCAATAACTGAATTAGTTTGTACATTAGGAAAAAATGTTACAGTTGAAGAAATAAATGCAGCTATGAAAGAAGCTTCAAACGAATCTTTCGGATACACTGAAGAAATGTTAGTATCTTCTGATATAATCGGAATAAGCTACGGTTCATTATTTGACGCTACTCAAACAAAAGTTATGGAAGTAGATGGAAAACAATTAGTTAAAGTTGTTTCTTGGTATGATAATGAAATGTCTTATACTTCTCAATTAATAAGAACTTTAGGATACTTTGCACAATTAGCAAAATAGTCAGCTTTTAGAAAATAGAAAAGTAGATTGACAAAGTCCGAGTTTGTAGTTTAACACTACGGACTCTGGACTTTTTTTAAGAAAAAATATATAAAATACACCTAAATAATGTTACATACTATATATAAAAATATGATAATATGATATATTTAATAGGGTAAAAGTATGTACTATATTATACTTGGCAATAAAAAATTACTTTATTAAAAGGAGAGATATTTATGTCAATGCTAAACAAAAAAACTATAGAAGATATTGATGTGTGCGGGAAAAAAGTATTAGTGAGATGTGACTTTAATGTACCATTACAAGATGGTGTAATTACTGATGAAAATAGATTAAACGGAGCTTTACCAACAATTCAATATTTAATTTCTAAAGGAGCAAAAGTTATATTATGTTCTCATTTAGGAAAACCAAAGGGAGAAGCTAAACCAGAATTATCTTTAGCACCAGTTGCAAAGAGATTATCTGAAATGTTAGGTAAAGAAGTTGTATTTGCAGCAGATGATAATGTTGTAGGAGAAAATGCAAAAAAAGCTACTGAAAAAATGGAAAACGGAGATGTAGTGTTATTAGAAAATACTAGATATAGAAAAGAAGAAACTAAAAATGAAGAAAACTACTCTAAAGAATTAGCTTCACTTGCTGAAATATTTGTAAATGATGCATTTGGAACTGCTCATAGAGCGCATTGTTCAACAGTTGGAGCAGGAGAATTTTTACAAGAGAGAGTTTGCGGATACTTAATTCAAAAAGAATTAAAATTCTTAGGAGAAGCTGTTGCCAATCCTGTAAGACCATTTACAGCTATACTTGGGGGAGCTAAAGTTTCTGATAAATTAGCTGTTATAAATGAACTATTAGAAAAAGTTGATAATCTAATAATAGGTGGAGGAATGGCTTATACATTCTTAAAAGCTCAAGGTTATGAAGTAGGAACATCTTTACTTGAAATAGATAAAGTAGAATATGCAAAAGAAATGATGGAAAAAGCTAAGGCAAAAGGCGTTAACTTATTATTGCCAGTAGATGTTGTTATGGCAGACCACTTTGCACCAGATGCAACTCCAATAGTAACAGAAGATGCTAATGTAAAAGAAGATTATATGGGACTAGATATGGGACCTAAGACTATAGCAAACTTTGTAAAAGCTATAAAAGAATCAAAAACTGTAGTATGGAACGGACCAATGGGAGTATTTGAATTTGAAAACTTTGCAAATGGAACACTATCAGTAGCCAAAGCTATGGCAGAATTAACTGACGCAACTACTGTAATTGGTGGTGGTGATAGTGCAGCAGCAGTTAATCAATTAGGATTTGGTGATAAGATGACTCACGTATCAACAGGTGGAGGAGCATCACTAGAATTTTTAGAAGGTAAAGAATTACCAGGTATTGCAGCATTAGATAATAAATAAACTACTATATAGAGGAGATTGTAAAATGAGAAAACCTATAATTGCAGGAAACTGGAAAATGCATAAAACAATAAAGGAAGCTTTAGAATTTGTAAATGAAGTTAAAGGAAAAGTTAATGCTGATAAGGCAGAAGCTGTTATATGTGCACCATTTACTTTATTGAAGGATTTAAAAGAAGCTACTAAGGGTACAAATATAAAGATAGGTGCTCAAAACATGCACTTTGAAGAAAAAGGAGCATTTACAGGAGAAGTTTCACCTCTTATGTTAAAAGAAATAGATATGGACTATGTTATAATAGGACATTCAGAAAGAAGACAGTACTTCAATGAAACTGATGAAACTGTAAACAAAAAAGTTTTAAAAGCTTTAGAAGTAGAAATAGACCCAATACTATGTGTTGGTGAAACTTTAGAGCAAAGAGAAGCTGGAAAAACTAAAGATGTTTGTAAAGTTCAAGTTGAAAAAGCTTTAGAAAATGTTCTTAAAGATGATTTAGCAAAAGTAGTTGTTGCATATGAGCCAATTTGGGCTATTGGAACTGGTAAAACTGCAACTGCTGAAGATGCTAATGATGTTATATCTTATATAAGAGAAGTTATAAAAGGATTATATGGAGAATTAGCTAATGAAGTTAGAATACAATATGGTGGAAGTGTTAAACCTTCAAATGTAGCTGAAATAATGGGTCAAAGTGATATAGATGGAGCTTTAGTAGGTGGAGCTAGTTTAGCTGCTAATGACTATTTAGACCTTGTTAATTTCTAAGGAGTGAAATGATGAAAAAACCAGTTGCTTTAATTATTATGGACGGATTTGGATATAATAAGGAAGTTAAGGGAAATGCAATTGCTGAGTCCAAAACTCCTAATTTAGACAGAATAATGAAAGAATATCCAAACACATTAATAAATGCTAGTGGTCTTGATGTTGGTCTACCTGATGGTCAAATGGGAAATTCAGAAGTTGGCCATACTAATATAGGTGCAGGTAGAATTGTATATCAAGATTTAACTAGAATAACAAAATCTATAAAAGATGGTGATTTTTTTAATAATAAAGTTTTATGTGAAGCTATGGACAACGCAAAAGAACATTCTCTTCATGTAATGGGTCTTTTGTCTGATGGTGGAGTACATTCACATATAGACCATCTTAAAGCTATAATCAAAATGGCAAAAGATAAAGGTGTAGAAAAAGTATATGTTCATGCATTTACTGATGGTAGAGATACTGACCCTCAAAGCGCATTGGAATATGCTAAGGAAGTACAAGCTAGTATGAATGAAATTGGAGTAGGTGAATTTGCTACAGTTTCTGGTAGATACTATGCAATGGATAGAGATAAGAGATGGGAAAGAGTAGAGCTTGCATACAATGCCATGGCTAGAGGTATTGGCGAAAAAGCAACTTCTATTGAAGAAGCTATTCAAAACTCTTATGATAATGGAAAAAATGATGAATTTATAATGCCAACAGTTATTGTTAAAGATGATAAAGCAGTTGGAAGTATAAAAGAAAATGATTCAATTATATTCTTCAATTTCAGACCAGATAGAGCAAGACAAATAACAAGAGCTTTAGTAAGTGAAGAGTTTGATGGATTTAAAAGAGAAGAAATTAAAAACTTCTTTGTATGTTTAACAGAGTACGATATAACTATAAAAGAAGTGCACATAGCATTTGGACCACAATCTTTAACTAATACTCTGGGTGAATATCTTGCGAAAAATGGAAAAACTCAATTAAGAGCTGCTGAAACTGAAAAATATGCGCATGTTACTTTCTTCTTCAATGGTGGAGTAGAAGAGCCAAACAAAGGTGAAGAGAGATTATTAATACCTTCTCCAAAGGTTGCAACTTACGACTTACAACCAGAGATGTCTGCATATGAATTAACAGACAAAGCTTTAGAAAAACTAGGAGAAGATAAGTTTGACTTTATAGTTTTAAACTTTGCAAACCCTGACATGGTAGGTCATACAGGAAATATTGAAGCAGCTATAAAGGCTGTTGAGACTGTAGATACTTGTGTAGGAAAATTAGTAGATAAAATAATAGAGCTAGGTGGAAGCGCAATAATAACTGCTGACCACGGAAATGCTGAATACATGTTAGACCCACAAACAGGAAAGACTGTAACAGCCCATTCTATTAATCCAGTACCATTTGTGGTTGTTGGACAAGAATTTGAAGGTGCAAAATTATTAGACGCAGGAAGATTATCTGATATAGCGCCAACTGTTTTAGATATGATGAAGTTAGAAAAACCAGAAGAAATGACTGGTCATTCACTTATTTCAAAATAGTTAAGCTTAATAAGTATTATCTATTAATCTAGTGCCATTTGAAATTTTTGCTAAAGAATTTGAATATGCAAAATTAGGTGCTAGAAATTGAATTAATAAGTTTATAAATTGAATTGATAAGTAGAATAGTAACTTACAATAAAGTAAACTTAAAAGTATTTCAGTCTAAGTGAATTTTATAAAATTTAAATAAAATGATGTAAAAAATAATAATTAATATATATTATAAAATCAAAAATTATTAGAATCATTAGTTGTAAATTTTGTGTTTCATGTTTTAAGTTTATCTGTATATTTATGTATTGAAGATTGATTTTGGCTAATAGATAAGTTAAAAATTATAAAAAATAAAATAAAAATAGAAACTTTTACAAATTTACCCATCAAATAAATTTGTATCTAATTTTCAAAAATAACTTTCTGTACTATAATATAATAAGTAGATTAAAACTAGTAGACGGATGTTTACAGTAAATGAAAATTTAACTAATAGAAAAATCGAAGGGAGATATACAAATGTCAGTTATTGAATTAGTATATGCTAGAGAAGTATTAGACTCAAGAGGAAATCCAACTGTAGAAGTTGAAGTAGTATTAGAAGATGGAGCAATGGGAAGAGCAATAGTTCCATCAGGTGCATCTACAGGAGCTTTTGAAGCTGTTGAATTAAGAGATGGAGACAAAGGAAGATACTTAGGAAAAGGTGTAGAAACAGCTGTTGCTAACGTAAATGAAATAATAGCACCAGAAATCGAAGGAATGGATGCATTTGACCAACCAGCTATAGATGCAATGATGATAGAATTAGATGGAACTCCAAACAAAGGTAAATTAGGAGCTAATGCTATATTAGGTGTTTCAATGGCAGTAGCTAGAGCAGCTGCTGATGAAATAGGTTTACCATTATTCCAATACTTAGGTGGAGTAAATGCTAAGCAATTACCTGTTCCAATGATGAACATATTAAATGGTGGAGAACATGCTGATAATAACGTTGATGTTCAAGAGTTCATGATATTACCAGTAGGAGCTTGTTGCTTTAAAGAAGGTTTAAGAATGGGAGCAGAAGTATTCCATTCATTAAAGAAAGTTTTAGGAGAAAAAGGATTAGCTTGTGGTGTAGGTGACGAAGGTGGATTCGCTCCAAACTTAGGTTCAAACAGAGAAGCTTTAGAATTAATAGTTGAAGCTATAACAAAAGCTGGATATAAGCCAGGAGAAGATGTTATGTTAGGACTTGATGTTGCTGCTACAGAAATGTACAACAAAGAAACTAAAAAATACGTTTTAGCTGGAGAAGGAAAAGAATTAACTGCTGCTGAAATGGTTGCTTTATATGAAGATTGGTCAAACAACTTCCCAATAATAACTATAGAAGATGGTTTAGATGAAGAAGATTGGGATGGATGGAAATTATTAACTGAAAAATTAGGAAACAAATTACAATTAGTTGGAGATGACTTATTTGTTACTAATACAGAAAGATTAGAAAAAGGAATTGAAAATGGAGTAGCTAACTCTATATTAGTTAAAGTTAACCAAATAGGTACAATAACTGAAACTCTAGATGCAATAGAAATGGCTAAGAGAGCAGGGTACACTGCTGTTATATCTCATAGATCAGGAGAAACTGAAGATTCTACTATAGCAGATTTAGCTGTTGCAGTAAATGCTGGACAAATAAAAACTGGTGCTCCATCAAGAACTGATAGAGTTGCTAAATACAACCAATTATTAAGAATAGAAGAAATGGTTGGAGAGCAAGCTAGATACTGTGGATTAAAATCTTTCTATAACTTAAAAAAATAGTTTTTAAGGATTAAAAAGATAGTATAAAAGATTTTAAGTTTATCTTATAAGAGATAAATGGGATAAGTGTTAATTGATTTTTCAAAGCACTTATCCCTTTTTATATGTAAGCCATTTTTATTAGGAAAATAAATAAAAGCTTTGAAATAATTGCTATAATTAAAAACTATAGATATATTTTGATGGCTTTTGATATCAGTTTTGTTTGTGATTTATAACATAATAGTCTTGAAATGACTATATTATTGTGATACACTAAAGAGTAATGAAATTTAAGTAATAGAAAGATAGGAGGGGCAAGAATGGGCAACATTTTAATGGGTGTGCAAGTAGTACTAGGGATTTTACTAGTAATTAGCATAATGCCTCAAGATTCTAAGAATGCTTTACCTTCAGAGTTTGGTGGAGAAGGAAGTCAAGCTTACTTTAAACCAAAAGGAAAACAAGCATTTCTTGCTAGAGTTACAAAAATAACAGCAGTATTATTTTTTATAAATGCATTGGCACTACTTATAGTTAAGAAGTAGTGGTATTGTTGAATAACTGGCCATTATTTAATTAGTGCATTTTGGTTACATTTAAAAATTAAATTTAGTTTTTAATAAAAGTACGTCAACATAAAAAAGTACGTAAAATAAAAGCTGGACTAATGATTTTATATTATTGGTCCAGTTTTTATTTTATGAATTGAGTCAGATATTTATAAAATAAATTTTTGATATATCTATTTTTTGTTATATAGTTTTTAATATCTAGCTTTTGATATCTAGTTTTGATATATCTAATTTTTAATCATTCTAGTATGCACAATCAACTTGATAATTTGCAAAATAGATACCATACTAAGCATCATTATTAAAAAAAAGTAGGAACTGTTAGTATATTGTGTATTTGTTAATATAAACTTTAATAAAAGAGTGTTGATTATTATTGTTAAAAGACCCATTAATTTACCAAATAAATTATAGTTCTTTTTTAAAATAGTGTTTTGAATTAGCAGTATAATTGCAATTATAGTAAAAACGATAAGAATAGCTATTAGAGCTATTTTAAGTGATTCAATAGGATAATCTCTTTCAAAGTTTCTGTTAGTGTATGTTACCCACCTATGCATTCCCATTCTTGTATTTGCATATTTTTCAAAAATCTTACATCCTATTAGAAAAGCAATTTGAAATAGTATTGTAATACTATAGAGTGTTTTCTTCATTAGTATTTCTCCTTATTATATTAAATTATAGACAAACTAAAAATATTATATTGATTTATATTATAATGTTTACTACTAAAATATTATAATATAAATCAATATAATTTAATAGTAAGATATAAATAGAATGCTGTATAGAAATTTTGTATAAAAAGTAAGATGAAGTATAGATATTTTGTATAGCCAATATTATGTATAAGCTGTAGAATTATTGAATAGAAAAAAGCTATATGATATACTTTTTAGATGAAAACTAGATAAGATGGAGGGAAAAACGTGAAAAAAAGGTTATTAAGTTTAATATTATGTATAGCTATGATTGCGACTTTATTAGTTGGGTGTTCAAACAACAATTCAAATGAAGCAAGTAATAAAGATGCTAATGCGGAAAAGGTTACAGCTGACCCAGTTGATACAACAAAAGTATTTGTATCACCTAAGTGGGTAAAAAGTGTTATTGATGGAAATCAACCAGAGTCTAAAAATTATGTTATTGCAGAAGGCTCATGGGGAGCAACTGAACAAAATGAAGGCTACTTGAAACAGCATATACCAGGAGCTATTCATATTGATACAGACTCTTTAGAATATGATAATGATGAAGGAGTAAAAGACTTTGATAACTACAATATCAAACCAGCAGATGTAGTTGAAAAAGTATTACTTAGCAATGGTATTACATCAGATACAACTGTTATACTATATGGTTCTGATTCAGGAGTAGATAGAATAGCATTCATTTGTCTTTGGGCTGGTGTTAAAAATGTTAAAGTTATGGATGGGAGTATTGAAGCATGGAAAAATGCAAAATATGATGTAGAAAAAGGAGCAGTAGAGCCAAAATCTCAAAAAGAGTTTGGTGTAAAAGTTCCAGCTCATCCAGAATATGTAATGGATATAAAAGATGTAGAAAATAAATTAAAAAATGACCCTAACTTTAGACTAGTAAGTATAAGAAGCTTAGAAGAGTTCTCTGGAAAAACAAGTGGTTACAATTATATTAATAAAGCTGGAGAGCCAAAGGGTGCTGTATGGGGGCGTGCAGGTACTGATGCAAGCAGTATGCAAGATTATATGAATGAAGATGGAAGCTATGTAGATTTTGATAAAGTATTAGGTTATTTTAGAGATATTGATGTGACAAAAGATACAAATACAGCATTTTATTGTGGAACTGGATGGAGAGCAACTATTCCTTGGTTAATGTGCTATGAAAATGGATGGAAAAACATCACTTTATTTGATGGTGGATGGTGGCAATGGCAAACACAACCTAATCTGCCAGTACAAGTAGGAAATCCTAAAGAGGGGGATGTTAAGTATACAACTGTAGGTGAATTATCAACTGATAAAGCTAAAAAATAATATAAAAAAAGAGGATATGCCAATATAATTTTTATAAGTAATAAGCTATATGCTATTTTTAAAAAAAGCTTGAAATTTTATGAGTTTCAGTAAAGAATGCAAGTTTCAATAGAGAATATAAATTTCAATATAAAAGGTGAACTATATTTATTATAGTCCACCTTTTTTATATTTTTTTGAGTTATGAGTAGTACTTATTTTCTGTATATATTTATTACAATATCAATACATATTTACTATGCTATCAATATGTGTTTCTTACAATACAAGTATATATTTCTTATTATACCAAATTATACTATAGGATATTACTAAATAAGATTATTCTGTTTTAAGATAAATATTATTATAAATACTGTGATTATGGAAAATGCAGAGGTAAATACTACAATTTGTCCAGCAAGTTCACTATCAGAATTCATCTGTTGGGCCATTGTAAATGAAGAAATAGCAGTTGGAGCAGATAACATTATCATAAGTGAAGCTAATTCTACATTTCTAAATCCAAGAAAAATGCTAATTGGTAAAAATATAGCAGGTATAAGAATAAGTTTTCCGCACACCCCCAGTATAATTGGTCTTATATGTCCTTTTATAGCAGAAAAGCTGAAAGACCCACCTAGAATTATAAGTGATAGGGGAGTAGCAATTTTGGAAATATCACCAATGGTTTTATGTAAAAATTCAGGGATTTTAATATTTAAAATAAGCATTATCAATCCTATTACAGAAGCTATTATGAGAGGATTTGTTAAAACACCTTTAATCATGTGCTTTATATTTATTTTACCACCTCTAAAAATCTCAAGTATTATGACTGATAATAC
This sequence comes from Clostridioides sp. ES-S-0005-03, assembly GCF_020658455.1. NCBI lineage: Bacteria > Bacillati > Bacillota > Clostridia > Peptostreptococcales > Peptostreptococcaceae > Clostridioides > Clostridioides sp. ES-S-0005-03. Next base: position 463,444 of record NZ_JACVWI010000002.1, on the reverse strand, counting down.
ATTGAACATAGGAACAATAACTGCAATTAATAAAGATGTAACCCCAATATTTTTATCACCAAATAGTGAGATTGTTACAGGTATACCAAATATAACAAAATTACTGCGAAAGATACCTTGTATTAATGCACCTCTTGTTTTATTATCTTTTTCAATTTTAGGTATAATAAAAACTAAGAGTAAAAAGATTGAAAAAATACTTATAATAGCTACAGCCATAAGCTTGAGGTTAAGAGAACCATTTAAATCCGTATTGTATATATTAAAAAATAATAGTAATGGCAGGAAAGATTTGAAACAAACATTATTCATTTTATTTAAAGTATGTTCATCAAATAAACTTAATTTTTTCAGAGCATACCCAAGTGACATTGTGAGAAACAAAGGAAGAACGACATTTATAGATAGAATTAAATTTTCCAAAGTTTATTCTCCATAACTTGACAATTCGATTAAATTTCCATCAGGGTCTCTTAAGTAAATAGACTTCATTTTACCAAAGGCTCCTGTGCGTTCTACAATTCCTTGCTCAATTTTAATCCCATTTTGTTCTAAGTTTGTTTTTATCATGTCAATATTAGTATTTATCTCAAAACACAAATCAGCACTACCTGTTTGTACGTTTTTGCTGTGAGGTGAAAGTTCATGACCTTTTAAATGGACATTTATTTTGAAATCTCCAGAGTAAAGTTCATATCTTTCATTTGCCATCTTTAATGTAAAACCAAGCTTTTTATAAAAATTTATGCAGTTTTCTATATTATTAGTAGTAATGACCACATGGTCTATTTTTTTTATCATAATAACTCCTCGAAATTTTATATAGATTTATTAAATGTGTTGATATCTTCTTTTAATAAGGCATAAAATAATAATTAGTTAAATATAAGAAATAACCTGAAATTAATTGATTTAATAGTTAAATAAAATATAAAAAATAATTCGAATCCATTGAATCAACAATTAATTAAAATAGAAAAATAATTTAATAGCAATTAAGCTAATCATTAATTAAGTGTAACAAATTAATGATTAGCTATAGTAAATCTAATTAATTAGAATAACTCCCTTTAAGTGTAAATCTATCTAAAATATGCCCATCCATGGCTTCAAAAAACTCATTCATATAAAATCCCTTTTCAAGATTAAGAGTAGTATCAAGGGCAAACACATGTATTTCATAAACATGTGGTCTATCTGGAGGAGCCATACCACCATAAACACTAGCTTCTAATCTACCAATATCACCTAATTTACTATGCCAACTAGTAGTCCCTTGAATAAAATCAGTAGCTGTTATGCTTTCATTTTCCTTTAATTCATCTTTTGTTATATTTGCAGCTAGCCAATGTATCCATGCAAATCCACATACAGGAACTGAATCTTTGTCCTCTAAAAATACAGCAAAGGACACTGTATGCTCTGGAGCATCTTCAAATTTTAGAGGTAATGAATATGTAGGCATACCACCTTTATTAAATTGATTTCCTCTTTTTCCATATTTATCTTCTATAACACCGTTTACTATACCTGTACTAGTTACTTTCATAATAATTTGCCTCCTAAATATATAATAAATTAATAAAAATTTTCTGTAAGTTTATTATATACCAGTTGTAAATAATGGTAAATTACTTACTTTACCATTCTCTAGCATGAAATTAATTCCTATATCTTGCATTATAGCCAAAGCATCTAACATCTGCTTTCCACGAATAGGTGTAAGTGAATATTCAACTTTAAGTGGATATCCTTCATAGGTTTTTTTATCAACCAGACCAAATTCAATCAATTCTTTAAGTTGTTCAAGCAACATTTTTTGGTTGATTCCATTAATCTCTTTTTCTAGTTTTGATAGAGAAGTTGGACCTATACGTAATCTCCATAATATAATAGACTTCCATTTACCTTTTATCATATCATGTGTTAGTTCTAATGGACATGTATATTTTTCACGAAGCTTCAAGTATAGTCACCTCCAATTTATTTTGCCAAAATACGTTTTGAAGCAAGTTTATATACAAGTTCAACTTTTTTATTTGAAACATCCCATGAGTTTAATTCGTTTTTTACTAAATCTGGATGTTTTTTACTTATGTCTCTGAGAGCATTTCCAACAGATTTTCTTAAGTATTCACTGTCCTCATCTTTTAAACTAGAAAGCAATGATATAGCTACAGTGGGGTTGGTCTTAAAATAGTCTCGGATAGTCCAAACTCTAAGTCCTTCTGTTACAGCTCTCTTTATATTTGGGTTGTCAGAACTTAACCACTCTTTTATCACAGGAAGTGATTTATCATATCCAACTTCACTACAATAATAATCAAATGATTTAGCTAATATTTCTTGTACTCTCCAGTTTTCATCTTTACTCACATTGTTTTTTAAAAATAATAAGGCTTCAGAAATATCTATTGATATAAAGCCTAATATAAACACTGCTAATTCTCTTACTTGATAGTATTCTGATCTATATAAGTAAATTGATAGATAATAACACTTCTTTGAGTCATTATTTTTCACAATTTTTTTAGCAATATTTTCGATTTCTTTAAAACCATTTTCTATGGTAATAATTTTTGCAATTACTTCTTCCAAGTTTATCTCCTCCAATAAGTAGATTAGTTTAAATTTAATATATTATTTATAATAAAAAAATTTATTTAATTTATATAAAATAAAGACTTGTCAAAAAACGTTTGCAAGCCTTTAATATTAGAATAAATAAAAAACAATAAAAAATCAACCTAATTTAACATATAAATTTACTTTTATTATAAGTTTTATATTATAAAAAGTTATATTTAAAAAATTAATTGAGTTATATAAATTTAACTTAATTTGAGTATACTAATAGAATAAATTATTATATAGTAATACTTAGATGGAATGAATATTTTACCAATTCTATATGATGGTGTATAATTAGGTGATAAAGTAGCTGTAATAATGATATTTTAAGTAAATTACAATTGTGCTTATGATAACTTAAACTATTATTAGAGAATTATCATAACTTTTTTAAAGATTTATTAAGATAATTTCAATTAAATATAAAAAACATATAATAATTGATTTAACTTGAAACAATAATAAAAGAATATAAAAAACGGTGTGTGAAGATATATGAAAGGTAATATAGAAGATATACAAAGGGTAATATAATAGAAAACTAAAAAAATAATATAACAAGAAAGTAAAATAGGAGGAAAAAATGATACCAGGACTTAAAGAGAGTTTGTTAGGATTAATAAACGAAAGTGCATATAATCCTCTAAAAAAGGAAGAATTAGCAGAAATTTTTGATATACATTCATCAGAAATGCCAATGTTCTATAATTTTTTAGAAGAATTAGAGGAAGATGGATATATATGTTTTACTAAGAAAAATAAAATAGTATCATCAAATCAAATGGGATATTTTGTTGGTAAATTTACATCACATAAAAAAGGTTTTGGATTTGTAGAATCTGATGTTGAATACACACAAGATTTATTTATCTCAAGTGACAATATAAATGGAGCTATGCATAATGATAGAGTTATGGCAGAGATAGTTGTACCTGCAACTGAAGAAAAAAGAGCAGAAGGAAGAATCGTAAAAATTATAAAGAGAGAAATAACTAAAATAGTAGGTACTTTTCAATCAAGTAAAACTTTTGGATTTGTAACACCAGACAATAAGAAATTTACTAAGGATGTATATATACCTAAAAGATATTTTAGTGGTGCAGTAGATAATGATAAGGTAGTTTGTGAAATTACAGTATGGCCACAAGAAGATAGAAAACCAGAAGGAAAGATTATAGAAATACTGGGTCAAAAAGGTGAAAGAGGAGTAGAAATAGACTCTATAATAAGAGAACATGGTCTTCCAGAAGAATTTCCTAAAAAGGTATTGCAAGAAGCAGAAGCTGTTGCTGTTGAAATTCCAGAAGAAGAGGTAAAAAGAAGAAGAGATTTAAGAGATTTAAATATATTTACTATAGACGGAGATGACGCAAAAGATTTAGATGATGCTATATCAATAGAGGTATTATCTAATGGAAACTTTAAATTAGGGGTTCATATAGCTGATGTTACACATTATGTAAGAGAAAAAAATAAATTAGATAAAGAAGCTTTAAAAAGGGCTACATCTGTGTATTTAGTAGATAAAGTAATTCCAATGTTGCCAAAGACTCTTTCTAATGGAGTATGTAGTTTAAATCCATTTGAAGACAAATTAACTCTTTCTATATTTATGGAAATAGACCATAAGGGAAATGTAGTTAAGCATGAAATATGTGAATCTATAATAAATTCAAAGGCTAGAATGACTTATACAGAAGTATCCGATATATTAGAAAAAGATGATGAAAAGCTTAAAAAGACTTTTGAACATGTTGTAGATGATTTTAAAAATTCTGAAATTTTGGCTAGAATTCTTATGTCAAGAAGAGAAAAAAGAGGGGCTATAGACTTTAACTTCCCAGAAGCAAAGATAATTCTAAATGGAAATGGAGAAGTTGCAGATATAAAACCATATGAAAGAAGAATTTCTAATAAAATAATAGAAGAGTTTATGCTTATAAGTAATGAAACAATTGCTGAACATTTTTATTGGATGGGTATACCATTTGTGTATAGAATACATGAAACACCATCTTTAGAAAAAATGGAAGAATTGAGTAAATTTATATCTACATTTGGATATACGATAAAAGGTGATAAAGAAGAAGTACATCCAAAGGCATTACAAGGAATAATAGAGAAGATAAAAGGCAAAACAGAAGAGGGAGCAATCAGTACCATAATGCTTCGTTCTTTAAAACAGGCTAAGTATTCACCAGAATGTAGTGGACATTTTGGGTTAGCTGCTAAATTCTATTGTCACTTTACTTCACCAATAAGAAGATATCCTGACCTTCAAATTCATAGAATAATAAAAGAGTCTTTAAATAATAAGATAAATGGAAAGAGACAAGAGCAACTTACTACTATAGTAGATTATGCATCTGTTCAATCATCTGAAAAAGAGAGAAAAGCAGAATTGGCTGAAAGAGATGTACATGACTTCTATAAGGCTCTTTATATGAAGGATAAAGTTGGTCAAGAGTTTGAAGGTGTTGTATCTAGTGTAACTTCATTTGGAATATTTGTTGAGCTAGATAATACTATAGAAGGATTGATAAGACTTGCAAATATGAATGATGACTATTATATCTATGATGAAAGTTCTTATAGTGTGTTAGGTGAGAGAACCAAGAAGTCATATAAAATAGGTGACCTTGTTAAGATAAAAGTTGAAGGTGTAAATGTAGACTTTAAAGAAATTGACTTTGAGATAGTTGAAAAGATTGAAGAATAAACAAAATATAAAGAATAAGGTTTAATATTTGAAAATAAGAGTAAACAGGAAAAAATTAATATCTTAAAATAGGAAAATACAGAAATATTTAAAAGTAGACATGAAAATTTGTAGTGTTTATGGTATGACTAAATGTAGAATATTTGATAAAAAGTAGATGTTTAGACCATATTTAGCATTTAGCAAAAATATATATTAAAAAAATAGATTTTTATAGGAAATAAGTGTATCATTTAGAAATTGAGATACACTTATTTTTTATTTTATATAATTTTGACACGATAACACATGTATTTTACTAAAAAGATAGAACTAATTTATGCAATATTAGTGCATGTGTGTGCGTAATAAAATTCTTTGGTTCAACATCAGAAATATTACCTCATGTATACTTTGATTTTTAAGATGTAATGACATTTTTTTTAGTGAATTTTCTTGTCAATACCTTTTGTTATGAGTTAAAATTATAAAAATACTACTTAGGAGGTAAGTAATTATGGGCATGATAGGAAGTTACTTTAGAATAAGTGAAGAAAATATTTTGAAATTACAACAATCAACAGATAACTTAGAGGATTTTATGTTTGAAGATGTGCAGGAAGATAGCAGTATTAATATTGATAAAGCATGGCATGCAATTCAGTTTACTCTAACTGGTTGTCCTTTTGGTGGAGATGATGCTAATATTTTTAGTAAATTAGTGTTGAGTGGAAACACATTTATGGAAATTGAAGGAGAATTTTATCCTATGCTGATTACACCCGATGATGTAAAAAAACTATCAGAGGCAATGAACAATTTGGAAGAACAAGAATTTAGAAAAAAATTTAGTGTCAGTGAAATGCTAGAAAATGAAATTTATCCTGTTATGGATGATGAAGATGAGGATGAATTTTTTGAATATGTATGGGCTAATTTAATCGAACTTAAAAAATTTATGCAAGTAGCTTCTAATGAGGGACAAGCTGTAATATTTTGTATAATGTAATGATTATTATAAAGCTATTTATCATAAGATTGTAAGTTTTATAAAGTTGTTTACTATAAAGTTGTAAATTTTAATAAAGTTAGATATGAGTAAATGATGCCTTTATAAACGTACATATTGAAACAGCAGTAGAATGTAATCCAATTATAGTAATTTTAAAAGAACTTTTTAAATAGTAATATTATTTTTAGACACTTCAATTATTTTTAAATCACTATAGTACAGAAGTCATTAGTATATAAGCGTATTTATTTTATTTATTAAGAGAAATTAGAATCTTTAGAAAAAATTTAGAAATTTCTAAATAATATCTTAAGTTTTAGAATTTATTATGGAAATATAATAAAAAATTAATAAAAATAAAATACTATAAAATGATTTATGGGGGTGTACTTATATATGGAAATGAAAATATCAGTGTCTAATCTCAGTAAGAGGTTTGGTTCAAAATTGGCTCTTGAAAATGTAAACATTGAAATTGATAGTGGAATGTTTGGACTTTTGGGAAGAAATGGAGCAGGAAAAACAACATTTATGCGAATTCTAGCTACTTTATTGTCAAAAACTGATGGCTCAATAGATATGTGTGGAATTCCTATAGAAAAAACGAAAGAAATTAGAGATATGGTTGGTTACCTTCCTCAAGATTTTTCAATGTATCCAAATATGACAGTGTATGAAGCAATGGATTATCTAGCTGTTTTATCAAATATACCATCAGGAAAAAGAAGAAAAATTATCAATAAGTTATTAAGTAAAGTAAATTTAACTAATCATCAAAGAGTAAAAGTAAAATCTTTGTCTGGAGGTATGAATAGAAGACTTGGAATTGCCCAAGCGCTGATTCACAATCCTAAAGTTTTAATCGTAGATGAACCAACGGCAGGACTTGACCCAGAAGAGCGTATACGATTTAGAAATTTATTATGTGAGATTGCCAATGATAGAATAGTTATATTATCAACACATATTGTAGGAGACATAGAAGCAACCTGTGAAAATATAGCTATATTAGATAATGGAAAAGTTATATATAATGGAACAACTGAGGCATTAACAAAACTTGCTTATGGAAAAGTATATAGTGTTGAAGTAGATAAAAAGGACATAGAAAATATAAAAAATAGATTTGTAGTTATAGGTATGTTGACTCAAGGTGGAAAAGCTACACTTAGAATCATATCAGAAGAAAAACCTTTTGAAACAGCAGTAGAATGTAATCCAACTATCGAAGATGGCTATATGCTTATGATGGGAGGAAATAAGATATGAATCTATTTATAAAAGAGTGTAAAAACATATTAAAAAGTACAGTCTATTATGTTTTTATTGTAGTATTAGTAGTTTTCTATATTTCACAACTTGGAAGCTCAGTTTCAGAAGATGTAAGCAAAAATATTCCTAATGAAGGGAATCCATTAGTTGCTCCTCAAAGAGTAGAAAACATTGATGAATACTACTTAAAACACAATCAATATCCATATGGTCAAAAAGAATCTTTGAAGTCTGATAAAGTAATTCCAAGTGCAACTATAAGTTTAATTAGAGAATATCAAGAAAATTCATATACAACATATCCAATGGGAATTATTAAGCATATAAAATTAAATGAAAGCAAAACTCAAACTATAGAGAAGTATATTGAGGAGATAACTGGTAACAGTATTGACAAAGTAAACTCAATTTGGGAAAGTGGAGAAAATATAGAAATAAATTCTTCTAAATTATCATTTGAAAGATTTGAAGAAATAATGCAAAGCGTAGATGAAATTTTAGGTGGTGGGTCTGCATATGCCATTGATAAATTACAAAGATTTGGTATAGTTCCAATTACTTATGAAGAAGCTATGCAAAATTATAACTATACAATTCAAAAAGATAAAGTAACTAATGGTTATGCAAGAATTTTTTGTGACTATATTGGTATAATTTTAAGTATATTTCCAGTATTTGTAGCAGTTTTTATGTCAATGAAAGATAGACGTTCAAGAATGAGCGAAATTGTCTATTCAAAACAAGTATCAACATCTAAAATAATTTTATCAAGATATTTTGCTCTTGTATTTATGATGATGTTGCCAGTTTTAATTTTAGGTATAAAAGAATTACTTCCTTTAATTTCATTTGCTAAAGATGAAGGAATTTCTGTTGATAATTTAGCATTTATAAAATATACACTGTGGTGGTTATTGCCAACTCTTATGATAGTTACAGCTGTAGGAGTGAGTCTGACTGTTTTAACAGACACACCAGTAGCAATTATTGTTCAATTAATTTGGTGGTTTTACAGTATAAACTCTATAGGTCTTGAAGGAGATTATCCATCAATGGGACTAATGATAAGACATAATAATGTACTAAATGGAACTATTATAGCAGAAAACTTTAATACTATTATGAGTAATAGACTTTTAATAGGATTGGGAGCATTAATAATTGTCTTGATAACTACATTTTTATATGAACAAAAAAGAAGGGGGAATCTTAATGTTGGTTCAAAGTTTTCAAAATTATTTAGTTTTAATAAAAGAAAACTTCAAATTAAGCACTCTAATTAATCTAATATGTTCAATTGGTATGTTATGTTTGATTCCATTTATACAAGGGGTAGCAAATTTAGATAGTGTTTCAGCAGCTATATGTCTTGAAAACTATGTTATAATAGTAGGAATAATAATGATAGTTCCTATATTTTACTTAGAACAATCAAAGGAAATTGATGAGATAGTATCATCAAAATCAGTATCTCAAGTAGTTATACAATTAATAAGAATAATAATGTCAATTATAAGTATGCTTGTGTTAATTGCTGGATTTGTACTGATGTTAAAACATCTTGGAGGCAATTTTCCTATATTTAAATATATTGTGGGGAGTTTTGCATCAGCTATGTTTATAGGAAGTTTAGGTATGTTATTTTCTAATTTATTTAACAATACTATTATAGGATATATGTTATCTATAGGATATTTAATTTTAAATATGATGACTAAAGATAAGTATGTTGGAAATTTCTTTATAATGTCTATGAGTCGAGGTAGCTTTGATGAAAAGTATTGGTTGATATGTGGAAGTATTGTGCTTATAGTTGTATCTCTTTTGATAAAGCCAATAAAGAGAAAGATTGGTTAGTTAGATTAAAATTGTTTATTGTAGGTAAATTAAATAGATTAATAATAGGCATTTTTAGGTTAATAATCAGAACTATAATAAAAGTTATTAGATTTATAATACATGCTATCAATAATTTTATTTAATTGGATTTATTGATAATTGAATGATTTAACGCAGATAAGATTTGAATTAGAGCATCAGATAAAAAGAATATATTTTTAAATATGAATTTATATTTATAAAAGAGGCTATTAGTAGATTTGAGGCTGTAAGTAGATTTGTGTAGAAACAAATTTACCTACAGCTTTTTTATATTTACACTGATGTCTTTATATTATAAAATATATCTATTTACTAAATTTTATCTAAAGATGTCAAAAGTATATTTTATATTAACTTTACATGAATGGTTTTATAAAATTTTCATAAAATTTCTATTTTTGCTTAGAAACCTTATTATTCATATTATCATTAGTAGGCATGGCTCCAAAGCTTAGTTTTTCGTACATTACTTGAGTAGGAGCTAACCAAACTGTACCATTTCCAGTAAATGTATTTAAGAAACCTTCACCATTTAAAGCAGAACCAATTAAAGATTTATCTGACTTTGTAACAGAAAAATTAACTCCAGATGTTCTGGCTATTGCAAAGTTACCATCTACTTTTAATTCTTCTCCATTGCTCAATTCATATTCTACAATTTCACTTTGAGGCACAACACATTCTAGAACAACTACACCAGTACCACTTAACTCTATTTGGAAGAAACCTTCACCGCCAAGTAAAGCAGAAGAGAAGTTCTTTTGCGTAAATGCCTTTATTTCTATAGTGTCAGAGCAACAATAGAATAGACCTTTATCGACGATTATAGAATCATTATCAAGGCTCATAAATAAATAATGTCTAAAAGAAGGCTCTAAGTAAACTTCGCCAGTACCCTTATATGTAGGTTTCATCATTGACTCATTAGTAAGTGCTCCTGATATTCCTTTTTTGAAAAGACCTCCAACACCACCAATTTTAGTTTCAGAAGATATCTTTCCTTTATAATAGTACAGTGCACCAGCTTCTGTTTTTATTGATGAATTATTTAATTTTATCTTAATTTGTCTAGCCTTCAAGCCAGCTTCTCTAGCAAAATATAATCCCATTGCCATCATTGGGCTAGAAGCACCTTCAAGTTTTTCAAATTCTAATATTTCAAATTCACTTCTACCATCTGATGTATTTTCTAAAATTTTTACTTTTTTGCTTAAATCCATACAAATTTCTCCCTACTATATTAAAATTTATCTCTAAAATATTATAAGATATAACTATATATTACATTTTTTTTGAAAAATTAGCTACTTTATCATCAAAGTTTTACATAGATATTAAGAAATTTTAAGAATATTTATAATTGAAGTATATTGTTTGAGTACGTATTTTGAGTAGTATTTATAATTTGTGGGTATTATATTTTATGGGAGTGTTAAAATTATTTAAAAGTGAAAAGTGAAAAGTGAAAAGTGAAAAGTGAAAAGTGAAAAGTGAAAAGTGAAAAGTGAAAAGTGAAAAGTGAAAAGTGAAAAGTGAAAAGTGAAAAGTGAAAAGTTAGAAGTAGGTATTAGAGTATTAAAATTTTTGTTTTGAGTTTGATAGATTATTTTTAGTAATTTATTTTGACTTTGCATTAAATAGAGTAGATGCAATTTCTTACAATATGTTGTTATATTATTTAATATATCTTGCTTAATTAGTTTAATGTATGAGTTGTCATATTGACTAAAGTACTTGAATATGTTATCATACAGGGTAGTCAAAAGATTTGTAGATATAAAATAATTAGTAAATTTTTAGTATATATTAAAGAAATTTCTAGCAAAGAAGGTGAGATTTATATGGCTGGTAAAAAAATATTAGCAACAAACAAAAGAGCAAGACATGAATATTTTATAGAGGAAACCTATGAGTGTGGAATTGAATTAAAAGGAACAGAAGTAAAATCAATAAGACAGGGTAAAGTCAACCTAAGTGATGGATTTGCATCTGTAGATAACAGTGAAGTATTTTTAAAACAAGTTCATATAAGTCCATATGAGCAAGGAAATATATTTAATGTTGACCCTCTAAGAGTGAGAAAGTTATTGCTTCACAAGCATGAGATAAGAAAACTTATTGGAGCAACTACTATAAAGGGGTATTCACTTATACCACTTAGTTTATATTTAAAAAATGGTAAAGTTAAAGTAGAGATTGCTTTAGCAAAAGGTAAGAAGTTATATGACAAGCGTCAAGATATGGCTAAGAAAGATGCCCAAAGACGTATAGAAAGAGAAATGACAGGGAAATATTAAACTAGTTAAAAATGTATTTTTTAGAATAAAATTCTTTATTATCTAGAACATAACATTGATTTTTATTCTTAAAAGTATTATATTATATATACATTAAAAATTTAATAAGAATGGTGATAAAGTTTGCGAAGAGTCTAATGGACTATAAACTACTCAAGGGGGCGTAAAGGTTTCGACGTGGGTTTGGAACTTGAGGCTGCGTGTCGTGTTACTCTGGGTCACGTAAAAACTGGGGAACTTTAAAATAAACGCAGACGATAATTTCGCGATAGCAGCCTAGTTGCTGCTCGTCCCTCTTAGCCCTCCTGCCGGCTAAGACTGGACGTCATTATGCAGGGAACTACTTTGAGGGTGTCTCGACTTAGGGTAGATTAATTGGGACTGGCTAAGCATAGAGCCTGCCACTTGGCGTTATGTAAGGTGAGATATTAGTAAAGTTGGCTACACATGTAGATGCAGCGAGGAAAAGATTTGCGGACAGGGGTTCGACTCCCCTCGTCTCCACCAATTTTTAAAAAAGAATGATGAAATACTTGAAAATACTAGTCTTTATTGACTGGTATTTTTTATTTTGGTGATGAAATCCACCAACCGTACCCCAACTACAGAAAAAGAGATTTTTTTGGGGTATATTGGGGTGCATTTAGGGTGTATAAAAAGCCTTTATTTATTATGATATTAGGTAACATAGAATTTTAATATCTACTTTATGATATAATATTTTTATAAATGTAAAATAGTTTAAGTTGTTAATTAATAAAAATATATATTATATAAGTTTGATAGGAGTTGAGGTTTGTAATGGATGAAAGAAAACTAGAATTTTCTATTTTTTGCATTGAAGCTTTAGCAGAAAAATTGGATATAGATTCAGAAGGAGTTTATAAACTTCTTAAACATGATACTGATATTTTAGATAACTATATAATACCTTGCTATGAAGCACTACATTCTCAAAGTAAAAGTTATATAGTGCAAGATTTAATACAAGTGCTTAAAGAAAAGGGCGTGATGTAATGATTGTATATCATGGTTCATACTGTGTGGTAAAAACGCCTAATATTATCTTCTCAAGAGATTCTTTAGATTTTGGAAAAGGATTCTATTTAACTAGTATAAAAACACAGGCACTTAACTGGACAGAACGTTTTAAGAAAAGGGGTAAAAAAGCATATTTAAATAGCTATTCTCTAGATATTGATAAATTAAAAGAAAACTGCAAGGTAAAAATCTTCAATAGTTATAATTTAGAATGGCTTGATTTTATATTAGAATGTAGAAACATGAGTGATGTATATATGAAATATGATGTTATAATAGGTGGCATTGCTGATGATAAGATTTACAATACAATAGAACTGTATCAAGATAATCTTATTGAAAAAGATGGAGCTTTAAAAAGATTAAAATACTATAAACCAAATGAACAAATATGTATAACTAATCAAAATGTAATAGATAAATATTTAAAGTTTAGATGTGAAGAGGAGGTATAGTGCTTATGGAAGCAAATAAAATATTATTACAAATACTATATAAAAAAATCATATTAGAATTTTCCAAACAGACAGGAAAAAGCTTGGAAGAAAGTATGGATTATTTATATACTTCTGAAACATATAAACTTATAAGTGAGGGTGTATCAGATATGCACTGTAAGGGTCATATATACTTGGCTCAAGAATTAATGCTAGAAAATGGATTAATGTATCATAAAGGCTATCCAAGATAAATAGTTAAAACTAGATACGAATTAAGGATACAAGATAATATGAAATTAATTTGTATCCTTATTTTGATTTTGTAATTAACTATATGAAATCATAGTAGTTTTATGGATTTAATTTTTACAATGAAAATATTTTATCCAACTTTTCTACAGCTTCAACTTTCTTATCTTCCATAACTTGAGTATATATATTTAAAGTTATTGATATATCATAATGACCCATTAAAACTTGTACAGTCTTAGGAGGAACATCTTTCTCAAAAAGTCTAGTTGCATAAATTTTTCTAAGACCATGAAACTTTATAGGCTCTATATATCTGTAAATAGAGAGGTTAAATTATTTAAGACTCAAGGTAGAGATAATGGTGAAATTATTGATATAAAAATTAATGGACTATGTGGTACAAATGAATTAAATCTATACATTGAAGTTAAATGTTGCTGGAATAAATCACTAGAATCAGATTTAGAAGAAGAGTTAGCTAAGAGATATGTGCTCAAAAGATATTGTAATTATGGGATTTATGTAATAGGGTGGTTTGGGTGTAAACAATGGATTTTAGATAGTGACACCAGAAAACCACTAAAGTATAATTTAGAAGAAGCTAAGAAGAAATTTAATGATAAGTTCATGTTACATTATATAAAAATAATAAACTGTGGATATTATTTTTGTGATTCACATCCATTGATTTTAAAAAATTAGTGATAAAATACTTGGGAATGATAGTTTCTATTAACTAGTATCTTTTATTTTAGGAATAAAATACTAAATTGTACTATAATTATAGAATTTTTTAAAATTGCTAATGAGAAATATAGAAAAGTAAAATAATAAAAAATATTGAATAAAAGCTAAGTAAATATATTAAGTGGATAGGGATTATATGTAGAATAGTATATTTTTAAAGAAATAAAATATCTAATTTTAACAAGGAGGGGTGATTTTATGAAAAGAAATAAAAGTATAAATAATAAAATATTACTGAAGAATACTATAATGAAAATTGGAGCATTTACTGGTTGGATTATAGGTATTGCTTCAGCATTATTTAATAACCTGCTATCTAATTATAAAATGGAGATAGTTATAGGATCTTTAATTTCATTTCTTATATATTATTTATATAGTTGGAATAAAGCAAGTAGACTAAAATCGATAAGCTTGAATATTAATGATTCTAAAATAGAGATTCTTGAAGGTGATATCTTTGGTGTTAATAATGAATTACGAGAAGATAGAATATTAAAAGTTATAACTTTTAATGAGTATTTTGATACACAAGTTGATGATAAAATAATTTCAAGAGAGTCTTTAAATGGAAAATTTATAAATAACATACTTAATGGTGATACAAATGAATTAGATTATACAATAGAAAATGATACATACTTAAAGAGAAATAGAAGAGAAATTAACCAAAGTAGAAAATCTGAGAAAAAACAAAAGTATAAGATAGGTACTGTTTTAGAATACAAAGAAAAGTATCTATTAACAGCTTTTAGTAGATTTAATGATGAGAATAAAGCAGAAATAACACTATCAGAATATATAGAATTTTTAGTTGGTTTTTGGAGTGAGTTGGATCGAGTGTATGCTTCTAGGATAATTGAAATACCTTTATTAGGTTCAGGGATTATAAGATTTAGTAATATTGGAAATAGAATTTCAAATCAAGAACTTTTAGAGCATATGCTTTGGTCTCTTAAAATAAGTAGAGTTAAATTCAACTATCCATCTAAAATAAAAATTATATTGAACTGTGAATCTTTAAATGAAATAGATTTATTTAGAATAAATGAGATATATAAGAATGATTATTTAAGATATTAAAATAAAAAAAGTTATATTTTGTTTTAATAAAAATAATAAATTTGAGAAGTATTGTGGTTATAAGCTGAAAAGTAGATATCTTAAAATTAAATTGATTGGAAAATTACTATAGAAAGGATAGATATATACATGGCATTTAAATTTTTAAATGATAAGATAAAAGTATTTATTAGTTCAAAATGTGGGTCGTATAATGAAGACTATGAGATTATACGAATTGGACTAAAAAATTTGCTTGAGGAAACTGGATTTATTCATACATATGTATTTGAAGAAACTACACCTTCTTCTATGAATATACAGGAAGAATACCTAAATAGACTTGAAGATAGCGATATAATACTATTTCTTATAGATAATGAAAGATATAATTGTTCTGATGGAGTCATGAGAGAGTGGAAGCATGCTACAACTTTACAGAAAAAGTCAATATATTTATTTTATAATGATAATGCTAAAGATATAACTAATATACAAAAAGAACTTCAAAAACCCAATTCTAATAAATGGATGACTATAACAAATAAAAAAGATTTTTTAGAAGAGGGATATAAAGCTATTATAGAAGACATAATTAGAATTTATAGAGAATATTGCAAGAATAGGATGATAGACAGAAATTCTCATAAGGAATATAATAACGATAATATTGTTGAAAACAATAATTTATTTTTTAACAAAATAAATAAAGTGGAAATAAATGAGAATATGATTAATGATTTTACTATAATTAGTGAGTATTTCAAATCTAAAAATACCTTTCATGAGAAAGAAGAAGAATCTATTGAAAATATTAGTGATATAGAAAAAAGATTTTTATATTTTATAAAATTATTATTATGTGAAGTAGATTATGATGAAAGTTCCATTGATAATTTAATAAAATTAGTATCTAAATCACATGTTAATATTATTAAAAGCATAGTAGAAAAGAGATGGTATAGCATAAAATGCTGCTATAATGATGATGTTGATAAGGCTATTGAATATTTAAATAAAGCTTATGATGAAGCATTAAATAACAAGATAGATATGTGGATTATTAATGATATTTTAATAGATAAAAGACATTTGGAAAATTATATTCATAATAACAGAAGTAATGTATATTTATTTGAAAGTGAAACTCAAAAAATATTAAATGATAAACCTGACATATTATATTATCCTGTATTAGATAGAATATCAAAGAATATATACAATAAGCTGCTAAAAGTTATTAATGAGAATAATATGGATGGACCATATACAGTTAGATTTGGTATTGAACTAAATGGGATATTAGAAGAATTGAGTAAATATTATACACTTTCAGTATACTATGGTTCTTATATACATATAAATATAGTTATAAAATTATTAAAAGATATATTTTATAACTTTTATAATATTTATAAAAGTAGTTTTTTTGGATTTGAGGCTTTAAGATATAGTATTTTATGTTCTGATTTAAAAACAGTTAAAGACATATGTAACAGGCATTCAGATATAATTTCAACATGTAGTTTAAATAAAATAAATGATTTATATAGCATCTCAAATAGAATTTCTCTTACATATCAAAGAAAAAGAGTTAAATTGAATATATTTAGCTGTTTAGGTTATTATCTCGAAGAAAATTATTATATTAAAGTAGAAGAAGAGATTTTTACTATATTTGATGAATGGCTATATTCTGAAAGAACTGTTAATGATTTAGATAATATAATTTTTGAAGCAATAAAAAATAATATATCTCGTATAAATATTAACAAAACTATAGTGTTTTTAATTAGGACAATTAAAAATAAGAAATATGTTTATTTAGATAAGATACTTGAAATATTAAAATTAATAAACTTCAACAATGTAGAAGAATATAATTTTAAAGAAATAATAGATATTATAAGTACTATTGTAAAAAATAAAAATATGAACGTAAATTATGAGTATTTAAAACTATTAATTATAATATTAAGAAAATCAGATTTAGGATATAGTGAGACTCTAGATAATTTAGTTGAAAATAATTTTAGTGATTTCAATACAGTTTATAAATTAAATATATTTAATAGAGAGGAAGATTCCTATAATGAAATACTTAAATGTATAGAAGAAATTAAAGCTCGAAATTTAAAGCAAGAAAGTGGTATATATGTTGGATATGGATATAATCCTCAAGATATAATCAAAAATATAATTAAAGATTCAGATATGCTTTTATGTCATTATGATTTGATAAATCCAATAGCAACAGTATGTAGAGATTGTTTAATGAATGAAAGACAAGTCATACATGAAAAAATAAGTACAATACATTTATTAATATACTTAATGTATATTAGCAAGAATAAAAATTTGCATTTCGATTGGAAGAAATATTATAATGGCTTATCTGAGGTAAAAGTACAAAAGGGTTTTTGTGAGGGTTTTTTCAATAAAGAGAGTGAGCTTACACTTTTTGCAAATTATATATTTTATAAAATTATTAATCTAGATATTAATAAAAATGAAATTATGAATTTATTAGGGTATTACAATAATGATAATGTGTATGAAAATATTAAGATATTGGAAGTTATAAACATTTTTATTCAAAATAGTTATATAGGAAATATACCTGAAGATATTTACATTATACTAATTCAATTTGTATCAAGATATATAAATGATAATAACTATGAAGTAAGATCTGAAGTAATTGATACTTTTTTTGCTTTTTTTAATAAATACAATGATGAGTTAAGTTTAAGTTTTATTAATCAAATGGGTAATGATACTGATTATAGGATCAAACTGATTATAATAAGTAATATAAAAAGACAGGAAGAAAATGCATTCCAGTATAGAGATATTCTTGAAAAATATAAATTAGATAATCACTATATAGTAAGATGTAGGGCAAAAAAATTATTAGAGTGTAATATTTATAACTAAACTTATGCTTAGTATATAAATATTTTTGAATTATGAATGTTATTTTGAGTTTATTAAATTTGTAGATTAAAAGGATTGTAATTATATTTACTTCATAGATATGATTACAATCCTTTTAATTATTATAGTGAAAATATATCATTTAGTTTTTCTACAGCTTCTACTTTTTTATCTTCCATAACTTGAGTATATATATTTAAAGTTATTGATATATCATAATGACCCATTAAAACTTGTACAGTTTTAGGAGGGACATCATTTTCAAAAAGTCTAGTTGCATAAGTTTTCCTAAGACCATGAAACTTTATAGGTTCTATATTTAATCTGTTTAATATAGATTTTAAATTCCTTAAAGGTCTTTTATCATCTATAGGGGCACCTAATTCATTGCAAAATACATAATTATCATTTCTATATAATTCTCCAGCCTTTAATATATCTGTATTTTGATTTACTTTATGTTCTTTCAATTTATTTAAGACATCCTTTGGAATAGGCACAGTTCTGTAAGAATTTGATGTCTTTGGCTCTTGTTCTAATACTTTAAGCTCTCTATTTCCAGTCTTATCTATAAAATATGTTCTTTGAAGAGTTCTTTTAACTGTTAAATTAGACTTTTTAAAATCAATATCAAACCATTTAAGTCCTAATAATTCTCCTAATCTAAGTCCAGTACCAAGAGCAAGTAAAAATAATACCTCTAATTTATGCCCCTCTATAGCTTTTATAAAACTCTTTTGTTGTTCAAGAGTCAATATTTCAAGCTTATTTTCCTTTTTCTCAACTGGTATATTTACCATAGTACAATAATTACGTTGTATAAGACCTTGTTTTTCAGCTTCTGATAAGCAGGTTTTCAGTTTAGTGTTTATTTGTCTTATAGTAGGTATACTTTTATTAGAATCAAGCAATCTATTGTAATATTTTTGTATGTGAGATACTCTTAAGTCTTTTAATTTAACATTGCCTAAATCAGTATCTTTAATATAATTACGATAGATGCTTTCATATCTTTCAAATGACTTAGGTTTTAAATCTTTTATTCTATATTCAAACAACTAATTGTAAAACCAATGCTCTAAAGTTATTTTATCATCTGAAATATCAGAGCTTAAATAATATTGTTTTTTATAAGCCTCTAATTTATCTTTAACTTCCTTTTGAGTCTTACCATAAAATTCTTTTCTTATTGGTTTACCATCTTCATTATAACCAATCATTATACGAGAACGCCAACCATCTTTATATTTTCCGATAGAGCCTTCACCATTAGCTCTTTTAGTTGCCATTTTTAAACAGCTCCTTATATGATTTATAGTTATATCCATCAAAGAATGTAATACATTTTTCTAATAAGAATTTTATAACTTCATCAGCTTCTAGTGTTTCATAGAAGTTTAGCATCAATGTGTTGTACTCTTGTTTATGCTTAGCTGGTATTGATAGAACTCCTATATCATTACTTATAAGTATTAGGTTTGAGGTAAGTCTAGCAGTTCTTTTGTTGCCATCATAGAAGAATTGACAATAGGACAACCATAAATTTATTATTATAGCCTTTTCTAAGGGGTTAGTTATTTTATTTATGATACTTATGTCACTTATAAATAAATCCTTTAATAGAGTGGCTTCTATGCACTCATATTGAGTAGTACCAGCTATACCTATGTTACCGTTTCTAAAATCTCCAACAATTAGAGCTTCATCTTTTGCAACTATTTTATGTATAGAGCAAATTGTATCTTTATTTAAAGATAAGTTTTCTTTGTTACTTAATTTTATTACATAATCCCATGATGATTTTATATTTAGTATTTGATTTTGGTCACTTAATTTATGGCCACCTACTGTTATACCATCAAGTAATGTTTGTACTTCTGGGAATGTAAAGGGGTTATTTTCTAGGTTACCCATATCATATACAAATTCACTTATCATTCTTCTAATATATGTTAAAGTATATTTTTTATCTCCATGAGGTAGGTTAGTAGGGAATTTATATATGTATTTTGGTATATATGATTTATTCATGATTGTAGCTCCTTTCATAGTTTTTTATCATTGCTTTAGATAGTATTGATATTATTTTATATTTTAGTTAGTAGTTTTTTTATTTCTTTAAGTGTATTTTCAAGCTTTTTATTTTTTTCCTTTAATTCGTTATTTTCTTGTAATAATTTAAAGTAATCATTATTTTTAATAGTCATATTTTCTTTTTGAGATATTAACTTTTTTAGTCGAATGTTACTCCCATTATCTGTTGCCTCACTAAAGTAATCATAGATTGCTTCTATATTTTCTTCTGATAGACCAATATCTAGTAAATCATCAATTGATTGTTTTGTAAGAACATCATTTTTAATAATTTCTTTTATGTCATCAGGATGTAATGAAAAATCTAATTCAGTATTAGATATACAATCTGAAAGTATCCAATTATAAACTTGATTTTCATTTAGTTCTAATTTCTCACCAAGTTTATAATATTGGTCTTTATCAGACCAAGCACCTAGCAATAAACTTGAGGTAATTCTAATATCATCATCTTCCATAAGATTTGAAATAGCATTTAAAAATTCATCAAAAGAATAGTATTCTTCTGGGAATAAAGACTGTAAAAAGTATAAAACATCTTCATTAGTCATTACTTCATTTTCAATATCAAAATAAAAGATAGTCTTTTCAATTTTCAAAGCTTTAGCGAGTTTTGATAAGGTATCTATACTAGGTATTCTTTTATCATTTTCATAATTTATTAGAGCATTTCTTGAGATGCCACTAATTTCAGCAAGTTGAATCTGTGTTAGTTCTTTTTGTTTTCTTATCTTTTTTAAGTTTTTTCCAATTTGCAATATTATCACCTCGTATAAAGTATATCCCAAAAGTACACAAATGAGAACAGAAAAATAATATATTCTTATTGACAGCACACATATGTCGACATTATAATTAAAATGTAAAGTTTACGAATGTAAACTAGAAAAAAGGAGGAAAAAGTATGGGAATCAATTTAAAAATATTTAGGATTAAAAAAGGTCTAAAGCAACAAGAACTAGCAGATAGAGTTGGCATATCAAGATATTATTTGTCAAACTTGGAAACAGGTAAGGCTAATAATCCAAGCAATGATTTGATGATTAAACTATCTAGAGCTTTAGATACAACAGTAGAAGAATTATTTTTTAGTAAGGAGGAGTAAAATATGAAAGAGAATAATAATTTAGAAGTTTTAAAGACATTACAAGCTACTTTAAACATTATTGTAAAGAATGAAGAAGAAGCACAAGAAAAAAAGCAAGGATATAAAATTATTGAAAATGCGAAAAGAAATAAAGCTGAACTTATAACATGTAAAGAAGCATCTAAGCTTTATCCTATAGGAGAATCAAAATTTAGGCAGTTATGTCACTCTAAAAATAAAGGTTTCCCTTGTATATGGATAAATAATCGAGTATACATAATAAAAAACAAATTGGATGATTGGTTTATTGAAAATGCAAATGGTATCAAGTTATAGTCTTAAAGTAGGTGTTTGCAATTGAGCAATAAAGGGTGGATAAAGCTTTACAGGGAGTTGTTGGATAAATCAATTTGGAAAGATATTAAACCAGAAAGAAAAGTAATATTAATAACTCTATTACTTATGGCTAGTCATAAAGAAAATCATGTTTTTATAGATAATAAAAGGATAAAAATAAAGTCTGGACAATTTATTTCTTCTTATAGCAAAATAGCTGAAAGATGTGGTAAAGGAGTTAGTTATCAAATGGTTAGAAGTTGTTTGTTGGTTTTTAAAAATGCTGGTTTTCTAACATACGAAACAACAAACAAATA
Source organism: Clostridioides sp. ES-S-0005-03 (assembly GCF_020658455.1). NCBI lineage: Bacteria > Bacillati > Bacillota > Clostridia > Peptostreptococcales > Peptostreptococcaceae > Clostridioides > Clostridioides sp. ES-S-0005-03. Next base: position 441,340 of record NZ_JACVWI010000002.1, on the reverse strand, counting down.
TATAGTCATAACTATTGAAAACTGGGAGCTTTACCAAGAGAACATAGAAAATCAACAACCTAATCAACAGACGATTAACAATCAATCAACAACAATCAAGAATATAAAGAATGAAAATAATATTATATATAGTGAAATTATAAGCAAATTTAACTCAACTTGTATTGAACTTTCAAAGGTCAAGAAACTAACAGACACAAGAAAGAGGAGAATAAATTCAATAATAAGAGAATATGATAAAGAAGCTGTATTAGAGGTTATAAATATAGTTAGTAAAACAAGTTTTCTGAATGGAAATAATAATACAGGATGGAAAGCAAATTTTGATTGGATAATGAATTCAAGTAATTTTACCAAGATACTAGAGGGCAATTATCATAGCAAGGAAACTGACCTAAATAAAGATGAAAAGGTATATAATCCAGATGACTCACAATTAAAGTGGTAGGGAGGTTATATTATAAATAATTCAAACAACTTAATTAAAAATACAGAAGCAGAGCAATCAATATTAGGAAGCATTTTATTAGACTCAACAATAGTAGAAGAGTTAGATCAAATGTTAAATGAAGACATGTTTTATCATGAGGAACATAAATACATATTTAAGGCTATAAAAGAAATAAATAAGAGAAATGAAGTAATAGATATAATAACTCTTACAGAAGAATTAAAGAGAAAAGGTCATTTGAATAATATTGGAGGTATAAGCTATATTACCAGTTTGTCAACAATAGTCCCAACAGTATCAAATTTTATGAGTTATGTCAGTATAGTTATTGAAAAATATAAAAATAGAAATATAATTGATAAATTCAATAAATTCAGTCTTGGCGAAATAGATGATAATACCCTTATATATCAGTTAGAAAATGATATAAATAAAGCTAATCAGAAATTAATAAAAAAGGATTCAAGTATAACAGCCATATCAGAGAGAGCCTTTGAATATATAAATGATGAAATAAATGAAGGTATTAAGACTGGAATAAAGTTCTTAGATGATACTATAGGAGGTTTATATGGGAGTGAACTAACTACAATAGCAGCTAAAAGTGGAAGAGGTAAAACAGCATTGGCGTTACAAATACTTAGAAATGTAATATTTCAAGGTAAGAAAGTACTTTTTATAAGTGGAGAAATGAGCGATATACAGATTCTATTTAGAAATATAGCATCACTAACTGGAATATCAGTTGTAAAGATGAAAAATAGAAATCTAAATGATGAAGAAATAGTCAAATATATACAAGCTTTAAGCATAATAAATCAGGAAAATAATCTTTATATAAATGACTCTGTAAATACAATATCAGGGATAAAGAGAGAAATAAAGAGTATTAAGCCTAGCTTAGTCATAATTGATTATTTGCAAATTTTGGATTATGAAGGCAAAGAAGTAGGAGAAGCTAAATTTGCTGACTTATCAAGGCAAATAAAAAAGATTACTTTAGATTTTAATATACCAGTTATTCAGCTTGCTCAATTAAATGATGAATTGAAGGATGAAAGACCTAAGGGTGATAGAGTAATGAGAAGCTCAAAGCAGATATATATGGATTCTAATTCAGTTATATATATTCATAGACCTACAGAAAAAGAAGCTCTTAATTATTGTAAGACAATGGGAATTGAGGATATAAGAGAGCTGAGACGAAGAGAAAAAGGTTTTGGTGCTAATTTAAGTGAGATTATTGTTGCTAAAAATAGAGATGGTGAGTCAGGATTTAGGCCATATTGGTATATAGGAAATTTGTTTTCTTTTGAAGAATGTAAGAAGATACAAGAGATATAAAAAAGAAGTATGACTTATTAAGTAATAGATAAATTATGTTTCAAGAAGTATTGAATGGTAAATATATAAAACTTAATTAGATGTAATAGAAATTTAAAATATATTGAGTTTAGATTTAAATGCTTATTAGAAAAAGGTAGTTGCCATATAAATATAACAACTACCTTTATAAATTAGGTACTTAATGTACACTAACCTAGCAACTTAAGTATATATTAAGTACCTGATGAAAGTCAAGGAGGTACTAAAATGTATGATGAAATTATAGAAATATATTTTGATTATTGGATAAATGAACATATGTATAGAAGTATTTTAGAAAAAGATGAGTATTATATTGAATGTTGGAAAGAGGTTAAAAAAATTAATGAATTATTGGAAAAAAATTTGGAAGATGATAAGAAATATCTGTTGGTTGAATTAAATGATTTGTTTAATTCATTAATAGAATTTGAAAGGGAACTTAGTTATAAATTAGGATTTAAAACAGGAGCAAAATTTATAATAGAGTTGTTGAAGTAATTAATTTGTGTATCTCAATAGAATAATTAAATAGTAAATCGAGATTATTAATAAGTTGTACTAGAATACTTTAAGTGAAGTATATATTAATTATATTGTTTAAAATAAATATATTTAATAAAGAGGGTATAGGTATGCCCTCTTTTGTTTTTATGCAATCAATGATATTGTAGGATTTATGTATTTTGATAAATAGCACAATATATTTTAATAATAAATATATGATACAATAATTTTATTAAAATCTAAAATAATCAATTGAGGAGGAGAATATGACAATACCTAAGTTAGAGTCTAATGATAGAAAAAGAGAGTTTAATAAATACACATCAGAGCAAATAAACAAAGTAGTTTATAATTATTTATTTAAAAATAATATGAGTAATAGAAATATAGATGATGAGATACTAGATTTATCATCAAAACAAAGTAAAGATTATCAATCAATGGGTATATTACATCATTTAGGAATAAATAAAAATCATAAAGGTATTTTTAGCGGATACACAATAGATAAAGCAATTGAAGTTCTTAAGGAAGATGAGATACATTTCAGTCAAATTATTAATATACTTTTAGAAATTAAAAATATAAATGAGTATCCTATAATAGTTGACTCTTGGGAGTTATTAGATGAGAAAATAGCTTTAAAAACAATTGATAAATCTACATTAAAACATAATGGGACAGGAGTTCCAATAGAAATAAGACATTTTTTTGAGATAAATAATTTAGGAAAGAATGAAAAGAAAAATGTGAATTTTAAATATAATGATAATTATTATAGTGCAGTTATAGAGATGGATAAATTAGAGAATCCAAGAAGTAGAATAATTTGGAAATCTAAGTTTAGAGATTTACTAAGAAGTATATTTCCTGAGTATTATGAGAAATTCTTAGAAAATAAAATAGAAGGAAAAACAAATTTACCTAAAATAAGATTCATAAAACTTGATAGTAATAATTTTAACATAGAATTCATTTTTACTACTGAAATAGAAGACGATGTATTAGAGGAGATAAGTCAAGATAATCCTTTGAACATTAATACTATTAACATAGAATTAGAAACTGAAATTAGAAAAGAAGGGAAAGTTAAATATGTTTATGGGAAACAGTATGAGCGTAACCCCAGAAATAGAATAGAAGCAATAAAATATCATGGCACAAAGTGTATTGTATGTGGGTTTGACTTCGAAAAAACGTATGGAGACAGAGGTAAGGGATACATAGAAATTCATCATATTAAACCATTAAGTTCTGTTGGAGAAGAAAGCAATATAAATCCCAAAACAGATTTGGTGCCAATATGTTCAAATTGTCATAGAATGATTCACAGGAAGAAAGATAATGTTTTGAGTATTGATGATTTGAAGCAAATTATAAAAGATAGTAAATAATACTTATGTATGGCAGAGATGTATAAAGTATATATTCTAAACTAGTTAACAACAAATACTGATATAAAAAATCAAAGAATTTATTAGGAAAAGGTAGTTGCTAAAGTATAACAGCTACTTTTAGAAATTAAGTATTTGAGGTATATTAGTCTAACCGATTAGGTATATCTTAAGTTATTGATGAAAATCAATTAAGTACTAACATGTATGATGAATCCATAGAAATGTATTTTTATTGTTAAATAAATGAACATACATAGAAATATTTTAAAAAATTACAAGTACTATATTGAAAGTTTGAAGGAGAACCTTGATTTAAGGTAAGTGTAAAGTTTTTAAAAACTTCACTAAAATAATCTAATTAAGTTATATATTGTTACTTTTAGGAAAATAATGGTAAAAATTAAAGGTTTTTATAAATGAATGTCTAATTTTATAAATAAAATGGAGTATTTTAACTAAATATTTGAGGAGATAAAATGATATTAAATAAAATCGAAATAATTGGAGATATGGCTCACTTTAAAATTCCTATGCATAGCAAGATACAAAGAACATATGAAATTCCACCAATATCAACAGTTGTCGGAATTTTAAAAAATATATATGGTGAAGAAATAGATGATTTTATATTAGGATATGTTATATATCATGATGGTACATTTAAAGATTTACAGACTATATATAAAGAAATCAATCCAAATGTAAAAACATTGACAGATAGCGATAGATTTCAAACTGATGTATGTCCCATTGAATACCTAATTAATCCTAAACTTATCATATATACTAACATAGATAAAAATATAGAATTTAATGAGCCGCTATGCTTAGGTAAGACTAATTGTTTAGCGAAGGTATTATCTTTAAGTGAAATTGAAGTAAATCTAATAGATAAAAAAGCTATTGGATACAATCAATATACAGATATTAATATTGGAGATGGAATGATAAAAAGAATAAATACATTGACAGAGTATAATGAAAAAAAAGGTTATTATGATATATATTCTTCAATGGTAAGAGAAAATGATGAGTTTGAATATGGTAAATATTATGATGAAGATGAGCAACAGAATATTTTTTTATGGAAATGGAAAAAAGGGGGAGTAATTAAATGCATTTAGTAAGAAGACATTTGATACTCACAGTGGATAATGAAGTTGTATTAGATTACAATTACCAGTATGAGCTAATGAAAAGGATATATGAGGCTATAGAAATTAATGATAAAAGAAAAGCACTAAGTCTTCACAATGAAGGCTATAAGGTGGATAAGAAAGTATTTAAATTATTTAATTACACAATTATGTTTGAAAATGCTAAGTATTTAAAAGAGGGAATACATTTAAATCCCCAAACAAAAATCAAATTAATTTTAAGTGGATATGATGATATATTGAATAATATTATAAAAGGTTTTATTAAATTTAAAGTATTTAAATTGAATAATATAGAGTTTAAAGTTTCAGATATAGAAGAAGATTCAAAGAAAAATTTTAATAATATAACACTTTATAAAGTAAGGTCACCTATTGTAGTGAGTTTATATGATTTAAAAAGTAGGAAACAAGTATACTTAAATCCAATGCAAGAAGAGTTTTATAAAGCATTACATGATAATTTAGGAAATAAGTATAAGCTTATACATAATAAAGAATATACTGGTGAACTATACTTTGATATTGAGGATGTATTAGCAGTAAAAAAGAAATATATAACTAATATAAAAGGAAAAGGATTTATAATTGGATATACAGATTTTGAAATATTTGTACAAGCTAATAAAGATATGCAAGAAGTAATTTATTATTGTGGATTAGGTGAAAAAAATAGTATAGGAATGGGGTTACTAACTTATATAACTTCTAGGAGGGCTTAATATGGATAGAAGTTACAATGTATTTGTTGATAATGGTCTATATGTGTTGGCTTATTATCTGAACAAAGATATTAATGATATAACTTATCAAGATATAGAGAATAGTATAGATTTAATGAGTGATAAAATTGAAGAATTTGTAAGTTGCGAAAAATACTCTAATTTAAAAAGTATGTGCTTTAGCAATTCTATGCTAACTCAACCAAAAGGAAAAGTTACTTTAAATGAGAAGTTAAAAGGTTTTGTTAAAAATCAAGGAGATGAATATTGTAGTTTATGTGGTCAATATAAGGCCAAAGTCAAAATTGAAGATAAAGAATACAATATAGGGAGAAGTTATATGCCTAATTTGGTTGCAAATACATTTTATAATTTCTCCAATAATTTGCAAGGTTTGAATGTATGTCCATATTGTTTAGTATTGACTATGTATTCAATTCTGAATTGTAGAGTAAGTAGGTATGCTTTTTTATACAATTCTACATCAAGCGAATTTATGGAAGATTATACTTTCCGTATTCAAAAAGAAAATTTAACTGATGTAGAGTTAGGAGCAAAGAAAGAAAAAGAAAAGTATTCAATTGTAAAATTATTAGAAAGTCTAGTGTGTAAATATAACTTATTTGATGGTGATATAGAGCAATATATGTTTAATAACTCTGGCCAATCTCAGGATATTCAGGTAAATAGAATAAAAAATAAATATGTGAATTTATTAATAAAATTACAGGAAAAAGCACTACTATCAAACTTTGAAAAGTTACATTTGGATAGGTATATCTTGAATGGGACTTTAGAAAGCAATTATCTCAGAGAAGTATATAGGGTAAAAAAGGAAGAAAAAATGGATGAGAAAGAACAAAAGAATTTTGATGAACTTGTTATTTTTTTAAACAGGGAGGTAAATGTATTGAAAAAAGTCAAAATAGATATAATAAAAAAATTAACGGATAAATTAAAAACTAGTGACTTAGATATAGACAAAATATATAAGGAGCTTAAAATGTTAGGAAAATTTTATGCATATGAGGACTGGTTAGTTAACTTAAATGAAATGTATTATGAAAAAACTGGAGAAAAACTATTTGAAGCAGAGGATTATATTGAGTTGGATGATATAAGAAGCTTTAGACAGATTAAAAATTTAATATTAGTAAGTTTAATTTAATAATATTATGGAGGGTTAAAATGGAAAATAAAAATTCAAATAGAATGTTAAATATAGGGTATGCAATAGAAGTTTTATGTGGGCGATTAAATGGAAGTAGTAGTGAAGTAGAAAAGAAAAATAATTCATATAAGAATTCTACTTATACTAAAAAAATAGGGAGCAGAAGTAGAATCTCAAGTCAATGTCAAAAATACAATCAAAAGCTATTTATGGAACAAGTTTGTGGTTATGAACAAAATGTTAAAACTAAAGATGGTAAACAAGTAAAATTGGTTCCAAACCCATTTAAATATGCGACAGATGATATATTTGGGTTTATGATGGCAGAAAAATTATCTATAGAAGAAGATGTATACAAAGAATTATCAGATGAAGAAAAACAAATATATAAACAAAATAAAAAGAAATATGAAGCAAATATAACTAAAAAAAGAAAGTCAAGATGGCAAATGAACTCTTTAATAAATGTATCAAATAGAAAGGTTGAATGGGAGTGGAATGTTTGTGGAACTACAGGAGATAGTATGCCATATCAAGTTGAGGTATATTCAGGGGTACATACAAATATAGCAAATCTTAATATAGGAAAGATAGGAGAATATGATATATCTGATATAGCAAGTGAGCATAGAGATTATACAACTTTAGAAGCTAAATCAATTGGAGTTGAAAAGTTAGATAAAGAAGAAAAGTTTAAAAGAATAGAAGCTCTCCTAAAATCACTAGAATACTTAAGCGTAGAAGGTAATAAGACAAATCATTTAACTGATACAAAACCAAAATTTGTTATATTGGGAGAGTATTCATGGGGAAATAATGTATTTCAGGGTATTATCAAAGAAAATGGCTTAGATGTAGAGATGTTAAAAGAATCTATAGAACAAAATGAAGAATTTAGAAAAAGCGATATATGGATTGGAATAAATAAATTTTATGATGATACATTTAATGAGATAGAAGTTAATAATGAAAAGGAACAAATAAAGAAGTATTTAGAAGAAGAGTTTGAAGAGTATGATTTTATGAAAATATCAAATGTACATCAAGCTTTTGAAAGTTACTTAAAATATTTAAAGGAGACTTTATAAAGGATATATCATGAATAATTTATATAAATATAAAGCTAAATCAGATGGGACAAGTATAGATAAGCATAATGAAGATATGAATTACATAATGAATCAATTAGTTAGTATATATAATATATCTAATGATATGAAAAATGATTTATATGAGGCAATTGTATGTCATGATGTAGGGAAAGTAGTAAAAAGCTTTCAAGATAATATTGAAAGTAGCACAAGAAGGGTTAGACATGAGTTATTATCAGCAAGTATTAAGTATTTAAATAGAGGTCAGAAGTTAGCTATATTAACCCACCATAAAGATATAAAGTTTCTAGAGGGTCAAATAACAAATTCTATTTATGAAATTGAATTAAAGGAATTAAAGGAACTATTAGATATTGAAGTAGAAGATATAAGACCATTTATAAAGGAAATATCAAGAGCAAGAAATGATGATACTAGAAAACTTGAAAATATATTATTAAAAGGTTACTTGCAATATTGTGACCATATAGCTTCTGCTGGAATTAAAAGTATAGATAAAGGATTTAATTCTATTAAAGATTTTAGTCTACCAAAGGGTGTAAGTTATAATTCAATACAAGAAAAAGTTTTAAATATGGATAAAAATGAAGATATAATGATAATGGCTATGACAGGTCTTGGAAAAACAGCAACATCATTGTATTGGAGTAACTTAGTCCAAAATGAAGATAAAAGTAAGAGAGTGTATTATATACTTCCTTATACAGCAAGCATAAATTCTTTATATGAAAATTTATATAATAGAAATATAAGCGTAAGTATGTTACACAGTAAAGCTCCATATTTTTTGAATAAAATTAGTGATGAAGAAGATATAAAACAACTTTACCAGATATACAAAAAGAGTGTAAAACAAATTAATGTATGTACTATATTTCAATTAGTAAAGTCAGTATTTTCTTGTAAGAGATTTGAAATGCTATTATCACAATTAAAAGATAGTATATTTATAGTTGATGAAATACATTGTTTTGATACAAGAGTATTGTGTTATACATTGGAATTTTTAAAATATTTAAAAGAAAACTTAAATGTACAAATATGTATAATGAGTGCAAGTATACCAACTTGCTTAAAAAAGTTAATACAGGAAAGATTGCAAATAAGTACAATTATTGAACCAGATAGTAAAGATTTAATATTTAGACATAGATTGAATAGATTAAATGAAGGAATACTTGATAGCATACATAAAATAGAAAATGATTTAATGCAAGGAAAAAGAGTATTAATATGTGTTAATTCAGTAGATTTATCTCAAGAGTTATATGGAAGGCTTCAAAAATATAATCCTAAATTAATACATGGTCGATTTAATACTAGAGATAGAGAACAGGCGGAAAAAGGAATAGATGAGAGTTTTTTATTGATAGGGACTCAAAGTATAGAGGTAAGTTTGGATATAAGTTATGATGTTCTTTATACAGAGTTAGCTCCTTTAGATTCATTGTTACAAAGGTTTGGTAGAGTAAATAGAAAAGGAGATAATATTGAGTTGAGCAATATTTATATATATGATTATGATAGAAAGCTTAATATATATGATGAAGATATAATAAATAGGACTGATATAGTAATATCAGATATAATACATAATGATAATTCTATAGTTGATGAGAGTAAAGTTCCATTTTATTTAGATAATGTCTATTTAGATATAGATATGGATAAATATAATAAACATAAAGTTGCTTTAGAAATTATAATGAAAAATCTGAGGTTAGGGGTCTGGAATAAATCTGCTAATAATGATATGTTAAATAATGATACAATTAGTGTTGTGCCTGAATGTCTTTTAGAAGAGTACAAGTTGTATATTGATAAAAAAATGTATTTAGAAGCGAGTTCATTATTTGTAAATGTATCTGTAAAAAGATACAATTATAATAAAAAGATGTTTTATGAATGTGGAGATATAGTCGTTACAAGTTATAGTTATAACGATAAACTAGGTCTAATATTTGATTAGATTTTTAATTAAATCTTGATTGTTAAGAGAGTTATAATATAAATAATTAAAATATTTTATTGAGAATTTGTTATAATTTATATCTACTATAAGTTTTATATGTTACAGTAGAATAATTTTGCAGTGAGCGAAAAATATGTGTGAATGTCTGTGAGCTAGTGATGGCAAGGTTTATAACTGTATTTTTATTTTTAGCTAAAAACACTACTGGTGGCTCACTGCAAATTACTTATTTTAATAACCCTACAAGTGTTGGAATTACTATAGTTTTATTTGGGGTTTAAATTACACTAAGTTAGTTATAAATAATCCATTAAGTCTAGCAGATGCTTGTGTTGCCATATCGTTTAAATTACACTAAGTTAGTTATAAATGAGGTAAAAGTAAAAAATGCAGGTGAAAGCAAAAAGGTTTAAATTACACTAAGTTAGTTATAAATTTGGTCTTGTCCTGGTTATGGTTTTGATTTTGGAGAGTTTAAATTACACTAAGTTAGTTATAAATAAATTAAAGCATGAAATAGAAATGTGGGATACTATAGTTTAAATTACACTAAGTTAGTTATAAATTTATCTTATTATAGTTTAGATATGCCATGAAGTTGAAGGTTTAAATTACACTAAGTTAGTTATAAATGTACCTATTCCCAGTACAAATAGGACATAATTTCTAGTTTAAATTACACTAAGTTAGTTATAAATTCTTTTGACTTAGCATTATTTGTACGGAACTTTAAAGTTTAAATTACACTAAGTTAGTTATAAATTGTTGAGTATAGAATTCACTTCTTGTGCTATTCGCAGGTTTAAATTACACTAAGTTAGTTATAAATGTTTGTAACTCCATTAAAACATCCATTGTGAACTTCAAGTTTAAATTACACTAAGTTAGTTATAAATGAAATGATGTCTTATGAAGGAAGAATAATGTCTAAAGAGTTTAAATTACACTAAGTTAGTTATAAATTTAGAATTTTTCAAACTATTTTCTAAATCATTGTATTGTTTAAATTACACTAAATTAGTCGTAAATTTACTTATTCATTAAAAAACTTAACTGAGAGTTTGATTTATATTATTGAATTAGCAATAATTTTGAAAAGTAGAAAATTATACCCCAATAATACCCCAACTACAAAAATAAACAATAAAAAATAACCGAAAAATTGCTCCAACATCATAACTAAATAGCTATATACCTGCACTTATAAAAACCAACAAAACAATCAAATAACCACTTATAGACTCCCCTCGTCTCCACCATTGAAATCCACGAAAAATGTATTGGTGAGTTTATCAATACATTTTTTGATGTGAAAATAATTATTAGGGGAAAATTATGACACTACAAAAATACTTTACATTAGATTATTTATTAAGATATGGATATTTTGATTTTAAGAAAAATAATAATAAAACTTCGATATACGCTAGGGAATTAAATTACACTTCATCGAGTACAATACATAAAGATATATTTAATTGTAATGATTTATATAAAAACTTAGGTAAAATACTAGATAAATTTGAATCGGGTTATAAGAGGGAAACTGAACCGATAATATTTTCTATATATAAAAATGATGAAGAAAGAAGAATATATAAGTATCCTAACATGTATTCTTATATCTCTTTATGCAAACACATAAATATAAATAAAGCAATATACATAGATATTTTAAATAGTAGTAATAAGTCATTATCTAATGAATTTTATAATAAAAGCTATTTACAGGGGAAAATATTAAGATATAAAAATAGATTAGGGAAAAGGCGTATATTTAAGACTGATATAGAAAATTTTTATCCTAGTATATATACACACTCAATACCATGGGCATTAGTAGGAAAAGAGGTAGCTAAAAGGAATAAACATATAGATAATAAATACTATAATCAATTGGATTCTTTAATCCAGAGATGCCAATACGGAGAAACTCATGGCATACCAACCGGACCATTCACATCAAGATTAATATCTGAGATATATATGTGTAAAGTTGACGAGAAATTAGATAAGTTTAACTATGTACGATATGTTGATGATTTTGAACTTGCATATAATAGTGAAGATGAACAAATAGAATTTTATAATACATTATATAAAGAATTAAAAAAATTAAATTTGAAAATAAAAAAAGATAAAAATATAATAGATATATTTCCTTTTGGTGTTGATGAAGATATAGATAAATTTTTTACATATATTAAATCATCCAAGTTAAACTATGACACACTAACTATATCTAAAGAAAGAAGGATAATTTATAATTTTATAGATTATTCAATACTAAAAGAAAAAGAAGGAAAAAAAGGATCTTTAAAGCTATTATTTAAGGCTCTTACTCAGGCATTTGAAAATAATCAATTAAGTAAAAATGCATGGAAAAGTAATATATGGGAATATCTATTTAATATTGTTTTGATGAGACCTCAAATATCAAATTATTTTTTAGATTTTATAAAGGTTATAAACGAACCAGATATATTAAGATATATAGGCAAGAGTATAAGTAATATGAAAAATCAGGTTTGTGATAATATAAATCAATATATTGAACTAGAATATAATGAAGAATTATTGGCTATATTGAGTATAATTTACAAACTAGATATTGGATATATATTAGATGAATCAATATTATTAGAAATTATTAGAACACAAGATGATTTTAGCTCAATAATAGGCATAGAAATATATTTAAAAAATAAAGTTATAAACTGGAATATTTTATTTGAAACAATTGAATCTAAATTATCAAATTCATATACATGGAATAATGAATTTTGGTTATTTAAATATCAGATATTTTATAAGTTAAAGAAAGAAAAGAAATTAGAATTTGAAAAACAGTATAAGGATTATTTATATAATAAATATTCGGTAGGTAAAACAAGAGCTCAATTTTTTGATAAGAAAAATATAAAAAAGGTTGAATCTCCAATGATAATTCAAGTTCAGAAAGAAAAGGAAGGGAGTAATCCTATATTAAGTAAATTCTATGAGCAATTGCTAGGTGAGAATATATCGTTTTTCATGTATAAATAAAGGTTAGATAATATTACATTTTTCACTATTGAAATCTACTTTGAAAAATGTAATATAAAAATATAATCGTGGGTATAATTCTTGTGATTCGTCTCCACCATTAAAATCCACAAAAAATATTAGTAACTTGCTGATATTTTTTTATTTGTAGAAAATCAATCAAAATGTTATATAATAACTTTATACAACAGATATAAAGAGGTGAATCTCATGGCTAAAATTGACAATATGATGTCTATATTATGGATATTAAACTCAGATAAAAAAGTTACTGCAAAACAAATATCTGAAAAACTAGAAATAAATATAAGGACTGTCTACAGATACATTGATGCATTATCTGCTAGTGGAGTACCTATAATTTCAGATACAGGTCATAATGGTGGGTATAGCCTTTTAAATAACTTCATTAAAGCACCTCTTTTTTTTGATACAGAAGAGCAAACTGCTCTACTTCATGCAGCTATATTTGCTAAAGAAGAGGGATGTTTCTTAGATGACACATTAGATAAAGTAACATCAAAGTTAAAAATGTATTCAAATCAAAAACAAGAAGAAATTTTAACAAAACATTTAATAGGTTTTGAAGTAATAAAACCCACTGGAAAAATATCTATAGAATCTGTACTTAAAAAGTTGAAAAATAGTATAGTAAATGAATTATCTATAGAAATCAACTATCGTACAGGTCGTGAAGAAAAATCAAAATGTAGGATTATAAATCCATATGGAATTGTTCGTTGGAATAATAATTGGTACATAGTAGCATTTTGTCAAATGAGAAATGAGATTCGTAGTTTTAGGGTAGATAGAATTAGTAGTATCATAGAAACATCAAATACTTTTAGTAGACCAAAGGAATTCTCTGCAAGTGAATTTTTTATAAAAGGGATTATAGATGAAACAAAAGATGAAGATAATCTTATAACATTAGTTATAGAAGGAAGGATGAATGCATTGGACAACTTATGTCAGCATTGGTTTTTAGCATACTATTTGAAAGAAAGGGCTCCAAATAAAGTAATATTTAAACTTCAAGAAGATATAATATTTACCTATGTACCAAACATACTTATACCTTATAGAAAATCGATACAAATAATTGAACCATTAAGTCTTAGAGATAAAATGGTTGAAAATTTACTCGAATTAATTAATCACTATCAAATTTAATAACTTAACTGACAGAGTATGTCAGTTAAGTTATTTTACAATAAGGTATATTAATTAATCATATAAGGAGAAAAAAATGAAAAATAGAAAAGTATATATGTATGTATTTGATACTATGTCAGATTGGGAAGTTGGATATTTAACTGCTGAATTAAATACAGGAAGATATTTTAAAAAAGGATTAAAACCATTAAAAGTAATTACAGTAGGAATTGATAAAAATCCTATTATAACAATGGGTGGATTGAAAGTGTTACCAGATATGACAATAGAAGAGTGCAATATTGAAAGTAATGATGTATTAATTTTACCAGGAGGAGGTACTTGGACATCGCAAATTCATGAAGAAATATTAGAAAAAACTAAAGAAGCTTTCACACAAGGGTCTATAGTTGCAGCTATTTGTGGTGCTGCTTTAGGGTTAGCTAAAAAAGGATTACTAGATTTTAGAAATCATACAAGTAATGATTTAGAATTTCTTAAAATGATGATACCAAGTTATTCTGGAGAAAAATATTATAAAATGGAATCTGCAGTTAGCGATGAAAATTTAATTACTGCTTCAGGAATAGCACCCTTAGAATTTACGATACAAGTTTTAAAAGTTTTAGATGTTTTTAAAGAGGAAGCATTAAGTTCTTGGTTAAACCTTTATAAAACTAATGATTCAAAATATTTTTTTAAACTAATGAATTGTAATAAATAAATTTAAGGTTTATTTTTAAATTTAATGTAGTATGATATAATTATAGATAAAACAAAAAGAAACTACAATCTAATTGTGTAGAACAGTGGTTTCTAGTATAGATTACTTTTTAGTGAACTTGAATTTAATTTTAAATTCAAATTCTAGACCACTTTTTCTACAGCTAATAGATAAGTGGTTTTTTACTTTATCATATATGTAATTAGTACTTAAATCAATACAAACAGAGTTAATAGCTCCTATAATAAAATTTATCATTAGTTACACAGAATACACCTTCCTCCCTACTTACTGTAGAAACTAGGACTATATGAAGCCACCACTCATAAACTGTAGTTTCTTCTGTTGTATTATATTATAGAATAATAAATGCATGTGAGTTTTTATTAGAGGTTTATAATAAGGTTGGGGATAAGTTAATCGTGGGCATGATTCTTGTACACTCGTCTCCACCGCTTAAATCCATAAAAAGGTATTAGCTCGAAAGTCAATACCTTTTTATTTTGAAATGATTAAATAATACAAGTAAATTAATGTACATGTACTGATACTATAAAAAATATAAATATTCAGAGATAAGCTAGGGTAAGAAATAATAATATTATAAAGCAATGTGGATTAGATAGATTAAGTTGATGCAACAAAGCAAAGTATTACCAGATAATATTAATACAAAATTTAAATCTATATCATAAAAATTAATCTAACAGATAATTAATTATTTACTTGCTCTAGTTTGTTATATATACTCTGTTTACCCTTTTAGTTATACAACAAAGTATTTCATGGTCTATTGTTCCCACCTTACTTGATATGTCACCTATTCTTATTCCGTCTATATCACCTATTAAGATAGCTTCATCTTCCATCTTGATATCAAGATCATTTGGTATTTCAACCATAGTTTGATCCATGCACATTCTTCCTACTATATTTAATAATCTACCATTTATAAATACTTGAGGATTTTTTTGTGTTCTAGGGAATCCGTCCGCGTAACCAACTGATAATGTAGCTATCTTAACATCTTTATCTGCTGTATATATACCAGCATAACTAACACTAGTTCCTTTCTCTATATTCTTTATATTATTAACTATAGTTTTTAATTCTAAAGCTGTTTTTAGTTTTATATCTCTATTAACTTCAGATGATGGATAAGAACCATATAAAGATATTCCTAATCTAACCATATTAAAATCACATTCTCTTAAATCTAAAATTGCAGCACTATTTGATACATGTTTTATTGGTATATTTAACTTAGATTGTTCTAATGAACTTATAACTCTATTGTATTTCTCTACTTGCTTGTAAGTAGTTTCTTTATTTTCTTCATCTGATTTTGCAAAGTGAGTATAAATACCTTCTATCACTAAATTTTCTAAAGTAAACATTTTCTTTATTTCTGATATAGATTGTTCATTAACTAAGAAACCTATTCTGCTCATACCAGTATCAATTTTTATGTGTACATAAGCTTTTTTATTGCTTAATTTAGCTAATTCATCTATTTTCATAGCCATTTCTAAAGAATATACAGTAATTCTTATGTTACTATCTATTGCATGTTGTATTTTATTAGTATTTGTATAACCCATACATAAAATAGGTTTTTTTATACCTGCTTTTATAAGTACTAAACCTTCTTCTAATCGAGCTACTGAAAAGAAATCAACATTTTCTTCTTTATCTAAGAACTTAGATACTTCTATAGCTCCATGTCCATAAGCATCTGCTTTTACAACACAGCATAGCATAGTATCTTTAGTTAAAGCTTTTTTTACGTTATCTACATTATATTTTATATTAGTTAAATTTACCTCAGCCCATGTGCTTGAGTTTATATTCATCATAACATGTACCTCTACTTTCACTTTAGTTAATATAATTTATGTTGTATATTAAATTATATTAAAATATATATGATTAAAATTAATAATTTTTAATTAATACTAACATTTTTTATTTGTGTAGTCAATGTAATTTAATTATAATTAGAAAAAGTAAATATAATTAAATTTACTTGGATTGTGTAATTGCGTAATATAGTATAGATTGATATAATAATTTATATAATAGTAAAAATATATAATAATGAGGTAGATTATAGATGAATGAGGTAGATTATAGATGAATGAGGTAGATATATCAAAAAATATTACTGAATATAGAAAAAGAAAAAATATGACTATTAAAGAATTAGCTAATTTAACAGGTGTTACTTCATCTTTGCTTAGTCAGATAGAAAAAGGAAGTGCTAATCCGTCTATTAATACATTAAAACAAATTTCTAGTGCCTTAGATATACCGCTATTTAATTTTTTTATAAATGATGTAGCAACAGAAAGTTTAGTTGTTAGAAAGGAAAGTCGTAAAAAGATTATGTTTTCTGAAGATGATAGCTTTGCATATGAATTACTAACTCCAAACTCAAAAGGAGAAATAGAATTTATGCTTATGAAAATACCACCTCAAGGATCATCTTCAAAAGAAGAATTTAGCCATAGAGGGGAAGAAGTTGCTTATGTAATTAAAGGAAGTGTAAGGCTTTATTTAATGAATAATGTAATTGATTTAAATTGTGGTGATAGTGTAAAAATACTTCCACACTCAAGTCATAAATGGGAAAATATAGGAAATTGTGATTGTGAGGTTGTATTTGCAGTAACTCCACCGTCTTTTTAAAATTCATAGAATATATGTCTAAACTAGTACATGGTAGATTTAATACTAGATAAAGGGAACATGCAGAAAAAGGTATTGGCTATATAGTCAATACCTTTTTTTATAAGTTAAATTATCAGCACAAGCGCGGCTCTTTGTTTTTAAGTAAAATAGAATAGCTATAAATAATTTATTATAGTTATCTCTGTGTTCATAATATTTAAACAACAATAAAAGGTTGAACTATCATTTAGTTTTTATTTCAAAAAATATCCTATTGTGTTATTAAATATAATAATAGAAAATACCTAAATTCTAATGAATACACATAATTAAGTGAGGATTTAATTATTTAATGAATAATTAAGTTTAAATTTAAAAATAGATTACAAAAAAGTGTAAAATGTATGTATAATAATAATCTATATAAATTGACTTTAAAGTAAATAATTAAACATTTACAATAAAAGATGCTTATTCTGAACTATAGATAATATAATAACAGTATAAGCATCTTACACAAATGGATATTAAATTACACAAGTAATAAAAAACAAAATAATTTCACATTATTTTTAGAACGTAAGAATAAATAATAGGGAGGTGTAAGAATGCGAATATTAAATATTATAAATGATTTAGAAAACACAAATAAATATCTATCTATAGCATATTTCATAGATAAGTATTCTGCCTCCAAAAGAACACTACAAAATGATTTTTCATATTTATCTAAAGTATCTAGACCAACCTAAGTCAAACGTTGAAAGTATAATCTCATGTATTATCTTAAATGGAGGTTAATATAACTATATACAAGATACTAGAAATATTAAGGGCAAGTAGGTTAGTAGTAAAAGGATATAAAAAAGATATTGATTCTTATTTAGAAAAAAACAATCTTAATCTAGAAAGAAAATCTCACTATGGATTAAGAATTATGAATAAATAGATAATAACTTAAGTTATGTGTCATAGTTTATAAAAGAGAATTTTGAATATATTAAATTTACAAAGCCATAAAGCATATATTTGGCATGGATAGACTGTAGAGACATTTCATTTACTTGTGAAGAAATACAAAAGTCGATTATTAATATCTCCATAAATTTGATTATGGGTAGAGCGTGTACTGTCATTATAAAATACATTGAAAGAAAACGTTGACAAAATATATCTAATGTTTTATCATAATAATTGGAATTAGGTAGTAATTGTTTAAGTACAAGCTAAGCTTATTCATTAATAATAGCAGTATCCTAGGAAGGATTGTGCCCATTATTATGGATAAGCTTTTTTTATGCTCAAAAGGAGGATAATCATGATAATTAATAAGATATTAAATAATAATGTTGTAATTACATTAGATGGCAATGATGAAGAAATTATTGTCATGGGCAGAGGCATTGGATATCAAAAATCAAAAGGCGATTTAATAGATAAAACTAAAGTAAATAAAGTATTTAGAATATCAAATAAAGAAATATCAAATAAGTTGCAGGAATTACTTAATAATATTCCTATGGAGCACATGAAATTATCAAGTGAAATTATAGAGTATGCACAAATAAAGTTAAACAAGAAGTTAAATGAAAGTATTTATATATCATTAAGTGACCATACATATTCTGCAATTCAAAGAATGAAAGAAGGAATAAACGTAAAGAATGCAATACTTTGGGAAACTAAAAAGTTCTATAAAGAAGAGTTTGAAATTGGAATGAAAGCGCTAGATATTATTGAAAGCAAAACAGGTGTAAAATTACCTGAAGATGAAGCTGGATTTATAGCTTTTCATATAGTAAATGCTCAGTTAAGTGAAGGTCATACTTTGGCATCTGATATTACAAAGTTAATACAAGAAGTACTTAGTATAGTTAGATATCATTTTAGGATAGAATTTCATGAGGAATCAGTATTTTATTATAGATTTATAATGCATCTGAAATTTTTTGCACAGAGATTACTTTCAAATAGTGTACATGAAGGTGAGACAGATAAAGACTTATTAATTATTATTAGGTCTAAATATAATAAAGAGTTTGAATGTGTAGTTAAAATTAACAATTTTATTAAAAAACAATATAACTACATATTAACAGATGATGAACTTATATATTTAACAATACATTTAGCTAAAGTAGTTAAAGATTCAAATATGTAAGTTGATAATTTTTCAGCAGTATATAGGCAGTATATAGTAAGGGTTATTGAAAGGAGTGATACTAACAAAACTATACCTATGGTTGGATGGTAACATTGAGTTGGCCAAACCTTCAAATTTCAAAAAATTAATTTAAAAGAAATATGGAGGAAAAAATGGGAAAATACAAACAATTAGCACAAGACATAGTAAAAAATGTTGGTGGAAAAGAAAATATTAGTGGATTAGTACACTGTATTACAAGACTACGTTTTACATTAAAAGATGAAAGTATAGCAAATGACGATGTGTTGAAAAATATGGAAGGTATTGTTACTGTAATGAAAAGTGGAGGGCAATATCAAGTAGTTATAGGAAATCATGTTGAAGCTGTCTATAAAGATGTAGTTGAAATAATTGGCTTAGATGACTCAAGTGCAAATTCGGAAACGAAAAAGTCTGGTAGTATGTTGGATAAATGTATAGATATAATATCAGGAATTTTTCAGCCAGTACTAGGAATAATGGCAGCCTGTGGTATGTTAAAAGGATTTAATGCTTTATTTGTAGCAATGGGATTATATAGTAATGTGTCTGGTGGATATATGGTAATAAATGCAGCAGGAGATGCATTATTTATATTCCTTCCTTTATTTTTAGGATATACTTCAGCTAAAAAATTTGGTCTAAAACCAATGTTGGGATTAGCACTAGGAGCTGCAATGTGTTATCCTGCCATACAAGGTAGCAGTATATCCGCAGGTACAGATGCAATGTATACTTTATTTAAAGGAACAATGTTTGCATCACCAGTATATATTGATTTCTTTGGATTACCAATAATATCAATGGATTACACTGGAACAGTTGTACCAATTATATTTATAGTGTATTTTGCATCTAAGTGTGAAAAATTATTTAACAAGATTGTTCCAGACTTAGTTAAGTTTTTCTTTGTACCAATGCTTACATTATTGGTAGCAATACCTGTTGCACTTATAGTTATAGGTCCTATAGCAACATTTGGCTCTACACTTATTTCGCAAATTGTAATTTCGATAAGAGATTTTAGTCCACTATTAGCAGGTGCTATAGTAGGGTTCACTTGGCAAATTCTTGTTATTTTTGGTATGCACTGGGGATTCATTCCTGTATATATAAACAATGTTATGACTTTAGGATACGATAATGTTATGATGCCATTCTTTGCTTGTACATTTGCAAGTTCAGCAGTTGTATTAGCGATATTCTTTAAGACTAAAGATAAGAAATTAAAAGAGATGGCAATACCAAACTTTATATCTGGTATATTTGGAGTTACAGAACCAGCAATTTATGGAATATTATTACCTTTAAAGAAACCATTTATAATAAGTTGTATTGCTAGTGGTATTGGAGGAGCTTTCTATGGATTCTTTAATCTTAGAAAGTTTATAACTGGAGGGATGGGAATATTCGAACTTCCAGCAATGATTGAACCAGATGGGGGAACGGGTAACTTAATAGTAGCTCTTTCTGGTATAGCTATATCAATGGTTGTAGCTTTTGTATTAACTATGGTGTTATATAAAGACAAGAAAGAGGAAGCAAAAGATAAGGGAAAAGAGGAAATAAAAGAAGAAACAAAAGAAGTTAAGTCTACTAAATTAGAAAAAGAAATAGTAGTAAGCCCTATAAAAGGTGAAGTATTAAATTTAAGTGATATAGAGGATGCGGCATTTGCATCTGGTGTACTAGGTCAAGGTGTAGCAATAATACCTAGTGATGGAAAGGTAGTTGCGCCAGTAGATGGAGTGGTTACAACTTTATTCCCAAGTTTACATGCTATAGGAATTCTCTCAGATGAAGGTGTTGAAGTGCTTATTCATATTGGATTAAATACTATTCAGTTAGAAGGAAGAGGTTTTGAGGCATGTATAAAGCAAGGTGATAGGATTACAAAAGGTCAAACTATATTAAACTTTGATATTGATGTAATAAAGAAATCGGGATATAGTGTTGTAACTCCAGTTGTTATTACAAATTCATCACAATTTTTAGATGTGGTAGAAACAAAAAGTAAAAATGCTGAATTAGAAGATAATCTGATTACAGTTATATTTTAGGAAGAGATTAAAGTATTAATAAAAGACTAAAGCATTAGCATAAGTTAATGCTTTAGTTGTAATTTTAGGAGGCTTAACTATGAGTTTTAAAAAAGATTTTTTATGGGGAGGAGCTACTGCAGCTAATCAATGTGAAGGTGGATATAATGAAGATGAAAGAGGTCTAGCAAATGTAGATGTATGTCCAACAGGAAAAGATAGAACAGCAGTTATTACAGGAAAATTAAAAATGTTTGATTTTGATGATGAGCATTATTATCCAGCTCAAACTGGTATTGATATGTACCATAATTATAAAGAAGATATAAAGTTATTTGGTGAAATGGGATTTAAAGTATATAGAATGAGTATTGCATGGAGTAGAATATTCCCAAAAGGTGACGAAGAAACACCAAATGAAAAGGGGCTTCAGTTTTACGAAAATATATTTAAAGAATGTAAAAAATATGAAATAGAGCCACTAGTTACTATTACACATTTTGATTGTCCAATGCATTTGATTGAAAAGTATGGTGCATGGCGTAATCGTAAAATGATAGGTTTTTATGAGAAACTATGTAATGTTATCTTTAGAAGATATAAAGGATTAGTGAAGTATTGGTTAACTTTTAATGAAATAAATATGATTTTACATGCTCCATTTATGGGTGCTGGTATTTGTTTTGAGGAAGGAGAAGATGTTGAAAAGATAAAATATCAGGCTGCTCACCATGAACTTGTAGCTAGTGCAGTTGCAACTAAAATAGCACATGAAGTTGATGCAAATAACTTAGTTGGATGTATGTTTGCGGCTGGAAGTGTATATCCTTATAGTTGCAATCCTAATGATGTATGGGAAGCTACGAAGTTAGATAGAGAAAATTATTTCTTTGTAGACGTGCAATCTAGAGGAAAATATCCTAATTATGCATTAAAATATATGGAACAAAAGGGTATTACACCAGAAATGGAGATTGGTGATATTGAATTATTGAATAAATATACAGTAGATTTTATTTCATTCTCATATTACAACAGCCGTTGTGTTAGAACTGATGAAAACTCAGATGATGTAGCTGAAGGAAATATATTTACATCTGCTAAAAATCCATATCTTTCATACAGCCAATGGGGATGGCCAATTGACCCACTAGGTCTAAGAATTACATTAAATCATGTATATGATAGATATGAAAAGCCATTATTTATTGTAGAAAATGGATTAGGTGCAAAAGATATAGCTGATGAAAATGGCTATGTAGAAGATGATTACAGAATTGATTATTTAAGAGAGCATATAAAAGCTATGTACGATGCAGTTTCTATAGATGGTGTAGATTTATTAGGTTATACTACATGGGGGCCTATTGATTTAGTAAGTGCTGGTACAGGTGAAATGGAAAAGCGTTATGGATTTATATATGTAGACAGAGATAATATTGGTAATGGAAGTTTGAGAAGAACGAAAAAGAAAAGTTTTGAATGGTATAAGAAAGTAATTGCTTCAAATGGTGAAGATTTAGATTAGGGAAGAAGAATATAAAACTAATGATATGTATGATTTTTTCTATTTTACCTACCATCAAAATTTAAGATAATTAAAAAAGAAATAATAAAAAATAATATATAAAAATCCAAAAAGGAAGTTGAACTTAAAGTTTGATTAGAAAAAATCAATTTTGAGACAACTTCTTTTTAATATTTTTGATACTAATATAGCATGCACTATGGTACGAGTATCTTTAAAATTAAATAGCTCACCAAACATAGTTTTATTTCTCAAATGATGACCATATACTATTACACTTTTACCATTTTAAAAATTATTTCTATAATCCATGAAGATACTACCTGTTGTAGAGTTTAAATGAATACTTATAAAACAATCGCAATTACTGGAGTCTGCTTTTGAGCTTATTGAGTATAGAGAATGGAATTTATCATCTAATGGAATAGTTTTTTTAAAAGAGTCTTTGCAATTAACTATGATATAGACTTCTAAAAATTATTTAGTGAAAAGGAACTCAGAATGTATAATAAAAGTTCCTTTTTCAAAAGGAAAACTATTGTCATTTTCGAACTTTTATTATCCTGATATTATTTAAATATAACAACAACAAAATAAATCACAAACAAATCAAAACTAAAATTTAAAATATCAGGAGGTATAATATGTTAATAAATATGAAGGAAATGTTAAAAGTAGCACAAGAAAATCAATTTGCAGTACCAGCATTTAATATAGGGAGTGGGCAAATACTTAAAGCAGTAGTACAGAGTGCTAATGAAAAAAATGCACCAGTAATACTTGCAATACACCCAAATGAGTTAAGTTTCCTAGAAGATAGCTTTGTAGCTAGTTGTATAGAAGAAGCACATAAGAGTAAGGTACCTATGGTAATACATTTAGATCATGGAGCAAATAAAAGTCAAATATTAAGAGCTATAAGATGTGGATTTACATCAGTAATGATTGATGGCTCACATTTATCATATGAAGAAAATGTAACAATATCTAGGGCAGTAGTAGAAATTGCAAAAGGATTAAATATATCTGTAGAAGGAGAACTTGGAACAATAGGAACAACTGGAACATCAGGAGAAGGTGGTTCTGATGAAATAATATATACAAATCCACAATTAGCTAGGGATTTTGTTGAAAAAACAGGTGTAGACACATTAGCCATTGCAATTGGTACAGCACATGGTATATATCCAAAAGGGTTTAAACCAGAGCTTAAATTAGATTTATTAAAAGAAATAAAAGAAGTAGTAGATATACCTTTAGTTCTTCATGGCGGATCGTCAAATCCAGATGAAGAAATAGCACAAGCAGTTAAACTAGGAGTTTGTAAAGTAAATATTTCAAGTGATGTTAAATCAGCGTATTATAAGAAGTGCAGAGAAGTATTAGAACAAAATCCAAGTTTATATGAACCAGATGCTATATATCCACAATGTATAGAAGCTGCAAGGGAAGTTATAGAATTTAAAATGAATTTATTCAATGACATAGATAAATTAAAATGCTTTTCACCAAAAGAAGAATCAGTGATTGGATAACAAATTAAAGGGAGGGGCGAATTTATGGTAGATAAAATATTACGTAGTGATTGTATTGTATTAGATAAACAATTACAAACTAAAAAAGATGTAATTGATTATATGGCAAATCATTTGTATCATGGAAATTATATAAATGATAAAGAAAAGTTTATAATTGATATTAATAAACGTGAAAAAGAATCACCAACTAACATGGGAAATTTAATAGCTATCCCTCATGCTAAGTCAAGTACAGTAAAGCGACCTGTAATGATGTATTTAAGAACAGATAAGGATATCACGGATAATGATGGTCAAAAACTTAGGTCATTTTTTATGATAGCAGTTCCAGAGTCAGGTTTAGACGAGCATCTTAAGATTATATCTAAACTAGCTACATATTTAATGGATGAAAATCTTATTAAGAACCTACTAAGTGCAGAAACTCCATATGAAATATTAGATATATTTAATTATAAAGCTGTAGAATCAGGAGATTCAAGTAATAATCAAAATAAAGGTCTTATAGTTGGAATAACAGGATGTCCAACAGGTATAGCTCATACTTTTATGGCAAAAAAAGCGTTAGAAGAAGCAGGTCAAGAACTTGGATATGAAGTTAAAATAGAAACACATGGAGCCATAGGTGTAGAAAATAAGTTAACTAAAGAAGATATAAAAAGAGCTGAATACGTAATAATAGCTTGTGATAGAGAAGTTCAAACAAGTAGATTTATAGGAAAGAAAGTATTACAAAAGAAAGTAGCAGATGCTAAGAATGTTTCATTAGCCAAAAATTTAATTATAAATGCTGAAAATGGAATGGCTAAAGAAATTAAGCCAGGTGGAAAAACTTTAGAAGATTCAAAAGAAATACTTCAAGGGTCAGAGAAAAAAGGTATTTATAAGCACTTAATGAATGGTGTATCTGAAATGATTCCATTTGTAGTAATAGGTGGGATTGGTATAGCTATAGCATTTATGTTTGGTATATTTGCATCAGACCCAACTCATGAAACATACAATCCTATAGCTGGATTCTTTGGACAACTTGGAGGCGATTCAGCATTTAAGTTATTCATACCAATACTTGCTGGTTTTATAGCTAAATCAATTGCAGGAAGACAAGGTTTTGCTCCTGCTATGATAGCTGGTTTTATGGCAGTTATTGGAGGTTCAGGATTCCTAGGAGGTATGGTAGCAGGATTTGCAACTGGATATATAGCTTTAGGAGTAATGAAGATAACAGAAAACTTACCAGATGTATTAAAAGGGGTAAATGCTGTACTGATATGTCCACTGCTGATTGCATTCACAAGTGGAGCTATAATGTTCTTCGTAGTTAATACACCAGCATCATGGTTAAATGAAGCTTTACAGTCCTGGTTACAAAGTATGTCTGGAACTAATAAAGTATTATTAGGTGCAATATTAGCAGGAATGATGGCATCAGATATGGGAGGACCTATTAATAAAACAGCTTCTGCATTTGGATTAGCTATGTTTTCTAGTAATGTATTTGAACCATCAGCAGCATTAATGGTGGGTGGAATGGTACCTCCATTAGCAATAGCATTAGCCATGTTAATATTTAAAAATAAGTTTACTAAAGAAGAAAGAAAGTCAGCACTACCAACTGCTATAATGGGAGCATCTTTTATAACGGAAGGAGCAATACCCTTTGCAGCTGCAGATCCGTTAAGAATGATTCCGGCAAACATAATTGGTTCTTGTATAGGTGGGGCAATATGTATGAGTTTAGATATAACCTTGATGGCACCACATGGAGGAATATTTGTAATACCATTTGCATGTAGTGCACCAGTTGCGTATATAGCTTGTATATTAGCTGGCACAGTAATAACAACTTTAATTATAGGAATAACAAAGCCTACTATAAAGAGTGGAAGTGGTGAAGTTGAAGTACTTGGTGCTTAAATTATAAATAAGAGCTAAAATAAGGATATTGGAAGTAGTTAGCAACCTCTCAATATCCTTATTTTTTATTTTAAAATTATATCCTATATTATATCGATTTTGTAAAGTGTATCATAAATTCTTTTATGATACAGAAGTATTTTAGTATTTTTACATAGTTATTAAATATGCTAAAATAGTAATTAATAGAAATATCAAAAAATGGGTAGGGGGCATAAGTATGCTTGCATCAAGGCAAATTGAATTTCTTAAATTGATATTAAATGAAAGTGAATATAGACCTATAAAATACTTTAAAGATAAATTAAATGTATCAGATAAAACATTACAAAAAGATTTGAAGATGATTGAGATATATTTAGAAACTTTCGATATAAAAATTGATATAAAAAGGGGTTGCGGAATATTAATAGAAGCGTCAGCAAAGAAAGATATAGACCTAATTAATAGTTTAAATATACAACCAAAGGGAAATAAGTCTTTATCAGTAGAGCAAAGAAGAATGGAAATTTTAAAATATCTATTATTAAATTCAAATAATATAACTTCAATAAATCAGTTATCGGATAAATATTATGTAAGTAAAACTTCTATAGTAAATGATTTTAAATATATAGAGGAATGGATAAAAGAATATAATTTAAAACTTAATAAAACCTTAGAGGGAACTAAAATTATAGGTAAAGAAGTAGATATAAGGAAATCGATTGCTAAGATGGTAGATGATTTATTAGATGAAAATTATGAACAGCACGATATATCTGAGTTAACCAGATTAGATTCTGCTACATTTAGTGCATTGATAAATTTATTTGATATTGATTCTATCATATTTGTAGAAACTATAATTACAGAATTAGAAGATAATTTAGGATATGTTATAAGTCAGCCCTACTATATAAATTTAATTACACATATACTTATATGCTTAAAGAGAGTTGAAGAAGGTAATCAAATAGATTTTCAGGAAGAAAAGGAAGTCTCTATATGTAATTTGGATGAGTTAGTATATCAAAAGGTCACTACACTTATAGGTAAAATAGAAAATAGATACAGAGTAAAAATAACTAAAGATGAAATTAAATATATATATATATATTTAGTATCATCTGGATTTAGTAGCGAAAGCAATAAGCGTTGCAATGATGAATCAGATATATTAAGTGATAGTGAAAAAATATCATCTATAATGATAGAGAATATGTCACAGTTTTTAAATATAAATCTTAAAGATGATGAACTACTGCAAAAAAGTCTGACATCTCATGTAAGACACATGTTAAACAGATTAAGATATGATATCCAAATAAAAAACCCATTATTAGAAGAGATACAAGAGCGATTTTCTGAGGTATTGGGGTTATGCATGATGACTATAAATATTATGACAGAGCATTATAATCTGAAGAATATTAGTATAGATGAAGTTTCGTATATTGCTACATATTTTCAAGCAGCTATAGAAAGAAATATGAGTAGTAAAAGAGTAATAGTAGTTTGTAATACAGGATATGGAACATCTCAGCTTCTTGCTGCTAGATTAAAAAGAGAATTTCCTGAATGGACTATAGTTGATATAATTCCCATGCATCAGTTGAATAAGCGAAATTTGGATGATGTAGATTTTGTAATATCTACTGTAAATTTAGATTTGAAAGAGAAATCACATATAGTTGTATCAGTACTATTAATGGAAAGTGATATTAATAATATAAAAAATGCTTTACTTAATAAACCTAGAAAAAGTATGGACTTAGATACAAACTTATTAGGAGTATATTTAAAAGATAATATATATTTTAATTTTGATGTAAGCCAGATGAGAAGTTTAATAGGTATGAATTTAAGCAGTAAGTATGAATCTATTGCATTAGGAAAAGATTTAAATATATATATATGCAATCAAAGTAAAGTAAATAAGGGAATAATGAATGTCGATAATATTAATAGAACGATTGACCTTTACTTAGAAACTAGTAATCATAGTTTTTTAAAACATATTCTGATTGAAGTATCAAATCTATATAGGCAAAAGAACTATATAAATTATATAATAGATTGCGAAAGAGAAGAGGATATTAAAATATTATTTGATAACAATGTACTGGAGAAAATAAATGGAAATTAGAGAAATATTAAGCGAAGAAAGTGTTATTTTAGACTTAAAATCAACTACAAAAGAAGGTATAATACAAGAATTAGTAGATAAATTATATGATAAAGGAAGTATAACTTCAAAAAGTAAGTTTATAAAGGCACTAAAGCATAGAGAGAAAATGGGCTCTACAAGTATAGGTTATCAAATGGCTATGCCACATGGAAAAACAAAGTATGTAAAGAAAGCATCTGTGGTAATAGGTAAATCTAGAGAAGGTGTAGATTGGCCAAGTATAGATGGCTTGCCTGTAAAATTAGTAATTATGTTTGCTATGCCACAATCTGAAGGTAAAGAAGATATAATGTTAATATCTAAAATAGCTTATATTTTAGGTGGTAAAGATATAAGTGAAAGGCTTTTAAGTGCACATACCAAAAAAGAAATAGTAGGTGTATTTTATGAAGCATAGATATTGTATAAACTATAAATTTGAATTTATTTTGGAATGAAAAATGTGTTATCATCGTTACCGATTCTAAACATGTGCCAAATTATTGATATGAGTTATTAGGATTAAACAAAGGAAAGTTATTAGTTGATAATAATGTAGCAGGATTCATGGAGAGATTTGCTAAAAAGGAAGAGAGGGTTTATTTTATAGTAAGAGATAAAAAAGACAAGCTTAAATTTCAAGCTTGTCTTTTTTATTATACAAAACCTATAATACTTTAAAATCTATGAAAAACTTGTGTAATAGAGGTATTAAAAATTTAATGGTAATCAAATTCTTTACCAATGAATATAAAAAACATCTTCGTGTTATAATAGTTTAAACTAATGAACGAAAGGTAGATGAATGTATATGAAATATCAACATATAATTGAAGTTAATAAAGACCTTTGTATTGGATGTGGACTTTGTAAAAATGATTGTCCAGTAAATAATATAATTATAGAAAATAAAAAATCAGTAATTAAAAAGCAAGATTGTCTAATGTGTGGACACTGTGCAGCAATCTGTCCCAAAGAAGCTATTACACTTACAGGGTTTGATGAACCACCAATAGAACTTACAAATAAGCCAAACTTAGACTCAGATGAATTACTAATGGCAATTAAATCTAGAAGAAGTATCCGGAAATTTAAAGATAAAGAAGTTTCTTCAGAAATTGTAAAGCAAATTATTGAAGCAGGTAGATACACACCTAGTGCTAAAAATTCACAAGATGTATCATATATTGTTTTAGACAATAAAAAAGCAATATATGAAAAGGAAGCAGTGAGATTTTTTAGAAAAATAAAACCTATTGCAAATATTGCTGTTAAATATTCAAAGGAAGTTGAGGTTGATGATAACTTTTTCTTCAAGCATGCTCCTATTGCAATAATGATAGTAACAAAAGATAAGATTAGTGGTTCACTTGCAGCATCTAATATGGCACTAATGGCAGAATCTTATGGTCTGGGGGTTTTATTTAGTGGATATTTTTCAGATGTAGCAAATAATTCACCAAAGTTAAAAAAACTTTTAGGTCTAAAACACAGGAATCATGTACTTATGACACTAGTGATTGGATATCCAGATGTTAAATATAGACGTACTGCACAAAAAGAACCAGCAAGTGTTAGATACTTATAAGGTATGGAGGAGTTTATGGAAAAAGAATGTCAGCAAAGAATACAAGAAATAACATCTAAATTTAAAGAATGTCGTAAAGCTATTTCTGCTATGGGAGATGAAACTAGACAGTTAATTTTAATAACACTCCTAGAAAGTGACTTCAATGGTATACGAGTAGGAGAAATTACAGAAAAAACACATCTTTCTCGTCCTGCTGTATCTCATCATCTTAAAATATTGAAAGAAGCAGAAATTGTTAATGTACGTAGAGAAGGAACTAGAAATTATTATTATCTTGATTCAAAAAAATCACAATGGAAATCACTAACAGAGCTAATAAATCTTATATTTGTTGGAATACAACATATTGGTGAAGATGATGTAAGAAAAGGTGAGTAAAGTAAAGTGATTTAGCAAAAAGGGGTTGTCGCATGAATAAATTAAATTTGTTCTGTGATAGCTCTTTTTTATGTATAAAAATATATACATGAATGTTAAGATTAGTTGATAGAATTTAAGTAATAAATCTAATACTATAAACATAGGAGGTATGAAAAATATGATTAATACGAATTTGAAAAGACTAAGAAAAATTCACCAGTACACACAAGAAGAATTAGCTGAGAAACTTAATGTTTCTAGACAATCAGTAGCAAAATGGGAAAATGGAGAATCTACTCCTGATATAGATAGTTGTATTAAACTTGCAAAATTGTATAATGTCAGATTAGATGATTTAGTTAATCATTCTGAAGAAAAATCAGGGATTATAGTACCACCTACAGGAAAATTTTTCTTTGGAGCTGTCGTAGTTGGTGAACGTGGTCAGATTGTTATTCCAAAAGAAGCAAGGGATGTATTTAATACAAACTCAGGGGACAAATTATTGATACTAGGAGATGAAGAAAGAGGATTAGGAATTGTTCATCAACGTGATTTGATAAATTTTATAGGTCATATGGGGGTAATAAGTAAAGAAGAGTAATTTAAAAAAATTATAAAAGGATGGATAAAATATGGGTAAAATAGTATTTTTCAGTATTCCTGCATATGGTCACACCAATCCTACCGTTGAAGTAGTTCGTGAATTGGTAGATAGAAGGAATGAGGTATTGTACTATTCTTTTAATGAATTTAAAGATAAAATTGAAGGTGCTGGAGCAAAATTTATTTGTTGTGATAAATATCTTCCAGAATTACGTCCTGGAGATGAGAAAAAAATTGGTAAAGATTTTTCTGGGTTAATTGAGATGATAGTAGATACTACCATATCTTTAGATGAAAAAGTTTGTAGAGAACTTAAAGAATTTAATCCAGATTGTATTGTATCAGATTCACTAAGTTTTTGGGGAAAATTATTTGCACAAAAACTTAATATTCCATATATATGTTCTACAACAACTTTCGCGATTAATAAACATACAGCGAAGATGATGAAACAAAGCTTTATAGAAATTATACGTATGGTTTTTGGTATGAGACGCATTAATAAAAAAATAAAGCTTTTACGAAGAAAAGGATATGAGGTAAAAAACTTTATTTCTATAGTTTCTAATGATGATGATACGAATACTATTGTATATACATCAAAAGAATTTCAACCAATGGTAGAAACTTTTTCTAGTAAATATTCATTTGTAGGGCCATCAGTATCAAAGGTAATTATTGGATCCAAAGAGAGAAAGAAAAAGCTAATATATATTTCACTTGGTACAATTAATAATAAAAATATTAACTTTTATAAAAACTGTATAAATGCATTTGAAGATTATGAGGTTGATGTAATTATGTCTGTTGGTAGTGATACTGATATTAAAAGTTTAGGACATATACCAAATAATTTTGAAGTTAAAAATAGTGTCAAACAGACTACTGTACTTCAAGAAACTGATGTGTTTATTACTCATTGTGGGATGAATAGTGTTAATGAAAGTTTATATTATGGAGTACCTATGGTATTATTTCCACAACATTCGGAGCAGAGAATGGTAGCTAATAGAGTTACTTATTTGGGCGCAGGGCTCATGTTAAAAGAAAATAAATCAAAAGATATTAAAGATGCAGTATTTCAAGTTATGAATGATAATGAATACAAAGAAAATGCAACTAAACTATCAAAAAGTTTTTATAATGCAGGAGGTTCAAAAAAAGCAGCAGATGTGATATTACAGTTTATATGTGATAGTAGAGCAATTAAAATATAGTAAATTGGTTAAAATGGACAATACATACCACTTAATCAAAATACTGACAGTGGGGTCACTTAACCTACCAGTTGGGGCATATATATTGATACTAAATATGAGAGATGTTATATTTTAATAAAAAAATATAACATCTCTTTTTTAGTATATTATATCAAGTTTTTAACATTAGAACTGAAAAAAATTTAGATTGAAGTAGGGAGGATTAATATGAAAAAGTATAAAGTTATTTTAGGAGTATTAATTATAAGTATTATAAGTGTAACAGGGTTTGTTGTGTATAAAAACTACATTAAACCATGGAAGGAGGCTGAAATATATATTAACAAGTATATGGTAAAGCAAGATATTTCAAAAGATAATATAAAGAGTATTACAAGAGAAAAAGCAAAGAAAGCAAGCTACAAAGGAATACTATATAGAGTATATTACAAAGATGACCCTCAATATGAATATCAATATTTTTATAGTGATGATTATTATGCTCTATATGTAAATAAAGTAATGTTACAAATTTATGATATGGAAAATAATAATAAACTTTTAAAAAGCAATGAAGAATTAAAAGGTGTAAAGTATCCACCAATTTATCTTAAAGGCATGTTGGATAAATAGCTCATGATAAAATAGGAGTATTTTTATTGAAAAATAGATACATAACATTATATTCAATCTTAAAAAAGTATATTGTATAAAAAGTAATATATAGTAGGAATCTTCTAGAATAACTTCTGAATGATAATCATTTAAGTATAAAGTACATGGTGATATAAGAAGATTAAGAATAATTCTAAAACTATAAACTTGTAATTTATTGTCAGAATATATTGACAAAAGTAAAGTTTGAAATTATAATTTATATCAAGAATAGTTTGACAAAATAAAAACTAGTGACCTTATTTTAGTAAATTTATTTTTTTTTACTAATTTAAGAATAATTTAGGACTACTATAGACATATAGTTTATCATTTATTTAATATGACAAATAATTGTTATTGCTAGGAATACGATTTCTAAAGTCGCTAGATATAGTCTAACTTAAAGAGGGGAGGCATTAGCAAATACAAGTTTGCACCTAAAGAAGACTTAAAAGAAATAGTTAAAATAAGGTATCTCTTAACAATATTAATGGATATGTTATTAATTTATATTAGGTATTTTAGGAATAATTTGAGACGTATAAAATATCATCAAAAAATATCAAATTGTGCTATATGTAGTTGAGAATAACTACAGAATACACACTTTATAATTATTGTTTTATTGATAAAAATTATTATATTTAGGAGGAAACAACAATGGAAAATTTTTGGAATCCGCTTACTTGCTTTACTGTATGTGTAATGATTTATGCTTTTAGTGAGTTTTTATCTAAGAAAACAAAAGGTGCAATTTCAACATTGCTATTTGTATGTATTATATTTTTATTAGGCTTTTGGACAAATATTCTTCCAAAAGACGTTACAGGAGCATCAGGGATATTAGCTGCAATGAGTAACTTTGGTATAGCATTGTTAATAACCAACTTGGGAACGCTTATAAACCTTGAGGATTTATGCCATGAATGGAAAACAGTTGTAATTGCATTAGTAGGTATTGTAGGCATAGCGGTTGGTTGTTTCACAGTTGGTAGTATGTTATTTGGTAGAGAGTATGCTTTAATAGCAGCACCTCCAATAGCAGGTTCTACTGTTGCTGGTATTATTGTAACAACGGTTGCAGAAGCAGCAAATAGACCTGAACTTGCAGCATTTGTAATCCTAGTATTGTCATTTCAAAAATTCTTTGGTATTCCTATAACAACATATTGCATAAATAAAGAATTAAAATTTAAAAGAGATAGGGGAGATTTCTTAAAGGATGTATCAAAGAGTAATTTTAAGCTTCCAAGTATGAGAATTTTTAAAGAAGAATCAAATAAGAAATCCTCCAATCTAGTATATCTTGCAAAACTTTCATTTGTTGCTATGATTGGGAACTTTGTAGGATTAGCTACTCTAATACCAGGATTTACTCCAGCAAATTATTATTTAAATCCAAATATAGCATGCTTGTTAGTAGGTTTAATTTTTACACGAATAGGATTTTTAGAAAAGGGAATTTTAGATAAATCTCAATCTAATGGAATTATAATGTTTGGATGTATGTTAATGTTACCTGGAGGACTTGCTAAGGTAACTCCAACAGCATTATTTGCAATGATTGTTCCAACTATAGGAATTCTAGTTGTAGGAGCTGTATTCATAATACTATTTACTGCAATTGTAGGAAAGTTATTAGGATACTCTCCAAGAATGTCAGCAGCAATTGGTGTAACTTGTATGCTTGCTTATCCAGCAACACAGATAATTTCTAATGAAGGTATTGATGCTATGGAAGGAACTGTAGAAGAGAAGCAAAGGGCAACAGATTATTTATTACCAAAAATGATTATAGGGGGATTTGTTACTGTAACTATTGCTTCAGTGGCATTTGCTAGTATAATAGGTCCACTTATATTTGGTTAATGTAAAATAGATTTATGGGAGGTAAAGTTAATGATAGGAAATATTTCTATAAATGAGATAGATGAAAAAAGACTCAAACTTGATGATTTAAGTAAGAAAATATGGAAAAATCCAGAGAAAGCATTTAAAGAATTCAAAGCATGTGAAAATACAGCAAATTTTCTAAGAAGTGAAGGATTTGATGTAGAAATAGGAGTAGGAGGTTTAGATACAGCTATTAAGGCTAGTTTTGGCTCAGGAAAACCAGTTATAGGTTTTATGGGAGAGTTTGATGCGCTACCTGGTTTAAACCAAAAAGTTTCAACAAAGCAAGAAGCATTTGAATTGGGCGGTTATGGTCATGGATGTGGACATAACTTATTATGTACTGCACATGTAGGAGCAGTAGTAGGACTTAAAAGAGAAATGATAGAAAACAATTTAAGTGGAACTATAGTATTTTATGCATGTCCAGGAGAAGAACAGTTAACAGGTAAAGGATTTATGGCTAGAGGTGGTGCATTTAAAGGATTAGACTTAGCTATAAATTTCCATCCAAATAAAATTAGTGAAGCTACAGTTGGCATATCAACAGCTGTTAACTCTGTAAAATTTCATTTTAAAGGAAAAACTGCACATGCTGGTTCAGACCCGCAAAATGGAAGAAGTGCTTTAGATGCTGTAGAACTTACTAATGTAGGAGCTAATTATTTGAGAGAACATGTTACTTCTGATGTAAGAATTCATTATACCATTACAGGTGGAGGAGTAGCACCTAACATAGTTCCTGATAAAGCATCAGTATGGTATTATACAAGAGCTTTAAGTAGGGAAGCTGTAGAAAATACATATGAAAGACTTATAAAAGTAGCAAAAGGAGCTGCAATGATGACTGAGACTGAGGTTGAAGTAGAGTTTTTAGGAGGATGTTATAATACTCTAAATAATCATGTCTTAGCAAATCTTGTGTCAGAATGTATGGATAATATTAAACAAGATCCTTGGACTCAAGATGAATTGGATTTTGCAGCTGAATTAGATAGACAAAGCCCACAACAATATAAGGCTATGATAAATAAATATAATTTACCAGAAGGAACTCATCTATATTATGGTGGAGGAAATGTTACGAACTTTAATAGCTATGGTTCTACTGATATTGGAGATGTAATGCATATAGTTCCTACAGCCTACTTTTTTACAGGATGTACAAACTTAGGGGCACCTGGGCATAGTTGGCAGTTTACATCTTGTGCAGGAAGTTCTATTGGAGAAAAAGGTATGATATATGCGGCAAAAATTATGGCTATGTTTGGAGCTAAGATACTGAATAATCCAGATATAGCTAAAAAGGCAAAAGAAGAATTCGATAAATCTATGAATGGAAAAACATATAAGTGTCCTATTCCAGATGATATTCCAACTCCTTAAATGAGATATAAAGTTTAAAATATAAGAGTACAATTTTTATGCCAGCATTTTTTCATTATCAAAAGAACATAAAATTTTACTGTTTATTTGCTCATTGCGAAGTGAAATGGCTAGAAAATAATTTTAATAGGGAATAACATAAATTATTAATAAATATCACAAAAGGTATATCTTAAAAAACAAATATGGGATATACCTTTTAGAAAATCATATAACTTTATTTACTATTCAATGATAAAATATTTTTATGTACTCTAGATTTTAATGTTTGTTTTCTGATATAAATAATTTGTATACCCTCTCAGGTCTACCTTTTGTTGAGTTTTGTTTTTCGTATAATATAGTAGCATTTCCAGACTTTAGTAGACTACTTAAAAATCTATTGGCAGTTCTTACTGTTACATTTAAACAAGAAGATAATTCCTTAGGAGTAACTTCATCTCTTTGTAGAATTTCAATAACGGATATAATCTTTTGAATAGTAAGAGTAGACAATTTGGAATTTTTAGCAATTGTATTTATGTGTGGAGTTACTTTATTTGAAACAGTAAGTAATTTATCACATAGTAAAGGGCCTATTGTCTCATAACTTTCATTAACTAAGAAACTGTAGTTTAAAGGATTTATTTTAGATTCCTTATTAGCATTTATAGCATTAGACATGGCTTGTTTTATATTATTACCAATTCCATACCCAACACATACTTTAAGGTTTATACTATTTTCAATAGATTCTTTTATATAACATGTAGTGAAATTTTTAGTTAATGATTTAATGGTCTCACATTTAGTAAAAATCTTAAAAGAGCTAGTATCCTTTTCAATTATAAAATCAGTTAATTTATCTTTTTTTAGATTGTTTAATATTTTATAAATTTGGTCTATAGTATAATCATAATGGTTCATATCTTTAACTGTTATATATATTACACCAGGTTGGTTTACCTTCATTCTATGCAGATGAATGTCCTTTATTAATTCATTAAAAGTACTTTTCAATAAATTTATGTCAGGATATATGAAGTGAAAATTTACTCCTGCATCTTGTAACATAGGGACAATACTACTAAAACGAGTAGTAGAAAAATCAATTTTCCCTTCATTCCATAACTTAATATGTTTTTTTTCAATATTTTTTTCAAGCTCTGCTATATCAGATAAACTCATCTTAGAGGCATTTTCATTAATACTACACATTAAATCTCCAAATGTACCATTTGATAGATAATATGATATGTCTTTTGGATTATCTGCCCAATCCATTAGGTCAAAGTATGCTCTAGAAAAATCTAATGTATTGTATTTAAAAATAAGTTTTAGAAACATATCGTAATAACTTTGTAAATCAGTACCAAAATCAACTAAAGGTTTTTTTATAGTACCAACTTTTTTTGTAATAGCTTCCTTAGGTATAGGTCCACTGACTGCGAATCCATCAAACTTATCTTCGATTTCTAGATATAAATCTCCAACATGAGAAAAATCTTTATAAATATATATTTCAATTTCTGCATTAATATTTAATTTTTTTATAGAATTCGCTACAAATTCTTTTAAAAATTCAGTTGTTATGATTGCTATTTTCATAGATTACTTCCTTTTCAATTATTATAGTTATTTATATAACTTTTACTTTTTCTATTCATGGCAAAACTATATTTCTTTGTACTATTATATATAATAATATCATGCTCAAATATTTATTGTCTAACTAATTATAATCTATACAAGATGAAGGATAAATTACAAGTACTTTCTGAATCAATGATGATTCCTATTATATTACTTGGTCTAGCAGGGATATTTATAGAATTAGGGTTAGCTTTTGCAAATATGGAAAATGTTTCTGATTTAAGGCTTGTGGATTAATACATGAAGACTTATTTATAAATATATTCATTAAAGTAATAAATGATTTAGGATTTATTGTAATGAGATACTTACCAATATTCTTTATAGTTACTTATGTAATATTCACATGTGCAATTAAGAAGTTTGATATAAAGACACCAGGAAGAAGCTCAGAAGAAGTTAAGCTTTACAGTAAGAAAGAGTATAGATAAAGACAAGATGTAGATAATTTTAAAGCAGTAAATAATTGTGCAGTAGAAGATACAGTAGAAGACAAAGATACAGAACTTGTACATTCTATAATAGAAGGTTTAGCAGGAAGTGACAATATAAAAAGTATTACGAACTGTGCAACTAGGTCTAGAGTAGAGCTAAACCCAATAGATGGATTCTATGAGGATGGTTTTTGGGTAAATGAGCTAGGTGCAAGTGGAGTTGTTAGGAAGAAAAATTCAGTTCAAGTTATATTTGGGCCAAGAGTTATTACAATAGCATCTAAAATTAAAGTTGTGTTAGGTGTAGATTGATGAGTATAAAGCCATGTAAATTAGATTAGTTTGCATGGCTTTTTTAGTTGCAAGAGTATTATAGTTATTTTGAATCTATGGAAAACTTGTGCATAATAGCCACATCTACTAAATAAACTTATGATTTCAAAATAGAACGGTTAAATTAAAAAATAATGAAGTGCAATATAATTAAACATGGTAAAACATAATGAAACATAACTAAAAATACAGAAAAATATAAAAAAATATAGCTAAATATAATAAAACATAATATAATTACTTTGAAGGGGGTGACAAAATGTGGGAGTTTTATAATAATTTAATAGATAAAATACCAGAAAACATAAGAGTAAAAGATTTTATTATAGGCTCAGAGTTTGCTATGGTAATAACAGATTATGGAGCAGGTATTAGTCATTTATTATCTGATAAAAGATTTCCTTTTGAAAACGATATAAAAATAAATATGTCTTTAAAAGATTTATGCAAGTCAATTAAATCTTGGAATTTTATAGAAGCTAGTTTAGGATTAGCAGCAATAAATTCTTATTATAATCAGAATATTTGCAATAAAACATTAAGCCTAGAGAAAATTAATCATCATTTCATTTCCATGATTGATGATTCATCAAAAAAAATAGCAGTAGTAGAGGGAAATCTTCAAAATAAAAATAAAATTAAATTTAGATATGATGTGGATTTTTTCAATAGAAAAATAGTAGAAGAGGATTACAACATATCAGCATATGGATATTTAGTAGAAAACTATGATAGTACATATTTAGGAGGAGACTTAATTATTAATAAACATTTAATAAAAATAGCAAATGATTCACTTAATAAAGAAAGCATAATTTGTGATATATCGACACCTATATCTTCAGATTTCAAAAAATTAGGTATAAAAAATATAGGTGGATTTGTTGTAGATGATATAGATAAATGTTTTAATTTAGTAAAAATAAGTGCACCTTATGAGGATATTGAAAAGACAGGTAACATAATGAAAATAGTAGAGACAAAAGGGGATTAAATAAGTGAATAAGAGTGCAAAAAGTAATAAGTTAATTATGTTTTGTTTAGTTATAATATTGATTACATTGATATTAGTATCATTAGCACTTGGAAAATATCCAGTAGAACCACATCAAGTATTTGGAATTTTAGTTTCGAAAATATGTAATATAGATAAGTTTTGGACAGATAGCATGGAAACTATATTTTTAAATGTTAGATTACCAAGAATAGTACTTGCATGTTTAGTAGGTGGGGCATTGGCAGCTGCAGGAGCATCATATCAATATATTTTTTTAAATCCTATGGCATCACCAGATATACTAGGGGCATCATCAGGAGCAGCATTTGGAGCTGCTTTAGCATTATTTCTTTATAAAAGTGGTAGAGAGGTTACAGTTAGTGCATTCATCTTTAGTTTAATTACTGTAATTTTAGTCTATTTTATAAGTGAAAGAACAAAGGGAAGTAAAGTGTTAGGCTTAATTTTATCTGGTATTATGGTAAGTTCATTATTTTCTTCAGGTACATCTTTTATAAAACTTGTAGCAGACCCTAATGACCAGTTACCTGCAATTACATATTGGTTAATGGGAAGTTTATCAGGAGCTAAAATATCTGACATAAAATTTGCAATTATTCCTATGTTAATAGGTATAGTACCTCTAATACTTATTAGCTGGCAAATAAACATATTGACTGTAGGAGAAGATGAGGCAAGAACGATGGGGATAAATACAAAGCGTATAAGATTTATTACTATTATATGTGCTACACTTTTAACTTCTGCAAGTGTTGCTGTAAGTGGAATGATAGGTTGGGTTGGTCTTGTAATACCACATTTATCTAGAAGATTAGTTGGAAATAATTTTGTTTATTTATTGCCAACATCAGCTATGTTTGGAGCATCGTTTTTGTTGTTAGTTGATAATGTATCTAGAAATTTATGGACTAGTGAGATACCTATAGGTATATTAACATCGTTTATTGGTGTACCATTTTTCATATATCTGATTACGAAAAGAGGGGATTAATATGATTTTAGAAGTTAAAGATCTCAGTTATTTTTATAAAAATCAAAATGTACTTAATCAAATATCCTTTAATGTTGAAGGTAGTCAGTTACTATGTATATTAGGACCTAATGGTGCAGGGAAAAGTACTATGTTTAAGTGTATACTTCAGTTATTAAAAGGATATAAAGGTGAAATATTATTGGATGGAAAAAACTTGAAGGATTACAAAATTAAGAATCTAGCAAGAAAAATAGCTTATATCCCTCAGTCTCATAATCCTGTATTTAGTTATTCTGTTGTTGAAATGGTATTGATGGGAACAACATCACAAATTTCACCTATGTCTAAACCTACTAAAAAACAAATGGAAATAGTTGAAGAATCTTTAGACAAAATAGGAATTTCCTATTTAAAAGATAGGAATTTTATAAATTTAAGTGGAGGAGAAAGACAATTAGTACTTATTGCAAGAGCTTTAGCTCAAAATGCAAAGATACTTATTATGGACGAGCCAACCTCTGATTTAGATTATGGTAATCAAATTAGAGTATTAAATACAGTAAAAGAATTAACAAGGGATGGATATATAATAATTCAGTCAACACATAATCCAGACCAAGCCTTTTTGTATGCAGACAAGGTTTTAGCTTTATACAATCATGAAATATTAGCTTTTGGTGTGCCTAAGTACATAATTAATTCTGGTCTAATTAAAAAATTATATAACATAGATGTAGAATTAAACAGCTTATATGATGATAAAATTAGAGTCTGCATACCAAAAAGTGTAACTATATAATTTACTTAAGGGGGATAAAATGAAAAAGAAATTATTATCATTGTTATTGGTACTAACTTTAGTAATAACATCTTTAGTTGGATGTACATCGTCAAATGGTGATGCTAAAGAAAAAAAAGAGGATAAAAATGCATCTAAAACAATAATGTTTACTGATTCAGTAGGTAGAAAAGTTGAGATTCCAGCAAATATTGAAAAAATAGCACCTTCAGGAAGTTTAGCACAAATCGTACTATTTTCAGTAGCACCAGATAAGCTAGTTGGACTATCAGGAGATTGGACAGAGGATTCAAAAGACTATGTGGATAAAAAGTATACTAGTCTTCCTGTTTTTGGTCAATTTTATGGTAAGGGAGATTTAAATATGGAAGCCCTTGCAGCAGCAGAACCACAAGTAATTATCGATATAGGTGAGAAGAAAGGTAGCATGAAAGAAGATTTAGATTCTATACAAGAACAAACAGGTATACCAACTATATTTATAGAAGCTACAACTGCTAATATGTCAGAATGTTACACTAAGCTAGGAGAAATCTTAAATGTAGAAAATAATGCAAAAGTATTAGCTGATTACTGTAAAACTACTTATGATACAACTGTAGAAACGATGAAGAAAATAGGTGATAAGAATAAAGTAAACCTTGCTTATTGCGTAGGAGACACAGGAACAAATGTAATCGCAGAAGGGTCTTTCCACTCTGAGATTATTAATATACTTGCAAATAATGTTGCAAAGCTCAATGACCCATCAAGTAAAGGCAATGGAAATGAAGTATCGTTAGAACAATTATATTTATGGAATCCAGATGTAATAGTGTTTGCACCACAGAGTATATATAGTAAAGTAGGAAGTCAAGCTGAGTGGCAAAAAATAAGTGCTATATCTAGTGGTAAATACTATGAAGCACCAAGTACGCCATATAATTGGATGGGATTCCCTCCATCTGTAAATAGATATATGGGTATGATTTGGCTATCTGAAATACTTTATCCAGAGCATTTTAATTATGATTTAAAAGAAAAAACAAAAGAATTTTATAAGTTATTTTATCATGTTGATTTAAGTGATGAACAATATAGCAAATTAACTAAAAACGCTATTAAATAGTATATAGATATAAAGTTACTAAATAATGTTTAGACATAAAGTTATTAAATAATATATAGACATAAATTAAAAGAAAGTAGGATTTTACCTACTTTCTTTCGTAAAAAGGGGAATTGATATGAAACTAATTACAGTAGCAGGGCCACCATCATCCGGAAAAACATCTGTTATTCTTCATCTAATTAAAGCTATGGAGGCAGAAGAAAATAAGGTTGGAGTAGTAAAGTTTGACTGTCTTACATCTTTTGACCAGATTAGATATGAAGAGAATAATATACCTGTTCAAATTGGACTATCTGGTAAAATTTGTCCAGACCATTTTTTTATAAGTAATATTGAAGATGCACTTTATTGGTCTAAAAAATTAAACTTAGATATTTTAATTACTGAAAGTGCAGGGCTTTGTAATCGTTGCTCACCCTATATAAAAACTATACCAGCAGTTTGTGTAATAGATAATTTATCAGGGATAAATACACCTAGAAAAATAGGACCAATGCTAAAATATGCTGATATTGTTGTAATTACAAAAGGAGACATAGTATCACAAGCAGAAAGGGAGGTATTTTCCTTTAATGTACGTCAAGTAAACTCAAAAGCTAAGATAATATTTATAAATGGAATCACAGGACAAGGAGTATTTTTACTTAAGAAATATTTAAGTGATATAAAAGAAATAACCACGCTTAGGGAAAAACAATTACGTTTTACAACACCAGCATCAGTGTGTTCTTACTGTACTGGAGAGACTAGAATTGGAGAATCTTATCAAATGGGAATGATAAAGAAAATGGAGTTTGACTATGAAATATGATAATTATGAAAATTTACTAAACATGTCTATAAAAGAGATAAAAGAAAACTACTCTATGGCCTTTGATTTTTTCTTAAATTACAATCTAAGTAATGTAGATGATTCAATTACTTTTAATAATCTAATAGAATCTTTAGATGAGGAATTTTATATAACTTTTGGGATAGAAAAAGAAGAGTTATACATTAAATTGGTGGAGTTTTTAAAAGAATTTGACCAAGATGAAAAGAGTTTAAATATAGAAAGCATTACTATTAATGGTGGGTACAATAAGCTAAAAGAAAAAGAAGCTATCTCATTGAAAATAAAGGCTGGAGAAATTATAAGTATTGTTGGACCTACAGGTTCAGGAAAAAGTAGACTGTTAGAGGATATTGAATGTTTAGCCCAGAGAGACACTCCTACTAACAGACAAATATTAATAAATGAAAGTATTCCAAGTGATGAAACTCGTTTTGTTATGGATGGAAAGCTAGTAGCTCAACTTTCACAAAATATGAATTTTGTAATGGATTTAACAGTAGAAGAATTTTTACAAATGCACTCTAAAAGTCGTTTCTGTGAAAATCAAGACGATATAGTAAAAAAATGCTTTTATTGTGCTAATAAACTAGCTGGAGAAAAATTTGAATTAACCACAAAGATAACCCAATTATCAGGAGGTCAATCAAGGGCTCTTATGATATCGGATACTGCATATATGAGTTCTTCACCAATAGTTTTAATTGATGAAATTGAAAATGCAGGTATAGATAGAAAGGAAGCTCTAAGACTATTATCTAAAAAGGAAAAAATAATTTTGATTTCAACACATGACCCTATATTAGCTTTAAACGCTAATAAAAGAATAGTTATTAAAAATGGTGGAATTTCAAAGGTAATATCTACAACAGATGAAGAAATAGAAAGTATTAAATACATAGAAAGCCTAGATAATATTTTACTAGATATTAGGCACAAGGTTAGAAAAGGTGAAGTCTTAAATAGAAAAGAAATAGAAAGTATTGTACAGGAGGAGGTAAATGACTTTGTGGGAACTTTATGATGATTTAATAGAAGGAATTCCTAAAGAGATAATAGTTGAAGATATAGCTGTTGGGCAACATAATATTTTAGTAAGA
Organism: Clostridioides sp. ES-S-0005-03; assembly: GCF_020658455.1. Taxonomy (NCBI): domain Bacteria; kingdom Bacillati; phylum Bacillota; class Clostridia; order Peptostreptococcales; family Peptostreptococcaceae; genus Clostridioides; species Clostridioides sp. ES-S-0005-03. Next base: position 396,612 of record NZ_JACVWI010000002.1, on the reverse strand, counting down.
AGTAGTGTAGGTAGTGGTATAGGTTTTGTATATAGTGAAGATGGACGTCCTCCAGAGTTTGTAAAATCTTTTAAAGGAAAATCTTTATATGAAATAGCTGGATGTATTAAGTCTTGGAATATCACAGAATCAGGAATTGGCTTGGCTGCAATAAATTCTTATTATAATTCTGTAAAAGTTTCAAAAGAAAATAATATAAAGTTAAATGAAAACAATTTTATAGAAGATAGAACTAATGACCCTTTTATTTCATACCAGAATATGATAAGGGGAAAAAAGGTAGCGGTTATAGGTCATTTTCACTATTTAGAACAACTATTTGCACCTGTTTGTGATTTATCCATAATAGAAAGTGAAGATATATATGGTGATTATCCAGAGACTTCAGCACCATATATCTTACCTGAACAGGACTTTGTAGTTATATCTTGTTACACATTAAGTACAAAAACTTTTCCTTGGTATTTAGAATTAAGCAAAAATGCTTATGTGGTATTGGTAGGTCCAGCAACTCCAATGGCACCTATATTATTTAAGTATGGAGTAAATGATTTATCAGGATTTGTAATTAAAGAACATGATAAAGTAATGAGCATAATAAGTGGAAATGAGAGAAATAGTATGTTTTACAGTACAGGTCAGAAAGTAAATTTAAAAGACAGTGGGGAAATTTAAATATGAGAATGAATTGGAATGATACTACAATAAAATCTTTTGTTGATGCAAGTGAATATACTGGTTTTCACAAGATATTAGCTAAAGAAATAATTCCGTACATCAAAGATAGCCAAACTTTTTGTGATGTAGGTTGTGGATTAGGTTTAATAGATATGTATTTAAGCAAAGAACTGAAAGATATAACTTGTATTGATATAAACCAAAATGCTATAAATTATTTAGAAAAATCAATAAAAGACAATAATATAAGCAATATTAGATGTATGGTAAAAGATTTTAAAGATATAAATACAAAATTTGATACTATACTAATTTCTTTTTTTTCATATGAGAATATAGAATTTTTTACTGGGCATTGTGATAGATTAATTGCAATTGTTAATGATAAGTCCAAAACTCATATTCCAGTATCTAAGAAAAGAATGGATGTGGTGGAAAGACATAGTTCAAAAAATTTAAAAGTATTATTAGATGAAAAGAAACTTAGATATGAATTAATACCATTAAGTCTTGAATTTGGACAGACATTTACTTGTGAAGATGACATAGTTAGGTATGCTAAGTCTTATGATGAAGGCGGAGAGTATGAAACTATATACAATCATATTATGAAAAATATAGTTAAAGGAGATAAAGTAGCTTATTACCTTCCATATGAAAAAAATATATCTGTTTTTATAATAGACTTTAATAGATAGATAATTGTAAATTTTAATTTTGCATATAGTGCTATATTTTGATTTAAGTTGACAATTTATATAAGATTGCATACAATTAAACTAAGAATTGAATAAACGTATTTAAAGAGTAGGGAAGTTGGTGAAAATCCAACACGAACCCATCACTGTAAGCATGGATAAATTCTACATAGCCAACAGATGTTATTTAGAAAGGCTGAGAAAATGAAATGTAAGTCAGATACCTACATTAAATATTAGTAAATAAATTTAGGGGGGAGCAACTAGATTTATTGTTTTGTATATGGAATTTAGAATTTAAAGTATACATATTAAAATGGGATGTTATAGCATTATTTGCTATAACTTTTTTTATGCTCATATTTCTAAATAAGGGGGAAATGTATTATGAGGAAGATTTCAAAAGGGAAGCTGAGTAGTATAATTTTAGCAATTATGCTGATGTTATCATTGATAACAGGGTGTAGTAAGCCAGAGGAAAATAATGATGTTAGTAAGATGAATAATGAAAAGGAAGTAGTTTTAGCAGCAGCTAGAGATTTGGCACCAGGTGAACAAGATGCTTATTACACAAGTTCTATACTCTATGTTTGGGAACCGTTAATAGGGTTGGGTGATGATGGAAAACCAAAGGCAGAACTTGCAGAAAAATGGTCAAATTCAGGTGATTATAAAGAATGGACATTTACAATAAAGAAGGGTGTAAAATTCCATGATGGTGTAGATTTGAATGCAGATTCAGTAGTAAAAAATTTTGAACGTTATATGAATATGAAAACGAAATCTTCACCTTTTTATTCGTTTGATATAGAAAAGACATATCCTAATTTACAAAGTGTGGATAAAGTTTCTGACTATGAAGTTAAACTTACTTTCAGTAAACCAATATCAACTTTAATATACAACATGGCTAGATTTGGAAGTGCTATGTATAGTCCAGAGTGTTTTGATGTAAAAACTGGAGACTTTACTAAGTATGCACAAGGAACTGGTCCATTTAAGATAAAAGAACGAGAAAAAGAACAATTTGTTTTGTTAGAGAGAAATCAAGACTATTATGGAGATAAAAGTAAAGTTAAAAATGTAAGAGTAAATGTAATTAAAGATGCACAAACTCGTTACACAGCACTTAAATCAGAGGAAATTATGGGTGTTATGGATTTAGGGGCTATTACTCCAGAGTTAGCTAGTGAGCTAATAAAGGATGAAAACTTTGAGATTAAAACATCTCCATCAACAATAACTCAATTTGTATCTACAAACGGTACTAGGGCACCATTTAATAATGTTAAGATAAAAGAAGCACTAAGCTTGTTGGTGGATAGAGAAACTATAGTAAATAAATTTTATGGAGGATATGGAACTCCGACTATGAATATATTGAACCAAGGTTCACCTTTTGCTAAGGAAATTAAACCTGTTTATGATGCAGAAAAAGCAAAAAAAATTATAAAGAATGAGTTAAAAGGGGAAACAAAAGAGTTAGAGTTTATAATACCATCTTATGGTGTAGACCGTTATCCATACAAAACTGTAGCAGAGTATATACAATCTGTATTAAGTGAAGTTGGATTAAACTCTAAAATAACTATACTTGATGGTGCTGCTTTTAAGGAAGCACAAAAAACAGGAAATTATGACATAGCACTTCACACTCAAGGGCTTCCAAATGCAGAACCATTTTCTATATTTGATAGTTATATGAGAAGCACAGGGTCAAGTAATATAGCTTATTCATTGGGCTATAAAAATGAAAGAGCAGATGAATTAATAGGTCAATTAGAAAAAACAATGGATTTAGATAAAAGAAGTAAAATATATGATGAGCTTCAAGATATATCAGCAGAACATCCATCAGCTATACCATTATTTGAAGATGTTAACTTAATTGCCTATAATAAAAAAATAACTGGATACAAACCTACATTATATGGGACTACATTAGCAAATATGGAGTGGAGTAAGTAGTGAAAACACCATTTAAATATTTAATTAGAAGGATATTGATGACTATCCCTATTTTGATAGGAATAACTTTTCTAGGATTTATATTAGGGGTTATAGCACCTGGTGACCCAGCAGTTGAATATTTAAGCATGGATGGTATTTCTGCTCCTACAGATGAAGAAATAGAAAGAGTTAGAGAAGAGTTAGGGTTAAATGATAATATTATAGTTCAGTATATTAATTGGACTAAAAAAGCTATGACTGGAGATTTAGGACTTTCCTATATCAAAAAGACATCTATCACAGAAGAGATATTAAGAAGGTTACCAATAACCTTCTCTTTATCTTTAATGGCTATGTTTTTTGTTATAGTGTTATCTATACCATTAGCTATAATCATGGCTTTAAAAAAGGATTCAGCGATAGATAAGATTGGCACTTTTGTATCTTTACTTATGATATCTATTCCAGGGTTTTGGTTAGCTATTATTATGTTAAGTATATTTTGTGAGAATCTTAGATGGCTACCTACGAGTGGGTATGGTACGATTAAACATTTAATAATGCCTGGATTTGTTTTAGCAGCTGGGACTATAGGAACTGTAGCAAGGTTAAATAGAGCAACTTTAATAGAAAGTATAGGACAAAACTATATAACAGTGGCAAAAGCTAAGGGTCTGTCAAATAAAATAGTTATTTTTAAGTATGCTTTTTTAAATTCATTAATGCCCATTGTAACAGTTCTGGGAAACTATTTTGGTGCTATTTTAGGAGGCTCCACAGTGGTTGAGGTTATTTTTAGTATTCCAGGTATGGGAAGTTATGTAATACAAGGAATAATGAGTAGAGATTATCCAGTGGTACAAGGATATGTGCTATTTACAGGGATTATATTTATAGTGTTTAATTTAATTGTAGACATATGTTACCTATTTCTTAATCCTAAAATGAGGGTGGGAGGTAAATGAGATGGATAAATTTAAAGAAATGTTATTTATACATAAACTAGCTTTTTTAGTGCTAATAATTATGATACTTGTTGCAATATTTGCACCAGAGTTAGCTCCATATGACCCTAATAAAGTACAAATGGATGATAGATTAATGGGAATTTCTAGAGAACATATACTTGGTACAGATACTCTAGGCAGAGATATTCTAAGTAGGATATTATATGGAGCCAGAGTATCAATATCTTTAGCTTTTTTAGCAACCTTATTAACAATGCTATTTGGTAGTTTTGTGGGTATAATAGCAGGATATTGTGGTGGGATAGTAGATACGATAATACAGTCAATTGTAAATATATTTCAAGGTCTTCCAAGTCTTAGCTTTATGATTGCTCTTGCTGGAGTTCTTGGGCCAGGTATAAAAAGTTTATTAATTGCAATAGTATTCACTTCTTGGGCTGGTTTCTCAAGAATAGTTAGAGGAGAGGTATTAAAGGTAAAAGAAGAAAAATATGTTGAAGGTGCAAGAGCACTAGGGGCTAGTCATATTTATATAATTTTGCACTATATAATTCCAAATATATTTGCTCCTTTTATAGTACTATTTGCAATAAGGGTAGGAAAAAGTGTACTTTCTATGGCATCGTTAAGTTTTTTAGGTCTAGGAATACAACCCCCACAAGCAGATTGGGGTGTTATGATAAATGATGCTAAGACTCATTTTAGAAGCTATCCAAATCTATTATTAGCACCTGGGTTTAGTATATTATTATTGTGTTGCAGTATAAATTTAATTGGAGATGCACTAAGGGATATGTTTGATGAAAAAAGCAACACTTTAAGCCAATATCTTTAGAAGGAATAAAAACTATGAATAGAGATATAAGTATAAAAGATTTAAAAATTCATTTTAATACTAAGGAAGGAAAAGTAAGAGCTGTAGATGGAATATCTAGAACCTTTCAAAGTGGTAAAATTACAGGAATTATTGGAGAAACTGGAAGTGGAAAATCGGTACTAGGACTAGGGATTTTGAACCTTGTATCTAATAACTCAACTGTTTCAGGCAGTGTCTTATATGAAGAAAAAGATTTGCTAAAAATTAAAGAAAATGAAATTAGAGAAATCAGAGGGAAAAAAATAGCGTTAATACCCCAAAATCCATCAAGTTCTTTTAATCCAATATTGAAAATAGGAAGTCATATGAATGAACTTTTTTATTATCATGGAAAAGAAAAAAAGAATTCTTGTAAGAGTAAAAGTTTGGAGATATTAAAAAATTTTTTTTTCTCAAATAGTGAGTTGGTTTATAATTCGTATGGATTTCAGTTAAGTGGAGGTATGAGTCAAAGAGCATTAGCAGCTATAGGGACAGCACTAAAACCTAACTGGGTAATTGCAGATGAACCAACTAAAGGGTTGGATGCAATAATAAGAAAGCAAGTATATGAAGTATTTTATGATTTAAGAAGTAATATGGGCGTTAGCATGATACTTATAACTCATGATTTAATGCTAGCTAAAAAACTTTGTGATGAAGTTGTAGTTATGTATGCAGGTAAAATCATAGAAGAGGGTACAAAAAATAGTATCTTTAATAATCCACTACATCCTTATACGAGAGGTTTAATTGATTCACAGCCAAATAAAAAATTAATACCCATTGAAGGGATAGCGCCAAGTCTAACAAACTTACCAAAAGGATGTAGATTTTCTCCGAGATGCAAGGTTGCAAAAAAAACATGTATTGATTATGAACCAAGACTATTTGATGTTAATGGTTCAAAAGTGAGGTGTTTTCTTTATGATAAGAGTTTGTAACCTTTATAAGGAGTTTAAAAGCGGAATAATCAATAAAAAGATAGTTAAGGCGGTAGATGATGTATCTTTTGAAATCAAAGAGGGAAAAACCTTAGGTCTTGTAGGAGAAAGTGGATGCGGAAAATCAACTTTATCAAGGCTTATTTTAAGACTTATTAAATGTGACAGAGGTAAAATTTATTTTAATGGTAGAGATATCAGTAATTATGATTTTTCTCAAATGAGGGATTTAAGAAAAGAGATACAGATAATATTTCAACATCCAGATTCTGCCCTAAGCCCTAAAAAAACTATATATGGCAGCCTTGTGGAACCATTAAAAATTCATAAACTCTACGAAAAGAATAAAGCAAGAGAATACATAATGGAATATTTAAGTTTTGTTGGGCTTAGTGAGGAAATTTTAAATAGATACCCACATCAAGTAAGTGGAGGACAAATACAAAGAGTTGCTTTAGCTAGAGTGCTTTTATTAAATCCTAAATTTATGATATTAGATGAACCTACATCAATGCTAGATGTATCTGTGCAAGCTCAAGTTATACAGGTTTTGAAGAAAGCTCAAAAACAGTTTAATATAACCTATTTATTTATATCTCATGATATAGACTTAGTAAAAGAAGTTAGTGATGAGGTTGCAGTCATGTTAAATGGCAAGATAGTTGAAATTATAGATGCTAAGGAATTGTATAAAAGTGCAAAGCATGCTTATACCAAAGAGCTTGTTGAGAATTTCACTAATTTTTAAAATATAGTAATCAATTGTTTAATTAATCAATCATTACATTAGTAAGAGTAGTTTTTTGAGTATAGAAAATTACAAATCTCGCCCTAATATTTTTAGAAAGGAAAAGTAATTATGTACTATAAAGATATAGATTTTGAGAAAAAATGGCATGAGTATATTGAAAGTAAAGAAGGATATGCAAGAGAAAGAGCTTTTGATGATGAAGCGGAAAGAAAGTTTTTTAAAAAGTTATCTCATAAATATGATGATAAGCCAACGCTTTATGATTATTCAAAAGAAGTATTTAATTTTGTAGATAAGTTAATAGATGAAGGAAAAAATCTTATAGAAATTGGTGCAGGTACTGGAAAATTTACTATTCCACTTTCTAAGAAATGTAAAGGTATAATTGCTAATGATTTTTCAATAGATATGCTTAATGTGCTTGAAGGAAAGATTAGGGAACATAATATAACTAATATAGATACAATACAAGGAAAATGGGAAGAGATTAATGTTGGGCATAGTGATTATATTTTATCTGTGAATTCTCTTTATCGAATTTGGGATATTAAAGATGCTTTGAGTAAGATGGATAAGTTAGCTAAAGAAAAAGTGATTATAGTGAGAACTATTCAAAAACCATTATTTAATGATTTGTATATGGATTTAGGTGATAAAGATAGAACTTGTCCAGATTATATATACATTCCAAATATACTACATTCTTTAAATATATGTGCAGATATAAAGTTTATTGATGTAGAAAATGAAATTGAATTCGATAGTGTAGAGGATATACTTTTTAAAATGGAAACAGAATTAAATAAAAAGATTAACTTTAGCGATATGTTGGATAAGTATATAGACAAGATAATAGAAAAAAGAGAAAACAAATATATTTTTAAACATAAAACTAAAGTTGTAATTATATACTGGAATAGTATAAGCTAGATTTGTTAATATTATGGAAGCATATAAACTCTTCTGAAAATATTTACAATCTCGACATATTATGCTACAATTATTTAGAATAAATAAAATTTAATAAGAATTACCTCATCTAATAAAAAGATTGAGGTAGAGGTCGCATTTACTAAGATTAATATTGAAGAGGTCGGAAGCCAATGAAGCAATATAAAAGGAGTAAGTGCCGAAGTGCTAGTGTCCAAATCTAGTGCTGGGGCTGTATTTAATAAGTACAGTACTGTCATCAAAATTATCCCGAATTTTGATGGAGAGCTATCTTAACTAAGATAAAGGGAAGATGTAGGTATATTGTATTTAGCGCATTCAGCTCAACATGTATCCATGTTGAGCTTTTTTACATCTATATAAAATAGGATAGAAAAGGAAAGCAATAATAAAATATTTTAATTTTAAAAGTGGGGGAGATTAAAAATGAGCAGTTTAAAAAAGAAAAAGTTTACTATGCCACAGACACTTACTATAATATTTTTACTAATAGTAGTAATGGCAGTTCTTACTTGGATAGTACCAAGTGGAAATTTTGAAAGGGTAGATATAGATGGAAGGTCGGTTGTTGTAGCTGGAACTTATGAAAAAGCAGCATCAAATCCACAAGGAATTACTGATGTATTTACAGCACCTATAAATGGATTTATAGATGCAGCTGAAGTAGTTGGTTTTGTTTTGATAGTTGGAGGAGCTTTTGGAATAGTTAACAAAACAGGAGCTATAGAAGCTGTTATAGCTCATACTGTAAATAAAATGAAGAGATTCCAATTCTTAATAATACCTATATCAATGATTCTATTTGGATTAGGTGGAACAACATTTGGAATGAGTGAAGAAACACTACCTTTTTATATGATATTTATTCCACTCATGACCAGTATGGGATATGATTCATTAACAGCAGTGGCTACAGTATTTATAGGAGCAACAGCTGGATTTGGAGCAGCTACTACTAATCCTTTCTCTGTAGGAATAGCACAAGCATTGTCACAAATAACACCAGGTTCTGGGATAGAGTTGAGAGTTGTTATGTTTATAATATATATGGCTATATCTATAGGATTTGTTATGATGTATGCCAATAAAGTTAAAAAAGACCCTAAGAAGTCTTTAGTACATGGTATATCATTGAATCAAGAATCAATGGCTAATACTGATACAAACATAAAAGAATTTACAAAAAGAGAAGCTATGGTAATAGCAATTTTCACAATAGGTATGGCAATTATGATATATGGAGTTTTAAAGCTAGGATGGTACATAACTGAAATTGCAATGATATTTACAGCTATAGGTATAATATCAGGAATAGCATCAGGGCTTAAACAAGATGACATAGTTAATTCATTTATAAGTGGAGCAGGAGATTTAATGACAGCAGGGCTATGTATAGCATTTGCACGTGGAATAGTAATAATAGCAGAAAATGGATTTATAATAGATACAATTTTAAATTCTGCCGCAAATTTATTAAATGGACTTCCAAAGACTATATTTATAAATTTAACTTTCTTAATAGAAGGTTTAATAGCATTTTTTATACCATCTGCATCAGGACTTGCATCACTTACAATACCTGTACTTGCTCCACTTGGAGATTTAGTAGATGTATCTAGACAAATGATAGTTACAGCTTATCAATTTGGTATAGGTGTAACTAACTTAATAACACCTACATCAGGTGTTTTAATGGGAGCACTAGCAGTAGCTAATATTCCTTGGTCAAAGTGGGTTAGATTTGTAATGCCTTTAATGGTAGTATTAACAATTACTGTAATGGTGTTTTTAACAATAGGATTATTTGTTGGATTCTAATAGGAGGTATATTATGATTGAAAGTATAAAGAAAAGAGCTTATGAGATAGAGAATGAACTGGGAAAAGAAATTGAAGAAGTATGTGATTTTATATTTAACAATCCAGAACTAGGAGAAGAAGAATATATATCATCAAAGTACTTGGTAGATAAAATGAAGGAATATGGATTTGATACAACTTATCCATACTGTAATATGGATACTGCTTTTAGAGCAGAACTAGGGGATAATGATGGTCCAACTATAGCATTTTTAGCTGAGTATGACGCATTGCCTGGATATGGAGAAAATAAAGAACCAGGTCATGCTTGTGGGCATAACTGGATTGCTGCATCTACATTAGGAGCTTGTATAGTACTAAGTAAGTTAAAAGAAAATTTTAAAGGAAAAATTGTACTAATAGGAACACCAGCTGAAGAAACAACAGGAGGAAAGTGTGATTTAGTTAAGGCAGGAGCTTTTGATGATGTTGATGTAAGTTATCAGATGCATATAGAAGCTTTTAATAACATAAACTGCAAGGCTTTGGCAATAGATTCAATAGAGTTTAGTTTTGAAGGGGTATCAGCACATGCAGCTAGCCATCCTCATATGGGTGTTAATGCATTAGATGCAGTACAACTTACTTTTGCAGGAATAAATGCACTAAGACAGCATGTAAAATCAGATGTTAGAATACATGGGATAGTTTCAAATGGAGGAGAAGCTCCAAACATAGTTCCAGAAAAAGCTGCCTGTGAATTTTTCGTAAGAGCTGCTGAAAGAAGTTATTTAGATGAAGTAACTAAAAAGGTTATAAACTGTGCAAAAGGTGCAGAGTTAATGACAGGAGCTAAACTTTCTTATAGATACTTTGAAAATTCTTTTGACAATATAATAAATAATAAGGTGCTTCAGAATATAACAAAGAATAATCTAATTGAGGCAGGTATAACAGATATATTAGAAGGAAAAGAAGGTCCAGTAGGTTCTACAGACATAGGAAACGTAAGCCAAGTTTGTCCTACTATGTATACGGAAATAGCTCTAGACATAAATCCAATGGTATATGTTCATGAAAAAGAGTTTCTAAATTATGCAAATTCTGAGGAAGCTTATGATAAACTTCACAAAGCAGTAAAGGCAATGGTAGGATGTGCATTAGAAATTTACCTAGAAGATGGGCTACTTGATGAGATTAAGAAAAATCATTTGAATTAATTTAAATTAAAAATAAGATAAAAAGGTATTACCAGAAAGTTGGTAATACCTTTTTATTTTTTGATAGGAGTCATGTTTTTGTAGATTCTATAGCTAAAGTTATATTATTTATCTAATCTTAATCATATAATAATATTTCTAGTTTAAGGTTAAATAAAAAATAAGAAATCTATCAATTTGGCATAACTTTTGCTTTATATAAGTTAAAAGATTTTGAACTATATTAGAACTATTAAAATTTTATATAATATAAACAAAAGAAAGGATAGATTTATAATGAAAACAATAGCAGTAGTAACTGATGGATTATCTAAATTAGAGTGTTTTTTAAATAAAAACCTAAAGCTGATATTTAAAGATAAAGTAATAATAAAAAACTATTATTTAAATAGAATAACAGAAGAAGAATCGATAAAAGATGACATAATATTAGTAATGATAGATGATAGAGTATTGAAAATAAAAAAATATGTAAAAGATGTCTCAAAGATAATAATTATAAATAGAACTATAAAGCAAAAGGATATATACAAGTTATTTTCATTACCAGAAGGAATAGATGTATTAGTAGTAAATGATAATAAGCACACTGTATTAGAAACAATATCTAATTTATACAATATAGGAATAAATCACTTAAATTTCATACCATATAATCCTAATGAAGAATATAGAAATATTAAGATAGCTGTAACACCAGGAGAAGCAGATTTAGTTCCAAAATATATTGAAGAAGTTATTGATTTAGGGCATAGGTATATTGATAGTTCAACATTTATTCAAATAATAGCAAAACTCAAACTGGATGATAAGGAAATTACTGAGAGGCTAATTAAGTATACAGATGAAGTGATTAGTTTATATTCAGGAATAAATACTAAATATAAAGAACTTACTATAAAAGCAGATGAATTGAATTCTATAATAAACTTATCAAACCTAGGTATGGCAATGATATCAGAGAAGGAAAATGTAATTATTTGTAATAATAGCTTGAGTGATATACTAGATATTAAAAATGATATTATAGGAAAAAATATAGATGAATTAGAGAATGAAAATATTAAAAAGATTTTTAGATTAAGTAAGGCACATGATGAAGTTATAAAGTTTAATAATAAATATTTAAATGTAAATAAGTATAATATAGAAAGTTTTGGAAGGGTGACTGGATATTATTTTTGTATTCAAGAAATAACTTACATAAGGAAATTGGAACAAAACCTATCAAAGAAGCTTAGAGAAAAGGGACAAGTTGCTAGGTATACCTTTGATGACATAAAAACAGTATCAGTAAAAATGGAAAGAACTAAAGAGCTAGGTATGAAAATAGCGGAATCTGATTATACAGTTCTTATAACTGGAGAAAGTGGAACAGGAAAAGAACTTATGGCTCAGTCTATTCATAATGCATCACCAAGGCATAGTCAGCCATTTATAGCGATAAACTGTGCAGCTATGCCAGAAAACCTACTTGAAAGTGAACTTTTTGGATATGAAGAAGGTGCTTTTACAGGTGCTTTAAGAGGAGGGAAAAAAGGTTTATTTGAGCAAGCTAATAATGGAACTATATTTTTAGATGAAATAGGAGACATGCCCATATATTTACAAAGCAAATTACTTAGAGTATTACAAGAAAATCAAGTCATGAGAGTTGGGGGGGAAAATGTAATAGACACTGATGTAAGAGTAATTGCAGCTACAAATAAAAATTTATTAGAAATGATAAAAAAAGATAGGTTCAGAGCTGATTTATATTATAGGATAAATGTATTGCCTATAAACATACCACCTTTAAGAGAGAGAAAAGAAGATATAGAAGTTATGCTAAAGCATTTTATGAAAAGGAAGAGGGAAATTAGTCAAGATGTTAAAGACATTATTAATTCATATGAATGGCCAGGGAATATAAGAGAATTAAAAAATACAGCTATGTATATTAACATTATGAGTTCTGAACATGTTATTTTAATTAATGACTTACCTCATAATTTACTAAATATAACTGAAGACTATAGTAAAGAAATAAGTACATTAAAAGATAGAACATCTATAGAAAAAGTAAGATTAGTAATGGAATGCTTAAAAAATGCCAATAACCTTAATAAAAACATAGGTAGAAATGGTATTGTTAATTCAATAAATGAATTAGGTTATAGTATAACAGAAGGTGAGGTAAGGGGAATACTTAATATACTTAAAGAACTAGATTTGATAATATGTGAATCAGGTAGAAAGGGAAGTGAGTTAAATAGAAGAGGAAAAAATATATTAAATAGTATTTAATAGGTTAATAAAAAGGAAAGTATGAATGCCTATTTTGCCTATTAATTAGAATTAACACTATTCAAAAAGTCGAATTAAATAGGATTAAAATAAAATATAAATCAATAGAGTGATTTATATAACTGATTCCTTAGAAAAAGTATTTTAAAAATAAATTAGAATTTTTAAACAATTAAAATATTGGTATGCTACTTGCTCTTTAAGAGAGAAGTAGCATTTTTTATTGTTCATAAATAATTTAAGGGGTGAAGAAAGTGATTAAAAAGAAATATCCAGTAATAGGAATATCAGGAAACTTATTAATTGATGAAGGGGGGATGTTTCCTGGTTATGAAAGGGCTTATGTAAATAATGACTATATACAGTCAGTAGCTATGTGTAAAGCTATACCATATATTGTACCAATTGTATATGATGATGAGATTATAAAGGAACAAGTATCAAATATAGATGGACTTATACTATCAGGAGGACAAGATGTAAATCCTCTTATATGGAAGGAGGAACCTCATAATAAGCTAGGTGCAATATCACCTAAAAGAGATGTTTTTGATATGAAGTTATTAAAGTATGCTTTAGATATGAAAAAACCAGTGTTAGGTATATGTAGAGGTGAACAAATTATAAATGTAGCTGAGGGAGGGAGTTTATATCAAGATTTATCTTTAATTGAAGGAGCTTACATAAAACATAATCAGCAACATTTATCTAATATACCTACACATACAGCACAGATAAAAGAGGGTACAAAGTTGTATGAAATATTAGGAGAACAAGAAATCCTAGTTAATAGTTTCCATCATTTAGTTGTCAATAAGGTAGCTCCAGGATATATTGTTTCAGCTACTGCTAAAGATGGTTTAATTGAAGCTATAGAAAAGGATGGGAATGAGTTTGTAATAGGCATACAATGGCATCCAGAAATGATGACTAAGGATTGTGATAATATGAAAAAAATATTTATGGCGATAGTTAAAGAAGCATCTAAAGAAAAATAATTATAACTATATTTTAAGTTGAGTTTGGAGGAATAACAATGAAAAAAAGTGTTAAGTTAGGTTTCTGGAGTATTGTATTATTAGGGATTAATGCAATAATAGGGTCAGGTATATTTGGCTTACCTGGAGATGCATATACAAGTATAGGTCCAGCGAGTATCTTAGTATTAGTTTTTTGTATGTTTTTAGCTGTCTCTATTGCTTTATGTTTTGCTGAAGCAGGGAGTTGGTTTGATACTGATGGAGGGCCGTATCTTTATGCAAAAGAGGCCTTTGGAGATTTTATTGGGTTTGAAGTTGGATTTATGAAGTGGATAGTTAGTATGATTGCTTGGGCAACTATGGCAAACTTTTTTGCAGTCACACTATCATCTATATGGCCTCAAGCAGCAGAGCCACTTATTAAAAATATAATAATTGGTATATTAGTTGGAGGGCTTGGGCTTATAAATTTTATGGGAATGAAGCAATCTAAGCATTTAAACAATATAATGACTATAGGAAAATTATTACCAATAGTTTTATTTATAGCTGTAGGTTTATTTTTTATAAAAGGCTCTAATTTTACGCCATTTATAATAATACAAAAAGGTCAAAGTACATCATCAGCTTTTGTAGCAGTATCAATAACTTTATTTTATGCTTTTACGGGGTTTGAATCTTTAGCTGTTGCAGCAAAAGATATGGAAAATCCTAAGAAAAATGTACCTAAGGCATTAGTAATGGTAATGTTTGTAGTATCAGTAATATATATGCTTATATTGGGGATAAGTATAGGTGTATTGGGAGATGGATTAAGAGGGTCAGCGACTCCTGTTGCAGATGCCGCTATTAAAATGTTAGGTCCTATAGGTGGATATATAATTACAATAGGGACTATAGTATCTGTTGGAGGAATAAATATTGCATCATCTATATTTACACCAAGGTCTGCGGCTGCTTTGGTCGAGCAAGGATTAATGCCTAAGTCTATAAGAAAAACTAATAAAAATGGAGCTCCATATATAGCAATTATAGTTTCTGTTATAGGAACTTTATTAATAGCATGGTCAGGGTCATTTACAACACTATCTCAAATAAGTGTTGTATCTAGATTTATTCAATATATTCCTACCTGTCTAGCTGTATTAATATTAAGGAAGAAGTATGCTGGTAAAGACATAAACTTTAGGATACCTGGAGGAGCGATTATACCAATATTTGCAGTAGCTATAAGTATAGTATTATTGATAAAAGCAGGTATTGATGAACCAATGAAGATAGTTTGGGGACTAGGTGGTATGGTAATTGTAGTTCCTATATATTTCTATATGACTAATGTATATTCAAAAAAATATAATGATATTGAAGTCAAGTAATTCTTATAATTATTAGAGAATAAAATTATAAAGATTGTAATAAATTTTCTATCTATAAATTGGATGTATAAATATAATCGTGTGTAGTTTTTGGAATTTTATCTCTAGTATTGAAATTCACAAAGGGCTATATTTATAGATATTTTATAAGGATTCTTTTAAATTTATGATAAGCGGTATAGCATTTTGGTGTTATACTGCTTTTTGTATAAATAGTTTTATTTTTTTACTGCTCTAGTTGCGTAAAATGATGGAATATTAAATTCATGAAGATTACCAGAACCATTTGTATCTTGATAAATATCTGTTAAAATAAATTCTGCTTGTAGTTGTCCACCTATTTGTTCTTCAATTGTATGAGAAAATTGAATTCCCCAATCATTTTGGATTGATTCATCATATATATTTTTATTTTTTAAAGGATTAAATGGAAGCCTATATTGGAATTCTGTTCCTTCTTCATTAAATACAAAATTGATGCCATTATCAAGTCCAGATAAAAGTATACCACCTTTTTTTAGTATACGATAACACTCTTTCCAAATTGGTAATACATCTTCTACATAACAATTAGAAACTGGATGAAATATTAAGCCAAAACTTTCATCTTTAAAAGGTAGTGGCTTTGCCATGTCAGCTTGTACAAGTTCAATAGAATACTTTTCCCTTTCTGCAACCTTTTTTTCACTTAATAATTGTGAAGTTGAATAATCTAAAACTGTACATTGAGCTCCCAATGCAGTGAAAATTGGCATTTGTTGTCCGCCTCCAGACGCTAATCCTAGTATTTTTGTATTTTTCATATCACAGAACCAATTTTTCGGAACGGGTTTAGTGGGTGTCAGTACAACGAACCAATCTCCAGCTTTGGCTCGTTCAAAAACTTCATGACTGATAGGTTGTCCCCATTCCCAGCCTTCTTTATTCCATTTATCAAAGGTCTTTGAGTTTATTTCTGTATATTTAGATTCCATAGTTTTATCCTCCTAAATTACGATTTGACAACTTGCTAATTATGATAAAGTATAGCATATTTCTAGTAAGAGCTGGATGTAAACAAGAAACTGTATGTACAAAGAAAGGAGTAGAGTATAAAATAGAATGTAAATTAAAACTTATAAATTTTTATTTTTAAAATAAGGAGTAGATAAATATGAAAATATTAATTTCTATAGATTCTTTGAAAGGCAGTTTATCTTCAATTGAGGCAGCAAATGCAATAAAAAAGGGGATATTAAAAGTTGAAAAAGATGCAAAAGTAAAGATATTGCCACTTGCAGATGGTGGGGAAGGAACAGTAGACGCTTTAGTACAAGGTATGAATGGTGAAAAAGAAACTATAGAAGTCACTGGACCAATAATTACGAAAGTAAATTCGACATATGGATTATTAAAAAGTACAAATACAGCAATAATAGAAATGGCTCAAGCATCAGGATTAACATTAGTTCCAACTGAACTTAGAAATCCTTTAAGCACCACAACTTACGGTGTTGGAGAAATAATAAAAGAAGCAATAAATAAAGGCTATAGAAACTTTATAGTTGGAATAGGTGGAAGTGCTACTAATGATGCTGGGGTAGGTATGCTTCAAGCTTTAGGATTTGAGTTTTATGATGAAAACAACAACTTAGTAGGGTTAGGTGGAAAAGTTTTAAATGAAATAAGACATATAAAAATAGATAATAGGTTAAAAGAATTAGATAAATGTAGCTTTAAAATAGCTTGTGATGTGAATAATCCACTGTTTGGTAAAAATGGAGCAGCGTACATATATGGACCTCAAAAAGGTGCAACACCAAAAATAATTGAAGAGTTAGATAATGGCCTTAGAAATTTTGCTAAGATAGTTAAAAGTGATTTAGATAAAGACATAGCCAATATAGAAGGTACTGGAGCAGCAGGTGGATTAGGTTTTGCATTTTTAGCGTTTTTAAATTCAAAATTAGAATCTGGAGTAAAAATAATATTAGAAGAAATTAAAATAGAGAACGAGTTAAAATGTGCAGACTTTGTAATAACTGGAGAAGGTAAATTGGATAATCAAACAGCTATGGGCAAAGCACCAATAGGAGTTGCAAAGATGGCTAAAAAATATGGGGCAAAAGTAATAGGTTTGGCTGGAGCAACGACAGAAGATGCAGTTAAGTGTAATGAAGAAGGGATAGATGCTTATTTTTCTATAGTAAATAGGGCTATGACCATAGAAGAAGCAATGGATAAGGAAACGGCAAGTAATAATATGACTGCCACAACAGTACAAATATTTAATCTTATAAAGGTATTAAAAGGTACTAAATAAAAAGACTGACATAGCTAGGGTTTGATATTGAAATAAGTCCTTTAGAGGATATATTAATCCATATTGAAAATAATTTTAAATATTCATAATAAGCTACTTGTAGGCTAAAAAATTTGTAATTACTCAATCTTAGTGATTAAGTAATTACTTTTTTATTGCAAAATAACATAGTAATTACAGAATAAATTAAAGTACAAAATTATAATATTATAAATTTATACTTATAGACATTGACTAAATCATGATTGTGTATAAAAATAAGTAGTTAAGAGGAAATATATTATTATATTACTTGATAAATTTAGACAAAAAACTTATATACAAGGAGAGAAAAAATATGATAATTGAGCTAAACAAAAGTAATTCTGAAAATCTAACAAAAACGGAACTTGAAATAATTAAATTTATAAATCAAAATGAGTCAATATTATCAGAATTGTCCATAGTAGAGATTGCTCATGAAACATATTCGTCTCCAGCAACTGTTTCAAGAGCAATTAGAAAATGTGGCCTAAATGGATTTAATGAACTTAGATACAGGTTGACAGTAAAAGATGAAAATAATGATATACACAATATGGGGGATATAATAAACAAGTCTTTTATAGAAGCACAACGAGTTATAGAACAAATATCCTTAACTACACTAATTAATATAATAAAAACTATAAATGAATCTAGTAAGATATACGTCTTAGCAAGAGGTCTTACTGAATATGTAGCAAAAGAGTTTAGCCTTAAGTTACAATTACTTGATTTTAATGTGTTTTTTATAAATGACCCTAATATAATGAAAATAAAATCTAAATCAATGAAAGAAGATGAACTTATAATCATATTTTCGTTGAATGGAAACACTAAAGAACTTGTAGAATCAGCACAAAATGCCAATTTAAGTGGAGCCAAAGTTATAACATGTTGTTGTAGTGAAAATGCAAAACTTATAAACTATTCTGATTTATATATTGTAGGATATAAACATTATCATATCTCAATCTCTGAGTATGAAGTGTCATCTAGGTTACCATTGTACATTATATCTAGGATAATTATAGATTATATGGTCAAATATAATAATTCTGAAAATTAAATTGAAAAAGTCTATGAAAATCTATTTTCTTTTTATGAAAAGATTTTCATAGACTTTTTTATTATAATGAAAACATACACAGCAGAAGCAAGGGGGAAGACAATGATATATACATTAACCACGAATCCAGCAATAGATATGAACATATCTACTAACGGTATAAAAAGTAAATTAGTAAATCGTACATCAAATGCTACATATTCTCCTAATGGAAAAGGTTTAAATGTGACATTTGTACTAGGTTATTATGGTATAGAGTCCAAGATATTAGGTTTTTTTGGAGGATTCTCAGGAAAATATATAGTTGAAGAAAGTGAAAAGAAAGGGTTTGATGTACTACCTACCTGGGTAGAAGATACTACTCGTATAAATATATTTTTAAATGATGGAAATGATGAGTTTAAATTTGTAAACTCTGGGTCATATGTAAATGCAAAGCAAAAGCTAGAAATGATAGAGAAGATAGAGTCATTAGAAGATATAAATTACTTGTCAATAAGTGGAAGTTTACCACCTGGTATTGATGATAGTTACTATGAAGATATATTTGAGATTTGTAAAAATAAAAATATAAAAACAATACTTGATATAAGTTCACCGAAATTAAAGGAGTTATTAGATTATAATCCATACTTGATAAAACCAAATGATGAAGAAATCAAAGATATATTTGGAATTATTGTAAGAGATGAAGAGGATATTAAGGATGTGCTTAAGTTACTACATTTGAAAGGAGCTCAAAATATATTACTAACTTTAGGAGAAAAAGGTTCTTATTTTTACAATGGAGAAGCAATTTATTATGCTAGTGCTCAACCAGTTACAGTTGTTAGCTCTGCATGTGCTGGTGATTCTGCATTAGCTGCTTTTTTAAGTATATGGTTGGAAAATCCAGAAGATATTGAAGAAGCATTGAAAAGGTCTGCTGCAACGGGTGCAAGTGTGGCTGAAAGTAATGGTATCGGTAGTTTGGCGAATGTAGAAGAGTACATAAAAAATATAAAAGTCAGAAAGGTGGTATAAAAATGGGGAGAAAAATAATCCTTGGGGTAACAGGTTGTCCAACTGGAATTGCACATACATTTATGGCAGAAGAAGCATTAAAAAAATCAGCTAAAGAATTAGGATGTGATATAAAAGTTGAAACAAATGGAGCCATAGGAGTAGAGAATAAATTAACAGCAAAAGATATCGAAATGGCAGATGCAATAATAGTTGCTTGTGATAAAAACGTTGATATGGATAGATTTAATGGAAAACCAGTAATAGAGGTGCCTGTAAAAGAAGGTATACACAAAGCTAGTGAGCTTATACAAAAGTGTATTGATGGTAAAGTAGCAGTTAGAAAGGGAAATACATCAAGTAGCAAATTTACAGAAGAAGGGAATTTGTCGTTTGGTCAAAAACTATATAAAGACTTAATGAATGGAGTATCTCATATGCTACCTTTAGTAGTAGCAGGTGGAGTGCTAACTGCTATATCATTTCTGTGGGGGATTTACTCATTTGACCCAAATTCAGAACAGTATAATCAGATAGCAGCTACATTAAAATCTGTTGGTGGATATTCTATGAATTTGATGGTTCCTGTATTAGCGGCGTTTATAGCTCAATCTGTATCAGGTAGACCTGGTATGTTGGCAGGGCTTGTTGGAGGAATGATATCGTTTGACACAGGTTCAGGGTTCTTAGGTGGAATTATATCGGGATTTTTGGCAGGTTATGCAGTTAAATTATTTGTGTACTTATTGAGAAAATTACCAAGACAGTTAGAAGGACTTAAATCTATTTTTATAATTCCTATAGTCAGTGTGGGTGTTGTTGGTATATCTATGTTGTTACTTGGGGGACCATGTTCAGCTCTTAACAATGCTATGATGAATTTCCTTTCAGGGTTACAGAACTCAAGTCCTATAATCCTAGGATTAGTAATAGGATGTATGTCAGCATTTGATATGGGAGGTCCAGTAAATAAAGCAGCATATGTGACTGGAACTATGCTTCTAGGTCAAGGAAACTACTTATTTATGGCAGGTGTATCTGCAGCTTGTATAACACCACCATTAGTAATAGCTATAGCATCTACTTTATTTAAAAATAGATTTACAGAAGAAGACAGAGCGGCAGGATTAATTAATTATATACTAGGTAGTACTCATATAACTGAAGGAGCGATACCTTTCGCGGCAAAGAATCCACTGAAAGTGTTGCCAGTACTTATGATTGGGTCATCAATATCAGCGATTTTAACTTACATAATGAAAATAGAAGTACCAGCTCCACATGGAGGATTTTTAGTCTTAGGACTAGTAAATAAGCCACTTTTATGGGTAGGATGTATACTTGCAGGTTCATTAGTAGGAGCAATACTTTATATGATAGTTACACCTAAGGTAGTAAATAACAATAATACTATAGAAAATACAGATGAAATTAAAAATGAATATAAAAATGAATATAAAAATGAAATTACAAAATCGGAAAACGTATCTAATAACATCTCTTTGTATAACGAAGAAACAGTAGTTTTAGATGTTAAAGGAAAAAATAAAACAGATGTAATTGATGAAATGGTTGAAATACTTGATAAATCAGGTGTTCTTCTAGATAAAAATAAATTTAAAGAAGAAATTCATAAGAGAGAAGAAATATCATCTACAGGTTTTGGTATGGGCATAGCGATACCACACGCAAAAACAGATGCAGTAAAAGTACCACGAGTAGCAGTTGGTGTATCAAAAGAAGGGTTTGATTTTGAATCAGAGGATGGAAGCCCAGTACATCTTATATTTATGATAGCAGCTACAGACAATGGTGATAATTTACATTTAAAGACATTGTCTCAACTATCTGCAAAACTAATGGACGAAGAATTTTTAAATGAGTTAATAAATAGTAAGACAAGCATAGAAATAGTATCAAAATTAAATAATGAAGAAATTAAATCATTATAAATATATAGGAGGATGAATTATGGCATTAGTGACAACTAAACAAATATTATTAGATGCACAAGAAGGGCATTATGCAGTAGGAGCATTTAATGTTGAAAATATGGAGATGGTTATGGCAGTAATAGAAGCTGCTGAAGAACTTAAATCACCTGTAATACTACAGACAACACCTTCAACAATAAAGTATGCAGGATTGGATTATTATTTAGCAAATGTAAAGGTTGCATCAGAAAAGGCAAGTATTCCTGTGGCTATGCACTTAGACCATGGTTCAAGTTTTGGACTAGCAATGCAGGCACTTAGAGTTGGATATACTTCTATTATGATTGATGGTTCTCATGAAAGTTACGAAGATAATATATCAATATCTAAAGCTGTTGTAGATGCATGTACACCTTCAGATATACCTGTTGAAGCTGAATTAGGTAAAGTTGGAGGTAAGGAAGACGATTTAGATGGTGGTGATGGTGGAGCATATACAGACCCACTACAAGCAAAAGAATTTGTAGAGAGAACAGGGGTATCATCTTTAGCAGTAGCAATAGGCACAGCACATGGGTTATATAAAGGAGAGCCAAAGCTTGATTTGGATAGATTATCTGAAATTAGAGAGGTTGTATCAGTTCCATTAGTATTACATGGTGGGTCAGGGATACCAGATGAGATTATTAAAGAATCTATAAAAAGAGGGATTTGCAAGGTTAATTATGCAACAGAGTTAAGGATTGCTTATAGTAATGGGGTTAAGGATGTGCTTAATTCTGACCCAGAGGTAATTGACCCTAAGAAATATGGTAAAAAAGGTCTAGATTCGGTTAAAGAATTTGTTAAGAGTAGAATGGAAGTTTGTGGATGTGTAGGAAAAGCAGTAGGGGAAGTGGAGTATTAATAAAAGAAAATAATAAGTAGGATTAATGTAAGGGTTCTATCATAGAACCCTTATTTTATTTTTTGATTAATAAACTGGATAGTCAAAACAATCTAAATACTACCTAATTAAGTTGTTAATATTAAAAATTAATAAAAATATTATACAAAACGAGTAGATGACTTCATTATAAAGATTAATAAGTCAGATGTGATAAATTACTTATTAAGACGAGCTAGATGTATTTCTACTATATTGGCTTATAAAACCTTTAGGCATTTTACATATAAAATATACCACCATAATGCAAGATAAAGGCTTGTCTACTATATTGCTAAGTATTCTTGGAAAGAATGCAGCAGTAAATATCTTCTGACCAGACTGAACTAAAAAACCGACTAATAAATCAGCACCACTTCCACTTAAACCACCAAACAATAAAACTGAAATAGGAGTACCAATTAAAGGACAAACAACAGATAGAATTAGTCCTGTAATAATAGCCTCCTTATAACCAAAACTTTTTTCTTAGAAATATAACCAACGATAAGACCAAGAACAATATTTACAAGGGCAAAAGGTATATTCGTAGGGCCTGATATAACTCCTAAAACCAAGTTTGTACAGCCACCAATAAGAGCACCCCAAAAAGGCCCTAATACTACAGATCCAAGCACAGTACCAACCGTATCTAAAAATAATAATGGTATATTTATCATAGATATAGCTATACCTAAAACAATGTTAATAACTATACACATTGAAGAAAATGTTATTTTCTTAGTATTCAATTATAATACCTCCTAAAAAAGTGTATATATTTATCATAGTATAGATTATAAAAGATTACTAATTGTATATTTCTATATAGAATACTATAAATATAGAGCAAATGAATAATATAATTATCAAAATATGTAGTATTATTAAAAGTGAGAATACTTAAGGAGAATATTATGAAAAGAAACAGAGAGATTGTAGTAGTTTGCCATTGTATATTAAATTGTAACTCTAAAGTAGAGGGTCTATCAGAGTTTAAAGGTGCACAAAGTATAACAATAGATTTAATAAATAATGGATATGGAATAATTCAATTACCATGTCCAGAGATGATTTTGTATGGAATAAATGGGTGGGGACATGTAAAAGAACAGTTTGACAATTTGTTTTTTAGAGAACAATGTAGACAAATGCTAATACCTTATATAAGACAGTTTGATGAATATTTAAAAAATAATTATAATATAAAAAGTATCATTGCCGTAGATGGTAGCCCAAGTTGTGGATATAACAAGACCTGTAGTTCTAAAAATTGGTTTGGTGAATTAAGTGGTTGCAAGGATTTGATGAATAAAATAAATGATATCCAAATGGTAGAAGAGAAAGGTATTTTTATAGATGAGTTAGAAAAATTACTTAATGAATATAATTTAGAAATACCTATAGTTGGATTTGACGAACTTAGAGAAGATAAGTAAATATATTAAGGATATATTATAAAAGCTTACTATCTTATCTAAAAGAATATTAGATAGCTATAATAATATAAATTCAGATTCAAAAACTTCATATAAATATTTGTAATAGAAGCTTTTATATAAAAGGGTGATTATTCTGAAGAAGGAGAATAATCACCCTTTTTATGAATTTATATAGTAACCTAAAAATTGAAAAATACATAAGTTTAACCCCAGTTGTGTCTCCCAAATACCCACTTGTGCTATAAATATTGAACGTAGAATGCCTTAATGCTATTTTGTATTTAAGATAACTCAATTAAAAAAATAGTATATTTGTTGGAGTAATTATATAAATGTTGATTTATATAATTATCTTAAAGTCATATGGAATGTACATGTATATGATTAAAACTATAAAAAATAAAACAGTTATATTCTAAGGAGGGTAAAATGGGTATTTTACAAATAAAAAACCTAACTAAAATATATGGAAAAGATGAAACAGAAGTTAAGGCATTAAATAATATAAATATAAAAATAAACAAAGGTGAATTTGTTGCAATAATAGGCAAGAGTGGAAGTGGAAAGAGTACATTATTACATATAATGGCTGGTCTTGAAACTTCAACAAGTGGACATGTAATTATAGAAGATATAAATATCTCATCTCTTAATGAAAAACAACAATCTATTTTACGGAGAGAAAAAATAGGTTTAATATTTCAATCATACAATCTAATTCCTGCTTTAACAGTTGAGGAAAACATAAAATTACCAACAATAAAAATGATAATTATGTTGATGAATTAATGCTATTACTAAGTATAAATGATAGAAAAGAACATCTACCACATCAACTATCTGGTGGACAGCAACAAAGAGTAGCAATAGCAAGAGCACTTATAAACAAACCATCAATAATATTAGCAGATGAACCTACTGGTAATCTAGACACTAAAAGTGAATCTGAGGTTTTAAATTTGCTAAAAAAATCTCAGAAAAAATACAATCAGACAATAATAATGATAACTCACAACATGAATATTGCTAAGTATGCAAACAAAGTGATAAAAATAGAAGATGGAGTTATAAGAGAGTAGATGTAGCTATGGACCTAAAAAAACTAGCAAGAAAATATATGATAGGAGATAAGAAAAATACATTATTAATAGTTATAAGTATTGTAATTTCAACTGCATTATTTTTAGTAATGAATATAATAAGTGAAGATGTTAGAAATTTAATGATAAATCAATCTAAAAAAGAGTTAGGTACAAAGGATGTTATATACTTTGAACCATCACCATAATAATATCAGTATTAAAACCACTATATTACAAAATACAGTAAGTTATGATAAAAAAACTTTAAAAGAGATAGAAAATATAAATGGTGTTAAAAAAGTAAATGCTCATAGAAATAAATACTTTATCACGATGAATAGTATCGAGAATATAAATAAAAAATCAAAATATTGGAAGAAAAATAAAGATGCAATAGAACAGAATATCCATATTGAAAATGGAAAAAAGATAATGCCAAGTTTTATTGAGGTTTTAGAAGTTGAAGATAACGATATATTAAACAAGGTATTAATAGAATGTAAAGGAAATTTAAGTAAATTTTAACAAGTAGTTGTATAGTTATGAATCTTAACTGATTAAATAAAAACTAGGGAGTATTCTCTAGCTTTTATTTTAAAGTGGAAGACTAAAGATGCAAAGTAAGAGGCCAAAGATACTAAAAAATTAATTTAAATTACAACAAAGTGCCTATATTTGAATAATAAATCCAAAATAGGCACTTTAAAATTATTGTAACCAGAATGGCATATCTACAAATGGAGTAAATTCATCAAATAAGTCCAAATAATCTTGGGCTTTTTGTGGTTCATTACATTTTGCTAGACCATTTTCAATAGTTTCAATAATGTTAACTTCTTTTGTTATTAGCTTTGCCCATATTTCTTTGGAAGCATCAATTGAAATATCAGCTTCTATATCACTATCTTGACCATGTATTTCAATAATTCCTCTACGTAACTCTAAATTAAATACTTCATTAGTATCAGTTACACATGCTAGTAGTGTTATATGAACAGCAGAACTTTTAGGACCATTTAGCTTAACTTTGAAAGATTCAAACATAGCTTTAGATGTTAGACCTATAAATGAATTTGAAAAAGGAGGGAATCCTGCATTGACTCCACCTTGTTTTACTATCTGTTCAAAAGTTCCATCTAATGCCATTGCACTAGTTAGATACCAATTACGCCAAGTGGCATTCTCTGTTTGATATCCAAGCATACGAACAGCAGATGCCTTAAGGCTTCTAGCTTCCATATCGTTATTATTTATACGGATAGGATAATTTAATATTTCTGCAGCCCATTCATAATCTTTTTCATCGATAGCCTTTTTAGCTTCAGTTAATATTACTTCACGACCACCCATAATTTTTATATATTTTTTAGCTGCATCTTTAGGATAAATAGGATTTAATTTACTTGCTTCACCATTAAACCAGCCTATATATTGGTCATAAACACCTTTAATGCCTTGTTTAAAAGTTCCATAAAATTCACCTAAACGTTCTCTTTGAAATAGATGCGGGGGAAGTTGTCCTAATTCATTTATTGCATAATCAGGAGTATATCCCATATTTATAAGTCTAACTGTTTGGTCATGAGTATACTGTATAGCATCTCTATAGTCTGTTAGAAGAGAAGTACATTCATCTTTACCATGTAGTGGTCTCATATGAGTTCCAACTAAATAATGTGGTTGATAATTACGAATTTTATCAATTCCTGCATACCATTTCTTAGCATCGCGAACAGTACCTCTAACAGTATATATGTTAGGAAATATTTCGCCTTGAACAGCATCTCCAACAAACATTATCTTTTCTTTAGGTAAAAATACACATACAGCATCTTCAGTTTCAGCCTCACAGTGGAATAACTCTAAATCAACACCTGATATAGTAATTTTCAATCCATTTTCAACAGATACAAATGTGTTTGGTGTAATAAATTTATTAGAACCTTTAGATAAAACAGGTCCACAACCTAAGTTAACATAGCCATGTTCTCCTTTGGGAAGTATAGAACCATACATCCAAACAGCTCTTCCCATTCTAATATCTAGTAGTTCCCCACTAGCTTGAGAGAAATGTTTTATAAATGTTTCATCGACAATAACTAAAACTTCTTTATTTTGGCTTTGTTCTTGACTTACACAGACACTCATACCGCCCCAATGGTCACCATGATTATGAGAAACTATGACTGCTTTGACTGGTTTATCAGTGATTTTACGAAAGCCCTTCATTATTTCTTCCATCATTTCTATAGTTTCAGCTGGGTCTATGATTATAATGCCATCAGTTCCTTCAATCATAACTGGATAAGATAATCCAAATCCAACAGCACTATATACATTTTCACCTGTTTTATAAATTTTTTGTTCCATTGTTTTAGAATGTTCTGTCAATCTAGGATTAACAAACTTCGATTTTTCAGTATAAGCGAAATTACTCATAGACATAACTCCTTTTAAATATTAAAAATTTTATTAGTTTACTCTAGTAACAACAGGAGGTAACCATTTACCACAAATAGCATCTATCAAGTGTTAGGTACTTCTATTATTACAGGTTCTTTACGTAAGTCAAGCCAAGCTGTTGAGTATGTAGTATCATTGTTTGGTGCTGGTATAAACGATGTTTGTGGTGATGCTACAGTGGCAGTATGAGCAAATTCATTAAAATTTGTTAATTTAGTTTGGGGATTCATAATCTGTGTATATAGCAATTCATACATACCTACTATTGGATATCCATATATATAAGTATTTTTAACTATTTTAAGTAAATCATTCTTATTCATTGAGAATTCCTCCTTTAAAATAACCTTACTATGTTCCATGAACATGTTATTATTACAAACAACATAACAGCATTATAAGCAATGATTAATTTTGCCTTACTTATTTTTTTATTAATAGCAGTACCTAACAACCCACCTAAAACTGCAGCAAGTATTATGCATAATAACATTGATATATCAAGACCTAAAGGAATAGAGTTTGAAATTAATAGAGTTATTATTTTTGAAGCTTGAGAGAATAGTATCAGTATTATTGAGTTAACAGATGCGTTCTTTAAATCCATCGAGAAAAACAACGTCAGGGCTGTTATGTTTATAGGACCACCACCTATTCCTAAAAAAGATGAAATCATTCCTAAAGTATATCCAAGTAAAATTATAAATATACGATTCTTTATATGGAATTGTTTTTTATTAGGTAGATTTATGTATATTAATATAGATATTAATAAAGTAAAAAGAAGTCCATTCTGAATTATTTTTACAAGTTTATCTTTGTTAATAAATTCAACTATAAATTCAAATATTTCAGTACCAATTAAACCTCCTAAAATTGCTCCACTTCCAAGCAATATAGTTGTTGGTTTTTCAAATTTAGTTTTATATCTAATATGTTTAATAACAGCTGAACAAGACATAGTAAATACGGCACAAGTTGATAAAAAACTTATAACTGAAGCATCTAGTGTAGTTACTGCATCTAACACTGGTTTTATAATAACTCCTCCACCAAGTCCAGAAATTGCTCCTACAATAGATGCAATAAATCCTACGATGAAAAATATCATATGTGTTTCTCCTATCCTAAAGTTTTATGCTAATTTTATTAATAGTAAGTATGCCCTAAAACAGTAAAATAATTTATTTTTAATAAGGGTTAAATTTGAAATAATTCATATATTTTTACAAATACTATTATCTATAATGAAATATAAAACTATGTAATATTAATAGTAGAAAATAAAAAAGGATTATATAAAAAATAGGATATAAAAACTTAATATTATCATTAGTAATAAATTAAACTTAAAAATAGTAATGGTTGTATAAAAAATAATTGACTTGTTAAAAGAAAATATAGAAAATTCTATATCAAATAAGATTACAGTATGTATGGTTGCAGTTAAAAATTAATTATAATATTTATGATAGTTTTGTAAAATAATATATGCACTTAGATATAAAAGAAAATTATTTAAATAGTAATTTTACTTTAGAGTAGCCATATTCAAGTATATTTATATATTTAGAGGCTTTTTATAGAATCATAAGAAGACGAATTTTAAGTATATTTGTGTAAATATAAATTATAATAAGATATAAGTATTAGTGTAGAATAGTTATAATAATATAGGCTATTAAAATATAAACTTGGAGAGTTGATGAAAATTGTATGAAAAAGAAAATATTGTTTTTAGGAATTATTTGTATATCTATAATTTTACTAAGTAATTATACTTATTCCCAAAAGAAGCAACTATCTGAGGAAGAAAAGATAGATGACTTTAAATATGTATATAATGTTATAAAAACAGGGTATCCTTACTTGGATGTAAATAAGAGACTTAATCATATTGACTGGTTAGAAAATAAGGACAAATATATAAAAAGAATTAAAAAGACTGAAAGTGATGAAGAGTTTATAGAAGAAGTATCCTCTATATTATCAGAATTAAACAATAAACATACTGAATTAATAGATAACAAAAACAGATATGAACTTTTTAAAAAATCATACTCTAATAATAATTGGTATGACTTTATTAATGACAAAAAAGTTGTAGATAGATATAATTCTATAAATACTAAAATAAAAATACCAAATGATATTTTTGTAAAAAAAGAACTGATTTTAGAAGATATAATTAAAGGTAAGGTTGGATACATGTATTTACCATCAATGTCACCACAAAATGGGTCAATGGATAAGGATTTAAAAATGATAGGAGATTATGTTAATACTTTAGAAAAATATCAAACTCTAATTATTGATATAAGAGGAAATTCAGGCGGAAGTGATAGGTATTGGAAAGGAATTGTATCTAAACTTATAAAAAATAATATAAAAATAGAGGGTTATAGACTCTATAGAAATAATAATAAAATAGTTAAAAAATACACCAATGCAAGAAATATAAAGTTAGAGCCTATAGAAAACCTACCAGTAGGTGTAAAGAAAAATGCACCAAAGGAAACTTTAAAAAATTTTAGTGATTTTGAAAAAACTTCTTATACCATAAATACTAATAATGATTTGGAATTTAAAGGTAATATATACTTACTTGTAGATGAAAAAGTATATTCATCATCAGAGTCGTTTTCTATGTTTTGTAAAGAGACTAAGTTTGCAACTTTAGTAGGAGAAACTACTGGAGGTGATGGTGGAGGAATAGACCCTGTGTTGTTTGAGTTAAAAAATAGTGGTTTAATAGTTAGAATGTCAAGTTGTATGTATTTAAACAAAGACGGAATATGCGATGAAGAATTTAAAACTATTCCTGAGTTTAAAGTAAAAGACTGTAAAAGAACAACAAATTTTAAAGATGATAACAGTATAAAAAAGGTATTAAAGCTTGAAAATATCAATTATTAAATAACAATTAAATGTTGCTGGATATTATTTTAGAGATTTATCTTTAGCATTAAAAATTATAGAAAAATTGTAAAAAAGTAACTCAAAATGATTTTAAATGATTTTGAGTTACTTTTTTATGTAAGTTTTGAAGTTTTTTATAAGATTTATTTGTCCTTTTAAAATTTGATTGGAACCTCTATACAAAGATTATAATAATTTCAATAGAGCATTAAAAAGCAATAAAATATAATAAATAGCAATAAAATACAAAATAAATTTGACTTTTTTATATTCTTAAACTAATATATTATTATTATCAAATGAAAGGTAAGTGTAGTTATGGAGGAAAAGTTTTATACAATAGACCAAGTTGCGAATATTTTAGAAATGCATCATAAAACAATAAGAAAGTTTATAAAAGATGGGAAATTAAAAGCTAATAAAGTCGGTAAGCAGTGGAGAGTATCACAAGAGGATTTAAATAGTTTTATGGATGTAAAGAGTGAAAATGAAGATAAGGGTATAGAATTTAGGTTAAATGCATCTGAAAACTTAGCGAGCATCCCAAAAGTTAATGTATCTACAGTAGTTGAGATAAATAATATATCTAATAATGAATATTCACGTTTATCAAATTTGCTTTTGGCACTTACAAATAATCCAACTTCAATATCAAGTGGTTCTACCATTAATTTGAAGTATGCTGAAAATGAAAATAGGCTTAGGGTTATGTTATGGGGAGATATAAAGTTTATTGAGGAAATGTTAAGCTCTATATCTTTATTAATAGAAAATATTTAAAGTAGAAATGAGGAATTAAAATGAATTACGATATAAGAGAACAAAAGGATAAAAAATATATTTTTGTAGATAGCAAATTTAGTAATGAAGAAGAAATCATGGATATTATATCACTGTGTATGGAACATGGTACAGATTATTTGATGTTGAGTAAGAATTCACTTACAGATGATTTTTTTAATTTAAAGACAGGTTTGGCAGGTATTACAATACAAAAATTTATAAATTATAGGATACAAGTTGCTGCAATTGTTGATGATAAAAATAGGATAAATAAAAGATTTTCAGAACTAATGTTAGAGTTAAATAAATCAAATAATTTTAGACTATTTGATAATTTTGAGGATGCTAAAAATTATATTTTAAATCTAAAATGACGGAGATTAATAAAATAAATAATATAAGTAAGGCATTTAGAAGTATTGAATATAAAAATAAAATACATATATATGATGATTATTTAATAAGTAAATGATATTTTCAGAATTAAGAAATTAATATAAATACAAACTTAAGAAACATATTTATTAATAACCTTTCTATGTTACAAAAGTGTAATACTGGTAGATAAAATGTAATATTTACATAAGGATTTAACCGTACAAAACCTTTAAAATAAAGATATACTAAGAAATGAACAAGTGGAGGTTATTAATTATGAAAGAAATATTAAAAATAAAGAATATATCAAAAGATTATGGTATAAAAGGATTTAAGACAAATGTACTAAAAAGTATATCTCTTACAGTTAATGAAGGTGATTTTATAGCAATAATGGGGCCATCAGGTGCAGGAAAAACAACATTACTTAATCTAATGTCTACACTTGACAAACAAACCTCAGGAGAAATAATACTCGATGGAATTAACATATCTAAAGTAAAAAATAATGAACTATCAAAATTAAGAAGAGAGAAAATAGGATTTATATTTCAAGACTATAACTTATTAGATAATATGACACTCATGAATAATATAGCACTTCCTCTGGCATTAGGGAAAAAGAAAAGTAAAGAAATTGAAGGTAAGGTATTTTCGATAGCCAAAAAATTTGGATTAGAAAATCATTTAGATAAATATCCATACCAATTATCAGGAGGACAAAAGCAAAGAGGTGCAGCAGCGAGGTCACTAATTACAAATCCAGCAGTAGTATTTGCTGATGAGCCAACAGGTGCTTTAGATTCTAAATCAGCTTATGAACTTTTAAACTCATTAGAAAGAATAAATAAAGAGAATAATGCTACTATTATAATGATTACACATGACCCTCTAACAGCAAGTTATTCAAATGAAGTATATATGATAAATGATGGAACTATAAAGTGTAAATTGAACAAAGGAAGTAGTAGAAAAGAATTTTATGGAAAGATTATGGATATGTTGGCCTCTATGGGAGGTGAAATGTAAGTGAGTGTACTTGGAATTGCTTATAATAATTTTAAAAGTAATATAAGAACTTATCTGGCATTTTTTATATCTATGGTCTTTTCAGTAGTTGTACTGACTAATTTTGAATTACTAAGATATGGTGATGCCATAAATGTATTGCAAGGGGAAAATCAGAAATTCACATTATCAGTGTTAATATCTGTAATAATAATATTGTCAGTATTTTTATTTTTCTTTATATGGTATGCGACAAATATATTCTTTAAAAATAGGTCAAAAGAAATAGGTATACTATCTTTTATGGGGTTGGATTTATATACTATAGGAAAAATATATTTTGTAGAAAATATGCTTATAGGAATAAGCTCTTGTATCACAGGAATACTTATAGGGATAATAACATCTAGA
This sequence comes from Clostridioides sp. ES-S-0005-03, assembly GCF_020658455.1. NCBI lineage: Bacteria > Bacillati > Bacillota > Clostridia > Peptostreptococcales > Peptostreptococcaceae > Clostridioides > Clostridioides sp. ES-S-0005-03. The sequence continues at coordinate 363,416 of NZ_JACVWI010000002.1, read as the reverse complement.
TTTTTCCAGGTAGTAATAATAAAATTATCAGGATTTGATATAAATGTATCCAATGGGTTTAGTATCAAAGCTATAATGTATGCCAGTTTGATATTTATTTCTATATTTATGATAATGACTATAAAAGGTTTTGTAACAATATGTAGGAGTAGTGTAATAAACCTAATTAACACATCTAAGAAGCAAGACAAAATACCAAAAGTAGGAATAGGATTATACATATTAGCCATAATATCAATTTTAGTATTAGGATATGGTTATTATCTTTCTATGGATATACGCTCTGGAAACATAGCTAGTGTAATACCAGTTATAGTGATAATAATAATAGGTACTTATGGTTTATTTAAATCAGTTATGCCTGTTGTATTTCATATGATAATGAAAAATAAAAAGGTATTATTCAATGGAAATAATATAATTTCTATAAACAATATAAATTATAGATTAAATAAAAACTATAAAACTTACTCTATAATAGCTATAATTATAACGACTACAATATCAACCCTTGGTACATCAGTTGCCATAAAACATATACAACAAAATGCTCAAGAACAGAGGAATGTATATACTGTTAGTATAGTTTCAACAGATAAAAATGAAGTAGATAGAACACAAATAGAAGATATAATAAAAGATACTAATAGTATAAGATATTCAGTAAATCCAGAACTAATAGCTTTAGAAAATCCAGATAGCAAAGATGATTATGATAAATTAAATATAATAATGAAATACAGTGATTTTTACAATATTCTCAAAGTAAATGGAAATGAGAAGGAATTAAAAGAGTATGGCGAAAAATTAGTTGAAGGAAATAATGTAATGCAGTTAAAAAGTCCTCAAACGATATTAACATTAGCTAAAAAAGAAACTAGTGTGAACATTGATGGACAAGTATATAATATTACAAAAGGGGAAATGAAAGTACCAGTATTGGGAACAGGGATTAATGACAGCATTATAGTAGTAAATGATAACATCTACTCTAAGTTAAAAGACAAAGGAGAACAAATATATTTTTATGGAGCGAAAGTATCTGAGGAAGAAAATAGCCAAAAGATGTTCGATAATATTGAAAAAAATTTAAGTATGAAAAGTGGCTACATGAGAAATGGATATAAAGCTCAAAACGAAAGTCAATGGATGAAATTTGCATATGTAGTGCTTGTATTTTTATTTTTAGTATTTACGCTTGTGGCTGGAAGCATAATATACATGAAAATATATAGTGATGCTTATGAAGATAGAGATAAATATAAAACTTTATTGAAGATAGGAACTACAGAAAAAGAAATAAATAAAGCTGTCTTTAAAGAAGTAGCTATATTTTACACTTTACCAATGTTAAGTGCAACAATATCAAGTTACTTTGCATTAAGACTAGCAGGCAGTTTACTAATGGCTGATTTATTTAGTATATATATATTAAGCTTAGTAATATGCTTAATAATCTTCATAATATATGGAGCAGTATCTATTAATAAGTTTAAGAAGGTAATATACGAAAATTAATCAACAAATTTATTAAAACAAAGAGACTCTTACAATAAGAGTCTCTTATTAATTAGGTTTGAGCCGTTTGACTAATAAATGTATACAAAATATAATATGATAGAGATAATTTATATTATAATAAAATATTAAAATAATGGAGATTGCATAAATGTATAAAATTTTATTAATAGAAGATGATATTGATTTATCAAAAGAAATTGCTTTGGCGTTAGAACGATGGGGATTTAAAGTAGAAGTAATTGATAATTTTGAACTGATTTTAGAAGAATTTATAGATAAAAAACCAGATGTAGTACTTTTGGATGTTAATTTACCACTGTATAATGGATTTTACTGGTGCGAGAAAATAAGGGGTGTTTCAAATGTTCCAATCATATTCCTTTCATCAAGAGATTCTGATATGGATTTAATAATGGGAATAAATAATGGAGGAGATGATTATATTACAAAACCATTTTCTATAGATATCTTAGTTACCAAAATAAATGGGATAATAAGAAGAGCTTATAATTATAGCGACTCTAATAGTATTCTATACTACAAAGATTTAATGTTTGATGTAGGAAAAGGAATTATAAAACACAAGTACAAGGAAAAAGATATAGAATTGACTAAAAACGAAATAAAAATTTTAAACTTATTATTAAAAAATAAAAATAAAGTTGTATCAAGAGAAAGTCTAATGATGACTTTATGGGATAATGATGAATTTGTTACAGATAATGCTCTTACTGTAAATATAAATAGATTGAGAAGTAAGGTTAAAGAGTTAGGTGTTGATGATTTTATAAAAACTAAAAAGGGAATAGGATATATAATATAATGATAGTAAAATATTTAAAAGACAGATTCAAGTATATTGTGCTTTTTTTTATTATCATTAGTATAATAAATATTTACTTATTTGCTATAAATATATTTGATAATCAATATGCAGAGTTAGTATACTTAGATTTTCTAGCTTTACTCATAATAATAGTATTTTTTGTTGTAGATTATATAAACTTTAAAAATAGCTATAAAGATTTATGTAAGTGTCTAGAAAATAATGATGATATAGACAACTACTTGATTAGTGGACAATCCTTTGAAGCAAATATCATGAGAGAGATTATTGAAAATTTGAAATCAAAGAATAATGATGATACAAAAAATTACAAACAATCTCTAAAAGAATTAGATGAATACATAGCTAAATGGGTTCATGAAATAAAGATTCCAATATCATCTTTGAGTATAATTACAGATAGATTAAATAATATAGAAGATAGTATAGATGTCAAGAATCAAATTGCAAAAATAAACTTTTTAGTAAATTCTATTTTATATAGTAGTAGAAGTAATAGTATGTTTGAGGACATATTTATGAATAAAGTTAATTTAGAAAAATTAATAAAATCCTCTATAAAGAATAACTCGTTTTTACTCATAAAAAACAATATTGAAGTTAGTTTAAACAATTTAAATTACATCGTTTACACTGATTCTAAATGTATAGCCTATATTTTAGACCAAATTATTAATAATGCTATAAAATACTCAAAAGAAGTTGGTAAAATTGAATTTAATGCAAAGCCATTAGAAAACGGAGTAGTGTTATCTATAAAGGATTATGGTATAGGTATAAATGAAGAGGATATATGTAGAGTTTTTAATAGAGGATTTACAGGAACAAATGGAAGAAATAGATTGTATAAGTCTACTGGAATGGGATTATACTTTGCAAAAAAGATGATAGATAACTTAGGTCATAAGATTGATGTATACTCAGAAAATGGTGTTTATACAATTTTTAATATTCATTTTTATAATATATCTGATTATTTAAATCTAAATAATTAAATGAATAGATTGAGTGTATCTACTTTAAATCTAAAAAATATAGTAGTATTTTTACTGTAGAATATAATTTGAAATAGTATTACGAATCAAAAAGCAGGGAGATTATCTACCTGTTTTTGATTCATAATACTATTTATAAAAATTATTATCTCTAAGAACTTGAGCACGTATACGGTTAATTAAAAACTGTTTTAATTTAGTTAAGCAGAAAAATAAAATAGCTCTATTTTCAAATTCTGTTCTATCAACAGGTAGAGGTTGATTTTGCATACTAAGCATTAACCTGCCCAATTCTTCAAGAAGAAGATTTCCTGTTTCGGCTTCAAATTCAGTATAACCTATCTTATGTATGAAAGCAGATAGAATATGAGCTTGTGGTGGAGTAGAGTCTAGTTGAGATATATAACTATACAAGTCTTCTAAGATATCCCGTTGGCTTTTTATAATATCCATATGTTCTAAGAAAAATTTAGTATCACTTAATAAAGTATTATTAATATTATCATAAGTTTCAGAAATACTACTATCAATAAGTGAATTTAAGGTATATAAATCTCTACTGAACCTATTTTCTTTTTTAGGATTTACAATAATATTGGCAATATCTATAAGCACAATACTCACTTCTTCTTGTAACTTTTTTTGGACTTCATAGATTTTATGTATATTTGTTGGAATATACATATTTATTATGACACCTATTCCAGTACCTATTGCAAATATTCCAGCTTCATTTAAAATCCATTTAATAGATGTTTCTCCTTGTAGGAAGTAATGGGATGCAATTACTACACACATGGCAATAACATCTTGAATTTTTAATAAAAAACAAAGTGGTATAATTATGAATATAAATATTGAAAATGAAGTCAAATTATATCCTAAAATATTAAAACATAAATAGGAAAAAATAGTACATAAAAGAAAACCATAAACCTTTCCAATAGAACCCTTAAGCGTTTCTTTTTTAGTGTCTTTTACTGTAAGTAGTACTATAACTCCAGCTACCATAGAGTATTCTAATTTTAACAGCCAAGCAATAGATATAGCAAGAGAGCATCCAAGAGATAATTTTATTACTTTAAGTGAATTAATATTATTCAAATATAAACCTCCTGTAAACAACTATAATAAAGATAATTTTAACATAAAACTAATAGGGTTTGAAATGTAATTAATTATACTTAATTATTTTATTGCCCTATTTAGCTAAATACAATCAGTATATTTTTATTTTATGAAAGTTTTTTGTATACATTATTTGCCAGTGTAAAATCTCCTACATTTGCTTGAGTTAAAAATATTAACAAAAATGATGTAATAATTGTTGCTTTTGATGATTTGCTAATAATACCAATAAATAGCGCTATAAAGCTCATACTGACAAGTACAACTGACTTTAAAATATTATTATGTTGATTATAAGTATAGTATGTTCATAAGAATATTAGAAATGCAAGAAAACTGGTATACATCATGATGATATTTTTTTTATTTCATATCATAATAACAAATAAAAATAGTTGTAGCAAATGAAAATAGTCAAAAATGTATATACTATTATTAATAAAAAATAAAATTATATAATTAATATGATTTTATAATTGGTTTGGTATGGTGATTTTTAACTTTTATGTTATACTATTTATAAAAGTAAGTATAAAGATAAAAATACATAATTAAATATGTATAAGAAGTTTTAAATAGCCTTATTAATGAACTTAATTATTGTTCATAATGACAAATTGGAGGAGATAAACATGAAAATCACTGAAGGATACATGCCTTTTGAAGGTTTTAAAACCTATTACCGTATAGTGGGAGAAGCTACAGAAGGAAAGAAACCATTAGTACTACTTCACGGAGGTCCAGGTTCTACACATAACTATTTTGAAGTATTGGACAAGATAGCTGAAAGTGGAAGACAAGTTATAATGTATGACCAAATTGGTTGTGGTAATTCATTTGTAGAAGGGCATCCTGAGTTATTTAATGCAGACACTTGGATAAAAGAACTTATAGAACTAAGAAAACATCTAGGGCTTGATGAAATACATCTATTAGGTCAGTCTTGGGGAGGTATGCAGGCTATTTGGTATGCTATTGAATATAAACCAAAGGGTATCAAGTCGTACATTCTTTCATCTACTCTTTCTTCTGCAAAACTTTGGGAAAAAGAACAAAAAAGAAGAATATCATATATGAGTGAAGCTGACCAAAAAGCGTTACTTGATGCAGTAAATACTGGAGATTACTCTAGTAAAGAATATAATGATGCATTAGAGAAGTTTATGGAGATGTATTGTGCAGGGGAAGTAACTGAAGATTCTCCTGAATGTTTAAGAAGACCTAAAAAGTCTGGTTCTGAAGCATATATTGTAGGATGGGGATATAATGAATTTTCTCCTACAGGTACTCTTTCTGGATATGAGTTTACAGATAGATTACATGAAATAAAGGAACCTTGTTTAGTAACTAGTGGAGCGATAGATTTGTGTTCACCATATATTGCAAAGACTATGTATGATAGGATACCTAATAGTAAATGGGAACTATTTGAATATTCAAGACATATGCCATTTGTTGAAGAAAATGATAAATATATAGAAGTTCTAACTAAATGGTTAAATGAAAATGATTAAGCTTATATAAATTTATAAAAGAGATTAAACTGATTGTTTAATCTCTTTTTTTATTATTTTATTATAAAGTAGATTATTTTTTATATGTGATAAATTTTGAATAAGAATAATATGAACAATTGTAAAAAGTTTAAAAGTATTTAAAGAGAAAAAAAGTCTTAAAACCTCAATAAATCATACAAATCATTAAAAAACTACTATAATTAACATATAATAACAGAATTTAAAAACACTTAGTTTTATGACATTTTAGAAATTTTTTTTAAAATTGGTATAATTATTCTGTTTAAACTTGCTTAAAAAGTATATTTATTATAATAAGAAACAATTATATAAATAGGAATAGATTATTATATTAATATATAAATAAAAATAACTATAGAAGGAAAGGCATATTATGGAAAAGTCAAAAGTTATTGAAATGATAAAAAATAATCCTAATATTATAGCAACTATAAATAATCCAACTGATGAGATGAAACTATTAGCTATCAAAGAAAATGGACTTGTACTAGAATATATAAATAATCCAACTAAAGAGATGCAAGAATTAGCAATTGATAACAATATTAGAGCAATTAAATTTATAAATGACCCAACAGAAGATATGATGATAAAAGCAGTAAATGATGGATGGAGTATATTAGACTATATAAAAAATCCAACTGATAAAGTGATTAAATTAGCTATAAATCAAGCAGGGTGGGCTATTAAATATTCTAAAAATCCAAGTGAAGAGTTACAATTATTAGCAGTAAGAAAAAATTATGATTCGATAAAGTTTATAAAACAACCTTATGAAAGTGTACAAGAAGAAGCAGTAAAAATAAGTTATGATGCATTAAGATATATAGATTTTCCTAGTTATAATACAGAACTTATAGCTATTAAGAATAATGAGGCAGCTATTAACTTTATAACTAATTTAGATAAGAATAAAATATTAGAATTCCTAAAAGTAAATATTTTAGTGATTAAGTATATTGTAAAGAAAATATCTAAAGAGGAATTAGAAGAAGTATTAAAAGAAGTACTATCAAAAGAAGATGTTGAAGAAAAGTATATTAGAGATTTTTTAAATTGTAATATTATAGATAGAAACAGTGACTATATAGCAATAGACAAAATGATGTTTATTTACAAATATGGAAGTAAAACAGCAAAAAAAATAGCTGTAGACGAAAAATTGAAAATTATGTAGGAGAGAGAAAAAATGAATTTTATAGATACATTAAAAAGCGTTGACTTAATATTATCCACTGGAGAAGTACCTCTAATAGTTGGTGAAAGTGGGATAGGAAAAACAGCTCTAGCAAAAAAACTTGCTAAAGACAATAATTGGAGTTTGATTGTAATTGATGGAAATCTACTTAAAGAGGGTGAAATAGGAGGTCTTCCAACTATAGAATCTTATGTAGGAATTAATTCTAATGGATATAAGACAGAAAAGAAAACTACAGTATATGCTGTTCATAATAAATTAAGAGAAATTGATGAAGAAATATCTAAAGGAAAAACAGTTCTTTTATTTATAGATGAGATAAATCGTTGTGAGCATACTGTACAACAAGAACTTATGAATCTAATTTTAAATAGAGAGATTAATGGATATAAGTTACATGATGATGTAAAGATTTTAGCAGCAATGAATCCATCAAGTAAATATGGTTCAGATTTCGATTATCAAGTTGTAGATATGGATTCAGCTCAAGAAAATAGATTTGTTTGGTTAAATATGGAGAGTGACCATACACAATGGTTGAAATGGGCAATAGATGAAGGAATTGAAAAAAAGATTATAGAGTTTATTTCAACTTTCCCAGAATATCTGCATAAAACAAATGAAGATGATGTAAGAGCAACTCCGAGAAGTTATGAGAGAGTTTCTAAAATTTATAAAGTTTATAAGGACAAAAAGAAAGAAATTCCTAGAACAGTATTTCTAAATGTTATAAAGGGGAATGTAGGTAAGGTTATAGCAGAAGAGTTTATAAGTTTTATTGAATCAGATTCTAGTCCATTGATATCTTATGAAGATGTTTTTTTAGGTGATACTATTGATGAACATCTTGTAGAAAGAGTAAAAAATGAAAGTCATACAAGACTTTATTTATCAGCGATAAATATTCTAAAAAACTTAGAATTAAATATGAAAAATGATGAGTATGAATCAAAATATTATATTGATAGATTTATTGAGTTCTTAAAAATATATCCTATAGATTTAATGATAGGAATTATGAAGGATATTAGAAATAGCTATATTGAAGTGTATAAAAAAGCTATAGAAAATGAAGAGTTTGTAAAATCTTACTTTGAGTCATATCGTTTAATAAGGGGATAATATATGGAAAATTATTTTGATAAGCAGGCAAAAGAACTCTATATTAAAGCTAGTGAAATTATAAATACTCACTCTATGTTAAAGGCAAATCGTGCTAATGAGAAATTTGAGGTAGATATACCAAAAGATTTTAAAGATGAATTTTTTAGTCTTGTAGATAAAGTTAGCTTAAGCCTTATGGAAGAAAAAGATAATTTTTATGGCTATTTTTTGTTTCAGATGTCAAGGGAGATAAGATTTGATATAAGTAGTCCTACAGGTGTGAATTTTAAAGGAGCTAAATACGTCATATACTTTAATCCAATAATTTTTTTAACTCTCAATATAGAACAGATGGAAAGTACAATAAAGCATGAAATTTATCATATAGTATCTATGCATTTGGTAAGAGCAAAAGAATTAAAAGGAAAGTATAGTACATTAGCCATTAATATGGCAATGGATATAGTAGTAAATAAATATTTGAATAATTTACCACCATATGCTACTACTTTAGAATGGGTAAATCTAAAATACTCTCTAAAGCTAGAGCCATATGAACCTTTTGAGTATTATGTAGAAAAGATTCAAACTGAATTAGATTTGTTAGAAGAAGATGAAGATGGTGAAGAAGATGATAGCGACAAGTATGGAACTATAGAAACTGATTATAGACCAGAAAAAACTCATGATATATGGGAAGAATCCGATGATATAGATGAAAGAACTCTTAGAGAATTTACAGAGAAATTTATTGATAGTTCTCAAAAAGGTAAAATTCCAACACACTTAGAAAACATGATAGCAGCTCTTAAAAATAGTAAAGGCGAATTACCATGGAATTTATATCTTAGTAGGTTAATGGGAACTGTTGAAAACAATAAAAAGAAGACTATAACAAGGAGAAATAGAAGACAGCCTAATCGATTAGATTTAAGAGGAGAACTTAGAAGTCATAAAGCAGAAATAGCCGTTGCTATTGATATAAGTGGAAGTATTAGTGATGAAGAATTTAAACAAGCAATTAAAGAAGTTCTTAATATAGTTAAAAATTATAATCATGAAATTACTATTATAGAGTGTGACAGTGAAATTAGACGTGTATATAAAGCAAAAAATATAAAAGATATAAAAGATAGAGTTAAAATAGGTGGAGGCACAAAATTTACTCCAGTTTTCGAATATGCTAATAATAAAAAGATTAACTTATTAGTTTACTTTACTGATGGTAAAGGTGAAAATAAGCTACAAGTAATACCTAGAGGTTATAAAGTTTTATGGGTTATTTCTGGAAATGGAGATAAACTTTCACTGAGAGAGCATTATGGAGCAGTTAAAAAACTTAGTAAAGTTGAAACAAAAGATGATATATTAGAGATAAACGATATTAGAAATGATGGATACTCAATGAATAGTCAAGCACCAATTTTATAAATATTATAATGGGTATGATTGTTATGATTTGTTCGATTGTTATGGTTTACTTACTATCCAAATTAATGAAAAATACATTGATTAATAGTCAATGTATTTTTTATTATTTAAACAATAAAAGTTTTACTTAGCTTAAACTCTCAAAATATGGTACAATTAGTATATAGTAGATAGTTTTGATGATGTAAATTCAGTTGTCAAAACTATTTTTTGTTAAGGATGGTGAGGTTTTGTGTTTAAGATTGATGATTATATAATGTACGGAATGACAGGTGTTTGTAAAGTTTTGGACATAACAAACGAAAAAATTACAAATGGTGTACAAAAAGAATATTATGTATTAAGTCCCCTTTATTCTAATAATACAATAATAAAAATACCTGTTGATAATAAGAAAGTTCCAATGAGAAAGATACTTTCTGAAGTTACTGTGGCTTCGCTAATAAATGATATACCTAATATGGATACATCATGGATAGATAATGAAAAAATGAGAAGTGAGCAATTTAAAGTGATGCTTAGAAGTGGTAAGTGTGAAGAGTTACTTAAATTAATAAGAAGTATATACTGTAATAAAGAACATATAAAATCTCTTGGTAAAAAATCACATCAAGCAGACGATAATATGATGAAAGAAGCAGAAAGATTATTAAACGAAGAGTTTGCAACTGTTTTGAATATTTCTCCTGATGAAGTTACTTCATATATATCAAGTCATATACCGCAATAAAGTATTTTTTATATTATCTCCTACTTAAAAAGTATAGCATAGTTAAAACTATAAAGAAAAAGAAAATAATATTTAAATATAATTTTACAATAAGTATTTATGAATATTTTATTGCTATTTTTAATTATTTCAGAATATTATTTATTCGCATTGTTTTACTAAAAATTGAATATATAATATTATAGGAATTGTTAAAATGATGTTTATAATATACAATTCTTAAAAAATTAAATTATTATTGAAAATACTTTTTAATCAAGGGGATGATTGAATGGTAAGTTTAATAAGCATGTTGAAAATCTGAAGTAAAATTAATAATATTATAAGAGTATTATCATTTAAAATATATGACAATATAAAATATATTCTAGTGTTAATTGATAAGGTGACTACTATATTAAATAGAAGTCACCTTATTTAATTTTACCTACATCGTAAAAATTTATATTTTATTAAAGTAAAATAGGCTCATTTAAGTTACACATAGTTTTAATTTCTATGTAAAAAATCTTATTTTTAGCTTCATATAAACAAACTTTAACTTAAATTTATCCAGATTATTATTTTTATATTATTGCTAGAATTAAGTATATTACGAAGATGTTTTTAAATATTAACATTAAATTATTTGGAATTATACTAATATAAACATAAGCTATATTTATTATAAATACTACAATTTAGCTATTTATTTAAGAAATAATTATTTTTTATAAATGAAAACATAGATTAGATAAATGCTTCTAGCTTAGAAGAGTACATTATAAATATAATCGACAAAATAAGACTAAATATATCTTTATAATTTGAATTGATATATTTGCTGTATATTTATAGTGTAACTTGAAAAATTATAGATATACAAAATTTAGAGTATTTCTAAAATAGTAATATATAATAATTACTATAGTTTGTTTTTAATCAAACTTTTTTATTTTAATTAAGTAGATATTAAGTTAACAGATAAAAAATAATGGATTTTAAAGAATTTAAATTTATTAAAAAAGTATTTACTACTTTTATTGTATTTATTTAACAATTTCATTGATTGTGTATTTAGAATAATTATGATTAGGTGTAAATTTAGAATTTATAAGTTTAAGAAATAAAGTTATATCTTAAAGGTGAAGTATCTCTACTATTCTAAAAATTAATGAAATTTATTAAATTAATCAAAAAAATAACAATCATTTAAAAGTTAAAAATAGTTAATTAAAATTGATTAGAATATCCTTTTTTTTAATTTTATCATTGATAATATTTCTTAAATAATAAATGTTATTTGGTGAAGTATAGTCTAAATAATATAAGTTGCATATCAAAAACCTATCTAATAAATAATATGAATACATAGAACAACAAAATTTCATATCTAAAAAACTATTTTGAGGCTTAGTTTAACTTATATTTCCAAACAAAAAAATTATATAATATACTTGACAAGTATAATTTGATTTATTCTAATTATTTACTGTCGATTATTCGATTTTTTTCTTATTTTTTTGTTGCATATAAGTATGTGTTTATGGTACGATTTACATGGTGAAATAAATAAAGGGAGGTGAAAAATAAATATTCGTGAAAAAGTTTTCAAATTGAGGTATTTTATGGTTAATAAATTATAATAGTATCACCTCAATTAATAATGTCAAAGCGAATATCTAGGTAATCACTTTAAAACAACAGTTTTTATATTTAGGTTCACAGAATTAATGTGTATGTTTAATAAGAAATAAATTTAATCTGTGAAGAGATAGTAGTTTATTTATTTAAGTTGACAAGTAATTGAATGAAGTATTTAGAAATTTTTCAAAAAAATAAAGACAGTATTTATTTGTATAAATACATGTTGCTTTATTCAAAACTCCTTTAAAAAGGCAATAGTAAGGTGATTACACCGTTTGCCACAAAAGGAGGAATTTAGTTTGTAAAATACTATCAAGTAAAAAAATAAGAATTGCATATAGTAAAGAGTTTCACATTTAATTAGTAGTAGTTAAATTAGAAAAAATTACTAGAGTGATGAATTTAGAAGTTAGATATAAAATTATCCATTGTGTTATGGCAATATTGTATTTAAGCTAAATAATAATTAATGAACTAATAATTTATAGTTTGGTTTTTTGTGGTGTCAATTTATAAAGATAACAGGTTATAAATATACCTGAAAATAATGCATTTATATAATTTAAATTTATAGCTATATTATTTTGAATTTATTGACAATAAAGATGTTAATCTTTATTCCATGAAAACATCTAGATTCTACAAATAAAAACGCAATTATCTTAATAATTATTACGAATTGTTTTACAAAACAATATCACCATATCTTTCATTGAAAGAAAGAGTCTGGATAAAACGTAGAAAATATAAAAATACAATTAAGAAAGGATTTAAACTTATGAGCACAACAGTAAATAAAAAGGGTAAATTCCCTATGGGATTTTATATATGCTCAACAACTTTCTCGTTTGAAAGAGCAGCATATTATTCTTCAAAGTTTTTAATTTATATATTCCTTACAACAGCTGTAATTCATGGTGGGCTTGGAATAGATAAAGGACAAGCAGCTATAATGCAAGCTAATCTTGTTGCATTCACATATTTTGCACCAATAATTGGGGGATTTATATCAGATAGATGGATAGGAGCTAGATATACTATACCTATAGGTATGCTTATCATGGGGGTAGGATACTATCTTGGTTCTATTGCAACTACAGTTTCTATGGTAAATGCAATGATAATTCTAGTTTCAATTGGTACTGCATTCTTTAAAGGAAATGTATCAGCAGTAAATGGACAACTTTTTGATAATCAAGAAGAACTTGATACAGCATTCTCAGTACAATATTCTTTTGTTAATATAGGTTCTTTTATTGGAACAACAGCAGTTGGTATACTTTATCTTAAGACATTTGCAAAAAATGGAGTACTTGGTTTCTCTCAATGTTTCTTCATAGCAGCTGTTCTTTGTGTAATTGGTGCAATATGGTTCACATATGGATGGAGATTCCTTGGAAATGCAGGAAAGAGACCATTTAAAGAAGGGGTAGTAGCTGAAAAGATTGAAGAAAAAGACAAGACTCCTCTTACAAGTAGAGATAAGAAGAGAATTTGGGCTATTATACTTATCTCATTCTTCTCTGTAATTTTCTGGGTATTCTGGTATCTAACTTATCTTGCAGTTTATGATTATGGTGCAGCCTTTGTAAACATGACTATTGGAGGGTTTGAAGTTCCTCTTGCTTGGTTTGACTCATTAAATGCACTTGTATGTATTGTACTAGGTCCAGTTCTTGGAGCATTATGGTTTAAACTTGCTAGTAGACCACAAGGTGATATAAGTTTATTTAAAAAGACAGGTCTTGGATTAATATTCTTAGGTCTTGCATTCTTAATGCTTGTTGGAGCAGAAGTTACAAGAGGTGTTGGAGCTCCTGAAACTGCTAAAGCTAGTATAATATGGATAATTATGTTTGGTATACTTCTAAGTTTTGGAGAAATGTTATTCTCACCACTTGGGAACTCTTTCGTAAGTAAGTATGCTCCTAAAAAACTTCTAGGTGTTCTTATGGGAGTTTGGACAGTTGCTACTTTTATAGCTGGTCAAGGATATGGATATATATATGCATTTACTCTTAAATTTGATATGATTAAAGTATATACTATAATTCCAGTGATACTATTTGTTGCAGCTATATTATTATTCTTATTTGACAAGACATTAAGTAAACTTGTTGAGGAAGATAACTAATCAATAAACAACTATTATACTAACGAGATTAATTTAGTATGGTTATATTGTATTAGATTGATATAAAGCTAATTGGTAATAATCATAAAGTATTACTTTTTAACACGATATATGGTGAAATAAGTTTATTAAATAAAATATATAAATAAAAATACTAGTCAATTAAGACTAGTATTTTTATTTATTGTTAAATCAGATAAAGAATTAATACACAATTTCTCCACTTAAAATAGTATAGGCACTTCCTCCAATTTTTACAGAAGTGATATCATTGTTTTCTTTAGATATATTTACATATACCTTTCCAGGTCTATTTATAAAGTTTCCTTCTTCACCAATAAAGTCAGTTTTATCTAAAATATTGTGTTGTACTATATAAGATGATACACAAGCATTGCCAGTTCCACATACAGGGTCTTCTGTGACTCCAACATATGGAGCTATAGATCTTAAATGATAGTCACAATTTTTATCTATAGTTTCTATACAAAATGGAGTTATTCCAATTAGATTATTATCAGCACTAAATTCTTTTATTTTATTTAAGTCTGGAGAAATATTTTCTAAATCATCTAGAGACTTTAATCCAAAAACAAGCCACCAAATTCCTGTATTTACTTTCATAATTGGATATTCAAGAAGTCTATCTTCTTTTACACCTATCATTTGTGCAATCTCTTTTTTATAGCTATTTAGATTTTCGAATTTAGGAGGATTTTGTTCCATCATAAATATGTTTTCATTATCTATTTTCTTAAGTTCTACAGATAGTACACCAGCTTTTGTCTCTTGATAAAAGATATTCTTATTAGTATTAAGTTTTCTTTCTTCTAAAAGAGCATGGAATGTTCCTATTGTAGCATGACCACACAAGTCAACTTCTAAGCCAGGTGTGAAAAATTGAACCTTGAAATCTGCTACATCAGATTCTGAAACAAATGCAGTTTCTGATAAATTCATTTCCTTTGCTATATTCTGTTTGATTTCATCAGAAATATTGGACGCATCTGTGACTACACCAGCAGGATTTCCTCCAAAAGGTATTGTTGTAAATGCATCAACTTGTTTGATTTTAACTTTATTCATCTTTAAGACCCCATTTTATTTTTTGTGAAATATAAATTTCATGTTTTATGTATTGATTTCCAATATATAAAATATTAGAATTTTTTGTCCAAATTGAAATAGCTTCATTACCTTCAGATAAATTTCCTGTTAATATTTCAGAATCATCTACAATTAAAAGAATACCTTTATAAAGTTTTTTGTTTTTAAGTGTAGTTTCATTACCTCCATGGATATGAATATTGCTTAGACCTTCTATCTTTTTATCTTCCAAAAGTAGTATTTCAACATTAACATTTTTTTTAGAAGCAGTTAAAAGCTCATCTTTTAGGTCAAGAATTTCTTCATGAGAACAAGAAATTATAATTTCTTGTTTGGCGTTATTTATCATTTCGATTGCTTTTTTTAATATATTTTTAGAACTTTTTATGTTTAAAACATATTCTATACTTTTTCCTTTATTTAATACCTGTAAGTTGTTTTCTAGTTTGTCCATAGAATTATTGAATTCTTCTTTTTTACTTTTTAGTAATTCATTAGGGTTTATAGGTACATATTTTATAGGGTCAGTTTCAATATTGATAATTATATTATTGTTAAGTAATTTTGTTATATTTTCGTAGACTTTTGATTGTGGTACACCTGATAATTTACTTATTTCATAACCAGTTAGAGGGTTTTCCTTTAGTAATGATATGTAGATTTGTGATTCATATTTGGTAAATCCTATGTTTTGTAGTTCGTTAACTATAGTATCCATATATAAACTCCTTTAACAAAAGTATAATAACTACCTTAGTAGGTACTAATATTATTTTATAATCTATATATATAATTGTCAATCATACAAAGCAAAAAATTAAGTTATAAATTAGAAAAGTTTTTTAGTGTATTTTTGAAATGAAGCTCAAATTTAGTTAACATATATATAAAGTTTACAGATTTCTATAATTACTACATAAGTAACTATTGAATTTTCATAAATAAGTTTAATTAATGTTTGATTATGATGATAATCTTAAGAGTGTTAAAAATAGATGGTTACAAAAAAGTGACTAATTGAACTAGTATATAAGTCGTAGTATATTAATATCAAGAAAACAATAAAATAATAAAGGAGATATATATTATGGCAAAAATAATAAATAACAATGAATTTATAAATGAAGTAAATAACAAAGATGGATTAGTAGTGGTGGATTTCTTTGCTACATGGTGTGGACCTTGTAAAATGTTATCACCAGTATACGAGGCTTTAGGAAACGAAATGTCTGAAAAAGCAAATTTCTTAAAAGTAGATATAGACCAAAGTATGGAATTAGCCCAAAAGTTTGAAATTTCTACAGTACCAACTGTAATAATATTTAAAGATGGTAAACCTATAGATAGATTAATAGGGTTTATACCTAAAGATAATTTGAAAAATAAAATTGAATCATATATATAACTAATTTCGATTATTTATAAGATTTATTTATGTAGTTACAAATAAGTGCCTAATTGTCAGTGATATTGGCTATTGATATTATATTTATATAAAAGAAAAAAGAAAGGTTACTAGAAAATAGGTGAGATTATGAGATACGACATTGCAATAATAGGAAGCGGACCAGCAGGACAAGGTCAAACTGCTGTATCTAGTGCAATTTCACATTTAGATAAACAGAAAATAAAAAAATCTGTACTTGTTGATACTTATTAAGTAAAAGTAAATAGTAGTACTAGTGGTTATAACTATAAGTTTATATTTATAATATAGTTAATAAATTTTTACATATATTTGAAATTATTATAAGTATTTATTGTTGTTTTATACAATATTGAAAGAAGTATTTAAAGTTAATAAAATAGAAATTACAGGTATTATTTATTTAATACACTCCTAACACCAAAAGAAATTATTTCAAAATAAAGATTTGACTACGGAAAAAAGTGGACTTTATCAGATGAGTCCACTTTTTTTGTAAAGTGTTGAATAGTCTATATGTAAATAAAAAGGGTATCTCATTTATAATTTAAGAATATTGTAAGACATACCCTTTTTAATTGTGCAATAAAATTGTCTTTTTAGCTATTACTTATCTATTACTAAAAAGGAATAAAAAAATTTTATTTAAAAGCCAAATTTTTAATAGCATATAAATAATTCTCTTTCGTATTTTTAAATTTAATAAACTCAAGTTTTAGTTATGAGCTTGTTTAATATAGGTTATGTTCTTGTAAAGAATTTTGTTAATTAATTCTTATTAATCTCTATTTTGGAATTATTAAATATGATGGACAAGTTAATAGTTATATTGGTAGGGATATTAAATAGAATAGTAATTAAGCATAAATTTGACAAGTATGAATATTTGAATAATAATAAGGTTAGATTTTATATAAGAATTAAATAATTATAATATAATTAACATTCAATAAACATTAATTATATATAATGATTAAGTTGATATTTTATTTAGGAGATGATTATATGAGAGTATTAATAATAGAAGATAATAAAGAGCTTTCTTATAATATGAAGATAGGGCTGGAAAATGAAGGATTAGTAGTAGATATAGCAAATTGCGGATTAGATGGAGAAGAGAAAGCATTTATAAATGACTATGATGCTATATTATTAGATTTAAATTTACCAGATAGAGATGGAATAGAGATATTAGAATTTTTTAGAAGTAATAATCTAAATACTCCTATAATAATTGTAACAGCAAGAGATGGAGTAAATGAATTGGCAAAAGGTCTTGATTTGGGAGCTGATGATTATATAGTAAAGCCATTTCAAATTATAGAATTGAGAGCTAGGATACAAGCAGTTATAAGAAGATTTTATGGTAGGACAAATTCAAATATAGAGGCAGGTCCTCTTACAATAAGTCCATCATCTAGAAAAGTGTATGTGTATAACAAAGAAGTAAACTTAGGAACTAAAGAATTTGATATAGCAGAATATATTGCAAGTAGATATCCAGATATTGTATCAAGTATAGATATATCAGAACATGTTTATGATGAATACTTTGACCCATTATCATCTGTATTAAGGGTGCATATAGCTAGATTAAAAAAGAAATTAAGAGAAGTTGCAGGAAAAGAGATAATAATAACTACTAGAGGGATAGGATATTCTATATGCAAGGATTAAAAGATAAAAAAACTATAGTTTTAATTTTATATTCTGTTATAGTCTTTATAATTTTTACAGTAGGTTTGAAATATATTATAAATATATCTAATACAAGTAAAGAATTAATAGCTAATGATTCAAATTCATATTATGGAACGAATATAGATAATACTTATAACACTATGGAAGATAAGACTTTAGATAAAAGATTAAGTTTTGATTATAATACTGTACTTAATAGTAACTTTAATATAATTATAATGTTATTTTTTGCCTTTACAGTAACCTCTAACTTTATCCTTTTATCAATATTGAATAGACTAGAGTTTAAAGAAAGAATGGAGATATTAAATAATATAAATAATATAGAAGATGAAGACGAAGTGTTGAGTATAGACCCTATTATGTCTAAAGTATATAAAGATTTAAAAGATAAATTTGATTCTCATATTGAAGATTATAAAAGATTAAATTCATATTTATCTCATGAACAAAAAAATGCCATAGCAATACTTAGAACAAGCTTAGAATTAAGCGGAAATGAAGAACTATTGAATACTCTCAATAAAGTTGCAAATAATGTAGAAGATGTACTTGCAATAAGTGATACAAAAAATAATGAAGATATGTATGAAGTTGACATAGCTTTAATATGTGCACAAGTATGTGACCACTATTCTAAAGTATATGCTAATTTAAGTTTTGATTTTGATGAAGATGAAAATATGAGTATCTATGGGAAAGAAAAGTGGATTTATAGAGGTGTATCCAATCTTTTAGACAATGCAATAAAATATGGTGAAGGTAAAGATATATGTGTAAATGTGAAAAATCAAAAAGGTAGTGTTATTGTATCAGTAAGAGATAATGGCATTGGAATGAGCAAACAGAGTATGAAAAAAATATTTTACGATAGATATAGAATAAATGAATTAAATAAAGATGGATATGGTATAGGTCTTAGTTTAGTAAAACATGTATGTAACTTATGTAATGGATTTATATGGGTAGAAAGTGAAGAAGGTAAAGGGTCAATTTTTTATTTAGTATTTAAAGAATATAAAGAATAAATTAAGATAGATATAATAACTCTAAGACACTATTGAATTGGTAAGAGGAGATGTGAAGTGTATATTTTAAATAATGCAATCAAAAACTTACTTAGAAATAAATTGTGTAATTCATTTAGTACAGTTGTTATATTATTGATGGTCTTAGCAATATTAATTTCCTCAATAATAAATTCAAACGTTAATGTGATAAAGGCGAATTATGAGAAAAAATTTGAATCAGAAGTTCAAATTAAGCTTGATGCTAAAAAGATTGTTCAAAGTGATTCAGGAGAATCTCTAATAAAATATAGTAACTTGAGTGTAAATGATTATTTAAATTTTGCAAAGTCAAAATATGTAAAAAAAGTATCTTTTATTGGAAATATCACAGCACACTTTGATAATAAAAAATATAATTCTAATGATGACAGACAAATCTTATATGATGATATGAGGGCTGAAAATTGCGGGATTATGGGATATACAGAAAAGAATGAAAGTCTTAAGCACTATAATCTGGAAAAGGTAAAAGGGCGATTATTTCAAAAAGATAATGAATGTATGGTAAGCGAAGAATTTATTGATATTAATAAGTTGAAAATTGGAGACACGATATCTCTATTAAGTGATTATAGTACTAATACAAAACTGAATTTAAAAATAGTAGGAACATATAAGAAAAAAGATAATAAGAATGTTAACGATATAGAAATAGCTCAAGATGAAAGTATATATGATAATATATTAACTACGTATAATACTTTAGTAGAATTTGAAAAGAAGATTGAATCAGAAAATTCAATAATTTATACAAATGCTAGATTTTTATTGATAGACTCTAATAGTAGAAAAGATTTTGAGAAAGAGGTAAGAGATAAAGGTCTAAGTGACATTTATAAAGTTACTATAGATGAGTTTGCGTACAGTAAATTAATAACTCCAATGCAACATTTGTCTAATATAGCTTTTACAGTTACGCTTGGAATATTAATATTAGGTTCGATATTATTGATGATAAATTCTATAATATCAATAAAAAAAATAAAGTATTACATTAGTGTGTTAATATTAACTGGAATGCCTAAATTTAAGATAGTTCAGAGTTTCATATGTGAAAGTATTATGATAACTTTAGTATGCCTTATACTTGGAGGAGGAATTGTAAGTATATCAGCTTCAAAACTATCAAATTATGTTTTTGAATATCAAAATCAATATAATGTAATACATAATGTTGATTTACTGAATAATAGAGAATATAAAAATATAGATATAAATAGTGATGATATCAAACAAGAAATAAAAAGTTTAAGAGATAAATTGATTCCAAATCTGATATTTAAGATAATTATTGTAGCGATAATATTGATATTATTAACTAACATAGTGGCCATATATAGTACAATTGTATATAAACCAATACAGATAATTTATGATAGAAATTAGGTGATGTAGATTGGTAATACTAGAACTGATAGATGTTAATTACAAGTATGAGGGAAGTAATAAATATGTATTAAAAGATGTAAGTGCCAAATTTGAAACTGGAAAAATGTATGTTGCTATAGGAAAGCCTCGGGCAGGAAAGAGTACTTTGTTATCTATAATATCAGGTCTTGATGATTATACTGATGGAAGTATTATTTACAAGGGTAAGGATTTAAGAGATATAAATAAGGATATGTATAGAAATAAAGATGTAGGAGTCATATTTAAAGATTATAACTTATTAAATAATGAAACTATTTTGGAGAATATGTTTTTACCAATGAGAATTAGTGAAAATAAGAAAAAGAATAAGAGGGAAATAGCATGTAAAATTCTACAAAAGGTAGGAATTGATAGAGAAAAAGTACTGGATAGAGTAGAAAACTTATCTTATTATGATAAACAAAAAGTGTGTATTGCTAAGTCATTATCTAATAATCCTGACTTAATAGTATGTGATGATATTATAGAAAGCACGGATGATAAAAGTGAAGAAAGTCTAATAAATGTGTTTTACAATTTGGCACATAAAGATAATAAATGTGTGATAATAGCAACAAGTTCAGAGGAAGTTGCTTTATTTGCGGATGAGATATGGGGAATAAATAATGGAAAATTAATGTTTATAAAAAGTAAAGAAAAGAATATGGATTAAACTTTAAAGAAGTTGTTTCAGTTTAGATTGAAATTATATGAAAAATATTTAAATTACACGAAAATGAGCTACAGTTGAGGGGAACTGTAGCTCATTCTATTTTGGGGGAGATAGGTTGAACTTATTGGTTATCCGTATCATATTTTTAGTATAGTCACTTATTTTAGATTATATACATTTTTTTATAAATTTTACATAAAATGTTAAATGTTATAATTGCTTAGATATTATTAGAAGTGATAAAGTTATAATTAAAGAAAATTAATGAAAAAATGTATTATAAATAATTGGAAAATATTATATAAGGTATTAAAATATTAATGTATTTACAGCAATTTAGGAAAAAATACGAAACCTATTCATAAATATAAAATAAAAATACAATTTAAAAAATATTTTATAAAAATTTCATATAAAGAATATTTTATATTAATCTGATTTTTAGGTATATCTATTTAAAAAAACTTATAATACAATATAATCTGAATTTCAATAAATACTGAATAAATGCACATTTAGATACTTGAAAATACTGGAAAATATATGGTGTAATAAAAAATCTTGAATAACTTTAAAGAATTGAATATATATAATAAATATTTAAATATATTTAAATAAAAAAATACAAAAACCGACAATTATATAGTGCACAATTAAAATATTTTGCAATTGTAGTATTATAGGGGAAAATGCAAAATATATGCGAAAGTAAAATTTTAAATATTGACATTAAATTAAATATAATATACTATGTAAGTGTGATGAAACATTTTTTTCAGAGGGGATTTATAGTGAATATAAAAAAAGTATTTAATAACAATGTAGTAGTAAGCTCCCTAGAAGATGGCACAGAAATAATTGTAACTGGTGCTGGAGTTGGATTCAAGAAAAAAGTAGGAGATTTGATAGATGAAAGTTTGATTTCTAAGAAATATTTTGTTCAAGATAATCAAAAAGACAAATACAATCAAATACTTAATAAAACCTCAATTGAATATTTTAAAATTTCAGAAGAAATTATAGAAAAAGCTAATGAAGTTTTAAATACTCAAGTAAATGATTCAATAATATTGGCTTTAACTAGTCACATAGAATTCGCTGTCCAAAGAGAAAAACAGGGTATAAAATTACCAAACCTGATACTTAATGAAACAAAACAACTTTATAGAGAAGAATTTGAATTTGGATTATGGGCAATTGATGAAATTGAAAAAAAGATAGGTATAAAGTTGCCTGAAGATGAAGCAGGGTATATTGCTATTCATATAATCAATGGATTAGAAAATTCTCAAAAAGATGAAGGTATTAATATACTAGAGTTTTCAAAACAAGTTGTTCAGATAATAGAAGAAGTACATGGATTTAAATTAGATGTAAACTCACTGAATTACTCTAGGCTTATAACTCACTTAAAGTTTTTCGTTCAAAGAATTTTAAGAAAAGAAACTTACAAAGATAGTGATGTTGAAGATATGTATAAACTAGTAAATAAAAACTATAATAAACCTAAAGTATGTACTGAAGAAATTGCAGCATTGGTATTAGACAGATTTGAATATAAAATTAGTAAAGAAGAAGAATTATATCTAATGATTCATATAAATAAAATAACAAACAGTGGTTGTTAGGATTGTAACTGATAAAGCAGGCAAAACCTAAGTCATTGAACTTAATTTTAGTTAAGTTTTTTGATTTAGGCTTTTTTATTGAATACAGACAGTGACTTTTAGGATTGTAACTGGTTAAGCAGGCAAAACCTAAATCATTGAACTTAATTATTAGATTAAGTTTTTTGATTTAGGTTTTTTTATTAAATAAACACAATGGCTTTTAGGATTGTAACTGATTGAGCAGGCAAAACCTAAATCATTGAACTTAGTTATTAGATTAAGTTTTTTGATTTAGGCTTTTTTATTAAATACAAACAGTGACTTTTAGGGTTGTAACTGGTTGAGCAGGCAAAACCTAAATCATTGAACTTAGTTATTGGATTAAGTTTTTTGATTTAGGTTTTTCTATAAATTAGATTATGTTTTTTATATAAAAATAGGAGGGTGAAAATATGAAAAAAAATAAGTTAGGTCTATGGAATTTCTTCCAAATGTTAGGAAAAACGTTTATGTTCCCAATAGCATTACTTAGTGTTTCTGGTATGATGCTAGGTCTTGGGGCTGGTTTTACAGATCCTAAGATGATTGCAATGGTTCCATTTCTAGGAAATGAATATGTTAATATGATTTTAAATTTCATGTTAACAATAGGATTATTTGCATTTAATAACTTGGGAGCATTATTTGCAATGGCAATTCCATTAGGATTATTAAAAAAAGAAAAAGAGTTTGGTGCATTTTCAGGTTTAGTAGGATTTATAGCAATGCATATAGGTACAAATTTTTATTTAACAAGAGCTGATTTATTAGTAGCAGCAGACCAGATGTCAACTAATGGTCAAGCCATGATTATGGGTATACAAACATATAACACAAGTGTTTTAGGTGGTATTATAGCAGGTTTAATTGTTTATGCAATGTATGATAAAGTTAGTAATTTGAAAATACCAGAATCACTAGGATTCTATAGTGGACCAAGATTAGTTCCAATTGTTAGTTTAATAGTTATGAGTATTGTGGGATTATTAATACCTATTGTTTGGCCACCATTTTTCAATGCGTTCCAAAGTTTAGGAAGATGGATTTCTTCAGCAGGACCATTAGGATATTTCTCATATGCAGTAGCTGAAAGGGTTACAATACCATTTGGATTAAACCACCTTGTAACATCTGTATTCCGTTTTACACCAATAGGTGGAACTGCTGTTATTGATGGAGAAACATACTTTGGAACATTGAATATGTTTATGGCATATGTGGAGAATAATCAGATTATACCTCTTGATTTAGCTGGTAAAATGGAGCAAGGTAAATTAATGATTCAATATGGTTTAGCTGGAGCTGCATTAGCTA
Source organism: Clostridioides sp. ES-S-0005-03 (assembly GCF_020658455.1). Taxonomy (NCBI): domain Bacteria; kingdom Bacillati; phylum Bacillota; class Clostridia; order Peptostreptococcales; family Peptostreptococcaceae; genus Clostridioides; species Clostridioides sp. ES-S-0005-03. The sequence goes on along the minus strand of NZ_JACVWI010000002.1, from coordinate 338,814 downwards.
TATATCGTACAGCAAAACCAGAAAATAGAAAAGCACTTAAAGGACTTTTAATATCAGGAGTGTTGACAGTTATTATAGGTGGAATAAGTGAACCAATAGAGTTTTTATTCTTATTTATCTCACCAGCATTATTTGCTTTCCATACATTTATGAATGGTTTAGCAAACATGGTACTTCCATACTTAGGTGTATTGATGGGATTCACAGGAGATTTAATAGCCTTTATAAGTTTTGGAGTCTTGAGAGGAACAGCTACAGGATGGCCAATAGCAGTATTAGTAGCAGCTTTATACTTTGCAATATATTACTTTGTATTTAAATGGGCAATTATTAAATTTAATATAAAAACTCCAGGACGTGAAGATAAAGAAATAAAAGTTTCTGAAGGAAATGGTTCAGATTTTAAAAATCTATCTACATACAAAGGTCAGCAAATGATAGCAGCGCTAGGAGGGAAATCTAACATACTATCATTAGATAATTGTGTAACTAGATTACGTTTAAAATTACAAGATGTATCACTAATAAATGAAGATGCAATTAAAGAAGCTGGTGGTATAGCAGTTGTTAAATTAGATGAACACACAATTCAAGTAATTATAGGTACTCAAGTGTATTCTTTAAGAAAGCAAATGGATAAGGCGATGGAAGGTCATTTGGAGGAATGTAATGATTAACTTTGATAAAAAAGTAAACCGATTGGGTACATATTGTACCCAATGGGATTATGTAGAAGATAGATTTGGAAAAAAAGGATTACTTCCTTTTACAATATCAGATATGGATTTGGAATTTCCAAATGAGATAACAGAAGTATTGAAAGAAAGATTAAATCATAGAGTATTAGGATATAGCAGATGGAAGCACGATGATTTTAAAGATTCTATCAGAAATTGGTACTCTAAGAGATTTAATTGCAGTATTGATAGCAATTGGATATATTACAGTCCAAGTGTAATGTATTCAATTAGTAAACTCATTGAAATTTTTAGTGATGAAGGAGATGGAGTATTACTAAACACTCCTGCATACAATGCTTTTTATGAAGTAATAGGAAATAACAATCGCAATATTATAAAATCTCCTCTTACAAATAAGAATGGATTTTACTCTATTGATTTTGATGATTTTGAGAAAAAATGTAAAGATTCTAAGATATTTATTTTATGCAATCCTCATAACCCAACAGGTAGGGTGTGGAGTGAATTAGAGCTTATTAAGATGGTAAGGATTTGTAAGGAAAATAATGTAAAAATAATATCAGATGATATACATATGGATATTGTATATGATAGTAAAATGACACCTGTTTTAAATGTGGCAGACAATTATTTGGAGTCTATATTTATTTGTACATCAGCATCTAAGTCTTTTAATATACCAGCATTGACTGGGTCATATGTAATTATACCTAATGAAGAGATAAGAACTAAGTTTGAAAATATAACTAGATATCGTGATTTTGTAAATTCACCAGCTATACTAGCTATTTTGGGAACAATGACTTGTTATAATGACTGTGAATATTGGCTAGATGAGTTACTGAAATACATTAAAGAGAATCTTCAATATACAATTAACTATATAGAAGATAATTTAAGGCCATTAAAATTGGTTATGCCAGAAGGTTGTTACTTTGCTTGGATTGATTTCTCGGAGCTTAAAATAAGTAGTGAAAAATTCCAAAATCTATTAATAGATATTGGTGAAGTTGCTATTATGGGAGGCAAGGTATATGGAGAAGAAAGTGAGTTTTATTTGAGGTTAAATGTGGCATGTTCAAGAGAAAAACTTGAAGATGGTTTAAATAGAATTAAAAAAACTATAGATTATATTGCAAAAAATATTTAATATAGAAGGGGAGATGATTATGAACTATTTAAAAACAATGGTTGATGTTATGACTACTGAAATGAATGCTATAAAGTGTTTAATAGATGAAGCAGGTATTGAATATGAAAATATAGTTAATGAAATTGCAAATTGTAAAGGTAAAGTGATTTTTATGGGTGTAGGTAAATCTGCACATATAGGTAAAAAATTGGCAGCTACATTTGCAAGTACTGGTACACCAAGTTTTTTTGTACATGCAACAGAGGCAGTACATGGAGATTTAGGAATGATTGAAAGTCGAGATATTACAATTTTAATCTCAAATAGTGGTAATTCTATGGAAGTTGTAAATTGTATAAAATATGTTAAGGCAATAGGTTCTAAAACAATTGCTTTTACCTCAAATAGAAATTCAGTATTGGCAAAGGAGTGCGATTATGCTTTAATATATCCTGCAAAGGGTGAAGCTGACCACTTAAATTTAGCACCAACAACATCATCTACGATTACTTTGGTTTTAGGAGATTCTATTGCATGTGCATTATCTAAAAACAGTAATTTTGACTCAGCTGATTTTTATAAATATCATCCAGGAGGAAGTTTAGGTGAAAAACTAAAGGCAGCTAATAATGGTTAAAAGTAAAAAGGAGAGTATATTTTATGTTTAAAATGTTTAAGAAAAAATCAATAAAATCACCAATATCAGGAAAGGTAATAGAGTTATCTAAAATACCAGATGCTGTATTTTCTCAAAAACTTATGGGCGAAGGTGTAGCTATAGATTCTACAGGTGATATTGTTTATGCTCCATCTAATGGTAAGGTGGCAGTTTTAGCAGAAACTAAACATGCACTTGTTATAGAATTAGAAAATGGAATGGAACTTCTTATTCATGTTGGTTTAGATACTGTAAACTTAAAAGGTGAAGGATTTGAAGCATTAGTAAGTGTAGGAGACCAAGTAAAAGAGGGGACACCAATGTTAAAAATTGACCGTTCATTAATTGAATCAAATGGTATCTCACTTATTACTCCAGTTACAATAACTAATCATTCGGAGTACAATATGAATACATATAATGTAGGTAATAATGTAGAGGGTGGAAAAGATACTGTAATTGAGTTTAAATAAAAAGTATAAAATAAAAGATTACTGTCTATAAACTTATGTTGTACAATGTAAATTTAATATAAATATGTTAGATAAAAAGGGACTTACTTGATTTTAAATTGAGTGGTTCCTTTTATTTTTTGTAATTAGTTTTACACTTTTTTATGTAATTAGTTTTATACTCTTCTCTTTGTATATAAGAATAGCTAATTATAAATAATAATTGTTCAAATAGAGATTTAAATATATTGTTTTGAGATACATTATAATTTAAACGTTGTATAATATATGAACTTCATAAACTTAAAATAGAAATGTTGACAATTATAATAAACTTTAGTAATATATGTTTATTGAAATAATAAACCATATGCTGGAGGTGAATAATATGAAGATTGAAAATCTTTCTATTAAAGATATCAAAAAAGGTTATGTATTCAATGCAGATTTAAATTGTTATAGTTGCATTATTTGTGGAAAAACGTATGAAGTAGGAGAAATATACAGAGTTGGTGATAGATTTTTTGAAGCATCAAGAGCTATTGAATTGCATACAGAATTAAAACATGGTAACTATTTGGAACAATTGGTCAATAATGATTCAAAGTACAATACATTAACAGATAATCAAAAACAATTATTTAAATTATTTATTAGTGATTTATCAGATAAAGAAATTGCAAAAGAGCTTGGTGTATCTACTTCTACAATACGTCATCAAAAATTTATGTTTAGAGAAAAAGCAAAACAAGCTAAGCTATACTTGGCTTTATATGAATCTGTATTTGAAGATAAATCTAATAGAGATAGTATTATAATACCAATCCACGAACATGCCAAAATGGTGGATGAGAGATACGTAGTAACTGAAGAAGAAAGAAAACACATTTTAGAAATATCATTTGAAAGTATGAATCCTCTAAAATTAAAAGCTTTTTCATCAAAAGAAAAGAAAAAAGTTGTTATTTTGTCTAAAATTTTAGAACAATTTGAGCAAGGAAAGCAATATTCAGAAAAAGAAGTTAATCAAATTTTAGAGTCTATATATTATGATTTTGCAACGATTAGAAGATATTTAATTGAATATGGTTTTATGAGTAGAAATAAAGAATGTACAAAGTATTGGTTAACATAATAAAAAGCCAAAACCTATCAGTATATAAAGCTATTTCTTGCTTGATTAGATGTGAAAGGAGTTAAAAATGAATGATGAGTTGAAATCTATTTTGTACAATGAAGGTGTAGACATTATTCGTTTTGTTGATATATCTGAATTTCCAATAAATCAAACACTAGGCTTTTCTAAGGCGATTTTATTTTGTATAGGATTATCAAAGAAGTTTATTAAAGATATATATAATAATTTACCTACAGACAGAGATGAGTTTTTGGAAAAAGAGGAAAAGGTGGAAAAACTAGCTGATTGGATTTCTGAATATCTTCAAAAAAAAGGTTATAGTGCTTATGCTCAATCAGAAAAAAATAATATAGAACACAGATACATTGAAAGAGGATATATTGACCCTAAGATGCAATCAGGTATTAGCCCTTTACCACATAAGACAATAGCAAATATTAGTGGTATTGGATTCATGGGGAAAAATAATTTATTTATCACTGAGGAATTTGGATGTGCTTTTAGCATGTGTACAGTACTTACGGATGCACCAATTTCTGTTGAAAAGCATCCTTTGATTGCTTCAAAATGTGGTGATTGCAGTGTTTGTGTAGAAAAATGCCCTGCAAAAGCTATACATGGAAATGCTTGGACTTTTCAAGGGGGAAGAGAGTCTATAATCGATATTTCTAAATGTTTTTGTGTTTTAAAATGTATGGTAAATTGCCAATGGTCATTGAAATATGCAAATCAAAAACTATAATCTAGATATAAGATAGATATTTTTATTGTATTTTAGCTTTCTTAAAAAAATAAGCTTATAGGGTGCTTGATAATTGCACCCTTTTTAATATTATTAAATATAATAATTTAGACTGATGTTAATGATAGTCTGAATTAGGATTAATATTATCATGTTTTTTATCAAAGTCAAGAATAAAGTAAAAATAAAATAATATGTCCTTCTTTATTTTTCTAAAAATGTATTGTATTATTGATTCAGTGGTAAATACGATGAAATTAAGTTGGATAACAATAATTATTCAGTATTTACATTACATTATAAGTTGGTTATGTGTATCAAACATAGAAGAAAAGTAACATATGATTTTGTGTGAAATGAACTAAAAAATATATTTATTCATATTACACCGAATTATGGAGTGGAGGAGAAAGATTATGAAAAAAGATACATCTCATGTAATTAAGCGGGCCGAGCGATTTCAGGTCATTTTGATTGGAGAAGGGCTTCTTGTAGGCGCTATAGCTGGTTTGATTGTACTTTTATATAGGATACTTTTGGGGCAGGCTGGTATCTGGCTTAACCAAATATTAAATTTTGCAAAAGGTTCAACTGTGAAAACAGCAGTTTGGTTTGCAGTGCTTGCACTGCTTGCGTGGATTGTATCAAGGCTAGTAAATTGGGAGCCAATGATTTCAGGTAGTGGTATTCCTCAGCTAGAAGGAGAGATGACAGGGAAAATCAAGCAAGTATGGTGGCGTGTGTTGCCAGCCAAATTTGTTGGAGGATTCTTATCGCTTATGGGTGGTCTTGCCTTGGGAAGAGAAGGACCTTCTATACAGCTTGGTGCTATGGCAGGAAAGGGTATTTCCAGAGCTCTTGATAGAGGAAAGACAGAGGAAAAGTTCTTGCTTACTTGTGGGGCAAGTGCAGGATTATCAGCAGCCTTTCATGCACCACTGGCAGGCGTCATGTTTTCACTGGAAGAAATACATAAAAACTTTTCAGTGTCTGTTTTGATTTCTGTGATGACAGCATCTCTAACAGCGGACTATATATCAGCTAATTTTCTAGGAATGGAATCAGTGTTCCAGTTTGATATTGGAAATGTGTTACCACAGAGTTATTATTGGTTGATACTGATTTTAGGTGTTGTGCTTGGCGTTATGGGGGCATTTTATAATTGGTTTACCTTATTTGTTCAGTCTTTATATAAAAAGATTCCCCAAATAGGTATATTTGGAAAAATATTGATTCCATTTTTTATGGCTGGTATTTTGGGTCTTTTGATGCCTGAGGTGCTTGGAAGTGGGCATAATCTGGTGGAAGCACTAACAAGCCATGAATATTTGTTGGGAATGGTAGTTTTGATTTTTGTCATCCGTTTTGTATTTTCGGCTGTTAGTTTTGGGTCTGGTGCGCCAGGAGGAATCTTCTTCCCGCTACTTGTTTTAGGAGCCTTTATTGGGGGAATGTTCGGAATGGTAGGTGTACAGTTTTTTGGAATGAACTTAGACTATGTCAATAATTTTATACTTCTGGCTATGGCAGGGTATTTTACTGCCATTGTACGTGCGCCTTTGACTGGAATTATATTGATTTTTGAAATGACAGGTTCTGTCAGCCAGATGCTTTCCCTATCCGTTATTTCAATTGTGGCGTATATTGTGGCTACACTTCTGAAATCTAAGCCGATTTATGAAAGTCTTCTGGAGAGATTACTTGAGAAAAATGGAGAACCTGTTCATAGAGAGAGGGGAGAGAAAATACTAGATCAGTTTTCCATTATGTTTGGTTCTCCTGTTGCTAACAAAGCAATTCAGGATATTCAATGGCCAGAAAATTGTCTTTTGGTAGCCATTCAAAGAGGAGGAGAAGAAATTATTCCAAAAGGAAAAACAATTCTTAAGGCAAGTGATATAATTGTTACCATGACAGATGAGAGAGACAGTAGTGTTGTGTATGATAAAATGGAAAAACTTTGCAAAGAAAATACATCATATATTGTCTAGGGATAATAAGCTATAAAAAAGATGTTTTCTGTGTGAATGAAAACTAGTAAATAATGTGTGTGTAGAATGTGGTCTGGACAATTCTAAGAGTGATATCAGCTATACTTTTAGATGGAGGTTAAATTATGATAGTAAGTGTAAGTAGAAGAACTGATATACCTGCTTTTTATAGTAAGTGGTTTTTTAACAGACTTAAAGAGGGTTTTGTGTATGTTGTTAATCCGATGAATCCAAAACAAGTCAGTAAGATAGAGTTAAATCCACATACTGTTGATTGCTTTATATTTTGGACAAAAGATGCAACTCCAATGATATGTGATTTGAACAAATTAAAAGACTACAAATATTATTTTCACTATACTATAACTCCATATGGTAAAGATGTAGAAACACGAATTTTAGATAAAAAGAAGATAATAGAGTCATTTAAAGAATTGTCTAGAAGCATAGGAAAAGAAAGAGTAATTTTGAGATATGACCCAATTTTTCTAAATGAAAAGTATAACTTAGATTATCATATAAAAGCATTTGAGAGATTATGCAGTCAACTTAATGGATTTACAGAAAAATGTATAATAAGTTTTATAGATTTATACAAGAAAACAAAAGTTAATACAAAGTCATTACATATAAAACCTATACAAATTAAAGAAATAGAAATATTGTCGAAGGAACTTTTTAGAATATCTAATAAGTATAATATAACACTTGAAATATGTTGTGATGAATATAATTTAAGTAAGTTTGGCATTGGAAAAAGTAAATGTATTGATGATAAGTTAATATCAAAGATTATAGGTAGTGAAGTGAAAGTCAAAAAGGATGATACACAAAGGGATATTTGTGGATGTGTTAAGAGTATTGATATAGGGCAGTACAATACTTGTAGACATTATTGTTTATATTGTTATGCTAATTTTAATTATACACGAGTAGAAGAAAATTGTAGACTATATAATGAAGAAAATAGAGTACTTGTAGGTGCTATAAGAGAAGATGAAAAAATAACTGTTAGAAATATGAAGACTATTAAAGTAGATAAAAACAATAATAATCAGATTAGTATATTTGATTAAAAGTAAATATAAAATGGTTACTACTTTAATATGTTGAAAAAATATATAAAAAAGTAAATGTAAAATAAACACTATTTTAATGTGTTAAAAAAATATAAAATTGTAATAATAGAACAAGTATAAATAGATGTTTTCTATAAGATAATAATTACTATAAAATGTATGGGGTTATGACAATGCTCTAGAGAGAAGCAATTCAGTAATTGTACTGTTTAGCTTCTCTCTTTTAATATTTATTACTATTTATGGTCTTATTAAGATTCATTCATAAGTGATAAATTAGTGGCAATATAGACTCTTAATTATAGCTAAATCAGTGATAAACACAGTATTTTAGAGGATAATCAATTTTTCATTTTAATTTATATAAATAAATATCTATTTTATTGTGCTTAACATAAAAACACCAAACATGATTAATATTATTCCAAGAAAAATAGCAAGCCACTCTCTTTTATTTTTCTTTTCTTTAAAGAAGATAATTCCTCCTAAAGTAGCTACTATAACACAACTCTGAGAAATAGAAAAACTTATCGTAACTCCCAAAGTATTGGTTGTAATAAACATACCTAAATTTGCTATTGACCACAATACTCCAGTAATTAGATTAAATAAAACATTTTCCTTATGTAAAGTCTCTCTAGAAAAATACTTAACAATAATTGATGCAGTTATTAACATCCCAACAGATTGAGGCAATATAATTCTATATCCTTCAATTGAAAATATTTGATTGGCTACAACATATAATGCTAAAAACAAGGATGATAATAATGTAACTCCAATACATTTCAACATATTGCTATTAGTAGATTTTTTTGTTTGATAATTTGTGAGAAGTATACCTATTATTATACATAAGATTGATAAGGTGCCAATCAAAAACATTTTAGAACTAGTCCATTCATTAAATAAGATTACAGCTAGTAAAGTTGTAAAAGTTAATTGTGAACCATTTGAAATTGGCATTACTTTAGATACACTAGCAATTTGAATTGCTTTAAACTGCATTAACTGACCTAAACTCCAAAATATCCCAGAAATCATACTCACACAAAATGAAAAAAATGTAATCTCAGGATGCATAACCAAAGTTATTATAGTGGAAAATATAAACGCACTTATAGAGGTACCTAAAAGTTGTTCGTAGGGAGAACTTTTTTTGAGGTTTGCAGCTATGGGCATTAATCCCCACCCTATTACAGGAAGTAATGCAATAATTATTGTCAGCATTAAATTATTTCCTTTCATATTAAATTTAGACAGTTTTTAATTTATCATCTAAAATTAAAGTATTCAATACATAAAAATTACCGTATTTAATCAGGAAATATTAGTAGTTTTGTAGAAAAACATTTTCCATTAAAATAAAAACAAAGGGAAGGAGTAAGTTTGAAAATGTTAACTGATATGATTCAAAATCGTGAAATTAGAATAATAAAGTTTTTATTAAAAGAAGGTCATACAACTGTTAAAGCAATAGCAGATGATTTAGATGTTTCAGAAAAAACAGTTTCAAAATCTCTCAAAGAAGTAGAAATAGTACTTAAAAAGATAGGTCTTTCTTTAGTGAGAAAACCTAAAATAGGTGTTTATATTGAAGGAGATTTAAGAAAAATACTTCCTTACCTAGATAATAAAGGAAGTCAAATTCCTACAACAAGAGAGGAGAGAGTTATATATATATACTCAATTTTGTTAAAAAGTAATGATTATATTACTATACAACAACTTTCTGAAGAATTATATATAAGTCGAGGAACAATTGAAAGAGATTTAGCTGAGGTTGAAAAATTACTAAAAAGTGAAGGAGTTTCTATATATAAGAAACCTAGTAAAGGAATTAAATTGAATATAAGTGAAAGAGACAAAAGACAGCTTACTGCTAAGTTTATACATAAATTTTGGAGTAGAAATTGGTATATTAAGCAAGAACAAGAAAGTTTTTATCAAGCTTTTGAAAAGATACAAGCAGATGTGAATGGTATCTTTTTTGAGGATGATTTATCTATCATTATTGAGATTCTTAGAACTTTTAGTGAGGAAAGAAAATTTGAGTTTTCTGATTATGAATTTCAATCACTGGTTATTCATTTAGCTATAGCAGTAGAAAGAATTAGAAAAGGTGAATACATAGAAGAAAATTTATATACTAATAAGATAGAAAATAATCAAATGCCAAATACAAATTATCTAGCAAAGCAACTAGAAGAAAAATTTTCAATATTATTGCCAAATTCTGAAATTGGATATATAAATCTGCACTTAGTAGCTGCTGACCAGCATAGAAACACTACTGAACTAAAAAGTAATTCAAGTAAACCTTATGAAGCGAATACAAACAATATCTCAAATCTTCGAGAAATTATCAAAAATACATTGTATAAGACAGCCTATGATAAAGATTTAATTGATGGATTAACTACACATATACATTCGTCGATAAATAGATTGACATATGGTCTTAGTATCAAAAACCCATATGTAAACACAATTAAGCAAAACTTTTCTCTATCATTTGAACAAGCTTTAAACTTGAAAAAAGTAATTGAATTTATATATGATATTCGAATAAATGATGACGAATGTGCTTATATAGCACTACATTTTGAAGCTTTTAGAGAAAGAATGAAAGAACTACCACAAAGCATTAGGGTAATTCTAGTATGTAGTACAGGGTTGGGTTCTTCTAGGTTATTATCTGCAAGGTTAAAAAAATACTTCCCTATGGTAAAGATTGAAAAGATACTTTCTGTCCAAGAATTAGTATCTAGTAAAATTGATGCAGATTTAGTAATCAGTACTATTTATTTAGAATTAGAAACTATTCCAACTATAGTAGTTAGCCCTATTTTAAATGAAAATGATATAAGAACTTTAGAGAAAAACATACAAAATGTTCCAAGAACTACTTCTGGAAAATCTAAATCTTTTAAAAAGTTAATATTTGAGGAAAATATTTTGTTAAATATTGAGGCATCAGATTATGAAGATGTAATTAGATGTATAACAGATAACTTAATAAAAAGAGGTTATGCGAAAGAAGGTATAGCTGAAAGTGCGATTGAAAGAGAAAATTTATCTTACACATCTTTTCAATATATAGCTACACCTCATGCTAATCCTAGTTATATTAAAAAATCTAATATATCTGTTGCAACTTTAAAAAATCCTATTATATGGGGAAATGAAAATGTAGAAGTTGTTTTCTTTATTTCATTAGAAAATGACAAAAATTTGGAGCTTGATGAAATATATGAAGTTTTTTATGACTTCATTGACAATAAAAAAAATATAAATAACATATTAAGTGCAACTTCACCAAAAGAAGTGTACGATTTGCTAATGGAGGAGAATATATAGTGAAAATATCAGATGTATTGAAGGAAGAGCAGATTGTTTTTAATCTTGATGCAACTACCAAGGAAGAAACAATAAAAAAATTAAGTAGTATATTTGTTGAAAATGGGATTGTGGATAATGAAGAAGAATATGTTAAGTCTGTTTTAGAAAGAGAAGAACATGCAACTACAGGTATTGGGAATGGTATTGCTATTCCTCATGGGAAAAGTGATGCTGTTAAGAAATCTTCTATAATATTTGCAAAATCCAAAAATAAAATTGAATGGGAAGCCTTAGATGAAAAACCAGTAGATAGCATTTTCTTGTTGGCTATAAGTAACATTGATAAAGACAGTAACCACCTTGTCTTATTGTCTAAATTGGCAACTAAGTTAATGGATGATGACAATGTGGATGCATTAAAATTAGCTGATTCAGCACAAGAAGTAATTAAAATATTTAATGAGGGAGAAATGTAGAGATGAAAAGAAAAATTATAGCAGTAACAGCATGTGCAACAGGGGTTGCACATACATATATGGCAGCACAAGCATTAAAGAAGGCTTCAAAAAAAATGGGTCATCTTATAAAAGTTGAAACACAAGGAGCAACTGGAATTGACAATGAATTAACTGAAAAAGATGCGCAAATTGCAGAAGTAGTAATATTTGCTGTAGATACTAAAGTTAGAAATGCTGAACGTTTTGAAGGCAAAGAAATATTAGAAGTACCAGTTAATGCACCTATAAAAGATGCAGAAAAGGTAATCAATGATGCACTAAAGTTAATTGACACTAAATAAATGGAGGGAAATATAATGTTAAAAAAGATAGTCTCTGAGTTAAAAAAGCATGTTTTAACAGGAATCTCATATATGATTCCATTAGTAATTGCAGGTGCTATGATAATGGCAATATCTCGTGTAGGGGGTTCTTTATATAATATACCAGATATATGGGACGTTAAATATGCAGAAAGTGCTAGTAGTATTGTTAGATTATTACATGATTTAGATGGTTTTGGAGGCACTGCTTTAGGATTAATGTTTCCTGTAATTGCAGCCTTTATAGGATTTTCTATAGCTGATAAATTAGCTATAGTACCAGGACTTGTTGGAGGTATGATTGCTAAGGATATCGGAGCAGGTTTTTTAGGAGCTTTAGCAGTTGGTTTAATCGCAGGATATACATGTTTATTTATTAAAAATAATGTTAAATTACCAAAGTCAGCAGCTTCAATAGTACCAATATTTATAGTACCAGTATTTGGAACATTAATAACTGTTATATTAATTAATTATGTCATAGGTATTCCTTTTGCAACATTAAATACTGGCTTAGAAAATTGGTTAAATGGATTATCAGGTACAAATCAGATATTGATGGCAGCTATTATTGGAGCAATGATGGCAGTTGACCTAGGTGGGCCAGTTAATAAAGCAGCTTTGACAACATCACTTGCATTATTAACAAGTGGGATTTACGCACCTAATACAGCAGCAATGGTAGGAATTGTTATACCACCACTAGGCTTAGGTCTTGCTACTATATTAGCAAAACAAAAATATAATAAGCAGCTGCGTGAAGCTGGTAAATCATCTCTTATAATGGGGTTGATTGGAGTTAGTGAAGGAGCAATTCCTTTTGCAGTAGAATCTCCATTAAAAGTAATACCATCATGTGTAATTGGTACAGCAATTGCCTCAGCTATGGCAGTTGGATTAGGTTCAGTGAATGCAACTCCAATTAGTGGATTTTATGGATGGTTTACAGTAGAAAACTGGCCAATGTATGTATTATCAATTGCAGTAGGAACAGTAATTGTAGCAGGTTTAGTTATAATATTACGTGGAAATCCAGTTATCGAAGATGATGAATTTGAAGATGATGAATTTGATGAAGCAGAATGGGAATCTTAAAATTCAATAAAAATTTAAGAAAAGTAATAATTTAGGTTTAATATAAATTTTATAGTTAGTATAAGTTTTGAGTATTGTTGAGTCTTGATTACAGCCTAAAAATATTAAAATGAAGAAATAGAGGAGCATAAATGATAAAAGCACATATTGTTAATCATACACACTGGGACAGAGAGTGGTATTTTACTTCTGGAGATGCATTAGTACTTAGTGAGCAATTATTTACAGATATAATTGATGAGTTAGAGCGTAATCCAGATGTAAGTTTTGTACTTGATGGACAACTTTCTATTTTGGATGATTATACACAAGTACATAAAGAAAAAATAGAAAGTATTAAAAAATTAATAGAAGAAAAAAGATTATATATCGGACCATGGTTTACACAAACAGATGCATTCTTCGCTAGAGGGGAATCTATTTTAAGAAATTTAATGATTGGAATATTTGAAAGTAAAAAGTATGGTGAGTACATGAAAATCGGGTATTTACCAGATACCTTTGGTTTTAATGCACAGATGCCTATTTTATTAAGACATGTAGGGATTGATAATATTTTCTTTTGGAGGGGTATCCACTTAGGAAAGCAAGTTCAATCACCGTATTTTAAATGGAAAAGTTTAAATGGAGAAAAGTATATATATGCTGTAAATATGCCACATGGATATGGAACTGGTATGCTTTTAGAACCTTCACCAAAGTATGTCAATGGACGATTAGACCCCGCTATTGATTTTATTAAATCATATAGTGATGTAGAAGAGGTATTAATACCTTCAGGAAATGACCAATTAAATATAATAGGTGATTTTAAAAATAAAGTTGAAGAGATTAATAATATTGGAAAGTATTCTTATATAACAAGTTCATATCAAGACTTTTTGAAATATGTAAAATCCATAGAATCATTAGAAAGCTACAGAGGTGAATTTAGAGAACCAGTGCTTGCAAGAATACATAAATCAATTGGTTCTAGTAGAATGGATATAAAATTAGCATGTGATAAACTTGAAAATAAATTAATTAAGAGAATAGAGCCATTACTAGTAATTGCTAAAAAGAGTGGAATAGAAATAAGCAATCAATTATTAATAAACACATGGAAAAAGCTTTTAGAAGGGCAAGCTCATGACAGTTTGGCTGGTTGTGTAACTGATACTGTAACAGATGATATTCTTCACCGTATAAGAGAAGCTAATGAAATCTGTGATAGCATTGAAAATACTATTGTAAAGAAAATTTCAGAAGGGCTTAAGTTATCTCAAAATGATGTATTAGTGTTTAATTCAGAAGCTAAAAGATTTAATGGATATAAAGAAATACAAGTAGTGAGTAATAGTAAAAATATTTGTTTTAAAGAAAATTTAGATGCTACTATAATTGAAGAAACTTACATACAACCAAGAGAAAATGTATTGGAAGAGACACCTGCTGGTAATATATTTATTGAAGAACCAGGTTATTATATACTAAAAGTAAGAATAAATATACAACTTCCTGCACTTGGTTATAAAGTTATTAGTTTTGAAACAAGTAATAAAGAGATGTTGTCACTTAGTGAGTCTAATAATACCTTTATATCTAACGATAAATACAAGGTAATATATAAAGATGGAAGCTTGGATTTACAACTTAAAGATGGAACTTATATATCAAACTTTTTAACTTTAAAAGATAGCGGAAATGCAGGAGATACTTATGATTTCTCACCATTACAAGATGATGACGAGATAGAACTTTTGTTTAATAGTGTTTCGACAAAAAGAACTTTAGGATATGAAAAGATAGTAGTTGAAGGTACAACTTTACTACCACTTACACTGGAAGATAGAAAAGATAAAAATCTCAATGGAAAATTAAATGTAAGAGCTAGCATTATTTTATCAAAAGATAATCCATTGATAGAAGTAAAACTTCATGTCAACAATACAATATGTAATCATAGATTACGTGTTCATGTAAAAACGGATATAAATGATAATAAAAATATAGCATCATTACCATTTGGATATATAACAAGAGAAAATGGGGTTTTAAGTAATTGGGAAAATACTTATAGTGAAATGCCTATAGATTTGGAACCTTTGGAAAGTAATATTACACTTACTAATGATAAGAGAAGTTGTACTGTCTTTACTAGAGGAATAAAGGAGTATCAACATGTCAATGATGAAATAGCACTGACTTTACTTGCTACTACAGATGAATTAGGAAAACCTGATTTATTATATAGACCAGGACGTGCTTCTGGAGATACCACTAAAAAGGGACATATCAGAATTAAAACTGAAAAGGCACAAATACTTAGAGAAGTAGAGTTTTCATTTGCAATATATATGAGTTCTAAATCTTTTGCGGAATCAGAAGTTGCAAGTTTAACTCATAACTATTTGCAAGAATCTATAAATTATCAATTACAGGATTATAACTTCTTTTTATATCGTATAGATAATAAGATTCAAAGGTCAATTGTTGAAAAATCTGTGAACAGAGAGTTAGAGATAATATCTTTACCAGAAAATTATCTTGTATCAGCATGTTATCTTTCTTACTATGATAAAGAGAAGTTTGTAATAAGGTTAGAAAATCCAACAAGTGAGAAGTTGATATTAGATGAGCAAATATTTAAAGATAGAAACGGGAAAGTTATAAATGCAATAGAAGAATTAGAGGAACAACAAATATATGAAATAGCACCTTTTGAAGTTATTTCAATATTATTAGATTTATAAGTGTAAAAGTAAGTTTATCATTTAATAATCTGGCAGATAAATATCTGTCAGATTTTTTAATTTGTATAATTTTGGGTAGATATCAAGGTATGGGTTTGATGTTGTATATAGAAATTATTAAAACAGGATAAAGAACTTAGATAAAGAATTATTATATAAGAGCTAAATTTATTTAATATAGTTAACTTTAATTTTATGTAGTTATAAATATTTTATGTAGTTATAAATATGTAGTTACAAAAAAGTACCCAATTGTGATGCATTTATAAAACTGATATAGTAATTATATGAAACCTCAGAAATATTTTAAAACTAAAATATATATTAACAACCTTAAACTAGTAAATCTCAACACATTTGTAACATTTATAAATTAAATAAAAGCATGTCTTAATAATTAATAAAAAGAAAGAGGAGATAAAATGTATAATATAGATGATATGATATATGACTGTCCAGTAGAGGCATTATCAAGCATATTAGGTAAAAAATGGGTAGCTATAATAATATGGGAGTTACAAAAAGATAAAAAAAGATTTGGAGAATTACAAAGAGCCATTCCAGAATGTAGTAAGAAAATGTTGACTCAACAATTAGATTTTTTAATTGAGCAAGGAATTATAATCAACAATAAAAAATCAATTAATAATATTGTAGAATCAACATATTTTTTAAGTGAGTCAGGGGTACTATTACTTCCTGTTATGGAAAAGATGATTATGTGGAGCAATAATAATTTAAATTGCGATAAGTAAGCTTTTAAATTACTTTTGAATTTACAGTGACTTAATTAGGCTATCGTGAGAATAAAAGTAAAAGCAATAAAAGGACATAATTTTTTATTGTAATAATGTAAATAGAATGAGGAGGAGCTTTAATTTGCAAAATATAAATTTATTTGTGGTATTTATAGAAGGGATATTATCGTTTTTTTCGCCATGTATATTACCAATACTACCTATTTATCTAAGTATACTGTCAAATAGTAGTGTGGAAAATTTAAAAGAAGGAAAAACTAATTTTATAAAAAGTTCTCTATTTAAAAATACTATCTTATTTACTCTAGGAATTTCAACAACCTTTTTTATATTAGGTTCATCAGTAAGAGTATTGAGTATGTTTTTTAATGAGAATAAAGACTTAATAATGTTTATAGGTGGGATTATAATTATTATCATGGGATTGTTTTATATGGGAATAATTAAGTCTTCAATACTAAATAGAGAAAAAAGATTAAATGTAAAGTTTAAAGAAATGAGAGCAATAACAGCATATTTACTTGGTTTTACATTTAGTTTTGGGTGGACACCTTGTATTGGGCCAATATTAGCATCTGTATTAGTAATGGTTTCTAGTTCAACTAATCATTTGAATGCAAATCTTTTAATAGTAGTATATACCATTGGATTTATTTTGCCATTTATAATTACAGCTATGTTCTATAGTAAGTTATTTAAGACTATAGATAAAATAAAATCTAATATGGAAATTATTAAAAAGATAGGTGGAGCTATACTTATAATATCAGGAATATTAATGATGATAAATGGGTTTGAAAGTGTGAGCAAGCATTTTAATGTTCCACAAAAAAATAAAGTTGAAAATAATCAAAGTGTGAATCAAGAAGATAATAAACAAGGAAATTCTAATGGCAATACACAAGAAGAGTCTGGTAACAGAGATAATAAAAAAGAATCTAATAATGAAAATAGTGATAACGGCTCTAATGATGAAGAGAGAATAAAATCTATTGATTTTACTTTAACTGACCAATATGGTAAAACACATAAATTAAGTGATTATGAAGGTAAGGTTGTGTTTTTAAATTTCTGGGCTACATGGTGTCCTCCATGTAAAGAGGAAATGCCTCATATAGAGCAGTTGTACAAGGATTATAAGAAAAATAATGAAGATGTAGTAATTTTAGGTGTAGCATCACCTAATTTAGGTAGAGAAGGTTCAAGAGAACATGTAATTAACTTTTTAAAAGATGAAGGCTATACTTTTCCCGTTGCACTTGATGAAGATGGAGAATTAGCATATCAATATGGAATTAATGCTTTTCCAACTACATTTATAATTGATAAAGAAGGATATGTAACACAGTACATTCCAGGAGCAATGAATAAAGAGACTATGATGTCTTTCATTGAAAATCAAAAAAATAAAAAGTATTAATATAGAAGGTTACAAAAAAGTACCTAATTGTACCACCTAGAAAATCTTGTTATAGTAAGAGTATAAATAACAAAGGAAAGGGTTGAAATTTATATGAAAAAAACATTTGATGCAATAATAATAGGATTTGGAAAAGGTGGAAAGACATTAGCAGGAGATTTAGCTAATAGAGGATTAAAGGTAGCTTTAGTAGAAAAGTCAAATAAAATGTATGGAGGAACATGTATAAATGTAGCATGTATCCCAACTAAAAGCTTAGAAAATTCAGCAAACAATGTAAAAAATATAAACTCTTGGAATGATGCACAAATCGAATATGCAAAAGCTATAGAAAAAAAAGAAACTTTGGTTACAAAGCTTAGAGAAGCTAACTATAATAAATTAAATTCAAATGATAATGTAACTATATTTACAGGAATGGCTACTTTTATTGATGAAAATACAGTAGAAGTAAAAACTGAAAATGAAGTTTATGAATTAGTATCAGAGAATATATTTATCAATACTGGCTCAAAATCATTTATACCTAATATAAAAGGTATTGAAAACAATAAGATAGTATATAATAGTGAATCTCTTATGAATTTAAGAACCTTACCTAAAAAAATGACAATTATAGGTGCTGGGTTTATAGGTTTAGAATTTGCAGGCATCTATAGTTCCTTTGGAACAGAAGTTACAATATTAAATTCAAATAATGGGATTTTACCAAATGAAGATATTGAAGATTCAGAAGAAATAATAAAATTACTTGAAAAGAGAAATGTAAAAATTATAAATAATGCAAAGGTAAAAGAGATTAAGGAAGTTTCTAATTTAGCTACAGTAGAATATGATATAAATAGTGAATTAAAGGAAATAACAAGTGATATAATACTTGTTGCTACAGGTAGAAAAGCAAATACTGAAGGTTTAGGACTTGAAAATGCAGGCATAGAGTTAAATGAAAGAGGATTTATTAAAGTATCAGATAACCTTAAGACTAATAAAAAACACATATGGGCTATAGGAGATATAAATGGAGGTCCTCAATTTACTTATATATCACTAGATGACTATCGTATAATAATCAATCAATTATTTGGAAATAAGACTAGAACGACTAGTAATAGAAAAAATATACCAAATGCTATATTCATAAGTCCAGCATTTTCAAGAGTTGGTCTTAATGTTAAACAAGCAAAGGAAAAAGGATATGATGTATTAGTAGCAAAGATGCCAGTTGAGGCAATTCCAAGAGCTAAACAAATTGGAAAGACAGATGGATTTATAAAAATCGTAATAGATAAAAATTCCAATAAGATACTTGGTGCTAGCATGATATGTGAAGATTCTAGTGAGATTATACATTTAATTCAGTTAGCCATAGATTTAGAAGTAGAATATACATATTTAAGAGACCGTGTTTATGCACATCCAACTATGACAGAGGCTCTTAATGATGTTTTATCTCCTAATATGATAAAGGAAGTATAGAATAAGTGTAATATATAAATAAAGCCTAAAATTATCATTATAAATAAATTTTAAAGAAAGGATACTATGAGAAGTTACTAATAGTATCCTTTCTTTACATTATAAAGTATAAATATAGTAAAAAAGTAATTATTTTGTATTTAAGAGAGTATTAAAAGGTATAATCTAAATATTGAATAATATAAATGGATAAGATAATATTAGCAAACTTCATATTAAGGCGGTGAAATATTCTATGAATAAAATATCTAAAAGAGGCTTTGATGAGAGTGATAAACGATGGTTTTCAAGTAAAGAACTTGTAAGACTTGTAAAGGCTCAAGAAGAAATAGAATGGTTAATAAATAGAGATTATAAAATAGACCCAGTTGTAACTTTTGTGGGAGATAGATATCAGTTTTCAATAAGACAAAGAGATGCACTAAAGAGAGCAGTATGTACTGATGAAAAAAATAAAATAAGACAATCAAAGATACTTTCCTTAGATAAAATAAATGAAGGAATTATATACATAGATGGTTTTAATTTGATAATAGCTCTAGAAGTAGCATTATCTGGAGGAACTCTAGTCATAGGTAGAGATGGAAATATAAGAGATTTAGCAGGTCTTAGAGGAACATATAAAATTATAGATAAAACAGAAGAAGCTTTAAATCTAATAGGAAAGTTTTTTAATAAATATAAGGCTACAAAAATTAAATTTTACTTAGATGCACCAGTTTCTAATTCTGGAAATCTAAGATATAAGATATTAGAACATGCCAGGGTATGGAAAATTGAAACAGAAGTAGAGCTAGTAAAAAATGCAGATGTTATATTAGAAAAACTTGATAGAGTAGTTAGCAGTGATGCTGTTATAGTTGATAAATGTATAAGTTATTTTAATGTAGCTAGAAGTATAATTGAAGAATATATTAAAGATTGTAATATTGTAAATTTAAATGGATAATAACCTTTAATTATACAGAGTAAGTTTAAAAATAGAAGAACGAATATATATCGAATTTCATAAAGTATTGTAAAAAGACATATGAGAGGATGGGTATGTGTGAAGCTATTTAAAATAAACATTAAAAAATACAGAGCACCTATATATAAATATGCTTTAGTAAATGTAAATTTGAGGTCTGCGAAATCTACAAGTTCAAGTATTATAACTGTAATACCTAAAGGTTCTAAATTAGAGGTTCTAGATGAAGAAGATGATTGGATTAAAGTAATCTACAATTTTCAAGAAGGGTATGTATACAGAGATTTAATATCAGTAAGCGAATATGCTTGGAGTAATTTAAATTTAAGAGAAGATAAGTCTACAACTTCTACTATAATTACAGTAATTCCTGAAAAGTCTAGAGTCGAAGTTCTACAGGTAGAAGGGGACTGGAGTAAAGTTATATATGATGATAAAACAGGTTATGTTTTTAATTATTTCTTGTCAAGTGATGGAAATAAACCTAATGAATTAGATTATAAGTATTTTTACACTGATATGACTAAATTTGTTAATGAAAATAACATTAAAAGTACTAGTGACTATCTAATTACCACAGACCTTAAAAATAAATACACTTATATTTTTAAGAAAGATAATGGAGGTTGGGGTCAATTATATAAATGGGAATGTACTATAGGTAAACCTGAAACTCCAACTATAACAGGTATTTTTTATATAAGTGGGAGAAAACCTTCTTTTGGAACAGATGAGTATTCAGTTAAGTACGCTACTAGAATTAAAGGTGGGTATTATTATCATTCTGTGTTATATAATTCAACAGGAAGTTATATAATAGATGCTAGGCTTGGTGAAGCTCTTAGCCATGGATGTATAAGACTAAGTACAGAAAATGCTAAGTGGATATATGACAATATACCAGACACAACAACAGTTATAATTCATTAAAAATACTATTTATTAATTTTAAAGAGTTTGAAATTAAATTAAAAATATGGATTTAGTTTAGATAATAAGAGAGTGTCTATAATCAAATAAAAATATTTTGAGACACTCCCTTATAAATATACATAATTAATTTATAAGTGTGATTATATTAAGAGATTTTCTTAAATAATTCTATAATTTTGTCTTTATCAAAGAAAACAGGATTGGCTCCAGCACAAGCATCTTTCATAGAATTTTCAGCAAGCAACTCAAAATTAGGATTATCAACACCAACATCTTTTAAAGATTTTGGAATTCCTACCTCTTCTGAAAGAGCTTTTATTTTATCTATTACAAAATCAACACATTCCTTATCTGATTTGCCATGTATATTCATTCCAATGATCTCAGCTATTGGACGGAATTTAGAAGGTGCAGATTTAGCATTTTCTTCTTCAACTATTGGTAGCAACATAGCATTACATACTCCATGAGGTAAATCATATAAACCTCCTAATTGATGAGCCATAGCATGTACATTTCCAAGACCTGCATTACTAAAAGCAATTCCATTTAGAAAACAAGCATAACACATTTGTTCTCTAGCATCTATATCATTACCATCTTTAACAGCTCTAGGAAGATATTCAAATATCTGCTTTATAGAATATAGCGCAGTTGAATCTGTAACATCATAAGCTCCATTAGCCACTACAGCTTCTATAGCATGAGTCAGTGCATCCATACCAGTAGCTGCTGTCAAATTAGCTGGCTTACTAATCATTAATTCTGGGTCATTAACTGTCATTGTAGCTAGTGCATTTGTATCAACCATTATCATTTTTACATGCCTATCTTCATCCGTTATAACATAATTTATTGTAACTTCAGCTGATGTACCAGCAGTAGTAGTTATGGCAACTATAGGAAGACATTTTTTAGAAGTTTTATTTACACCTTCATAATCTCTAATGTCACCGCCATTGGTAGCTAATATAGAAATAGCTTTACCACAATCTTGTGGAGAACCACCACCTATAGTTATAACGAAGTCGCAATTTTCTGATTTTAGTATTTCAAGTCCATTATTGACATTAGTCACAGTTGGGTTTGGTTTAACTTCATCATAAATAGCAAAGTTCACACCTATTTGAGACAACATATCTGTTACTTTTTTTACAGTACCATTTGAAGTTAGAAATTTATCGCTAACGATAAATGCTTTTTTAGTGCCTAAGGATTTAATTGAGTCTTTAGATTCAATAAGACACCCTTTTCCAAGTAAGTTTATTGGTGGTACATAATAGATACTCATAGTTAAAATCTCCTTTTTTGAATTAATTTTTATGTACAATATACATACCTACAATAGTCTTATACTAATTCACATATTAGATATTGGTTTTTGAGGTTAAAATATATATCGTGAGTTTTTATATAAGAACTAAGTTCGTAATTACGATTATGATTAGAATTTAACATAGTATTTTTATCATGTCAATAAAAATATTAAAAATAAAAAAGAGCATAAAAAAACAAAGTTGCTGTAATTAAGTCAGCAACTTTGTTTTTATCAATCTAATTTATTATAATATCTTCATTACGTTCTTCCATCATAGATTGAATATTTTTTTGTGCATTTAGAAGTAATTTTTTTATCAGTTCTATTTTTTCTTCACTAGACCTAAAAAGTGGAAGTGTTACGCTAACAGCGGCCCTTATACATCCGTTTTTTCTTATTGGTACAGCAAGGCATTTTAGGTATTCCATTGATTCTTCACATTCTGAAGCTATTTGAGTTTCACGAACTTCAAGAAGCTGGTCATATAAAATATCAAAGTCAGTAATTGATTTTTTTGTAAATCCTTTTAATCCGTCTGGATATAAATTTATTAGTTTTTCCTTATCAAAATCACATAAAAGTGCTTTACCAAGACCTGTACAATTAGCAGGTATCTTTTTACCAACATAAGAAATAAGTCTAATTGGCTCTGGAGAGTCAACTTTTCCAATATAAAGAACTTCGTTATTGTCGAGTATACCAAGTTGACAAGTTTCAGAACAAGAATTAACTATATTAGTCATTTCATCAATTATGTAGTTAAAAATAGTTCTTTTCTCAAAAAACGAAGACCCCAATGTGTAAGAACGTATACCTATGGAATATTTAGATGTATTTTTATCAATAGTAATGTATTTTCTAGCATTAAGTGTATGAACTATAGGAAAGATACTACTTTTTGGAGCATTGATAGCATCTGCTATTTCTGTAAGAGTATATCCATTCTCAGATTCAGCTAATGCTTCTAAAATATCTAATATCCTAGCTGTTGGGCGATGATTATCTGAAGTCATAAATTTCCCCCTATCTTTGTTAATTTAAAGTGTTAGAATATGTTGATTTTAGCATACTGTGTGATAATTTACAATGTAGAAATAAAATATATGACAGTATGTGCAAATAAGCTTTAATTATAAATATTTATAGATGATTTTTTTGATGAAAATTCATACTAAAAACTTGAAATAATTTCCAAAATATACCTGAGAAAGTGAACTGTATTTAGCTATATAATTTAAGATAAGACAATAATAATCGTATTTTATATAAAAATATCGAAATATTGTGAATTTAGATTATATAAATTGGGATATATAGATGTGAAATGAGAAAAATTACTTTTTATATTTTGCATATAATGAAGATAATTGCTAACTATTGCTATATTATCAGATAATTTGAAAAAATTTTGACAAAAATTTATTTTTTTTATTGACTCATAATTGGGAAAATGCTATCATTAATTCAAAGATTCGTAAATAAAAACTTAGTTCTTAAATACGAACCGAAACGGCCGTTAAAATTAAAGCTAAAAAATTTAATACAAGTAATTAAATATCATGTTTTAGGAGGAGTAACTTTATGATAATGGATTTTATTAAAAAAATTCCTGCAGGTATGATGATAGTTCCAATGTTTATAGCAGCTTTCATTAATACATTTTGCCCAGATATTGTACAAATAGGTTCATTTACAACAGCAGTATTCTCAAGTGTTGGCTCTGCAACTATAATAGGGGTTCAACTAGTATGTCTTGGAACTCAGCTTCAATTTAAAGAAATGCCAAAAGTATTAAAAAGAGGAGGAATACTTCTTGGTTCTAAATTTGCTATAGGTGCTTTAATAGGCATACTTATAGGAAAATTATTTGGAATGGATGGAGTATTAGGTCTTACAACTTTGGCAGTTATAAGTGCAGTTACAAATAGTAATGGTAGTATATATCTTTCATTAATGACTTCATATGGAGATGAAACAGATTGTGCAACTATGAGTTTACTTACTTTGAATGATGGTCCATTTTTTACATTGATAGCTCTTGGGACTTCAGGACTTGCAAATGTTCCATTAATGTCATTATTAGCTGCAATCGTACCAATACTTGTTGGTATGATAATAGGTAATTTTGACAAAAAGATGAAAGAATTTTTAGAACCAGGATGTAATTTATTAGTACCCTTTGTAGGTTTTGCACTTGGAAGTAGCATAAATCTTGCAAGTATATTAAAAGGAGGACTATCTGGAGTATTACTTGGATTAATATCTGTGTTTGTAGGAGGTGTATTTATAGTATTCTGTGATAGATTTATAGGTAAACGTCCAGGGTATGCAGGATGGGCTGTAGCTACAACTGCAGGGAATGCAATTGCTGTTCCTGCTGCTGTTGCATTAGTTGACCCAACATGGCAACCATATGTTGCAACAGCTACAACTCAAGTAGCAGCTGCAGTAGTTGTTACTGCAATATTAGTTCCTCTTATAACTAGCTGGTGGGCCAAGAAATATGGATGTCCTAAATTCCCAAAACAAAAAGATGATGGGACAATAGTAGCCTGATGAATACAGATATATAATTGCTAAGATGATTTTGTATATTAATAAAATTATATTATTTATAAAGGAGAATAAAGATAATGATAAATGCAGTGATAATTGATGAAAAAGATAATGTTGCAGTGGCTATTGAGGAAATATCTAAGAATAATGAAATTAATTTTAAATTAAAAGATAAAACGATAAAGACAATAACAGCTTTAGATGATATAACTATTTATCATAAATTGGCTATAAAGGATATGGCTGAGGGAGATAAAGTTACTAAATATGGAGAACACATAGGAGAAGCTAATCAAGAAATAAAAATTGGTCAACATGTACATATTCACAATGTTAAAAGTGTTAGAGAAGATTTAGATAAACAAATTGTATCGAACATATAAAGTAACATTTATAATTCAATAAAAGTCATATTTAGTATTAAATGATTAAAGTGTTTAGTATTAAATGATTAAATAAGTAGGATTATAGTTATCTAATTAGCAATAAGAATAAAATTTATAGTACAAGAAAATCAAATAAAGTATGATAAATAGACTATTTTAGGAGGAAATCAATATGAAATTTTATGGATATAAAAGACCAGATGGAAGAGTTGGCATAAGAAATCACATATTAATATTACCTACAAGTGTGTGTGCATCAGATACAACGAGAATTATAGCCTCACAAGTTCAAGGAGCTGTTACTTTTAATAATCAAAATGGATGTTCTCAAGTAAGTTCAGACCAACAATTAACTATGGATGTTATGGCTGGATATGCAGCAAATCCTAATGTATATGGTGTGATAGTTGTGTCTTTAGGTTGTGAAAATTGTCAAAATGACTTGGTAGTTGATGCAATAAAAGAGAGAACAAATAAACCAATAAAGACTCTTGTAATACAAGAAGAGCATGGAACTTTAAAAACTATAGAAAAAGCTGTTCGTTATGCTAGAGAAATGGCACAAGAAGCTTCTATACTTAGAAAAGAAGAATTCCCAATATCTGAACTTATATTAGGGACTGAATGTGGGGGGTCTGACCCAACAAGTGGGCTAGCTGCTAATCCGCTAATAGGAGAATTAAGTGATAGACTTGTTGATTTAGGGTCTACTTCAATTTTAAGTGAAACTACTGAATTTATAGGAGCAGAACATATATTAGCTAGAAGAGCAGTAAATGAAGAAGTAAAAGAAAAAATACTACATATAGTACATAGATATGAAAATTCATTAAAATTAGTTGGAGAAGAAGTTAGAGAAGGAAATCCATCTCCTGGAAATATAGCTGGTGGACTTACAAGTTTGGAAGAAAAATCACTAGGCTGTATACACAAAGGTGGGCACAGAGTAATAAGTGAAGTATATGATTATGCAAAGCAAATTGATAAGAAGGGTCTTGTAATAATGGATACACCAGGAAATGATGCCTCATCTGTTGCGGGTATGGTTGCAGGAGGAGCTCAAGTAGTAGTATTTAGTACAGGGAGAGGGACTCCATCAGGAAATCCAATAGCTCCAGTAATAAAAATAACTGGAAATAAAATAACTTTTGCAAATATGGAAGATAATATGGATTTTGATGCTAGTCCAGTTATATATGGACCACAGACAATGGAAGAATTGACAGATGATTTATTAAATCTAGTTGTAGATGTAGCAAATGGTAAGCAATCAAAAGCAGAATCACTTGGATATACTGAAATGGCAATAGCTAGAGTATGTAATTATGTATAAAATATAAGACTTAAAAAAGTATGCACTTAGAATTTTACTAAAGGGTGATAGTATGAAGTTTGTTAGTTTTAGTAGTATAGAAGATACATCTAAAAAGGTAGGAATTCTCTCAAAGGATGAATTGTTTGTTATTGATGTCAATTCCATAAGTCTTAGCAAATTTTTTATAGATGTAAATGATTTAATTCAAGGTATATCTCAGGATGATATTATTAAGTTAAAAAATATTATAAGTGAAGAATCATTTAATGACTATAATGTTTTTAAAAAAGAGGAGTGCACTATACATGTTCCTATAGAAAAGCCAATACACGATATTTTATGTGTAGGAGTAAACTATAAAGAACATCTTGAAGAAACTCAAACTCATTTTGATAGTAGCTTTGAAGAACCTGAGAAAACAGTCTATTTTACAAAGCGTGTGACAAAGGCGATAGGTCCAGAAGATGAGATAGATGCTCACTTTGATATAAATAATCAGTTGGATTATGAGGTTGAACTTGGAGTAGTAATAGGTAAAACAGGTGTTAATATAGAAAAAGAAGATGTAGAAGATTATATCTTTGGTTACACTGTGATAAATGATATTTCTGCTAGAAAGTTGCAAAAAGAACATGTTCAATGGTTTAGGGGAAAGGGATTAGATACATTTACATCTTTAGGGCCATGTATCTTACATAAAAGTGCAGTTTCTTTTCCAGTAAAACTTAATGTATATAGTAGAGTAAATGATGAAGAAAGACAAAATTCTAATACAGAGTTATTCATATCAGATATCTCAGATATAATTTCAGAACTTTCAAAAGGGATGACTTTAGAGGCAGGGGATATTATAGCAACTGGAACACCCTCTGGAGTAGGGATGGGCTTTTCTCCTCCTCTATATATGAATAGTGGAGATGTAATTGAATGTGAGATTGAAAGTATTGGAATATTGAAAAATTATGTTAAGTAAATGTTTTATTATATATAATCTTAAAACATAGGCTATAAGCATATTAAATGAACATATCAAAATAAATTTTAGGAGTTTAAATTATGAAAGCAGAATTTTTGACACCAGTTGTTACAATATTTGATGAAGACGGAAATTTAGATAGAGAAGGAAACAAAAAAGTATATGATTACCTTATAGATGGGGGAGTAGATGGTCTAGTTATAATGGGAAGTACTGGAGAGTTCTTTAATATGTCTATGGATATGCAAAAAGAACTTATAGATTTAGTGGTTAATCATGTCGATAAGAGGGTTAAAGTGTTTATAGGTACAAGTCGTATGTGTGCAGATGAGTCTATAGAACTTTCAAATTATGCACATAATAGTGGAGCAGATGGAATTATGATAATAAGTCCTTATTATTTCTCGCTTGATGATGATAGTATTGAACTTTTTTATAGTAAGATAGCTGAGAACACAGATGCTGAAATATACCTATATAATTATCCAGATAGAACTGGTTATGATTTAAGTCCAGAACTTACATTAAAGCTTGCAAGAAAGCATGAAAACATAGTTGGATATAAAGATACAGTAACTTTAATGGGACATACTAGAGATTTAATAAATACTATGAAAACAGAGTTCCCAAACTTCAAGATATACAGTGGATATGATGAAAATTTTATACACAACTTAATGTCTGGAGGAGCAGGATGTATAGGAGGATTATCAAATCTAATTCCAGAAGTATGTTCCAAATGGGCTGAAGCTTATAATAATAAGGATATGGATAAAGTTATCGAAATTCAAAAATATATTAATAAAGCAATGGATTTTTATTTAATAACAAATCCATTTATACCAGCAATGAAGAAAGCTATGAATATTAGAGGATTAGAAATAAGTGACTACGTAACTGCTCCATTTATAAAACCAGATGAAAATCAAGTATGTAAAATTAAAACTTTGATGGATGAATTAAATATAAACTAAGAAGATAAAGAGGGTTTTAGATTGATTTTTATAGTCATTTTAAGCCCTCTTTTTGAGTGGATATATTAAATCAACCTTGCAAAGTAATTAACAATAAACTACAATTATCTTAATGAAAAATTAAATGTAAATAATACTAGGGTACTATTTTAGTTTAATAGGGAAAGTGATGTAAATTCACTACAGCCCCCGCTACTGTATACGGATACAAAATCAAATCCACTGAGATTCATAATAATTTTGGGAAGGTTGATGGAGGACAGGCCGTGAGTCAGGAGACCTGCCCAGTATTACATAAATACAATTTAGGGTGGAGATTGTAGTTTATAATAAAATGAGATATCAATTCATTTTTTATAAAATTGATATAGAAGCTTCTCCTTGCTAATTTAGGAGAGGTTTTTTATTTTGCTAAAAAGCTATATTTATAAAATTAATTTTAGTAAAATATTTTTTTAAAATATGTGTAGCCACTCATAAAAAATAAAATAATGGAGTGAAAGTGATGAAATTCAAGTCAAATGTTTTAAAGCAGTTTTTTTTAGTTGTAATGGTAATTTTTTTGGCAGGAGGTATTGTAGGTTGTAGCAAAAAAGACAAAACTAATGAACAAGTTAGTAATGGGAAAAAATTAGAATTAAAATATGCAAGTGGATTTAGTGTTGAGAATTTAGAAGATGGAATTAAAAAGGTTGTTGATGGAGATAATAGAGAACTAATTTTGATTCCTAAAAAGATAAAAATACCTGAAAAATACAAGAATACAAATATAGTTAGAACACCTGTGGATAATGTATTGATAGCATCTACAACACAAGCTTGTTCTTTAAGGACAATAGGTGAGTTAGATAGTATAAAAGCAGTAACAACAGAAGAACAATATTGGACTATCAAAGAAATTAAAAATTTAATGAAGGATGGGAAGATACATTATGTTGGTTCAAATTTAGCACCAGATTATGAAAAAATAGTAGACTTAAATCCTGACTTGACTATAGTGAGTAGTGGTTTATCAGAAGCGGATACAAAATTTATAGATAAATTAGAAGAATTGGGACTTAACTATGTTGTAGATAATGAATATAAGGAACAAAATCCATTTGGAAGAATGGAGTGGACAAGCTTGATAGCTGCATTTTATGATAAAGAGGATACAGCTACTAGTGAATTAGATAAAACAGTACAAAAAATAGAAGAGGTTAGTAAAAAAATAAAAAACAAAAGTAAACCTAAAGTTGTATGGGCATCTGTATATGAAGGTAATGCTTATATAGCACCTAAAAATTCATATGTAGATAATATGATAAACATGGCAGGTGGAATAAATGCTTGTGCTTCAATCGATTCAAATGAAGGGCGAGTAAGTATTGAGCAATTACATGAAGTGGCAAAAGATGCAGATATATTTGTATATTCATCAAGTTCAGATTATGCACCAAATTTAGAGTCTATAAAATCTAGTGCACCAGTGTTATCTGATTTAGATGTTGTCAAAAATGGAAATTTATGGGTGTTTGCTCCGGATTATTATCAATCAGTGGATAAGACAGATGAATTAATAGTGGATTTAGTTGAAATATTTCACCCAGGTACTACAGGTGAAAAGATTAAGCATTATATAAATTATGATAAATAATAAATAAGATTAAATTAACAAGAAAACTTTATAAATTTGAGTTAATCTAGTTTTATTAAGAGGAGTATATAGATGGACTTTACCAATAAAAACAGAATTAAAAAGACTACTATATTTATAACCTTAATTGTAGGTATAATACTTACTTTTTTGATATGTGTAGCATTTGGTTCTGTAAAAATCGAATTTAAAGAAATAATAGATGTTGTATTAAGAGGAATGGATAGTACAGAACACTATAAAATAATTTATAATATAAGGATTCCTAGAGTCCTTGCAACTATGGTGGGAGGTGCATGTTTAGCAGTATCTGGTATTTTACTACAGATATTTTTTAAAAACCCAATAGTTGAACCATATATATTAGGGGTGTCTTCAGGAGCGACTTTATCAGTAGCACTTATGATTTTAGGAGGATATACATTAGGATTTGAAAGTATAAATTCAATGAGTATATTTATAGCAGCATTTGTAGGAGCTTTAATTGTAATGTCTATAGTTATTCTATTTGCCAGCAAAGTAAAAAATATAACAACACTTTTGGTGATAGGAATTATGACTGGCTATGTATGTAGTGGAATTACAAATATATTACAATCATTTGCAAATAATGAAAAATTGAAGGAATTTACTATGTGGTCTATGGGTAGTTTTTCTGGATTTACATGGGAAAAAGTAGAAATACTTATGATAGTTGGGATATTAGGTCTTTTGATGACTATATTCATAATAAAACCTTTAAATGCTTTTTTACTAGGAGAAGAATATGCAAAGAGTATTGGTGTAAATATAAAATTTTTTAGATTTTTGGTAGTATTTATATCTAGTATACTAGCGGCAATAGTATCAGCATTTGCAGGTCCTATAGGATTTATTGGTCTTGCAGTACCACAAATCTCAAAATTGATATTTAAAACATCAGACAATAGAGTATTGATACCAGTAGTAATTCTTTTAGGAAGTATAGTTACAGCTCTTTGTGATTTAGTATCCAGAGTAATTTTGTCACCAATAGAATTACCAATAAGTGCAATAACTTCATTATTAGGTGCTCCAATTGTAATAATGTTATTGATGAAAAGGAAGGATAGGGCTTAGACATGTTGAAAACTAACAATTTAAGTGTTGGATATGATAAAAAAGTGGTTGTAAGTGATATAAACATAGAGGTGAAAAAAGGAGAAATATTATGTCTTTTGGGAAGCAATGGAGCTGGAAAAACTACTATATTAAGGTCTCTATCTAAACTTATAACACCGATAAAAGGTGAAATATATTTAAACGATATGGATATAAGGCATATATCCAGAAAGACATTGTCTAAAATGATGGCTTTAGTACTTACAAATAGATTATTAGGAGATTTAATGACTGTACAAGATGTAGTTAATATGGGGAGATATCCTTATACAGGATTTTTTGGAAATCTCTCTAAAAAAGATTTAATGATGGTGGATGATTCATTAAAATCTGTAAATGCTCTTCATTTAAAAAAAAGATATTTTGATGAACTTAGTGATGGTGAAAAACAAAAAGTCTTGGTTGCAAGAGCATTAGTTCAAGAGCCAGAAATAATCATATTAGATGAACCTACAACCCATTTAGATATAAAGCATAGATTGGAACTTATGAATATACTAAAAAAACTAAGTAAGGAAAAATCAATATCAGTAATACTTTCATTACATGAAATAGATATAGCACTAAAAAGTTGTGATAAGGTTGCTCTTGTAAAAAATAACAAAGTTATAGCTTATGGTCAGCCAGAAGATATGGTAGACGAAAATATGATAAATTCACTCTATGAATTAGAGGATAAAAATTTTAATAGTTTATTAGGTGCAGTAGAAATTAGCAATAAATCAAAAAATGAAGTTTTTATAATTGGTGGAGGCGGTAAAGCAACACCAATCTACAGAGCTTTTACTAAAAGAGGCATAGGTATATATTCTGGCATAATACATGAAAATGATATTGATTATGAAATTGGTAGGACTATGGGCATAAAGTTGTTTACAGAAAAGCCATTTGAGTCAATAAGTGATGAAAGTTTCGATTTGGCTATTAGAAATTTAAATAATTCTAAGATTATAATAGACACAGGATTTAGCGTAGGAGAAACTAATAAAAGAAATATAGATATTATAAAAGAGGCTTTAAAAATAAATAAAAAAGTTTATTCATTTAGAAATAAAAGTGAGAGTAATAAGTATTATAAGAGTCTGAGTAATAATATAGAATATGTAGATAAAGTTTCTAAAATGGTGGATAGTATTGATATAAATAATTTACTGTAAATTGTAACTTATGGCATATTTAGAAATGATAAAATATATAAAAGAGTATCATAAGGAGATTTTTAAAGTGCATTTTTTAAATCTCTAGATACTCTTTTTTAGAAAATATTTATTTAGTAATACATTTTTTTATTGTGTATTTTCAATTACACACTTCAATAAAAAAATAATACTTTACAGATAACCAACAGCTTCTTCTCTAGTTAAAAAAAAGTGAATTCCTGTAGTTGATTCTTTCCATCTATTTTCATGAAAATTTTCAGCTACCACCATTTCTCCTACTCTATATATAAAATTTTCATCAGCATATGCACGAGCAGTTTTAAAAGATTCTTTGCCATCTATACTTGTAATCGACAGTACTTTTGCTTTATCACATCTACAAGCATTTGATGTAGCAGATACTCTTTTTGCGTCACTTGGTATTAATAATTGTACCATTCTAAAATTAAAACATTTTTTATAGCCTATAAATGCTCCTGTTTCAGGACAGTATAATTTAAAAAAACGAGTACTTTCATCTGATATTACTCCATCCAATGTAGCATATTCTAAATTAGAATTTTCTAGATTAGTACCTCTAATATCTGAGTTAGATAAATTACAAAATCTAAAATTTGCACCACTTAAGTCTGTATTTTTTAATATAGAGTTTTTTAATGAACAATCTGAAAAATAAGAATTCTTAAAGCTAGAGTTTTCTAAATCTGCATTTTCTAAATTTAAATTGATAAGGTCAGACCACGAAAAGTCAATATTACTTAAATAATATCCTCTTAAATCCATATTTTCTAATCTTACTTCTTTTAAATCAGCTCTTTCTCCATCGTTATTATTTTTAAGCCACAAATAATGTTTCTCAAGTGTTTTTTCTAATTCTTGTTTAGAAATAGTTTTCATTAAAATCACCTTCACAAATTTATTTTTATATATTTAGTAGCAAAATAGTCATATATTTAATTATATAACAATGAATAAAAAACTTCTAAATAATATATAAAATATTAAATATATTATTGAAGATTTATTATCTCTAGTAACATATAAATATTGGGTAAACATTTTTATGGTTTTATTTAAGGAATAAAATAATATCAGTGATACAATAATAAAAGTTTAGATATAAAAAAATTTGTGTATATACTATATGTAGTATATAATAGATAAAGCACTAACTATATGTAGTGCTTTTGTTTTTGAAAAATACTTATTATACTCTATAATTATAGGTTGTTTTTGGAATTTACGCTGATAAATATTAAAAGAAATAATAAGTAAATTAAATGAAATTATAGCACAAGATTATGTTAAAAGGACGGTAAATAATGAATTGGATAGAGCTTAACAATCAAGTGATAATTAAAAATGAACAAGGGAAATATCAACTGGAAAAGGATAAGGAAGCCCTAAGTAGTTACATAGAAGAATTTATAAATCCAAAGTTAAAGAAATTTAATAATCTAGAAGAAAGATTGAAGTATCTAATGGATGAAGGTTATTATTTAGAAGAAGTAATACATAAATATAGCATGGATTTTATCAAAAAGATATACAAACTTATCGAGGAACATAAATTTAAGTTTCAATCATATATGAGTGCAAATAAATTTTATCAAAATTATGCATTAAAAAGTAATGATGGAAAAGAGATATTAGAAACATATAATGAAAAAGTATTAATTGTAGCTTTAACATTAGGAAATGGTGATGAGAGTCTAGCTTTAAACTTGGCAGACAAAATAGTAAAACAAGAATTTCAACCAGCTACACCTACATTTTTAAATGCTGGAAGAAAGAGAGCAGGAGAAATGGTATCATGTTTTTTACTATCTGTAGAAGATAGCACAGAAGGTATTTCATATGCGATATCTTCATCAAATCATTTATCAAAAATAGGTGGAGGAGTTGCGTTAAACTTATCTAAGCTTAGAGCATCAGGTGAATCTATTAAAGATATAGAAGGTGCAGCTGGAG
Source organism: Clostridioides sp. ES-S-0005-03 (assembly GCF_020658455.1). NCBI lineage: Bacteria > Bacillati > Bacillota > Clostridia > Peptostreptococcales > Peptostreptococcaceae > Clostridioides > Clostridioides sp. ES-S-0005-03. Next base: position 303,943 of record NZ_JACVWI010000002.1, on the reverse strand, counting down.
GTGTTGTTGGAGTAGCTAAAATGTTGGAACAATCATTCAGCTATTTTAATCAGATGGGAGCTAGACAAGGTTCTGGTGCAGTTTATCTCACAGTATTTCATCCTGATTTTGAATTATTGATGGATACTAAAAAGATAAATGCTGATGAAAAAATAAGACTTGCTACATTATCGCTGGGAGCTATTATACCTGATAAATTTATGGAGTTAGCAGAAAAAAATGAAGTAGCTTATGCATTTTATCCTCATACTGTGTATAAAAAGTATGGAGTTTACCTTGATGAGATAGAAATGAGTGAGTGGTATGATAGATTAGTTAATGATGAAGATATAAGAAAAAAAGAAATAAATCCTAGACAAATGTTGACTAAAATAGCACAAATGCAACAAGAAAGTGGATATCCATATGTAGTGTATATAGATACAGCCAATAGGGAACATACATTGAAAGAGGTTGGTATGGTAAAAATGTCTAACTTGTGTTGTGAAATCTTCCAGTATCAAACATCTTCAGAAATAGAAGGCTATGGTGGAGAAAATAAATGGGGTCAAGATATAAGTTGTAATCTTGGTTCTTTAAATATAGCAAATGTTATGGACAATAAAACTATAGAAAGCACAGTTGAGACATCAATAAGAGCATTGACATTTGTAGCAGATAAAACAGACATAAAGCCAGTGCCAACTGTAAATAATAGTAATAGCAAATCTCATTCTATAGGATTGGGAGCTATGAATTTGCATGGATACTTAGTAAGAGAAAATATTTTATATACTTCAGAGGATGCTGTAGAGTTTTCTGATGTATTTTTTGCAATGATTAGATATTATTCAATTAAAGCATCTATGAAAATAGCTATAGAAAAAAATCAAACTTTTGAAGGGTTTGAAAAATCAGAATATGCTAAGGGAAGAAAAAGCAAGGTATTATCAAAATACTATGAACAATCTTATCTACCTAAGCTAGAAAAGGTAAAAGCATTATTTGAAGGTATTTATATACCAACAAAAGAAGATTGGACAAAATTATTGGATGAGGTCAAAGAAAAAGGTATATATAATGCATATTTAATGGCAGTAGCCCCAACTCAAAGCATTAGTTATGTCCAAAATGCAACATCAAGTATAATGCCAATTACTGAGCCAGTAGAAGTAAGAACATATGGAGATTCAACTACAATATATCCAATGCCATTTTTAACTAATGAAAATATGTTGTATTATCAATCAGCATATAGAATGGATATGAGGAAAGTTATAGATTTAGTATCAATAGTTCAACAACATGTTGACCAAGGAATATCAACAACATTGTTTGTTACAGATGAAAAGACAACTAGAGATATAGCTAGACATTACATATATGCATATAAAAAAGGTCTTAAAAGTTTATATTACACAAGAACAAAGATGACAAGAGATACTCATGAGTGTCTAGTATGTTCAGTATAGGGAGAGAAATATATGACATTTAAATTACATAAAACACATGATGCAGTTAATTGGAATAAAGAAGAAGATGGATTCACACAGACTTTTTGGGAACAAAATGTAAAACAATTTTGGCTTCCTGAAGAAATATCTGTCTCTAAAGATATTAAGGTATGGAATGAATTAGATGATAATGAAAAAGACTTATATAAAAAAGTGTTAGGTGGACTGACATTATTGGATACAAAGCAAGGGAATAATGGAATTCCATCAATGATGGGTTTAACAGATAATCTTCAAAGAAAAGCAGTTTTATCTTTTATGGGTACTATGGAAGAAATACATGCAAAAAGTTATTCTTCCATATTTATGACTTTGCTTTCTAACTCCGAGATAGATGATTTATTTGAATGGATAGAAACAGAGCCAACATTACAACGAAAGGCTGATTTAGTTCTAGCTCAATATGAAAATACTACAAACCAAAAGAATTTATATTTATCAATGGTTACAAGCGTGTTTTTGGAGAGTTTCTTGTTTTATTCAGGATTCTTTTATCCATTGTATCTGTCTGGTCAAGGAAAAATGGTGGCTAGTGGAGAAATAATATCACTTATTCTTAGAGATGAATCTTTACATGGTAAATACATAGGGCTTCTTGCACAAGAGATATACAATTCATTTAATAATACTGATAAGAAAAAATTAGAAGATAAGATGTATTCTATACTTGCTAGTCTTATGGAAAATGAGATAGAGTATACAAATGTAATATATAAAGATAGTGGACTTGAAGAAGAGGTTGTAGATTTTTTGAAATACAATGCAAATAGAGCTTTAGAAAATTTAGGATTTGAAAGACTCTATAATGTAAATGCTATCAATCCAATTGTGTTAAATGGACTTAGTACTGAAACTAAAACACATGATTTCTTTTCAACTAAAGGTAATGGATATCAAAAAGGGGTCTATGAAGAGTTAGAAGATGAAGATTTTATAATATAATTTATTTTATAAAATGTGACACGCTGATGTCACCTTTAGCATGATAATATCAATGTATAAAATGTATATACGGAGGTATTTTTTATGAAATATGAATGGAGAAAAAAAGATAAAGAGTTATATTTACCTAAGAAGAATCCTGTGATAGTTGAAGTACCAGAGCAGAAATTTATCATGTTAAAAGGGAGTGGAGACCCAAATACTAAAGAATTTACTGAAGCAATAGGAGTACTTTACTCTTTGGCATATGCAATAAAAACCATGCCCCAAAAGGGAATTGTACCAGAAGGGTATTTTGATTATACTGTTTTTCCTTTAGAAGGTATATGGGATAAGGGAGAAAAAAGCAAATGCTCAGATATACTTATTAAAGAAGATTTGATTTATACTATAATGATACGTCAGCCAGATTTTGTTACACAAGACCTGTTAAATAAAGCTATTGATATATTAAAAAATAAGAAACCACATAATCTTCTTGAAAAAGTTAGATTTGGGTCTATTAATGAAGGTCTATGTGTTCAAATGCTTCATATAGGCTCATATGATGATGAACCAGAAAGCTTTGACATTATGAGAGAATTTTGTAAAAAAAATAAGCTTCTAAGAAAATCTTATATACATCGTGAAATTTATATAAGTGATGCTAGAAAAGTATCTCCTGAGTCATTGAAAACTGTTTTGCGTTTTGAAGTAGAAAGGGAAATGTAAACATTATATTATGATATTAGATTGCTTTATTTTTATACTATAATAAAGTAATGAGGTGATTATATGAAAAGTAATAGATTATTTGAAATTATTTATATCCTGTTAGATAAGAAAAGAGTAACTGCAACGGAGTTAGCTGAACACTTTGAAGTATCTAGGCGAACTATTTGTAGAGATATTGAAATATTGTCATCTTCTGGTATTCCAATTTATACTGATAAAGGTAGAAATGGTGGTATAGGTATTTTAGATAATTTTACTTTTGATAAATCTATTTTATCTGAGCAAGAGCAGAAAGAAATTCTAGCATCACTAGAGGGTTTAAATATGCTTAAATATCCAGATATGAATTCTACATTAGCAAAACTTAGAGCCTTGTTTTGTAAATCAGATTTAAATTGGATAACTGTTGATTTTTCTCATTGGTGTAGTAATAATGTAGAAAAAGATAAATTTATAAAGATAAAATCAGCTATATTAGATTGTAATATTATAACTTTTGAGTATATAAATACTTATGGAAAGATAACTAAACGTTGTGTAGAGCCACTTATGCTTTGGTTTAAAGAAAAGTCATGGTATATTAAAGCTTATTGTCGTCAAAAAAATGATTATAGAATTTTTAAGGTCGTAAGGATGAAGAATATCTGTATTTGTGAGCAGACATTTATACGAAGCATACCAATTGAAGTGGGAGAGATAAAAGAAGATAAGAATAAAAATATTATTTTAAAATTGAAAATTTCTAAAGATATAGCATATAGAGTTTATGATGAATTTGATATTGATAATATATTATACGATAACGATGGAAATTTTATTGTAAATGTACAGTATCCTCAAAATGATTGGATTTATGGATATGTGCTCTCTTTTGGAAATCACATTGAAGTATTAGAACCCATAGATGTTAGAGATAAGATTTTACAGATTGTTGATGATATTAAAATAAAATATTTATAATTATTGTAAAAAGTGAAGTATTAATTAGACTTCACTTTTTTAGTTTACTGGTAAAACCCAGTTTGATTTTTGTATAATATGTATATTTTTACATGTGTAACATTGACATCAAATTATCGAAACTAATTATATATTTGTCATTATAAGTAGATTAATAGTAAAATGTATATCTTATTGTTAAAATAAATTGAATGTATTATTTTAATATTGTAAGTAAAAAAGTGAAAAATTGTAAATAAACATTATTTTTTAAAGAAAAAATTAATATATTGACAAAAATAAAGTACTCATTTAAACTAATAGTTGAGAATAATATTCAATATTAAATAATAGGAGGAGCTATGAATAAATATCTTCTAATAAATCCAGTAGCAGAAAAAATGTATGAGGAAAAGTTTAATACTATTAAAGAAACTTTGATAAAAAAAGGGTACATAATGGTTGAATGTGAGGCACAATTAGAATATGTAAAGAATCAGTACAAAGAATATGCAAAAAAGACTGAAAACACGATATTAGATTGTAGATGTCCAGAAAGCATAAATCTTTTAAAAAGAAATAATTTGATAGATGGTTTTGAAGTTCCTATGATAGAACCAATATTAGTAAGGACTTGTAGAGTTTTATACGAAAAATATATTAAGAGTAAAGAGGATATGTTAATAGTAACCTGTCCATGTACACAATTAAGAGATTTTGCTAGTGAAAAATTTAAGGATAAAGATAATGCTCTATTTTATACATGGAAGGAATTTGCTGAAAAAGAAGGTATAAAATCACTTGGAAAAATAGATGAATCTCCAATTCCATTAGGGTATTTTAAGGATTCTTTTGAAAAAGTTCTTGAAGTGTCAAGCGAAGATGAAATATTAAGTAAAATACAAGAAATTAAAAATGGCTCTGAGGATAAGTATGATATAGTAGAAATGTTTTATTGTAAAGATGGATGTAATAATGGAGATGGTTTGTAAATGGGCAATAAAATTAATGATAAACTTTTAAGGTTAATAAAAAGTGTTTTGATATTTTTTATAATTCTTGTATTGTGGAAAATTACAAATTATCTTGGTATTTGGAGTGAATATATATTACCACCACCTGAAAAAGTGTATAGTACATTTTTAAATATGATAAATGATGGTTCAATATTTGTTAATGTATATGCAAGTATGAAAAGAGTTTTGATAGGGTTTGTAATAAGTACAATTATAGGTGTTCCTTTAGGTATATTCTTTGGAATTTATGGTAAAGTTTATGAGTACTTTAAATCATTAATAAATTTTTTGAGAAATACACCACCACTTGCTTTAATACCAATGCTTATATTGTGGTTTGGTATAGGTGAAGAATCAAAAATAATAATTATAATTTTGGCATCTTTTTTCCCAATCTTTACAAGTACATTAAAGGGGATTAGAAATTGTGATTCAAAGTTAATTGAAGTAGGTAGAGTATTTGAATTGTCAAAGCTTCAGATAATATTTAGAATAATTATTCCTAATGCAATTCTCGATATTGCTGTTGGTCTAAAGTTAGCACTTGGATATAGTTTTAGAGCAATTATAGGAGCTGAGCTTGTAGCTGCTTCGTCTGGTCTTGGATACTTAATATCTGATGGAAAAGAAATGTCTAGGACAGATGTTGTTATTGTAGGAATAATTGTAATTGGACTTCTAGGAATAATTACAGACTATATATTTTCAATTATTGTAAAAAAGGTAAGTAAGGGAAAGATGGTGGAAGCATATGAGTAATACAGTATGTAATTCTGGGTATATAATCAGAAATCTATCTAAAAGTTATAAAGTTGATAATGAAGAACATGTAGTGCTTAGTGATATTTCTTTAGATATAGACAGAAGTCATATAACTGTAATTTTAGGTGAAAGTGGATGTGGGAAGACTACTTTACTTAGGGCAATTGCATCACTTGAAGATATAAATAGTGGTGATATTAGGTTTGTAAAAGATAATAAAGAGTATAAACCTAATGTTGGTTTTGTATTTCAAGAAAGTAGATTGATGCCTTGGCTAAATGTGAGCGAAAACATAGCTTTTCACAATCAACAAAAAAGTAATCTTTTAAATAAAATATTCAATAAATTAAATCCCTCAAAAAGTACCATTAATAAAGATAGGCGTGATAATAATATTTATTTAAATGAGAAGAACAAAGTAAGTGAATCAAATAAGCAAGACAGTATTGATATAGAAAAATATCTTAAAATGATGAACTTACAGAAGTTTAAAAATTCTTATCCAAATGAGCTTTCAGGAGGTATGGCACAGAGAGTAAGTATAGCTAGAGCACTTTCTTTTAATCCAGATATGTTGTTTATGGACGAGCCTTTTTCAGCACTAGATTATTTTACAAGGATTGATATGCAAAATGAAGTTGTAAGAATACATAAGTCAACCAATAAAGGTGTAATATTTGTAACTCATGATATTGATGAAGCATTAAAGATAGGCAAGAAAATAGTTGTTTTTACAAATGAAAGAAAAATAGAAGAATTTAATATAGAGGATGATTATAATAGAGATTTAACTTCAAATTACTATATTAAATTAAAAAAAGATATTTTAATGACAATGAAATCAAATAAAGGCATTTAAAGAAATTAATAATATTTTAAGGAGTAAAATATGAAATTAAAAAAACTATTGATAGGTATAACAATATTGACACTTGCGACAGCATCTTTAGCTGGATGTGCAAAAAAGAATGATAGTGAAAATCTTTCAGAAATAAATTTAACTTATGTAAAATCACCACTAAATGTACCTTCTATAATTCAAAAACAGGATGATTTATTTGGGAAAGAATTTAAAAAGGATAATATAAAAGTTAATTTTCATGAAATTACTACAGGACCAGAGCAAACACAGGCTTTAGCTGCTGGAGAAATAGACTTTTTACATGCATTAGGTGGTACATCAGCTTTGATAGCTGCATCTAATGGAGTGGAATTAAAGATACTAAACACTTATAGTAGGTCACCAAAAGGATTTATGATTTTAACAAATAATGGTTCAATAAAATCAGCAGCAGATTTAGAAGGTAAGAAAGTAGCAGGACCAAAAGGGACTATATTACATCAAGTATTAATTGCAGCACTTGATAAAGAAGGATTAAGTATGGATGATGTAGAGTTTGTTAACATGGGTATTCCAGAAGCATCAGCAGCTCTTTCTGATGGTAGTGTTGATGCTGCATTGATTGCTGGACCAGCAGCTCTTAAAGCCATGAAGTCTGGAAGTAAACTTGTAGCAAATGGTGAAGGTTTAGTAGATGGCATAATAGTAACTGCTGTTAGTACGGATTTTGCTGAAAAACATCCAGAGGTAGTTGAAAGATTTATGAAAGTTGAAAAAGAAACTTTAGAATATGTAGATAATAACTTTGATGAAGCTATGGAAAAGGTAGCAAAAGAAGTTGATTTAAGCGTTGAAGAAACTAAAGAATTATATGCTTGGTATGATTTTAGTTTAGATATAACAGACAAAGATATATCTTCTCTTGAGGAGACACAAGACTTCTTAATAAAAAATGGATTACAAGAGAAAAAAGTAAACATAAAAGAATTAATATATAATGCTAAGTAGTAGTGATAATAGTGTTAAAAGTTTAAGTTACCTTAATTAAGGTAACTTTTTCTATTCTATTGATAAAAATATATGCTAATGGTATGTTTATATAGCGAAGAGATATGTTTTAATTTTAAATTATTAGAGTGTTTTTAAATATATAATATATTTATTTACAGATAGAAGAAGATATTTTTATAGTATTTTATATAAGGTATTTTATAATACAATTATATTAATAAAGTTAACAATAATATTTTATTATATATAGATACAAAGATATCATGCTTAATATAGATAGTATACAGGTATAAATATAATATATAATATTATGTAAATAAGTGTATATCAAACAAAAAATTAGAAAATTATAAGTATAAATATTACCAATAATTGTTAATAAATATTAATATACTGTATTTTGAAATTTAATAAATTGATAGATATCTGAGTAGGTATCTATACTATACATAAAGCCATATGTGAAAGTTATATGAATATATGGTAAATAAGAAAACTAAAATATGGAGGAATTATATGAGTCATAAAATATATATTGTAGAAGATGATATATCAATAAGTACATTACTTAAAGATTATATAGAGAAATATGGATTTGAAGTAATGGTTGAAGAAAACTTTGATAATATAATTACTACATTTGCAAATTTCAAGCCAGACTTAGTGCTTTTAGATGTAAATTTACCAAAATTTGATGGATTCTATTGGTGTAGATGTATTAGACAACAGTCAAACATTCCTATAATTTTTGTATCAGCTAGAGATAGTAATTTAGACCAGATTAGAGCTTTAGAAAGTGGAGCAGATGACTATATAACAAAGCCTTTTTATTATGATGTAGTAATGGCAAAGATAAAAAGTCAGATAAGAAGGGTATATGGTGAATATTCGCCTAAAATAGATGAGAGAATATTAGAACTAGATGGACTAAAATTTTATCCAGAAAGATTAGAGATAGAGTTAGAGGATAAGACTTTGGTTATCACCAAAAAAGAAGGAATATTACTTGAGTGTCTTATAAAAAAATACCCTAAAGTAGTAAGTAGAGATTATCTATTAGAAAAGATATGGGATGATATTGAGTTTGTAGAGGAAAATACTCTAAATGTAAATGTTAGCAGAATAAGAAAAAGATTTGAGGAGTTAGGTATAAATGATGCTGTTCAAACTGTACGAGGAGTAGGATATAAATTAAATAAAAATTGGTAAGGAGAAAATATGAAATTATTATTTAAAGATTGTAAAGGCTATATTTTTATATATTATTTAGGAATATCTATGACAATTATTTATTGTAGTCTTATGAAATTTATTAATGTAGAAGAAGCTTTGTATATCTTATTGTTTAGTACTTTTATATTATTATGTTTTTTGGTATATAAATATTATAAAAACAGAGAAGTATATACTATATTTACAAAAGGTATAAACTCCTTAGATGAATCCTTTTTATATTTAGGGAACTCTTTTTTCGGAGAAAACATATCAGTTATTTTAAAACAACAACATAGATTATATCAATCAATGATTCAAGAACATAAAAAAATACATAGTGAACACTTAACTTTTATCAACCAATGGATTCATCAAATGAAAACTCCAATATCAGTTATAAGTCTTCAACTTCAGGAATATGAAGGTGAAGAAGTTACTGAAAATATAAAAAAAGAGATAGATAGACTTAATAAAGGCTTAAACATGGCCATGTATTTCGCAAGAGTGGATGAATTTCAGAAAGATTTTGTGGTTGAAAAAGCTAATTTGAATGATATCATAGTAGATACTATAAATGAGGAAAAGAGATTATTCATAAAGAATGGTATAATTCCTAAAATACATATAGATAAATCTATTTATATTTATACAGATATAAAATGGATGAAATTTATAATAAATCAGTTAATTACAAATGGAGTTAAATATTCCAAAGATTACAGTAAAGATTTAATTATAAAATCTGAAGAAAATAATAAGTCTATAATTTTAAGTATAATAGACAAAGGTGTTGGAATTGTATCTAAAGATATAAAAAGAGTATTTGACCCATTTTTTACAGGAGAAAATGGACGTAAATTTGGAGAATCCACAGGTATGGGACTCTATTTAGTAAAAAAAGTATGTGACAACTTAGGTCATATGGTCAATATAAAATCAGAAGTTGGGAAAGGAACTGAAGTTTCAATAATATTCAGTAAAGATAATATAAACTAATAAGAGGCTATTTTAAGATGGATTAATATTGTATTTATAATTTAAATATCTTGTTAAAATTAATATGTCCATATATTTTAATGAGATTTATAATTATACAATCTAATTTTAAAATAGTTTATTTTTTGCAAACATTACATAGATGTAATGTTTGTGTAATGTTTGTAGATAGTGAAACTTTCTAATGTCAATTAAAATTAGTATAAGAAATGACATAAGAAAAGAAATTTTAAGAAGATTATATAGTAAGGAAAGGGTGTTTATCAATGAGTTTGGATATCATTTTTATATTAAAATCAATCATAATAGCTATAGTGGAGGGACTTACAGAATTTATTCCAGTATCATCTACAGGTCATATGATTTTGGTGGGAAGTTTGATAGATTTTAAAGGTCAATTTGCTGAAATGTTTGAAGTTGTAATACAACTTGGAGCTATCCTAGCAGTAGTAGTACTTTATTGGAAAAAAATAAAGAATAGTGTTATAGAGTTTTTTAAATTTATATTTACTGGAGGAAAGGAAGGAAAAACTGGATTTAAGTTTGGAATAAATGTTATTGTAGGTTGCATACCATTTGGAATTGTGGGAGTTATATTTTATGATAACATAAAAGCATTGTTTAATTTACAATCTGTAATTGTAGGGTTTATAGTTGGAGGAATCTTATTATTAGTTGTAGAAACTCTATTCAGAAAAAAGAAGCACTCAACAGATAATATAGATAAAATTACTCCAGTACAAGCTTTGAAGATTGGTATATTACAAGTTTTATCTGCGTGGCCGGGAATGTCAAGAAGTGCATCCACTATTATGGGTGGATGGATAGCAGGGCTTAATTCTCCTACAGCAGCGGAATTTTCTTTTTTCTTAGCTATACCAGCAATGGTAGCTTCTTCAGGACTAGATTTATTTGAATTTGATTATTCAATAATGACACCAACTTTATGGATTGCTTTAATTGTTGGGTTTATAGTAGCTTTTCTTGTGTCTATAGTAGTTATGGAAAAGTTCGTAAATTTTTTAAAGAAAAAACCAATGAGAGTATTTGCTGTATATAGAATAGTGGCAGGTATAGTACTTGCTGTATTAGCTTTTACTAACATAATTAGTATATAAACTAAAATAAATTCAGTATTTATATAAAATTTCTTTAATTAATATGAGTAGTATTTAATATATACTGCATGTCATTTTATAACTTATAAAGGAGCTATAAATAATGAAAACTTTAATTGTGAGTAATTTGAGCAAGGTATATGGTAAAAAAATGATTTTTAATGCATTAAACAATATAAGTTTTAGTATAGATGATGGAGAATTTGTAGGAATTATGGGACCATCTGGAAGTGGAAAGACCACTCTTTTAAATATGATTTCTACTATAGATAAGCCAACTACAGGAAAAATAGAATTAAAAGGTAAAAATCCATTATCACTAAAAGGTGAAGAACTTGCATTATTTAGACGAAGAGAGTTGGGGTTTGTATTTCAAGATTTTAATCTATTGGATACTTTAACTATTGGCGAAAATATAGTATTGCCATTGACATTGGATAAGGTAAGTGTAAAAGAGCAAGATGAAAAGCTAAATGAAGTATCTAAAATTTTAGGTATAGAAGACTTATTAAATAAAAGAACTTTTGAAGTGTCTGGCGGTCAAGCTCAGAGAACTGCTATTGCTAGGGCCTTAATCAATAAACCATCAATACTTTTGGCAGATGAGCCAACAGGTAATTTAGATTCAAAGTCATCAAAGACTGTAATGGAACTATTTCAAAAGATAAATAAAGACAATAAAGTCACTACTATGATGGTAACTCATGACCCATTAGCAGCAAGCTATTGTAATCGTATTTTATTTATAAAGGATGGAGCTATATACAATGAAATATATAAGGAAAATAGTAGAGAACAATTTTATCAAGAAGTAATGGATGTGCTTACATTATTGGGAGGAGATAATTAATGAACATAAAACAATTTGCCATTAATAATATTTCAAGAAATATTAAAGCATATCTAGGATATTTAACAAGTATTGTTATATCCTCGTCACTACTTTTTTCTTTTATTATGTTTACAGGTCATCCAGATTTAGATATATCTCAATTTCCTGACTATTTAAAAGAAGGGCTTAAGATGAGTAAAATAATTGCATATTTGTTTTTATTCTTCTTTGTATTTTATTCAGTGAGTGTTTTTCTTAAAAGTAGATATAAAGAGTTTGGAATACTCTATATTACAGGTATATCAAAACGACAAGTAATGAAATTGGTTCTTATAGAAAATATAGTAATAAATATAGTATCTTCTGTAATTGGAATAATAGTAGGTTTAATTTTTTCAAAGGTATTTTTAGTAGTTATGTCTACCTTTTTAGAATTATCACCTCTAAACTTTTATATACCATTAAATGCAATGTTTTCCACTTTAATTTATTTTATGGTTTTAGCTATATTAACATCTATATTTACTTCTTTTATAATTAAAGAAAATCAAGTATTGAGGTTACTTAAAGGTACAAAAACTCCAAAACCAGAGCCTAAAACATCACTAATACTTGCTATATTAAGTATTTGTCTGTTTGTAATAGCATATTATAGTGCTGTTACATCAACTGACCAGTATACAACTTATTTACGATTAGTTCCAGTTACATCTCTTACTATAGTAGCAACTTATTTATTCTTTTCTCAATTTAGTGTGTACTTTATAAAAAAATTGAAGATGAAGAAAAGTTTTTATAGAAGAAATACAAATATGCTTTGGATTTCAAATTTAATTTATAAGGTAAAGGATAATGCTAGGATATTCTTTTTGATAACTATAACTTCTGCAGTGGCATTCACTGCTATAGGTACAGTTTACTCATTTTGGAAAGATGTAAAACGTCAAATTAATTTAATATACCCTAACACAATATATTATTCAACAATGACTCTGCATAATGACACTAATAAACCTGATAGTAAAGAGAAAGATAAGGAAAGAATGAGTTTTATAGAAAGTAAGTTAAAAAAAGAAGGTATAGATTATGAAAGAGTTAATGGTGAGTTTAAAACTGTATTTCCTAAGAAAAGTGATTTTAATGTAAGAATAATTAAAGAATCCAAGTACTTAGAAATTACGAAGAGTATAGGGGTTAAGCCTATAAATTTTGAAGATAATGAATGTATATCATTATTTTCATCAGGACTACCTGGTAATAAAAAGGTAAAAGAAAATGTCATTATAGGGAATATAAGCTTAAGAGTGGCAAAACAGGTAGAAGAATGTGTTATGCCAGCATATTATAAAAATATGTATGTGGTAAAGGATAATTTTTATGATAGTATAAAATCAAAATTTATAGTAGATAGATTCTCAGCATTTGAGGTAAAAGGTTCAAGTGAAACTATAGATGTATGTAAACAATTCGAAGATAAATTTGATAATGAGTCTGGAATGCAACCATATTTGTTTTTCTCCAAAGAATTAATGATAGAAACTGGTAAACTAACATATTCTACATTTATGTTTTTAGCAATATTTATAGGTTTAATTTTCTTTGTTACTACAAGCAGTTTCTTATATAATAAGTTTTATATGGATTGTCAAGTTGACAAGAAAAAGTATGAACAGTTAAATAAATTGGGAATGACATATAAGGAGATTAAGAGAGCTTCAACCATTGAGATTGGGATTGTGTTTTTGTTACCTTATGTAGTAGCTGTTATACATTCGATATTTGCACTTACTGCACTGAAAAATTCATTTGATATAGAGGTTGCGTCATCTGCGATTTTAGTAATGGGAAGCTTGTTTATAGTTCAAATAGTGTATTTCTTACTTGTAAGAAATAGTTATTTAAAAGAGATAAGATTAAATTTAGTCAATTTTTAATGGATATAATTAACTAATAACAAAAAGGTTTAAAATTAATTAATATTACTGAAATTATAAATGTTTATTTTTTCAGTAATATTTTTTATTGTATTAATTATTAAGATTCTATACGAATATGACATAATAAATGTCAAAATTATAAAAATATTCTACTTATATAAAGTATAAAGAGGTTATATGCACATATCTGTAGAAATAAATAATATAAAATATTAATTAATGTTATTAGGGGGTGTTATTTATTAGTAAATTAGCTAATGCATTGAGAATGATGATATTAATTCAAAGTAGAGGTAAAATGAAATGCAAAGAGTTAGCAGAAGAGTTGGAAGTAAGTGAAAGGCAAATAAAAAGTTACAAAGAATATTTGGAACAAGCAGGCATATTTGTAAACTCAACACCTGGAATTTATGGTGGTTATGAAATAGATAAATGTAATAGCCTTTCATACATTAGATTATTAGATAATGAAGTTTCAATTCTAGATATGATAAATTCACAACTAAAGTATAATAATGATATTTATAAAAATGAATTTAATAATATTGTAGACAAAATAAAAGCAGTATTAAATACAGGGGAAAAAAGCGATACATATATGGATTATTTCACAATACAAGCAAAATGTAATTGTGATTATGGATTTGAAAAAAAGAAATGCAATGAAATAACTAGAGCATATACAACAAAACGTAAAATTAAGATAAAATATTATTCTTTGAATTCTGGAAATAGTGAAAGAGTTGTACATCCATATGGTTTGTTTAACTATAAATCAGATACTTATATGGTAGCTTTTTGTGAAAAAAGACTTAAGTTTATAGATTTTAAATTATGTAGAATTAAAGATTATATTGTTTTAGACGAAAAATATATTGTAGATAGAAATTTCAATTGGAACGAATATAGTAAGAATAGTATAGGTATTTACAAAGGAGAAGAAATTAATATAGCTATAAAAATTAAGCAACCATTTGCAACAATTATAAGGGAAAAGGTATGGGTTAATAATCAACAAATTAGTGATGTTGATGAAGAATCTATATTGTTTAAAGCTAAAATGAGAGGTTATGAGGAAATAAAAAGCTGGATTTTAAGTATGGGAGCTTATGTTGAAGTCATAGAACCTGAGAGACTGAAGAATGATATCCTATCTGAAATTGAAAAATTGAGAAAACTTTACTAATTTTTTTAATTAGTTTTATATTAAGACAGGTATAGTTCACGGTCTAGTGTTAATATAGTAGTTGAGAGAGATTTGTGTACGATTTATGTCTTTTAATCATGATAGTAGTTTTATATTAACTAAGTTGTATGTAAAGTGGATTGGAAAGTAGAAGAAGTTTCAAAGCTATTAGGTTTTATATTAACTAAATAATATCTAAATAAAACATACATATTCTATAAATAATAATAAGAAAGCAATAAAAAAATGAGGTGAAATAAAATTTATGATAAGAAAATCAAATAACAAAGATATAGAAAAAATAATGGAAATATGGGAAGAAAGTACAATCAAAGCACATGATTTTATAAATAAAGATTATTGGAAAAATAACTACAATACTGTCAAAAACGAATATATGCCTATATCTGAAACTTTTGTATATGATGACGAAGAAGAAATAAAAGGATTTATAAGTATTATAGACAATGAATTTATAGGAGCATTGTTTATAAGTACAAATTATCAAAACTTAGGAATAGGAAGTAAACTTTTAGACTATGCACTTAAAGAATATAAAAATCTAAGTTTAGCAGTATATAAAGATAATAAAAAGGCAGTTGTATTTTATATCAAAAAAGGTTTTAATATAGTAAAAGAACAAATAAATGAAGATTCAGGATTTAAAGAATATATAATGGAATATAGTAAACAACTTTAGTATATTCACATTAGAATAGTAATAAAAGAATTTATTACTCGAATAGATGTATTTTTATAATAGTAAACTTTAAAATCATGAATTATATATGCTTGTAATTTAATCAATATTACAAAATATATAACTATGGGAGGATAAAATAATGAATAAAAGAGCATTTATGTATTATTTTAGAATAAGAGGATAGCGCACAAGTTGTGGCTATTTTACAAAAACCTATAACATAATTTTATATAAGATAGAAAAATATACCTTATATAAGTAGCCATAATTTCGTGCTGTTTAAATTGAATAGTAATACTAAAACTATTTATGATAAAGAATTATTTGAATCAAGACATGAAATATATAATTCTAAAGTATATGATAATTTAATAGAAGAAACAAAGTATGTAATGCATAACCACATTTTAGATGCTGGATGTGGAGAAGGATATTTCTTAAATAAATTATATGAAGATAAAAATATTAAATATAATTTCTCCTGCAAATTATAAGGAATTTACAAGGGCTTTAAATGATGATGGAATAATAGTAAAGATTGTACAATAATCAAATTATTTAAAAGAAATAAGGAAAAGTATACAGGGAAATATAAAGAATAATGATTATAATAATAAAAACATTGTAGCTGGATTTAAAAAACACCTTGATGTAATTTATGAAAATAGAATCAATTATAAAACTGATATCAATATATTAAATTTAATGAACTTAGTTAAAATGACTCCTTTAACATCAACATCAGATGAAGAAGAGATTTTAAGGTTGATAGAGTCAGGGATATCTAATATAATAATTGATTTAAGAGTTATGGTCGGTACATTAAAGAGATAGAAAATAAAATTTGTCCAAAATTAATAAAAATTATATTACTAAAAATTGCTATGAAATTAGTTTAATAATATCTAATTTCATAGCAATTTTAATTACTATTAAAGTGTCTATGTAAAAAGCATTTAAATTATATCTCCAAATATGTCCACAAAAATTTCTATAATAATATTTAATAACATAGTATTCTTATTTGAAATTATTTTTAAAATATAAAATATTAAAGCTTAAAATATTCTCGTTGAGAAGAATCTATTTCAGAACCACAATTGCTACAACAATAAGACGTTGAAACATACCCAAATTCTTCAGTATTCTCATTAAACTCCATTTTTTTCTTTGCAATAATTCCTACTTTAGTTAAGCTAGAGCCACAATTATCACAGTTTTGAATTTTACAAATACTATACAATTTGTCAGTAGTTACATTCTCTATTAATTTATCACAATTACAACATTTAATA
Organism: Clostridioides sp. ES-S-0005-03; assembly: GCF_020658455.1. Taxonomy (NCBI): domain Bacteria; kingdom Bacillati; phylum Bacillota; class Clostridia; order Peptostreptococcales; family Peptostreptococcaceae; genus Clostridioides; species Clostridioides sp. ES-S-0005-03. The sequence continues at coordinate 286,943 of NZ_JACVWI010000002.1, read as the reverse complement.
GAAGAAATCTCATTAGATACTTCAATCGGTTCAGCATCTTGAAAAGAAAATTTATATGTTATATCATTTGACACTCTATAGCCTGTATCAAAAATATTTGTATTACAATTTGGACACATATATTTTGGAATATATACATCTTTTTTTTCAAAAGTGTCCTTTTCAGTATTGCGATTTGAATCATCTAAAGAGGAGTTTTCACCTATGGTATATTTTTTATTTAAGTTTAAAAGGTAATTGTAAATCTTTTTATCTTTATTTTGTTTTGCTGTGTATAAAAAATGACTCATTATATCTGGATAGTCTTTATTTTTTGATGGCATATTTAAATCTATATAATTGTTTTCAATTGCAAAAGATAGTATATTGTAATAATCATATTTTACTGCAAAAAATAATAACATTTCATCAAAAACTTTATCTACTATCTTATCAGAAATACTTATCCAAAAATCTGGGGATTCTAGATAAACTTTTTTACTAAGTTCATCTAGTTCTTTATCTATGTTGTTTAATTGATTTTCATTAGTTTTCATATTGTCACTTCCTTGTTAATTTATTATATGAAATAAAATCTCATATAAAATATATCATATTATAATTTACAAGTATAGGGCAAATAGATTTGTTTATAAGTAAAATTTTATAAATAACCATTAAAACATAAAGGATTAGAAGCAAGTTTACTTATAAGTTGAATGTAAACCTATACAATATTTTAGGTTGACAAAAAAACAGCTTTCTTTTATACTAAAACAAAGCTTTAATAGAAGATTTGTATATGTACATATAAACTAAATTGAATAAGACATATGAAGGGAATTATGAAAATGAAAAATAATAGAGTAAATATTCAAGATTTAACTAAAATGTCAATATGTGTAGCATTATTATGTATATCATCATACATATATATACCATTACCATTTACACCAGCAGGAGTAACAGCACAAACAATAATGATAAATCTAATAGCTTTAATATTAACACCAAGACAAGCATTTAGTACAGTTGGTGTATACATAATGATAGGTTTAATTGGAATACCTGTATTTGGAGGAGGAGCATCTGGAATTGGTAAATTACTAAGTCCAACAGGTGGTTTTTATTTTGGATTTTTATTTGCAGCACTAATTATTAGCTTATTAAAAGGTAAAAATAATGATATTAAGAGATATATACCAATAACAATTTTTGTTGGTATGCCTATTATATATTTTATGGGAACAGTATTTATGTGTTACTTTAATCAAATGACGGTAGAAGCAGCACTTTTTGCAGCTGTTGTACCATTTTTAATTGGAGATACAATAAAAGCAATTATTGCATCTTTTTTAGGTGTTAAATTAAATAACGTACTAAAAAGAAATCTATGATGAAGAGAGGATATAATGTATGGAAGATGTTTTTATACTAGGAGGATTAAGAAGTCATATTGGTCTAAAAAATGGAATTTTTCAATGTGTTCAACCAGAATTACTAGGAGCAAAGGTTTTAAAACACCTAATTGAAAAGTATGAGATTGATAAGATTGATGAGATTATATGTGGAAATGCAGTTGGTACAGGAGGAAATATCACAAGATTAATGACTTTAACAGCGGGAATAGAAAGTGAAGTTCCTGCTTTTACTGTAGATATGCAATGTGCTTCTGCTATGATGAGCTTAGATATAGCATTTTCAAAGATTAAATCTGGGCAATGCGATTTAATTATTGCAGGAGGTTTTGAGAGTAGTTCTCTACAACCAATGCGTACATATCATAAAAACGATAGGAGATATAATATTAATAATCCAAGCTATGCAGTTGCTCAATTTTCTCCAGATAATAATAGTGAGAATAGTATGCTTGAAGGTGCAGAAAGAGTGGCAAAGTTATATAAAATTGAGAAAGCAGAATTAGATTATTGGGTGAAAGAAAGTCATAGAAGAGCAAAAAACACAAGAGAAGAAAAATTTCTTGAAGATATTATATTTCCTATAGATAGCAATACATATGATGAAGGTATACGTGATAAAATGAGCCAAAGATTATTAGATAGGATACCTTCAATTTTAGGAAAGGGAAGTATTACAAATGCAGCAAATGCATGTCTTATTAATGATGGGGCTTCATTTCTTATTCTGTGTTCTAAAAAATATTTAGAGAATACAAAAAAGAATCCAAAGGCTAAAGTTATCAATTCTTGTACAATAGGAACAGAGCCACAATTAAGTCCAACATCTGCTATAAAAGCTATGGAGAGGCTTTTGGATATAGAAAAGCTTAACTATATGGACATATCTGCTATTGAATTTAATGAAGCATTTGCAGTTATAGATGTTTTATTTCAAAGAAAATATCCAGAATTAATTGATAGATATAATATATTTGGAGGGGCTTTAGCATATGGTCATCCATATGGTGCTTCTGGTGCAATTATTGCGTTACATCTTTTAAAAGCACTTGAAAAGACTAATGGGAAGTATGGAATTTGCTCTATAGCAGCTGCTGGAGGATTGGGTTCTGCTTTATTGATTGAAAGGGTGTAGATTATGAATTACTATGAACTTTTAAAAGTAAAAAGAAACAACTATAAAGATAAAGATTTTTTGATTATAGATGGAGAAAAGTATACTTATGACAATATATTAAGAGATAGTGAGGAGATTGGGAGACAGATTTCTATAGGTGAAAATATTCCTGTTTTAATTTATTCTAAAAATATAAAGTTCCAATTAGTAAGTTTTTTAGGTGTTAACTATTCAAATAATGTTCCTATCATTTGTCATTATAATCTTTCTAAAATAGTATTAAGTGATATTTTAATAAAGAATAATATTTCAATTGTTATATCAGATGAGAATATAGATATAAATTATTTATCTAATGGTAGTTGCAATAGAATATTAAAGGTAGCTAATTCTTCTACAGAACATTATAGTATAAATGTATATCAATATAATAATATTTTAAACTATTTAGATAAAGAGATTTGTATGGGAGCTTTATCTTCAGGCTCTACAAATGTACCAAAAGTATTATATAGAACATATGAAAGCTGGGCTGGATTTTTTCCTATACAAAATGAAATTTTCCATATTTCTGAGGACTCTATTTTATTTATCAATGGAACACTTAGTTTTACAGGAAATCTAAATTCTATAATGTCAGCACTATATGAAGGTGGTAGTGTTGTAATAAATTCAGGTTTAAATTGTAAAACATGGATAAATGTAATAAAACAATATAATATAACTAATATATATCTTATACCTACAAAGCTTCAGTTACTGGTTAAATATTTAAGTGAGATAATAGTTAAAGTTAGAAGTGTTTTTACAGGTTCTCAATTGTTATTTGAGGATACAGCAATAAAAATAAAAAAATATATGCCAGATTCTGAAATCATTTTATATTATGGAGCAAGTGAATTAAACTACATTACATATTTGTGTTATGATGAATTGATTGAGAAACCACTAAGTGTAGGTAAACCATTTCCAAAAATAGATGTATATATTAAGGATGGAATAATTTTTGTAAATACCAAATATGCAGTATATAATGCATCAGAGCCTTATTCTGTCAATGACATTGGATATTTTGATGATGATGGATATTTGATATTTGAAGGAAGAAGTGATGATGTTGTAAACATTGGTGGATTTAAAGTCAGTTCTATCAAACTTGAAAATATAGTAAAAAGAATTCCTCAAGTTGAAGATGCAGTTGCATTACCTTATTTAGATACTATAAGGGGAAGTCAAATTGCATTATTTGTAACAACCATAGGTAAGATTACAAAAAAGGATTTATTGATTAAGATTAGAAATTATTTAATTAGAAATGAAATTCCAAGAAAAATTATTTTTTTAGATTCATTACCATATACATCTTCTGAAAAGATAGATAGATTGGCACTATTAGAAATGTTAGAAGTATAATATTTAATAATTTTAGTGAACCAATATATTGATAAAAACATATTGTATATAGTAAAGGAGGCTTACAATATGTCAAATCAATACGATATAACTGTTATAGGCGGAGACCTGCGACAAGTGTACATGGTAAAAAAACTAATTAATAAAGGATATTCTGTAGTTATATATGGAATAGCAAATGAAATTATAAATGGAATCGCTGGAAAAGCAACTTCACTAGCTGAAGCACTATCCAAAAGTTCCATTATTTTATGTCCAATTCCATTTACAAAAAATCAATTTAGTATTGAAAATACTGATGGTTGTCTCGATGCTACTATTGATAACTTGTTAATTAACTTATCTCCTAATCAAATACTATTTGGAGGAAACATACCAACTAAAGTTTACAAATTTTGTGAGCAACACTCTATTCAGGTTTATGATTTTATGAAGATGAATGATGTTGCTATTTTAAATGCAGTTGCTACAGCTGAAGGAGCTATAGCAGAAGCGATTAAAAGAAGTCTAATCAATATGCACCAAAGTAACTGTCTAGTACTAGGCTTTGGAAGGTGTGCACAAATACTTGCTAAAAAATTATATGCTTTAGATGCAAATGTATGTGTTGGAGCAAGAAATAATGATGCAAGGAGTACGGCTAATGCATTTGGGTATTCTAGTATTTCTTTAAATCAACTTGATGAAAATCTTTTAAAGTTTGATTATATTTTTAATACCATACCAGAATGTATTTTAACAAAAGAAAAATTAGAAAAAGTATCAAGAGAAGTAACTATTATAGATATAGCTTCTTCTCCTGGTGGATTAGATTATTCTGTTACACAAAATTTAGGTATTAATGCAAATCTTTGTCTTGGGCTTCCTGGTAAATACTCACCAAAGACATCTGGTGAAATTCTTGTTAACGCTATAGAAAATATTATAAATGAAAGAAGGGATTAGAGATGAGACTTGAAGGACTTACAATTGGAGTAGGATTTACTGGTTCGTTTTGTACTTATGATAAAATATTTATAGAGTTAGAGAATTTGGTAAAAGCAGGAGCAAATGTACACACTATATTTTCAGATGTATCACAAAATATAGATTGTAGATTTGGAAATTCTGAGGAATTTATGAAAAAAGCATATGAACTGACAGGAAATAAACCTATTGTTACAATTGAAGAAGCAGAACCATTTGGACCTAAAGGAATTGCTGATATTATAATAATAGCCCCTTGTACTGGAAATACTGCTGCTAAGCTAGCAAATGGCATTACAGACTCTCCAGTATTGATGGCAGCAAAAGGTCATCTTCGCAATGATAAACCACTTGTAGTATCAATATCAACTAATGATGCTCTAAGTTTTAATTTCAAAAACATTGGAACTCTTCTTAACTCTAAAAACATATATTTTGTACCTTTTGGTCAAGATAATTGTAATGCAAAGCCTAATTCTATGATTGCACATACAGAGTTAATAATTCCAACAATAGAGCTTGCTCTTGATAATAAACAGTTACAACCTGTTATAAAAAGTCCACATCAATAGATTAATGATGTAATCTGATATACATGTATATTTAGTAATATTAACAAAGTCCAGCAATCTTATTTGCTGGACTTTAACTTGTAATATATTAAGTATATTTTATTTCACAGTATATAAAAATTATCAGTGTGTATATCTCTAATTATAATACATATTATAACTGTTTGCATATCTCAGAGTATTTAATTTACTCTTTAAGTCTTTATTTTCTTCTTAATGTATTTTTTTCTTTATAACTTTTATACAATACTATACTTGAAAAAAATCTTTTAATTTTTTCATTAAAAAATGAAAATACAAGTGTTAAAATAATAACGTTATCCTTAAGTATTGAGATGAATTTATTCACAATTTATATAAAAAATAAAGTAATATATAGTTAATCTAGATATTTGTAAAGCATATTATTATTAATATAAATAATATAATACTAAACAAAAAATAAAATGTTAAAAAAATAACTTGAAAATGCGAAGATAACATGCTATACTGTTAATAAATTAACAGAAAAAGAAGATTATACTATTCTAGGAGGGCATTGAAATGGCTAATAAAGAACAGATTATAATAGAAAATAAAAGGGGAGAAGAAGCTATGGCAGATAATGCATGCGTTGTAAATAATGTTGAAAATTTAGTTAAAAAATTAGCAAAAATTAGAGAAGCTCAAAGAATCTTTGCTACATACACTCAAGAGCAAGTAGATAAGATTTTTTTAGCAGCATCTTTAGCAGCTAATAAGCAAAGAGTTCCTCTAGCTATAATGGCACAAAAAGAAACTGGTATGGGAATTGCTGAGGATAAAGTTATAAAGAATCACTATGCATCAGAATATATATACAATGCATATAAAGAAACTAAAACTTGTGGTGTTATAGAGAGAGATGAAGCCTTTGGTATGACTAAAATAGCTGAGCCAATAGGAGTTGTTGCAGCAGTTATACCTACAACTAATCCAACTTCTACTGCTATATTTAAATCACTTTTAGCTCTAAAAACTAGAAATGGAATAATATTTTCTCCACATCCAAGAGCAAAAAATTCTACTATAGAGGCAGCAAAGGTAGTTCTTGAAGCTGCTGTTCTGGCTGGAGCTCCTGAAGGTATAATCGGATGGATTGATGAGCCATCTTTGGAATTAACTACGACTGTTATGAAGGAAGTTGACTTAACTCTTGCTACAGGAGGTCCTGGAATGGTTAAATCAGCATATTCATCTGGAAAACCAGCTATTGGAGTCGGTGCAGGTAATACACCAGCAATAATTGATGACAGCGCAGATATAAAAACTGCTGTAAATTCAATTCTTGTATCTAAGACATTCGATAATGGTATGATATGTGCTTCTGAACAATCAGTTATAGTATTGGAAAATATATATAATGAAGTTAAAAAAGAATTTAAAGAGCGTGGTGCTTACTTATTAAATAAAGAAGAAACAGAAAAATTAAGAAATGTAATTTTAGTAAATGGGGGATTAAACTCTAAAATCGTTGGTCAAACAGCTTGCACAATAGCAACATTAGCAGGTTTTGAAGTTCCAGTTGATGCTAAAGTTTTAATAGGTGAGGTTGAATCAGTTGAAATAGAAGAAGCTTTTGCTCATGAAAAACTTTCACCAGTACTTGCAATGTATAAAGCAAACAACTTTGATGATGCAGTTAGTAAAGCAGAAAAATTGGTAGAAGATGGAGGGTTTGGTCATACATCTTCATTATATATTGATGATGTAAATCAGAGAGAAAAGCTTGATAAATTTACTAAAGCTATGAAAACTTGTAGAATTTTAATTAATACTCCTTCTTCTCAAGGTGGTATAGGTGATTTATATAATTTTAAACTAGCTCCTTCTCTTACTTTAGGATGTGGTTCTTGGGGAGGAAATTCAGTATCTGAAAATGTAGGAGTTAAGCACTTACTTAATATTAAGACAGTAGCTGAGAGGAGAGAAAATATGCTTTGGTTTAGAGCACCAGAAAAAGTTTATTTTAAAAAAGGTTGTTTAGGAGTGGCGTTAAAAGAACTTAAAGATGTAATGAATAAAAAGAGAGCTTTTATTGTAACAGATACATTCCTTTACAATAATGGATATACTAAGACAGTTACTGACTTATTAGATGAAATGAACATCAAGCATACTACTTTCTTTGAAGTTGAACCAGACCCAACTTTAGAATGTGCTAAGATAGGTGCTAAAGCTATGAGAGAGTTTAATCCAGATGTAATAATATCTATAGGTGGAGGAAGTGCAATGGATGCAGGTAAGATAATGTGGACATTATATGAGCATCCAGAAGTAGATTTCCAAGACCTAGCAATGAGATTTATGGATATAAGAAAAAGAGTGTATGCGTTCCCTAAAATGGGTGAAAAAGCTAGTTTTGTAGCTATACCAACATCAGCAGGGACTGGTTCAGAAGTAACTCCATTTGCAGTTATAACTGACCAAGATACAGGTGTTAAATATCCATTAGCTGATTATGAGTTGATGCCAAATATGGCTATAGTTGATGCGGATATGATGATGAATATGCCAAAAGGATTAACTTCTGCTTCTGGTATTGATGCTTTGACTCATGCATTAGAAGCATATGTATCTATGCTTGCAACTGACTATACAAATGGTCTAGCTTTACAAGCTATTAAGAGCATATTTGAATATCTTCCACGTGCATACGATAATGGAGCAAAAGACTCAGAAGCAAGAGAAAAAATGGCAAATGCTTCTACAATGGCAGGAATGGCTTTTGCAAATGCATTTTTAGGTGTTTGTCACTCTATGGCTCACAAGTTAGGTGCTTTCCATCATGTACCACATGGTGTTGCAAATGCTCTTTTAATAACAGGTGTTATGAAATTTAATTCTTCTAATGCACCAAAGAAAATGGGAGCTTTCTCTCAATATAAGTATCCAGAGGCATTAAAGAGATACGCTGAAATAGCTTCATTCTTGGGATTAAAAGGAAATTCTGATGAAGAAAAATTCCAAAGTTTATTGATAGCTATTGAAGATTTAAAGAGTAAAGTTGGTATTCCTAAAACTATAAAAGAATTTGGTGTTGAGGAATCTAAATTTATAGATTCACTAGATGAAATGGTGATTCAAGCCTTTGATGACCAATGTACAGGTGCGAATCCAAGATATCCTCTTATGAATGAAATAAAAGAAATGTATTTAAATTCATATTATGGAAAATAAATTTACTATAAAACTTACTATAAAATAAATAAACTAAAATCCTGTATACATTAGATATATAATATCATTGTATATGGGATTTTTCATTTAAAAAAACATAAATAGTTTTGAAACTTTAATTCAAAATTCAATTAAATAATGTTATTATAATAATTAGAATGAATCTATATGTAATATTTGGGTATATTTGTATGTAAGATAAGTAATAAATTTGTATTAATAAAGATATAAATAGGGATATAAAGTGTTGACTAATTAAGGGAGGGGTAAGATGACTAAAAGAAATAAAAGTGTTACATTAATTATAATTCTTTTAATGGCATCATTATTTCTGATATTAGGATATCTATATATAGAAGATACAAGAAAACTTCTTATATCAGAGGCAGAAGTACATATAAAAGAAGTTGCGATACAAGGTTCTCAGTTAGCACAAAGACAAATTGAAAAAGATTTAGATATTTTAAATATTTTTTCAAGTTATTATACTTCAAATCCTAACATGTCTAATGAAGAAAAAATAAAAAAGCTTTTAGATGAAATGGAAAACCAAAAATTTTATACTATGGCAATTGTTGATATAAATGGGAATGCAGAAAATACTAAGGGTAATAAGTTTTCTGTTAAGGATAGAGAATTCTTCAAAAATTCAATTAATGGTAAAAAGTATGTTTCAAGCCCATATATTGATGAAGTAAATAAGTCTGTAAAAAAGATTACTATCTCAGTACCAATATTAAATAATGATAAAGTAGTTGGAGTTTTGTATTGTACTTATGATGTCAATACTCTAATGAAACTTATAAATGTATCTTTTTATGAAAATAATAGTATATCTTATGTTGTAAAAAATAATGGGACAGTTATACTTCATCCTCAACAAGATAGATTATCAAGAAATATTTATGAATTGTTAAAGCAGGATAATGATATTAAAGATGTAAATCAATTAAAAAAACAATTAGAAGAAAATAAAACAGGTGCTGCAATCTTAAATATGTCAGGAGAAAGACGATACCTAGGATATGCTACTATGGATAATGGAAAGAAAAAAGATAATTATATAAAGGATTGGAACTTGATTTTTTCAATTCCAGAAAATGTTATATTCCGTAATTCTGAGCAAATTATTAAGAGAGCTGTATATGCAGTATTATTGATTATATTTGTGTTTATTGCAATTATTTTCTATATAATGTACATAAAAAAATCTAATGAAAAAGAAATATTAAGTTTAGCATATGAAGATAGAGTTACACATATAGGAAATCAAAATAAATTTTATAGAGAATGTAGTAAGTATCTTTTAAATAAACCATCTTTAAATTATATTATAGTATATTTTGATATTGATAATTTTAAAATGATTAATGATACTTTTGGATATGAATTTGGTGATAATCTATTAATTACTATAGCAAGTGCTTTAAAAGAGGAACTAACAGAAGGTGAAATATATGCACGGCTTTCAAGTGACTATTTTGCTATTTTTTGTGAATACAAAAATGGAAGAAATAAAATTATAAAAAAAATTGATAGTATACGAAGTAATATTGAAAATAATCTAAATACAGTATTTGAAATTTCTCTTTGTGTGGGTATTTACTTCGTAGAAGAAGGAGAAGTAGATGCTCAAAAGGCTGTAAATAAAGCTAATATGGCAAGGTCTATTGCCAAAGGTAAAAACATAAACTATGCTATTTATAATGAAGATGTTAGAAATAAGCTTAGTGAGGAATCTATAATTTTAGATGATATAAAGACAGCATTAGTAAAGAATCAATTTGAAGTTTATTATCAACCTAAGTTTTCACTTGTAAATGGTGAGATGATAGGAAGTGAAGCACTGATAAGATGGAATCATCCTGAACATGGGTTTATAAGTCCAGCTATATTTATTCCAATAGCAGAAAAAAGTCAATTGATTTTAAAAATAGGTAGATTTGTATTTGAAAGAGTTTGTAGCGATTTATCTAAATGGGAAAAACAAGGGAAAAAATTAGTACCAGTTTCAGTAAACCTATCTAGAGTTGAGTTATATCAACCAGATATTGTAAAATTTATCAATAGTACTATCCAAACATATAACATACATTCAAATTTAATTGAATTAGAGATAACAGAAACTGTAGTTATTAATGAATTAAATATACTAAAAAGTGTTTTAAATGAATTAAGGAAGCATGGATTTTCAATTTCTATGGATGATTTTGGAACAGGTTATTCTTCTATTAGTTGTCTAAGGGACATGCCAATTGATGTATTAAAATTAGATAAGTCTTTTCTTAATGGTATTGAAAATGATGAGAAAAGTCGTAATATAGCAAAGTCTATAGTATCTCTAGCAAAATCATTAGATTTAATTGTAATTATAGAAGGCGTTGAGAGTAAGAAACAGGCTGAGTTAATGAAGCAATTTGGATGTGATTTAGTTCAGGGGTTTTATTTTGCAAGACCAATGCCAGTTCAAAATTTTATGAAATTACTTTAAAAATAAAATTTATTTTTTCATATAAAACACTATTATATATGCTTGGATTTAATAAATGCTTGCTAGATAATTAGTGTTTTTATTTTGTAAGATTCAGATATGAGGAAAGTAATTATCTTTTATAAAAATCTGTTAAAAATAAATTATTTTGGATATAAATATGTTATTAACAAAAGAATAGTACTATAATGTATAGATGATAAAAAACTTAAATAAAAATTTAATGATAGGAGTTGTTTGAGTATGATAGATATAAGCATTGATAAAAAACTTAAGGACAAATGGCCTGATGCAAAATTAGGATGTATCCAAGCAAAAGTAGTAGTAAATAAAAGCTCAGAAAAGTTAATAAATGGGATAAATGAGTTTTGTGATATTTTGAATCAAAAGCTAGAAATTGAAGATATTACGAAATTGGATAAGATTAAAGATGCAAGAGATGCATATAAAGAACTTGGTAAAAATCCAAGTAGATATAGAACGTCTTCAGAAGCATTAGTTAGAAGAATTGTTCAAGGTAAGGGTCTATATACAATAAATAATATAGTTGAAATAAATAATCTAATATCTATAAAATCATTATATCCAGTTGGTACATATAATGTAAGTAAACTACATCCACCAATATGTTTTACTGTAGGTGATGAAGGCGAGCAGTATAAAGGTATTGGAAAAGAGTTGATAAATATAGAAAATCTACCTATATTATCTGATTCATTAGGTAAATTTGGAAGCCCAACTAGTGATTCCGAGAGAGCTATGATAACAACAGATGCAATTGAAATACTAATTTGTATATTTTCATTTAGTTCGGAATCAGATATTGAAGAGTACTTTGGATACGCTAAGGATTTACTTAAAGAGTATGCAGATGGAAAGGATATAGAAACTAAAATAATTAAATAATAATTATATAAAATGTATATAACAACGTTATGTTAAGTTGGAGACTAATATATAAGAATGAATCAAAAAAGGAAACTAACAAGATATTAGTTTCTTTTTTTGGAAATAGTAGTTTAATGTAACAAAAATAGACAGATAGCCACACTGATGCTTAAAAGTATGGTAATATATTATTATAGCAGAGGTTATATTTAAGGGATTTTGAAAGGGGGAATTGACAATAATCATTTTATCTGAAATATAAATTGATATCATGTAAATAACTCTATCTTTAAAAATATAAATTAATAATATAATAGTTTGGGTATATAGAAGAAATAAGGTTTTTTAAAACTAGTAAAGTACATAGGTAATTATAATGAAGAAAGGATTTAGTTATGATTGAAGGAAAAGAGGCAAAACAAGAAAGTGGGCAAAAAAATCTAAAAGTTAAGATAGCTATAGTAGTAGGTGTTTTGATTGTAGCTTATATAGGGATGGCAATCTTTTTTAGAAATCATTTTTACTTTGGTACAACTATTAATGGTGTGAAAGCTTCAGGAAAGACAGTTGAACAAGTAAATGATTTATTAACATCAAGTACTAATTCTTATACTTTAAGTCTAGAGGAAAGAAACAATAAAAAAGAACAAATAAAAGCAAAAGATATAGATTTAAAGTTTACACCAGATGATAAGGTTCAAAAAATAAAAGATAGCCAAAGTGCGTTTGGATGGATTGGTGGAATATTTAAATCTAAAGAGTATAATAATATGGTAACTCTTTCATATGATAAAGATTTACTAGAAAAAGGGTTTAATGCTTTATCTTGTTTTGATAGTAAAAATGTTGTAGAGCCTAAGAGTGCATACCCTAAGTATGATAGCAGTAAAAATGCTTATGTTATAGTACCAGAAGTACTTGGAAACAAAGTAAAAAAAGATGATTTTTATAAATTAGTAAAAAAATCAATTAATTCTGGTGTTACTTCTGTTTCTTTAGAGGAGAGTAAATTATATGAAGTTCCAAACAATACAAAGGATTCAGAAAAGTTAAAAGAGGCTATTAAGACATTAGATAAATATGTCAGTGTAGTTGTTACATATGATTTTAGTGACCGTAAGGAAACTTTAGATGGTTCTGAGATTAATAAGTGGTTAAAGGTAGACTCAGAAAAAAATTATGACATAACTTTCGATAATGATGTGATGGTAGAGTATACAAGAGGATTAAGCAAAAAATATAGTACTTTTGGAGATTCAAGACCATTTAAAACTGCAACTGGCAAAGAGATTACTATTTCAGGTGGAATTTATGGATGGTTGATAGATAAAAAGAAAGAAGCAGAAGCTTTAGTTGATGTTGTAAAAGCTGGAAAAAATGTTACAAGAGAACCTATCTACATACAAAAAGCTGTATCTCGTAATAAAGATGATATTGGTAATACATATGTTGAGATTAGTCTTTCTGACCAACACATGTGGTTCTTTAAGAATGGAGAAATGCTTGTATCAACAGATGTTGTAACAGGCGATTTAGGTAGAGGATTTGCTACCCCATCAGGGATATATCCTCTTAACTATAAAGCTAGAAATGTTTCTTTAACTGGTCAAGGCTATAGTTCACCTGTAAGTTATTGGCTTCCATTTAATGGAAATATAGGAATTCATGATGCTACTTGGAGAGGTTCTTTTGGTGGAGGTATATATAGATCTTCAGGTTCACATGGATGTGTAAACACACCTTTTTCTAAGGCAAAGAAAATCTATGAAAATATAGAACCAGGTACACCAATTATTTTATACTAGTAAAAATATTGTTTATAACGATTAAGTGAAGTCATCTTAGTTTTTTTAGATGGCTTCTTTTTTATATAGAAAGGAATGTATATAATGAATGAAAAATTAATTAAAATTTTAGATGAAGCAAAGAACGATTCAGAGTTTAAGAAAGAGATTATGGAAACAAGAAAACAACGTGATGTTATGGATTCATTTTGTAAAGTAGTTACATCTAGAGGATATGATATAACGATAGGTGAACTTTTTTCTATAGGAGAAGAATATACATCCAATCTTTTAAAAAGCGTAAATGGAGGAGCTGCATATCCTATTGAAGATTGGAGTGATTGGTTCGAGGATTTTTTCATCATGTTGGCGAATATATAATATATAAACTAATTAGTGGTATTACTTATTTAAAGTTAAGATAATGATTGAGGGACTAAAGTATTTAAAAATAAGTGTAAATTTTATCAATCTTAAAAAAGGATTAACTTATATCTAATAAATTTAGAAAAAATTAAACTAAAATAAGCTGACAAAAATCGATATGAGCTGATGATTTATAAAAGTTAGATGAAAAAATATAAGATATTTCTAAAAATTCAAAAAAAACAATAAGTTTTATCATTCTATGTGTTGAAAAAAAAGATAAAAATAATTTATATGGAATAAATAAAGTTATATGTAAAAAAAAATTGGAATAAAAATTGAAAATGTCGATAAACCGTTAATTTCAAAACAAAATAACGCTATTGACAAACCATATTGCTTTAAATTATAATTATTGAAAATAATGATATTTAAAAATCATACTCATGTCATAGTCTAAAAGTAAGTCAAAAAAGAATGTAAGTCTAAGCAAGTACTACTCTAAAATATGTTTTATTAAAAAATAAATGTTGAAAAAAATTAATTATTATATAAAAATGCTGTTTATACTTTAACAATGAGGTAGTAATCTAATTAGAATAAAAAACTCTAATTAGTTATATACATAGTAAAAAGGTAAGAGAGGTGATTTGGATGGCTTTTGAAATAATAAAAAGCATTGTTGAGGCAGAGCAGACAGCAGACAGTATTAAAGTAAAAGCTGTTACTGATGCAGAGTCTATCAGAGCTGATGCTGTAAACGAATGTGAAAGCATCTTGACTGATGTAAAAAAGCAAGCAAAGCTTATGGAAGAAACTCTTGTTGAGAAGGCAGTCACCGACAGTAAAGCAGAGGTTGATAAAATCTTGGCAGATGCTAAAAGTGAATGTCTGAAAATTGAAAAAACTGCGACAGAAAGACGAAGTAAGGCAATCGAAGCGGTTATTGGAAAGGTAGTGAGATAATATGGCAATAGTTAATATGAACAAGATATCTATTGTTGGCTTAGAAGCTCAAAAAAGCCAAATTTTAAAGCTACTTATGAACCGTGGATTTGTTCAGATTGATGATAGTGCCTTTCTTACTGAAATGGATGAGTTAAAAAATCATCTTACAAAAGATGGTGAGGAGTCAGAGGTTATAATGCTAGAACAGAAGATGGCACATGTGAATCAAGCGATTGACATTGTTTCTTCACTAGTGAAACAAAAGAAAGCTATGTTTGCACCAAAAAGAGAATTTAACAAAACTGACAGTGAAAAAGAAGATGAAATTTATGCTGAAGTTTTGGAGTTAAATAATCTAAATAAAGAGATAGGTACAATAAGGAGTAACATAAATTTATTAAATAATAATAAAAGTATGTTAGAGCCATGGGTAAACTTTGATGTTCCTTTTGAAAAGATGGAAACTAAGTATACAAAAACTATTCTAGGAACTATACCCACAAATGCAAATATTGATGCTTTAAGAGTTAGACTAGAGGATGAAGTGCCAGAAAGTGTTCTTGGAATTATTGATTCTGACAAGTTAATGAACTATGTTTATTTAATTACTTTAAAAGAAACTTTTGATAATGCTACAGAAGTTCTTAAAGAATTTAATTTTACAATAGTTACATTACCAAGTGAGGAAGGGACACCATCACAAGCTATCAAGAAATACAATGAAATGATAATTAGACAGGAAAACGTTTCTAAAAATAAGACAGAAGAAATCAAAAATCATGGAAATAATATACACATGCTTGAAAATCTATATGACTTTTACACTATAGAAAGAGACCAGAAAAAGATTATAGAGAGACTTGTAAAAACAAAAACAACATTCTGTCTTAATGGTTGGTTACCAAGTAAAAGTGCAAGCGACCTAATTAGTGAAATCACAGAAAAGTTTGATTGTTGTGTTCAAACAGAGGAAGGAAACAAAGAAGAAGGTTTCCCGATTCTACTTGAAAACAATAAACTTGTAACACCTTTTGAAAGTGTAACAAACATGTACAGTTGTCCAAGCACAAAAGATATTGACCCAAATACGATTATGACTTTTTTCTATGTTGTATTCTTTGGAATGATGCTAAGTGATGCTGCATATGGGATAATAATTGCCCTAGCTTGTGGATTTATTGTATACAAATCAAAAATGAAAAAGGGTGAAGGAAATTTAGTTAAACTTATTGGTATTTGTGGAGTTTCAACTACTATATGGGGTCTTATATTCGGGGGTATTTTGGGGGATTTAGTTCCTATAAAAGCTTTAATTAATCCTTTAGAGGATGTTATGGTACTTATGGGGATGTCATTACTGTTCGGTATTATCCATATATATGTAGGTTTGGGAATTAAAGCATATACATTAATAAGAGATGGAAAGGTAATAGATGCAATTTTTGATATAGGGTTTTGGTATTTATGTATAACAGGGGTATGTCTACTTATAATACCTTTTGTTGCAGGAGATATTGGCGTATTTTCTGAAGTAGGTAAATATTTAGCAATTATAGGTGCTATAGGTCTTATCCTTACTCAAGGAAGAAGCTTTAAAGGTGTTCCTGTTAAGCTTTTTAAAGGATTTTCAAGTCTTTATGGTATAACAAGTTATTTTGCTGATATATTATCTTATACAAGAATTATGGCTCTTTGTCTAACAACAGGAGTTATAGGGCAGGTTATCAATCTTTTAGGGGCTATAGCTGGTCCAATATTTGCAGTTGTAATTGGTGTTGTAGGACACACAATAAACCTTCTTATAAATGCACTAGGTGCATATGTTCATACAAGTAGGTTACAGTATGTAGAATTTTTCAATAAGTTTTATGAAGGCGGAGGAGTTCCTTTTGTTCCGTTTAAGTATAAAACAAAATATACAAGCATTAATAAAAAGGAGATGTAAATATGGAATTTTTAAACGCGTTAGGAAATGGTCAATTTTTGGCAATATCAGGAGCTGCTATAGCAGCGTTATTTGCAGGTATGGGTTCTGCTAAAGGTACTTCAATAGCAGGTCAAGCCGCAGCAGGTGTTGTAACAGAAGACCCTAGTAAATTCGGTCAACTTCTAGTTTTGCAACTTCTTCCTGGTACACAAGGTCTATATGGATTTATCATAGCTTTCCTTATTTTATCAAAAGCAGGAATTATTGGTGGAGATGCGATACCAACATCAGCTCAAGGTTTACAACTTCTTATGGCAGGACTTCCAATTGGTCTAGTTGGCTTAGTATCAGGTATTGCACAAGGTAAGGCAGCAGCAGCAGGGGTTGGAATAGTTGCTAAAAGACCTGAAGAACTTGGTAAAGCTATAACATTTGCAGCGATAGTTGAAACATATGCTCTTTTAGGACTACTTGTTTCTTTCTTAGCTTACAATGGAATTGCAGTTGGTTAATTATAGAATATAATTCATAAGTAAAAAAAATGAAAAGGAGGAAGCACTCCTATGGGTAATGAACAAAAAATGATTGACAGAATTATAGCTGATGCCAAACAAGAGGCACAAGAAATATTGGATAAAGCTAAAAGTGAAGCAGATTTAAAGATAAGTTCAGCTAATGAAAAAGCTGAAAAGGAAATGGCTTCCTATACAAAGCTTGCAGAGGCAGAAGCAGAGAAAGCAGCTTCTAAGGAAATATCAGGAGCTTATATGGAGGCTAAGAAACAAATATTATCAAAGAAACAACAGATATTAGAAGCAGTAATTTTAGAAGCTAAAAATAAACTTCTAAATCTTAAAGATAGTGAATATGAACAAATTATATTAAATATGATTGAAAAAGCGAATTGTACAGATGGATCTGAGATAGTATTATCTAAAAAAGATAGAAAAACATTAAAAGATGTATTATCTAAAAAAGGCATTAAAGTATCTGATGAAACTAGAGATATTACTGGAGGTTTTATAGTTAAAAAAGGTGACATTGAGTATAATTATTCGTTTGAAGCTATAATTGCAGTAGAGCATGAAGATATTGAGCAAATTGCAGCAGAAATTTTGTTTAATTAAGGAGGGGGGTTAAAAGATGGCAGAAGAAAAAACTTATCCCTATGCCGTGGCACGAATAA
This sequence comes from Clostridioides sp. ES-S-0005-03, assembly GCF_020658455.1. Classification (NCBI taxonomy): domain Bacteria; kingdom Bacillati; phylum Bacillota; class Clostridia; order Peptostreptococcales; family Peptostreptococcaceae; genus Clostridioides; species Clostridioides sp. ES-S-0005-03. The sequence goes on along the minus strand of NZ_JACVWI010000002.1, from coordinate 268,690 downwards.
GAGTGCTTGAAAAACAGCTTCTTAACAGACAAATGTTTATTCAAATGGCAGAAGCTAAAAGCCCTGAAGACTCTTTAAGAATTATAGCAGAAGCGGGTTATACGGATTCGTCAAATAATAATGTTCACAATTTTGAGAATGTTTTGACTCAAGAATTATCTAAAACATATGAAATTCTTAAAGGTCTAGCCCCTGAAGAAAAATTTGTTGATGTATTCCTTTATAAAAATGATTATCATAACTTAAAAGTTTTGATTAAAGAAGAAATTTCTGGTGTAGATGGTGAAAAGTACTTAATTGATGGAGGTACAATTTCACTTGCGAAGCTTAAAGAATCTTTAGCAAATCGTAGTTTTAGTGATTTACCTAAGATAATGGCAGGAGCAATAATAGATGCATTTGATATTTATAGTAAAACACAAAATGGTCAGATGGTTGATATTGTTTTAGATAAAGCAACTTTTTCAAGTATGAAAGAGACAGCTACAGAAAGTCAAAATAAATTTGTAATAGATTATGTTATGAAAGTTTGTGATTTAACAAATCTAAAGAGTTTTATAAGAGTTAAAAACATGAAGAAAGATTTTGATATGTTTATGAATGTGTTTGTTTCAGGTGGCTCACTTGATAAAGAAAAATTCTTAGAAGCTTTTTCTTCAGACACTCCAGCATCATGTTTTAAATCTACTTCTTACTCTGATGTCTGTAAAAATGGCATGGATAGTGGATTTACTGTCTTTGAAAAACTTTGTGATGATTATCTTATGGAATATGTTAGAGATGCAAAATTTAAACCTCTTACACTAGAACCGCTAATTGCATATTTATATGCTAAAGAATCAGAGATAAAAACAATAAGAATTATTTTGACTAGTAAGCTTAATAATATAGACGCAGATACTATAAAAGAAAGGCTAAGGGATGCTTATGTATAAGGTAGGAGTAGTTGGAGATAAAGATAGCATCATGGGATTTTTAGCTCTTGGAATAGATATCTTCCCAGCCTATGATAGTGACGAAATTAAAAAAAGTATACATAAGTTGGTTGAAGATGAATATGCGATAATTTATATTACAGAACAGGCGTCATTGCTTGCAAAAGAATCAATAGCAAAATACAAAGACTATCAACTTCCTGCTATTATAGTTATTCCAGGTATTGGAGGAAGTATGGGATTAGGTATGAATGAAGTAAGAGAATCTAGTAAACGTGCTATAGGTGCAGATATATTATTTAAAGAATAGATGCAAATTGAATAAGAGACAATCTCAAATTTTGTTAATGCTAAAAAATGTATTGATAAAATATAGGAGGGAATATTTAAATTTTGATAAAGTATATGATTGCAGGTGAGAGAATATGAAAACAGGCACAATTGTAAAGGTGTCAGGACCGCTTGTTGTAGCGGAGGGCATGAGAGATGCGAATATGTTTGACGTCGTAAGAGTTTCTGATAAACATCTTATAGGCGAGATTATTGAAATGCATGGAGATAAGGCTTCTATACAGGTTTATGAGGAAACTTCTGGTCTAGGACCAGGAGAAGAAGTGGTTTCTCTTGGAATGCCTATGAGTGTTGAACTTGGGCCAGGTCTTATTTCAACTATTTATGATGGTATTCAACGTCCACTTGAAAAAATGTATGAAATTTCAGGTACTAATATAACTAAAGGTGTTGAAGTATCTTCACTTGATAGAACAATTAAATGGGAATTCAAACCTAAAAAATCTGCTGGTGATAAAGTCGTAGCAGGAGATATAATTGGGGTAGTTCAAGAAACTGCTGTAGTGGAATGTAAGATTATGGTTCCTTATGGCGTAAAAGGTACTATAAAAGAAATATATTCTGGAGAATTTACTGTTGAGGATACAGTTTGTGTTATCACAGACGAAAAAGGTAATGATATAGCTGTAACTATGATGCAAAAATGGCCAGTTAGAAAAGAAAGACCATATAGGGAAAAGAAAACACCAGATTCACTTCTTGTTACAGGTCAAAGAGTTATAGATACATTTTTCCCAATTACAAAAGGTGGGGTAGCAGCTATTCCAGGACCTTTTGGAAGTGGAAAAACTGTTACACAGCATCAGCTTGCTAAATGGGCAGATGCAGATATAGTTGTATATATAGGATGTGGAGAACGTGGAAATGAAATGACAGATGTTCTTCTTGAATTCCCTGAACTAAAAGACCCAAGAACAGGTGAGTCACTTATGCAAAGAACAGTACTTATAGCTAATACATCAGATATGCCAGTTGCTGCGCGTGAGGCCTCTATATACACTGGTATTACAATAGCTGAATATTTTAGAGATATGGGATACAGTGTTGCACTTATGGCAGATTCTACATCAAGATGGGCAGAGGCTCTTAGAGAGATGAGTGGTCGTTTGGAAGAGATGCCAGGTGAAGAAGGTTACCCAGCGTATTTAGGTTCGCGTCTTGCTCAATTCTATGAGAGAGCAGGGAAAGTAAACTGTCTAGGTATGGATGATAGAGAAGGAACTCTTACAGCAATTGGTGCTGTTTCTCCTCCTGGTGGTGATACATCAGAACCTGTTAGCCAAGCAACACTTCGTATAGTAAAAGTATTCTGGGGACTTGATGCTTCATTAGCATATAAACGTCACTTCCCAGCAATTAACTGGTTAACAAGTTATTCACTTTATCAGGAGAAAGTTGATGTATGGGCAGATAAAAATGTAAATGATAATTTCTCAGCTCAAAGAGCTCAAGCTATGAAACTTTTGCAAGTTGAATCTGAGCTTCAAGAGATAGTTCAATTGGTTGGTGTTGACTCACTTTCAGATGGAGATAGATTGATACTAGAAGTCACTCGTTCTATAAGAGAGGACTTCCTTCATCAAAACTCTTTCCATGAAGTTGATACTTATACATCACTTCACAAACAGTATAGAATGATGGGGCTTATTCTAAAATTCTATAAGTCAGCACAAGATGCTATTAAGCAAAATGTTACTATAAATGATATTATCAAGCTTTCAGTTCTTGAAAAGATTGGTCGTGCTAAGTATGTAGAAGAAGATAAACTAGATGCTGCTTACGATGCAATTGAAGATGAAATAGACAACGAGCTTGCTGACCTTATTAAAAAGAGGGGGGCTGAAGAACTATGATAAAGGAATATAAGTCAATACAAGAGGTAGCTGGTCCTCTTATGTTAATAAACGGCGTAGAAGGTGTAAAATTTGATGAACTTGGAGAAATTGAGCTTTCAAGTGGAGAAATTCGTCGTTGTAAAGTTCTAGAAGTAAATGAAGATACTGCACTTGTTCAACTTTTTGAAAGTTCAACAGGTATAAACCTTGCTGAAAGTAAAGTACGTTTTTTAGGAAAGAGTCTTGATTTTGGAGTTTCACCAGACATATTAGGTCGTGTTTTTAGTGGGATGGGTAAACCTATTGATGGTGGACCAGAAATTATACCAGATAAAAGACTTGATATAAATGGTGCACCTATAAATCCAGCAGCACGTGATTATCCAGCTGAGTTTATACAGACTGGTGTTTCTGCTATAGACGGGCTTAATACCTTGGTTAGAGGGCAAAAACTTCCTATATTCTCAGGTTCTGGTTTGCCACATGCTAATCTTGCAGTTCAAATTGCAAGACAGGCAAAAGTTCGTGGAACTGACTCTAAGTTTGCCGTTGTATTTGCAGCTGTTGGTATAACTTTTGAAGATGCAGATTTCTTCATAAGTGATTTTAAAGCAACAGGAGCAATTGACCGTTCTGTGGTATTTGTAAACCTTGCAAATGACCCAGCAGTAGAGCGTGTATCTACACCTAGAATGGCACTTACAGCAGCAGAATACCTTGCTTTTGAGCAAGATATGCATGTACTTGTTATAATAACAGATATTACAAACTATGCAGAAGCATTACGTGAAGTTTCCGCAGCCAAAAAAGAAGTTCCAGGACGTCGTGGATATCCAGGTTATCTTTATACTGACCTTGCTACAATGTATGAAAGAGCAGGAAAAATGAAAGGACATGAAGGGTCTATAACAATGATTCCAATACTTACAATGCCTGAGGATGATAAAACACATCCAATTCCTGACCTTACAGGATACATTACAGAAGGACAAATTATACTTAACCGTGAACTTTATAAAAAAGATATACAACCTCCTATAGATGTTTTACCATCACTTTCTCGTCTTAAAGATAAGGGGATTGGTAAAGGTAAGACTCGTGAGGACCACGCAGATACAATGAACCAGCTTTTTGCAGCATATTCAAGAGGTAAAGATGCAAAAGAACTTATGGCAATATTGGGTGAATCTGCACTTTCTGAAATTGATTTAATGTATGCAAAATTTGCAGATGAATTTGAGAAAGAATACGTTTCACAAGGATTTAGAACTGACAGAACTATTGAGCAAACATTAGAAATTGGATGGAAGCTTCTTAGTATGTTACCAAAAAGTGAACTTAAACGTATTCGTGATGAATATTTTGAAAAATATATGCCTAAGGAGTGATATCTGTGGCTAGATTAAATATAAATCCAACACGTATGGAAATGACTAGACTTAAGAAACTCCTTAAAACTGCGACAAGAGGTCATAAGCTTCTTAAAGATAAGCTTGATGAACTTATGAAACAATTTCTTGAAATTGTAAGAGAAAATAAGCGATTACGTGAAGAAGCAGAAAATGCTCTCGATGCTGCTTATAAAAATTTTATAATTGCAAGGGCAGTTATGAGTCAGGAGTATCTAGGTTCAGCACTTATGATGCCAAAACAATCTGTTTCTGTAGGTGTTTCTACAAGAAACATAATGAGTGTTGATGTTCCTGTGTTTGACTTTAAAACTGAAAACAATCAAAGTGATATTTATCCTTATGGTCTTGCTTTTACATCAGGTGAATTAGATTCTGCTATGGAAGCATTTTCAGATGCAATGGAACCACTTTTAAGACTTGCAGAAAGTGAAAAAAGTGCACAGCTTCTTGCACAAGAGATAGAAAAGACACGTAGACGTGTTAATGCTCTTGAAAATGTAATGATACCAAATTACATTGAAACTATTAAGTATATTGCTATGAAGCTTGAAGAAAATGAGAGAGCAAGTACTACTAGACTTATGAAGGTTAAGGATATGGTGCTTAAAAAAGCACTTGAAGAAAAAAAGAAAAATGATTTGGTTGGATAATTAAATACTTATAAAAATAAGCCTAACATCCTAGTTTATAGGAGTTAGGCTTTTTAGTGCAAGTAAGCACATATTCGGAATTGGCGGTATCAATTAATTACCTATTAATCTCTCAATATTCATTTCAATACTCCAGATGTAAAAGTTATGTATATTCTACCTTGTATATAAAAAAGCTCAAATAAAATCATACTCATATGGGTAAAAGGGTGTTTTTTATAAGAATTTTTATGAAGATATAATGGTCTATATGCCTAGAACTTTGTAAAAAAATAATAAATTTAACAAAAATTTCTAAAAATTAACGAACTGTTAATTTACACTTAACTTCGTATTAACAAATTAGGTGTATTATATAAACATAAGCAAAAACAATAAAAAACAATTAAAAAAAGACAAAAACACAAAAAGGGGGAAGATATGAAAGAATTTATATTTACTTGTCTGTGTATTGTAGTAATTGCATTTATGACAAGTTGCATATCAACAACACCACAAACTACTCAAGGAAAAGGAAATAATAAACTTACAATATATGCAGCATTAGAAGAAGAGCAAATAACTTACTATATGGAAGGATTTAGAGAAGAGTATCCTAATATTGATGTAGAAATAGTTATGGATTCTCATGGTGTAATAGCTTCAAAATTATTAGCAGAAAAGGATAATCCACAAGCAGATGTTATATGGGGATTATCAGCAATGAATATGATAGAACTAAAAGAAGATGGGGCACTTGAAGCATATAAGCCTAAAAATTATGACAAGGTAGATAAGAGATTTAAGGATACTGGAAAAGATGTATCATGGGTAGGTATGAGTGTACCAGAGACAGCAATAGTAGTTAATTACAAAGAACTTGAAAAATTAGGTCTAGATGTTCCAAAAGGATATAATGATTTAATAAAACCAGAGTACAAAGGTCTTATAACAATGCCAAATCCAGCATCATCTGGTACAGGTTATCTTACAGTATCAGGACTTATTCAAATGATGGGTGAAAAAGAAGCTTATAATTACATGGATAAACTACATAAGAATATAGCTACATATACACATTCAGGTTCGAAACCTGCAAAACTAGCTGGTTCAGGAGAATACCCAATAGGCATTACACTTGGATATAGAGCTACACAGCAATTGTCTAGTGGAGAACCTATAGAAGTAGTATTTCCAAAAGAAGGTTCAGGTTGGGATTTAGAAGCAAATGCTTTGGTTAAGAAAGATAATATAAAAAAAGAAGCAAAATTGTTTTTAGATTGGGCAATAAGTGATTCAGCTATGGACAGATATGCACATGAAGTAGCAGTGACTTCTATAAAGACAGATAATCCTGTACCAAAAGGTTACTCTAAACGTCCATTAGAACAGCTGATTAAAGAAGTTGATTTAAACTCTGCATCAAAAAATAGAAGTGCAGTGTTAAAAACTTGGGAATCAAAGTATGGTTCAAAATCTGAAAGTAAGTAAAAGTTAAATGGATTTTTTAATAGAAATAGAGAAAAGAAATTTATAAGAAAAATTAAAATATAAAATTAAAAAAACAAATATAATTGTATAAGGGGAGATTAGATATGAGTTACTTAAAAATAAATAATGTGTTCAAGAGTTATGACCAAAAAAGAGTGTTAAACAATATTAGTTTAGATATTGAAGAAGGTGAGTTTCTATGTTTACTTGGACCTAGTGGATGTGGAAAAACTACATTACTTAGAATAATAGCAGGGCTTGAAGATGTAAATAGTGGAGCTATAATTCTTCAAGATAAAGATATAACAGAGTTAGAGCCATCAAAGAGAGGTTTTGGGATAGTATTTCAATCATATGCATTATTTCCAAATATGACAGCATATAATAATATAGCTTTTCCGCTTAAAGAAAGAAAGGTACCAAAAGAAAAGATAGATAAGAAGGTTAGAGAAGTGCTTGAAACAGTTGGATTGAGTAATGAAGCTCATAAGTATCCTAAAGCATTGTCAGGAGGTCAACAACAGAGAATTGCAATAGCAAGAGCATTAGCACTTGAGCCAAAGTTTTTACTTTTAGATGAGCCAATGTCTGCACTTGATGCAAAAGTTAGACACAAACTTAGAATGGACATTAAAAAACTACAGAAAGAATTAAATATAACAACAATAATGGTAACACATGACCAGGAAGAAGCTATAACTATGGCAGACAAAATTGCAATCTTAAATGGCGGTGACATAATGCAAATAGGGACTCCAGAAGAAATATATCAAAATCCTCAAAACCTATTTACAGCTCAATTTATAGGAGATACAAACTGTTTTGATAGAGGCGATTCTATATTAACTGTAAGACCAGAATATGTTCAAATAGAAAAGTCAACAAAAGAAAATTGTCATGGAACAATATCTAATATAGAATTTAGAGGGAATCTATTGAGAGTAGAAATAAAAGATAAATTAAATGAAAATTTTATAATAAGTGATGTTTCTATAAAAGAATGGGTTAATTTAAATTTAGTAGAGGGTGACTTTGTAAGTGTAAGTATAGATGAAAAATACTATTTAAAGTATCCAAAAGTTAAAGGAGCATAAATATATGAATAATAATGCTATAAGTTCTAAAAGTTTAAATATTAAATCTAAAATGAATTTAGATATAAAAAAATGTATGCTTACAGTATTAGTTATGTCTTTGGTAATATTTTTATTGGCGCCCATAATCTATCTGTTTGTACAAGCATTTTTAGATAAAGATGGAGTTTTTGTTGGATTACAAAATTTTAAAGAGTATTTAGCTTCTGAAGCACTGTTAAATTCTCTGAAAAATACAATATTTGTATCTGTTATATCAACTGTAATATCTTTAACTCTCGCACTAGTGTATGCATATGCACTAACAAGAACAAAGATTAAGTTTAAAGGACTTCTTAAATCTATAGCGATGTTTCCTATGTTTGCCCCTACAATGATGCATGCTATAGGGTTGGTATATTTATTTGGAAATCAAGGGGTAGTGACTAATTTACTTGGAATAAATATTCCGATATATGGTTCAATTGGAATAGTATTAGCACAAATTATATATGTATTTCCTCAATCATTTCAGATACTTTATATATCACTAAATTCAACTGATTATAGATTATATGAAGCTAGCAATGCTATGGGAATAAGCAAGATAAGAGAGTTTTTAAGTATAACGATACCTAGCATTAAGTACTCTTTAATAAGTTCAGCATTTGTATCATTCACATTGTGCTTTACAGACTTTGGAGCTCCAAAAGTTATTGGAGGAGATTTCAATGTATTATCAATAGATGTATACAAGCAAATTATAGGGCAGCAAAATATGCCTATGGGAGCAACTGTATCAATATTACTTTTGATACCTGCAATAATATCTTTTATAGTAACTAAAAAAATCGAAAAAAATCAAAATTCATATATAAATTCAAAATCAATCCCATATAAGGTTAAATTTAATAAGTTAAGAGACAGTATATTTGGAGTCATTGTAGGAATTATTGCATTTGGAATAATAGCTGTAATGTTGACTGTAATCTTATCTTCACTAATATCTGTTTGGCCATATGATTTAAGACTTACACTTGAACACTTTTCTATGAAAAGTAGTATTGATGGAATTAAGCCATTTATAAATTCAATAGAAATGTCATTACTGACAGCTATTCTTGGGACAAGTTTTGTTTTCTTATTTGCATATCTAAACGAAAAAACAGAAAAAGCTCCATATTTAAAATCATTTGGGTATTTTTTAAGTACATTGCCTATGGCATTACCAGGGTTAGTGTTAGGTATAGCTTATGTACTATTCTTTAATAAATTAGAGTTTAATCTAATGGATACAATATACATTAAGAACTTGTTTAATGGATTGTATGGAACATTATTTATTATGGTTATATGCAATGTGGTACATTTTTTCTCAGTAGCTTTTATAACTGCAACTACAGCTATTAAGAAAGTGGACAAAGAATTAGACATGGTGGCAAAATCAATGGGAATAAATAGTGCATCAATTCTTAAGAATGTAACAATACCACTTTGTTTACCAGCAGTTTTAGAAAACTTTATGTATTTTTTCTTAAATTCTATGGTAACAATATCAGCACTAGTATTTATATATACAGCAAGTTCAAAGGTAGCAGCTATATCAATTGTACAGTTAGATGATAAGGGAAGTACAGCACAAGCAGCAGCACTAGCTGTATTGATATTAATTACAAATGTACTAGTTAAGGTAATACATGAATTTATAAAAAATCGTTTGGAAAAAAGAGCAAATTTTAACTAAAGAAGTTATTGTATAAAAATACACATATTAAAGAAGTCTATTCTTATAATTTATTGTTTATAGAATAGACTTTTTTATATAAATTTAAAATAAATATTAATCGTTTTTATTAATTTTTCTTTTGTTACAATACATTTCAGAATCTGCACGATGGTATGTATCAAATAAAGAGTTGTCTAAGTTTTCATCGAAAACTGCATATCCAATAGACATGGATAAATTTAATTCATTAGTAGCGTTTTCTTCAATTATTTTTAAATTAATCTTATTGACAATACTATCTATTTCTTCATGATAGGAATCTTTTAAAATAATTATATACTCATCTCCACCAACGCGATAAACTATATGTTTTTTATTTATTACATCTTGTATAATTTTACTTGCATTTTTAATGTATAAATCTCCTGTTTGATGGCCAAATTTATCATTGATTTTTTTAAGGCCATCTAAATCTATTGACATTATAGAAATTGGTTGTTTAAGATTTGAATTGTTTAAGTTATTCATATCTATTTCAAAAGCGTTTCTATTTTTTAATCCTGTTAGATAATCAGTATTGGCAAAATCAGTATATGTAGGATTAGATATACGTTTAAACAGGATTACTGCTACTAATGCTGATATTAAACAGGTTAATAAAGCTATAAAAGGAGTAACTATACTTATAAATCTAAAGGTATTGTATTGATGTTTTGCTTCAAATTCAATTCCCATTACTCCAACGACTTTACCAACATCATTATGGATGGGAAAGTACGATATAAATATATGTCCCCAAGATGTTTTTTTTATTTTTTTAGGTAGCAATATATTATTATCTAGTGCTTTGTTAAGGTCACCCCAAATCTCTTTTTCTATCAAATCACCAGCATTTCTAAAATCGCTTCTAGATGAATCTAAACCATCAACAACATATACTAATGAGCCATCTTTTGTTTTTTTTGCAGTGTATAAGTACATAACTCCAGTAGTATTTTTTACAGATTCCAATAGCACTTTAGCACTTTTATAAGACTCTTTTGAGTGGTCTTTTTCAGAATTAATTTCAATAAAGGTATCTTTATCAAGATTTTTTTCTACATACTTATATATATGTCTTGACCTCTCACTTAAAGTATAAATCATATCATTATAAGTGAGTGCATAATTAAAAAAATAAACACATGAAGAAGAAATTATTACAATAATTGCAGTAAGTATTGAAACTTGCATATCAACTCTATTGAATTTTTTATTTATTTCCATATCCCAAATTTTTTGTAAAAAAATATTTCACAAAATCTCCCCATAATTAATGTATATCTATAAATATTACCATAATATACATCTATATTATCAAAATCATCTAAAAATTACAATCTATAATTTAGCTTAAAAGATTCAAATACAAGGCTTTTTAAAATTACACTATACTTTAATAAATAAACATTATAATATCTTAATAGTATTTATATTATAATTATTTTATTTATTAATACCTGCTAATATATCACATACTATGTCAATTCTTTTAAATGGTGTAATAATATAATAACCATCTACATAAGGTTCAATTTCTTTTGCTATTTGAGTTGATATATTGATAGCAAGTTTAGTAGATTGTTCTTTTGAAGCATCTTTGTACATGTCTATAATGTCTTGTGAAACAGTAATTCCTGAAATTTCATTATTCATAAAACAAGCATTTTTGTAACTTACTACAGGTATAATTCCACCTAGTATCTTTGCAGGAAGTATTTCCTTAGCTTTTTTTAAGTTTAATAAAGCTTGCTCTGTTAAAACTGGTTGAGTTAAAAACATAGTAACCCCATTTTCTATTTTAATCTTAGCGTGCTTAAGTTGAGAATCAAAGTTTGTTGCATTTATATTTAAAGCTCCAAATATATTAAATGGAGTATTAAAGGTATCTTTATTTAAAGTTTTTATGTAATTTGCTAGTATAGAAGAGTTAAAACTGAACATGGCCTTTATTTCATCTCTTTCAGCAGAAGGTATAGGGTCTCCAGTTACTACTAACACGTTGTTTATGTTTTCAATATTTAATCCTAAAAGAAGAGCTTTTGTAGCATTAATATTTCTATCTCTACATGTCATATGTGGAATAGGAGTGATGTCTAACTCTCTCTTTATTTTACAAGCTAATAAACTACTATCAACTCTTGCTCTTGCTATAGGGCAGTCAGCAATTGTTATTGCATCAACTCCGTAGTTTTTTAGTTTTTCAGCACTATTCATAAAAAATTCAATATCTGTATCAATAGGAGGGTCTAATTCAACTGCTATAATTTTTTTACCTCCATCAAGCTTTTCTAAGAGCTCGTTTTTTGCTACAGATTTAATTTTTTCTTTTGGAGAAATATCATTTTTTATGGCAACATTGCCTTTGTATAAAGAATTTATTATTTTAACAGTTTTTTTGATAAATTCAGGTGTTGTACCACAGCATCCACCTAGTATATGAACCCCTTGATTTAATATTTCTAGCATCTGTTCTGAAAAATAGTCTGAGTTATCTTCAAAAAATGTACGATTATTGATAATAGTTGGATAGCCTGCATTAGGCATAATAGAAACTATATTGTCATTAATATCAAGTGTCTTTATAAAATGTAATAAATGGTGTGGGCCAGAGATACAATTAAATCCTAATGCATCAATATTTTTGTCCTTGGAAATAGATTTAAAGATGTTAGTTCCACTTTTTCCAAGTCTAGTAAAGCCCTCTGGATTAACTGCAAATTCTGTTAAGATAAATGCATTTGGTTGTTTTTCTTTTATATAACTTGAGATTTCTGGTAAATATTCATCACTACTAAATGTTTCAAATAGAAAGTTAGTTGCTCCAATTTCTAAAAATACATCTACTATTTTCTTATAGTCAGGTAACAAATTTCTATCATTTAGAGCAGGTATTGGACCAATATCAGCAAATATAAATACATCTGTATTTCTTGTTGCCTCTAATGCAATTTCATACCCACTTTTTATAATATCTTTGACAGTTTTAAAATCACACTCTAGAAGTGTTTCATTTGCTGCAAAAGTATTTGTCTTAATAGCCATACATCCAGCTTTTATATATTCCTCGTGGATAGACAATATTGTAGATGCATCATTTATATTGGCTATTTCACAATTGAAAGGACTATTTTTTAGTTTGGAATAGTATGTACCCATTGCACCATCAAAAACTAAAACAGAGTCTTTGATATATTCATTTATGTTCATTGCTTCACCTCATACGAATTTAAAATATTTTAAGTATTAGTATATCAACCCCAAAAAAACTTGTCAATCTTTGGAAAATATAGTGGAATATATTGGCCTATATAACAAGTTTGTTGGTGATTTTGATATATTTACTTAATGGTATTAAAATAAGAACCATAGTGGTGAGATAGTGATATAATTATATCTATTGCTGAAAATCAATGATAAACATTACCATATTTTATTATAGTTAACACAATTTGAAACTACATAGACAGGTAATATATATTAAATAATCTAAAAATGCTATATTATAAGTAAATTCTTGTAAATGGGGTATATTGTACAGAGTAGAATTTGTATTAATGACTGGGAAGAATAATATAGATATTCAAGGTGTTAAATGTACTGTTATAGAGAAATAATATATGGTAGATTAGAAAAGTAGAAGCTAAAAATCATTTTAAATTAGTAACTTTATTTCAACTTATTGAGTTTAAATATAATAAATTTATTTATGATGGTAAATTTACTTAAATAAACATAGTAGTTGATTTAAGTGTACAATTAAAGGGCTTTTTAATTTTATAATTATAATATAAAAGAGGTGGAAAGTGAAAAATAGACTTGATTTAACAGAAGGAAGTATTACTGAAAAGTTACTTAAACTATCACTCCCAATAATGGGGACTTCATTTATACAAATGGGATATAACATGATAGACATGATATGGGTTGGTAAAGCTGGAAGTAAAGCAGTAGCTGCAGTTGGGACAGCGGGATTTTTTCCATGGCTTGCAATGGCATTTATTATGATTTCAAAAGTAGGTGGTGAAGTAAAGGTAGCACAAAGTATAGGAGAAAATAATATAAGCACTACTAAATCATATATAAAATCAGCAGTAGAAATAAACCTTATGTTGGCAATAATATATACTATGGTTTTGATAGTACTCAATAAACAACTAATAGGTTTTTTCAGATTGGGAGATTTAGAAGTTATATCTATGTCCAGACAATATTTAATAATAGTAGCTTTAGGTATGGTATTTTATTTTATCAATCCAGTATTTACTGCAATTTTCAATGGACTTGGGAATAGTAGAACACCTTTTTGCATCAATACAATAGGGCTAATAACTAATATTATACTTGACCCTGTGCTAATTTTTGGATGGGGACCTGCTCCAAAACTTGGAGTTGCAGGGGCTGCTATTGCTACTGTATTTGCACAAATAGTAGTTACTACATGTTTTCTATATATAATACTTAAGAGTAAAGAGGAGTATTTTAAGATAAAAATCTTCAGAAAAATAGAACTTAAATACTATAAAGTGTTATATAAGTTAGGTTTTCCTGTAGCTATACAAAGTGGAATGTTTACAATATTTTCAATGTTGCTTGGTGTAATAGTGGCTTCATGGGGGCCTGTTGCAGTTGCAGTGCAAAAAGTAGGGTCACAAATAGAAGCAATATCATGGATGACTGCTGAAGGATTAGCTGTTGCATTAGGAAGCTTTGTTGGACAAAATTATGGAGCCAAAAAGTATTCTAGAATAAATAAAGGATGTAAAATAGCTATAATTGTATCTTCTATACTTGGAATAATGACAACCTTAGTATTGATATTTGCAGGTGGAAGTATTTTTTCTGTTTTTATAGATGAAAGTGAAGCAATAGAAAAAGGAGCTATGTATCTTAAAATATTAGGATACTCTCAATTTTTTATGTGTCTAGAAATAATAACAACAGGAGCTTTTAAAGGATTAGGTAGAACCTATATACCTTCTATAATAGTTACTGTATTGACTGGTGCAAGAGTACCACTAGCTTACTTTATATCTAGACCAGAAATATTAGGATTAAATGGTGTTTGGTGGAGTATAACACTATCAAGTATATTAAAGGGAATATTAATGATAAGTTTATTTATATATTTGCTTAAACTTGGGAAATTATATAAGGTATCTAAATAAAATTTAATTTATATTAAATGTATAGACATTTTGTTTATTTGTATATAAAATTAACTTATCATATAAAAGTTCGAATTGATGAGGAGTGAATTAAATGAAAGAACCAATTTATAAAGTTATAGAAAATCATGTAAGAGAACTAATAAATTCAGATAGTTTGAAAGAAGGGGATTTAATCCCATCTGAAAAGCAATTAAGTGAAGAATTTAATGTGACTAGAATGACTGTAAGGTCAGCATTAAATAATCTAGTTAAGGAAGGTTATATAACTAGGCAAAGAGGTGTAGGAAGTATAGTACTCGCAAATAAAATATACGATAATATATCTTCTGTAAGTGGATTTACTAAGGAGATGGAAAGTAAAGGCTATAAAGTATCTAATATATTGGTATCTCTTGAAATAGTTCAAGCAGATGAAGAATTATCAAGTAAATTGAATATTAGCTTAGGAGAAAATGTATGGGAGATAAAAAGAGTAAGATTGGCAGATGAAACGAGGGTTTCATATATGATTACATATATGCCAGTTAAGTTATTTCCAAATTTAAATAAAATTCATTGTGAAAATTCACTTTATAATTTTGTGGAAGAAGTATGTGGATATAAAATAGCTATGTCAGAGAGAGAAGTACAAGCTGTAATATCAAATGAGGAATGTATGACTAATTTAGAAATTGAAGAACCAGAAGCACTTTTATATATAAATCAAGTTTGTAAGTTGCAAAATAGTGAGGTTTTTGAATACTCACACACATATCATCATGGATATACTTTAACTTTAAGTGCTGTTGTCGAATAAAAATTAAGAAAAAATGAAAAAGTTTTCTTGAAATGTATATACATTTGATATATAATAATATCAAGAAATAAATGTATATACATTTAAAAATAAAATATATACATTAAAATAAAAATTAATAAATAAGGACACTTTAAATGTATAGTTTAAAGATATTATGACTTAAAAAGATACTTAATAAATTCTAATTTGGAGGTAAGAAAATGATAAAAATAATGTTAGCTTGTTCAGCAGGGATGTCAACTAGTTTATTGGTTACAAAAATGGAGAATGCCGCGAAGGAAAACGGTATAGAAGCAAAAATATGGGCTATATCAGAAGTGAACTTAAAAAATGAAATAGAAAATTGTGATGTCTTACTTTTAGGACCTCAAGTTAGATATGTATTAGGAAAAGCAACTGAAATGGCAAAACCATATAATATTCCAGTAGAAGTTATAAATATGATGGATTATGGAAGATGTAATGGGAAAGCTGTCTTAGATAGAGCAGTGGAATTAAATAATTCAAAATAAAGTTGTACTGGAGGATGTAAAATGGAAAAATTCATGTCATTTATGGATAAATATATAGTGCCTGTAGCTGCAAAGGTAGGAGCTCAAAGGCACTTAGTAGCAGTAAGGGATGCATTTATAGCAATGATACCTATAACTATGGTAGGTGCATTGGGAACATTGATAAACAACTTGCCATTAGAAGCATATAAAAATCTGATGGCAAGTATATTTGGAGAAAATTGGAATATGTTTGGAGGAGACCTTTGGTGGGGAGCTATAGGTACGATGGCAGTATTTTTAGTAATAGGTGTTGCCTATTTCCTAGCAAAGTCTTATGAAAGTGATGGATTACAAGCTGGTCTTATAGCACTATCTATCTTTTTTATAATGGCTCCACAAATTGGTAAGATAGTTCCAGAAGGTGGTACTAGCGCAGTTGAAGGATGGGGAATGATACAACAGACTTACTTAGGAACAGCAGCACTATTTTCTTCTATATTAATAGGGTTGTTGTCTGCTGAGATATTTGTAAGATTATCTAAAGTAAAGAAATTAACTATAAAAATGCCAGATGGAGTTCCACCAGCAGTTTCAAGATCATTTGCAAAGTTAATACCAGGAATGTTGACTATAATGATATTTACTGTAATAGGAATATTTATAAAAATGCTTTCAGATGGAAATTTCTTAACAGATATTTTGAATACTTACTTAGGAGCACCACTATCAAATGTAGCTGATAGTTTAGGTTCTACAATGCTTATTGCATTTATAATTCATATACTTTGGACTGTTGGTCTTCATGGTGCAAATATAGCACTTCCTTTTACAGAAACAATACTTATGAAATTAGGTGGAGAAAACGCTGCCTTAGCTCAAGCAGGTGCAACTGAAGGCTATCATGTACTTGCAGGTTCATTCTTTGATGCATTTGTGTATTTAGGTGGTTCAGGAATGGTATTAGGATTAATTGTAGCTTTATTAATAGCAGGGAGAAGACGTAAAGAGATGATATTGTTAGGGGGACCTCCAGCAATATTTAACATAGGAGAACCATTAATATTTGGGCTTCCAATAGTTTTAAATCCTATTTTTATGATTCCATTTGTACTTGCACCAGTAGTATGTAGTGCTGTATCATATTTAGCAATAGATTTTGGATTAGTAGCACCAGTAATTTTACCTAAAATACCTTGGGTAACACCTCCTATATTAGGTGGGGCAATGGCTACAGGTGATTGGACTGGAGGAGCTTTAGCACTATTTAATTTAATATTGTCAATATTAATATATATTCCGTTTGTTATAGCATCTGAAAAAATGGAAGCTAAAAAATTAACAAAAATTGACAACTAGGTAATTTTATTCGGAAATAAATAGATAAAGTTCTGTAATATATACTAAATTATAAGTAAGGATGGTATAATGAGATGAAAAATGGGCTAAAAATAGTTACAATTGGGGGAGGTTCAAGTTATACTCCTGAACTTGTAGAAGGTTTTATAAATAGATATAAGGAGCTACCTGTAAAGGAGTTATGGCTTGTAGATATAGAAGATGGAAAAGAAAAACTAGAGATAGTAGGAAATCTAGCTAAAAGAATGGTAAAAAAAGCTGGAATAGATATGAAAATAAATCTTACTTTAGATAGAAGAGAAGCTTTAAAAGACGCAGATTTTGTAACAACACAACTCAGAGTAGGTCTTTTAGATGCAAGAATTAAAGATGAAACTATTCCTTTATCTCATGGAGTTATGGGACAGGAAACTAATGGTGCAGGTGGGTTGTTTAAAGCTCTTCGTACAATACCAGTTATATTTGATATAATAAAAGATGTGGAAGAATTATGTCCAAATGCATGGATGGTGAACTTTACAAATCCAACAGGAATAATAACAGAAGCTGTATTCAAATACACTAACTTTAAAAAATATATAGGTCTATGCAATGTACCAATTCATTTAAAAAATGATGTAGCTAAACTATTCAATGTAGAAAGTGATAGAATAAGTATGGATTTTGCAGGTCTTAATCATATGGTTTATGGTCTTAATGTAGCTTTAGACGGAGAAGATGTTACAAAAGAAGCAATAGATAAATTTGTTAAAGCAGATATAAGTATGCAAAATATAAAGGCAATTGATTTTAATGCTGATTTTATAAAATCTTTAGGTGCTATACCTTGCCCATATCATAGATATTATTATAAAACTAAAGAAATGCTTGAAGATGAGTTAATAGAGTTTAAAGAGGGAAAAGCTAGAGGTCAAGTGGTTAAAGAATTAGAAGAACAATTATTTGAACTATATAAAGATGAAAAGCTAGATATAAAACCACCTCAACTTGAAAAAAGAGGAGGAGCTTATTATAGTGATGCTGCTTGTAATCTAATAAGTTCTATCTACAATGATAAAAAAGACATCCAAGTAGTTAATACATTAAATAATGGGGCTATAAGAGACTTTAAAGATGAGCAGGCGGTAGAAGTAAGTAGTGTAATAACAAAAAATGGACCAAGACCATTAAGTATAGGCTATTTACCAGATTCTGTACATGGGTTAGTAAGTCAAATTAAGTCATTTGAAGTTTTAGCAGCCAAAGCAGCTGTATATGGAGATTATGAATCTGCTTTATTGGCACTTTGTATAAATCCATTGATTCCATCGGATGATTTGGCAAAAACTATATTAGATGAAATGTTAGAAGCTCATAAAGATTATCTTCCTAGATTTAATAGATAGTTTATAGAAAGTAGGTTATGGTATGACTAAAATTATAATAAATGCAGATGACTTTGGATATTGCGAAGCTGTGAATTATGGTATAATATCAGCTCATAATAATGGAATAGTTAAGTCCACATCTATGATGGCAAATATGCCTGGTGTAGAACATGGAGTAAAGCTACTTAAAGAAAATAGAGATTTAAATTGTGGAGTTCATATGACTTTAAGTTGTGGTAGACCATTATTGTCTAACTTAAAAACTATTGTTGATAAAGAAGGTTTTTTTATTAGAAGAATTACAGACGAAATTATTAAAAAAATGGATTATGATGAGATTTATGAAGAACTTTGTGCTCAAATAGAGAGAGTAAAAGAACTTGGAATAGACATATCTCATTTGGATAGTCACCATCATATCCATACTTTAGTAAGTTTAAAACCAGTAATAGAGAAGATTGTAAATAAATATAATCTTCCAATAAGAGGTGGATTTGAATATAATTTGGAGTATTCAAAAATAGTCCCATTAATTGATAGTTTTTATAAGGAAAATGTAAGTGAAGAGTATTTTATAAAAAATATAGACGAAATAATGAAGTATGATGTAGTAGATATTATGTCTCACCCAGCTTTTTTAGATGATTATATTTTAAATTCTACATCTTATGCAATTGATAGAACAAAAGAGCATAAAATACTTACATCTAAAAAAGTCAAAGAGTTTTTGAGAGAAAATGGATTAGTCATATCAAGCTATAGAGATATTTAGGAGGTATACAGATGGATGAGAAGATGATAGAAATATCTTTTGGAATAATTGGATTTGCAGGCGATGCAAAAGGTCTAGCTTTTGAAGCTATAAAAGAAGCAAAGAACGGAAATATAGATGAAGCTAGAGAGTGTATTGAAAAGTCAAAAGAGTCAATTCATAAAGCACATAAGTTCCAAACAGAGTTAATACAAAATGAAGCTAGTGGTAATAAAACTGAAATGAGTGTTATATTAGTTCATGCACAAGACCATTTAATGACATCTATGAACTTTCAACAACTAGCAGAAGAATTTGTAGATTTGTATGAAAGATTGGAAAGCAAGTAGTGTAATTTAACTATTATGAAAGAGTGTTTTTAATAATTTCTATAATTATTAAAAACACTCTTTTTTATTAAAATATGTTAAAAAGTTATAACTTAGCAATTTATTATTCTTTTATTAATGTTCTAAAATTTAGATTTCTCGTAATTGTAAGGTATACTAGTACCTACAACTACATCTTCAATTTTTTCAATAATAAGCCAATCATCCATATTCCCTTGATGGTCGAAATCAAGAGGTGTTATTTCTTGAACATTTTCAAATTCAACTAAGCATAAGCATTTTTTATGCCAACGAACTTTTTGCTTATCAGATAAATTTAGTTTTGGTTGATTTTCATCTAGAACTTTACAAATTTCATCTTCTGTTAATTTAATATAGTTGTCTACTTTTTTAACAGTAGCTTTTGCAGAAATTCTTGAAGTTCCTTTTTCCATAAAATAAAGTAACTCTCCTTGAAATACTCTGCTATGTGGTATTTTTCTACCAGCAGCACCTCTAATTACCATTGTCTTCGTTCCAGCTAAAATTTTATCTAATACCTTTTCTCCTTTTTTACCTGCATTATCACAATATACTAAATGTACCACGCTTTAAATCCTCCTTACTAAATTACTATTCTGTATCTTGCATTTTATCATTGTTTAACTGAAAAGTCATTCTATTTATTATATTTACATAAAGAACAGATATAAAATTTATTGTTCAATGAAAGAAAACCTTATCTATAGTATATTTAATTAAGATTAATTAGGAATTTTTATCCTTTTGCAAAATAATATTGACTAAAACTAGAAAAATGCTATAATAAATATGTGCTTATGATAATCAATATCATGTAAGTATAATAAACAAGTAGGAGAAATAATCATGAAAAAAATAAAATCATTAGCAATATTTATATCTATTATAACTACGTTAGTACTTGTTACGGCATGTTCAGATAGTAACACAGATAATAAAGAAAAATCAGATACAAGAGTTGTACAATCTGTTAAGGGAGAGGTGAAGATACCATCAAATCCTAAAAAAATAGTTGATATATCAGGAAGTAGTGAGGAATTGTTAATAGCTGGTCATAAACCTATTGCAACAGCAAATGTAGACTCATATGAAACTGATAAATTGCCAAGTTACATAAGAGAAGAACTTAAAGATGTAAAGATAGTAGGTCACTCTATGATGGATACTATGGATATGGAAGCTATATTAGAAGCAAATCCAGATTTAATAATAATGAGTCAAAGACAAGAAAAAATCTATGACCAATTAAAAGAAATAGCTCCTGTAGTCATGATGAAAGATTATGCAAATGACTGGAGAAGTAAGTTAACTGATGTTTCAAAAATATTTGATAAAGAAGAGAAAGCTAAGGATTGGTTACAAAAGTATGATGAAAAAGCTACAAAACTAGGTAAAGAAGTTGTAGAAAAAAATGGAGAAAAAACTTATTTACCAGTGTTAGCAAGTTCAGGACAATTTATGGTGTTTAGTGATGGAGGAATTGGAACTTTAATTAATGATGATATGAAATTAGCTAGACCTAAAAATATGCCAAAGCAAGATGGAATAACATTGCCAATGGTAAGTATGGAGGGTCTTACAGATATAGATGCAGACCATATAATTGTGATAGCTACAGAATCAGATAAAAAAGATTTAGAAAATAGTGCTATATGGGCTCAAATGAGAGCAGTAAAAGATGGAAACGTAACAATACTTGATGCAGCTCCATTTTTCAGCCAATCATATAATCCAATTGGAAAAGAGTTGTTATTAGAATCAGTTAAAAATGAATTAACAAAGTAATTCTTAACTTATTAGGTGTGAGATAATGATGTTCATTTTTCACACCTATTTTTAATAAGTTTAAAATCATAAAATACTTAATAAATATATTACTGCACTAGAATTAAAAGGGAAAAGGAGGTAGGATAATTGACTACACTTAGTAAAAAAAATCTGACTTATTCGTTGATATTAATAAGTATAGTTGCACTTGTATTTGGAATTGTATTATCCATAACTATTGGGGCTAAAGATATGAATCTATCGACTGTTATAAGTAGTTTAATAAATATGGAAGATGGAATAAATATGAGAATAGTGAAGGATGTTAGACTTCCAAGGGCAATAGCAGCAGCACTTGTTGGAGGATTTTTAGCAGTTTCAGGTGCTATAATGCAAGGAATAACAAGAAATCCTATAGCTGAACCTTCTGTTATAGGAATTACACAGGGAGCTACATTTGCTATTGCAATATCATTAGTACTTCAACAAAAATTTCCTAAACTTATACATGGGAACTTTAGTGTAATGATATTTGCATTTATTGGAGCAAGTATAAGTGGTTTATTTATATATTTTGTAAGTTCAAAATCAAGGGGAAGAGTTAATAATGTAAAATTAGCTCTTGCAGGGGTAGCTCTTGGGACATTGTTAATTTCTTTGGCCTCTGCAATATCTATGTACTTTAATCTATCTCAGCAATTAAGTTTTTGGATATCAGGAGGACTTGTAGGCGTAACATGGGAAGGGATAAAACTATTATTTATAGTTGGAGGTATTGGATTTATCCTATCTATGATTATGGCACCAAGAATAACTATCTTAAGTCTTGGAGAAGAAGTGGCAATAGGGTTAGGGCAAAAAACTGACATTGTTAGATTTATATGTATAGTATTAGTAATATTAATGACTGGAGCATCTGTTTCAGTATCAGGTAATATTATTTTTATAGGTCTTATAGTTCCTCAGATAGCTAAAGGAATAGTAGGCTCAGATTATAAGTATATAATACCAAGTTCTTTGGTTCTAGGAGCTGTGCTACTTGTATATACGGATATATTAAGTAGAATGATAAATCCTCCATATGAGACTCCGGTGGGCTCTATAACAGCTCTTATAGGAGTTCCAATATTTATATATCTTGTTAGAAAGGGGAATAAATAGGTGCTATGAAAAATATTATAAAAACAAATTCTAAAACTTTACTTGTTATTTCAATTTTAATGGTACTTATTTTTATTGCTTTTCTAGTTAGTTTAAATTTAGGTTCATTTTCTATAGAACCAATGGATGTCATAAAGACTTTTATAGGACAAGGTCAACGTAATCATGAAATTGCAATATTTAAACTGAGATTGCCAAGGATAATAATAGCGTTATTGGTTGGTTCAGCATTATCAACAGCAGGTGTAATACTTCAAGGAGTTACAAAGAATGATTTGGCTGACTCTGGAATTTTGGGTATAAATTCAGGAGCAGCATTATTTGTAGTAGTTTATATATATCTTATGAATGGTAATGTTTATGAAGGTATGAGTAATCTCACTGTATTTACAATGCCAGTTGTTGCACTTGTAGGAGCTTTGTTTGGAGCATTTTTGATATATTCTCTTGCATGGAAAGGTGGAATAAATTCATCAAGGTTACTACTGATTGGTATAGGTGTAAATATAGCTTTTACTTCAATTTTGACGATATTTCAATTGAAATTTACAACACAAGAATTTAATAGAGTTATGGTATGGACATCAGGTAGCATTTGGGGAACTAGTTGGAAATATGTAATAGCTGTACTTCCATTTATAGTGATTTTTATGGGAATAACTATATATAAGGCTAAGTATATTGATGTCTTGAACTTAGGTGATGAAGTGTCTACAAGTCTTGGTGTAGATGTGGAGAAGCAAAGAAGAAGACTCATAATATATGCAGTAATTTTATCTGGTGTATCAACATCAGTAGCAGGTAGTATTTCATTTTTAGGTTTAATAGCACCACACATAGGAAGAAAGATAATAGGTCCGAGACATAAAAGACTAATACCAGTATCAGCACTGATAGGTACATTATTACTTTTGGTGGCAGATACTATATCTAGAAATCTTCTTGCTCCTATAGAAATACCAGTAGGTATAGTTGTATCCATAATAGGAGTACCATACTTTATTTATTTAATGTTGTCAAATGATTAGGAAAGGGTGTTACTATGAATTGTATAAATACTAAAAATCTAAATGTATCATATGGAAATACAGATATTATAAAAGATTTAAATTTAAATATACCAAAAGGAAAAATAACTACTATAATAGGGGCTAATGGTTGTGGAAAGTCTACAATACTTAAAACAATAGGGAGAATTATTAGTCCTAAAAATGGAAGTATATATATAAATGGAGAAGATATATATAAGAAAAAATCTAAGGAGATAGCGAAAAGTATGGCTGTACTTCCACAAAGCCCTCAAGCTCCTAGTGGGCTTACTGTTTCAGAGCTAATTTCATATGGAAGATTCCCTCATAAAAGTGGATTTGGAAATTCTAGTAGAGAAGACAGAGATATTGTAAATTGGAGCTTAGAAGTTACTGGAATTTCAGAATTTAAGGATAGAAATATGGAAGATTTGTCAGGCGGACAAAGACAAAGAGCATGGATAGCTATGGCTTTGGCACAAGAGACTGATATACTTTTGTTAGATGAGCCTACAACATATTTAGATTTAGCTCATCAATTAGAAATACTAAAATTATTAGAGGAATTAAACAAAAAACAAGGAAGAACTATTGTCATGGTAATACATGAACTTAATAATGCAGCAAGATTTGCTGACCACATGATAGGTATTAAGAAGGGTAAGATAGTTTGTCAAGGTAATGCATACGATGTTATGACAAAAGACAATCTGAAGGAGTTGTTTAATATCGATGCAGAAATAGCCACAGACCCAAGGACAAATAAACCAATTTGTATAACTTATGACATGGTATAAATGGTGACAACATGGAAAATCAAGAAGCATTAAGACATGAAAAAATATGGATTTTATTATTTAGATACTCAATACCTGCAATCATAGCTATGATGGTAACATCGCTTTACAATGTAGTAGATAGAGCCTTTATTGGTTCTATGGAAGGAGTTGGGTCTATAGCTATTGCAGGACTTGGTGTAACTATGCCAGTGTTTACACTGATAATAGCTTTTGGAATGTTAGTATCAATAGGTGCTAGTACAAGCTTGTCTATAAAGCTAGGAGAAAGAAATAAAAAAGAAGCGGAAAAAATATTGGGTAATGCCCTTACACTATCTATAATTATTTCTATAATTATAACTGTATTAGGATTAGTTTTTTTAGAAGACATACTTTTTCTTTTGGGAGCAAGCAAAGATTCAATATCTTATGCAAAAGACTATATGAGTGTTATATTGGTTGGAACTCCATTTAATCTAATTGCATTTTCTTTAAATAATGCAATTAGAGCAGAGGGAAATCCTAAGTTAGCAGCTAGAACAATGATAGTAGGTTGTATACTAAATTTGATATTAGACCCAATATTCATATTTGTGTTTAACTTAGGTATAAAAGGAGCAGCTATAGCAACTGTACTCTGTCAAGTAGTGGTGTTTACTTGGGTAGCACATTATTTTATAAGAGGAAAATCTAATTTAAAATTAAAAAAATACAATTTAAAATTAGATACAAATATAATAAAAAAAATATTTGCAATAGGTATGACACCATTTGCAATGGAAGTAGCTATAAGTATAACTCATGTATTTACTAATAACTCTCTAAAGGCTTATGGTGGAGATTTAGCTATTGGAGCTATGACAGCTCTTACATCTATTTTATTGATGTTTATGATGCCAGTATTTGGTCTAAATCAAGGTATGCAAACTATAATATCATATAATTATGGAGCAAAGCAATTTGAACGTGCAAAGAAAACCTTAATATTGTCTATCATAGTATCTATAGTTATATTATCTTTTGGATTTTTAGTAGTGCAGGTATACCCTGAAGTATTTGTTGGCATATTCAATAAAGATTCAAATCTAATGGAAATAGCTGTAAGAGGTATAAATATAAATTTAATCACCTTACCTATAATGGGGATTTCTATTGTTGGGCCTGTGTATTTTCAATGTGTGAGTAAAGTTAAACATTCTATGTTTTTGACTCTTTTGAGACAGTTTATCTTATTTATACCATTAATTATTGTACTTCCAATTCGATTTAATTTAGATGGAGTTTGGTTAGCACAGCCAATTGCAGATTTTATTGCTATGATAATTGTATTATTGTTCTTAAGACGAGAATTTAAGATGAATCAAGCATAAAATGTTGAAAAATAAAAAGTCCTGTCTCAAAATGATTAAAATCATTTTATAGAGACAGGATATTATTTTACAGCATCGTTTGTATTGACTTCATCTAGTGTTTTTCCAAAAGTCATTTTTTCAAATATTTCTTGAGGTATAGGTTTAGAAAAAACATATCCTTGTATCATATCACAATTAATTTTCTTTAGATATTCCATCTGTAAGATTGTTTCAACACCCTCTGATACACTATTCATATTTAATTTTTTTGCTAGCTCAACTACAGATTCTATTACATAATTTTCAGATACATTATCTGCGTTGGGAGAACTAAAAAATGCTCGGTCAAGTTTTAGAGTATCAACTTTTATTTCTTTTAGCATGTTAAGTGAAGAATATCCACTTCCAAAATCATCTAGTGAACATTGAAAACCTTCCTCATGGATTTGGTCTATTACATTGAGTAACATTTGTAAGTTATCAAAGATGAGTGTCTCAGTTAATTCGATTTCCAAAAGTTTAGCAGGGACATCGTATTTATCACGAATTGTTTTGTATTTTTCTAAAAAATCTTTATTATTTAAATGAGCACGTGAAAAATTAACTGAAATAGGTATTGGAGTTTCCCCATTATCTATCCATTTTCGTATCATGGCACACGATTTTTCAAACACATAATGGTCAAGTTTGATGATGAAGCCATTTTTTTCAAAAAAAGGAATAAAATCATTTGGTGGAATAAGACCTCTATCTGGGTCTTGCCATCGCACTAATGCTTCTGCACCTACAATATTATTGTTTTTAAGGTTTACTTTAGGTTGGAGATAGACTACAAATTCATTATTATCTAATGCTTCTTCCATTCTATTTTCCATTTCTTTTTCTTTAAGCATTCTCAAACGTTCTAAATCACTATAAAATACACATGTGTAAAGTGGATGAGTTACAGTATTTCCTTTAATGTTTTTTCGTGCTACATTTGCACGGTCTTGAATTGATACTAGTGGTATATTTGGGTCATCAATTTTATAGACACCTATAGAAAGAGCTATAAAATATTTACATTCTTTATCTTTGTTGAAACTGTTAATATCATTTGTAATATTTTCTATGTACTTAAGAATTTCTTTTTGTGAAATAGTTTTAATAAGAATATTAAACTGGTCATTAGAAACTCTACAAAGTAATTCTTTTCGTTCCAAATAATTAGCAATTACATCATGTATATATTTTAATGTTTTATCTCCAGCATCACTACCAAAAGAATCATTAATAAGTTTGAATTTATTAATATTTATAGATACTAATGAATAGGTTCCTGCTGAAGTTGATTCTATGATTGTTTTAGCTTACATATCAAAACGTGCCTTACTATAGCCTTTAGTTACAGGGTCTACATAGGCGATTTTTATAAGTTGCTCTCTATTTTTGCGA
This sequence comes from Clostridioides sp. ES-S-0005-03, assembly GCF_020658455.1. Lineage (NCBI taxonomy): Bacteria > Bacillati > Bacillota > Clostridia > Peptostreptococcales > Peptostreptococcaceae > Clostridioides > Clostridioides sp. ES-S-0005-03. The sequence goes on along the minus strand of NZ_JACVWI010000002.1, from coordinate 241,369 downwards.
TTTATAAATATAATTAATAGGATAAGTAATAAAAATAATATAATAATTAAAATGTTGATAAAGACTGCTTTTTTTAGAAGTAAATCAAACTGTGCATTTGCTACCTTTACTGGAACAATTGAAAGTAGATATAGATTTTCCTCTTCCAGAGGAACATAGTGCATAGCTTTATAAATACCATCATCCAATGTAAAGTACATAGAACCTTTTTTGTTCTCTTTTAAATTTGTCTTCATTTCTCTAAGAGTATCTTTACCAGTATAGCTTCCATGTTTTTTAATTGTGTCAAAAAAGTTCACAACATTTTTTGGTGCGTTTTTGTTGTCTGAACTTACAATGAAATTTCCATTTTTGTCAATGATTTGAGAAAATCCTTCACCACCAAAACTCTCCACGCTTAGTAACGTTCTCATAGTATCAAGAGTATTCCAAGCAGTAATAGCTCCAGTTATTTTATCATCTTTATAAAGTGGTACAGAATATAAAATTCCATATATACCAGATTGAGATTTGATTGGAGTAATTGTCTCTTCACCTTGAAGAGCTTTTCTATAAAAATACTGCCCTCTAACATTACCTGTACTTTCATCAGTGCCTATAAAATTCCCACTAGAATCAGCAACACCTAACCAATCAAACTTCAGTAATTTTGATTTTTTAGATAAATATTCAGTGACATTTTTATTGTTATCACTAAACTGAAAGTAAGTATCTCCTATAGAGTATAATATTTTAAATATACTTTTACATTTTTCATTAATTGTAGTGGAGACACTCTCTGAGATTTCTGTAAGATACCGCTCTGTTTCACGATGAGTTACTTTACGCAGTGTCATAACAAAAGAAACACAAACTAAGGACACAATTATAAGGAGTGTTAGTAATAGGGTAATTATTATTTTTTTATTTTGTACGCTTTTAGTATACATTTTTTATGTTCCATCCTCCATCCTTTATTGGTTTACAAAGAAGATTCCTCTCAGACATATTATACCAAATATTTCTATCTGTGAAGGTACTAAATTTTATCTTTACGTCTATTCTTATGTAAATTATTCTAAAAAGTAGAGGAGCTATTCTTATAATTTATACTGGAATTTAATTAAATAATATTGTTATGAATTAGAATATTTTATAAATAAAAAAAGAACTGTTTTCAAAATTATTTTAACTATTTTGATACAGTCCTTTTTGAGGTTGAAAAAACATTTATAAAAGATTTTTAATTTATAGTATATGTATAAATATTGAATTCATAAAACAATACCTTATATTTATTACAAACTAGAAAGTAGATGCAATTCTGTAAATACCAAATTCTCTATGGCCAAGGCTTTCAGCTTTAGTGTGTTTACCATTACATACTTCCACTATTTCATCGAATATTTCCTTACCTATATCTTTAATTTTAGCGCCCTCTGTTATAATTCTACCTGCATTTATATCGATATTATCTATCATTTTATTGTATGTATCACTGTTTCCAGTAATTTTAATAACTGGCGAAATTGGGCTTCCTGTTGGAGTACCTCTACCAGTTGAGAAGATTACAATCTGTGCACCACCTGCCACCATACCAGTGATAGAATCTATATCTTGACCTGGAGTATCCATAAAATATAAACCTTTTTTATCTGAAGGTAAAATTTCAGCATATTCAAGAGCACCCTTAAATGGTTTGTTCCCTGCTTTATACATACAGCCAAGTGATTTTTCTTCAATTGTTGATAATCCACCAGCTTTATTACCTGGAGTAGGTTGACCACTACGTAAATCTTCTCCCATAGTAATTGCTCTTTTTTCTACATCATTTACAAATTTAAGAAATTTTTCTTTCATGTTTTCATCTTCAAAGCGAGTAGCCAATAAATGTTCTGCACCAATTACTTCTGTAGTCTCACTTAATATACTACTGCCACCCTCATCTATAAGAAGATTTGATGCAATTCCTATTGAAGGGTTTGATGCAATTCCACTTGTTGGGTCAGAACCACCACATTCAAGTGCCAATGTAATTTCGCTCATATCAAATTCAACTCTTACTTCTTTTGATATTTCACGAGCCATCTGACTTGCTATTTCAGCACCTTTAGCTATTGCTTTTAGTGTTCCACCACATTCTTGTATAACAACATAGTCAACTTTTTTTCCTGTTGTAGATATTTCAGATGCTAAATCTTTTGCTTGAATACCATCACATCCAAGTCCAACTACTAAAACAGCAGCTACATTAGGGTTTTTACCAAATCCTATCAATGTTTTTTCTGTAAGCTCTATATCAGAGCCAATTTGACAACATCCATGTTGGTGTGGGATAGCTATTGCTCCAGGAACAAGTGCTGCAACTCTTGTAGCTGTCTCACTTGAACAGACAGATGTTGGAATAACTAAAATATGATTACGAATACCATATTGTCCATTTTCTCTTAAATAACCCATTAATTTCATTTTTATTACCTCCTATTTTTTATCTCCGCGACCACGCGTACTTTCAATATTATGTACATGAACATAGTCACCAGTTTTTATGTCAACTGTTGCAATTCCTATAATCTCTCCATATTTATAAACAACATCACCCTTTTTCACATCTTCTGTAGCCATTTTATGAAAAACAGGAATATTATCATTTACTATATAAGATTTTCCATCAATTGAAACTTTTTCACCTTTAACTAAAGGTCTAACACATGTAACTAGATTGTCTTTTTCATTTGCATGAATAATTGCATTCATATTTTTACCTCCTAAAAATATTAGTTTACTTCTATGTTTTTATTTGTTTTAAAAATAGCTTTTTTTCTTTTTTCTCTTTTATCCAAATAGGAGACGAGCATTGGACAGCATATTGCTGTAACAATGATAGCTGCAGCAACTTGTACTGTTGAAACAGCCGCGATTGTAGCAAGTGTAGGGTCAATAGCGGCTAAAGCTTCAGGAGTACCAGCCGCATTACCTGCTGTCGTACCAGTAGCTGCACCTACTGCTGGATGTTCTGCACGTATAAGTTTCATTACAAAATATCCACCCATACCTGTTATTAGAGTTACAGCAAGACCTAGTATAACTCCAGGGAATCCAGCAGTTATAATTTGGTTAAAGTTTAATGCAGCTCCTAAAGGAAAAGCAAAGAAAGGTATTAACAATGTTGTACCAGGTGCAAGAAATTCTCGTATATCTTCATCGAGATTACCAAGTATAAATCCAAGTAATATTGGTATGAGTGCTGCAAATAAAGCTACTATAGGCACATTTGCAAGTCCAGTTACTCCAAAGGCAAGCATCGTAAAAAATGGACCATCATTTAGAGATAAGATAGATATAGCACCAACATCTGTAGAATCTCCATATTCACCAGCAAGAGCAGCAAATAGACCTCCATTTGAATTAGTCATAGTAGCAACTATAGCAAGAGGTGTAATACCAATTATGCCTTTAGGCCCAATGAATTTACTAACAATAATACCTAGTACTGCACCAATTACAAATTTTGTTGCCGTGAGTACTATGCCCTTAGTCAAAGGTTTGCCTGCTTGTCTTATGTTGATTTGAGCGCCATTACATAGACAAAATAGAGCAAGTATACTCATTGCACCAGTTTTAAATAAGGAAGTTGTAAATCCTCCAATTTCAAGAGCCTGTGGACATACTGTATTAAATAGTGCTCCCAATAGCAGGGGACAGACCATAAGTCCTCCTGGTATCTTTTTCACCGATTTTAAGATATGCATCTAGTATCACTCCTTTTAATTTTTATATAAGTATTTAAAAGCAATTACTATGCCAATAGAGGTGTTATATAGTTTTTATTTTTATAAGTATTTTTAATATTCGTATAAAATACTGTAGATTGCTTAGATTAAAAAAATTATATGGAAAAATGTAGCAAAAAAAATAATCTATTTATTATGTAGTAGAATTTTAAATAGAAATAAAGAAACGTTTTATGTATTAAAATTAAACATAAAACGTTTCGATATATTATATATGTATTATTTTTAAACATCACTTTCAATTTCTTTTAACTTTCTCCATAGGGTGGAGCGAGTGATTTTTAGTATTTCACAAGTTTTTGTAGTGTTTCTATTATTTTCATTATAGACTTTATAGATATATTTCTTTTCTAGTGTTTTTAAGTCTAAGTTATTACATTTAAAATCAGCCTTATCTGTATCATTTATAGTATTTGCATATTCACTATTGTATTTTTCTGATAAAATTGAATCAAATGATTCTATAATAACAGCTCTCTCGATTATTCCTTCTAATTCTCTTATATTTCCTTCATATTCTTTTTCAAGAAGAGCTTGTCTGATATTTGGAGTGATAATTAAAGGTATCTTATTGTATTTAGCTGAATATTTTTTTATGAAAAATTCTGATAATTTTATGATGTCTTCTTTTCTCTCCTTGAGTGAAGGAAGATACAATGTTAATATATTTATTCTAAAGTAAAGGTCTCGTCTAAATAAACCATCACGCATCATATCTTTTAAGTCTTTATTTGAAGCACAAATTATTTTTACATCTATGGGAATAACTTTATCACCACCAATTCTCATAACTTGCTTTTCTTGCAAGACTCTTAATAATCTTCCTTGAAGTTCAATTGGAATTTCACTTATTTCATCGAGAAAGATTGTTCCTTCATGTGCCAATTCAAATACACCTGTTTTTCCTTTTTTTCTTGCTCCTGTGAATGAGCCCTCCTCATATCCAAAGAACTCACTTTCTATTAAAGATGGAGGTATTGCAGCACAGTTTACAGCAACAAAAGGAGCATTTTTACGTTTGCTATAATTATGAATACTTTGACAAAATAACTCTTTGCCAACACCAGATTCCCCTGTAATAATCATTGGAGTATCATAGCAAGCATATTTTTTTGCAACTTCTATACAGTCTTTTGTTTTTTCACTTGCATAGATTATATCATCAAATGTGTATTTAGCAGATAGACCTTTGTTTAATAGACTTCTTCTTATTGTATGCTCAAATGAACTTATTTCCTTACTGTCTTGAAATGTAGAAACTGCTCCTTGAATTTGACCATCAACGATAATTGGAACTCTATTTGTAATGATTTTTGTACTTCCTATATTCTGTATTTCACCAATTTGTGGTTCCATGGTTTCAACTACTTGAGGTAAAACTGTGTTTGGAATAACATCTATAACATTATGATAAAGTGCATTTTCTTTTTTTATACCAAATATTTTTTCAGCACTCTTATTAAATAATGTGATTTTAAAATTTTTATCAACTGTTATTATTCCATCATGTACAAAATCTGTCATAGCTTCTATCTGTAATCTTCTTTTTTGCTCATCTTTAGTTGCGTCGAGTATTTGTTCAGCTTGTTGAATGGCTCTAAGTATGTTTTCTTCTCTAGATTCAATTAATATTCCCTTACAATTAAGTCTTTCAACAATATGTGCAACAGTAGTATCACCTATATATGTATTGATGCCTTTTTTTCTATATTTTTCTATAGCATCATAAATTTCTTCTTCCTTTTCAATTTCAATCATCGTTATTTTCTTATTCAATATTTCTTCTATAATATCAAAGCCATATATAACATTATTAAATCCAATTATCCCAAATGGTTCATTTGAATTTTTAACTTCCTTATAGCTTTCTATAATATCATAAGCATCTACTTTAATCTCAACTATAGGTATGTTATATGTTTCTTTTAACATATTGTAAGTTCCACCTCTACTTATGATAATTCTAGTACCATGGTTAATACTTTTTTCGGCAAGTGGTATTCCTTCTTTTAAATTACCAAATACAACATCAATGTTTGTATACTTATATTTTTTTACTATGTGAATCGATTTTTCATAGGTTCCTTTAGTAGGAGCAATAACAAGTATTTCTTTCATAATAATTCCTCCATATTTCATCAAATAAACTTAAAGATTATTATCATAACTAAATTTTATCAGTGATATTTTAATATTTTACTTTATATTTAATTCTAAATAAAGTATTTTTAAATAAATTATTATAAAAGACTGCCTAAAAATAAGATTTTAGAATTCTAAAGTTTTTTTAGTACAGTCTTTTAATATATAATAACATCTATTTGTCAAATCTATTTACCTTAAATAATCTCATATTTTTATCTTCTTCTCCAAGGTATAGCTTACTAAGCATTATACCTCCTAATATTGCAAAAAGTATTCCATTAGCTCCATAGCCTAAACAGTACCATAAGTTATGGTTTTTGTTATCAGGTCCAATAAAACCTAAGTTATCTAAAGTAGAAGCAAAGCAACCACAATACTTGTACTCAATTTGTATATCTTTTATATCCTTAAACATGCCCTTTAGCCTTTGTTCTAAAATATCATATTTTTTATTTGCTAAAGCCTCATCTTCTATATCACTAAAGTCTACATCTTCGCCACCTATAATCAATCTATTATCTTTAGTGGTTCTTAGATAATTATATGGGTCACAATTGTCTCTAATCAGAATATTGTCTTTCCAAGAATCAATATCTTTAAGTGGTTTTGTAGCTATATTAAAGGTATTAGATTTAGTTGCAAAATTTCTATTTGTAAATAAACTTGTATTATATCCTGTAGCCACAATTAGTTTTTTGCCATAAACTTTGTAACCATAAGACACTTCAGCTGTTACTTTATCATTTGAAAAGTCTATTTTTTTTACTTCTGTATTTTCATATACTTCAAGACCTTTTTTTAGACTTACATCAATGAGATGCTGACTATATTTATATGGGTCTAGTTCTCGTCCACCATTTTTTGCTATCAATCCTGACTTTAAATCAAAACCAAAAGGATTTGTAGATTCATCAATATACTCAACATCAAATCCATTTTCTTTTCTTAAATCATATTCTTCTTTTATAGCTTTTATTTCAAGTTTATTGGCAGTGTAAAGTAAAGTATCTCTTTTTGCATAATCACACTTATTTCCATGCAATTCTATAAATTTATCTAACTCTTCAAGTGCTGATACACAAAGATTATAAGCTTTTAAGGCATCAGTTAGAGTCATTACTTCTGTCAAATCTATCAAATTGTCATCCAATTCATACTGTAAAAGTGATGTGGTTACACTAGTACTTCCATGCGCAATCCTTCCTTTTTCAAGGATAACTGATTTTATATTATTTTTAGCTAAATAGTATGCACAAATACATCCTGTTACGCCGCCTCCAACGATTATAACATCTGTATCAATATCATTAGTAAGGTATGGAAATTGTCTTGGAATTTTATTTATACTGGTAAAAATAGGTTTACCTTTTACATATTCTTGATTCATATATTTCACTCCTAAAATTTATTATGTATGAGTGTATTATTTTCTATAGTAAATAATATTATACATTTTAATTTCTTATATAAATGGGTATGTATAAATAAAAATGTGATAACATTTTAGTGTAAAACATATGTATAATATATTCATAAGCAATTTGGTATATAATGATGATTAACAAGTAAAAAAGATTGAATAAAAGTTAAATAAAAATTTAAAATAGGAGGTAAATTTATGCTTTCAAAAGATATTGCTTCAAAGGTATTAGAAAAGTGTCTAGTTACTGGAGGAGATTTTGCTGAGATTTTTGAAGAAGACACTATAAATAATTCTATTGGCTTAATAGATAATAAAGTAGAAAATGCAATAGGTGGAAGAACCTATGGTATAGGAATAAGAATATTTAAAGGGTTAAAGAGTATATATGCTTATACAAGTGACAATTCATTAAATAGTTTGTTGGATGTAGCGTATAAAGCTGCTGTTGCATTAGGTAAATTGGAAGATGGAAAAAGTGTAATATTAAATGACAGTATTAAAATAAATAACATACATAATATAAAAATTTATCCAAATTCAATAGGTAATAGAGATAAAGTAAATGTTATGAAGGTTGCATATAAGAGTGCAAAAGAATTTAGTAGTGATATATCTCAAGTAAGTGTTAGCTATTCAGATAAAGACCAAAAAATATTAATTGCAAACACTGAAGGTATATATGTTGAAGATAGAAGAATAAGAACCAGACTGGGAATAAGTTCAATTGCATCTAAAGGTAATGAAAATCAAACTGGATTTGAAGGACCTGGAGGTTGTAAAGGATTTGAAATATTTGAAGATATAGACCCAGAATACTATGCAAAAGAATCAGCTAGAGTAGCACATACTATGTTGCATGCTAAAAATTGTCCAGCAGGTAATATGATGGTAGCAATAGATAATGGCTTTGGTGGAGTAATATTTCATGAAGCTTGTGGACATTCTTTAGAAGCTACATCAGTTGCAAAGGGAAACTCCGTATTTGCAGATAAATTAGGTCAGCAAATTGCATCTACGAAGATTACAGCTATAGATGATGGTACAATACCAAATTACTGGGGCTCTATGAATATAGATGATGAGGGAAATCCAGCTCAAAAAAATATACTGATTGAAAATGGGATTTTGAAGTCTTATATGATAGACAAACTTAATGGTAGACGAATGGGAATGAATCCTACAGGAAGTTCTCGTAGACAGAGTTATAAATTTGCTCCTACTTCGAGAATGACTAATACTTATATTGCTGCTGGAGAAGATAAACCAGAAGATATTATAAAGTCAATATCAGATGGACTTTATGCTAAAAAAATGGGTGGTGGGTCTGTAAATCCTGTAACAGGAGAGTTTAATTTTGCAGTTTCAGAAGGTTACTTGATAAAAAATGGAGAAATACAAGAGCCAGTTAGAGGTGCTAGTTTAATTGGAAAAGGTAGCGATGTACTTATGAATATAGATATGGTTGGTGATAACTTAAAACAAGCTCAGGGTATGTGTGGTTCATCATCAGGAAGTATACCAACTAATGTAGGTCAGCCTATGATAAGGGTAAAAGAAATTACTGTAGGTGGAAGATAGGAGGGATAATTATGGAACTTAAAAGTTTTAAGGATATATTATTTAAAAAAGCTCTAAGTGAAGGATTTGAAGAGTGTGAAGTGTATTATTCCACAGGGGAAAATTTAAGTATAAATATATATGAAGGAGAAGTTGAGAAATACAATCTTGATAAGTCTTTTGGTTTATCTTTTAGAGGTAAGGTAAATGGAAAGGTAGGTTATTCTTATACAGAAATTTTAGATGATAAAGCTGTTGATATGTTGATAAAAAATGTAAAAGATGGGGTAAGAGCTATCGAAAATGAAGATGTACAATTTATATATGAAGGCGATAAGCACTATAATGATGTAAAGACTTATTCTAAAGAGTTAGAAAATTTAGAAGCAGATAAGTTGATTGATTTAGCTCTAGAAATGGAAAGAGAGACTAAAGCTTATTCAGATAAGGTAGTAAATTTATCTAGATGCACTATATCTTATTCTGTATCAAGTAATGGTATACATAATACTAAAGGTCTTGATTTAAGTAATAAAACTAATATGCTTATAGGGTTTGTAGTTCCTATCATAGAAGACAATGGACAAAAGTATGATGGAGTGGGATATAATATAGCAAATTCTATTGAAGAAATAAAGCCTTGTGAGATAGCAAAGCTTGGAGTTGAAAATGCTTTATCTAAAATAGGTGGAAAGAGTATACCATCAGGCAAATATAAAACTATATTGTTTAATGAAGCAATGGTATCTTTACTTAGTACATTTTCTGGAATATTTAATGCTGATTCAGCCCAAAAAGGATTATCTTTGTTGAAAGATAGAGAGGGAGATATGATAGCATCTCCTATAGTTACAATAGTTGATGACCCACTTTTAGAAAATGGTATGGCATCTACTCCTTTCGATGATGAGGGAGTAGCTACATTTAAAAAAGAAGTTGTTTCAAATGGAAAGCTTATAACTTTACTTCATAACTTAAAGACAGCCAATAAGGCAAATATAAAGACTACAGGAAATGGAATAAAATCTTCATATTCATCACCTATAAGCATATATCCCACTAATTTTTATATAGAGAAAGGAGAAAAATCTCTAGATGAAATTATGAAGGATATAGGTGAAGGATTGATGGTTACTAGTTTTGCAGGTCTTCATTCAGGGGCAAATTCAGTAACAGGAGATTTTTCTTTAGCAGCTAAAGGTTTTTATATTAAAGATGGTAAAAAAGCATTTCCAGTAGAGCAAATTACATTAGCTGGTAATTACTTCGATTTATTAAAAGATATTGAAGTTATAGGAGACGATTTAGAATTTCCAATGAGTAGTATAGGTTCACCTTCAGTTGTTATTAAAGAGTTATCAGTAGCAGGAAAAGATGAATAGATACAGAAAATAATTGCACAAATATAAAGGTAAATATAAATCCATGTTAATTTTTATTAGCATGGATTTTTTATTAATTTAAGTTATTTATTAAACCCTAACTATCCTAATAAAGTTATATGTCAAAGCTTTGATGAATACAATTAATATCATATGCTAATTTTAAAGGAGGATGTATTATGAGTGATGCACATTACGATATGCACAAGAGAAAGGGCTACTCAAGTGATGAACCATACTCAGAAATAAAAGTTTTAGGACACAATAAATACTATGTAGAATTATTGATGGATGATTATGCTGGAGTATCAAGTGAATTTACTAGTGTAAATTAATATATATACCACAAATTTGATTTAGATGAAAAGGTCCATGTAGGTTTGTTTAAAAAAGCAATAGAAAAGTATTGCAGATAAACTCGAAAGTTTATTTATTCATCATTTTATTCATATATATAAAATGACTATCATACATTTTCTTGAAGGGAGTTGCTATTGATATGTATTATGTATATGTAAATGATATAAATATAGCAGTTTATGATTTAAATCCGAGTGCTAAAAAAACAGTACTTTTTATACATGGCTGGCCATTAGGACATAAGATATTTGAATATCAAACAAATATATTACCAAAACTCGGATATAGAACCGTTTCAATTGATTTAAGAGGGTTTGGTAAGTCTGCTGCAACATCAGGAGGGTATAATTATAGTCAATTAGCAGATGATATTTATAAGGTGGTACATGCCATTGGATTAAGAGATTTTACCCTTGTTGGTTTTTCAATGGGAGGAGCAATTGTACTTAGATATATGAGTCTGTTTCATGGCTATGGAGTATCAAAATTAGCATTACTTGCTGCTGCTGCACCATCGTTTGTACAAAGACCTCCAGAGTTTCCATATGGTATGACACGTGAGGATGTTAATAAACTGATAGCTCAGGCATGTACTGATAGACCAGAAATGGTAAGTAATTTTGGAGAAAAAGTATTTGCATCGAATCCATCAGAAAGCTTTAGAAGGTGGTTTAACGACATTGGTTTTAGTGCATCAGGTATTGGAACTATTGGAACAGCTGTATCTTTAAGAGATGAAAAATTGTTTAATGATTTAAAATGTGTAAGAGTGCCTACTGGTATATTTCATGGGAAATTAGACCAAGTATGCCCATATGAATTTGCAGTTTTTATGAATGAAAAAATAGAGGATTCAACTTTATATACTTTTGAGTATAGCGGTCATGCAATATTCTATGATGAACTTAAACTATTTAATCAAGAATTCTTGCAGTTTTTAGAGGAATAGAAATATCTTATTAATAATTAAAAATATGGTGATATTATATAAAATGGTATAGATTAAATTCTATACCATTTTATTTTTGAGTAGAAAATATTACCAAATAGTATAAAATATGATTTTTAAGATTTAAAATTTTTTTAAAAAGTGCTACAATAGACCAAATTATTAGTTTCTATATTAACTAAACAGGAGGTGATGGTATGAAAAAACATAATATTTTATTTGTATCAACTGATGACAAAATAAATATAGATATCTCAAAACAATTAGAAAATATATTTGGAGAATTTTGTAATATAGATAATTTAGTCTATATGGATAGCATAAATATTGAACTATTAAAGTATGAACTTATAGTGTGTTCAGATAATGAGATAAAAGAGCATATACACAATAATATCGATAAAAATATACCTATTGTAATAGTACATCGTACAATAAATATTGAAAATATAAACCAGATAATAAGTATAGAAAATGATTCTGAAGTTATGGTTATAGATGATTATAAAGAGTCAGCAGATGAAACAGCCAAGATAATTAGAAAATTAGGATTAATTCATATTAATTTAATACCATATTATCCAGGATGTGATAAGTCTAAATGTGAGATTGGAATTATTACAGGAAGTAGAAATAGAGTACCACAGAACTTAAAGCAAATAATAGATATAGGTGCTAAAATAATAGATATAAATACAGTTATAGAAATCTTTACAAAACTTAATATATCTATAGATAAATTACATATTATCAAAGAAAAATATAATGAAGACACAGTAAGTGGATATAGATACTATACAACTATGAATAAAACTATGAAGAGTTTTTTGGAGATTATCGATGAAGGGATTGCTTCTATTGATAAATTAGGGAAGTTTATATATTGCAATAAAGTATTTTCTAATCTAGTTGGAGTAGACCAAAATCAGATTATATCTAATAATTTTATGGATTTATTTAGTGATAAAATTATCAAAAAAATATTTTTTCAAGAGGATGAAGTCAGTGATGAAGTAGTAAGCCTAAATAACAAAAAACTCATAATTAATAAAGTAAATGTGTATGAAAATAATGAGCGAATAAAAAGTATTATAAGCATTAAAGATATAAGTGCAATTCAGATGCTTGAGGATAAGATTCAAAATAAATTTCATACAAAGGGATTTGTATCAAAGTACACATTTGAGAATGTTGTAGGTGAGACTAAAATAATAAAAGAAAAAATTAATATCGCAAGAAAGATAGCATCTACAGATTTTTCTGTGTTGATACTTGGAGAAAATGGAACAGGAAAGGAAATATTTGCTCAGGCAATACATAATGAATCTCTAAGAAAAGACAAGCCATTTGTTGCAGTTAATCTATCTTCTTTGTCAGATACACTTATTGAAAGTGAGCTTTTTGGCTATGAAGAAGGAAGTTTCACAGGTGCGATAAAAGGCGGAAAAATAGGGATATTTGAAAGAGCGCATACAGGAACAATTTTTTTAGATGAGATAGGTGATATATCTCTAGAGGTACAGCAAAGATTGTTGAGAGTTTTACAAGAAAAAGAAGTTATGAGAATGGGTGGAAGTAAAATTATACCAGTAGATGTTAGGATTATAGCTGCTACAAATAAGGATTTAAAGAAAAAAATTAAAGAAGGTTCTTTTAGGGAAGATTTGTATTATAGGATTAATGTATTACATATAGAAATACCAAGGCTTAGAGAGCGTAAAGAAGATATACCTCTTATAAGTAAGTATTTTTTGGATGAAATAAATAGTAATAAATGTTTTACAGAAAAATCAATGCAAGTATTAAAATTGTATGAGTGGCCAGGTAATGTAAGGGAGCTTAAGAATTTGATTTATTATATTGACACTATAGTGGAGGAAGATAGAGTAGACTATGAGCATTTGCCGGAACAATTTAAATTTGAAAATAACAATACTTTAGTTAATGAAAACTTTGATTCAATTATATTGGATTTCAAACAATCAAATTTCTTTAATGAAAGTATTTGTATATTGATGAGTATAGAAACTTGGAATAATAAAAATATATCATTAGGAAGAAATAAATTACAAGAAATCTTAAAAGAAAAAAGTATGACATTAAGTGTAGACCAAATTAGAAAAAGAATAGATAAATTAAAAAATCATGGATTGCTGTCATCTGGAGTAAAAAAACAAGGGAGTTTTATAACTGATGAAGGAAAGAATTTTATATCATATATAAAATTTAAGGGGGAAATATAGGGGTATATAAATGTAAAATCCCCTAAAAACTCCCTATAATAATCTTAAATAATTAAAATTATTTTAAATATTGAGATAATTTTAAAAATATTAAATTAAAAATAAAAAATATTATTTCTAATAAACAGTAGTAAATCATCACTTTACTACTGTTTTTATTTTTGAAAGATTTAGTATGCAATTAAAATTTATATTTTGGCATATCAATTGCTACATAGTGAAAATATAAAAAACTGTAGAATTTGGAGGATATTGTTATGAAGTCAGCTTATAAAGGCTATGAAGCTTATAGTTATTTAGAAAAGGGAAAAGATATCTCATCTATTGAGATGTGTAAAGGAGATAAGAGAGTAAAAGAATACCTTATCGAGTTAGATGATATTCAAGAAGCTAAGGTTAAAAATATAGTGGATGACAAAATATTTATATCACTACATGAACATCCAGTTTTATTTCCAGAACACTTAGAAAGAGATATATTTGAATACAATAGAGAGGGTAAACAAAGATGTGCTTATGAAGCATTATCAAGAGGATATTACGATGCTATATTTGATAATTTAATGGATGGTGTATGTACAATAACATCAAGCTCAGGATGGAAGTGGGATGATATATTAATAGATTTAGGTATGAGATTATGTGACTTAGCACACCAAGATTTTGTTATAAAGTGTGAAAAAGTAGAAGATATATACAGAGCAAAAAAAGAAGGAAAAGTGGCCTTGATACCTACTTTAGAAGGAGCTGCACCAATAGAAAATGAACTTGATAGAATAGATATTTTGTATGGATTTGGCATAAGGTTAATGGGTATAACATATAGTGAATCTAATGCATTGGGTTCAGGATTGAAAGAAGAAAAAGATGGTGGACTTACGAATTTTGGTAGAAAAGCTGTTGAAAGAATGAATAAGATTGGAATGGCAATAGATTGCTCTCATGTTGGAGTTCAAACGACACTTGATGTTATAGAACACAGTAAGGACCCAATAATATTGAGTCATGTTGGGGCAAGAAGTCTGTGGAACACAAAGAGATTAACGCCAGATGAAGTACTAATAGCATGTGCGAAAAAGGGTGGGGTTATAGGTGTAGAAGCAGCACCACATACTACAATAACTGAAAAAAACAAAGAACATTCAATAGAGTCATTTATGGAACATTTTGAGTATATTAAAAATCTAGTAGGGGTAGACCATGTGGCTTTTGGACCAGATACAGTATACGGTGACCATGTTAAATTACATTCAGTGTTAGCTGCTAAATTTGATATTAAAAAAATAACTGGGACAAAGGAGCATCCTAAAGTAGAGTATGTAAAAGGTCTTGAAAATCCAACTGAAACTTCAAAAAATATTGTCAGATATTTAGTAAAACATGGATATAGTGATGAGGAAATAGAAAAGGTGTTGGGTGGAAACATACTTAGAGTATTGAATAAGGTTTGGAAATAAGGCTTAAATGTTTTAATAAAATTTGAGGATTTATAGGGAGGTTTTTTGCAAT
The DNA here is from genome assembly GCF_020658455.1 of Clostridioides sp. ES-S-0005-03. Taxonomy (NCBI): domain Bacteria; kingdom Bacillati; phylum Bacillota; class Clostridia; order Peptostreptococcales; family Peptostreptococcaceae; genus Clostridioides; species Clostridioides sp. ES-S-0005-03. The sequence goes on along the minus strand of NZ_JACVWI010000002.1, from coordinate 226,028 downwards.
GGATTATTTAAAATTAGCCAATCATCCACTTTTGTGGATAGCAAGTACAGTAGCTGTATCAATAGTAGTAGTACAATCTCTTGTATTTGCTATAAAATCTTGTAAAGTTGGGAAGACGATGGGAATAACTGATAAGCAAATAAAATCAGCTATTAAGAGTAGTGCTATTTCAGCTATAGGCCCATCAATGACTATATTTGCTGGGATGGTTTCACTTATAGTAACTATGGGTGGACCTATAGCATGGATGAGATTATCATTTATAGGTTCTGTAATTTTTGAATCTATGTCAGCTGGGTTTGGAACAGATGCTTTAGGGATAACTTTAGGTTCTCCTGAGATGACAAAAGTAGCATTTACAAATGCAGTTTGGACTATGATATTAGGTTCTTTAGGGTGGATAATATTTACATTATTGTTTGGGCATAAGTTAGATAAAATAACGAATGTTATTTCTAGTGGTAAGAAATCCTTTATACCAATAATATCTGTAGGAGCAATGTTAGGTTCATTTGCATACCTAAATGCTGATAGAGTGTTGCGTTTTGACAATGGAACAATTGCATGTATAAGTGGAATGATAATAATGGTAATACTTTGTATGATTGAAAAAAAGAAAAATATAAAATGGCTGAGAGAGTGGGGTCTTACAATATCAATGTTTAGTGGGATGATAATAGGTTCAATAATATAAGGGGGGAGTTTTATGAGTAAAGTAAAATCTATATACAATGAAGAGTACTTACCTTTTATGATAAGGTATGGTAGATTGACATTATCTTTAGGTATTATAGCAGCATTAGTTCCTGGAATAATTTTAAGTTTTGGATTTGGTCTTATGCCTCCAATATCAGCATTATTAGCAAGTACAATGGCAATAGTTAGTATGAGCGCACCAAACTACATAATAGAGCCAGTTTCTTATTCACCAATTTTAGGGATACCAGGAACTTATATGAGTTTTCTTTCTGGAAATATATCTAATATGAGACTGCCATGTTCAATAGCAGCTCAAAAAGCAGCAGAAGTTGAATCTGGAACAGAAGAAGGTTCAATAATATCTACTATAGGAATAGCTGTATCTATTCTAGTAAATATAAGTATTTTGACTTTTGGAGTAATTTTAGGAGGAAGTGTGTTGTCTAAAATACCACCTGAAGTAGTAGAAAAATTGAATTTAATCTTACCAGCTCTATTTGGGTCAGTGTTTGGACAAGTTTTTTTACAAGATAAAAAACTAGGATTAGTAGCAATTGTAATAGCTGTATTGACTATTATATTATCAAAGCAAGGTATAATACCACAATCTTTAGTAGTTCTTATATGTGTATTTGGTACTATATTGATTGCAAGAGTTATGCATAAAGATAAACTTAGAGACTAGTAAAAAAGGATAAACTTAGAGGCTAGTAAAATTAAAGAAGTAAAAAGTTTAAAATATAAAGAATTATAGTAAAGGCTACTGCAATAAAATTATATTTTAAGAGGTGAATAATGTGGCATATGATTTAGTTTTAAAAAATGGATTTATAGTAGATGGTACTGGAGAAAATGGTTTTTATGGAGATATAGCTATAAAAAATAATTTAATAGTAAGAATAGATTCTGAGATAAATGATGATACAAATAAAATGATAGATTGTCATAAAAAAGTTGTAACACCTGGATTTATTGACCCTCATGTTCATGAAGAAATAGTAGCAATACTAGATGGTAAATTTGAAAAATTCCTAAAACAAGGTGTTACAACAACTATAAATGGTAATTGTGGTCACTCTATAACACCATATTCTTCTGAAAATATATATGAATATATGTATAAAAATGGTCTATTACTTGAAGAAGAAAAAAAGTATCTTATAGATAAAAATAAGCATTGGGATAGTTTTATAGAATATTGTGACCTTATATCTAAGAGTGGAATAGCTATTAATATGGGATTTTTATTGGGTCATGGGACTATAAGATGGAGTGTTATGGGAGGGTCTAAAGATAGACCTCCTACAAAAAAAGAAAAAAATGAAATTACAGATATAATAAATGATGGCATGAAAAGTGGTGCTTTTGGAATATCTACTGGATTGGCATATATACCAAGTAAGTATGCTGATATTGATGAACTTGTTGATATTGCAAAGTTAATTAAGGAACATGATGGTATATATACATCCCATATTAGAGATTACATAGGAAGATATAATGCAGTAAAAGAAACTATAGAGGTAGGTCAAAAAAGTGGTGCTAGAGTTCAAGTATCACATTTAAGTCCAGTTGAAATAGAAGCCTTTGATGAGATATTAAAAGCTAGATACAATGGTGTTGATATAATGGTTGATACAGTACCAAGAAGTTCTGGTCATTGTATGAAGAAAAAAAGAGTACTTCAATTTATTATGGCAATATCATCTAGTTTGTTTGAATTAGGTATGGATGGAGTTATGGATGCTCTTAGTAATGAAGAAGGAAGAGCTTTGATATTAAAAGAGGCATTTATACTTGGAGATAGAGGAAGTATAATACTTCTAAATACCAATGATATTGATATGGAAAAGAAATCAATACGTGAAATAGCTATGCAAAAAGGTATAGATGAAAATAAGCTATTACTAGATTTACTTTTATATGGAGATGAAGAACTTATATTTTGCCTAGGAGGAATGTACAGGGGAGATTTTCCTGATAAATTACATGATAAAAAGATAATAAATAATCCATTTGTTATGGTTGGTTCAGATTGTTTGTTTAGTGTAGGTGGAGATATGTCATGGTTTGAGCTTCAAAGAAGAGGGGCATTTCCAATTTTCTTTGATATGTATAAAAAATCAGGTGTAAGATTGGAAGAAGTAGTAAGAAGGGTAACTTCATTACCAGCTAACCAGTTTAAAATAAAGGATAGGGGTATACTTAAAGAGGGTAAAATAGCTGATATAGCAGTTATTGATATGGAAAACTACAGCTATCCTAGGTCTGAAGAGATTGACTTCTCAAATCCACAGTTATTAGCCAAAGGTGTTGAATATGTAATTGTAAATGGAAAAATTGCATTAGAAGAAGGTAAAGTTACTAAAAATTCATGTGGTGAAGTATTAAAAAGATAGATTATTAAAAAGAGAAAGTATTAAAAAATAATAGAAATTTAGAAATTAAATAAATAGCTAGTAAGAAAAAACGAAGTTTGAATATTATTTAAATAAAAATCACTCTTCGTTTTTTTTCGTAATAGTAATAGATATTAATTTATAGCAATAATAAAAAGCATGAGTAATAAGAAATGTACAAAAAATAATTTACTTTTATAATAAAAAATTAAGATTTTTATTTATTGAAATATGTAGAAAAATTGGGAAAATAAATGGTTATAATTTTGAAAAATAAATTTTTTGTAAGTATGTAAAGATAAACTTTTTATAAAAAAATGTTAAAAAAATATCTAATAGAAGAGAATTTAAATATCAGAGAATGAGAAAATAATAAAAAATAATTATTTTTTATATATATATTAAAATAATATTGTATTATAAAATATATATACTATGTCTGATTTAATTAAATAAACAATAAAATATTTATATTTATCCAATAATTAAAATTTTTATGATTATTATATATATCTTTATTTATTATATTTACTGAAATAGTGTTATATGGCTAAAATAAGAAGTTGTATATATTTTATAGAAATAAATATTAAACTGAATTTCGATAATAAAATAACAAAAATTTGAAAATTAAAGTATTTTAATACTGATTTTATTCTACAAATTGATTATTATTTTTACTTTAATAATTCTAAATAAAACTAAAATTAAATTGTCAGAATAATCTTGACAGTATAAAATCGTGACTGTATAATACAATTAAAAATCGGATTAATTACCTAGCTTACAAAAAATAAAAATGATGCTAAAAGCAAACGTTTTATTTTTTTAGTAACTAATCCTCCGCCACTCCTTAAATTAGAGCTTTTCTAATTTCAAAATGTATTACTAAAACTTCATAATGTAACTGTGCAATATTTATTAGGCTCTAACTTTTAAGGTTACTAATAATTTATTACATAGCTCCATACATTTGGCGGCAATGGCGGGAGCGATAAGGGGTAAGATATGGAAAATTACAAGTATGGATTTAATGACAAGCCAAAGCTTCTAACAGCAATACCGCTTAGTATGCAACATGTTTTTTCTGCTTTTGCAGGTACTATGTCAGGTGCTATTTTAGTAGCTGTGGGCATGGGTCTCTCACTAAGTGAGACTGCATTTTTGATTCAATGTTCGATGTTGATTGCAGGAGTGAGCACCATACTGCAATCTATGGGAATTGGACCAATAGGGTCACGGTTGCCAATTGTTACTGGTGGAAGTTTCACCTTTGTAGCACCATTAATTGCCTTAAGTACAAATAATGATGTTGGTATTGCTGGAGCTTTTGGAGCAGTACTTGTAGGAAGTCTAGTTTTAACTTTAGTAGGACCTCTTGCAGTAAAATATTTACATAAATATTTTACACCTACTGTTACAGGAAGTGTTGTTTTGGCAGTAGGGTTATCACTTATGAGTTCTTCATTTGACTACGCAGTATCTTTTGATGCTCATGGACCTAATGTAGTTGCTAATTTTTCTTTAGCTATATTCACATTATTATTAACACTCATTTTAAATCAATTTGGAAAAGGTTTTCTAAAAGTAGCATCCATAATAATTTCAATAGTAATAGGGTATGTAGTAGCAATAATATTTGGTATGGTTGACTTTTCTAGTATGGCACAAGCAAATTGGTTTGCAATGCCAAAACCTATATACTGGGGATTGGAGTTCAACTTGGGCGCTATTATAACCATATGTACAATTCATATTGTTACAGTTATGGAAATAATAGGAGATACGACAGGTGTTGTCAGTTCTGTTGAAAACCGTCTACCTACACAAAAAGAATTGATGAGAGCTGTGAGAGCAGATGGAGTTGGAAGTTGTTTTGCAGCCTTGTTTAATGGGCTTCCAGTTATATCAGGTAGTCCAAACATAGGAATAATTTGTATGACAGGAGTTGCAAGTAGGTACATAGTAGCACTTGGAGGAGTAATGTTAGGCGTATTAGCATTTTTCCCAAAGTTTGCCCAGATATTAGCTTTAACACCAGACCCAGTTATTGGAGGAACATTAGTTATGATGTTTGGAACAATTGCATCATCAGGTATTAAGGTTATTGGAATGGGAAAGATGACAAATCGTAATATAACAATTTTAGCAGTCTCATTGGGCATTGGTATGGGTGGTTATTTTAATCAAGCTGCATTAGCATTTTTACCAAGCATTGTAGTCACTTTAATGACTGGTATATCTGGAACAGCTTTATTATCTTTAATACTAAATATTGTATTGCCTAAGGAAAAAGAAGATGTAGTGGAAAGTAAAGTAAGTTGTAAAGCTTAGAGAATGTAATTCTAAAGGATATCCAAGAAGGAGCGCCTTGCTTCTATTTTTTTTACCAAAAATAGAATTGAACTTTGAAGGAAACCTAATAGCTTGCATTTGAGCAGAATATAATCTGAAAGGATATCCAAGAAGGAGCGCCTTGCTTCTATTTTTTTTACCCAAAAACCTTAAAAAACTAAATAATCAAAAGATATGATACTCATTTTAATAAAAGTATAATCTGAAAGGATATCCAGGAGGAGCGCCTTGCCCCTCCTTTTTTAACAGTAATTATGGATTTTACTTGTCAAAGGAGAGTAAATAACTTGGATAAATTAATCAAAGATTAAATTTCATAGAAAATATTAAAATTTAAATTATGTGGGGAGAAGGTGGAGATTATAGATGTTATTGAACTTGATATAAATGGCAGATTGAGAAAGGTGAGTATAAAAAAAAGCTGGACTTTACTTTATGTTTTAAGAGAAGTGTTTAATTTAACTGGAAGTAAGTGTGGATGTAGTACTGGTGATTGTGGAGCTTGTAAAATAATTTTAGATGGAGAAGCAGTTAATTCATGTCTGATTCTAGCAAGAAACGCAGTTGGGAAAAAGATATTGACAATTGAAGGGTTGTCAGATGGAATCAATATACATCCAATTCAACAAGCATTTATTGATTGTGGAGCTGTTCAATGTGGATATTGCACTCCAGGGATGATAATGTCGGCAAAAGCCTTACTAGACAAAAATCCAAATCCTTCTGAGGAAGATGTTAGAAAGTCTATAGATAACAATCTTTGCAGATGTACAGGATATGTAAAAATTGTTGAGGCTATACTTTTATCAGCAAAAAGGATGGGGGGTATAACCTGTGAGTAATAAATTTAAAATTATTGGTGAGAGAGTCCCAATAAGAGATGCTGTACTTAAAGCTACTGGCCAACTTAAATATACTGCGGATATGAAAATTCCAAATATGCTTTATGCTAAGGTTTTATTCAGCCCTATAGCGCATGCAAAAATTAAAAAAATAGACACATCAAAAGCTGAAAAATTAGAAGGTGTAAAAGCCATAGCCACTTATAAAAACTCACCTCAAAAAGCCTTTAATAGTGCCATGAGATTTTATGAACATGAGTTGCCAGAGGTTGAACATATCTTTGATGATACTGTTCGTTTTGTTGGTGATAAAGTTGCAGCTGTTGCAGCTGAAGATTTACAAACTGCTGAAAAAGCATTGAAGCTTATTGAGGTTGAATACGAAGAATTACCATCAGTATTTAATCCAGAAGAAGCAATACAAGAGGGTGCATATCCAATCCATAAAGGTGGAAACAAGCTTGCAGTAAGTGTACAACAGTGTGGAAATATTGAAGAAGCTATGAAAAAAGCTGATTATATTTTTGAAGATAAGTATACACTTCCAGCTATACATCATGGTGCAATAGAAACTCATGTGGCTATTGCAGATTATGATTACAGTGGAAAACTTACTGTTTATAGTCCTAATCAAAATACTTTTGGCTTTAGGATAATCTTATCTAAGTTATTTGAAGTACCAATGAATAAAGTTAGACTAGTAAGTCCAGCTATTGGAGGAGCTTTTGGAGGTAAATTAGAGATTACAATTGAGCCAATTGTAGCATTATTAGCAAAACTATCAGGTAGGCCAGTTAAACTAGAACTTAACAGGAGAGAAACTATTGCTTCAACAAGAACTAGACATGGTGCAGTTGTATATCTAAAAACAGGTGTTATGAAAGATGGTCGAATTGTAGCACAAGATATGAAAGTTCTAACAAATACAGGAGCATATGCATCAAGTGCTTTAAATGTAATTGGAGCAATGAGTCATAAAGTATTTAAAGCATATAAGATTGAAAATATGAGATATACAGGAATACCAGTGTATACAAACACACCAATTGCAGGAGCAATGAGAGGATATGGTTCTCCACAAGCTTTTTTTGCACAACAATCCCAACTAAATAAAATTGCAAAAAAACTAAATATGGATATTTTAGATTTACAGCTTAAGAACTTAGTTGAACCAGATGGAATAGACCAACGATTTAAAAGTCCTCATGGTAATCCAAGACCAATAGACTGTATAAAAAAAGGTGCTGAAATGTTTGACTGGAAGAAACAAATAAGACAGCAAAATGAATCAAATGGTAGGTTTTTAATTGGTGTAGGTATGGCAGTTGGTTCACATGGAAATGGATGCTTTGGGGCACATAGAGATATAACAGCTTTAATGTTGAAAATGAATGAAGATGGTTCAGCTGTATTATATACAGGTACTCATGATATGGGAAATGCATCTGTAAGTGTGCAGGTACAAATTATATCTGAAGTACTTGGAATAAGCCAGGAAAAAATAGAATGTATACAGGCAGATACAGAAGCATCACCATGGAATTTAGGAGATTACGCAAGTAGAGGAGTTTTTGTATCCGGAAATGCAGCTTTAAAAGTAGCAAACTCAGTAAAAAAAGAACTTTTAAAAGAAGCATCCCAACTCTTAAAAGAGGATGAAGAATATATAGAATTTAAGGACGATAGAGTTTATTCTATCAAAAATAACAACAAACAAGCCACTTTATGCGATGTCATGATACATGCTCAAAGGGTAAGTTTAAGAGAGATTATAGGAGCTGAAACTTTTGCATCTCAAACTGGAGCGAGTTCATATGGTGTACATTTTGCTAAAGTTGAGGTTGATACTAAACTGGCAAGTGTAAGAGTTTTAGAATATGTTGCAGTACATGATGTGGGTAAAGCTTTGAACCCAATGTCTGTAGAAGGTCAGATTGAAGGAGCAATTCAAATGGGAATAGGATATGCGTTAACTGAAGCGCTTGAGTTTGATAATAGAGGAAGAATAAAAGCTAATTCATTTCGCTCGTATCATATGATAAAGGCTAGTGAAATGCCACAAATAAAAGTTGGAATGATAGAATGTGGAGAACCTGGAGGTCCATTTGGAGCTAAGAGTATAGGTGAATGTTCTGTTGTACCATCAGCACCAGCAGTAGCAAATGCAGTAGCAAATGCGTTAAACTGTGATTTTTATAGTTTGCCATTAAAGAAAAATATTTTAATGGATAATATAAATATTTAATGTTGTTTTATACAAAAGAAATTAGTTATACAAAGTAAAAAGATATTTATTTAAAATACTTTAGATATTGAAATGTAAGACATTTTTCTAAATATAAGTTTGAATTATAAGAATGTAGAGGATGTGATGGATTGTGAATTTAAGATTTAAAGATAAGGTTGTTGTGATAACAGGAGGAGGGCAAGGATTAGGAGCAGGATTTGCTTTAGATTTTGCTATTGAAGGAGCAACAGTAGTCTTAATTGGTAGAACTAAAAGTAAATTGGATAATGTTGCAGAAAGAATCATTAAATCTGGTGGTAAAGCCTTTGTTTCAGTTTGTGATGTAAGCAAACCAGAAGAAGTAGAAGTTTGTTTTAGTGAAGTAATAGATAAATTTGAGCGTGTAGATGTATTGATTAATAATGTAGCTCTCCATAAATCAGCTCCAGTAGTTGATACTACAATTGAAGATTGGGATGTTCAGATAAAGACTAATTTAAGTGGAACTTTTTATTGTACTAAGGCTGTTCTTAGAACAATGATTGATAAAAAGTATGGAAAAATAATAAATATTAGTTCTACAGCAGCAAAACATTTTTTTCCGGGTTTTGGGGCATATGCTGCTTCTAAAGGTGGGATGGTAAGTTTTACTCAAACTTTATCAGAAGAAGTAAAAGAGTATGGAATCAATGTAAATGCAATATATTTAGGTATGACTAATACTGAATATACAAGAAAAAGATTTGACTATGATGATGCAGTTACGATACCACTTGAAGAAATGTTGCAAGTGGAAGAAGTATCAAAAGTTGTAACTTTCTTAGCATCTGATGAAGCAAGTCCAATAATGGGAGCTGCAATTGATGTATGTGGGAAGAAGGCATAAATAAAATATATATTGAGAGGTATAAAGATGATAAGTTTAAACAAGAAAGCTATGGTGGTAGTAAGAGAGATACTGGAAGATGCAGAAGCATTAGGGTGTGAAGTTGTTAAGATGGATTGTGGAGCAACTATAATTGATATGGGATTAAATTGTAGTGGAAGCTGGAAAGCAGGTGTTTTATTTACTAGGGCTTCTATAGGCGACCTAGGAACAGTATCATTAGGAGATTTTAAATTAAATGATGAATATTCTTTCTCAGCAGTTGAAGTATTTATAGATAAACCATTGATTGCATGTATGGGTTCACAGATTGCTGGATGGAAACTTGGAGAAGGTGAATTTGCAACTATTGGGTCAGGACCAGCAAGAGCTTTAGCAAGAGTTAAATCAGACTGGTATTTTGAAATGACTCCATATAAAGACACTTATCATGAGGCAGTCCTATGTATCCAAGATATAAAATATCCTAATGATGAAACGGTCTTAGAGGTTGCAAATGCCTGTAAAGTAAAACCAGAAGACACATATATATTAATTTCACCAAGTACATGTATTGTAGCATCAATGCAAGTGTCAGCAAGAATTATTGAGCAAGTATGCCATAAGATGTTTGAAAAAAACTTTGATGCAGGTCAAATTGTACTTGCTAGAGGAAAAGCACCAATCGCACCTGTATTAAAAGATGAACTTAAGACTATGGGAAGAATAAATGATGCATTGATTTATGGTAGTGAAACTGAGTTTTGGGTGGATTCGACTGATACTGCTATTGCAAAAACTATACACCAGTTGGCAGGGAAAACTTCGTCTCCAAATTATGGAGAGTTGTTTGAAGATGTATTTGAGAAGGCAGGAAGAGACTTTTTCTATGTAGACCATGATGTACACTCAATAGGCAAAATACAGATACATAATATAAATACTGGGAAATCATTTTCGGCAGGAGAAATAAATTACTCAGTACTTGAAAAAAGTTTCTTAAAATAAACAACTTAAAAATTTATTGATTCAGGGGGAGATAAGATGGCATTAGGTAAGTTAAGATTAGAAAAATTATACCGTGACATGGTTATGATTCGCAGATTTGAAGAAGTAATAGAAGTATATGCTGCCAATGGAACAATACCAGGATTTGTTCATTTAAGTATAGGGCAAGAAGCTTGTCAAGCAGGCATAGTTGATGCACTTAGAAAAACAGATTATAAATTTCCAGACCATAGAGGTCATGGAACTATAGCACTTTGTGGTACTGACCCAAAACTTGTAATGGCAGAAATTTTTGCTAAGTCTACAGGAATAAATGGTGGTAGAGGCGGTTCAATGCATATAAATGATATTGAATGTAGAAATATGGGGTTTAATGGAATACAGGGTTCAACTATGGTAACTTGTCTTGGTACAGCTTTTGCATCTGTGTATAAAGAAACAGATGATGTTACAGCAGTATTTCTAGGAGATGGAACTTTAGGAGAAGGAACTTGCCACGAAAGTCTTAATATGGCAGCAACATGGAAACTTCCTATAATATATTGCCTACTTAATAATCAATATGCTATATCTACACACTATACAGATTCACATCCTCAAAAAGAATTAAAAACTTGGGGCGAGGGGTATGAGATTCCAAGTTATAGGGTAGATGGAAATGATGTAGAAGCAGTAATTGAGATAGTGGAAATAGCAGCAGATAGGGCAAGAAAAGGTGAAGGACCAACTTTAATAGAATTTCTCACTTATCGCTGGCAAGGTCATTTTGCAGGAGACCCAGCAGCATATAGACCTGAAGAAGAAGTTAAGTATTGGAAAGATAGAGACCCAATCAAGTTAACTAGAAAGATACTTATTGAAAGAGAAGGTATGTCAGATGAATCACTTAAGCAAATAGAAGAAGAAATAGAGGCTGATGTTCAAGAAATGCTGAGATTCTCATTGGAGAGTCCATCACCAGATATTAAAGATGCAGTTACACACACATATGTTGATAGAGAGGTGGAGATAAGATAATGGGAAGAAAACTTTCATATGGAATGGCAATAAATGAAGCACTTCATCAAGCTATGGAAAATGATGATAGAGTTTTTATACTAGGTGAAGATGTAGCTAAAATGGGTGGAGATTTTGGGATTACTAAAGGAATAATGGCTAAGTGGCCAAATAGAATAAAAGATACAGCTTTATCAGAATCAGCTATATTGGGATTATCAAATGGTGCAGCACTTTGTGGACTAAGACCAGTTCCAGAGATAATGTTTGCAGATTTTTTGGGAGTTTGTTTTGACCAACTTGTAAATAATGCAGCAAAATTAAATTTTATGTTCCAAGGAAAAGCACATTGCCCAATTACTGTTCGTGCTGTACAGGGAGGTGGTATACGCTGTGCATATCATCATTCAGTTTGTGCAGAGTCATGGTTTATGAATACACCTGGGCTTGTAGTAGTTTCACCAACAACACCTTATGAAGCTAAAGGGATGTTGCTTTCAGCTATAAAAAACGATAATCCTGTATTATTTTTAGAACATAAAATGCTATACAATGTTAAAGGAGAAGTGCCAGTTGAGCCATATGAAATTCCTCTATATGAAGCTGAGATTGAAAAAACTGGAAGTGATATTACTATAGTAGCTACTCAAATGATGTTAGGGTTAGCACATAAAGCAGCAAGTCAACTTGAAAAAGAAGGGATTAGTGTAGAGATAATCGACCTTAGAACTGTATTTCCTTATGATAAAAAAACTATAGTAGAGTCAGTTGCGAAAACTAGTCGATTGGTTATTGCTCAAGAAGGTCCAAGAGTTGGAGGATGGGCAGCTGAAATATCTGCAATGATAAATGAAGATGTATTTGAGTATCTAAGTGCACCAATAAAAAGAGTTACATCAATTGATGCTCCAGTAGCATATGCACCAGTTTTAGAGGATTTTGTTTTACCAAAATTAGAAAATCTAATTAAGGCTTGTAAGGAAGTTATGCAATATTAGTCAGGGGAGGATAAACAATGATTACAGAGGTTAAGATGCCGAAGTTTGGTCTTTCTATGGAGGAAGGAACAATTGGCACATGGTTGATTGAAGAAGGAAGTGTAGTAAATAAGGGTGATGAAATTTTAGAAGTTGAAACTGACAAGATTACTAATACTGTTGAAGCACCAGAAAGTGGGGTATTGAGAAAAAAATTTTTTGAAGAGGGCGATATTGCTAATTGTGGAGAACTAATTTGTATAATTGCAGAAGCCAATGAAGATATTAGTGGATTTAATTTGATAGATAAAACTGATAATGAAAAAGAGGTAGATATTTTAAGTTTAGAAAATGCAACTAAGAAAAAAGATTTAAATATAGACAAAAAAATAACTCCGAGAGCTAAAAAAATAGCTGAGGAAAAAGGAATTAACTATTCAAATATAGAGGGTACAGGAATACATGGTTCAATAACAATTGATGATTTGAAAAATTTCATGAACAATAATCCAGTAGAAGAAGTTATGGAAGTCAATCAAAATAAAGTAGTAGAAAAAGAAGTACGGCAAGAAGTTACCAATATTTCTCAAGTTAATAACATTAAGTTAAATATAGGAGAAAATGATTTGGTAACTAAGATGACACCAATGCAAAATGTAATAGCAAAAAAAATGCATGAGAGTTTATTGACAACAGCTCAAACTACAATTGCCACTGAATTAGAAATTACTAACTTATCAAAAGTATATAAAGGATTGAAAGAAAAGTATAAAAAAGTAGGAGTTAAATTAAGTTATACAGCTCTTATAATAAAGGCTGTAGCTGAAGCACTTGAAAATCATCCTAAACTTAGAACACAAATAGTTGATGAAAATCATTTTAAAGTAAGTAGCGAAATTAATATAGGTGTAGCTGTAGATATTCCAAATGGCTTGGTGGTACCTATAATAAAAAATGCAAATTTAAAAGACTTAAAAACAATATGTATTGAACTAAGTGATTTAAGTGATAGAGCTAAAAATAACAAGTTAAATTCTGATGAAATGAGTAATGGAACTATTACTATAACTAACTTAGGGATGTTTGGAATAACATACTTTACCCCAGTATTAAATACACCAGAAAGTGCAATTTTAGGTATTGGAAGTATAATAGAAAAAGTTCTTGTAAAAGATGGTGCATTTTACGCTGGTTCAACAATGAATATGAGTTTAACTCATGACCATAGAGTAGTAGACGGAGCTCCTGGAGCACGTTTTCTTCAAGAAGTCACACAAAATCTTTTAGATTTTAGATGGATGTAATTCAGCCAGATTTAAAGTGATTTTATAGTATACCAGTAATCTGACAGATAGTTTGTTATGCGTTTCTCGAAAGATTTTTTCTCTCCAAACTATCTGTCAAAATTAAGATATAGCAAAAAATTATATGGAGGTTACTACATGAGAAAAGTAGATTTGATAATTAAAAACGCTTATCTAATTTCAATGAATAATGAGAGGGAAATACTAAATGATGCTTGTATAATAATTGAAAAGAACAAGATAATTGATATAGGAAAGAAGAATTTACTAGAAAAATACATCTCTGAAAAAATTATAGATGCTAGAGGTAAATTTGTTTTACCTGGATTTATAAGTACTCATTCTCATCTATTTCAGACTTTGCTAAAGGGATTAGGAAGAGATAAATTATTGTTAGACTGGCTTGATAGCTCTGTTAGAAGAGCTATACATAAAATAGATGAAGAATGTTGCTATTATGCAGCTTTAACAGGATGTATAGAAGCAATTAGAACAGGTACAACTACTATACTTGACTATATGTACTGTCATGGAAAAGAAGGTCTTGATGATAGTATAATTCAAGCATTTGAAGACTTAGGAATAAGAGGAATACTTGGTAGAGGATTTACAGATACAAGTAAATTCCCAAAAGAATTTGGTTGTACCTATCATGATACAGAACAAAAGTTTTTTGATGATGTCAGAAGATTAGAGAAAAAATATAGAGACCACTCGAGAATAAGTTTAGCATTAGCTCCTGGTATTATATGGGATAACACAGAAGAAGGATACAAAGAAATGAGAAATATAGCCAATGAGCTTCATATTCCAATAACTATGCATTTACTTGAGACTAAGGACGATGATAAATACTGTTTAGAAGATAGAGGTATGAAGACTGTGCCATATCTTGAAAAAGTAGGAATTTTAGGGCCTGACTTTATTGCAGTCCACTGCATACAAATGTCAGATGAAGATATAGAGTTATTTAAAAAATATGATGTTAAAATATCTCATAATCCAGTATCTAATATGGTTCTAGCAGCAGGAGTAGCACCAATTCCAAAGCTTATTGAAAATGGATTGACTATAAGTTTAGCTTGTGATGGCTCAGCGAGTAATGATACTCAAAATATGTTAGAAGTAATGAAAATGACTACATTATTACAAAAAGTTACTCATAGAGATGCAAAGCTTTTACCTTCGTCAAGTGTACTGGAAATGGCAACACTTGGAGGAGCAAAATCCATAAATAAATTAGACTGCTTAGGGTCAATAGAGATAGGAAAAAATGCTGATATTATAATTTATAATCCATATAAAAGTGCAATTTCTATACCAGTTCACGACCCAATTAGTTCATTAATATATTCATCTACTCCAAATAATATAGAAACTTCTATTATAGATGGAAAAGTAGTTATGGATAAGAATCAAATAGTTAATATAGATGAAGAAAAAGTAATCTATAAAACTCAAAAAATATCAAGTAAGTTAATAGAGGATGTTGGTCTAGGAAATATGCAATGGGGAAAAAGAATTTATGGATTATAAAAAATAATTGAGAGAAGGTGGTCAAAGTATGAATAAGCTTGAGTTTTTCAATATACCAAAACATAACTTAAAAATAAATGTATTAAATAGAAATGAAAAGATATTAGACAATATAAAAGAAGAATCTAATGAAAATATCTGTATACCAGATGCTTTAGAGTATTATACAGAGTTGTTTTTTCCAAAATCAAAAGATAAAAGACCATATATATTTTCATCTATGGTGCTTTCATCTGATGGAAAAATGGCATATGAAGACAATAAAGCAGGCCCTTTAATTGGAAAAAATAATTTTGTTGATCCAGATGGAGCCTTGGCAGATTTTTGGGTTTTAAATGTTCTAAGAGCATATTCAGATGCTGTAATTATAGGGGCTAGAACGTTGCAAAATGAACCTGGGATAACATGCCATGTATTTGATGAAAGTTTGACACAGCAAAGAAAAGACTATTTAAATAAAAAATATCAGCCATGTGGAGTAGTAGTTTCTTTTGATGCTAGAGATATTCCATTTGACCATTATACATTTAGAGTTGATAAGAGTCAGGAATATAAAATGGTTATAGCCACATCTCCAAATGGTTGGGATTATATAAAAGAAAATTCTCCTTTAAAACACATATGTATAGGGAGTTTTAATTCAATTAAGGATGTTGATGATTATAAATTTGAAGAATTATACAAAGATTTTGATGTTTGTCCTGTAATTGTTACTGGTAAAGATAGTACTCCAGACTCTAAGATATTACTTTATGTACTTAAAAATCTAGGGATAGAAAAAATGTGTATCGAATCTCCTTCATACTGTACTCACCTAATTGAAAATGAATTATTAGACGAATATTTTATGAATTATTCCATGGTATTTGTTGGTGGAAAAATGACTCCAGGCTGTACAACAGCTTATAGCCATTTAGAACATCCACATTCGGAACTATTGATAGTAGGAATGCATAGAAATAATTTTATTTTTACACGTCAGAAACTTTGCTATGGTATTAAAAATCAAGTAGATTTAACAAGCTATAAATATTGATACTAAAATTTTAATTATAGATATTAATATCTATAACTTAAAAGGAGGAAAAATAAATATGAACGCTGATTTAATCGTAATTGGTGGTGGTCCAGGTGGGTATGTTGCAGCGATTCGAGGAGCTCAACTGGGGTTAAAAGTTATAATTGTAGAAAAGAATGAATTTGGAGGTACTTGTCTAAATACAGGTTGTATTCCTACAAAGACACTATTTAAAGATGCACAGGTTTTAAATTATTTTAATCATGCTGAAGAATATGGGATAAAAGTTGATGAATATAAATTAGACTTGGAAAAAGTTCAGAAAAGAAAGAAACATATAGTTAAGACCTTAACTAGTGGTGTAAAAGGATTATTAAAAGCAAATAAAGTGACTGTAGAAAAGGGAGAAGCAAAGTTAATAAGTAAGGATTCTGTAGAGATAAAATTAGAAGATGGCTCAAAGAAGATAATTAAAGGAAAAAATATTTTAATTGCATCTGGTTCAAAATCTTCTAAGCCTCCTATTAAAGGGATTGATTTGGAGGGAGTAATAACAAGTAAAGAAGCTTTAGAAATAACTAAGTTGCCTCAGAAATTAGTAATAATTGGAGGTGGAGTTATAGGAATTGAGTTTGCAGGAATTTTAAATGAATTTGGTTCAGATGTAACTATAGTTGAGTTCTTGAATAATATAATTCCTATGGTTGATAATGAGGTATCTAGTAGGTTAACTAAACTACTTAATAAAAGGGGGATTAAAATACTACTTTCATCAAAAGTAGAAGAAATATCTAAGAGTGATAAAGAACTAGTAGTAGATATAAATCAGAATGGAGAAAAAACAAAGATTGCTTGTAATAATGTACTTATATCTACAGGAAGAGAGTTAGATGTAGATGGACTAAATCTAGATAATTTAGGCATCAAATATGATAAAAAGGGAATAAAAGTCGATGAAAATTACTGTACATCTGTGCCAGGTATTTATGCAATTGGAGATGTAATTGGAGGAATAATGCTTGCACATGTTGCATCTGAAGAAGGCAAAGTAGTTGTTGAACGAATTGTAGGGGAAAAAACAAGTGTAGATTATGACTTAGTACCAAATTCCATTTTTACTTTTCCAGAGGTATCTACAGTTGGATTGTCTGAAGAAGAAGCCAAAAATAAAAACTTAGACTATGTCGTTGGTAAATTTCAGTTTTCTGGTAATGGAAAAGCTCTTACAATGAATGATTCAGATGGTATGGTTAAGGTAATTGCTTCAAAAGATAAGACTACAATATATGGGGTTCATATCATAGGGCCTAATGCTAGTGATTTAATTCATGAAGCTGTAATTGCAATGAAAGCAATGTTGACAGTTGAAGAAGTTGTAAGTACTATGCATGGACATCCAACCTTATCAGAAGCTTTTGCAGAAGCTACTATGGGAATAGTAGGTAAAGCAATACATGTACCTCCTGCTAGAAGGTAGTCTTGCAAGAAGTAAAAATAAAGAGTGGTTATATGCAAGAATATTATGTTGAAAGTACTTAAATGTAAAAAGCATTTAAATAAAAAAGTAGTCAAATATTAAAGAGGGAAGTATATAATATGAAATTAAAATCATTTGAAAGACCTTTATTTATTGAAGAGCTAACTTTTAGGATAGATACTAAATTAATAGAAAAGTACTTACAATTAGATTATGAGATTTGGATTAAAGGTCTAGAATTATTAGAAGGATTTGCTGGTTCTGAGATATGGATTAGTGAAAGTAATCCAGGAGAAATAACATCAATAATATATTGGACAGATTACAAGTACTATAAAAATATTGATAAAGATTGGCTAAGTGATAGAAAGAAAAGAATGTCTGAATTAATGGGAGAAGGAAATTTAGAGTTTGTAAGAGCAGAGCATGATGTCAATAAAAAGTATAAACTTAGAGAATATAAATAATAAGATTAAGTGCACTAAACAACTATACATAAATAATATTTTAGTTAAAATAAATATCATTTAAGTTAAGAATTAACTAGATTAAGATGTGTATAGCTCAAAATTAATTGTTAATAAATTCATGGTCGTAAAGAAAAATAAAATTTATGGGAGGATTTATTTTATGAAAGAGCACGATACATCAAAATTTCATCTAGAGGGGAAACCGCCTTTTAAGGAAGCTTTACCTTTAGGATTACAGCATTTTGTTTCAATGATAGCTGGTAATATGGTTCCAGCTATGCTTATATCGAATATAGTAGGGCTTGATAAACAGATGTCAACTATGCTTATGCAAGGTGCTATGTTGGTAGCTGGAATAGCAACTTTACTACAATTGTACTCAATACCACTATTTAAAGGGCATAGGCTTGGTTCAAAGCTTCCTGTAATAATGGGAACAAATTATGTGTTTTTAGGTGCATGTCTTTCAGTAGCTGGAAAATATGGGCTTAAAGCTCTTTTTGGAGCTCAAATTGGAGGGGCAATAGTAGTGTTTTTTATAGCCTTTGGAATTAAGAAGATAAGACATTTATTTACTCCAATTATAGCAGGTACAATGATTGCCTGTATGGGTATTAGTCTATTTCCAACCGCTGTAAAAAATTTAGCTGGGGGAGAAGGCTCAGCCACATTTGGAGAACCTATAAATTTCGCAATAGGACTTATAGTTGTTGTAGTCATAATTTTGCTTATGAAATTTGGCAAGGGTTTGGTTCAAGATGCTGCAATTTTAATAGGTATAATATTTGGTTATTTAGTATCACTTGCATTTGGATTGGTTGATTTTTCTGCAATTCAAGGGACATCAATACTTTCTTTTCCAAAGCCATTGGTATTTGGTCTAGAATTTAGACTTGATTTAATATTAATGTTTGCCATTTTATTTATGGTAGCTATAGCTGATATGATGGGAGCAGCAACAATTGCTACAATGGGAGCTATGAATAGAGAGGTTACAGATAAAGAATTAGAGTCTGCTACAATGGGAAATGCATTAACATCCATAATTGCATCTGTATTTAGTTCAATACCAACAGGAGTATTTGGTCAAAATGCTGCAATCGTAGCTATAAATAAAGTTACTAGTAGATTTGTATTGTCAATTACAGGAGTAGTATTAATTTTAGTTGGATTTTCGCCATTATTGGGTGCAATAATAACTACTATACCTTCATGCATAATAGGAGGGGTCGCTTTAATCGTATTTTCATCAATTGCTATGGCTGGTTATGATATGATAAGTCAATGTGGATTTACGTCAGATAACAATCTTATAGCAGGAGTTTCAATTACCTTAAGTATAGGTATAACTTCAGTTCCTCAGACTTTAGAAAAGTTTCCAGAGATTATTAGAACCTTAGTTGGAAATTCTTGTATAGTATCAGTATTTATTGTAGCAATGATAATTAAATATATATTATCAATAAAATCGAATAAGTCTAATGATATAAACATAGAGGCTTAAATTAAAATTTGTGGGAGGTATAGTTATGGCTAAGATACTAGGAATATGTGGAAGTCCAAGAAAAGGAGCAACTGAATATGCAATACTACAAGCTTTAGAGGAAGCTAAAGAAATACCAGGAATAGAAACTGACTTTTGGACTGTAAGAGGAAAAAATATAGGTCCATGTATACATTGTGATGCTTGTATGAGAAAAGCAGAAAAATGTACTATACAAGATGATATGGACGAACTAGAGAAAAAATTGTTAGAAGCAGATGGATTTATAATAGGTTCTCCTGTTTATGATATGGGAATAACTGCTCAATTGACTGCTGTGTTAAATAGATTAAGACATATGTATTTAGTACATGGATGTAATTTACAAAATAAAGTAGGAGCTGCTATAACTACTGGTGGAACTAGATATGGTGGACAAGAAATGGCCAGATTACCAATAATAAATTTCTTTTTAATGCATGAGGTATTGGTAACAGGAGGACTTATTGGAGGATACACTGGTGCTAGTATTTGGAGTAAAGATGCAAAAGAACAAGGTGCAAAAGATGATGAAGTAGGCATGAATACGATAAAAAGACTTGGGAGAGGTCTAGCAGAAGCTGTTAAAATATCTAAATATGGTCTTGAAAAATGGAATATTGAAAAAGAAGAATTAGGAATAACAAGTGAAACTGAAAAAAGTCCTGTAAAAGACCACTAAAATTTATATTGCCCATACGTAAAATTTAATTAGCCCCTCTTAATATATGATACAACCCATCATAAATATTAAGAGGGGTAATTTTGTATTTAAAATTATTTGTAATAAAATAAGATATATTAATAAATATGATAGAATATATATTATAAATTAAATTTTATAAATATAAGGGGGGGAACTTTGAGTTCTTATAAATTTCTTATGTTATAAGATTATAAGGGCCAATATTTTATGCGGGAGTTATTAAATGTAACACTTATAATAGTACTTGTTTTAATAAATGCATTTTTTGTAGCTTGTGAATTTGCTATGGTAAAGCTTCGTAGTTCTAGGATAGATACTATGATAGCTGAAGGTAATAATAATGCTAAAAGGTGTAAAATAATAAAAGATAATCTAAATTCATATCTTTCTGCATGTCAACTTGGGATAACACTTTGTTCACTTGCACTAGGATGGATGGGAGAATCTACAGTTAAAGAGTTAATATTGCCAATAATAAGTATATTTAATCTTAGTGAAAGTGTTATATATACAATATCAATTTCTATTTCCTTTTTAATTATAACAATGGTAGAAGTTGTAATAGGGGAGCTTGTTCCTAAAGCCTTAGCACTTTATAATACAGAGAGAATAATGCTAAGTACATCTTTTTTGTTGATTGGATTTTATAAATTGACATATCCAATAATATACTTTTTTAATCTAAGCACTGATTTATTTCTTAAGCCATTTGGATATTCACAAGCAGATGAAGTTGATGAGCCACATACAGGTGATGAAATAAGATTATTAGTTGAAGAAAGCTATAAAAGTGGGCTTATAGATGAATCAGAGCAAAGATTAGTTGACAATATTTTTGAATTTGAAGAAAAGAAAATTAGAGAGATAATGGTACCTAGAACTGATATGATTTGTATATATGAAAGTGACTCGGAGGAAAAGATATTATCTATTTTGAGAGATGAAGGTGTTACTAGGTATCCAGTATGTAAGAAAAATAAAGATGATATATTAGGATTTGTACATATAAGAGATTTGTATAATCAAAAAATAAACAGAAATAAAATTGAACTAGGAGAAATACTTAGAGATATTATATATATATCAGAAAATTGTACTATAGATAAGGCTCTTGAGAAATTAAGAAAAGAAAAACTCCAACTTGCTATAGTGGTAGATGAATATGGTGGTACATCTGGTGTAGTAACAATTGAAGATATACTGGAAGAGATAGTAGGAGAAATTCAAGATGAATTTGATAAAGAAGAAACTCATATTAAGAAAATAGGAACAAGTTCTTACTTAGTTGATGGAACTGAATCAATCAATGATATCAATAAATACTTTGGGCTTGATATAGAACATGATGGATTTGATAGTATAGGTGGTTGGATATCCTATATGCTTGGTTCAAACATTAAAGTAAATCAAAGTGTAACTTTTGAAAATTACAATTTTACTATATTAGAATTGGATAAATTGAGGGTTGTAAAATTAATCATAAAAAGTGTAATATAATTATATCAAAAAATATTGGAGGAATTGTATGCAAAAAGTAGAAGGAATTATTTTTGATATGGATGGAGTTTTGTTTGATTCAGAGAGAATCTCTCTTGAATTTTGGATAGAGACATTTGAAAAGTATGGATACACTATGACTAAAGAAATATATACATCTGTTATGGGAAGGAATCGTAAAGGGATAATAGAAGGTCTTACTAAGATATATGATAGCTCTGTGCCGATATTAGATTTGTATGATGAGAAAACTAAAAATATGATTGAATTTATGGATAGAGAAGGAGCTCCTATCAAATTAGGAGTTAATGAATTAATATCTTTTTTAAAGAAAAATGGGTATAAAATGGCAGTTGCAACTTCTACAAAACGAGAAAGAGCAGTTAAAAGATTAGCCAAAGCAAATTTAAAAGAATACTTTGATGCTATAGTTTGTGGAGATGATGTTGTAAACTCTAAGCCAAATCCAGAAATATTCTTAAAGGCAGCCAAAAAGATAAATGTTAATCCCGAAAATTGCATTGTTATAGAGGATTCCCCTATGGGAGTAGAGGCTGCTTATAATGGGGGTATAAAATGTATAAATGTACCTGACTTAAAAGAACCAGATGAACAAATTAAAGCACAATCACATAAGATACTTGAAAATTTATTGGAAGTTAGAGAATACCTAAAAAGTTTAGAATCTAAAGAATGTTGTAGCCTATAATATGAAATATTAAATCAAAGAATTTAAATTTAATTTCTTTGATTTAGAATAAATCCATGAATATGAGAAAAAATAATTATAAACAATTAGGAGGAATATTCATGGATAGTGTAGGTTCTCTATTATATTTTTTATTTAATTTTTTCTTGTATGGTTTTATAGGTTGGATAATTGAAAATTTATATAGTTATTTTACTCAAGGTCATTTTCAAGAAGATGGATTTTTGAATGGTCCATTTAAACCAATGTATGCAATTGCAATGTCTATTATAATAGAGGTCTCAAGGTTTATTGACCCAAATAATATATTTGCATTGCTTTTACTATGTTTAGTAGTGCCAACAACAGTAGAGTACATCACAGGCATAATTATGAAGGTATATTTTAATAAGGTATATTGGGATTATTCAGACTATAAGTACAATAATAGAGGAATAATATGTTTAAAATTTTCTATGTACTGGACTATATTGACTTTTGTTGGAGTAAGGTATCTTCAAGTGTATGTAGTTGATAATTTATATAGTTTAATAATACCTTATTGGCCAATTATAGTAACTGTATTATTGCTAGCATTGTTTGTGGATGAAATTTTTACTATAAAATTCCTGAGAGGAAATAGAGATATAATATAACTTTAGAAGTATAAGGTAAGTTTAGATTGTAGTTAAAAGAAAGCTATGCTAAAATGGTGAAATCATTTAAAGTTGGCTTTCTTTTTTATTTGATGAAGTTAACATTCTAATAAGTTTCAAAAGTTTATATAGAGTATTATTTATTATATGGTATTACTTATTTAAAATAAATTATAAAGAATGAGGAGTGTTTCAATGGTGAGTAAAATAAGATTTTGTATTATTGGTACAAGTAATATATCAAAACTATTTTTAAGAGCTGCATCTAGGATTGAAGAGTTTGAACTAGTTGCTGTATATTCAAGAGATTTAGAAAAAGCTAAGGAATTTGGAAAGATGCATGGGGCAAGTCTGTTTTTTGACGATTTAGAAACCATGGCTAAATCAGATGGTATAGATGCTATATACATAGCTTCTCCAAACGCAATGCATTCAAAACAAGCTATTACCTGTCTAAAACACAAAAAACATGTGTTGTGTGAAAAATCATTAGCATCTAACTTAGAGGAAGTAAAATTAATGATAAAGGTTGCAAGAGACAATAATGTATTGCTTATGGAAGCTATGAGAATTACATGTGTTCCAAATTTTAAAGCAGTTAAAGAAAATTTACATAAGATAGGTAAAATAAGAAGATTTTTTGGAAGCTATTGTCAGTATTCTTCAAGATATGATAAATATAAAAATGGAATTATAGAAAATGCATTTAAAAAAGAACTGTCAAATGGTTCATTGATGGATATTGGAGTGTACTGCATACACCCTATGATAAATCTATTTGGTGCTCCAAAATGTGTAAAATCATTTTCTCATATGCTTCAAACTGGAGTAGATGGAGAAGGTTTGGCTATATTCCAATATGATGGTATGGATGCAGTAGTTCAGTATTCTAAAATAGCTGATTCTTACATACCATCTGAGATACAAGGAGAAAAGGGAAGTATAATAATCGAAAAACTTAATTTGTTTGAAAGGGTGGTTATTAGATATAAAGATGGAACTGAAGAAGATATATCTATTTTAAAGGAAAAAGAAGAAGAGAAACCTAGAGAAATAGAAGGAATATATCATGAACTTATTGAGTTTATAACTCTTATAAATAATAATAAAATAGAGTCTGGTATAAACTCACATGAAAATTCAAAGATAGTAATGGGAATTATGGATGAGATAAGAAGACAAGGAAAGATTGTCTATACAGCTGACAGTCTGTAATTTATTTAAAAATATATAGGATATGAGGTGGTAAATATGGAGAATATAAATTGGGCTATATTGGGTCCTGGAACTATTGCATCAGAATTTGCACAAGCTATGAGTGAGGTGAATTGTAAAGTGTATGCTGTTGCTTCAAGAAGTCTTGAAAGAGCAAAAAACTTTGCAAATAAGTTTGATATAGAAAATGTGTATGATGATTATGATAAAATGCTAGAGAATAAGAATATAGATGTAGTGTATATATCTACTCCACATTGCAATCACTATGAATATATAATGAAAAGTCTAAAAAATGGTAAACATGTGTTGTGTGAAAAAGCTATAACAGTAAATGGAAGTCAACTAACTGATATTATAACTTTAGCTATTGAAAAGAACTTAATAGTAGCAGAGGCGATGACTATTTATTATATGCCTTTATATAAAAAATTAAAGGAGATAGTAGAGTCTGGAAGTTTGGGAAAAATTAAAATGATACAAGTATCCTTTGGAAGTTGCAAGGATTATGATGTTAATAATAGATTTTTTAGTCAAGATTTAGCTGGTGGGGCATTGCTTGATATTGGTACATATGCACTTTCATTTGCTAGGTACTTTATGTCATCTCAACCGAATGAAATTTTAACAACTGTTAAGAAATTTGAAACAGGTGTGGATGAACAATCTGGAATAATTTTAAAGAATTCTGAGAATGAGATGGCTGTAATATCATTAACTATGAGAGCTAAGATGCCAAAAAGAGGTATTCTTGCATGTGAATTAGGATTTATAACTGTAGAAAATTTCCCAAGAGCATCAAAAGCTACAATAACTTATACAGATGGTGGAAGAATTGAAACTCTAGAATATGGTGATACAGAAAAAGCTTTAAAGTATGAAATTGAATATGTCAATAATTGTATATTAAATAAAACAAAAGCCAATACTCTAGAATCATCTATAGATGTCATGAATTTAATGGATGAAATAAGAAAGCAATGGGGATTAAGATATACTTTTGAGTAAATTTAATTTTAAAATAAGTTAAATTGTATACACAATTAAGTATTAAAATGTCAAATTATAAAAAGAAGAAAATCACTAAAAAGATTCCTTTTTCAGTGAATTTCTTCTTTTTTTTTACAAATTTGTAACAGAATAAAAAAAAGTTTTGGAGATTTTATTACAATTTTGTAGTTGAATATATACATTAAAACTAATATGATTAATAATAACATAAATTTGAATATTTTTAGAGGAGAGAAAATATGAGAAAATTGATATACTTTATTACACCATTTATAATAGGCGTAGTATTTTTATTTGGGTTAGACAAATTTCTTGATTCTAAAACTGATGAACTTTTGAGGGAGAAAAATCTACTTCCAATTATGGATGATACTTTAAGTGATATAAAGGATAAAGGTGTTACAGCAAATAATCATTTTTTGAGAGAAAAAGATATTATGATTTTGGGGTCATCAGAACTTAGTAATTCAACAAAACAACATCCAAAGTACTATTTTAATACAGATAGGAGCAAAAACAAAGTATTTGCAATTGGTAGAGCTTATACTCAGACATTACAAGATGCTGCAGTATTAGGAAGTATGAATCCTAATATTGATAATAAGAAGGTTGTCTTGTTAATTTCTATGCAATGGTTTATGGAAAAAGATGGAGTCACAAGTCACCATTACCAGTCTAGGTTTTCACCAATACAATTTTATCGTTTTTTAGATAATCCAAAGATATCTAAACAAAATAAGATTGAATATATAAAAAAATCAAGTAAGCTTTTATGGGGTAGTGACGAATATAAGGCAGAAGCATTGTATGCCAAGCTATATGAACCTAAGACAGTGTATGAGAAAGCTGAGAAGGTGTTATTAGAGCCTTATTTTCAAGGGAGAAAATACTGTATAGAGCTTAAAGAAAAAGGGATACTTTATAAGAAATTAATTAGGCTAGATAAACACAAAAAAGAAGGAAGAAAAAAACCTATAAATTGGTCACATGAGAAAAAGAAAGCTATTGAAGATGCTAAGAAGAGAGTAGGTAACAATCCTCTAAACATTGACAAGTATTATTACAATGAGCATTTTAAAGATGGTCTAGAGCAATATAGAGGAAGAGATAAGGGCATAGACTTAGTAACATCTAAGGAATTTGAAAGTTATAAGCTTTTATTAAATGTATGCAAGGACTTAGATATTAAACCAGTTGTTGTACTAATTCCAAGTATGGGCAAATTCTATGATTTAACTGGTATCTCTGAGAAAGAAAGAAATCAGTTTTATGATAAGGCACAGAATATAGCAGAAAGTAAAGGCTTTGAAGTTATGAATCTTAAAGATAAAGGTAAAGAGAAATATTATTTAAGAGATGTAATGCATCTTGGAACGAAAGGATGGGTAGATGTCTGTGAGAGATTATTTAAAATATTTAAAGAGCAATAAAGAATTAGTAACTAGTATTTGTTTAACTATGATTATAATATTGGCAATAGGTGTTTTAACATTTACACCATTTAAAGAGTTGCCATTTATTTATAATGGATTTTAAAGGAGAATTTTTATATGAAAATTATTGAAGGAATAAAAAAATATTCAAATACAAATAGAATAGCATTGACATGTAATGGAGATAAACTTTCTTATAAAGATTTAAATGAGTATTCAGATGCTATATCAGTTTTTCTAAAAAATGTATACAAAGAAGAAGATACTCCTATAGTAATCTATGGTAATAAAGAAAATATGATAATGGCATGTATGATAGGAGCTTTAAAATCAGGTAGAGCATATGTTCCTCTTGATATTAGTTTTCCACTAGATAGAGTTTTTGAAGTTACTAAGGAAGTAAAACCAAAAGTATTATTTAACTTTAGTGATGAAAAAGACTTTGGAGATATCAATGTAATTGATAAGAATAAATTAAATGATATAATAAGTGAGTATAAAGGAAAGTCATTACATAAAGAAAACTGGGTAAAAGGTGACGAGAATGCATATATACTATTTACATCAGGTAGTACTGGAAAGCCAAAAGGGGTTCAAATAAGTTCAAATAACTTAGATAGTTTTGTAGATTGGATAAGTCCTTATTTAAATATAGATGGAAGTGAAAAAGTAATAATGAATCAAGCAGCATATTCTTTTGACCTTTCAGTGACAACAATATACCCTGGTCTTGTTCATGGAGCTACATTATTTTCAATATCAAAAGATGTACTAGCAGATTATAAAGAGCTATTCAAACAATTTGGCGAATCTAATATTGTAGTATGGGTATCAACACCTTCTTTTGCAGGTGTATGTGTAACAGAAAAAGAGTTTAATAGTAAGATGCTTCCTAAACTTGAATCCATGATATTTATAGGAGAAGCACTTTCAAAAAATCTTACTAAAGAACTTATGAGTAGATTTCCAAATACAAGAGTTATCAATGGATATGGACCAACTGAAGCTACTGTTGGCGTAAGTGTAAATGATATGACTCAAGAAGCTATAGATGATGAAAAGAGCCTTCCAGTTGGATATCCTATGCAAAATTGTAAAATAAAAATACTTGATGAAAATGGAAATGAACTGAAAGAAAATGAAAAAGGTGAGATTATAATAGTTGGACCATCAGTTTCAAAAGGTTACTTTAATAATAAAGAGAAGACTGAAGAAGTATTTTTCTATGATGAAATAGATAGTGTAAAGTGGCGAGCTTATAAAACTGGTGATATGGGATATCTCTTAGATGGAAATATATACTATTGTGGAAGAAAAGATTTTCAAATTAAGTTAAATGGATTTAGGATTGAAATAGAAGATATAGAAAATAATTTGAGAAAAGTTCATAATGTAAAAAACGCAGTAGTTTTACCAATATATAAGGATGAAAAAATTGCTTATTTAAAAGGTATTGTTGAATTAAATGAGAAGAATGATTTAGGTAATATCAAAAATGGGATGATGATAAAAAAGGAACTAGGAAAGTATATACCTTCGTATATGATTCCAAGAAATATTGCAATAATTTCTGAGTTTCCAACAAATATCAATGGTAAAATAGACAGAAAGAAACTTATGGAGGAAATTTAATGATTTTTTCACAGTATGGAGATTATTTTTATCTTTACATATTATTATTAACATCAATACCAGCAGTGATTTTAGGTTTAATGGGTAAAAATATAAAGTATTATGGTATGTTGGCAAGTTTATTTATGATATTTTTGATTGTAGGAATAGATGTTCAGTTTAAATACTTGTTGATATTTATCATTTTAGAAGTAATAATAGTCAAAGGATACGAATATGTAAGAAGAAAAACTAAAAACAAATATATATATTGGGGATTTTTGTCTGCATCAATGCTTCCGATAATAATTAATAAAATATCTCCAGTTACATCTTTTGGATTGATTGGATTTATTGGAATATCATACTTAAATTTCAGGGCTATACAAATGGTTATTGAAATTTATGATGGTGCTATAAAAGAAGTTAAGATTTCAGATATGCTTTATTTTATGTTGTTTTTTCCAACACTGAGTTCTGGTCCTATTGACAGGTCAAGACGATTTGAACAGGATTTAGAGAAGAAAATATCTAGAAAAGAGTATCTAGAAGAATACTTATTGCCTGGAATAAAAAACATTGTTATGGGAGTAGGTTATAAGTTTGTTATAGCATTTTTGATAAATACATATTGGGTGTCAATAATACCTAAAGATATGAGGTTTATAAACATTTTAAGTTATATGTATGCATATAGTTTATACCTGTTCTTTGATTTTGCAGGATACAGTTTATTTGCTATAGGTACAGGATATATATTTGGAATAAAAGTACCTATAAACTTTGATAAACCATTTATAAGTAAGGATATGAAAGAGTTTTGGACAAGATGGCATATAAGTCTTTCAAGATGGTTTGGAGATTATATTTTTTCAAGATTTGTTATGTCTTCAATGAGAAAGAAAAGATTTAAGAAAAGAACTACTGCTGCTCATGTAGCTCAGATGATAACAATGATAACAATGGGATTTTGGCATGGACTAACTTGGTTTTACATTGCTTATGGTGTGTATCAAGGCTTAGCACTTGTCTTAACTGATATATATCAGAGAAAATCTAAATTTTATAAGAAACATAAAAAAGAAAAATGGTTTGAGAGAGTTCAAATTTTCATTACATTCCATATTGTATGTTTTGGATTATTGATATTCTCAGGATATTTAGCTTAATTTTAAGGAGGCAAATTTATGCAGGAAACAGTTATAGAAATATTTGAAGATGTATTAGGAACTGATGAGATAAGAGATGATTTAGACCTTAACTTATTTGAAACAGAGCTTTTAGACTCATTAGCTATAATTGAAGTTTTACTTGAGATTGAAAATAGACTTGGAATAGAACTTCAACCAACTGATTTAGAAAGAAAAGACATGTCTACTGTAAATAATTTAGTAAAATTCTTAGAAACAAGAAAATAAATTAATAACTAAACGTTTAATTATTAATTTACATAATAAAAGATTATAAAGTCCATCTAATATTGATATTTGATGGATTTTTTTATTGTAAAGAGATATAACTTAGTTGTATAAATAATAAAATAGTGAAAAGTTTAAGGTATGAATGAAAGATTGCATGCTATATAAATTAATAGTAATATCTATTGTAAGATATACTATATTAAATTGAGTGAAATATCTTTTGTCATATATTAGAATTACTTTATGAGCTTAGATGTTAATTATAATCTTATAAAAGTAGAATACATATTTAGGAGGAGAACTTAATGTCTTTAAATTCAATAGATAGAAAAAAAGAAATATTAGAACTGCTAGATGCAAAAGGAAAGGTAAATACTAAAGAATTAGTAAAAAAACTAGAAGTATCATCGGAAACAATAAGAAGGTATTTGGAAGAATTAGAAAGTGAAAATAAGTTAAAAAAGGTTTATGGTGGTGCTGTAAAAATAAATTATGGAGTAATTGAGCCAGAACATATAAAAAGAAATAGCACTAATTTAGAAAAGAAACAAAGTATTGCTAAGTATGCAGCTAAATTTGTGAATGATAATGAATCAATTGTAATAGATGAAGGGACTACTAATTTACAAATTGTGGATTACATAGTTTCTATAAAAAATCTAAAGGTTATCACCAGTTCTTATCCTGTGCTATCAAAGTTGATTTCATATGAAAACCAAGGCGTATTTGATGGAGAAGTTATATTCATTGGTGGTAAAGTAAATTTAAAACATCAAAGAACAGCATGTCAGATGTCAATAGATGCTATGAAAAACTTATATGTAGATAAAGCATTTATATCTAGTGAAGGTATAATTGACAGCTTTGGAATTAGTAGCATAGACCAAAGTAAAGCTTTATTGTCAAAAGAGTATATAAGAAATTCAAAGGAAAGTTTTGTATTATGTGATAGTTCTAAGATAGGAATTGTAAGTATGTACAAGATAGCTGATTTGAATGAATTAGATTTTGTTATTTGTGATGCAGAACCTCCAAATGAATGGAGAGATAAATTAAATGAATCAAATATAACATGGATAGAAGCAAAATAGAAATGATAAATTTATAAAATTTAACCAATTCATAGATTTAACCTAGAAAGAAGATTACAAATTTTAATTTTTTGTATAGAGTTTTAATGTGATTTTTATATTGAAAACTAAAAACAAGTAAAAACAACTAAAAACATAAATTTAATATATATTTAACCTAAATATGATGTATAATTAACATGAAAAAGTTATACTTTAAAAGTAAAAACAATTAAAAACACAAAAATTCTAAATGAGAATCTATGGAGGTTATAAATATGAAAAAGTTATATGGAGAAAAAATAAAGGCAGTAGTATTTGACTGGGCTGGAACAACAGTAGATTATGGATGTTTTGCACCTCTTAATGTATTTATAGAGATATTTAAAAGAAGAGGTATAGATGTAACAATGGAAGAAGCAAGAAAACCTATGGGAAAATTAAAAATAGATCATATAAGAGAAATGTGCGAAATGGATAGAATAAAAAATATTTGGGCAGAGAATTTTGGAGGATTTCCAACAGAGGAAGATGTAAACAAACTTTATGCTGAATTTGAACCTATGTTATTTGAAACTCTAGAAGAGTATACAACTCCAATTCCTCATGTTGTTGAAACTATTGAGAGATTAAGACAAAATGGATTAAAAATAGGTTCTACAACAGGTTATACAAGAGAAATGATGAATATAGTTGAACCAAATGCAGCTAAAAAGGGATATTCACCAGATTTTCTTGTAACTCCATCAGAAGTATCTCAAGGAAGACCATATCCTTGGATGTGTTATAAAAACGCTGAAGCTTTGGGAGTATCTCCAATGAGTGCTATGGTAAAAGTTGGAGATACATTAAGTGATGTAAAAGAAGGTGTAAATGCTGGAATGTGGAGTGTTGCTGTAATAAAAGGTTCAAGTGAATTAGGACTTACACAAGCAGAAGTAGAAAATATGGATAAAGAAGAATTAAAAGTTAAGATGGAAGCAGTTTCAAAGAAATTTAAAGAAGCAGGAGCACATTTTGTTATAGAAACTATGGCTGAATTAGAAGATGTTTTAGTAAAAATAGAAAATGAAACAATTAAGTCAGATTTTGTACCAGAAAATGATTACATATTACTTACACCAGGACCATTATCTACTACTAAATCAGTAAGAGCATCTATGTTAAAAGATTGGTGTACATGGGATGTTGAATATAATGATTTGGTACAAGATGTTAGAAGAAGACTAGTATCTTTAGCTACAAAAAATACAGAAAAATACACAAGTGTATTAATGCAAGGTAGTGGTACTTTCTCAGTGGAAGCTACAATAGGAAGCACTATCCCAAAGAATGGTAAACTTCTTGTAATTGCAAATGGAGCATATGGGAAGAGAATGAAGGACATATGCAGTTATTTAAATATAGAATATGTTGACTGTACATTTAGTGGTGTAGAAGCAGTTGACTTAAACAGAGTGGAAAATTTATTGAAAGAAAATAAAGATATTACACATATATCAATGGTTCATTGTGAAACTACTACAGGTAGATTAAATCCTATACAAGATATAGGTAAGATTGCAAAAAAATATAATAAAGTTTATATAGTTGATGCAATGAGTAGTTTTGGTGGAATTAAAATTGATGTTGAAGACTTTAATATAGATTTTTTAGTGAGTAGCTCTAATAAATGTATACAAGGAGTACCAGGATTTGGTTTTATAATAGCTAACAGAGAAGAGTTAGCTAAATGCAAAGGAATTGCTAAATCTTTATCTCTTGATGTATATGCTCAATGGGAAACTATGGAGAATAATAATGGTAAATGGAGATTTACTTCTCCTACACATGTTGTAAGAGCTTTTTATCAAGCATTACTAGAGCTAGAGGAAGAAGGTTCTGTTGAAAAAAGATATGCTAGATATAAAGAAAATCAATTTACAATATCTTCGAGATTAAAATCTCTAGGGTTTGATACATTGGTGAATGATGATGCTCAATCACCTGTAATAACAACTTTCCTATATCCTAAGAATGCAAAATTTGAATTTATGGAATTCTACACTTATCTAAAAGAAAATGGATTTGTTATTTATCCAGGTAAATTGACTGATGTAGATACATTCAGAATAGGAAGTATAGGAGAAGTTTATCCAAAAGATATGGATAGATTAGCTGAGGTAATCGAGAAATTTATCAACATGTAGATTATAGAAGTTCATTGATAGGTTATAAAGTTTAGAGACAAGTATATGTAAATAGTTAAATAATAGAGTAGTATTTTATTTGAATTGGAAATCTAAGAAAGATTCATAGTTCATATAAAATATTTCCTCTATTATTTTTTTGTCTATCTTTAAAGGAGCATTGTTTTATTCATCGAGATTATTATACTTGACAACGTAACAATGTTTTGTTATATTATATTCAAGAACAAAATAAGTTATTGAAAGGAAATCATTATGGATGGAGAATTACGTTCGCTAAATTTTAATGGAATGGGAAAATGTAAAGGTGGAATTTTTGATGAAGTTAATATAGCAGGTACAGGAAAAATAGATGGAAATATAAAATGTAATAAATTTGATTCTTCAGGTTCAGCAAAAGTGATTGGAACAACAGAATGTAATGAGTTTTTTACAGCAGGATTGAGTAAAATTGAAGGAAATATATTTGCATCACAAGTGACAATATTTGGACTTCTTAAGTGTACTGGAGACATAAATTCAAGTAAAGTTAAATCTGGAGGAATTATCAATGTTGGAGGAAACTTAAAGTCAGATATTATTAGCGGAGAAGGATGTCTAAAAATCAATAAGAGCATAGAATGCGAAAGTGTTGACTTAAGTGGAATTTTGGATTGTAATGGATTTTTAAATTGTGAAGAACTTAAGATAAGTTTGCATGGAACTTCTAATCTAAACGAAGTTGGTGCATGTAGTGTAAATATAAAAAAGGGACATGGCGATTATTGTAAAAGCTTTTATAGAGCCGAAAAAAAGAGTGGAGATTTTGAAAAGGCATCTTCTAATCTTAGAAATCTAGGTCTACTGTCAGTTAAAAAATATACAGAAAGTAGATTATTAGCAAATGTTATAGAAGCAGATGAAATCAGTTTAGAAAATAGTGAAGTTAAAATTGTAAGAGGTAAAAATATTAACATAGGCAAAGGTTGTTATATAGAGAGTTTGGAGTACAGTGAAAACATAGATATTGATGAAAGTTCAATAGTTGTTGAAATAAAGAATGTAAATGGAAAAGTAAGTCTAAATAATGAAAAAGTAAATCTAAATAAAGATAAGTAATATTTAGGCTTAAAATAAAATTTAAAATGAGGTAATGATATGGAAAATGGAACTATAAAAATACTTGGAGAAGGATTTATCAATAGTGGAGAATATGAAAGTATAAAAATTATGGGAAGTGCTAGGTCAAAAGGAAATATAAAATGTAATGAAGTAAATGTATTTGGAAATGTAAAGTTTGATGGAGACATTAGTATAAAAAACTTTGTAGTAAATGGAAAAGCTACTATAAAAGGGAGTCTTAAAGCTGAACGTGTAAGGGTTAATGGGCAACTTAGTATAGATGGAGATGCAGAAATAGATGACTTGATTATAACTGCTCAACAGAAAATTAATGGAAATTTAAAGTGTAATAATGTTACAGTAAAAGGTCAATTAATTGTAAGTGAAAGTATTTATGCACAGGATATAAAAGTTTATGGTGAAATGAGAAATAAAGAAAATATAGAATGTGAAGATATAAAGGTTCATGGAGCAATAAAATGTGATGGTCTTTTAAATGGAGAAAACATATATATCTATTCAGGAGGAGGTTCTTATTGTAAGGAGATAGGAGCAACTAATATAGAAATAGGTAGAAGTAAAGATATTTTTACATTTGGGATTAAATTTATTAACATTTTTTCAGGCAAATTTAAATGTAATTTGATAGAGGGAGATTCTATTGAATTAGAAGATGTTTCAATAAAGGATATACGAGGAAAAAGCATATCCTTAGTAAGCAATTGTGATGTTGAAAATATTGAATACAGTGACAAGTTGTTAGTTTCAGATAATTCGAGTGTAAAAAATAGTACAAAGGTGGGCTAGAAAAATTATGGAAGAATTGATATCTAAGAAAGATTTATTAAGCAAAACTAATATATCTTATGGGCAGCTATATAGATGGAAAAGAAAAAATATAATACCAGAAGAATGGTTTATAAAAAAATCAGCTTTTACAGGTCAAGAGACGTTTTTTCCAAGAGATAAAATACTAGAAAGAATAGAGTTAATACTATCTATGAAAGAAGATACATCTCTTGATGATATTGCAAACATGTTTACAAAAAAAGATACCAATAAAGAGTTTGACATTGACTTTATTTTGGAGAAAGAAGCTATATGTAATTACACAAAAGAAATATTTCAAAATTTATATAAAAAAGAACAGAGTATAGGCAAAAAGGAATTGCTTATATTGAGTATAATAGAGAAATTTTTAGTTAAATCCACAATAACATTTGAAGAATTAAAATTAATAGTAAATATAATAGAAGAAAATTTTAAATCAATATACAATGAAAATGGAAGAATTTATTTGTTTAGGAAGTTTGGTGTTCCATTTGTAATAGGATGCTTGGATTATAAACAAGTAAAATTTGAAAAGGATGTAGTTAAAATTGTTGAAATTGACTTAATGAAAGAAATAAATGATATAAGTATTAAGTTATCATAGTAGATTATTGTAGATTACTTATTATGTAGGAGAAGAGTTAGGATTTAAGTATGTGGAAAACGCACACTAATGCAAAAGTGTGCGTTTTTATTTTTCTATAAATTTTCTTAAATACTACATTTTTTTGAGAGTTTAAATATCCTATTGACTATAGTACTAATTAGTACTATACTAAAATAGTACTGATTAGTACTTTTATATTGGGAGGGATATTATGGAAATTCGTGAACAAATTAAACTTGTAAATGCTGTTTTAAGTGGAACTTTAGATTTATACAGGGTATGGGCTAAAAAACATGATTTAAATTATAATGCATTAGTTATCTTATATACTTTAGATGAGTATAAGGTATGTACGCAAAAGCAAATTTGTGAGTGGTGGGCTTTACCTAAACAGACGGTACATGGGATTTTGATGGAATTTGAAAAGAAGGGATACATTACTATTTCATCTAATTCTGAAAATAAAAGAGAGCGTCTGGTTTCTTTTACAAAGAGTGGAAAACAATTTACTGATTCAATATTAGAACCACTTCATAGCATGGAAGAAAAGGCTATTGAAAAATTAGGAGATGAAAAATGGAATCAACTTATTGCTTGTAATACTGCATACTATGAATTGTTAAAGGAGGAAATTAAAAATGGATAATGTATTAGCTAAAAAATTTACATTTACTTCTTTACTATCTTTTGCAATTCCTAATGTTATTATGATGATTAGTTTATCTATGTACATTATTGTTGATGGTATGTTTATTTCTCGTTTGCTTGGTACAATAGCATTATCATCTACGAATATGGTATATCCAGCTATCAGTTTTGAAATGGCTGTAGCAATCATGGTTGCAACAGGTGGAAGTGCTATAGTTGCTAGAAAGATGGGGGAAGGAAAACAAGAGGAAGCAAGAAAAAATTTGAGTTTCTTAATCATTGTAGAAATATTGATTGGTATTTTTATTGCTATTATTGGAAACTTGTTTATTGATGAAATTATTTTGTTTTTAGGTGCAAGTTCAATACAAGCTCCTTTGTGTATTACTTATGCTAAAATACTTTTTAGCTTTGCACCTGCATTTTTTCTTCAAACAGCATTTCAGACTTTTCTGGTTACTTCTGGTAAACCAACACTTGGTCTGATTGTTACGTTGTTAGCTGGAGTTGTGAATATTGTGCTGGATTATATCTTTATGGTTCCATTGAATATGGGTATTGCTGGTGCAGCGATTGCAACTGGATTAGGTTATTGTATTCCTGCAATTGTAGGTTTAGCCTATTTCTTTTTTGCAAGAAATAATCCTCTGCACTTTGTAAAACCAGAACTAAATTGGAATGTGCTTTTTCGTTCTTGTACAAATGGGTCATCGGAAATGGTAACAAACTTAGCAAATGCTGTAACAACATTTATGTTTAACTATACTTTTTTGCAATATTATGGTGAAAATGGTGTTGCTTCTATAACAATTATCCTGTATTTCCAATACATCTTTACAGCTATTTATTTTGGCTATTCCAATGGAATAGCTCCAATTATCAGTTTTAAATATGGACATGGTGATAAAAAGCAACTACAAGATATATTTAAGAACAGTATATTATTTTTGATTATTAGTTCAATAGTATCGAATATTTTAATTCATTTGACTATAACAAAGTCATTGACTATTTTTACTTCAATTAACAGTGATGTTTACAATATTACACTTTATGGTTTTTCCTTCTATTCTCTAGCTTTTGTGATTATGGGATTTGGTATTTTTTCTTCTGCAATGTTTACAGCATTTTCTGATGGGAAAACATCAGCTATTATATCCTTTTCTAGAACGTTTATTTTTATTTTAGGTGCTATTCTTATTCTTCCAAATATATTTGGAGAAATAGGAGTTTGGATAGCTGTCCCTGTTGCAGAATTTTTAGGATTATTTATTTCTCTTTTATTTTTGATTAGAAAAAAACATTATGGCTATTGTAAATAAAACCTTAATTAAGGTCAATCCTATTACTCATACTACAACAGATAAGAATGTAAAAAGCAAGTTGTAAAATAAGATAGAAGTATACCCCAACAATACGAAACATATTGTTACAATATGTGGTGTAGGATATAAATTCAATGACAAATTGAAACAGCAAAAGGAGAAGTGCCATTTTTAATAATTGCACTTCTCTTTATTTTTATTGTATCAAAGTCTTTGATAAATATTAAATAAGTGGTAAAATTAGTTCTCAAGTTTTTTTATACTTTTAGAATACTGTATTTAATGGATAATATCATTTTTATAATATAATTTCATATTAGAATAATCTAATATTTATAAAACTAGATAGTATCAATATAATAAATTGCTTAAATACAGTAGATTATTTTTACTTATTCAAATAATGAATTTTTAAAGTCCAAGAAATATCCTTGTGGATGAAGACAAACAGGGCAAGCTTTTGGAGCTTCTTTACCAATATGAATATGTCCACAGTTTGTACATATCCATTGGATATCTTCATTTCTTCTAAATAAAGTACCTTCTTCTAAATCAGTAGCATATCTACCAAATCTATCACCATGAACTTTTTCTATTTCAGCTATATTTTCAAATAATTTAGCTATAGCTTCAAAACCTTCTTCACGTGCTGTTTTTCCAAAGTTTTTATATACATCATCCCACTCTTGAAGCTCATTATGTTGTGCAGCTTTAAGATGTTGAGCTGTTTTATCATATAAATCTACAGGATATGCTCCTGATATACTTATATTTTCTCCAGCAAATTCTTTTAATTTAGTAAAAAATTGTTTTGCATGTGACTTTTCTTGGTCAGCAGTATAATTAAATAAAGATTCTATTATATATAATCCTTCTTTTTTTGCTACAGATGCAGAAATATTATATCTATTTCTAGCCTGGCTTTCACCTGCAAAAGCTCTCAATAAATTTTCTTTAGTTTTACTGTCTTTTAAATTCATATTATACCTCTCTATTAACAATAAATTTTTACAATATTTGATTCTTTTTATTTATTATTCCAAAACTAGATATAATTATGCTCAATTTAGTCAGCATTTTTGAAATTATTATTGATTTTTTTTAAAATTCTAAGAAATTCTTGCTTTTCCTTTTCTGTGATATTACAGTAGGCTGTTTCTTTAACTTGTGATGAAATACTATTGAATGTATCCTCTATTAGCATTGCTTTCTTTGTAAGTTTTATATATGTAATACGTTTGTCATTGTCACTCTTTTGTCTTTCTATATATCCTAGACTTATAAGTTTATTAACTAATACTGTAACAGTAGATTTGTCTTTTCCTATTTTAGTTGCAATTTCTTTCATTGTAAGTATTCCATTATTTTCATAAAGTGCAGTAAGTATATTTCCATGTGTAGGCAACAATTCATTTAAACCGTTTTTATTGAGTTTATTTTCAATGAATTTAAGCATATTAGCTTTTGTCTTACTTATAAAATGTATAATATATTTATCTTCCATAAATTAATCTCCAATCTTTAAATTATTTGAGGTACTTTGAAATAAAAAGTAGTTTGACATAAAACTATTTTTCAACTATAATTAGTTTAACATAAAACTAAATGTATTGGGAGGAAATTTATGAGTAAAAATTTTAAATCACTATATATTACAGAAGAAGAGGGACGTTTTAAGAGAAATATAATCGAAAGAGATATAGATGAACTACCAGAAGGAGATGTTCTGATAAAAGTAAAATATTCTTCACTAAATTATAAGGATGCACTTTCAGCAAATGGAAATAAGGGTGTAACTAGAAAATATCCTCATACTCCAGGAATAGATGCATCTGGTGTAGTAGAATTTAGTAGTTGTGATGATTTTAAAGTTGGAGATGAAGTTTTGGTAACAGGTTATGATTTAGGAATGAACACCTCTGGAGGATTTTCAGAATATATAAGAGTTCCTTCTAATTGGGTTGTCAAACTTCCAACTAATCTTTCTCTAAAAGAAGCAATGGATTATGGTACAGCAGGATTTACAGCAGCTTTATCTGTATATAAATTTGTAAATACTGTAGACAAAGATATGGGAGATGTACTAGTTACTGGTGGTACTGGAGGAGTTGCTGTGATTGCAACTAAAATATTAGTTAAATTGGGATATTCAGTTGCAGTTTCAACAGGAAAATTGGAAGAACAAAAAGACACATTATTAAAACTAGGTGTTAAAGATGTTATACATAGATCAGAAGTAGATGATAATTCAGGGAGACCTCTACTTAGACCAAGATGGGCTGGAGTAATAGATACAGTAGGAGGAAATACTTTATCAACAGCAATAAAGACAACTAATTATTGTGGAGCAGTTACAACATGTGGTAATGCAGGTGGAATTGATTTTACAAGTTCAGTATATCCATTTATATTAAAAGGTGTTACTTTATATGGTATAGATTCTGTAGATTGTCCAATGAATTTGAGATTAAAAATATGGGACTTATTGTCAAATGAATGGAAGCTAGAAGATTTAGATGACATGGTAACTGTAGTATCATTAAATGAATTGAGTAAAAGCATAGATTCAATAATAGAAGGAAAGCATGTAGGAAGAACAGTAGTTGATTTAGGATTGTAGTGAAGGTTAGGTTTATAGTTAAGTTAACTGATTCTGAATATATAATTGGTTCTTAATATATAGTTAAGTAAGTTTTAATGTAAAACTATAACATCAAATCATAAAATAAAAAATGAGATACCTTAAAATTATTTTATTTAAGAGTATCTCATTTTGATTTTTATGTAAAAAGTTTATGTAAAGATTTTGGATAAAAAGATTATTCGTGAACAATTAATTCAAATACATCAGGTCTTGAATAGTGACCCTCTGAATCAAAATCTAGTCTACTAAGAACTATTTGTTCTAAATCTAAATCAGCTATTAATATTTCTTCTTTATTGAAAATAGGGCCTGCTACATATTTTCCAAAAGGGTCAACTATGCAACTTCCACCTGGACACATAATCTCTGGTTCTGCATCAAGTTCTTTATAATAGTTAAGGTCAGTTGGGTACATATTTTTTTCAACATATTGATTGCATCCAATAACAAAGCATCTTCCTTCTAAAGCGATATGCTTCATAGTTGATTGCCACTCTTCTCTTGAATCAGCAGTAGGGGCTATATAAAGTTTTACACCTTTAGCATAAAGAGCTGTTCTAGCTAGTGGCATGTAGTTTTCCCAGCAAATTAATGAACCCATTTTCCCATATGGAGTATCAACAACTGTAAGAGTACTTCCATCACCTTCACCCCAAATGCATCTTTCTGTTCCTGTAGGTTTAAGTTTTCTATGTTTACCAATAAGTTTACCTTCTGGTGAGAAAAATAAGTTTGTACAATAAAGAGTGCAATTTATATCGTTTCCATCTCTTTCTGTTATTCCCATTGATAGATATACTCCTGCTTCTTGGGCTGCTTTTCCTAATAAATCTGTTGTAGCACTAGGTACTGGTACAGAATTATCATAGTATCTTTTCCAATCTTCTCTACCTTTCATTGTTCTACTTCCAACAACAAATCCAAATGAAAGTCCTCTTGGATATGCAGGTATAAATGCTTCTGGGAAAACTACTATATTTGCCCCTTTTCTACCAGCCTCTTTAATTAATTCTAATGCTTTTTCAACAGTTTTATCTAAGTCCATTATAATTGGTGATGCCTGAACAACAGCAATTCTTACATTTTTATTTTCTTTGTTCATAAAAACCTCCTAAAAAATATTTGAATTTGTTGATTTGAACAGATTACATCAGGTTTTATTTGAGAAAAAAGTATCTTATCTTGTAAATAATGATGTAACTGTATATTTAAAATGATACATCATGATTTAGCAAATTACAATTATACAAAAAAATAATTCATATTAAGTACTTTTTTTATTAACATATAATATTAATTTTTCACATCAATATTATGACTATTAAATTATAATATTTATAATGAATAGTATTTATTTCTTGGCGAACAATAATTAAAAATGAGATTTTCATATATTAATATTAGTTAATATTAAAAAAATAAGCTTAATGAAATACGAATAATTAATTATAAAATACTAAAATAAATTTATCAAAATAGACAATTTAAGGAGAACTTTATGAAAGAAAAAATTTATTATAATGGAAATATCCTTACAATGGAAGATTCAATATGTGGAGATGCTATTCTTATAAAAGATAAAATAATAAAAAAAATAGGAACAAAAGAAGAAATTCTAGCTTTA
Source organism: Clostridioides sp. ES-S-0005-03 (assembly GCF_020658455.1). Lineage (NCBI taxonomy): Bacteria > Bacillati > Bacillota > Clostridia > Peptostreptococcales > Peptostreptococcaceae > Clostridioides > Clostridioides sp. ES-S-0005-03. The sequence goes on along the minus strand of NZ_JACVWI010000002.1, from coordinate 184,056 downwards.
AAAAATAATGAAACAGAAGTCATAGATTTGCAGGGTAAAACATTGATGCCTTCCTTTATAGATTCACACAGTCATTTGACAGCTTTTGCTACTACCCTAAGATTAGTTCCTTTAGAAGATGCAACTAGCTTTAAAGATATAGTAAAGAAAATACAAGATTTTAAAGATTCAAATGATATAAAAAAGGGTGAATGGATAATTGGTTTTTCGTATGATAACAATTTTTTAGAAGAAAATATTCATCCAGATAAAGATTTATTAGATAGTGCATCTTTAGAAAATCCAATACTAATTTCACATGCTTCTGGTCACATGGGAGTTGCAAATACTTTAGGATTAAAAAAATTAGGTGTTACTCATGAAACACAAGACCCAGAAGGAGGGCATATAGGCAGAGTCAAAGGGAGTAAAGAGCCAAATGGATACTTGGAGGAAAATGCCTTTTTTAAAGTATCGTCTAAAATAAAACAACCATCATTAGATGAAGTTTGTAATCTAATTGAAAAAGTACAAGATATTTATTTAAGTTATGGTATTACAACAGCACAAGAGGGATTAATGGCAGATAATCAATTTAATCTCTTAAAACTAATGTCAAATCAAAATAGACTAAAAATAGATATTGTAGGATATGTAGATTTAAAAAATAGTAAATCTGTAAAAGATGATAATAAAAATTTTGTAAAGAAATATGTAAATAGATTTAAAATAGGAGGATATAAGATATTTTTAGATGGTTCTCCTCAAGGAAAGACAGCATGGTTAACGAAACCATATGAAAATTCAGAAGATGGTTATCGTGGGTATTCTATATATAAAGATGAGGAAGTAGAGAAATTTATAAACATTTCAGTAGAAGAAAAAATGCAACTTTTAACTCATTGTAATGGGGATGCAGCGGCAGACCAGTTGATAAACTTATTTGAAAAAGTTATAACAGGAAAAAATATTAAAGATAATATGAGACCTGTGATGATACATGCTCAAACTGTAAGAGAAGACCAAATTGATGAAATGGAAAAAATAAACATGATACCCTCATACTTTGTAGCTCACACATACTATTGGGGAGATATTCATATTAAAAACCTTGGGGAAGATAGAGCATTTAAGATTAGTCCAATTAAAACAACTATAGAAAAAGGTTTAATTTATACTTTACATCAAGATACACCTGTAATAGCACCTAATATGCTTGAAACAATATGGTGTGCGGTTAATAGAATTACAAAAAAAGGAGTATTGATAGGTGAAAATGAAAAAATAAGCCCATTAGAAGCTTTAAAAGGTGTTACTATAAATGCAGCATATCAATATTTTGAAGAAGATAAAAAGGGTTCAATCAAAGAAGGTAAACTAGCTAATTTAATAATACTAGATGAAAATCCACTTACTGTTGACTCTCTTAAAATAAAAGATATTAAAGTTTTACAAACAATAGTAGAAGGGGAAGTATTATATTCATTAAAATAGATATGAATTATATTCTTTTAAATATTATGTAAAAGTATTGTATAAAAAATATTATGTAAAAATAAAATCTAATAAAATAGGTAGAGTTAAATAATATTATATGTGACTGAAGGGCTAGCTTATTAGGTCTAAAGGTTCATTGCCATAATTTTATTAATTCTGCCTTGAAAATTTGTGTTTTTAGGACACAACTATGTAGATTACCTTACTTTCAACTTCACTTGGATTTCCCCATTTATGTCTCATACCAAAAGGTATTTTTACACTATCACCTTCATTTAATTCAAATATATCATCTTCCAAACTAAGTTCAACACTTCCTTTAAGTATATAAGCAACTTCGTCTCCAGCATGCCCATTTTTTTCTTTACAGTAAGACTTAGGGGACAAATTCATAATGGCAAATTCGAATTTATTAAATGGATTATTGGATAACATTTCATATAAAATATTTTCTGATTCTGGAAAAATTACTATTTTTCTAAGATTGTTTCTTACAATTAATTCTGAATCATCAATAGAAGGAACGAAAAAAGTAATTAATGGTACATTTAAAGCATTTGAAATTGATTTTAAAAAATTTATGGATGGATTTACGCTTCCTTTTTCTATTTGACTAATTAAAGAAGGTGTAACTTTAATTAATTTAGATAAATCTTTTATACTAATGTTCTGTTTTTTTCTACATAAAGTCAATTTTTTACCTATACTTGAATTACTCATTAAAATCCTCCTATTCTAACATCTGACAAAGAATATATAAAGAATTATATCATAAGGTAAAAAAATTTATATGAAAATTGATAATTATATAAGATTGATAAAAAAAAAGTCAAAATAGATAATTGATTGCTAAAATTAGCATAATTATAATGAAAGTAAAAGTAAGATTAATGATGAAAAATTAAATTATATTAATTTAATTAAATATAATTTGACAATATGTAAAAAAGTGAGTAAAATATAACTAAATAAAAATAATAGGTTCGGATAAGACAGAAAAAGATTTCTTAACCTTAAGCAAATATACTATTATCAAAGTTAACTGAGATTAAGAGATAACATCCAATCTTAAAGTATTGAGGAGGAAAAAATGCTTGATATAAAAAGAATAAGAGAAAACTTAGATTGTATAAAAAAAGCAATGGAAAGAAGAGGTGAAAAAGCCTTTAATCTTGATGAAGTAGTTAAGTTAGATGATGAAAGAAGAAAAATTCTTCAAGAAGTTGAGGTTATGAAAAACGAATTAAATACTGCATCTAAAAATATACCAAATCTTATAAAAGAAGGTAAAGATGTAGAAAATGAAAAAATTAAGCTAAAAGAGTTATCTGACAAGATTAAAGTTATAGACCAAAACCTTAAAGATGTAGAGGAAAAAATGGAATACTTGTTAATGAGAATTCCAAATGTACCACATTCAGAAGTACCACAAGGGGAAACCGATGAAGATAATGTTGAGGTGAGAACTTGGGGTAAGACGTCTAATTTTGATTTTGAATCTAAAGCTCATTGGGAAATAGGGACTGAGTTAGGTATACTTGATTTTGAAACAGCTGGTAAAATAACTGGTTCAAGATTCACTCTTTATAAGGGATTAGGAGCTAGATTAGAAAGGGCATTATTAAATTTTTATCTAGATACAAATACAACAGTAAATGGATACACAGAAATTATTCCACCATTTATGGCAAATAGAAATAGTTTTTTGGGTACAGGACAACTACCTAAGTTTGAAGAGGATATGTTCAAAATAGAAGGATTAGATTACTTTTTAATTCCAACATCAGAAGTTCCTTTAACTAATATACATGCTAATGAAATACTTAAATTTGAGCAACTACCAATAAATTATACAGCATATACTCCTTGTTTTAGGTCAGAAGCTGGTTCTGCTGGAAGGGATACAAGAGGTTTGGTAAGACAACATCAATTTAATAAAGTAGAAATGGTAAAAATAGTAGCTCCAGAAGAATCTTACAATGAATTAGAAAAATTAACTAATAATGCTGAGAATATGCTACAATTATTAAATTTACCATATAGAGTAGTAAAAATATGTACAGGTGACTTAGGATTTACGGCTTCTTTTAAATATGATGTAGAAGTTTGGATGCCAAGTTATAACAGATATGTTGAAATTTCATCTTGTTCAAACTGTGAAGATTTTCAAGCCAGAAGAGCTGGAATAAGATTTAAAAGAGACAAAAATTCTAAAGCTGAATATGCACATACATTAAATGGTTCTGGACTGGCTATTGGAAGAAGTGTAGCAGCTATATTGGAAAATTACCAACAAGCAGATGGCTCTGTAATAGTTCCAGAAGTTTTAAGACCATATATGGGTGTTTCTGTTATTAAATAACAATTAAGATATATATTTTTAAATAATAAAGTAAGCTATAAATAATTAAAAAATAATAATTAATATAATAATGTGTACAAACTAATGAATATTGATATAGTATAGCTATCATATGAAAGAGTATGTGCACATTTTTATTTGATAATTTATTTAAGGGTAAATGAATATAAATAATCTATAAACAGAAAGGGTTTTTTTATGAAAATTCAAAATACTGAGTGGGGATATATTGAATGGAAACATACTTATGATGAGAATAACCCAAAACAAGCTATGAATATATATATCGCAGTTACTATGCCAGGTAAAAAACATTTTAATCATGTTCATTATGGTCAAGAACAGATGATATATATTTTAGAAGGAGAAGGGTTATATATTATAAATGGAGTTTGGAAGCCATTTTCGCAAGGTATGATTTTTTACATAGAATCTGGTAGCACACATGAGTCTATAAATACAGGAGATGGACCAATAAAAGAACTTATTGTTTCAAATAATGTAGGAAATATAGGAGAAAGTGAAGTTATAGAAATCAATCCTAATAGCGATTTAAAAAAGACCTTAATAAATTATAGTGAAAGTACTTTAAATTTATATGCAGCAGTAGAATCAATTCGTGGTCAGTTTATTGATCCATTTAAAATTCCACTGATTATATATGATGATTCTTGGAACATAGTTTTAAAAAATCCATATTTTCCATTATTTTGTTTTGAAAAGTGTAACCCTATGAAGTTTCCTAAAAATTGCGATTGTATGAATCAAAAAAGTAGCAATCAATTCATATGTAAGTATGGGATAACTATATATAATATTCCAATATTATACAAGAACAATAGTATTGGAGTTATTCGAGGAGGATATGTATTGTTATCTGATTTAAATCTAGATACTACTCATAGTAATTTATATGATATTCCAGAAGGTGCTGCTAGAAGCATAAAAAGATTATTAAAGCAAATATCTAAAAACATAATAAATTTTTGTTCATTTAATGATATAAGAAAAGATTTACAAGAGAAAGAACAAACTATTGCAAGAACATATCACTATGGAGAACAACTTGAAATGAATCTAAAGGTAGCACAGGATACGGTTACTAATTTGAGAATAAATCATCATTTTTTATTTAATACTTTAAATTCAATGGCAAGTATAGCACTTGATGATGGTTGCTATGATTTATATAGTGCAATAATAGATTTGTCTAAAATGTTTAGATATACAATGAGGTCGGATTTAAGGTTTGTAGAATTAGAAGCTGAAATATTATATATTAAAAATTATTTAAATTTGCAAAAGTTACGTTATGGTAATGCATTAAAAGTTGAATATGTTATTCCCAAAGAGTTATATAAGATTTCTGTACCTTTCAATTTTATTCAACCTATTGTAGAGAATGCTTTTACACATGGTTTTAGAGATATTGATAAAGAAAAGCAAATTAAAATAGTTGCAAGTGTAGATTGTCAGTATGCTGTTATAAAAATCTGTAATAATGGAACTATTTTGGATGAAGGTACTATTGAAAAAGTGAAAACAGGTATTCATAGTAATAATGGTCATGGTCTATCTTTAATATATACAAAGTTCACATCTGCTTATGGAAGTGATTTTGAGATGAATATTAAATCAAATAGTAAAGAAGGTACTTATATAATTATTAAAATCCCTCTTGAAAATGAATAAAGAATATGTATAAAACTTAGATAAAATTAATAAGTTTTATCAGTATAAAGAAATATATTAGATGTTTCTATATTATTTTTTACATCTTACTTTTTTGTACATCATTAAGCTAAAAGGGAGGAATTCTCATGAGAAGAGCACTAATAATAGATGATGAAGAAGCTGTTTTAAAAATAATAACACATTTTATAGAGATGAAAGATATGCCAATAGAAATTGTTGGGAGAGCAACTTCTGGTGACGAAGCAGTAGAAAAGATAATTAGTTTAGAGCCAGATATAGTATTTATAGACATTCAGATGCCGATATATAATGGGTTGGAAGTAATAGAAAGAACATCTCACATATCTAAAAAAATAAAATTTGTAGTAATAACTGCCTTTGATTATTTTGAATATGCCCAAAAAGCTTTAAGATTAAATGTAAAAGATATACTTCTTAAACCACTAGACTTGAAGGAGTTTACTAGGTCTGTAGAAAAGATTATTGGTTATCAGTATACTAGCAATGATTTGTTAAATGAAATACTAGAGTATATAAATTTAAATTATAGTGAGGATTTAAAATTAAATGATTGTGCTAAATTATTTTTAACTAATCCATCCAATATATCTAGGATTTTTAAAAGTAATTTGAATACTACCTTTATATCATATTTAAATCATATACGAATAGAAAAATCTATAGAATTGCTTGAAAATACAAAAAAAAGTATAAATGAGATTGCGGAAATAGTTGGATATAACAGTCTAAATAACTTTTATAAGAATTTTAAGATAGAAAAAGGGATGACACCCAAAGTTTATAAATTGAATATTAAAAATTGAAATTGATAAATAAAAAGTCAATATAGATAATTGTTTGAAAATGTCTGGATAAGTATACTTTAATTAATAACAAAAATTAAAGCGCTTTAAACATATTTAATAACATTGAACCTTATAAAAGATGTACCTATATATATAAAAAAATATATATAAATAAAAATTAAAAAATATACAAAATAAAAAAAGTGAATTAAATATTATTCCAAAAAGACAGAATATTCATTTAAATTCGCTGTAAATTTATATTTGTTAAAGAAGGTAACTTTATAATGGAGGTAAGTTGATATGTCAGACAAAGTAAATATTAAAAATGTTATCTGTATTGCAGGTGCTTATTTAGCAACAGCAATAGGTTCAGGATTTGCGACTGGTCAAGAAATACTCCAATTTTTTGCATCCCAAGGATATATGGGATTGATTGGAGCATTAATATCGATGGTACTATTCTCATTTCTTGGTGTTGAAGTCATAACAAGGGGGAGAGAGTTAAAACTTAAAGAGCCAACAAGAATTTACACTTTTTATTGTGGAAAGATTCTAGGAAAATTTTATGAATGGTTTAGTCCAATATTTTTATTTGGAATTCTGATAGTAATGATTTCAGGTGCTGGTTCAACTTTAACTGAATATTATGGAATAAATCCTTATTTAGGAAGGGTATTAATGTCTATTGCTACACTAATCACAGTATCCATGGGGCTTGAAAAATTAGTAAATATACTTGGGCGCATTGGACCAGTAATAGCAGTATTTACTATTGCAGTTGGATTAATAAGTTTATTTAAGCACTTAGATGGATTACCTGTTGTTGGAGAGGCAATGAAAAATATTGAAGTTACAAAAGCATCAGGAAGCCCAATAGTTTCAGGTGTAATTTACAATACATTAAATATAATTGTAATGATTGTATTTTTAACAGGTATGGGAGCTTCTGTTGAAAATAAAAAAGATGCTTTCTGGGGAGGATTATTAGGTGGTGTAGTTTTTATGACTGCTGGTATAGTTATGTATCTAGCTATGATTTCAGATATAGGTAACCTGTATATGAAAGAGATACCATCCCTTTATCTAGCAGATAATATATCTCCTATTGTAGGTGTATGTTTCTCAGTTGCACTTATATTAGGTATCTATACAACTGCTGTTCCACTTTTATGGTCTGTGACTAATAGAATTGTTGAAGACAAACACCCTAAATTTAAATTAGTTACAACAGTAGTAGCTATTTTGGCTTGTATTGGTGGCTTTTTACCATTTGGTAAGCTAGTAAATATTTTATATCCATACACAGGTTATATGGGACTTTTAATTTTAGTTTGCATGGTATATAGGGCAATTACATGTAGAGAAAAATCAACTCAAAGTCAGGAATAAATATAGTTAGGATAATTGATAGTTGAGAAAATTTCTTATTGTAATACAAATTATAAAAAAGTCAAAATAGTTAAATAAATTGCAAATTTTGATAATATAATTAATTAAAATATTATAGTAGAATATAAATATAAATAAAAATTAATTAAATTTATAAAAATAATTAAATTAAGAAGAGGTGTTATTATGTTAAAAACAACAAGAATTTCAGACCCAGAGTTATACGAAATTGTAGCTGGTGAATTGGTTAGACAAGAGCATAATATCGAGATGATAGCTTCTGAAAGTACAGCACCAACAGAAGTACTTGAATTAAGTGGATGTGTATTTACAAATAAAACAGAAGAAGGTTATCCAGGAGCACGTTTCCAAGCAGGTTCTGAAGAAGCAGATAAACTTGAAAATCTAGCAATAAAACGTGCAAAAGAAATATTTGGAGCAGAACATGTAAATGTACAGCCTTACTCAGGTTCTACAGCTAACTATTGTGTATATTCAGCAATATTAAAGCCAAATGATACTGTTTTAAGTATGCGTCTTGACCAAGGGGGACACTTAACACATGGTAGTACAGTAAACTTCTTACATGATATTTATAAATATGAATTTTATGGTGTAGATTCAAATACTGGTCGTATAGATTATGATGCTCTTGAAGCGAAGGCAAAAGAGTGTAAACCAAAACTTATAATTGCAGGAGCGAGTTCATATCCAAGATTGATAGATTATGAAAGAATATCAAATGTTGCAAAAGAAGTAGGAGCTTATTTTATGGTAGATATGGCTCATGTTGCAGGTTTGGTGGCAGCAAAAGTAATACCTAGTCCTGTACCTTATGCAGATTTTGTTTCTTCATCTACAACAAAAACTTTCTGTGGACCAAGAAGTGGTATTGTGCTTTGTAAAGCTGAACATGCAAAGAAACTTGATAAAGGTGTTTTCCCAGGAACATTAGGTTCTATACATCTTAACACAGTTGCAGCGAAAACGTTTTCGCTATTGTATTTAGGGACAGATGAGTTTCGTAAAATAATGGAGCAAGTAGTAGTAAATGCTAAAACTTTGGCAGCTGAACTTATTTCTCACGGATTTAGTATAGTAAGTGGTGGAACTGATAATCATATAGTAATGGTTGATTTAAGAAGTAAAAATTTGACAGGAAAGCAGTTTGAAAAGGCTCTTGAATATGTAGGAATAACGGTTAATAAAAATGTTATACCTGATGACCCACAATCACCATTTGTAACTAGTGGCGTTCGTATCGGTCTTACATCAATATCTCAAAGAGGTCTTAAAGAAAAAGAAGTTGTGCAAATAGCAGGAATAATGAATAAGGTAGCAGAAAATATTGATAATAAAGAAGTATTAGATGAATGTAGGGTAGAAGCTCAGGAACTTATAGCTAAATTCCCATTATATCCAGAAGGATATTTTGAAGATTAAGTATATTGATTTATATAGCTCACAACCTATAAAGCCTATAACATAAAACCCAATAATATATAATTATTATAAGGAGATGCCTCAAAATAAAACTTTGAATCATCTCCTTTTTTTGTAGAAAAATAGAAAATGGAATTTCTAAGAACTCCTAATCTATGTAATAATTTAAATGAAAGTTTATTTAAAATCTTAAAAAACTGTGAACCATTGATATAAGAGGAAAATAGGTATGTTATTGCCAACAATGGACAGCAGTATAGTCTATTTAATACTTATGATACACAAATGTAGATCTCATTGTGGAAAGCCGCACTTGTGTGTTATAATGTTGTAAAAAATAAATTTGGAGTAATGCCATGATTGAAAACTACGTTTTGTGTGAAATTGAGGAATTAAAGAGAAAAATACATGAAAACATTAATGTGAACGATGATGTTATTTGTGGGATTTGTGATAAACTGATTTCGATTTCAAAAGAAAGTAAAGATTGGCAAAGTGTGGCTTTTGGACATGTATGGCGTGCCGATTATTATTTCTATGTGGAATCAAATATGAAATGCGTATCAAAAGAGTTGGAGTATGCACAAGAGTATATTAATGAAAAGAATCCAAGTGAATTATTAGAAAAATTTTATGCACTGTGTAGTTTACTTTCTTTAAATTCATATGATAAACAGTCTGCATTTAGATACACTTTAAAAGCATTGGATGTTTCTGAAAGATTAGACATCAGACATCGCATTGGTATAAATTATGGGAATATTAGTGCTTATTATTTGGACTATGAATTATATGATGAAGCACTGTTCTATTTAGATAAATCAATGGAAGTATTGCGTTCTTTGCCAGATACGAAGCCACGTTTTCTGCGAATGCTGTTAATTAATTTCATTAATATATATTTAAAATTAGGTAAGCTTGAATTGATGAAATCAACTATTGAAGAATTGAGTTTACTTCCCTTCGAAGAGAAAGATTTAAAAATATATGTTGATTATGCATATTTGCTTTATTATGCAGAGATACAGAATCAAGAAAAGAGTTTATATTATCTACAGGAAATGCAGAATGATGGACTTATGACTTTTCCAAATCGTGTTTATCTCATAGAATTTTTGATGAATGCATTAGAAGCAATGATATCTATCAAAAACAAAGTAAAATCAAGTGAATTATTACAATCCTTACAAGAGCTAATAAAAGAAGATGAACCAGAGCCTTTATTGAAATTATGTAAATTGAATATTAAGTATTCACAGAAATTTGAGACAAAAAAAGAATTATATTACCATTACCACGAGTATTATGATTTATATTTAAAAGCACAAAATCAAGTAAATCTATTAAAAGTAGAAGGTTTACGTGCAAAAATTGAATTGAATGACACTTATACTAAGTATACTCAATCAAAAAAAGTATTAGAAGAATTATATGACCTTGTAAATTATGATGAATTGACTAATGTATACAATCGTTATTATTTTAATATTAAGCAAGATGAAATTCTCAATAGTAATAGATATACTAATATTGGTCTTGCAATATTTGATATTGATTACTTTAAAGAATACAATGATTATTATGGTCATTTGGAAGGTGATGAAATATTAAAACAAGTAGCAAGTAGCTTGAAAGAAAAGGCAAATGAACAAATGGCAGTCTTTCGCTATGGTGGTGATGAATTTGTTTGTCTTAGCTGGGATTTGAATTTTGAACAAATGGCTGAATATGTCAATCAAGTAAAAGAAGCAATAAAAGAAAAAAGTCTTGAACATATACATTCACGATGTGAAAAAATAATAACATTGTCAATTGGATATGGTAATAAGACAGTTTCAACTAAAGTTGATGTACTTAATTTATTTGATGAAGTAGATAAAGCACTATATGATGTAAAGAATAATGGTAGAAATAATGCTAAATCAATAATTGCTATGGAAGAGGTGCATAATGAATAACTATAATGTAGCACTTGAACAAATTCAATTGCTGATTGATCGAATTCAGTGTCGTTTTGAGCATAATTCTAGGTTTAATAAACACGATTGTGATAGGTTACTAATGATATCAGAACAGTTAAACTACTTCTATGGACAAGCATTGGCTCATGTGTATTTGGCACAATATTTTCAAATGAAATGGGATGTAGATGCTTATAATTTTCATTCAGAGAAGGCAAGAGAAATTGCTGAGAATAAAAATTATTTTGATGTTTTAATTGAATATTTTAAAATAGAGGGCTTGCGAAATGTTACTATTTGTGACGAAATAGCAGCTCTTACTATATATTTAGAAGGAATCCAAATTGCTTATAAAATTAAAGATAAAAAATCATGTGCTATTTTCTATAACAATATTGCTGATATATTTTACACAAGTGGTGTATATAAAATTGCAGAGCAATTCTATACAAAAGCATTAGATGTTATAAAAGATATTCCTATAAAAAGTGTGCTTTTTTATTACAAGTCTATACTTGTGAATCTATTACACCTTTCTTGTGTTCAAGGAGAATTAGATAAAGCCCTGAAGTATCATGAAAAATGTTTAAGCGTAAAATGTGAAGTTGGCATTTTACCTTTATTATTTATGGAAGGAGAAATACGTCTTTTATTATTAGAAAATAAGGAAACAGAAGCGTTACATAAAATAGATAGTTTGATAAATAAGTTGATTAAAAATAAGGAAGAAGCGTTTTTACTGAAATCCATTTATTTATATTTAATGGAATTTTTGCTTTTGTTGAAAAGAGAAGAAGATGCAGCATGGTGCTTAAACCAATTAGACACATTGTATAAAAATACGAATCAAAATATAATGATACAAATTCAAAAATTACATGTTCAATATTCAATTCTATTTGGGCATGAAACTGATGAACTTTATGAAACTTTTTATGAAACCATATTAAAAGGAGAAATGGACAGTAAGATATCAATGGGCGAAAGCTTCAAAAGTCTTCTTTCTCTCTATGAAAGAGAAAAAGAACAGAATCTTATGTTGGAAAAGCAAGTTAGTCTACAAACAGTAGCAGATATAGATGAACTTACAAAAATTTATAATCGAAGATACTGTAGTAAACTTATAAGTAAATTAATCCAAGATGATGAGGTTTTATCCATTGGATATGTTATGGTTGATATCGATTTTTTCAAAGAATATAATGATTACTATGGTCATTTAAAAGGTGATGAGGCAATAAAAGAAGTTACTACTTTATTAAAGAAGAACTTACCAAACAATGCTTTTGCTGCACGATATGGAGGAGATGAATTCACCTGTATATTTGTTGATAGAAGTGATGATGAAATTATTACATTTGTTGAATCAGTTCAAAAAGAGCTGAGAGACAAAAATATTGTACATTTAAAAAGTAAAAATTCCAAACAGCTCACTTTATCTTTTGGGATATATAATGAGATACATATGCATGGTTGTGATGAATTAACTCTTATTAAAAATGCTGATTTAGCCTTATACCAATCCAAAAATAAGGGAAGAAATGTATATACAATTTATAAACAAAGGAGCCAATCGTAATGGAAACGGAAAATAATAGCACCTTAAAGCGTGATATGTATGATACTTCATATATTTTGGAAAAATATTGTAAGATAAAAGGTAGTGATGAAAGATATGCTTTAATACACTTGAACATTAAAAATTTTCGCTATTTTAATACAAAGTATGGAAGTAAAGCAGGTGATGAAATTCTGACATTGGTTTTTCAAAAAATAACCACATTTTTAGAAGAAAAGGAGTACGCTGCATATTTATATGCGGATAACTTTGCTTTTTTAGTAAGGTGTGATGATTCTAACTATCTTATATATGAACGATTGATACCACTAATTGACATATTATATCGTATAGATGATGAGCGGATTTATAGAAATCTTTTTATGTCTATGGGTATTTATGTGATTATTAACCCAGAAGTCTCATTTTATGATGCACTAAATTATGCGAATTTGTGTAGGAAAGAAAGTGAAGCTTTACTTAATAGAAGTTCTTGTATAGAACTTTATGGTGATTCTTTTTATAATAGTTATATGGACCGTATGAAACTGGAAATAGAGACAGCAGATGCATATAAAGGTTATGAATTTGTCACGTACTTACAGCCCAAAATCAGTCTAATAAATGGAAAGGTTATAGGTGCAGAGGCATTACTTCGTTGGTTTGATAAAGATGGAAACAGCATCCCATTATATAAATTTCTGCCTATTTTAAACCAAAATGGCTACATTAAATTAATTGATATTGATACTTTTGAACAAATGTGTCAGTACTTGGATACAAGAATAAAAAACAATCAGAAAGTTGTGCCAATTAGTTTTAATATTTCAAAGTCACATTTTTATGACCCAGGGATTGTTCAAAATTACATTGATGTGTTTGAAAAATATGATATTCCAAAGCACTATATTGAAATTGAATTTATGGAATCAATTTCTTTAAATGATACTGAACGTTTAAAAAAAGTAGTATCTGATTTCAAAGAATATGGGTTTACATGTTCACTAGATGATTTTGGAGATGGTTATTCTTCTTTTAATGTATTACTTAATGCTCATTTTGATATTATCAAAATGGACCGTCAGTTTTTTTTAAATAACTTAAATGGCAATAGTAGTTTAGTAATAAAGACTATTATAGATTTAATTCATTCTTTAAATATGAAAGTGATTGCTGAAGGTGTAGAATCTAAAGAACATATAGAGTCTTTAAAAGAGTATAGATGTGATATGGTTCAAGGTTATTATTATTATAAACCTATGTCAATTGATTCATTTAATATGATATTGGATGTGCAGGATGATTGTTAGGAATTATATGAATTAATTATTTAGAGGGAGAAAAATATGAGATACAAAAAAATTATAACATTATTAGTAGTAGCTATACTTGCACTAAATTTGGTGGCATGTTCCACACCTACTCAAGGAGATGCAATAAAAGGCTCAGTTTTTCAGGGGACTCAAGGAAAAGAAATGGTAACGTTAAATGTTACATCTGAGCCAACAGAATTGAATCCAATGAGAATGAGTGATACTATTGCACAAAGTATTCTCTATCATTGCATGGCTGGATTCACAAAGTTGAATGAGAAGGATGAGCCAGTGGCTGATTTAGCAGAACGTTGGGATATAAATGATGCGAACACTATTTATACAATGCATCTAAGAAAAGATGCAAAATGGTCAAATGGAGACCCAGTAACCGCGAATGATTTTTACTATTCCTGGGTGACACAGATGACGCCTTCTACTGGAAGTATATTTGCTTCGTATATATACAAGAATATTAAAAATGGAGAAGCATTTTATAAGGGTGAGATTGACGAATCACAGCTTGGGTTAAAAGTATTAGATGATTATACATTAGAAATTCAATGGTCTCATCCAATGACTAATGGCTTGTTTTATTTGTCACAGCCATATTTTTTGCCAATAAATAAAAAGGCTTATAAGGCAATTGGTGATAAACAGTACGCTAAAGAGGCCGATAAAATGGTAACAAATGGTGCATATAAAATAACAGAATGGGTTCATGATGACCATATTACAATGGAGAAGGCTGAAGAATATTATAATGCATCAGAAATTAATATTCCTAAAGTTAAGTTGGTTATGATAGGAGATGCAAATACAAGTTTGAATGCATTTACTGCTGGAGAAATTGACCTTTGTAACCTATATAACGAACAAATTAAACTCGTGAGAGACAAAAGTAAAGATACTATTCAATCCTATATAGATGGAGGATCTTGGTATTTAAGCTTTAATACACAAAATGAGTATCTTTCTAACATAAACCTAAGAAAAGCACTTGCCTATTCTATTGATGTACAAAGTCTACTTAATAATGTAATTAATGATGGTTCTATAGCAGCCAATGGTCTTGTACCAGGTGTTATAAAAGGTGTTGATGGTAAAAGTTATGCAGAAAAACGTGGTAGCTTATTTAAGTATGACAAAGATAAGGCAAGGGAATTCCTTGACAAGGCACTTCAAGAACTTGGGATAGAAAAGAAAGATATTAAACTTGTATTTTGGACATCAGATACAACATATAATCAGAATCAGGCTGCCTACTTGCAACAACAATGGAAAAAAAATCTTGGACTGGATGTAGAACTGAAATCTACAGCAGTCAAAGCTTTGTCTGAAGCAAAAAGAAATGGTGATTATAGTTTTGCAGTGGATGCTTGGGGTCCTTCTGAGAATGATGCAATTACATTTTTGGAGAACTATACAACAGAAAATATGAACAATTATGGAAAGTATTCCAATCCAAAGTATGATAAGTTGATTGAGGATTCAACTCATGAGAGTGATTCTAAAAAGCGTCAAGAGATACTGATACAGGCAGAAAAAATTCTAATGGATGATATGGTTATAGGACCGATGTATTTTACATGTACTACTTATGCAGTTTCTGACAAACTAGTTGGTCTAGTACGTACACCATTTCAATTCTTTAACGTTTTAAATGCACATATTAAGTAAATAAAAAACATGACAGGAGCAGACAATATGTCTTTACAAATGAGGTATATCGCTAAGCGACTTATTTATGCGGTACTTACTGTATGGGTTTTGATTTCCATTACATTTTTACTGATGCAGATGCTTCCAGGAGACCCTTTTTCTGGACTTAAGGTAATTAATCCTGAGATAAAAGCTTCTTTAGCCACAAAATATGGTCTAGATAAACCTGTATTAGAGCAGTACGGAATATATGTGAATAATTTGATACATGGAGATTTTGGTTCTTCAATTGTTTCTGGTCGTCAAGTCACAGATATTATAGCCCAGGCATTCCCAGTTTCTTTAGAACTGGGAATACGGGCTTTGATTTTTGCAATCATTTTGGGATTTTTGTCAGGTATTATAGCTGCTTTGAAGCATAGGACAAAGTGGGACACATTGATGATGATTTTGGTGCTTCTTGGGGTGTCTGTTCCATCATTTATTATTGGTGCTTTGTTGCAGTATTTTTTTGGAGTTGTGTTGTTTCAATTTACTGGTATCCATTTTTTTGCAATTATAGGATGGGGGAGTGAAAATAGCAAGATTTTACCTGCATTTGCGCTAGCTTTTGGCTCTATGGCAAGTATTGGAAGATTAATGCGTTCTAGTATGCTTGATGTACTTGGGCAGGATTATATTCGTACAGCAAAAGTGAAAGGAATCAAGAAAAAAGATATTATCCTTCATCATTGTCTACGCAATGCATTAATGCCAGTGATAACAGTTCTTGGTCCTATGACAGCAGTTCTGTTGACTGGGACATTTGCTGTAGAATATGTATTTTCTATTTCAGGTCTTGGAAAATACTTTGTGGACTCAGTACAGGCCAATGACTATCCAGTGATTATAGGAACAACATTATTTTTTGGTATGTTTCTTGTGTTGTGTAATCTAATCGTGGATATTTTGAACAGCTGTATAGACCCTCGCGTGAGATTAGGAGGTGAGGAAAATAGATAGTAGTAAAAGAGTACTTGTTCATGAAGATTTTTCATCTATTGATGGCTGTAATTCAGATATGACTAATAACGAACAGGTGTATCCCTCTATGAGTTTTGCAAGGGAGACCATATCCATACTACGCCACAATAAAATTGCAGTAGTATCATTTATAATGATACTTATTCTTATGATAGGTTCAGTATTTTTTCCAATATTTTGTAATTTTGATTTTTCATCTCAGAATGTGGCATATGCAAATAACCCCTTTTTTAGTAAAGATATAAGTAGTGGTTTTACTCATATCTTTGGTACAGATAATCTTGGGCGTGATATTTTTGTACGTATCTGGTATGGGACACGAGTATCACTTCTAGTAGCAGGGGTGGTAGCTATCATAGACTGCATAGTAGGAGTAGTATATGGTAGTATTTCTGGATATATAGGTGGTATGGTTGACAATGTAATGATGCGTACATTGGAAATCATTAGTGGAATTCCATACCTTGTTGTTGTTCTTTTACTTATGGCAGTGCTTCCACAGGGAATTGGAACTTTGATTATTGCCTATACCCTTGTAGGATGGACTAGTATGGCACGATTGGTAAGAGGACAGGTGGTTTCTCTTATGGGGAGAGAATTTATAATTGCTGCAAAAATTATGGGAGCAAGTATGGGACGGATTATTTTCTTCCACTTAATTCCTAATATGTTAGGTATTATAATTGTACACATGACATTGAGCATTCCAGGAATTATATTTACAGAAGCATTCCTATCAATGTTGGGAATGGGAGTTCCACCACCATATCCATCATTGGGAATTATGGCAAATGAAGGTGTTGCTGTTTTTCAGACTTATCCAGCAAGGCTTGTAGTGCCAGGATTATTTATTTGTCTGATAATGCTTTCTTTCAATCTCTTGGGAGACCAACTTCAAGATGCTCTAAATCCTAGATTAAGGAGGTCTGCTTATTATGGACGACATTCTAAGAATTAAGGAATTAAATGTATCTTTTGATATGTACGAAGGAACAGTAAATGCAGTTCGAGGTGTATCGCTTTCCATGAACAGTGGCGAGATTCTTGCGTTAGTGGGTGAAAGTGGTTGTGGTAAAAGTGTAATGGCACAGTCAATTTTGCAACTAAATCCTTCACCACCAGCTAAAATTATGGCTGAGGAATTGAAACTTCTCAATTTTGATATTTTGAATGCATCAGAAAAAGAGATGGAACGAATAAGAGGTACTTTAGCAAGTATGATTTTTCAAGACCCTTTGACCTGTTTGAATCCTACAATGAAAATAGGTAAGCAGATTACAGAGTCACTATATAGAAAAGAGAAAATGTCATCATCTGATTGTAAGAAAGAGGCAGTTAGATTACTTGAAATGGTACAGATACCAAATGCTGAACTACAAGCAGAACAGTACCCTCATCAATTTTCAGGAGGTATGCAACAACGTGTAATGATTGCTATGGCTTTGGCATGCAATCCTAAACTACTTATTGCAGACGAACCAACAACAGCTCTTGATGTTACTACACAACTGCAAATCTTGAAATTGATTGCTAAAATTAGAAAAGAGATGGGAACAGCTGTACTTTTGATTACTCATGATTTTGGTGTTGTAGCAAACTTGGCAGACCGTGTAGCAGTGATGTATGCTGGAAAAATTGTGGAAGAAAGTGGTGTGAAAGAACTTTTTAATAGAGCAACACACCCATATACACAGGCACTGTTAAGAACACTTCCTACATCAGGTGTTATAGGGGAACGCATATCTATATTGGGAAGTCCACCAAACTTATCTGATTTGCCAGTCGGTTGTTCTTTTTCAAAGAGGTGTCCATATTGTATGAAGATTTGTTTGAGAGAAGAGCCACCTTTATTTGAGGTTTCAAATAGTCACAGTGCTTCTTGTTGGCGTCTGCATGAAAGTTTTCCAAAGGAGGAATTGGATGATGGAAAAATTACTTGAATTAAATAATGTATCCAAGAGCTTCCCTCTAGGAAGAAAGCGCAAAAATATTGCTGTCAATCATGTGAACCTAACTATTTATAAAGGTGAAACTCTAGGGCTTGTTGGAGAATCTGGTTGTGGAAAATCAACTCTTGCAAGAGTTATTATGGGTGTATATCCATCAAGCGAAGGTGAAATATTATTTCAAGGCAAAAAGTTAGAACTACATAGACAAAGTAGAAGAAAGGCATTTGCACAACATACACAAATGATATTTCAGGACCCATATATGTCTTTAGACCCACATATGACAGTAGAATCTATTATTGCAGAAAATTTGAAGGTTCATGGGATGTTGGATAAAAATACAAGAACACAAAAAGTATATGAATTGTTAGAAATGACTGGGCTTTTGAGAGAACACGCAGGACGTTTCCCACATGAGTTTTCAGGAGGGCAAAGACAAAGAATTAGTATTGCACGTGCACTCGTGGTTCAGCCAGATTTTATTATATGTGATGAACCAGTGTCAGCACTGGATAATTCTATTCAGAGTCAGATTATAAATCTTTTATATAAGTTAAAGATGGAGCTTGGTCTTACTTATCTATTTATTTCACATGACTTAAGCATGGTACGTTATATTTCTGATAGGATTGCTGTGATGTATGCTGGTAGAATCGTGGAAATTGGAAATGCTGAGGCGGTTTACAATACACCTTTACATCCATATACACAGATGCTTTTGCGTGCAGTTTTGACTCCAAATCCGAATAGCAGAAATATACTACATGAAGAAGTAGATGTACAAGACGAAGTCAAAATTTTTTCGAATTCTGAAAAAGGATGTCCTTTTGTGGAGCGTTGTCCAGTATCAGCAGAATATTGTAGAAAAGAAATGCCTGAATTATTTGAACATAAACAGAATCATCTAGTTGCTTGCTATATGGCAAGTGAAGGATTTAGCTATTATAAAAAGTAATTTTTTAGTGTAATGATAAATTAATTTTATTTAAAATACATATGCTTTACCTCTTGTACTCAAATTTCTTAAATATTAAAATTTAGAATATTAATTAAAAAAGAAGTAGTAAAAAATAGCTTATAAAAATTCAACAGAGGAGTTGAACTTAAAATTTGATTAGAAAAAAATCAATTTTGAGACAGCTCCTTATTTTTTTTGAAAAGTAATATACAAGCTATCATAAGCATATAATTCTCTATAGATAATTAACAAGGGGGATAAAGTTATGAGGTATTATAATAAACCTACCAAAGAAGTCTTAAAATACTTAAAGACAAATCCAGAAGTTGGACTTGCTGATAATGAGGTAGAAGAGAGGAAGCTTAGATATGGATTAAATGAATTTACGATAAAAGAAGGACGAACATTTTGGGACGAGTTGGGGGAAAGTCTGACAGAACCTATGATATTAATTCTTATAGGAGCAGCAGTAATAAGCTCATTTGTGGGAGAATTGCATGATGCATTAGGTATTTTAGGAGCTATCTTTATTGGTATTTCCATAGGTATAATAACTGAAGGAAAATCTAAAAAAGCTGCTCATGCTCTATCAAAATTAACAGAGAATATAGAGGTAAAGGTACTTAGAAATGGAAAGATAGTTAAAATATCAAAAAATGATTTAGTACCAGGAGATATTGTATATATAGAAACAGGAGATATGATACCAGCAGATGGAAGGCTTATACAATCTATAAATCTAAAGCTTAGAGAAGATATGTTAACAGGCGAATCTGATGATGTAGCTAAAAATGCTGATGCTATATTAGATATGGAGGTAGTTTATTCTAAAACAGAAATAATTGAACAAGATACAATACCCGCAAAACAAATCAATATGGTATTTGGGGGAACTCTTGTAGCATATGGTAGAGGGATAATGGTTGTTACTCATATTGGTGATAAGACAGAGATGGGTAAGATAGCACAGAACTTATCAAATGATGACCAGCAAACTCCACTTCAAATTAAATTAGGTAAGTTAGGTGCTAAAATAGCAGGTATATCAGGTGTAATAGCTACATTATTATGTATGTTTATGATTATACAAATGCAAAGAAGAGGTATGCTAATTTTGGATACAAGCAGTATTTTATCTTTTTTACAATCATTAGAGCCTGCTAAAAATGCATATATGGTTTGTATTGCTTTAATAGTTGCAACAGTACCAGAAGGTTTACCAACTATGATAAATATTACTTTAGCCATAACAATGCAAAAGATGGCAAAGATAAATGCATTAGTAACAAAGAAAGAAGCCTGTGAAACTATAGGTTCTGTCTCTGTAATATGTTCTGATAAGACAGGTACTTTGACACAAAATAAGATGATGGTAGAAGTAGCATATGTTGATGGTAAGTATATAAGTAGTGGAGAATATCAAAGTAATAGTTATTTTGAACAAAACTGTATAGTGAATTCAACAGCTGATATAGAAAAGGAAGACAATTCATTTAAATATATTGGAAGTGCAACAGAGTGTGCATTACTTTTATATCATAACGATAAAAATTATAATGAAATGAGAAAACAAACTTATTTAATATCACAAATCCCCTTTAGTTCAGAAGAAAAGAAAATGTCAACATTAATTCGTCAAGAGGATTCAGATATACTACTTTCAAAAGGAGCTCCAGAAGTATTATTAAAGAAATGTTCTTATGTACAACAAGGAAAAAGTATTGTCCCAATAACTCCTAAAATAGAAAAAGGTATTCTCGATGAAATTAAAAAACTACAAATTAAATCTATGAGAACATTGGGGTTTGCTTATAAAAAGATGACTAAATCTAGAACAGAAGTTGCAATAACTTCAGAAGGAGAATTGAATTTAATCGGAAATCCAAGAGGGTATGAGAAGGAAGAAAATTTAGTATTTAGTGGCTTTGTAGGAATAGTAGACCCATTGAGAGCAGGTGTTAAAGAGTCTATTGATAAGGCATTTAATGCAGGTGTAGATGTAAAAATGCTTACAGGGGATAATATCAATACAGCAACTGCTATTGGAGATGAATTAGGATTATTAAATGATGGTAAAAAGGCAGTTGAAGCAACCTATATAGATGTACTGACAGATGAAGAGTTAAGAGAAGAAATAAAAGGAATATCTATTGTCGCAAGAAGTAAACCAGATACAAAGATGAGAATAGTTTCTGCACTTCAAAAAAGTGGTGAGGTTGTAGCCGTAACAGGTGATGGTATAAATGATGCTCCAGCTCTTAGTCAAGCAGATGTTGGTATCGCTATGGGAATCTCAGGTACAGAAGTATCTAAAAATGCAGCAGATATAATATTGACTGATGATAGTTTTAGTACAATAGTAGAGGGAATAAAATGGGGAAGAGGTATCTATGAAAACTTCCAAAGATTTATACAGTTCCAGCTTACTGTAAATATAGTAGCATTTATAATTGCTATAATATCTCAACTTACTGGTAAAGATATGCCATTTACTACGATACAATTATTATGGGTAAATATAATAATGGATGGTCCTCCAGCTCTTGCATTAGGATTAGAACCTGTTAGAGATTATGTATTGAAAAGAAAGCCAATAAATAGACATTCTGGAATAATAGCTAGGTCTATGTCTGTGAATATTATTATAAATGCTATACTTATGATTACAATTGTATTTACACAATCAGCTTTTAATATATTGGGAGCAACTCCAGAAGAACAAGGTACGGTTATATTTTCATTATTTGCATTCAGTGCTCTTTTTAATGCATTAAATTGTAGAGAATTTGGATTAAACAGTACAATACCAAATCTATTTAAAAATAAATTAGCATTACAAGTAATAGTTGTGACAGGGGTGATTCAAATAATATTTACCCAAGTATTCCAAAGTTTCTTCAATTCAGTGTCACTAGGGTTTGATATGTGGATAAAGATAATATTATTCGCATCGACTATTCTATTGTCAAATGAATTTGTAAAATTACTTCTTAGAACAATAAAAAATAGTAAGAAAGTAAATCTTAATAATAAAAATTAGATTATAAAATTTCGCAAAATCGTATTAATACTACGCTTTTGCGGTTTTATTTGTTTTTGTGTAAGTGATTTCAAAATACTATTTATCACTTTTTTGTATGGTACATTATTATACTTAAAAAGATGATTGACGATTAAAATATGGTATTTAGCAAAAATTCGTGAGATTTAAAGATTATTATTGCTACTAATTTACTGCCATTAAATGAGTCCTGATATTATGTAAAGAGTCTTGAAGATATAAACTGATAAACAACATAATTTTAAAAGTATTTGATATGAAATAATGATATATAATCTTTTAATGGTAAAGAGTTTCTTTACCAATGTCGCAATATTTATTTTGTCTGATATAATGGTTAAAGAACATTAACGAAACATATTGAGGAGAACTAAAAGAGTAAAAATACAAATAAAAAGTATATCTGAGTATTTAAGTAAGTTAAAAATATGTATGGGTTTAAAAATAGGAATTTTATAAAGGAGTTGCTAAAATTATGATTGTATATTTTTCTGGGACTGGTAATAGTGAATATGTAGCAAAAAGAATGGGTAAAGAGCTTCAGAATGAAGTATTGAATATATTTGAAAAAATTCGAACTAGGGATTATTCTCATTTAGCATCTGAAAGACCATGGGTTATCGTTGTACCAACTTATGCATGGCGTATTCCACGTATTGTGCATGAATGGTTGATGAAAACAGAACTTAGTGGAAATAAGAATATTTATTTTGTAATGACCTGTGGGGCTGATATTGGCAATTCAGGCACATACTTGAAGAAATTGTGTAAAGCAAAAGGGATGAATTACAGAGGATGTGCTTCTGTAGTCATGCCAGAAAACTATATTGCGCTTTTTAGTACACCAAGTAAAGAAGAAGCTCTAGTAACGATTGAACAAGCTGAGCAGAAAATATCATCTACAATACACTGTATTAGAACTGATATAGCATTCCCAGAATCGAAAGCAACATTTAAGGCTAAATTCAGTAGTGGATTGGTCAATAATATATTTTATCCAGTATTTGTTCATTCTAAAAAATTTTATGTGACAGATGCTTGTGTTTCTTGCAAGAAATGTGAAAATGTATGTCCACTTGGAAATATACACCTTAATGATGGAAAGCCAAACTGGGGAAATCATTGCACTCATTGCATGGCTTGTATATGTCGATGTCCAAAAGAAGCTATTGAATATGGCGAACATAGCAAGGGGATGGCACGTTATATTTGCCCAAAGGAAATCTAAAAATAAATGACTTAAATTAATCCTGATGTATTTTGATGAGGGTGCTTTAAAAGCAATCATTATATAACATAGATTTTATTTAATGGAGTATTAATTTAAAAGACAGTTGATAAATAGTCAGCTGTCTTTTTTTAATCAATTAAATTAATTAGTCATCATAATTAAATTATAATGAAACTTGTATTATAGATATTTTTCAATTTTACTTTGTTCAATTACACGTTTACCTAATAAGGTAATTGCCTGTTTTGGGCAATTATTAACACAGCGATAACACATAGTACATTGATTTCCTGGTATAGCAACACCATTTTTCACAACAATATTTTTCAAGCAACATAGGCTTACACATTTTCCACAGCCAATACATTTATCAGCACTTATTTTTAATTTGTCTGAATAGTATTTTGTTTTATTAATAAAATATAACCTTTGTCCAAATAAACCTGCTATATGATGAAAAATTCCGATTCCATCTTGTGGTGGAGTTCCATCTTGTATTTTTCTTACAGCATGCTTTATTTTTTGTTCTGCATTTGTTATGAGTTTCTTGTTGCTTTCTAAAGTCTTTTTTAATGCCTTTTCATCAGCAATGCTATCAGGCATTTTTAAATGTAAACCTCCAATAGTGACGGCACCATATTTTTTAAGCAAACGAGCTAAGATACCTGCTCCATCTCCACTGAATAACCCCATTGTTGTAATAATAAAAACTCGCTTGTCTTTCCATAAATTTTGATGATTGATTATAAAGTCCTTTAATATTTTAGGTATGTTGCTGTATTGTGTAGGATAGCTAAATACAATATCTTTATGCTGACTAATTTGATGTAACAATTGCTTATCTTCAATAGAAAATGCCTTTGATGTCATATCATATTCCTGCAAAAACTTTTCTATACAATATTTTGAATTGCCTGTTCCACTGAAATATATTCCTAACATAATTTTTCTCCAAATTTTAATTTATTGACTTATTTGTTTTATTCTACCATGAGTATATTTAAAAGTCATTTTTTTATGTTTTGAATAGATATTTGAGTAAAAATTATGTGAATTAATTTTGATATGTAGAAAATAGAGTGTTTTTTATTGATTTAAAAATGTTGTTAATAAAGAATTTTTTATTTTACTTAGATATAAATTAATATAAAAAATCTGCTATAAATATGTTGGTTTGATTATAAATAAGATATTTCTATGCTACTTAATAAATAAAAGTTGTCAATTAAGATGCATATAAATAACTAGTATTATGAAAAATATAATAGAGAATTTGTTTGTGATATTATTTTATATTTATATGAGTAGAAAGTGACTATAGGTTATAATAGTAGAAAGCTTAATAAGTGAATGTTAAGGAATAAATGCAATTAATAAAAATTTAAAAATTTTATCTAAAGGGATATATAGAAAGGAAAATATTTATGAAGTTTAAAAGGTGGGTCAGTATAATTTTATCTATAATAGTTATAAGTTCTCTTCTTGTGGGTTGCACAAATAAATCTAATTCGGATACAGTATCAAATGAAAAAATATCATATGAAATAAATTCAACAAAAAATAGCAATAATAAGGTTGAAACTAATAAATTTAATTTAGGAACATCAGAAATGGTTATAAGAGGTAAATCTATACCATTTAATATGGAAGGAATAATATCAGTACCTGAAAATATAAAAGAAAAAGCACCTGTAGTATTAATCTTTCATGGACAACATGGAGATGGAGAAAATGATTTTGAAGATGGATTTAAATATCTTACTGAGGCTTTGGCAAAAAATGGTATAATAGGAGTATCTATTGATACCTCAGTAAATTATACTTTTAAGTATGGAGAACCAGTGGAAAATGAAAGAATAACTTATTTAGCTCAAACATATATACAAACTTTTAAAGACATAAACGAAGGTAAGAAAAATGGATTTGGGTTATACCTCAAAGATAAAGTTGATTTAAATAGAATTGGTCTTATAGGACATTCTGTAGCAGGTTCAGGGGTAATTAAAATAGCAGAAGACCAAATACAAAAAGGATTCAAAGGGATAAAAGGAATTATATCACTTACACCAGCGTATAATAGTCCGATAGAAAAGTTTCCTGATATACCAACAGCAATAATAGTTTCAGAGTATGATGGAGATGTTGTTCATAGTGGAGATGATATTTTTTATGATATATCTTTAGATAAAAATAGAAAAAGCCCATTGGGTCTAACTTATCTAGTGGGAGGAAATCATAATGCATACAACTCAGTTTTAGGAGAAAAAGAGTTTTCTAAGCCACAGACTACTAATGGAACTTATCCTGAGAAATTAGGACAAGAAGAACATAGAGATTTTTTCTCTAATTATGCAGTTGACTATATGAAATCTATTTTTGAGTTTGATAGTAGTGAATCACCTATCTTCAATAAAAAAGGATTGCCTTATAAAATGTATGGATATCAGACTTTAAATAAAGTTAAATATAGTGAATCTGTAGAATTATTCAATAAAAAGACATTTAAAAATATAAGTTCAAGTAATGTTGATATAAAAGAATTGGTTGAATCAGAGAGATTGAATAAAGATACTGCAAAAATATTTATCAATACTGGAGTGAATGAAGATTTAGACTTGTTACAAGTTGATTGGAAATCTGAAAGTGGAAAAATAGAACTACCTTTAAATAATAATAACTTAGGAGCTTATTCTGCACTAAAGTTTAGATGGGCATTAAACTCTCCTAGTAAATTAAATAATAAAGATAATGTAGTTTCTTTCAAACTTAGCTTAGTTGATTCTAAGGGAAAAGAAAGCAGTATCATTGTAGAAAATGATAAAGTATCTGCTATGAAGTATTTTGAAGGAGAAGTTATAAAAGATGAATATGTAGAAGGGAAGTTTATGGAATTCTGGTCAAGATATACTCCAATAAGTGATACAGTAATACCACTTGAAAAATTTAGAAATATAAATTTATCTAATATAAAGAATGTTACAATTGAATTTGAAAGTCCAGAAACTGGTTCAATTATGTTAAATAAAATAGTTGGTATAAAATAATAAAAGTGGTTCTAGATAAAAGTATAAAGTATCTAGAACCAATTTTATTAGACATTATTAATTTTAGTCAGAGATATAAAACTACTTCATATTAACTATAAGAAAAGAAAATTAAGAATATTTTACTGACATAGAACAAGTTTAAAGAATTTTATATCTAAATTGTGTTATCATGAGTAAAGATATCAAGTTTCGAGTTTATTAATAAAATAAAAGACAGGGAGGTAAGTTTCATGTTCTCAAAAATCCTAGTCAAAACATTTATCAAAGATAGTGAGAATGTTCAAGATAAAGTTGTTAGAAATAAGTATGGTTATGTAGCAGGAATAGTAGGCATAATATCTAATCTAGTTTTATTTATAGTAAAGGTTTCTATAGGTGTACTTACATCAAGTATAGCTATAATGGCTGATGCGTTTAATAATCTTTCTGATATGGCATCTTCAGCAATAACTATGATAGGGTTTAAACTAGCAAGTAAACCAGCTGACAAAGAACATCCTTTTGGGCATGGTAGAATAGAATATCTATCAGCATTAATAGTAGCTTTTATGGTTATGTTGGTTGGACTTCAATTTGTGAAATCGTCTATAGAAAGAATAACAAATCCAGTTCCTATAAAGTTTGAATTAGTACCACTGATACTTTTAATTGCATCTATAATGGTTAAAATATGGTTGAGTCGCTTTAATAAATTTATGGGAAATAAAATTAATTCATCAGCATTAAAAGCAGTGTCATTGGATGCTTTGGGAGATGTATTTACATCAAGTTGTGTAGTTATATCTTTTATTTTGGCTAGATTTACTGATTTACCTATAGATGGATATGTAGGTATTGTAGTATCATTAGTAATACTTTATGCAGGATTTTCTCTTGTAAAAGATACTATAAATCCTCTTCTTGGGGAAGCTCCAGATGAAGAAATGGTCAAATCTATTTTAGAATTATTATTATCTTATGAACATATAATAGGTACACATGATTTAATAATCCATAATTATGGAGTTGGAAGATGCATTGCATCTATACATGCAGAAATTCCAGCGAATATAGATATAATGGAAATTCATGAAATTATAGATACTGCTGAGAGAGAAATATCTGAAAAGTTGGATATATATTTGGTAATTCATATGGACCCTATATGTCTTGATGATGAAGAGGTTATATCATCAAAAAGAGAACTTGAAGAAATACTTAAGAAAAACAGCCTTATAAAATCTATGCATGATTTTAGGATAGTTGGAAAAGGAAGTAAGAAGAATTTAGTCTTTGATATAGTAGTTAATCCTTCTGAATTTTCCAAAGGTATGTCAGAAGAAGATCTAAAAGCAGATATAACAAAACTAGTTAAGGAGATGAATCCTGATTATAATTGTGTAATTGTTGTAGACAAGGATTTTATTTAATGATGATAAAAAAATAAAGGAAAAAAATGTAAA
The DNA here is from genome assembly GCF_020658455.1 of Clostridioides sp. ES-S-0005-03. NCBI lineage: Bacteria > Bacillati > Bacillota > Clostridia > Peptostreptococcales > Peptostreptococcaceae > Clostridioides > Clostridioides sp. ES-S-0005-03. Next base: position 155,677 of record NZ_JACVWI010000002.1, on the reverse strand, counting down.
AAATATAGACAATAAAACATAGACATAATATAATGGATATATAACTGTATTTAATTTGAATATAATAATTTTTAATTATTTTTATAAAAAAATTATAGAGACGTTGAAGTATATCCTATTACTGGGCACCTTATGGGTATACAGAGTCAATGGTGCAACCGGCTATGAATATAAATTTTATTTATTTCATAGCTTTTTTTGTATAGTTTTTTGATAAAAAAAGTTAAATTATATTGGGTATTTATGGAATTTTACAAGAGTGTAAATAGATTAGAGGGGAGCAATCTATATGAAGAAAGGAAATAAAAAGGCATTATTAACCAGTTTAATTATGATTTTAAGTATGATAGTTACTACAATATATCCATCTGTATCTTATGCATCAGAATTAGAAGGCAGTGGGTCTATACAAAGCAATTCAAATAATTTACCAACTGGAGATGGAAAACAAGAAGAAAATAAGAAACCAGAACAGACTCCAGAGGGAGATAAGCAAGAAGAAAATAAGAAACCAGAACAGACTCCAGAAGGGGATAAACAAGAAGAAAATAAGAAGCCAGAGCAAACTCCAGAAGGGGATAAACAAGAGGAAAATAAGAAGCCAGAACAGACTCCAGAAGGAGATAAGCAAGAAGAAAATAAGAAGCCAGAGCAAACTCCAGAAGGAGAGAAACCAGAAGAAAACAAGAAACCAGAACAAACTTCGATAGAGGATGAAAATTTACTTAAGACTTTAGAAGAAGAACTTAATGAAGATAATGAAGACCACGGATTTATCGTAAAAATTAATAATGATGCAATAGAAACAGAGTCAATGAAAAAAATTACATTTAATTTAACTTATACTCCAACATCAAAAGGGATAAAAGCAGGTGACTCAATAACTTTTAAGGTTCCAGATGTATTTAATAAAGTTAATTTAGATTATACAAGTGAATGTTTTGATAAAACAGAGAGTAATGGAGAGTATACGCTTACATTTAGAGAATTACCTAATGGTCAAAGTGTAATGCAAGGAAAAATTGGATTAGAAGCATATGTGAATAAAGTTAATGAAGAAACAAGTGCCAAAATTCATATTGAAACTACTGGAAAGATAGAAAGTGGAAATGGAGATGTGGATATAGAAATAAAACCTGGCGATAAAGAAGACATTGAAGAAGCTAAAGGAACACTTAAGAAGCTTGTTGAAGGAAGAGAGTCAACTACTGTATTTATGCCAGTTAAAAATAAAGATGTAAATTATACTATACAAGTAAATGAAAAAGAAGAAGAATTAAAAGATATTACTTTATATGACGAACTCCCTGAAGGAATGACATTAATAAAAGATTCTGTAAGTATAGTAGCAAGCAATGGAAAAGAAGTAAGTGATTTTAATATTGAACAAGGTGAAAATTCTATTTCAGTTACTTTTGGAGATATAGATAAAGCGTATACTGTTAAGTATAAGGCTAGAATTAGTGATGAAAATGCAAAACATGGTAACAAATATAAGAATATAGCTAGATTAGAATCTGCAGGTAATAAAGTTCAAGAAGATGATGCTATTGTAAGTATATTTGATAGAGGAAATGATTATCTTTTGACTAAGGGGCATTCAGGAGCAACAAATATTACTCAAGTAGGTCAAGTAATCAACTATCAGATTTCAATAAATGATGATAAATCACCAGTAAGTAATGTGGTTATAACAGATAATATACCAGAAGGTATGAGATTAACTACTGCTGGAGAAGCTGGGCATGATTTTAGAGTTGTAGAAGTTCCAATGAATGGTGGCTGGACTCCTTGGAGTAAAGAAAAAATTGCAAATAATATTTCATATAAAACAGAAGAAAAAAGAAATGAAAGTGGGCAAGTAGAAAAAGTTATAACTGGATTTACAATTAATCTTAGTGAAGAAGAAGTAGAATCAAAGTTCTTTATAGCATATACATTAAAAGTTATTAGTATTGAAGATAGTTATACAAATAGAGCTGTTCTTGATGCGAATAATAGTCAAGTAGATAAAAGAGATGAGATAAGTTTTAAGAAGAACTCTGGATTAATAAGTGCCAAAAAAGAGGTTGATAAAAAGGTATTAGATGGAAATGATAACCAAATAGTTAAGTATAAAATAAACATGTCAACTTATGGTGTTTATGATGCAGGGCAAGTAAATATTTTAGATGAAGTAAATCCAACATTAAAAATATCTAATATAAAATACTCTGATAATCTTGAACTTAAAAAAGAAGCTGAAGATGGAAAAAATACTATAAGATTAGTAAATAAATATGAATTTAAGCAAATAAAAGAAGGTGAACCTGTACAAGGTTGGGTTACATTTGATGCAGATTTTACAGATGTAAAAGTAGGGGAGACTATACAAAATGTAGCTCAGATTAATGGTTCAAGTCCTCCTGGTGTAGAAACTACTAAACAAGGATATGCTTTTGAAGCTAAGAAGGTAGACAGTTCAGATAAAAGTGCTCTTGAAGGTGCAAAATTTAATTTGGAAAATACCTTTGGAATAGTAGTAGTTAAGGATTTAGTTAGTAATGAAGATGGTATAATTGAATCTAGTGTCAAAAATCCAGGAACATATTATTTAGTGGAGACAATGGCTCCAAGTGGATATGAAAAATTAAAGGGTAAAATAAAGGTGGAAATTGATAGAAAAAATATTGGTAAAATTGTTGATATTGGGAATATAGAAAATGTAAAACAAGAAAATATTCCAGTAAATCCATCAGTACCACCAGGTACAGATGAACCAACAGTGAATCCACCAGTGCCACCAAGTACAGATAAGCCAAGTAAACCATCAAGACCATCTGATACAGAGGAAGCAACAATAAATCCACCAATACCACAATCAGAAAACGTGGTAAATCCTCCTATACCAGAGGTAGTAAATCCACCAATACCACCATCAGAAGATGTAATAGAAAAGCCTGTTAAACAAATTGTTCCAATACCAGAAGTAGTAAACCCACCAGTGCCACAGGAAAAGAATAATACAGTAAAAGATAATACTGTAGTAAATCCACCAGTGCCACCAAAGACAGGTGATAGTACTACAATTACTGTAGAAATACTTTTAGGATTAGGAGCTATTGTAGGACTTATTATATTGAGAAGAAAGAAAAACATCAATTAGACCCTAACATTATAAAAATATAAGTAATATTAAAAAATATCTTCTAAAACAATATTTTCAAGTGAAAATATTGTTAGAAGATATTTTTTTTTGGAGTATTATGTAAAAAAACAATCGTTTTTTAGAAGAAAAATCCAAAAAACTATAGACAAAGAGACAGATATAAGATATAATATAAATATAAAATTAAACGAGGCAAAACTAGGGAAACCTAGTCACGCAAAGCTATAGGGGCTAAAGTTTAAATAAACTACGCCAGCCAGTTGCCGAAAAGAGTAAAAATTTCTTTTTGTATATACAAAGATACTCTTGGGTATCTTTTTTATTTTGAAATTTATTACTCCCGGCCTAACTCAAAGGAGGGAATAATATGAAACCAAGTAAAAAATTATTAATCGCTATAATATCAATATTTTTAATAAGTTCAGTTCCAGTAAGTGCACATGCAGATAGTGCAACTTTAAAAAACAATAAAGAAACACTTAGTGAAATAGTGGTTCTTCCAAATGGAAATTACGATAAAAAAGAAGCTAATGCTATGATAAATAGACTTGCTAATATAGATGGAAAATATTTAAATGTATTAAAACAAGATAACTTAAAAATAAAATTATTAAGTGGAAAATTAACAGATGAAAAAGAATATGCTTATTTAAAAGGTGTAGTTCCTAAGGGATGGGAAAATACTGGTAAAACTTGGGATGATGTTCCTGGTTTAGGTGGAAGTACAGTAGCTCTTAGAATAGGATTTAGCAACAAAGGTAAAGGTCATGATGCAATAAACTTAGAATTACATGAAACAGCACACGCAGTAGACCATCTTGCATTAAATGATATTTCTAAATCAGCACAATTTAAACAAATATTTGCTAAAGAAGGGCGTTCTTTAGGAAATGTAAATTATTTAGGTGTATATCCAGAAGAATTCTTTGCTGAGGCATTTGCATATTACTACTTAAATCAAGACACAAATAGTAAATTAAAAGCAGCTTGTCCACAAACTTATAGCTTTTTACAAAACTTAGCAAAATAGAAAATTTATATAAAAAAATTAAGAGATGCTAGTATGCTAGCATCTCTTTTATATTGCGTGAAAAACTAATTAATTTAATCTTATGTATATATTTATTACTGACTTTTATATAATGACTCAATATGTTTATTATGAGATTGAGTTATTATTGTAGGTATAATAGAAACTATTGAACCAATCACTATCAATAGAATTCCTATAATCATATTAATAGGAATAAATTCTTTAAGAATTAGTAATGCCAGTATTGGAGATATTACTGGCTTAAAGAAAAATACTAAAGATGTAAGGCTAGTAGATGTAGCTTCCATTGCCATAAAATAAAGTGCATAACCAACACCTGTAACAAATACAAATACGTAAATCATAGTAGGTATGTTGTGTAAGGTATAACCACTAAAAATAGGTATATTTGCAAATACATGTAGTCCTTTTTTATTTAATATATTTGATATAAAATTAATCTTAGTAAGTAGAACCAATACAAGCATTTCTAAACTACCAAATATAAAGCTGAAACAAGTCACAACTATTCCACCAAATTTTAACGTTTTTCTTTTACCAAAAACAGTATACATTGAAAAAATAATGGCAGAAGATAGTGTTAAGAATATACCACTAAAAGTTAATTTTGTGTGCAGTGGATTTATAATAACTATAATTCCAAGGACTTCTAATATAAGTGAAATTATATTGTGCCTATAGATTTTTTCCTTTAGAATCAAATAAGCTAGAAGCATAACAAATACTGGATTACAACTAAATAAGACAGCAACTACAGATGCTTTTGTGTTTAGTACAGCTAACTGGTACAATGACATACTTACTACAACACACATAAAACCTAAAAAAGCAAAGTATTTTAAATCTGATTTTGTAATAGAAAGACTAAGGGATTTTAATCTTTTTATAGCAAAAGGTAATAAGACTAAGCCACCAACAAAAAATCTTGATAAGGTTATTTGTATGGGATTAAAGTCATTAGTAACTGTCTTTAAACTAATTTCCATTGAACTAAAAAATAGGGTAGTTAGTATTATATAAACATAACCTTTTTTCAAATCAAACACCTCCTTGTAATTTATACTAGTACTATAAGCTACAATATTCAAGTACATTGGTATAAAATGGTATATAAATATAAGCTATAAAATTATAAGCTACCTTAATATAGAATATAAAATTCTACACTAAGGTAGCTAATTATTTGTAATTAGATTTATTTAATTATTTTAAATTGTACAATTTAGCTAATTTTTCAAATGCTGGTAGAGAACTCTTAACTTTATCGTAAGATACACAGTATGATACTCTAAAGTGTCCTGGGCAACCAAAAGAAGAACCTGGAACCAATAGTAAATTAAATTGTTTAGCATCAGCACAGAATTTTTTATCATCTTCAATTGGAGCTTTTGGGAATAAATAGAATGTACCACTAGGTTTAACACAAGAAAATCCCATTTCTATTAAGCTATTATATAAAAGGTCAAAGTTCTTTTTGTAAATATTTACATCAACTTCTGCATCTAAGCTTCTTGCAATAACTCTTTGGAAAAGAGAAGGAGCATTTACAAATCCAAGTATTCTATTTGCAACATTTAATGAAGACATAACATCATCAAAATCATCCATTTCTCCATTAGCCACAATATATCCTATACGTTCACCAGGTAGAGACAATGATTTACTATAAGAGTATCCTATAAATGAATTTTTATAGTATTTTAATATACAAGGAACTTTAGCATCATCATAAATTATTTCTCTATATGGTTCATCAGAAATTAAATATATATTTGTATTAAATTCTTTTTGTTTTGTATCTAGTAATTCTCCAAGGTTTTTTAGCAATTCTTCAGAATAAATAACACCAGTAGGATTGTTTGGAGTGTTTATTATTAGAGCTCTTGTCTTTGGAGTAATAGCATTTTTTAGAGCATATAAATCTGGTTCAAAAGTTTCTATGTTTGTAGGGACTTCGATTAGTTTTCCATCATAGTTTTCTGTATAATTTTTATATTCACCAAAATATGGTGCAAAAGCAATAACTTCGTCATCAGGATTTAAAAGAGTTTTTAAAATGATATTTAGCCCACCAGCAGCTCCACAAGTCATAACTAAGTTATCTCTTGTAAGGTTTAATCCATTTTTTTTATTTATGTGGCTGGCAATAGCATCTCTTACATCTTCATATCCTGAGTTGTTCATATATCCATGAACTAGATTTGGAGATTCTTCATTTAAAATATCGCTTATAACTGCTTTAATAGTTTCTGGAGGCTCAACACTTGGATTTCCTATACTAAAATCAAAAACATTTTCTTCTCCGTAGATATCGGAAAGTTTTTTTCCCTCTTCAAACATGGCTCTTATAACAGAGCTGTTTGCAACTAAAGTTTGCATTTTATTAGATATCATATGTAACACTCCCTTTTATAGATTTATATTGCTTATGTATATATTACCATATTTTTACTGAATTTAGACAATTTTCGAAAAATTATTTGCTTGAAAATATAAACTTTTATATAAAATATATTTATGTATGATGTATATAAAAAATTACAAATTCTAACTAAAGAAGAATTATATTTTATGATAATTTTATAAGGTAGTATAAAAATATACAGTTATAAGGCAAAATATTCTTGACTGTATCAAGTATTTAATATAATATAGTTGATATAGTCAAATATATTATATTAGAATTATAGAGGGGAAATTAAAAATGGATTTTAAAAATTTACAGAATGAGAGTTTATCGTATATTATTTGTTATTTACAAAGGAACTTTAAACTTTATTGTGAAAAATGTCTAAAGCCATATAAGCTTACGAATGGTCTATATTTTTATTTAATTTATATCAATAAGAATAGGAATTGTTCTTTGAATGATATTTCGACGGAATTCGAGGTGGATAAAGCTCATACTACAAGAACTATCTCTAGATTAGAACAAGATGGTTACATAGAAAAGATTCAAAACCCTAATGATAGTAGAGCTTTTCAATTGAGAGTAACAGATAAGGGTGAAGAAGTACTGGGAGATATAAAAAACATATTTTCAAAGTGGGATAGTAATATAAAAAAAGAGTTTTTGGATGAAGAATACAAAGAATTAGTAAAGAAATTACATACAGTAAAAGATATAAAGGCAACAGTGGAGGAAGAATAGGATGTATAGCAACTTATTAAAGTCAATTAAAATTGGAAACTTAGAATTAAAAAATAGAGTATCTTTTGCACCTACAAGTATGGGTCTTAATCTGGAAGAACGAATTAACAAGCTTTGTAAAATTGCTAAATCAGGAGTAGCTTTAATTACTATAGGAGATGTATCAGTTAGACCTAGTTTTCATAAAATGGCTCTAAGCTTATCCAATGAAGATGGAATTAGAGAGTATAAAAAAATTGTAAATGCAATACATGATTCAGGGGCGAAAGTTTCAGCACAAATATTTTGTTCAGATTATGACATAAATTTAATCAGAAATACTATGAAATCGGGAATTACTTCACATGATGAAATAAAAAAAATTATGGATGATGGAGTAAAGGATTATGTAACAAATATGACAAAAGAAGAAATAAAAAATATTATAGAGTTGTTTAGATTAACAGCATTGAATGCAAAAAAAGCAGGATTTGATATGATTCAAATTCATGGAGATAGACTTATAGGAAGCTTTTCATCCAGTATATACAACAGTAGAACTGATGAATATGGTGGAAGTTATGATAATAGAAGTAGATTTGCAAGTGAAATAATTAGTAGTATTCGTAATAATATAAAGGATGTTCCAATAGACTATAAACTTGCAATTAGACAAGAAAATCCTCATTATGGCAATGCAGGAGTTTTATTTTCTGAAGTAGAGCATTTTGTAAAAAAATTTGAATCACTTGGAGTAAATAGTTTTCATGTAACATTAGCAAATCATTCCAAATTAGAAGACACCATACCAGTTAATAATCATCCTTATTTTAAAGATGAAGGATGCTTTTTGTATTTAGCTGATGAAGTTAAAAAACACACAAACCTTCCAGTTTGTGGTGTTGGCAAGCTATCTAGTCCAGACTTCATAGAAAGTGTTATATCAAATAACAGAGTAGATATGGTTGCTATGTCGAGACAACTATTGGCAGACAGTGATTGGTTGCAGAAAGTAAGAGAGGAAAGAGTAGATGATATCAAGAAGTGTTGCTACTGCAATAAAAAATGTGCAGATGCATTACAGACACATTCTCAATTTGGTTGTATATTAGATTAATAAAATCTTATAGTAATTGAAAATTTAATGGTATTAAGAAATTTTAGATAAATACTTAACATATAGGAGGATATATCATGAAAAGTTTAATTTTATATTCAAGTTTAACTGGAAATACTAAAAAAATTGCTCAATCTATATATGATGCAATGCAAGGCGAAAAAGAAATTAAAAATATCAGTGAAGTAACTGATAATAATGTTGACTATGAAAAATATGATATAATATTCTTGGGATATTGGGTAGATAAGGGTATTTGTGATAAAAATTCAAAACTAGTCTTTGAAAATATTCACAACAAAAAGCTAGCTTTATTTGGAACAATGGGAGCAAATACAAAGGGTAACTATGGAATTAACATTATGGACAAAGTGAAAGATGTCTTTTCGAAAGATAATGAAATAGTTGGGTCATTTATATGCCAAGGAAAGATTGCAGAAGGTTTAAAGGTAAAATATGAAGAAATGCTAAAGCTTCATCCTGAAAATGAACATATTCGTGAGCAATTAAAAGGTCATGAAGAGTCTCAAAGTCATCCAGATGAGCAAGATGTATCTGAAGCTGTTAGATTTACAAAAGATATAATGGCTAAAGTTAGTGATATGTAATAGTTTAAATTAGATAGAAAGGGAGTTTGCAATATGAAAGAGAGTAACGATATTATAATTTCAGTTGGCTCTAAGCAAAGACTGCAAAATACAATTGCAATAAAACTTTGTTTAGAGCCTAATAGATAAAGATAATATTTAGGCTAAATTGTTTTTGTGCAGTCTTTGCTTTTATTTACAATTAAAAATGTAGATGGGAGCAGAGTATTATGAAGTATGAAAAAGCACAAAATATATTGCCAGAAGAGATACTTGAATTAATTCAAGAATATACAGATGGTAGTTATTTATATATACCACGAAAGTCTGAAAATAAAAAAGCTTGGGGCGAAAATAGTGGTTCAAGAAATATCTTGAAAGAAAGAAATAGGGAAATACTTGATAAGTACAATAAAGGTATTTCTGTTAAAGAACTTACAAAAGACTACTATTTAACGGAGCATAGTATAAGACGAATAATCAGAGAAGAAAAAAGTGATTGAAAATAGAATATTAATGTTCTAAAGATAGATTTATATAACAAAAAATTAAGAAGAGACTTTTTAACAAAGTCTCTTTTTTCGTACAAAATTAGTACAGGTTTGTTTATGAACTTGAGGGATAATCTATTTAAATGATATGATTTTATTGAGGAATTTCTAAATTTTAAGAAGAGGAATAGAACAATGAGTATTTTAAATGTAAATAATATAAGTTATGGATTTGGAGATAGAACATTATTTAAAGACATATCTTTTAGATTGTTAAGAGGAGAGCATGTAGGTCTTGTTGGAAAAAATGGCGAGGGAAAATCTACATTTATGAATATAATAACAGGTCAGCTAATTCCAGATAGTGGTGATATACAATGGAGTAGTAAAGTAAGAGTTGGATATATGGATCAACACACTAAACTAGAAAAAGGTAATACAATAAAAGATATTTTAAGAGAATCTTTTAAGGAACTTTTTTATATGGAAAGTGAAATGAATAGCATATACAGTAAAATGGGAGAAATGAATGAACATGAGATAAATAAGTCTCTTGAAAAAGTTGCAAATATACAAGAATTTTTAAATAACAATGAATTTTACAATATTGATTCAAAGATAGATTCAATTGCCCTAGGTCTTGGGTTTAGACATATTGGACTTGATAGAGATGTTTCAGAATTGAGTGGAGGTCAAAGAACAAAGGTATTATTAGGCAAATTATTGTTAGATAAACCAGATATATTGCTTTTAGATGAACCTACAAACTATTTGGATGAAGAACATATAGAATGGTTAAGAAAATATCTTCAAAATTATGAAAATGCATTCATATTGATATCACATGATTTGGAGTTTTTAAATAGTGTTGTGAATGTGGTGTGTCATCTTGAAAATATGACATTGACAAGATATATTGGTAATTATGAAAATTTTCAAAAGATGTATAAAGAAAACAAGAGAAATTTAAGAATAGCTCAAGAAAAACAAATTAGAGAAATATCAAAGCTAGAAGAATATATTGCAAAAAATAAAGTTAGAGCATCAACCAGTAAGATGGCAAAATCAAGACAGAAAAAATTAGATAAAATAGAAAGAATAAGTATATCAAAGGAAAAAGTAAGACCTCACTTTGACTTTAAAATATCCAAAAAATCTGGGAAAATGATATTTGAAGCTAAGAACTTAGTTATAGGATATGAAACAGCATTAAGTAAACCTATAAATTTAATTATGGAAAGAGGAGAAAAGGTAGCTTTAATAGGTGCAAATGGCATAGGAAAATCAACCTTATTAAAAAGCTTGATTGGAATAAATAAACCAATAAGTGGAAGTATTGAAGTAGGAGAAGAACAAAATGTTGGATATTTTGAACAGGAAGTTAAAGAAATAAGTGATAAAAAACTTATTGATGAGGTGTGGTATGAATTTCCAACATACACAAGATATGAAATAAGAAAAATGCTATCAAGATGTGGTTTAACTAATCAACATATAGAAAGCAAGCTTTCTATATTAAGTGGTGGAGAACAAGCTAAAGTAAGGTTATGTAAACTTATAAATAATCCTAGTAATATATTAACACTAGATGAGCCAACAAACCACTTAGATTCTGAAGCAAAGGAAGAACTAAAAAAAGCTTTAATATCATATGAAGGCAGTATAATTTTAGTCTGCCATGAGCCAGAGTTTTATAATGATATAGTTAATAAAATTTGGGATTGTGAGAAGTGGGCAATTAATTATTTAATATGATAGAAAATCTTATACGACTTGTTATATCTTTTATCAATTTTAATATAAGACAGGCTAATTTGACTTTTGGACTGAGAAAGATATGAAAAGACTAAATTAATAGAAAGGCATGGCATTTATTTGCGATGCCTTTTTTAATAGAATCAAAAAAATGATAAAAATACTTGACTGTAAACCATGTTTATACTGTATCTTATATAATAATCAAGCAGTTTTAGATACACACAAGGAGGAGATTATTACAAAGTGTGGTATTATTGATAATGGAATATTGGCGAATAAAATAATGAAATAAAACATTAAAGAAGACTTAGAGCAATAAAAAAGAAAGATATTAGGTAATTCAATAAATCGAAAGGTGGTGTTTAAAAATGATAATTAAAGAAGTTGAAGAAAAAACTGGACTAACACGTTCTAATATTCGATTTTATGAGAAAGAAATGCTAATTCAGCCCATTCGTAATGAGAGTAATGGTTATAGAGAGTATTCAGATGAAAATATAGAGGACATCAAAAAAATTGCATATTTACGTACATTAGGGATTTCTATTGATGATATTCGTAATATTATACTTCAGCAAATATCTTTATATGAGATTGTTGAAAAACAGGAACAAGTTCTCAAAACTCAAATATATGATTTGGAAAATGCAAAAACTATGTGTGAAAAAATGCTTAAATTTAATGAACTAAGTTATCTAAATTTAAAAGTAGAAGAATATATAACTGAGATACCAGAATATTGGAATGAAAATAAACATACTTTAAAACTGGACTCTGTAAGTTTCTTATATATGTGGGGAGGAAATATTACATGGGGAATTATAACCATTGCTTGTTTACTGATTGCAATCATAGCATTTCCAAAACTGCCAACTCAAATTCCTGTGCAATGGAATAATGGTGTAGCCAATAGTGTAGATAAAAAATTTATTTATGCTTATCCAATTATTTGTGTTGTATTCAGATTTATTTTACGTCCATTTACATGTAGATAGTTACAAATACGAGTTTTCTATAGTGATACTATTGCAGATTATTTGACGAACTTTTTATGTTTTGTAGCTTTATCCGTAGAAGTATTCTCAATATTTTTTGTCTACAATATTGTCAAGAACGTTACAGTTATTCTTTTTGTAGATACCTGTGTATTTATGATTTTATTACTAGTAGGATGGAATAAAATATACCAAAAAACAAGCAACTCTCAAAAAATGAGTAAGGAGTGAACTTACTTTCCATAAAGAATTTAGGGTACGTGCTAAGGTACATTTTCCATGTTGATGAAGTAAGATAAAAGTAAAAGCTTACTTTAGCATCATTTGTTTAAATTTTGATAGCGAAATAAAAAAGAATGCCAGAGTTGATAAAAATATAGTGTTTATGAGGATTCTGGCATTTTGTATATTCATATTTAAAAACTTTGCTTATTGAAAATCAGTGGAAAATTATTATTTTTATTGGAAAAGCTAATAATTCAGACTTCAATCTCTACATGTTATCTCTCTACATATTATCTAAAAAAGCTAAGAAATCAACTTTGTATATTTTTCGTGGTCTACCTCTTTGATTATCCAGTTTTGTGTTTACAATAGTTGCAATACCAGCCTTATATAAGATACTTAGGATTCTATTTGCACTTCTAAGAGTTATATTCATATAGTCTGATAATATTTCTGCTGATACATTATTTGAATTTCTATCATTAATCATACTCATAATTTTAGATACATTTACATTAGATAAAGGAATGAAAGAAGCAACTTTATTAGCTATTGAACTTTCTTCCAGGTCATTAGAATTTTTATTTGAATATAAAGGTCCTATTATATTATTAGTGTCATTTACTATAAACGTACAATTTCCACCTAGAGAAGCTGATTTACTATTTGCCTGACGAGCGTTCTGTTCTGCATGAATATTTGTGTTGCCAATTCCCCAACCAATATTTAAGCTATACTTGATTTCTTTTAAGTCTTCTGAAATAAAAAATTCTGTATAATCCTTAGTCATATTATTTAGCATTTCTTTAGTAGTATGTATTTCTATTTTCATGTCATTTTTTTTGACTTGAACTCCATAGAACCCATTTCTTGATAAAGAATTTAAGATAGTATTGTATATTTGATTTTGTATCTCATCATTTTTAAATATTAGGTCATCATTTATATACTCTGAGCTATTTATTGTGACTATACAAGTTGCAGATTTATTTTTATCTAAATTTTTTAATGTTATTTCGTTTATTACAGATTTAAATGTGTTTAAGATTGATTCAGTAGATGGCACCATATAAATACAATCATATCCAAGTCTATTTAATTCACAATTAATTATATAATTTCTAGTAATAGAAAGGTTAATCTTATTATTTTTTAATAAATCTAAGTGTATCTCCAATAATTTATCATTTAATTTTTTAAAGTCATATACAGGTTGAGGAATATTGAAATCTCTAATTGTATATGGACAGTTTTTAGAATCTATCAATGAATAGATGTCATAATAGTTATTATCTTCTCTTAAAAAATCAATAAATGATTTTGTAAAATCAATCTCTCTTTTACTATTTAATAGTTTAAATAAGTATTTATAAAAATCTCTTTCATCAAGCTTTAAGAAACTTAATGGGACCTTTATATCCTCTATATTTATTATAAGCTCACTATATGGAATTAGACCACTACAAACAAATCCATCAAAATTATCTACTTGTTCATTATATATATTTGGCAAATTACTAAAAGGATTTTCACCTTTTAGTTCAATGTATGTAATTTCGCAAATATCTTTTAATTCTTCGAGAGCTTGTTTAAAGTTATCTGCCATAAAATAAGATGTTGTTAAAAAGCCAATCTTATATTTCATAAAACCTCCTTTAAAATTTCGAAAGTATTGTAACTAATTATCAATTTATAACCTCATTTTATAATAGTAGATAAAAAGCGTCAATTTATTTTACAAAGTAAAAATTAAAAGAAAAATCAGAAAATAAAAAATATACTGAAAAAATGTTGACTGATGAAAATAATTGTGTTATTTTGTAATTAAGGACTAGTCTTTTAAAATTTCCTAAAGTATAAACTCAGCTTTTAGGAAAAAAATTTTATTCAAAAATAAAGGAGATTATTATGATTACATATTTAAAGGAGATTTCTAAATTTGTTGACGAGAATAGAGAAGAAATCATTTCACTGTGGAAAGAGATTGTTAATATTGAAAGCTATACAAACTGTAAAGAGAGTGTAAATAAATTGGCTGATAGATTAAAATGTGAGTTTGAAAAAGAAGGATTAGATTGTGATTTAATAGATGCTGGAAATAATGGCAGTACATTAATAGGTACACTTGGTTCTAACAGAAATAAGAAACCAATAATTTTTTCAGGGCATATGGATACTGTCTTTGAAATAGGTACATTTGGAGAAAATCCATTTAAAATAATGGAAGGAAAAGCATATGGGCCAGGTGTGTTAGATATGAAAGGTGGAATAGTAATTTCTTTATACGTTATCAAGGCTTTAAATAAGATAGGATACAAAGATAGACCAATAAAAATAGTCTTTTCAGGTGATGAAGAGATAGGACATAAGGATTCAAACGGAGGAGACATTATATTAAAAGAAGCAAAAGGTGGTCTATGTGCATTCAATATGGAAACTGGGTTGGTAGATAATAGCTTATGTGTAGGTAGAAAAGGAAGAATCGGGTGTAATATAAATGTAAAAGGTGTAGAAACACATGCAGGAAATGATTTTGAAGGTGGAAGAAATGCAATAGAAGAAATGGCTAATAAGATATTACAAATACAAAAATTGACTAATCTTGAAGTTGGGACTACAGCAAGTGTAAGTATAATTAAAGGAGGAAGAGTATCAAATTCTATTCCTGAAGATTGTAGTATAGAAGTAGACCTTAGATTTGAAAAAGTAGAAGAAATGGAGAATGTTAAAAAAAGAATTCAAGAAATATGTGAAGATACTTACATAGAAGGAACCTCTACACATGTTGATTTTGTAAGTGAAATGATGCCATTTGAAACTACAGAGGATGTTATGAAGTTTCACAAATTTGTAAATACAGTATCAAAAGAAAATGGGTTTGGTGAAATAAATTCTAAGAGACTTGGAGGAAGTTCAGATGCTAGCTATTTAACTATTGCAAACGTTCCTGCGATATGTTCTTTTGGAGTAAAGGGAGAATGGAATCATACATCAAGAGAATATGCATTAGTAGATTCTATGTTTGAAAGGGTAAAATTGATTTCTACGATTGTTTTAAATTTAGATAAATTTGATATATAAAAGGGGGATTTTATATGGATACAACAGCTGGAGATAATAAGGTAACATGGAAAGGATATATGTCTTTATTTGTATTGATAATACTATTTTCTGGTATTTTTAAGGAGAGTCAAGGATTTCTAAAAGCTTTAGACTTTGCTAACTTAACTGGCTCATTTGGTACTATTTCAGATGGCGTAGACTTTATGGGAAAGGGTGGAACTGGTGCAAAGGATGGTTTTTTATTTGCACTTACTTTAATACCAACTGTGTGTTTTGCTGTAGGACTTATTGATGTAGTTGAATCTATGGGAGGGATGAAAGCTGCATCAAAAATATTTAATCCATTACTTAAACCTTTACTTGGGATACCTGGAATAGCGGGTATAGCATTTGTATCTTCATTTACTAGTTCAGATGTAGCCTCAATAATGACAAAAGAATTATGTGAAAGTGGAGAAATAACGGATGATGAAAGAACTATATTTGTAGCTTATCAATATGCTGGTTCAGCAGTTATATTAAATACAATAAATACTCAAGCGCCACTTTTGCCAATAGCATTATTGGCATTAGGCCCAATAATACTTATAGAGATATTCTGTAAGATACTTGGTGCCAATCTAGTTAGACTAATTATAAATATAAAAAATAAAAAGAATAAAAATAAGGAGGCTGCGTAATATGAGTCAACAAAATACTGGAAGTACAATTGTAAATAGTAAACCAAAAAAAACTGTTGTTGAAACATTTATGGGAGGCGCAAAAAAAGGTTTTTACATAGGTGTTGAACAAATATTGCCAGCCATGATAATGGGGTATGTAATAGTACAATTTCTGCAATTGACTGGTCTAGTTGATATTTTAGGAAATGTTTTTGGTCCAGTAATGGGGATTTTTGGACTACCTGGAGAATCAGTCGTAGTTTTGATAGCGGCTTTCTTTGCTAAGGCAGCAGGAGCAGCTACAGCCGCAAATTTATTTGCACAAGGTATAATTACAGCATCACAAGCAACTATTTTGATTATGCCATGTATGTTAATGGGTACTCTAGTTGGTCATTACGCTAGAATAGTTCTTGTAGCTAATACTAGCACTAAGTATAGAATGTTACTATTAGCAGTTCCTATATTTGATGCAGTGGTAGGTATGTTGATAGTTAGAGTTTTACTTACTTTTATGGGATTAATGTAAAAATTAAATAAAACTAACATAATAATGCCATGATGATGTACTAATTAAAAAATGATATGTTAATTAAAAAAGAAGTTTACTAGTATAGTAGTAAACTTCTTTTAGATTTTCTATGTTTTTAGAGTTTTTTTTAAAACTTTCTATGTTTTGTTTTAATATCTTTAAATCAACAATAAATTAAATTCATTTTTAGTTAATATCAATATAAATTTATTATGATTTTATTTTTAAAGTACAATATGTTTTGAATTTTCTCGTATATCTACTTCAATGACTTTTTCTATTGTATCTCCTCTAAAGCCTAGTAAATTACTTGTTAAGTTTGCAGTAGAACAAGAGTGGTTAGGTATGATTCTTATCCTATCACCTATTTTTATATTAGTTTTTCCATTTACTTTAATTTTACCAACTTCTTCTGAAAGTGAATCAATAATAAGTTCTGGATGTCCAAAAACTATACCATAGCCAACAATACTACTATTTCCATGTGCACCCTTATCTAGTCCAAGGCATTTACTTCCACAATCAACTAAATAATATCCATCACTATTTTTTGATATTACAGTACATACAACAGTAAGAGCACACATCTTTTCAGTAGCACATCCTAAAGCTATTTGTATAGCATCATAATATACATAGTTTCCAGGTCTTACAGCAGTGATAGTTTTAGAAGTGGCTTCAGTTTCAACTGTTGGAGTGCTTCCAGAAGCTACAATATCTATATTAAATCCATTATCAGTTAATAATTTAGATGCTTTTTCCATAGCAGAATTTTCTTGAACACAAACATCTGGTACACCTTCTGGAGAACTGCAACCGTATACTTGACCTGGATGTGAGCTTATTCCGACAATCTTTATACTTTCTAGTTTTGAAATTTCAATAGCAAGTTCTACTACTTTTTCTGGTTTAACACCAAAACGGTGTAATCCGCAATCTACAATAAGAAGTAGTTTACATTCAATTTTAGCTAGAGAAAAAGCCTTGCTGTAAGCTCTTGCACATTCTATATTATCTGTAGCACATATTAAATTTATTTTTGAAGCCATGGTTACTACCCTATTTATATTTGCATCTCCCATGTAAGGGTAAGCCAACATAATATCTTTAAAGCCAGCATTTATCAAAGCTTCAGCTTCATCAAGAGTTCCAACAAGAAATCCAGTAGCACCTGCATCTTTTTGAAGTTTTGCAATATATGTACTTTTATGAGTTTTAAGCATAGGCCAAAGCTGTTTGTTATTCTTTGTACAAATTTCTTGTATTGTATTTATATTTTCTTCTAACTGGTCTAAATCTAGTAAAAAGCTTGGTGTAGCAATTTCTGAAATTTTCATATTGTTTACCACCTTTCAATAAAAATAAAATCAATCACAGGTCTTAATTTTACGATATTAATAAATATTATGATAAGATTAATTTTATAATATAAATATCTTCTAATTATATTATAGAACCAGTATGAGGTTAGAGCAATATTTATTTAGATTAATTAGAATTTTCAATATATTTATTGGTTATCAAATTATGTAACTATTAAACTGTATATATAATAATGTTTTATTTTTGTGGTTTTACTTAAAACTGTTTGAGTTTTATTTAATAGGGTATTTTAAATAAGTAAAAATTTTATTTTAGCATAAAAAACTTATATTATAAATTTTGGAGGTAGCAAATATGAGAAAAGTGGTACTTTATATTGCAATGAGTTTAGATGGTTATATAGCAGAAGAAGATGGTAGTGTAGCTTTTTTAGATGAAGTAGCTTCAGATTCTCAACAAGAAGACTATAATACTTTTTACGATACAATTGATACAGTTATTATGGGAAATTCAACATATACACAAATAATAAATGAACTAAGCCCAAATGAATGGTTTTATAAAGGGAAAGAATGTTATGTGTATTCAAAGACTACTAGTGGAGTTAATGAAAATGTAAAGTATACCAATTTGGAACCTAAAAAACTAATTGAGCAAATTAGAGCAGAGAAAAATGGGAAAGATATCTGGATAATTGGAGGAAGTGAAATAGTAGAATTATTTACAAAAGATAATCTAATTGATGATTATTTTGTATATGTATTGCCAATAATATTAGGTAGAGGAATTCCATTATTTAAAGCTGGAATACAGAGAACAAACTTAAATCTTAAAAAGGTTAGTAATATAGAACAACTTGTAAAATTAGAATATAGTAAAAAACAAGTATAAAGTATGTGCTGGCTTGTTATCATTTTATAAAATAAAGTATTTAAAAACTTAAATTATATATAAATTGACATTACTTGTCAAATATGGTAACATATAAGCGACTTATCGGAGGGTGTATTAAAAAGAATATGCTGGAGAAGAGAGTGCACTAACTCTTTTCTCCTTTTTTTATAAAAGCAAGTATTCATAAGCTTGGCATTACTACATAATAATTACACTGTCTCAAAAATTAAGAAAGGAGTAGAATATGAAATTAATTTTAAATTATTTAAAAAATTATAAGTTATTAATAGCATTAAATATACTGGCTATATTTAGTTTTGCATTAGTTGAATTAGGTATACCAACAATAATAGCTAAAATAATTGATAATGGTATTGCAAATCAAAACACAACTTACATAAAACAAATGGGAATAGTAATAGTTGTTATTTCTATTATAGGAGTTGTAGGTAGTGTATTATTGGGTTATTGTTCTGCAAAAATATCAACAGGAGTAACTAGAGATATAAGAAATGATATATTTAAAAAATCTCAAGAATTTTCACACACTGAATACAATAAATTTGGGATTTCTTCAATGATTACAAGAACTACAAATGATGCATTTCAAATTCAACAATTTGTAAATATACTTCTTAGAACAGCTTTATTAACTCCAGTCATGTTTATTATAAGTATAATCATGACAATTAGAACAAGTGTAGAGCTTTCTTTGGTATTAGCTATATCAGTTCCTTTTATAATTATTGGAGTAGCAGTAATAGCAAAAATTTCTCAATCAATATCGTCTAAACAACAAAAAGGACTGGATAAACTAAACCTTATATCAAGAGAAAATTTAACGGGAATAAGAGTAATCAGAGCATTTGGGAATGATGACTATGAGACAAAAAGATTTGAAGAAACAAATACATATTATGCTAATGTTTCTAAAAAATTGTTTAAGCTTATGTCAATTACTCAACCCGCATTCTTTTTATTATTAAATATAGCTGTTTTGGCTGTGTTTTGGATTTCAAGTGAAAAAATAAATATTGGAGAAATTCAAGTTGGACAATTGGTTGCATTTTTGGAATATCTTTTCCATGCTATGTTTTCAATTATGCTTTTTTCAATGGTATTTATCATGTATCCAAGAGCAGAAGTTTCAGCAAATAGAATAAAAGAAATTTTAGAAGAAGAACCACTTATAAAAAATCCTAAAAATGGAGTAAAAGATACTGAAAATAAAGGACTTATAGAATTTGACAATGTAACATTTACTTATCCAGATGGAGAAGCTTCTGTGCTTAAAGATATTTCGTTTACTGCAAAGACTGGTGAAACAGTTGCCTTTATAGGTAGTACTGGTAGTGGAAAAAGTACCCTAATTAACTTGATACCTAGATTTTATGATGTAACAGAAGGTAGTATTAAGATAAATGGAGTAGATATAAGGGAATATGACTTAAAGGCTTTAAGAAAAAAGATAGGGTTTATACCTCAGAAGGCATTGCTTTTTACTGGTAGTATAGCAAATAATATTAGATTTGGTAAAAATAAAGCAGGAACATCAGAATTAGAACATTCAGCCAAAGTTGCACAGGCATATGAGTTTATATCAAAAAAACCTAGAAAATTTGATGAATTAATTAGTGAAGGTGGAGCTAATGTATCTGGAGGTCAAAAGCAAAGACTTTCTATTGCCAGAGCTATTATAAGAAAACCTGAAATATATATATTTGATGATAGCTTCTCTGCATTAGATTTTAAGACTGATGCAATACTTCGTTCTAAGCTAAAAAAAGAAACAAAAGATGCAATTGTATTGATTGTTGCACAGAGAATTAGCTCAATTATTGATGCTGATAAAATTGTAGTACTAAATGAAGGACAAGTTGTTGGAATGGGAACTCATAAGGAATTATTGAAAAATTGTGAAATATACTATGAAATTGCAACATCTCAGTTGAAAAAGGAGGAATTGGAATAATGAAAAAGTCTAAAGGTTTTAAAAAAACAATTGGTAGACTTCTTCCATTTGTAAAGCAATATAAATTTTCATTTATTATAGCTATTATATGTATAATTTTAGCAGCTACTATGAATGCAATTGCTCCTAAAACAGAGGGATTAATAATAACACAATTAACTAAAGATGTAATTCGTATAGCAAAAGGAATACCAGGAGCATCTGTGAATTTTAACTATGTAGTAAAAATTTTGGCACTCTTAGCATGTATATATGTTGCTAATGCAATTTTTACGTATGCTTCAAGTTTTTTACTTACAAATGCTATTCAAAATACGATGAGAGACTTAAGAAATGAAGTAGAAAATAAGATAAGAAAACTGCCTATTAGTTACTTTGACAGCAATAGTTTTGGAGATGTACTAAGCCGTATATCAAATGATGTAGATACAATATCAAATGCCTTACAACAGAGTTTTATGCAAATTATTAACTCAATTTTAGTAATAATTTTGGCAATTTCTATGATGTTTACAATTAATGTATATATGGCATTTATAGCTCTTTTTATAATTCCAATTAGTTATTTTGTATCTAAGTTTATAGTAAAAAAATCACAAAAGCGATTTTCATTACAACAAAATGCTCTTGGAAAATTAAATGGAAAAGTACAAGAGATGTATACTGGATTTAATGAAATAAAATTATATGGTAAAGAAGAAGACTCTATAGAAGAATTTAAAAAAGTAAATCAAGAACTTTGTGAAAATGGATTTAAGGCACAATTTATATCAAGTATGATGAATCCAATGGTTTCATTAGTAACTTATTTTGGAATTGCAGCAGTAGCAGTAGTTGGTTCTATATATGCAGTGAGTGGAGGGATAACAGTTGGAAATTTACAAGCATTTGTACGTTACATATGGCAAATAAATCAGCCTCTTTCACAGATGACACAATTATCAACTGTAATACAATCTTCTTTTGCAGCAATAGAGCGTGTATTTGAAATTTTGGATGAAGAAGAGGAAACTCCTGATGTTGAAAATCCAGTTAAGATAGAAAATGTACAAGGAAATGTTACATTTGAACATGTGAATTTTGGATATGGAGAAAGTGAGACTTTAATAGAAGATTTAAATGTAGAAATAAAAAGTGGTCAAATGGTAGCTATTGTTGGTCCTACTGGAGCAGGTAAAACAACATTAATAAACTTATTGATGAGGTTTTATGATGTAAAGGGAGGAGCTATTAAAGTAGATGGAGTAGATATCAGAAATATGAGACGTGAAGATTTACGTTCAATGTTTGGAATGGTACTTCAAGATACATGGTTATTTAATGGTACTATTTTTGAAAATATAGAATATGGTAGATTTGGAGCTACTAAGGAAGAAATTATACAAGCAGCAAAAGTAGCAAATGTACATCACTTTATAACTACACTTCCAGATGGCTACAATATGTTTTTAAATGAAGAAGCATCTAATATATCGTTGGGAGAAAAACAACTTTTAACTATAGCTAGAGCTTTTATATCAGACCCTTCAATATTGATATTAGATGAGGCTACTAGTTCTGTTGATACTAGATTAGAATTGATGCTTCAAAAGGCAATGAGAAATCTTATGAATGGTAGAACTAGTTTTGTTATAGCACATAGACTTTCTACAATTCGTAATGCTGATTTGATTTTGGTTATGAATAATGGAAGTATTATAGAGCAAGGTAATCATGATGAACTAATGGAAAAAGGCGGATTTTATGAGAAGCTTTATAATAGCCAATTTGCAGATACTGAATCTGAGTAGTAAAATATCTACCTGAATAATAGCTAAAATTTAAATTGATAATGTTAGAATTGAAAAGAGTATCAGCAAAGTTATTTTTATAAACTTACTGATACTCTTTATATTTAAGCTTAAAAATATTTATATTTGACAACTAATCTTGTTATATCTGATAGCTAGAATTGCAGTATTTTTCTTTTTTACCTTTTTGTTCTCTGACATATAATAACTCACTTAACTTATCGATGTAATAACAATCGTCACTTATGCGAATTAAACTAGTTAGATAATATCCGTCTTTACTTCGAGGAATTTTTTTGTTTATAGCTAAGTCAATAGCTGTCTTTGCTGCCTCAAAATGTTTTAAGTGTGTATGACCTTCTTCAAAATTCTTTCTAGTATTATAAACTACATAACCTTTTTTAACTTGAAAAACTATAAATTCTTTTTTTTCATATATTTTATTAAACATTTAATCAGCCTTTCTCAAGATAGTTTTATAGTATAACAATAGAAGCTTCTAAAAAATTTTATAAAGAGTATAAATATTATGTAAATTATAGACCTAAAGGCTATAATTTTATAAAGATAAATTTTTTATTACTTATATGTTAATTCATAGAAGTTAAAAGTAAATTATCTTTAAGTTAAACAAAAGTAAAATAAAAGACTAGTTATAATATTTATATGAAAAAGTACAAAATATAGTATAAAAATATAGAAAAATTAAATTATTTACTTGCAGTTTCTAGTTCCGTAAGTATATTTACCTTGAGATATATTATCATCATGAAAATATATTCTCTCACAAACTTTATCACCCCATAGAATATTTTTTGTTATTTTATGTGATGTATCTCCTGTAAATACCTCAGCAACAGTGGTATCAGTAACATCACAATAAAGGGATGCAAACTGCTTAAACCAAGGATTTTCTTCAAAGCGTGAAAGCCAGGAAGCTCCATAAGGACAGTGTAACTCTTCAAATTCAGGAACCCAACCTAAAAATGGAACATCAGTTATACTAGCAATATTGTCAGCAATCAATTCATCTCCATTTTCATTGGCTCTTTCTCTCATAGAAATAGCTCTTTCTTCTGATCTTTCAAACAAAACTTTTTTTAATATTTCAGCAGTTTTTTCATTTCCAAATTCCTCAACTAATACTTTGGTAAAATAAAAATATAAATCACCAAAATGTTTACAAGCCATACGAACTTCTTCAATAGCATAATCTTTGTCAATAGTTTCATTAGTTACAGTATCTTTGTTCAAAAAAATCACTCCTTAAAATAATAGTAGTTACATTATAATTATAGAGTATTTTTTATAAATAAGAAATTGATTTGAGATAAATAACATTTTAGTAAATGTAAATAGATTATTAAAATAATTTATTATTACAAAAATCTTCTAAATTGATGTATTTAGGAGTCTCCATATGAATAAGTGTTGTTTTGTAAATATCTTCAGTACATCCATTAGATATATTATTAAAAATATCTGTATGCTCTTTTAATGTTGTTTCTAGTCTTCCCTCATGTGATAATGAATCAAGAGCTAATTTTTTTATTCTGTACATATAGCTGTTGAACATCTTATCAAATTCAGTATTTTGAGCATATGAGACGATTGTTGTGTGAAATAAAGTATCATATTCTGCAAATGTGTTTAAATTCTTATCACTTGATACAATCTCTTTTTGTTTATCTAAAAGATACTTTAATTTATCTATAGTTTGAATTGCTCTAGGCTCTTTGTATTGGCTCGTAATCAAAAAAGTACAAAATCCTTCTATTGCAGAACGTATTTGAAATATCTCTACAATTTCATTGGCTGTGATTTGATGAATTTTAAAACCCTTACTTGGAATGATATCTATAAAACCATCTTGACTGAGTCTTTGAAGAGCATCTCTTATAGGAGTTCTTGAGATTCCTATTTCACTTGCAAGCTTTGTTTCAGAATATATTTCATTTTCTATTATTTCACCAGATAGTATTAATTCTTTTAAATAGTCATATGCTTGTTCTTGTAATCTTTTAAATGTAGCCATATTTTACCCCTCCTAAACAATGTAAAAATACAAAAACTTATATAATGTTAAGAATACAACATAGTAAAATTAAGGTCAATCCTTTGAAATTTAAATTATATATTGGATGATATGGCGATATAAATAAAGGTTTAGTTGAATGATACTTAATTATTGATAAAAATAGTTGATATAAAGAAAAATAATTAATATAAAGTATGATTAAATATAATATAAAAATAGTGTGGTTTATTTAATATAAATAGTATGCGTTAAATATAATGATTATAGATAAAATCTATTATATAAATCTAAAAATCGTGTTTTATTGTTAAAATAAATACTTTTATATTTTATATTGACCGGTATACTGGTGTGTAGTATACTTTAAATCATAAAAAACGTTTTCAAAAATGTGAAAATATGGAGGGGTATATAATGAAATTAGGATTTATCGGATTAGGAATAATGGGAAAACCAATGGCCAAAAACTTACTAAAAGATGGATGTAATCTTTTAGTATATGACATTAATAAATGTGCTGTAGATGAGCTTGTATCGTATGGTGCAAAATATGCAAGTCTTTCAGAAATAGGTGAAGAGTGTGAGATTGTATTTACAATACTTCCAAATGGAGCTATTGTTCAAGATATATTATTTGGAGCTAATGGTTTAACAAATACTTTAAAAGAGGGAAGTATAATTGTAGATATGAGTTCAGTTACACCTACAGAATCTATGTTATGTGCAGAAAAATTAAAGCAAATGAACTTAGAATTTATAGATTCGCCAGTAAGTGGGGGTGAACCAAAAGCAATTGATGGAACACTTGCTTTTATGGCTGGTGGTAAAGAAGAAGTATATAAAAAAGTAGAGCCATTCTTTAATATAATGGGAAGCTCAGCTATCTTAATTGGAGATAATGGTAGTGGAAGTGTTACAAAACTTACAAATCAAGTAATAGTTAATCTTACAATAGCAGCAGTATCTGAAGCATTTGTACTTGCAGCCAAAGCAGGAGCAGACCCAGATAAAGTGTACAAAGCGATAAGGGGAGGTTTAGCTGGCAGTACAATATTGGATGCAAAAATACCAATGATTATGAATCGTGATTTTAAACCAGGTGGGAAAATATCTATCAATCTAAAAGATATAAAAAATGTAATGCAGACAGCACATAATTTGGATGTGCCACTACCTATGACAAGTCAGCTATTAGAAATTATGCAAACATTAAAAGTACATGGACACTTAGAAGATGACCATGGTGGAATAGCTCAATATTTTGAAAAATTAGCAGGTGTTGAAATAAAAAAACACAATAACTAATGGCAAAGATATTGATGATATAGTAGATATGTATTATAAAAATTAGATTTAGATTATATTATACAGAGATGATAGAGTTACAATATCATAATAAAAGAAAAAATAAGGTCAAGAGATAATAAAGTAAATTATAAAGGGGAAAAGATTATGATTACAGGATATGGACTTTTGATAGCATTTATTATATCTATAGGAATTTTGCTTGTGTCAATTATCAAGTTTAAAGTAAACCCATTTTTGGCATTACTTATAACATCAATAATTACAGGATTTATGGTTAAAATGCCTATAAATGAAATTTCAACTACAATATCAACTGGATTTGGAAATACATTAGGTAGTATTGGTATTGTAATTGGACTTGGAATAATATTTGGAAATATACTTTCAGAATCAAGAGCAACAGAATCTATTGCAAAGGGATTGTTGGCTAGAACTGGAGAAAAAAATAGTGCGTTAGCTATAACTACAGCAGGATTTTTAATTTCAATTCCAGTGTTTATGGATGCTGCATTTGTTATAATGATGCCTATAGTTAAATATGTTTCGAGAGTAACTAAGAAGTCTCTTATGGTTTTTGTATGTGCATTAGGCGTTGGTACAATAGTAGGTCATGCACTTGTAATACCAACACCAGGGCCTTTAGCTGTTGCAGCAAATGTAAATGCAAATGTAGGTAGTTTTATACTTTATTCTATAATTGTTGCATTTCCAGCAGCTCTTGCAGGAGGATGGATTTATGGAAAACGTTTTGAAAAATATCCAGCTTATGCAATTGACGAAAATAATAGAGAAAAAAATTTAGAACAAGAAAAAGAGAGTATTGAACTTGAAGATGATAACTCTAATAAAGTCCCTGGTTTTGGAGTTTCTATGTTTTCTTTATTATTCCCAATACTTCTTATACTTGTATCAAATGTATTTAGTATGTTTTTAGAAAAAGGTTCTAAAATGAGTGGAATACTTGCTTTTATAGGAGATAAGAATATAGCAATATTACTTGGAATATTGGTAGCAATAGTATTTTTAAAGAAGTACATAAGTAAACCTATGGGAGATGTTGTTATTGAAGCTGCCGATTCAGCAGGATTGATACTATTAATAACAGGTTCAGGGGGAGCATTTGGTAGTGTTATAAATGCTAGTGGAATAGGAAACTTCTTAGTTGACACTATGTCTGGTCTTAGTATATCAGTTGTAGTACTTGGATTCTTATTAAGTGCATTACTTAGAATTTCTCAGGGTTCTGCTACTGTAGCACTAGTGACTACATCATCAATTTTAGGACCGACAATTTTAGCAACTGGGATGTCACCAGTTTTAGTAGGGCTTGCTATATGTGCTGGTGGTGTTGGTTTTTCTCTTCCAAACGATTCTGGATTCTGGGTACTTTCAAGATTTAGTGGATTGTCAGTTAAAGATACTTTAAATTCATGGACAATAGGAGGTACAATAGCTGGTATTACAGCATTTGCAATGGTTTTATTACTTAGTGTTATAAATGGTATTATACCACTTCCAGGCTTATAAAAAATATAAATATTAAACATATGCATACTGTAATAAATTGCATAAAGGGGGATTTTTAGTGAGAGAAGTCAATTCAATTAACATAGATATACTCGATACTTTTAAGAACGTAGATGAAGATAAATTAAATAAATTACTTGTAAATGAACTTAAAAATTTAAATAGAAAAATTATTGTATTAGATGATGACCCAACTGGAGTACAAACAGTTCATGATGTTTCTGTATATACTGATTGGGATAAGAATAGCATAGAACAAGGTTTTGATGAAGAAAATAGTATGTTTTTTATACTTACTAACTCAAGGGGATTTACAGTTTCTCAAACAACAGAAGTGCATAAGAAAATTTCAAAAAATATTGTGGATATTTCTCAAAAAGTTAATAAGGATTTTATTATTATAAGCCGAAGTGATTCAACAATGAGGGGGCATTATCCTCTTGAAACTAATCTATTGAAAAATGAGGTGGAAAAATTATCAGGGAAAATATTTGATGGTGAAATAATAATGCCATTTTTCAAAGAAGGTGGAAGATTTACGATAGACAATGTACATTATGTAAAAGAAGGCGAAATGCTTGTACCAGCGGGAATGACTGAATTTGCAAAAGATAAATCTTTTGGATATAAATCTTCTGATATAGGAGAATGGTGTGAAGAAAAAACAAATGGAGAATATAAATCTAGTGATATGATATACCTTTCATTAGAGGAACTTAGAAGTTTAAATATTGATAGGATAACAGAAAAGCTTAAAATGGCAAAGAATTTCAACAAAATCATTGTAAATGCAATAGATTATGTAGATGTAAAGGTATTTACAATTGCGTTTATACGTGCAGTAAACAGTGGCAAAGAATTTATATTTAGAAGCGCTGCTGCTATAACAAAGATACTTGGAGGTGTAAGTGATAAGGAATTACTTACTAAAGAGGAATTAGTATCAAAAGATAATACTAATGGAGGTATTATACTTGTTGGTTCACATGTAAATAAAACTACTCAACAACTAGAAGAACTTAAAAATTGTAAACATCCTATAGAATTTATAGAGTTTAATCAACATTTAGTTTTGAGAGAAGATGGATTAAAAAATGAAGTAAAAAGAGTTATACAAGTTGTAGAAGAGAAAATAACTAATGGAAAGACTGTTGCTGTGTATACTAGACGTGAGCGTTTTGATTTAGATACGAATGATAAAGATAAACAACTTATGGTTTCTGTAGAAATTTCGGATGCTGTAACTAGTATAGTTGGTATGCTTAATGTAAGACCAAATTTTATTATAGCAAAAGGCGGAATTACATCTAGTGATGTTGGAACTAAGGCACTAAAAGTAAAAAAGGCTACTGTAATGGGTCAAATAAAACCTGGTATACCAGTATGGATGACAGGAGAAGAAAGTAAATTTCCTAATATGCCATATATAATTTTCCCTGGCAATGTTGGAGAAGTTAGTACACTTAGAGAAGTTGTTGAAGTATTAATGGGCTAGAAGATTTGATTTAAAAATAAGGATAAGTCAATAGTAAGTTTTAGAATATATTAAATAAGGTTTAGAATATTATCAATAATATTCTAAACCTTATTTGTATTTATAAATATTTATATTATAATATGGCATATAATTTAGATTATTTATTTTTTTTGATTGATTTAATATCTTCTTTGATTTTATTTAAAATATCTTTATGCTTATTAGAGCTTATATTAGGGAACGCCTTAATAATACGTCTATGAAGTAATTTGTGGCTAGATAGTAGAGTATTAAGCTTGTTTTTAAGTTCTTCAATTCTATTTTTAGCATAACGATAATTTTCTCTTTCTTTTAATATTTCAAATCTATCCTCTAAAGTCTCAAGTCTATTTTCAACCAAAGTCTCAAGTTTATTCTCAATAGTTTCTTGTGTAATAATTTTGTAGTATTCCTTTTTATCTTTTAATTCCTTAATTATAAGATTGATTTGTTTTAATTTACCATTTAATTGTAAAATTGTGTGTACTGTAATTATTAAATCTAAAACAAAATAAATTTCTATGGATATACCAAGAATAAATAGTATATTTTTAGGAATATAATCTATGAAATCAACTACAATAGGATGTATTATCAGCATTACAATTAATGACAACACACCAAACATAAGTGAATTTTCTAGGCACACTCTTCCATGAATGTTGAACTTGTGATTGGAATAATCCCACCACTTCATATTAAATATTTTTTCTAATACAAAACTTGTAAAATACTCCATTATGCTGGTGATAATTATACTAAACACAAATAATAAGGGAATATTATGAACAAAAGGAGTTAATGTAGCTACTATTGCTAGTGCTCCAAATCCATATATAGGACAAAATGGCCCATTTAAAAAACCTCTATTTACAAATTGTTTTTGTAAAACAGAACAATATGTAGTCTCACAACACCACCCTATAAAACTATAAATTACAAAATAAAGAAATTGGATATAAAATGTACTCATAAGCACCTCATTTCTAGTTAATATAACATTATATAATACTATATATCTGGTATTTTCTTTCACAATTAACTATATTACTTTAAATTTAATTTACATATTGATTATACCAATTTATAGAAATTTATCAAATTTAATTGCAATTATAATATTATATGCAAAACTATAATAATGAGATTTTATTTAAAATAAATAAGGGTGTCAAGTATAATCAAATCAATATCTGTAGATACTCTACAGTATATTGTTTTGATTACCTTTGACACCCTATATTATTTATATTTTGTTTATTTACATTTAAAACTAGAACAACATGTTTCAGTGTAAAGATTTACTCTATCAGTTTCAGGAGCTACTACTATATTATCAAGATTACATAAGCTACCATCTTTATTATACTTACAAGTCTTGACACTACAAACTAATTCTTCACAATTTCTATTGTTAACATTATTAGATAGATTACTATAAATAGATTCATCTAAAAACGAACTACAGCAAGTATGTCTATCATTATGAGCTTGTTCACCATTTATAAAAATTTTATCTGCATAACATATATGGCTGTTATTATGTGAGCAGTTAGTTACATTACAATTGATTCTTTCCAAAGTTATTACCTCCTAAACTATTATTTATTATAAATTATGTCCATATAATTGCAAGAATATAACATTTAAGAGAAAACTTCCTTTTAGAAGATATCTATTTTTAGATTAATTTGAAATACAGATATATTTTCTTCTAAAATTTACCTAAATTGTATAAAAACTTACAGCTTGGAGAAAATAATAGAAAAAGGAGGCGTAATCAATGTTTGAAAAGAAGAAAAAAGAATTATTTCCTTGGAAAATATCTGCATTAGTACTAGTAGGAGTATTTGTATTAAGTAGTGGAGTTTATATAGGAACAAAGTTAAAAAATAATGGAGTTCAAACTGGTAAAGTTGTAAGTGCTAGTGCGAATATGAATGAAGAATCAAAAGAAGCTTTTGGATTAAATAAAAACTGTGAAGTTTGGCTTCAAAGCGAAGGTGAGAATGAAACTAACTATAAGAGAGTACTTACGATGGCTGGAGTAGTTCCAGAGTCATTATTAGATAAGACAAAATCAGAAATAGTATCATATTTTAAGCAAGAATATCCAACTAAAACAATAAAGAGTATGGATAAAAATGAAATCATATTAGTAGAATCTAAAAACAGTGATAATAAAGATGTACAAGCAATGAACACTACTATAAAAGGTAAATATACAATTGAAAATGATAATGGAAATATAGCATTGTATAAATATGATGATAGTGGAAATAAAACATTAGTAGAAAAAACTAAAATAAGAGTAGATTCACTTCCTAAGACTGTTCAAGATGAACTTAAAAAAGGTGTAGTTATGGATACAGAGGAAGAGGCCTATTCAAGATTAGAAGATTTTGCAAGTTAATATTTCAAATTGATATTAAGATTCAAAACATATTTAATGCCTATTAAAATACAATAATTTATTTGTACTAAATATAAAAGTTATATTGGAGTGAGAAGTTCGCTTTGATATAACTTTTTTATTTGATTTTATTAAATCTCTAAGAATACTCGTGACTTTAGTCATGAGATGAATTAGGGAAATAGTAAGCGTATAGAGAAGTTTGTACATAGAGATAGTAAACAATCTATCCAATATACCACTTGAATTGCTGGAAACCCCTAAAGCTTATGTGAACGACAACCTCTAATACGATTAATGTAGAATTTAGCTACAGGTTAAATTTTCTCTACTGTCATTGTTTTTTACCAAAACATTGGCTTTACAGTAAAGATATGTTATAATCATCTTAGAAAGCGAAGTGATATATATCATGTATTTAACTGTAAAACAGCAGGTAAAACATCTTTCAAAGGAAGATTATAAGAATATTAAAGAGCTTTCTCGTATAGCTAAAAATTTAGCTAATGAAGCAATCTATAATATTAGGCAATATTACTTCCAAGAAGGCGAATATCTAAATTATGAAAAGAATTATGTTCTTCTGAAAGATAGTCCTAATTACAAAAATTTAAATTCCAATATGGCTCAACAAATTTTGAAGGAAGTAGATGGTTCATTTAAGTCTTTTTTTGGACTACTTAAATTAGTGAAAAAAGGTAAATATTCTTTCAAAGATATAAAATTACCACATTATCTTCCAAAAGATGGATTTACTACACTTGTCATTGGTTTTGTTCGATTAAATAATAATCAATTAATAATTCCATATTCACGTCAATTTGGAAAAGAACATAAAAAAGTTATAATAACGATTCCGCCAATTCTTAAAGATAAGAAAATTAAGGAAATTCGTATTATACCAAAAGCAAAAGCTAGGTTCTTTGAAATTCAATACACTTACGAAGTGAAAGAAGAACAAAGAAAATTAAATAAAAACAAAGTACTAGCCATTGATTTTGGAATTAATAATTTAGCAACTTGTATTACTTCTACTGGTGAAAGTTTTATTGTTGATGGAAAGCGTTTAAAATCAATAAATCAATGGTATAATAAACAAAATGCACGACTTCAAAGTATTAAAGATTTACAGGGTTATGTAAAACGAAATACCAATCAACAAAAATCGAATACTCGCAATCGAAACAATAAAGTAAATGATTATATGGCTAAAACAGCTCGTATTATTATTAATTATTGTTTAAAAAATGATATTGGTATTTTAGTTTGTGGGTATAATGAAACTTTTCAATACAGAAGTAATATCGGGAAAGTTAATAATCAAACATTTGTACATATTCCTTTTGGTAAATTACGTGATAAATTAGAATATCTATGTAAACTATATGGAATTACTTTTTTAAAACAAGAAGAAAGTTATACTTCCAAAGCTAGCTTTTTTGATAAAGATATTATACCAGCTTATAATGACGATAATCCAAAGGAGTATGAGTTCTCTGGAAAAAGAATTAAAAGAGGATTGTATCAAACTAAAAAAGGAATGATTTTAAATGCTGATGTTAATGGTGCATTAAATATTTTGAGAAAAAGTAATGTTGTGTCCTTAGATGGACTATACAGTAGGGGCGAACTGGACACGCCTGTACGTATCAAAGTAGCTTAGGTTATTTTGAACGTAATCGAACTCTGCGATTTTAGTCGTGGGAGGTTCAGGGTATAATAATTTAGAACATAAGTTTTTATGAGAAATACATTTTGGTATTTCTTTTATTTTTAGGAGGAATTTTTTAAAATGATGATATTGGGGATTGACCCAGGTATAGCCATAGTTGGATATGGTATAATTGAATATAAAAATAGTAAATTTAAAGTAATAGATTATGGAGCAGTGACAACACCTGCGCATATGAATATCTCTAAGAGGTTAGAACTTGTATATAAAGGAATTGATACAATAGTAAAGAATTACAATATAGATGAAGTTGGAATGGAGGAACTATTCTTTAACAAGAATGTAAAGACTGCTATAACAGTAGCACAGGCTAGAGGGGTTACTATGCTTGCTTGTGCACATAATGGTAAACCAATATATGAATACACTCCGCTTCAAGTAAAACAAGGTGTAGTTGGATATGGTAGAGCAGACAAAGCACAAGTTCAACAGATGGTAACCTCATTTTTAAGTTTAAAAAAAGTTCCAAAGCCAGATGATGTTGCAGATGCTCTAGCTGTGGCTATTTGCCATGCTCATTCAAATAAACTTGAAAAAACTTTAAAGAATATAGGTGGGAAGTATGTATAGTTATATAAAAGGTACAGTAGAAGAAATTTATATAGACAGTATAGTTGTTGAAAACAATGATATAGGATATAAGATAAATGTGTCATCCAATACAATAATGAATTTGCAAATAGGGAATACTGCAAAAATATATACTAAACTAATAGTAAGAGAAGATGATATGAGTCTTTGCGGTTTTGCAAGCAGGGAAGAATTAAAGATGTTTGAATTGCTTACATCTGTATCAAAAATAGGACCTAAGGTGGGGCTTTCAATACTATCATTTGCATCACCAGCGCAACTAGGAGCTTATATTTTAAGCGAAGATGTTGGGAAACTATCTAAAGCTCCAGGCGTTGGTAAAAAGACAGCAGAGAGAATCGTTTTAGAACTTAAAGATAAAGTAGATAAAAATAATATAGACTTTGAACCAACATTATTATCACAAAAACCTACTTTCATATCTCAAGATGAATCTATAGATGCACTTGTAGCTTTGGGGTATACCTTAGCAGAATCAAAAGAGGCAGTTCAAAAATGTAAAAAAGATGGTATGAATACAGAAGACATTATAAAAAAAGCACTTACATATATAATGAGTAAATCTATGAAGTAGCATTTAATTTGTGAATGTAAAATAATATTTAAAATAAAGTAGATTTGCAAAATTACGGAAGGAGGGGTATAAATGCAAGATTTTGAAGATGAAAATAGGATAATAACTTCTACTATGAAGGTGGAAGATATAGATATAGAAAATAGTTTAAGACCAAAAACACTAGAAGATTATTTGGGTCAAGAAAAATCCAAAGAGCAACTTAGTATATTTATAGAGGCAGCAAAATCAAGAAATGAGCAGTTAGACCATGTACTTTTATATGGACCACCAGGGCTTGGAAAAACTACACTAGCAAGTATAATAGCTAATGAGATGGGAGTAAATTTGAGGATTACATCAGGACCTGCAATAGAGAGAGCTGGAGACTTAGCAGCTATACTTACAAATTTGAATGAAAATGATGTTTTATTTATAGATGAGATACATAGAATCAATAGGAGTGTTGAAGAAGTATTGTATCCAGCAATGGAAGATTTTTGTTTAGATATAATAATAGGAAAAGGACCATCTGCGAGAAGTATAAGGCTTGACCTTCCTAAGTTTACACTTATTGGAGCTACTACAAGAGCTGGTATGCTTACAAATCCACTTAGAGATAGATTTGGTGTTATTTGTAAATTAGATTATTATACAGTTGATGAACTTTCAAAAATAGTGCTTAGGTCATCAAATATTTTAGATGCAGAAATACAATCTCAAGGAGCTTTAGAGCTTGCAAAACGCTCAAGAGGAACTCCAAGAATAGCAAATAGATTGCTAAAAAGAGTTAGAGATTTTGCACAGGTTAGGGCTGATGGAAGGATAACTGATGAAGTTGCAAAGGATGCTCTTGAACTTTTAGGAGTTGATAATTTAGGTCTTGATTTTGTGGATGAAAAGCTTCTTATAACTATAATAGAAAAATTTAGGGGTGGTCCTGTAGGTCTTGATACGTTAGCAGCTTCAATTGGTGAAGATAGGAATACAATAGAAGATGTGTATGAGCCGTATTTACTTCAACTAGGGTTTATAAATAGAGGGCCTAGAGGTAGAGTAGCCATGCCATTAGCCTATGAACATCTAAAAATACCTTATCCTAGCGATAGATAAGAATAGAAGAAAGAGGTATCAATTAAAAAAATAATCATTAAATTAAAATATTTCTAAAATGGGCAAAAATTCAAACATATCCACAAAATGGTAATTATATCTGTAGATACTGTGGATAAATACAAGGAAAAATGTGTGTACTGTATCTATATATTGTGGATAAGACGTGTATAACGTGGAAAAATATCTATATATTGTGGATATGCTGTATGTTAAAAATAGGGATTTATTGATAGATTATGGTAATATTGTAGAAAATAAGTTGTTTTTTTGATATTATTGTAGCTAGAGAAATTTTAAGAGAGGAAGTTTGACATTGAAAACAAGTGATTTTAAATTTGATTTACCACAGGAACTTATAGCTCAAGTTCCTATAGAAGATAGAGCTAGTTCAAGATTGATGGTATTAGATAAAGAAACAGGAGAAATTGAGCATAAAGTATTTAGAGATATAATAGAATATTTAAATCCGGGAGATTGTTTAGTTTTAAATAATACTAGAGTTATACCTGCTAGATTAATAGGGGAAAAACTTGAGACTGGTGGAAAAATTGAATTTTTATTATTAAAAAGAACAGAGGAAGATACTTGGCAAGCTTTAGTAAAGCCAGGTAAAAGAGCAAAAGTGGGAACTAAGTTTTCCTTTGGAAATGGGAAATTAATTGGAGAAGTTGTAGATTTATCAGATGAAGGTTCAAGAATTATAAAGTTTCATTATGATGGAATTTTCGAAGAGATTTTAGATGAGCTTGGAAATATGCCACTTCCTCCATATATAACTGCTAGATTAGAGGAAAAAGAAAGATACCAAACTGTTTACTCAAAACATAATGGCTCAGCAGCGGCACCTACAGCAGGTCTACACTTTACAGAAGAATTATTAAATGAAATAAAAGAAAAAGGTGTAGATATAGCATTTATAACTTTACACGTTGGTTTAGGTACTTTTAGGCCAGTAAAAGTAGATGATGTTTTAAATCATAAGATGCATTCAGAATATTATATGGTTAGTCAAGAGGCAGCTGACAAAATAAATAGAGCAAAAAAAGATGGGAACAATGTAGTATGTGTTGGAACTACTAGTTGTAGGACTATAGAATCAGCTTGTGATGAAAATGGCAAGATGAAAGAAACTAGTGGATGGACAGATATATTTATATATCCAAGTTATAAATTTAAGGTTTTGGATAGACTTATAACTAATTTCCATTTACCAGAGTCTACCTTAATCATGTTAGTAAGTGCTATCTGTGGAAAAGAAAATGTTTTAAATGCATATAATGAGGCAGTAAAAGAAAGATATAGATTCTTCAGTTTTGGAGATGCTATGATTATAAAGTAGGGAGGGAATAGATGCATAGCTTACAAAAACAAAAAAAGAATAACCCTATATTAAAGATTGCTTTTATATTTGAACGTGTATTAGCAGTAGTAGTTTTAATAGCAGTATTTTTAGGTACAATAGATGTATTAAGACTTATGTGGGGAGCATATATAGTTGATTTTCAAAACCCAGTACAATACAGTCAGCTTAATGATTTCTTAGCACAAATATTACTTTTGGTGATAGGTGTTGAGCTTGTAGTAATGCTATCACTTCACATACCAGGAGCATTTATTGAGGCACTACTATATGCTATAGCTAGAAAAATGTTATTGCTTCCTAAAAATGAAGGAATGATAGATGTTTTAATTGGAGTTATAGCCATTGCAGGACTATTTGCTATAAAAAAGTTTTTAGTAACAAAAGACAAGAGTGCTCTTAATATAACGAGTATTCATGATGAAGAAGCAATCAAAGAACAACAAAGTAAAGAGGATAAAGATAAATCTATTTAGAAAATATATTAGATATTTAGATTAGTAAAAATATATGTTATGGAATAACTAGAAATAAAAATTATTAAGGAGATATTTATGTACGCAGTAAGATACGAACTGATAAAAACTTGTAAACAAAGTGGTGCAAGGCTTGGAAGATTACACACGCCACATGGGATTATAGAAACACCAATATTTATGCCTGTTGGGACTCAAGCAACAGTAAAGTCTATGACACCAGAAGAATTAAAAGAGATTGGCTCACAAATAATACTTAGTAACACTTATCATCTATATATGAGACCAGGACATGAACTTATAAAAAAAGCTGGTGGACTTCATGAGTTTATGAACTGGGATAAGCCAATACTTACAGATAGTGGAGGATTTCAAGTATTTAGCTTAGGGCCTTTGAGAAAGATAAAAGAAGAAGGTGTAGAATTTAGGTCACACCTAGACGGTTCAAAACATTTTTTAACTCCAGAAAAAGCTATGGAAATACAAAATGCGTTAGGTTCAGACATAATGATGGCATTTGATGAGTGTGCGCCATACCCAGCAGATAGAGAGTATGTAAAGAATTCATTAGAAAGAACAACAAGATGGTTAAAAAGATGTAAAGATGCCCATAATAATACAGACAAGCAAGCTTTATTTGGTATAATACAAGGTGGAATGTATAAAGATTTAAGAGAGCAATCAGCGAAAGAAATAACAAGCATTGATTTACCTGGATATGCGATTGGTGGACTTAGTGTTGGAGAACCAAAGCCACTTATGTACGATGTACTAGAACACACAACTCCATTTATGCCAAAGGACAAACCAAGATACTTAATGGGAGTTGGTAGTCCAGATGATTTAGTGGAAGGTGTTATAAGAGGAGTAGATATGTTTGACTGTGTTTTACCTACTCGTATAGCTAGAAATGGAACTGCAATGACTAGTCAAGGTAAAGTAGTAGTTAGAAATGCAACTTATGCTGAAGACTTTACTCCACTTGACCCTGAATGTGATTGTTATGCTTGTAAAAATTATTCAAGAGCCTATATAAGACATCTTGTAAAAGCAAATGAAATACTGGGTGCAAGATTGATAACTACTCATAATCTTCACTTTTTACTAAATTTAATGAAACAAATAAGACAAGCAATAATGGAAGATAGATTACTTGATTTTAGAAATGAATTTTTTGCAAAATATGGATATGAAATATAGGTTTTGCACTATTAATTATAATCATTTTAATATATAATATTCAATAGTACTCAAAGCTAAAGAAAGTAAATTGTTGTATAAACATTTATTACGATTTGCAAAAGAGTATAATTTACAAAGGAGTGAAAAATTAATGCCACAGCAACAAATAATGATGAGTATAGGTCTATGGGTAGTAGTAATTGCAATCTTTTATTTCCTAATGATTAGACCTCAAAAGAAAAAAGACAAACAATTGAAAGAAATGAGAAGTAGCCTAGGTGTAGGAGACAAAGTCATTACAATAGGTGGAATAGTAGCTAATGTAGCTAAAGTTGAAGATGATGTTGTAATATTAGAATTAGGACCAAACAGAACTAAAGTTCCATTTGAAAAATGGGCTATAGGGACAGTTCAATCTAGAAAAGAAGAAATAGAAGAACAGTAAAATAGTAATTTAAAAGCCTTTTCTCGAATATATATTAATTTGAGAGGAGGTTTTTTTATGGGAAAATCTAATTATATTTTTAAAGGTTTGGGATATGCATATATAATAACTTTGGCTGTTTTATTAGTGTATAACTTATTTTTGACATTTACAGATATTGGTGGAGATAATATAACTATGGTTGCATCATTTATAACTACTATTTCTGCAGCTATAGGCGGTTTTTACACTTCAAAACACATGCAAGAAAAGGGACTTATGTATGGACTTTTAGTTGGACTTTTGTACATAGTGTGTATTTTTTTGACTGTGTTTTTAGCACAAGAGAGCTTCATATTTGAAGTAGGAATGATTTATAAGTTATTGCTTATATCAGCAGCAGGAGGTATTGGAGGCGTATTAGGTGTCAATTTTAAATAGAGTTTATATTAAAGTGGTTTTGTGATATAATCAATAGGAAACAATTAGAAATGGAGGCGTTGAAAATGGAAAATAAACATGTAAAAACTTTATCTCAAGCTACTTTAAAGCAAAGTGCTGCAAAAGGTGGATGTGGAGAGTGTCAAACTTCTTGTCAATCAGCTTGTAAAACTTCTTGTACAGTTGCAAATCAAGAGTGTGAAAGATAGAAAATTATTGATTTAGTTGTTTGTAAGAGGGTATCTCAAAATGGTTCTTTTATCATTAATGAGGTATCCTTTTTTATTTTTTGTCTCCATATAAAATGTTTAATATGTTTATAAAAAATAAGGTTTGACTTGTTAGTGTTTAATTTTTTATATATTCAAAATCTAACTTTTTATTCTTATATTTCTAATATATGCATTAGTAAATTATGTAAACTTATAAAATGTATTGATAAATAATATTATATATAATATTATCTATATGTGGGAAATACGAATATAAAAAATTAAATACAATATTCGGAGGACATAAATATGTTAAGTAACAAAAAGAGAAGTATGGCAATAGTAATGGCAGGAGCTACAGTTATGAGTGCAGCAGCACCAATATTCGCAGACAACACTGTGTCAGAAAATGTTGATAAAAATTACACAGTAAGTGCAAAAGATTCTACTAAACTAATCGAAGAGGTTAGAAAAGCATTAGAGATTAAGTTTGAAGAGACAAAAGCAGGAGCAAATGTAAATGATAGAGTTTATGATATAAAAGTAGATAATGTAAACTTAACTAATGCAACTCAATTACAAAACAAGATAAACTCATTAGTAGAAGGACAAAGTTTAAAAGTTACTATACAAGATAAAGGCCATCAAACTATAGGTGGAAAAGTAGTTGACTATAAAATTGAAAACTACAAAACAGCTCAAGAAATAGTAGATGCAGTTAATGCTTTCAATGCAACTTTAGCAGAAGATTCTGATAGCAAGTTAACAGCAACTATAAAGTCTACTAGTACAGTTGAAGTAAAAAGAGCAAAAGATTCAAAAAATACAATAACAGTAAATGTAGGAGACCAACATTTAGACTTTGCAAAACCAGTAACATCAGAAGAAGGTACTTTTGAAGGCTATGAAAAGCGTTACAGCGATATAGAATCAAAAGAATTACATACAATAACAGTTAAAAATGCAGATTTACAAGACATATCAGCAGAAGATTTATTTGATGGAGTTAGATTAACTACATTAGGTAGAGAAATAGTTAATAAAGTTAAAAATGGATATACTTTAACATTTGAGAATGAAGCAATACTTACTCAAGAACAAGAAAATAGTGATGACAAAGATAAGCCAGAAAAGTCAAGCTTTGATATGGTTTTAAGTAAGACAAATGAAAAGCCAGAAACAATAAGTGTATCAAGTAAAAACCATAAATTAGTTAGAGATTTACACAAAGTACTAACTGATGTAAAAGACGGAAAAGAATTAAAAGTAGAAGTTTTATCTGGAGATTCAAGATTTACAACAGCAGTAGAAGTTAGTAAGGAAAGATTCAAAGATGGAGAAGCAGATTCAATAATTTTAGTTGGAGAAGATGCTATAGTGGATGGATTAGCATCAGCACCACTTGCATCTCAAAAAAATGCACCAATATTATTATCTAAAAAAGATTCATTACCATCAGAAATAGAAGCTGAGATATTAAGAGTACTTGGAAGTAACTTATCTTCTAAGAAAATATATATAGTAGGTGGAGAATCTAAAATATCAAAAGAAACTGAAGAAAAACTTTCTAAATTGGGTGTAAGTAAAGTTGAGAGAGTTTCTGGAGATGATAGATTTGAAACTTCTTTAGAAATAGCAAAACAATTAAAAGATACATTTAAAACTGCATTTGTAGTAGGTGGAAATGGAGAAGCAGATGCTATGAGTATATCTGCTAGAGCTGCTCAATTTGGAGCTCCAATAATAGTTACAGGTAACGAGTTAGATGCAAGTGCTGAAAAATTATTAAAAGGAAAAGAATTAGAAATTGTTGGTGGAGAGAATTCTGTATCAAAAGAAGTTGAAGATAAATTAGTGGAAATAGATTTAAACAACAAAGTTGAAAGACTAGCTGGAGAAAACAGAAAAGATACTAATGCTAAAGTAATCAACAAGTACTATGCAGGAGCAACTAAAGCATATGTTGCAAAAGACGGTTATGTAGGTGGAAATGGACAATTAGTTGATGCACTTACAGCAGCACCACTTGCAGCTAGTTCAAAAGCACCAATAGTATTAACTACAGAAGAACTTTCTAAGTCACAGGAAGAAGTAGTTGAGTTAAGACTTAAAAATGCTACTAAGTTAGTACAAATAGGTGAAGGAATAGCTAAAAATGCTATTGAGAAAATAGCAGAAAAAATAAACTTATTTAAATAAGAACTAATAGTATATAAAAATTGATATTATAAGTTTGTTTAGATAATATAGAATGTCTATAATGTACATTTATACAAGATGCTTAGATAAGATATGATGTCTACAATATAAAATATATACAAATAATGAAATAAAAAGAATAACAGTAAAGAATAACAATAAGGTATCTCATTTAGATTTAATTTGAGATACCTTGTTTTTTTATTTTTTGATTATAATACTGTAAAATTCATATTATAAAAAAATTATTATAAATGATATTGTTTATAATGATTAAACATCTTATTAACATATATTATTTT
The DNA here is from genome assembly GCF_020658455.1 of Clostridioides sp. ES-S-0005-03. Taxonomy (NCBI): domain Bacteria; kingdom Bacillati; phylum Bacillota; class Clostridia; order Peptostreptococcales; family Peptostreptococcaceae; genus Clostridioides; species Clostridioides sp. ES-S-0005-03. The sequence goes on along the minus strand of NZ_JACVWI010000002.1, from coordinate 113,546 downwards.
GAATTTATTACTTAATTAAATAAAATAAGTTATAATGTTTTGAATTTACGGAGAATAAAGACTTTAATTATAGTATTTGAGTTATATGGATAACTATGGTATTATATATAAAATATGGTAACAAAACTGTAACTTTTTATTGAGAATGGATAAAATTATTGATAAAAAATACGAAAAATATATTGGGGGTAAATAATAATATGAAGAATAGTAAAAAGATATTAGCTATAGGACTTACACTATCTTTAGTAATGGTAAATACTCCTATAGTAAATGCGTTGACATCCGTTGAACAAATAAAAGGTAATGACAGGTATGAAACAGCAGCAAAAATAGCAGATAAACAAAGCTATAATACAGCAATACTAATTAATTCAGATAATAGCTTGGCAGATGGTCTTAGTGCAAGTGGTTTAGCTGGAGCTTTAAATGCGCCTATTTTAATGACAAAACAAAATCAAATTCCAAGTACTACTATGGAAAGACTGAACAAAGCAAATACTGTGTATATAATAGGTTCAGAATCGACAATAAGTAAAAATATTGAAAATCAATTACTTTCTAAAAAGAAGGTTGTACAAAGAATATTTGGTGAAAATAGATTTGATACGAGCGTAAAAATAGCTGAGCAAATTAAAGAAATCAAACCTATTGATAAAGTAATTATAGCTAATGGAGTCACAGGAGAAGCAGATGCAATAAGTGCATCACCAGTAGCTGCAAGAGATGGAGTACCTATAATACTTACAGATGGAAATAGTGTAGGATTTGATACTACAGGATTAAAGAGTTATGCACTTGGTACTAGTGAAATAATAAGTGATGAATTGGTCAAAAGTACAAATTCTGTTAGGTTAGGTGGAACAGATAGGTTTGACACCAACAAGAGAGTTATACAAGAGTTTTATAAAAACAGTAAAGAGTTTTACTTAAGCAAGGGTCTACAATTAACGGATGCATTAGTTGCTTCTACAATAGCAAAAAATGCTCCTGTAGTATTAGTAGAAAATGGTAGCAATAAGAGTATTTTAAGTGGAGCAGATAAACTTACAGTACTTGGAGGGATAAATCAGAATGTAATCAAACAGTGTATAAATCAAGCTTCTCCAAATCAACAAGGACTATATTATAATCTAAATGATAGAGCATTTAAGGACAGAATAAAGGGAAAAGTGTATGCTCATATAAGACAATATAGAAAAGAAAACGGAGTAAAAGAGTTATCTGTAGCAAGTAGATTAGAGGGATTAGCAAATGATTGGTCTAATTTAATGGCAAATAAGAAGACTTTATCTCACACAATAAATGGGAAAAACTCATACTCTACTTTTCTAAAGTACTTAGATTGGAGTGAGATTAAATCTGGATATGTTGCAGTTCAAGGTGAAAATATAATTAAATATAAAATTCCAGATAAACCCGTTTATACAAATAGAGATGCAGATGATATAGGAAATTTTATTTTCAATGAGTGGAAGACAAATCCTGAAGAAGGTACCAATATGCTACATAAAGGATATGAAATAATGGGATTTGGAATAGCCATAACGGGGGATAAGACTATATACGCAACACATGAGTTTTATGGAAGATATAAAGAATAAATATTTGTTATGATTTAGGTATCTTACAAAATGTAACTACACACAAAATGATAGCTGTGAGAAAATAATATATAAATAATAAAATTATAATGGAAAATAACATTTATATTAATACAATAATATAAATGTTATTTTTTTTAAAATTTAGTGAAAAAATTGTATCAAAAAGTTTAAATATGGTATAAAATGGGTAAGAAAGTAGTGAAAATTAAATGGCAAAATTAGGGAAACTTAATGACGCAAAACTATAGGGGTTAAAGCTTTTAAAGCCATATCAGCCAGTTGCTAAAAAGAGTAAAGTCTTTTTATTTTATAATTAAGATTCTCTTTGAGTGTCTTTTTTTATTGTCTGAAACTATAGTATTTAAATTCATGAGAAATTAGAAATTTATTGAGGGAGGATTGTTGTTTCATGAAAAAAGCAATATCTTGTGTACTAGCAGTATCAATGTGTAGTGCACCACTAAACGTTTTTGCAGAACCTATCTTAGAGGGGAAGTTAAGGGCAGTTGAAAAATCAGTTACAGAGAAGTTAAAGGGGAATCTTGAAGTAGATTTAAATTTTTCACTTCCAATAAAAAATAATGAATCAGAAAGTATAACTAATACACAATTGGAATTAAAAGATGATAGTAATAACAGTGGAATAATAAAGCTTGGAGAAAAAGATTCAGGAACATTAAATATTGGGGCAGATAACATAGAGTATACTATAAAAAAACTATCTGCAAGTAGAAGTGAAATAAAAAATAAAGATGAAAATATATCATATTATAATATTGTATTTAATAATTTACCTGTTGGAAAATACAATGTAGAAGTCTCTGGAGGAGGATTCAAGAGTAAGGAAATTAAGGACATTGATATATCAAGTTATTCACAAAGAGTTTTGTTAAGTAATAGAGCAAGTGTTGATGATAAAAATAAACCTCTAAACTATGAACTATTCTTGATGGGCGATGTGAATAATGATGGCAAAGTTGATAAGAAGGATTATGAGGATGTATTGAAAAATATAAACTCAAATAAAAGTGAATATGATTTAAATAGAGATGGAAAGGTAGATATTGCTGACTTAGACTATGTTCAGAAAAATTTAGGGCAAAGTGAAGATGAAAAAAGCCTAGAGAGTATAGTATCTACCAATCCTATAGTAGATACAAGTAAAGTAACATTAGAAAAAAACAGTGATACAAATATTCAAGGTACTGTAGAGGATTTATTCAGTGGAGATAATAGTGGAGTTAAAATATCTCCAGCAAATGCAGATGATAAGATATCAGAAGAAAAACCAGCAGTAATGGATATAGCTTTATTAGAAGCACTTGATATGGAAGTCATAAATATAAAAGCACCTGAAGGGAATGCTCCAGCAAAAGGAATAGTTGAAGTTACAGATAAAGATGGTAATGTTCAACAGGTTCCTTATGAAAATAAAGAATATGTAGAAACTTTAAAAGAAGAGCAGAAGCAAGAGGAAGTAAATAATGAGCAAGAAGAAACAAATAATAAAGATGAAAATATAGAGCAGTCTGACAATAATTTAGACAATAATCAAGAAGAAAAAAATGATAAAGAAGATTCAAATACAACTGATAAAGAAAACAACGATAAAGAAAATTCATCAACAGATAAGTCTGATTCAGACAAAGATACATCAAAACAAGAAGACAATATCAGCAAAGATGATAATTCTACAACATCTACATATGGTAGGTCAGCAGTAGAAACATATGCAGAAGTTCAAAATAGTGATATAGTAATAAATCTTGGTAAACAAGTAGCAGTAAAAAAGATAACAATAAAAATAACAGCTACGACAGCAAATGATAGAAATCTTGCAGAAATATCTAAAGTTGAATTTTTAAATAATGTTTATAAAGAAATACCAAAACCAGATATGAATATACCTAAAATCAATAAAATATCGACTAGTACTGCTGTTGGAAACGAAAAAGTATCTTTTTATTGGAATAATGAAGTAAATGTATCTGCATATGAACTTATATTAGATACAATTGACAGTAAAGGAAAAGTACTATCGACTAAAAAATTACAAACGAGTAAAAACACTATAGATGTAAGAGATATACAAGCATATGGATTATATAGAGTGAGCATACAGTCTTTAAATGGAGATTGGGCTAGTGGATATAAAGAGGCAACAGCAGAAAACTTAGATGGAGTCCCAGAAAATGTAGACTCAAACTATAAGCCTATACAATTTAGTCCAGACAGTATAATAGAATTTCAAGTTGTTCCAGATACAAAACCAGAACCACCAGAAGGTATAAATGTCAAAGGTAGATTTAAGGCTCTTGATGTAAGCTGGAAAAATCATAAGCAAGCTAAAGACTTTGATTTATATTATAGAGAAAAAAGTTCTAATGGTTCTTGGATAAAATATAATGACAAACTTATTCGTGGAACAAGTTTAAAAATAGAGGGGCTTAAGGATAATACAACATATGAAGTTAGAATGACAGCTACGAACCATTTAGGTACGAGTGGAATGTCTAAAACATATATAGGAACAACTGAGAGTGTTGATGCTCCAACAACACCTAACTATAGACTAATTAATACTCCTAAGTTAGATGCAGGTTTTGGGATACCAACAAATCATATAGTAGATGTTACTTATCCAGCTGGATATGATAAAAGTGAATATAGTGACAAAAATCCATTTAATAAATTTAATATAGTAGATGGAGATTTTACAACACATTGGACATTCCCAAAATATAATGCTGCTGAGGGAACGAATAGAGGTCCAATCATAACTTTTGATAAAGCTTATACGATGGATACTTTTATGGCTACCCCTCGTTTTGATGTTTCTGATAAGACAATCAATGACTTTGAAATAAAATACTGGGATGAAAATGGTCAAGTACATAATTTAGGAGATGTACCCTTTGAAACAAAAACAGACCCTGTAAATAATAATATATATGTAATGGTAAGATTAAAGGAACCAATAAATGCTACTAAGATACAAGTAAGTGTTTGTTCTTCTTATTCATATAAGTCTAATATATCAGAACTTAAATTCTATGAATATGACAGTATAGAAAAAGATGTAAGAAATCTATTTGTAGATGACTTACAAGTTGAATTAAAAGAAGATGTAACTCAAGAAAAAATAACAGAATTAAAAGATAGAATTAGTACTCCTGATAAAGTGAGTGGGGAATATCATCCATACAAGACAATTATTGATAGAGAATTAAAATTAGCTCAAGACTTATATAATGATAGAGCTACACTTGCTGATGTAACAACTGTAAATCAAGATATAAATGTTTCAGGAAAGTATAAAGATAAGAGTGGAAACTATACTGTTAAGTCCAATAATTTAGGTATGGGAAATGACTGGCAAGCATTGGGTGTAGCTGCTAGAGCTGGAGATGAAATCACAGTATATGTTGGAAGTAAAAGTGGTAGAACTCCTAAGTTAATATATACACAATACTATGGAGAGTCGGGTGCATATAAGAGTGGAGAAATAAATCTTAACACTGGTAAAAATGTAATTCAGTTAAGTAAGCTTCATAGTCTAGATGTAGAATGTGGAGGAAGCTTGTATATAAGATACCCTTATGATGCTCCAAGTGGTGGAGATATAAAAGTACGTGTAGCAGGAGCTACTAAGATACCACATCTTAACTTAAATGGAATGATAAATGATAAGAGCCCTGAAGGAGTTTCTGCATCTAAGAAAAAGATAAGAACCTATATAGAAGAATTAGCTAAATATAAGAATGATATAAAGGGAGAGCCATATTATCCAGGAACGAATATTGGCAATTCATATGGATATTCAGAAACAACAGGTGTATTAAACACTACAGATATTGAAAGTGATAAAGTTACGTTAAATGTTCCTGCAACAGCTGTATACCAAGGAATATCAAGTGGAAATTCTGATTTAAATACACAAGTAGATAGATTATACAATAGTATGCTTGCATGGGAACAAATAATGGACTTAATATACTCAGAAAGAGGAGTATTTAAGACACAAGATTTAGATGGAAATGGAACTGTAGATGATAATGAATTTGACATAACTAAAAATGATATGGCTCCTAAATCTCGTATGAATATAAAATATCAAAGAATGTTTATTGGAGCATTTATGTATGCTTCTGGTTTACATGTAGGAGTAGAATACGGTTCAGTTCCAGGACTTATGAATGGAGTACCTTTCCAAATAGATGCTACTGGAAAAGCTACAGGAGGAAGTTTGTTTGGATGGGGAATAGGTCATGAGATAGGACATGTTACAGACATTGGGAAGATGACATATAGCGAAACTAGTAACAATGTACTTGCTTTACTTGCTCAAACATTTGATGATAAGACACATTCAAGACTTGAAGGTTCAACAATGGACAAGATATATGAACATGTAACTTCAAACAGTGTAGGTATACCAAGTAATGTATTTGAGAGACTTGGAATGTTGTGGCAACTACATTTAGCTTATGATAATGATTTTACTGGTTCAATGCTAAAGAATAACTCAGATGCTGATTTAAGCAATGACACATTCTATGCTAAGATTTCAAGAAAATATAGAGCACTTTCAAGTGATGACCCAATAAATAATTTACCAAAAGACCAAATGTTAGTAGCAATGGCATCAAGTGTTGTTGAAAAAGATTTAAGAGATTACTTTAAAGCATGGGGAGTAGAAATTACACCAGAGTTAAACAGCATAATGGATGGTAAAAAGTACGAAAAAGAGTCTAGAAAGATACAATATATAAATGATGAAGCTAGAAGAAAGATTTTAAATGAAAATATATCTAGTATGGCAGAAGATACTAAAGTAAGTGCTGGTTTTGTTGATGGAGTACAAAGTGGTTCTCTAGTTAAATCTAATAAAATATCTATAGACCTAGATGTTGACAAAGACAAAGACAAGATATTGGGATACGAGATAATAAGAAGTGATGGAAACTACTTAGATGGTGAAAATGGAACTCAAGTAAAATATAGAACAGTAGGGTTTGTAGATGCAAAAGGAAATAGTCAAGCTAAATTTACTGATAATATATCTCCTCTTAATAATAGAGCATTTACATATAAAGTAGTTGCATACGATTATCATCTAAATCCAACAGATGAGTTTGAAATTGGTACTGTAAAATTATCAGATGAAGGAAAAATAAACAAATCAGCATGGTCATTTATAACAAACACTGTTTCTGATGGTGATGTTAGAACTGAAAATGACTCACATGGACCACTACAAAATCCAGAGATTGATAACATCAAGGATAATGATGCAAGTACTACATATAAAGGAAAAAGAATAAGTAAAGCTGAGTGGAACAAAGACCCTCAAAAAGACCCAGATATAAATGTAGAAGAAAATCCATATATAATAGTAGATATGAAGGAAACATTACCTATAGTAGGGCTAAAATATACAAAGCCAAAAACTGAAGCTAGAAAGTTCTCATTAAAAGGATTATTCAACCTTAGAAAGGATACTAGTACAACATACAATCCTTTAACTAATTACAAAATACAAGTAAGTAATGATAAAAAGAATTGGGAAGATGTTAGCCAAGGAACTTTTGAATACGGACAAGACTTAGTTGGTGGAGGAAAAGACCAAGATAATGAAGCTAGAGTTACATTTAATAAAGATGGTAAGCTTTGGACATACCAAGCTAGATATGTAAAACTAATATCAAACAATAAGTCTAATATAGAGGTTGCAGAGCTTGATGTAATAGGACCTCCAGGTGACAATATAGAGATTGGAACAGTAAATAGTGTAGACCAAACTCGCACTAACGGAATTGGAAAATTAACAGAAGACTATGTATATCAAAAGGATGATACTAATACGAGTGAAGATGAAACAGCTAAGATTCCAGCAGGTTCAATAGTAATTACAGGTGAATACAGTGGAAATCCAGCATTTAATTTACCATTACTTATAGATAAAAATAATAAAACTATCTCTGGGGAAGCACTTTTATTTGCAGAGGTACCAGAAAAAGGTGAATTAGGTGAAATAAGCAAAGGTACATGGGTTTACTATATGGCAAAAGAAAGCTTTGATTCTTTAAGTGATAAAGTTAAGGCAGAATTATATAGATATAATGACCTTCAAGGAGATACTCCAATAGGTCAAAGATTTGTAAGTGATACAATGTATGTTCCTGTGGAAGCTAAAACTTATGATGAGTTAAAGACGATAAGTCTTACTGATAGTAATAGTAAAGCGAGAAAAGCTACAAAGAATACTATTGATGTTAGCAATAAGAAGGTTATATCTATAAATAATAAAGTAAAAGGTAATATTGTCAGAGATAAATAAGTAATAGAAATCTAAAAAAAACTAAACATGCTAGTGCCAATAGTGGATATTTAGTAGGATTAGGTACTAGAAAAGTTTTAAAAGAGTAAGATGTTAAAAGTAAAGTATATATAATGTAACTATAAGTTTAGGGTAATTTATAAATTAAATATAAAAGCCAGATAGATAAAGGATTTTATCCATCTGGCTGATGGTAGATAAGGACGGGTGTTAATGAGTAAAGGAAAATCTCTTATAAGAACTATTGCAGTGTCAACTATGGCAGTAGCTGTAACTGGTAGTGCTACATGTGCATATGCTGCTCCAGTGTTACAAGGAACAAAGACATATGAAAAAGTAAATACTATAGATATATCTGTGGATTCAGTAGAAAATATAGTATATTCATTTCAAGCTAGTATAAAAGTACAAGGTGAGGTTGAAGTACTAGATAATGAGCCAGGCCAAAAGATTAAGTGGTCTGATAATATAGAAGCTCAGATAAAAAGTGGAAATGCAAATGCCAATTGTGTTTCAACATATGATAAAGCAAGTAATACAACAACATTAGATATATATGTTACATCAAATGAAGATTTGTTAGATGGAAATACATTAAATATAGGAAGAATATCAGTAAAAAAATCTGGAAGTAATTCAAGTGCTAAGTATAAAATATTGGGTAATGGGGAAAATTCCAAACCAGCTTTAAAAATTGTAACTTACAACAATAAAACCGTTGATTATGAAAGTATAGATTCTAGTGAAAGTTTAAACTTTACTCTTATCAATGAGAATGAAGTAAAACCAATAGGAGGAACTGGAACTAGTAAAAACGATCCTGAAAAATATAAGGTTGAGAAAAGTGAATCACTTGAATATTTATTAAATAATATTAGAATAAACTATTCTGTTGTTAGTAAAGAAACCGAAGAAAGTGGTTCAAATATAATATTAAAGCTTGGATTATCACAAAAATCAAGTAAAGGAAGAAAAGCTACAATAAGTAAGTATGTTGAAGTTACACTTCCAAAAAGTTTAGAGTATGTAGTTGATAATGAGTTAGCTAAACCAGATGAATTACCACCAGACAATTCTGATGACAATAATAATGGTGGAAATAATAATTCAGGTGGTTCATCTGGAGGTAGTAGTTCTTCTAGTGGAGGAAGTTCAAGCGACTCTACATCTAATGTTACAGTAAAAAAATTAAAAGGTGCAGATAGATTTGAAACTGCTGTTAAAATATCTCAAAGTGGATGGACAAAGTCAGATACAGTTGTGATAGTAAATGGAGAAGACAGAAGTATGGTGGATGGGCTTACTGCTACACCACTTGCTAGTGTAAAAAATTCACCAATTCTTTTATCTTCAAATGATAAACTTCCTCAAAAAACTATAGAAGAGCTAAAAAGATTAAATCCATCAAAAGTAATTGTAGTAGGTGGAAATAACTCAATGCCAAATTCAGTTGTTGAAGCTATTAAAGGCATAAATTCAAAGATATCAGTACAAAGAATAGGTGGAGAAACAAGATATCAAACTTCTATTAATATAGCAAAAGAAATTGATAAGACAAATAATGTAAGCAAGTTGTATATAGGAGCAGGAAATGGAGAAGCAGATTCATTATCAATAGCATCATTAGCTGGAAAGGAAAAAACTCCAATAGTACTTACACAAAAAGATGGTGTAGATAATGAAGCAGAACAATTTATTAAATCAAACAAAGTGTCAAATGTATACTTTATTGGTGGAGTAGAAAAAATATCTAACAAGGCTATTGAGCAAGTTGGAAAAATAACAAATAAAGATGTATCAAAAAATAGAGTTGCAGGTCAAAATAGACAAGAGACAAATGCTAAAGTAATAGATAAATTCTATTCTCATTCCAAATTGGATGGGGTTGTAGTTGCTAATCAAGATAAACTTATAGATGCTTTGGCAGTTGGTCCATTGGCAGCTAAAAATAATTCGCCAGTTGTACTTGCTACAAATACGTTAGATAAATCACAAGAATCATCATTAAAAAATAAAAATTCATCTAAGTTGTTTGAAGTGGGTGGAGGAATAGCTTCATCTGTAGTAGATAAGATTAAGAGTTTAATTGAATCAAAATAAATATCAAAGTAAATATAAGTAAGTAAGCTTAAAATAAGAATGTATTTAGATATAAATCATATGTCTAAGTGCATTCTTATTTTTATTTATATTATCTTAATAATATTATGCTGGAATATATGTGAAAATTTAAGTAGAATTAAATTTAATTTGTAAAGTGATGTAAATTATTTTTAATAATGAAATATATCTTACAAATATTTAAAATATAACTAGAGATAGTTTTTGAATTTTTAATTAAATAAAATATTAATATATAGACGTAATATATTTATATAAGATATACTTTATAATATACAAAAAATAACAAAATAATAAAAAAAAGTAAAAACCATATAAATATAAAACATAAAAATCATCAGGGGGATATGAAAATGAATAAAAAAATATTATCATTAGGTCTAGCAGTATCATTAATCTTGCTAAACTTCAAAAGTGTAAATGCATCATCAGTAGTAGAAAAAATATATGGCAAAGATAGATATGAAACAGCAGCAAAGATAGCTGACAAACAAACTTATGAAACAGTTATTTTAGTAAATACAGAAAAATCTCTTGCAGATGGATTAAGTGCAAGTGGGTTGTCAGGTGCAACAAAAGCACCAATATTATTTACACAAAAAAATAAGATACCAACAGAGACAAATAAATGTCTAAAAAATATCAAAAAAGCATACATAATAGGTACAGAAGATACTATAAGTAAATCAGTAGAAAAAGAACTAGATTCTAAACATATAGAAGTAAAGAGAATTGGTGGAGAAGATAGGCTAAAAACAAGTTATCTAATAGCTAAAGAAATAGCAACTATAAAAAAAGTGGATAAGGTACTATTAACTAATGCATATAGTGGAGAAGCAGATGCTATGAGTGTATCATCAGTAGCTACTAGAGATGGTGTTCCAATTATACTTACAGATGGGAAGAGTATACCCTTTGATGTTAAAAGTATACAATCATATTGTATAGGCTCAGAAGAAATAATGAGCAATGCTCTAGTTAAAAATACAAACTCAGTAAGAATAGAAGGAACTGACCGATTTAAAACTAATGAGAAGGTAATAGACTATTTTTATAAAAATGTAGATAGGTTCTATGTATCAGATGGCTATCAATTAGTAGATGCTATAGCAGCTGCACCATTAACTAAAGATTTTCCAATGGTATTAGTTAATGATGGTAGTAGTAAAGTTGTGTTAGAAGGAGCTAAGCATATAACTTCTATAGGTGAGTTAAGTGACAAGGTGATAGAACAATGTGTAAGCGCATCAAAGTCAAATGGGCAATCTCCAACAATCACAATAGGAACTACAGAGCTATATAAAGGGGAAAAGTTTGATAGTAGTAAGTTGAATATAGTAGCTAAAGATAATACTGGGAGGGTTTTACCAATAGAAATTGATGGATTTATAGATACAAATAGAGTAGGTACATATATATTAACATTAAAGGCTACAGATGAATGGGGGAAGAGCACAGAAAAAAGGGTAGAAATAAAAGTGCTAGACGATAAAACTCATGACTACAATAGCCCAGAGTTTAAAAAGATGGTGTCTACTGAAATGTATAACCTAATTAATTCTTATAGAAAAGAAAAAGGGAAAGATTCTTTAGTAGTATCTAGTAGGCTAGAAGGAATGGCAAATGCATGGTCTAAGTATATGATGGATAAAAAAGTTTTTGCGCATTATATAGATGGTAAGAATGCCCCACAAGTATTTTCTGAATTTGGAATGAGAAGTGAAGAGAATATAGCTTATATTTATATTAATTCTAAGAGTGTTCAAACGACTCAAGATGCTAAAGATATGGCAAAGACTATATTTGAAGTGTGGAAGAAGTCTCCTGAATACAACGCAAATATGCTTAGTGATGATTTTTCTAGTACTGGATTTGGACTTTATATATTGTCAGATGGACAAGTGCATGCTACTCAAGAATTTTTAAATGGTAATGAAGGTAGTTTGTAAAAAACTACCATAAATCTTGTTTTTTTATTAATTTACTGATATCATAAAATTTAAAATCACATCTAAAGTACTTTTTGTAATCTGTTTTGTTATTTGCTTTACAGGTTATGGTATTTTAGATGTTTTTTATTTTAGATATTTATAAATTTTAAGGGAATAACTACTGAGGATGTAATTTATAATGAGTTGAATTATTAAAAGATTGGTAGGAGGAGTTTTATGAAGGTAGATAAGAGAATATTATCAATAGGATTGACAGTATCATTAATAATGGCAGGGGCAGTAAATATCAATGCACTTTCAAGTATAGAAAAGATACAAGGGAAGGATAGATATGAGACAGCTGCCAAAATTGCACAGAAGCAAACATATGAAAATGTAGTACTAGTAAATACAGACAATACTTTAGCAGATGGACTTAGTGCAAGTGGATTAGCAGGAGCGGTTAAAGCACCTATATTATTATCACAAAAAAATAGCATACCATCAGATACAGAAAAAATGTTAAAAGGTGTAAAAAAAGTTTACATAATAGGAACTGAAGAATCAATAGGAAAATCAGTTGAGAATAAATTAAAACAAAAAGGAATAGAAGTTAAAAGAATAGGTGGTAATGATAGAATTGAAACTAGTTATCTTATAGCAAAAGAAATAGCTTCAATAAAGCCTGTAAGTAAATTTTTTATAACTAATGGATACACAGGTGAGGCTGATGCAATGTCTGCATCATCAGTAGCATCAAGAGATGGGGTTCCTATAATTTTAACTGACGGGAAAAGTGTACCATTTGATACAAAAGAAGGCATACAATGTTATGCTCTTGGTTCAGAGGAGATAATAAGCAATGATTTGGTTAAAAAAACTGATGCAGTTAGATTAGCAGGAGAGGATAGATTTGAGACCAATAAAAAAGTCATAAAACACTTTTATAGCTCATCAAAAGAATTCTATCTTTCTAAAGGATTCCAATTAGCGGATGCAGTTGCTGGTTCTTCTATAGCAAAAAATGCACCTATTGTATTGGTTGATGGAAGTAGTGATAAGTCTGTAATTAGAAGTGCTGATAAAATCACAGCACTAGGAGGAATAGATGAAAAGACACTAGAACAATGTTTAAGTGCATCAGCATTGGATGCAAGTGCACCAACAATAACTATTGGGAATTTAAATGTATATCAAGGAGATAAGTTTGATATAAAAAAACTGAATATAGTTGCAAAGGATAGTAATGGTAACGATTTAACACCAGAGATTATAGGCAATATTAATACTGATAAGGTTGGTAAATACAAAGTGACTATAAAAGCTATTGATATTGGTGGAAAAACTACATCAGTAAATGTAGAAGTAAATGTACTTGAATATAAGACTAATGATATGAATAGTACAGAATTTAAAAGAATGGTTTCTAGTGAAATGTATAGTTTGGTAAATTCTTATAGAAAAGAAAAAGGAAAAGAAGCACTACAAGTTTCTAAAAACTTAGAAGGACTTTCTAATTCATGGTCTAAGTATATGGCAGATAAAGGTCAGTTTTCACATGTAATAGAGGGTAAAAAATCTGTTGAAGTGTTTACTGGATATGGAATGAGAAGTGAAGAAAATATAGCTTTTGTACCTCTTGTTACTAAAAGTACTTATACAACAAAGGATGCTAGAGAAGTAGCAAATGTAATATTTACAGTTTGGAAGAAGTCAGATAAATATAATGAAAATATGCTAAATAGTGATTTTGTATATACTGGGTTTGGATTATATATATTGTCTAATGGAGAAGTGTATGCTACTCAAGAATTTCTAAATAAGTAAAATTAAATTTTTAAAGTTATTAAATATTGCAATTTAGAGGTATAAAAACTCATATCTTTGGAGAAAATAATAATTTCAAAAAAATGCCTTGCAAAAAGAATTAAAATGGATTATTATAGAGATGTGAGAAATATTAGGAATATATGGATGATTATTCTATGTACATAATAAAGAGATGTAATTTTAATATAATGTTGGGAGGAATTTAAGAAATGAATAAGAAAAATTTAGCAATGGCTATGGCTGCTGTTACAGTAGTAGGTTCGGCTGCACCAGTATTTGCAGCAGATGCACCAGTTAAATATGAAAACACGTATACTGTAGTACAAAGTAAGTATGAAAAAGCTTTAAAAGATATGCAAAAGGGGATTACAGATAAAAAGATAAAATCAATAGCAATATCTTATGAAGGTAAGCCAGTTACTACTATTACTGTTGCAAGTATGGATACAACAGGAACTACTTCAACAAAAGAAGAGTTAGCAAGCGCTTTATTAAAGACTACTGTTAATGATAAGTTAGATAATTTAGGTGATGGAGATTATGTAGACTTTGATATAACTTATGTTGGCGCTGCTGACACACTTACTGCAGGAGATCTTAATGATTTTAAAGCAGCTTTAGCAGCTGATACTACATTGAAAATACCTGTTGCTACTACAGCATTGTTTGGAGCTGTTACATTAGGAACAGGAGATACAAAACTTGATCCAGCAAGTGGTACAGTTAATGTAGCTACTGCAATAGAAGCTACAATTTCTGGAAATACTCTTACAGTAGGTAAAAAAGCTGCTGACACAACTAAAATTGGAAAAGAAGATGCAGAAAATACTACAGCTACAGATGTTACATTTAAAGATGGTGCAAAGATATCTGTATCAGTTGGAGATCCAAAAATAGATTTATCAAAATCATTTACTTTTGATGATACAACTGGTAAATTAGATGGAATAGTAGAAAAAGAAAATACTGCAACATCACATGCATATGTAAGAGTAATAAATGCTAAAGAACAAACAATAGATTTAGATGCTAGTTCATATAAATCAGCTGAAGATTTAGCTAAATCATATGCTTTTAAAACTGATGAACTTAAGACTCTTTATACTGAAATAGAAGCATATCAAAAAGATAGTAATGCTACAACTGATAAAGTTCAAATTGTTGATGGTAAATATCAAACAATACTTTATGCTGAAGGAAAAAGATTAACTACTAAATCAGCAAACCAAGCTTCTAAATTAGCAGATGAAAATTCACCACTTAAGTTAGTTATAAAAGCAGATAAATTAAAAGACTTAAAAGATTATGTTGAAGATTTAAGAAATGCTAATAATGGGTATTCAAATACTGTTACTGTAGCAGGTGATGATAGAATAGAAACTGCAATAGAATTAAGTAGAAAATATTACAACAATACTGATGAAGAAAAGGCTGTAAAAGATGTACCAGTTGATTCTGTAGTATTAGTTGGTTCTCAAGCAATAGTTGATGGACTTGTTGCTTCACCTTTAGCGTCAGAAAAAGAAGCTCCTTTATTATTAACTTCAAAAGATAAATTAGATTCAAATGTAAAATCTGAAATCAAGAGAGTTATGAATTTAAAAACTTCAACAGGAATAAATAATTCTAAGAAAGTTTACTTAGCTGGAGGAGTTAATTCTATATCTAAAGAAGTAGAAAATGAATTAAAAGATATGGGACTTAAAGTAACAAGATTAGCTGGTGATGATAGATATGCTACTTCATTAGAAATAGCTGATGAAATCGGTTTAGATAATGATAAAGCATTTGTTGTAGGAGGAACAGGTCTTGCAGATGCTATGAGTATAGCTCCAGTTGCTTCTCAATTAGATGGGAAAAATGCTACACCAATAGTTGTTGTTGATGGAAAAGCTAAAGAATTAAGTTCTGCAGCAGAAGATTTCTTAGATGATGCTCAAGTTGATATAATAGGTGGAAAAAATAGTGTTTCTAAAGAGATGGAAGATGCTATAGATGATGCTACAGGAAAATCTCCAAATAGAATTAGTGGAGATGATAGACAAGCAACTAATGCAGAAGTATTAAAAGAATCTGACTATTTCCCAGATGGAGCAGTAAATTATTTTGTTGCTAAAGATGGTTCTACTAAAGAAGATCAATTAGTTGATGCATTAGCAGCAGCGCCAGTAGCAGCTAGCTTTAAGGCTCCAATTATATTGGCAACTGATTCATTATCTTCAGATCAAAATGTTGCAATAAGTAAAGCATTACCTTCTGGAAAATCAGGAGATAATTTAATACAAGTTGGTCAAGGTATAGCAAGTTCAGTAATAACTAAGATAAAAGATTTATTAGATATGTAATATAAATTTTAAATATAAAGTAAAAAAGATTCCTTAAATAGGAATCTTTTTTACTTTTAAAAATTGTATTAAAAATAAAAGAGAGACTAAATAATTAGTCTCTCTTTTTGTGAGAAATACTTAAATGATTAAAAGATGTAATTCATTCAAGTATGATTATTATACTATAAATGAAAAAAGTTGTCTACTATTCTATATTTTTAAGGTATAATAATAGTTGTATGATAAAAAAGGAGGTAAGAGATACATGTCAGTTTTAGATACAATACTTGATAAAGCAGATGAACAAGAAATTAAAAAGTTGAATTTAATAGTAGATAAAATAGAAGCTTTGGAAGAAAAGATACAAAATTTATCTGATGATGAACTGAAAGAAATGACTAATATATTTAGAAATAGATTAAATAATGGAGAAACTTTAGATGATATATTAATTGAAGCTTTTGCAGTTGTAAGAGAGGTATCAAAAAGAAAATTGGGAATGCGTCAATATAGAGTACAATTAATTGGTGGCATAGTAATACATCAAGGGAAAATTGCTGAGATGAAAACAGGTGAAGGAAAAACACTAGTTGAAGTAGCACCAGTATATTTAAATGCCCTTACAGGTAAGGGTGTACATGTAATTACAGTAAATGACTATTTGGCAGAACGTGATAAAGAACTTATGCGACCAGTTTATGAATCTCTTGGTATGACAGTAGGCGTAATTGTAGCTAACCAGAATCCAAGTATAAGAAAAGAACAGTATAAGTGTGACATAACTTATGGAACAAATAGTGAATTTGGATTTGACTATTTGAGAGATAATATGGTTCCAAATTTGTCTCATAAAGTACAGAGAGAACTAAATTTTGCTATAGTGGATGAGGTTGACTCAATACTAATAGATGAGGCTAGAACTCCTCTTATTATTGCAGGAGATGGTGATGAAGATTTAAAACTTTATGAGTTAGCAAATAGCTTTATAAAAACTATTAAAGAAGAAGACTTTGAAATGGATAGAAAAGATAAAACTATAGCATTAACATTAAATGGTATAAGTAAGGCAGAATCATTTTTTGGAATAGAAAATATTACTGATATAAAGAATATAGAATTATACCATCATATAAATCAAGCTTTGAGAGGTCATAAACTTATGGAAAAAGATGTTGACTATGTTATTTCAGAGGGAGAAATAATGATAGTTGATGAATTTACAGGAAGGGTAATGGATGGAAGAAGATATACAGATGGACTTCATCAAGCTATAGAAGCTAAAGAAGGTGTTGAGATAAATAATGAGTCTAAGACTATGGCCACTGTAACTTACCAAAATTTCTTTAGGCTATATGAAAAACTTTCTGGAATGACTGGTACTGCAAAGACAGAAGAGAGTGAATTTGAATCAATATATAAATTAAATGTTGTTCAAATACCAACTAATAAACCCGTTATCAGAGGTGACTTACATGACAAAGTATTTAAAACAGAAGAAGAAAAATACAATGCTGTTGTAGAAGAAATAATAAGGATACATAAGACTAGACAGCCAATACTTGTAGGAACTGTTTCTGTTGAAAAGTCTGAGAAGTTATCTAAAATGCTTAAAAAACAAGGTATAAAGCATCAAGTTTTAAATGCAAAACAACATAGTAAAGAAGCAGAAATAATCTCTAAAGCTGGTAAATTAGATGCTATAACAATTGCCACAAATATGGCAGGTAGAGGAACTGATATTTCTTTAGGAGCAGGAGATAAAGATGAAGAACAAGAAGTTAAAAATTTAGGTGGTCTTTATGTTATAGGAACAGAAAGACATGAGTCAAGAAGAATTGATAATCAGCTTAGAGGACGTTCTGGTCGTCAAGGAGACCCAGGTACATCAAGATTTTTTGTAAGTCTTGAAGATGATGTAATAAAACTTTATGGTGGAAAAACTATAGAGAAATTAATGAAGAGAACAAGTTCAAATGAAAATAAAGCTATTGAAAGTAAGGCACTTACAAGAGCTATAGAAAGAGCACAAAAAGGTGTAGAAGGCAAAAACTTTGAAATAAGAAAAAATGTTCTTAAATATGATGATACTATCAATGAGCAAAGAAAAGTCATATATAATGAAAGAAATAAAGTTTTAAATAATGAAGATATTCAAGAAGATATTCAAAAAATGGTTAAAGATATTATACAAGAAGCAGGAGAAACTTACTTGGTTGGAAGAAAAAGAGATTATTATGGATATTTTAAATATCTATATAATACATTTATGCCTGCAGATACGCTATTAATACCTGGTGTGGATAAAAAAAGTGTTCAAGAAATAGTTGATAGTACTTATGAAATTTCAAAAAGAGTTTATGACCTTAAAAAGATGATGATTGGTATTGATAAGGTTGCAGAGTTGGAAAAGACAGTACTTTTAAAAGTAGTTGACCAATACTGGATAGATCATATCGATGCTATGGAACAATTAAGACAATACGTAGGTTTCAAATCTTATGCTCAGAAAGACCCATTTAAAGAGTATTCATTAGAAGGATATGATATGTTTGAAGCTTTAAATAAAAATATAAGGGAGACGACTGTGCAATACTTATATAAATTTAACTAAAGATACTAATATAATTTTTATTAAGTGAAAAATAAAGTACTTTGATTCTTTATATTGTAATGATAATTAAATAAAAATATATAAATGAAAAAGAAGCTGAAAATCAGCTTCTTTTTCTGTGTGAGAAATACGGAAAAAAGAGATGCTTGAAATTTCTTTCTTCCATTTAATATTATACTATAAAGAAGATTAAAAGTCTATTAGTTATAAATTGGATTATTAAAAAAAATTACAATTTTGTTACTTTTTTGTATACATAAATGCTTAAAAAATAAAGTATAAAAAAGAATTTCATACCAAATGGTTAATTATTACAATGTAGCCTATTTATTGAAATAATATCAAATATATATTATAATTGGTAAATAAGGAAAAAATGATGAAAAATTGAATTTTTTAGGGGGAAAATACTATGAATAGAAAAAATCTTTCTATAGTTATGGCAGCTGCAATGATAAGTACATCAGTAGCTCCAATTTTTGCTGCAGAAACTACACAGGTAAAAAAAGAAACAATAACTAAAAAAGAAGCTACAGAATTAGTTTCAAAAGTTAGAGACTTAATGTCTCAAAAATATACTGGAGGTTCTCAAGTTGGACAACCAATATATGAAATAAAAGTTGGTGAAACTTCATCACAGTTAAAAATAATAACTAATATAGATGAATTAGAAAAATTAGTAAATGCTTTGGGAGAAAATAAAGAACTTCTTGTAACTATAACAGACAAAGGTCATATAACAAATAGTGCAAATGAAGTAGTTGCTGAAGCAATTGAAAAATATGAAAACTCAGCAGACCTTTCAGCTGAAGCTAATGCTATAACAGAAAAAGCTAAAACTGAAACTAACGGAATTTATGGAGTTGCAGATGTAAAGGCTTCATATGATAGTGCTAAAGACAAACTAGTTATAACTTTAAGGGATAAAAAAGAAACAATAACTTCTAAAACTATAGAGGTAAGTATTGGTGATGAAAAAATTGATTTAGTAGCAAATCCAGTTGATTCAACTGGAACAAATTTAGACCCATCTGTAGAAGGATTTAAAGTAAATAAAATAAGTAAGTTAGGTTTAGCAGGAACTAAAGACATAGCTGATGTTAAATTAGCTGAAATAACTATAAAAAATAGTGACCTAAATACAGTTTCACCACAAGATTTATATGATGGATATAGATTAACTGTTCAAGGTAATATGGTAGTAAATAGTACATCAAAATTAATTAGTGATATTTCAGCAAAAGATTCAGAAACAGGAAAATATAAATTTACTGTTAAGTATACTGATGCATCTGGAAAAGCTATAGAGCTTACTGTAGAAAGTGCTAATGAGAAGGATTTAAAAGATGCTAAAGCTGCATTAGAAGGAAATTCAAAAGTTAAATTGATAGCTGGAGATGATAGATATGCAACTGCTGTAGCTATAGCAAAACAAACAAAATATACTGACAATGTAGTTATAGTTAATTCAAATAAACTAGTTGATGGATTAGCAGCTACACCACTAGCTCAATCTAAAAAGGCGCCTATATTATTAGCATCTGATAATGAAATACCAAAAGTAACTTTAGACTATATAAAGGATATAATTAAGAAAAGTCCATCAGCTAAAATATATATAGTTGGAGGAGAATCAGCAGTATCAAATACAGCTAAAAAGCAATTAGAATCAGTAACTAAAAATGTTGAAAGACTAGCTGGAGATGATAGGCATACAACTTCTGTAGCCGTAGCAAAAGCTATGGGTTCTTTTAAAGATGCATTTGTAGTAGGTGCGAAAGGTGAAGCTGATGCTATGAGTATAGCTGCTAAAGCTGCTGAACTTAAGGCTCCTATAATAGTAAATGGCTGGAATGATCTCTCAGCAGAAGCTATCAAATTGATGGATGGAAAAGAGATTGGTATAGTTGGTGGTTCTAACAATGTATCTAACCAAATTGAAAATCAACTTATTGATATTGATAAAGATAGAAAAGTTCAAAGAGTTGAAGGAGAAACAAGACATGATACTAATGCCAAAGTCATAGAAACATATTATGATAAATTAGATAAACTATATATAGCAAAAGATGGCTATGGAAATAATGGTATGCTAGTAGATGCATTAGCAGCAGGTCCTTTAGCAGCAGGAAGAGGACCAATACTTCTAGCTAAAAATGATATAACAGATTCACAAAAAAGTGCTCTTGATAAAAAATTAAATCTTGGTGCAGAAGTAACTCAAATAGGTAATGGAGTTGAATTGACAGTAATACAAAAGATAGCTAAAATACTAGGTTGGTAATAATCTATACTGTGGAGAAGATTCCTTAATATATAGGAATCTTTTTCTACAGTTTAGCTGTTTATTGTAGATTATAAAATTTTATGAAATAGGAGGACATAATAGTGGTAGATGCAACTTTATTTTTTACACCACATCAAGACGATGAAACTTTAAGTATGGGTAGTGCCATAATTGAGCACGTTGAAAAAAGTGATACACACGTAATTTTGTGTACAGATGGTAGTAAATCAATAATAAGAAAAGTTTTAGATGATGGAGGTACATGTTCCTATCATATTAAAGATGTGCATAAGTATTCTCTATCAGAAAGTGAATTTTCAAAAAATAGAGATGAAGAATTCAAAGATAGTTGTGAAGCAATGGGTGTAAAAGAAAGCAATATACATATAGAAGATAATAGAGCTCATGATGGTGAGCTAAATAAAGAAAAAGCAAGAGAAATAATTCTTAAGTATCTAAAAGAATATCCAGATGCGAAAGTAAAAACAGTGACTCCATTTAAAGCTAGTGGAATACATGAAGACCATAGAGCATTAGGTGAAGCAGCTTTAGAGTTATATAAAGAAGGTAAAATAAAAGATTTAAGATTTTATGTAGAACCATATGACTATATTGATTTTAAAAAAGTTAATCCAAATGTAGAAGTATGGGAGGTATTACCTAGCCAAGAAGAGAAGTTATTAAGTGCAATGAATTCATATAAGAAATGGAATCCAGAAAGTGGGCATTACGCTATCGGGTATCATTCAGTAAAATCTCACTTTGATGAACTAGCTACAAGTAAAATACAGTATGTACATGCTCCATAAAATATTATTAAAGAATTAGGAGGTAAGAATTAATGAAAATATCAAAAAAGATAGTGTCATTATTAACTATAACATTTTTATCTATTACATTATATGGAAATACGTCTAATGCATCTACCAAAGATACACTAACAGGTTCTGGTAGATGGGAAACTGCTATAAAAATAAGTCAAGCTGGATGGACAAAATCTGATAATGCTGTATTAGTAAATGATAATTCAATAGTGGATGCTTTATCAGCTACTCCATTTGCAAAGGCGAAAGATGCACCTATCTTATTAACTCAAAATAATAAACTGGATAGTAGAACAAAAGCAGAGTTAAAAAGACTTGGTGTAAAAAATGTATATTTGATAGGTGGTTCAATTGCATTAAGTTCAAATATTGAAAAGCAGTTAAAAGAAGAGAATATGAGTTTTGAAAGAATATGTGGAAATAGTAGATACGATACTTCTTTAAAATTAGCTGAAAAGCTAAATAAGGAAAAATCTATATCTAAAATAGTTGTAGTAAATGGAGAAAAGGGACTTGCTGATGCTGTAAGTGTTGGAGCTATAGCAGCTCAAGAAAATATGCCAATAATACTTTCTGATTCAAATAATGGAACTGAAGTAGCTGATAATTTTATAGATAGTAAAGATATAGAAAAGTCATATGTAATAGGTGGAACATATTCTATTTCTAATTCTGTAGAAAGAAATCTACCAAATGCTACAAGAATAGCAGGAGAGAGTAGAAGTGATACAAATGCAAAGATTATAGAAGAATTCTATAAAGACACTGATATAAAAACTATTTATGTTACAAAAGATGGTACAAAGAATAAGAATGATTTAATAGATTCTTTGGCAGTAGGAGTATTAGCTGCAAAAAATGATTCCCCAATACTTCTAGCAGGCAATAAATTAGATACTAATCAAAAAGATATATTAAATACTAAAATTATAGATAAAGTTACTCAAATTGGTGGTTTAGGAAATGAAAATGTTGTAGAATATATACTAGATATACAAGAAGAGACTAAGTATACTGTTGAAACTATTGATGAACTTAATGTTGCTATAAAAAAATCAGATGCAAATGATATTATAAAATTTATACCAGAAAAAGATAGAAGTATAAGTAGTTCATTTAAAATAGAAACAGATAAAGCTATAGAAGTTGAATTAGAAGGCATTTATAAGCAATCAGTTACTATAAACATGCCAAATGGTAAGGTTAGCAACTTGGGAGAAATCAATGGTACTACAGAAATAAAAAATATAAAAAATAACTCATTTATAAATAAGGGAAGTATATTTGATTTAGATATTTCTGCTGAAAATGGATGTAGAATAGAGAATGAAAGTTCTGGTGAAATATGGCTTATAACGATATTTCAAAATGTAAAAGGTGTTTATATTGTAAATGATGGAGAAATAACAAAAATATCAAATAATTCTTCTGACGTTACAATAAAGAATTCTGGAGAAATAGATACAATAACTGGTAGTAAAGAGCCTGCAATAAGTGGGAAAAAACCAAGAATAAATGATACTGAAGTTGATGATACACTTGCAAGAGGGCTTTATGCTAAAGCTGATTCATGCTACAATCCTGAAAAAGATTATGTAATGGTAACAATTTTAAGTGAGCCTAAAAGTTCAGATTATAGTATTTATTATAGAGTAGTAGAAAATAAACCATCTGCTATGTATGTAGGAAACAAGATTAATCCTGCAGATTGGGAAATTGTTACAAAATATAATAAAGGATTTATTGAAAAAGCTAAAGATGGTTCATATATAGAAGTTGTTGAAGTAAATTCTTTAACGAATAAAGTCTCAAGATGGGGAAAATCTAATGTAACTAATGATGGTGTTAGATAATGTAATTAATAAGCAGATAACAATTGTTTAGTTATCTGCTTAATTAATTTTTAAAAATTATCATTTTACTAAATAAATAATTTAAAACAATAACAACTATATTAGTAAAAATTTTCACTATAAGGTCATTTACAAAAAGTAAATCAACCATTATATACATAATAACCATTTCAATAATACCAGAAAGTAACCTAAAACTAACAAAAGACAAAAATTCCTTAAATAAAAACTTTATCTCAACTTTCTTACTTTCAAATACAAAAAACTTATTAGTAACATAAGCAAATAAAACAGCAAGAATCCATGCCAAAGCATTTGCAACCATAAAATCAAATGAAATAACTCTAGTAAAAAATAAATAAGAAACTATATTTACAAGAGTAGTAAATGCTCCAAAAAATAAATATAATATTGTCTCCTTATGCTTTTTAAAAATCAAATATAACCCTCCCAAACCAATTAAATATAAGCATTCTTGAAGATTCTAACATATTTTAGTATAACATATCCATTAATTAATAAATCAATACATTATAAAATATCATAAAAAATAAAATTATAACTTTATACAATTAATATGCACTCATAATCCATATTTTATCAAAATAAAATATGACCTAAATTTAGAAATCTGATATAATAAAAATTAAATACATACAAGGGGGTAAATATGAGAAAGTACAAATCAAAAAAATTGTCAAGCCTACTGGCATTGTTGACAGTTTGCTTTTTAATAGTGTCAACAGTACCTGTATCAGCAGAAAACAATAAAACACTAGATGGAGTAGAAACTGCAGAATACTCTGAAGCGTATCTTCAATATCTAGAAGATGTCAAAAATGGAGACACAGCAAAATATAATGGAGTAATACCAGTTCCACATGAAATGGAAGGTACAACACTTCAAAATAAGGGAAGAAGCAGTCTTCCATCATCATACAAAGCAAGTGCAGCATACAATCCAATGAACTTAGGATTGACTACACCAGCAAAAAATCAGGGAGACCTTAATACATGCTGGGCATTTTCTGGTATGTCAACTTTAGAATCATATTTAAAGTTAAAAGGATATGGAACTTATGACCTTTCAGAAGAACACTTTAGATGGTGGTCAACTGGTGGAACACATGGATGGAACTTAACAGATATGACAGGTAGTTCAAATGTAACAGCTATAGGATATCTTACAGCATGGGCAGGTCCTAAACTAGAAAAAGATATACCATATAATCTCAAATCTGAAGAGCAAGGAGCAACTAGACCTTCAAATATGGATACTGCACCTACACAATTTAATGTGACAGATGTTATTCGTCTTGGAAAAGATAAAGAAACTGTAAAAAATGCTATAATGCAATATGGTTCAGTAACGTCTGGATATGCTCATTATTCAAATTATTTTAATGATGATGAAACAGCATATAACTGTACAAATAAACGAGCTCCTTTAAATCATTCTGTAGCAATAGTAGGATGGGATGATAATTATTCAAAAGATAACTTTGCTTCTGATGTTAAGCCAGAATCAAATGGAGCCTGGTTAGTAAAAAGTAGCTGGGGAGAGTTCAATTCTATGAAAGGGTTCTTCTGGATTTCTTATGAAGATAAAACTCTACTTACAGACACAGATAACTATGCAATGAAATCAGTATCAAAACCAGACAGTGACAAAAAAATGTATCAACTTGAATATGCTGGTCTTAGCAAGATAATGTCAAATAAAATAACAGCAGCAAATGTATTTGATTTCAGTAGAGACTCTGAAAAACTTGACTCAGTTATGTTTGAAACAGACTCTGTAGGAGCAAAATATGAAGTATATTATGCACCAGTAGTAAATGGAGTTCCTCAAAATAACTCAATGACAAAACTTGCAAATGGAACAGTATCATATTCTGGATACATAAATGTACCTACTAACTCTTATAACCTACCAAAAGGAAAAGGAGCAATAGTAGTAGTTATAGATAACTCAGCAAATCCTAATAGAGAAAAATCTACTTTAGCATATGAAACTAACATAGATGGATATTACTTATATGAAGCTAAAGCAAACTTAGGTGAAAGTTACATACTTCAAAACAATAAATTTGAGGATATAAATACATATAGCGAGTTCTCTCCTTGTAACTTTGTTATAAAAGCTATAACAAAGACATCTTCTGGACAGGCTACTTCAGGAGAATCTTTAACTGGAGCTGACAGATATGAAACAGCAGTTAAAGTTAGTCAAAAAGGGTGGACTTCTTCACAAAATGCAGTACTAGTAAATGGTAATGCAATAGTGGATGCTTTAACAGCTACACCATTTACAGCAGCAATTGATTCTCCAATCCTTTTAACAGGAAAAGATAACTTAGATTCAAAAACTAAGGCAGAGTTACAAAGATTAGGAACTAAAAAAGTTTATCTAATAGGTGGAGAAAATTCTCTAAGTAAGAATATACAAACTCAACTTAGCAATATGGGTATATCAATAGAGAGAATTAGTGGTAGTGATAGATACAAGACTAGTATATCTCTAGCTCAAAAACTAAATAGTATAAAATCTGTTTCACAAGTTGCAGTGGCAAATGGTGTCAATGGACTTGCAGATGCAATTAGTGTTGGCGCAGCAGCTGCTGACAACAATATGCCAATAATACTTACTAATGAAAAGAGTGAGTTACAAGGTGCTGATGAGTTTTTAAATTCATCAAAAATAACTAAGTCTTATATAATTGGTGGTACAGCTACTTTATCATCAAACTTAGAAAGTAAGCTTTCAAATCCAACAAGACTTGCAGGAAGTAATAGAAATGAAACTAATGCTAAGATAATAGATAAGTTCTATACTAATTCAGATTTAAAATATGCTTTTGTTGTTAAAGATGGTTCAAAAAGTCAAGGTGACTTAATAGATGGACTAGCAGTAGGAGCATTAGGTGCTAAAACTGATTCACCAGTAGTTCTAGTTGGAAATAAATTAGATGAAAGTCAAAAAACTGTACTTAAATCTAAGAAAATAGAAACTCCAATTAGAGTTGGTGGAAATGGAAATGAAAGTGCTTTTAATGAATTAAATAATCTTTTAGGAAAATAATAATGTTAAATGTTTTATAGTTTAAAAAATATTTAATATTGTTTTAAAAATATATAAAGGAAATAAGCCCTAACTGTTAATATGGTTGGGGCTTATTTCTTGAGAAATTTTTATAGATAAAAATGTAATAATTTTAAACTGTAAAATAGTGTAAAGATATTCTATAATATAATATAGTAAGATTTTAAACGAAATAAGGGGGTAATAAAATGAAAGCACCAAAAACTATTTTAACAATATTGACAATAGCGCTTACTTTAAGTGGGATTTCTATAACTTCATCATATGCACTTACAGAAGAAAAATTAATAGGTGAAGGGAGATATGAAACTGCTGTAAAGATAAGCCAAAAAGCATATAGTTCAAGTAATAATGCTGTATTAGTCAATGATAGCTCTTTGGCTGATGCTCTTTCAGCTACACCATTTGCAAAATCTAAAGGAGCTCCAATACTTTTGACAGAAAGCAATAAACTGGATGATAGAACCAAAACAGAGCTAAAGCGTTTGGGAGCTAAGGATATTTATTTAATTGGTGGGACTGCCGTGTTAAACAAGGATATAGAGAATCAATTAAAAAGTGATGGATTAAATGTAGAAAGAATTAGTGGTAATGATAGATATGAAACTTCATTACTTTTAGCAAATAAACTAAAAGATATTAAAGATGTTAAGGAAGTAGCTGTTGTAAATGGCGAAAAAGGGCTAAGTGATGCTGTAAGTGTTGGGGCACCTTCTGCTCAAAATAATATGCCTGTAGTATTATCTAGTCCAAAGAATGGAGTAGAAGCATTTGAGAAATTTATAAAAGATGAGAAAGTTATAAAGGCATATGTAATTGGAGGTACAAATTCTGTTTCAAGAGCTGTAGAAAAAAGCCTCCCTAATGCAGAAAGATTGAGTGGAAAGGATAGAAATGAAACTAATGCCAAGGTTATAGAAAAGTTTTATTCTGATGTAGATTTAAACAATCTATATGTAACTAAAGATGGAAGTAAAAATGAAAATCAACTTATTGATTCATTGGCAGTTGGAGTATTGGCAGCAAAGAATGAATCACCTGTTGTTTTGGTCGGTGATAAACTAAATACAAAGCAAAGGGATATACTTAGTACTAAAAAATTAAGTACTGTAACACAAGTTGGTGGAAATGGAAATGAAGAAGCTTTTAATGAAATTAAGACTTTACAAGATAAAACTATCTTTGAAGCTAAAACCGTTGAGGAATTAACTAATATGATAAATATTGCAAGTCCTAATGACATTATTAACTTTAATCCAAAAGAGGATACTGTAAATGAAGCTTTTAGAATGATAACAAATAAGCCAATAACTGTGAATATAAAAGGTGATTGTTCAAAGACTATCACTATTGATATGCCTAATGGTGAGGTAAATAACTATGCTACTTTAGTAAATGTTATAGTGAGAAATATTGGAGAAGGTGGATTTAACAATCATGATACAATAACTATATTGTCAGTTCGTGACAAAAATGGTAGAGTTATAGAAAATACTAGAAATTCAGATATAGAAACAATGATGATATTGGCATCTGCTAATGATACAAAATTGATTAATGATGGTTATATAGGAAAGCTTATAGATAACTCATCTAATAGTGACATCACTAATCATGGTACTATAGACAAAAAAGTAAATCAGGTTGAAGATTTAGAAGCTAAGGTTGATTCAATTGAAAAAGCTATAGATTCTATAAGCCAGAAAATTAATAAGATACAAGATATATTAGATAAACTTGGATTTCTAAAGAAATTTCTTAACTAAAAAGATGTATATTTAAGAAAGCTATATTTTATATTTATATTTGAAAATATATAGTTAGATTGATTCATAGCTAAAGATAAATATACAATTAAATCTTGGGGAGGTAATATGGAGAGTGGATTTGAAAGTAAATTAGATACAAAAATTATGAAAAATAGAGTTAAATCAATTGATATAATAAGAGGGCTATCAATAGCCCTCATGATAGTTTGCAATAATCCTGGGACTTGGATGAGAATGTATCCACAACTTAGACATGCTATATGGCATGGTGTAACACTTGCAGATTTTGCATTTCCTTTCTTTGTTATATCCTTAGGTGTTACAATTCCAATATCAATAAACAGTAAACTAAAGAATAATAAATCTACAATACGAATAATACTAAGTATATTTAAGAGAAGTATTTTACTAATGTTGTTTGGATTTTTCTTAAATTACCTAGGAAATCATGACTTAAGTACTGTAAGAATACTTGGGGTGCTTCAACGTATGGGATTAGTATACCTTGTAACTAGTCTAGTGTATTTACTACTAAAAAAACTGAATGTAGGAAGCACTGCAACTATAATTACTTTCTTATGTATATCTGCATTTATCATAGTGGGATATTATATAGTGGCAAAACCATATGGATTTGAGCTAGAAGGTTCTCTTGCACAATTAGTGGATTTCCATTTTTTCAAAGGACATTTGTACAAGCCAGAGTTTGAACCAGATGGATTTTTAACGAGTATAGTAGCAATTTCTTCAGGTATGTTAGGCTGTACTATGGGGTGTGTACTTCTAAAAGAAAATATAGGACAGTATAAAAAATTCTTTAAAATATTAATTATGAGTATCATTTTACTTATATGTGCTTTTGCTTTTAATCAATATTTTCCATTTAATAAGAGATTATGGTCAAGTTCATTCGTACTTTTAATGGCTGGAAGTTATGGTATTTTATTGGCGATATTTTACTTTATATGTGACATCAAAAATAAAAGCAAAATATTTACTCCAATAATAGCACTTGGAAGTAGCCCTATTTTTACATATATGTGTCTTGAAATATTGAGCCATGTGTTTTGGAATTTACCAAAACTTACTGATAAAGTAGATTATCCTACTACTTTGGTGGAATGGACTACATATGAATTTATAACACCTTGGGCAGGTACAACATGGGATTCTCTTGTATTTTCTCTCTTGTATGTATTGTTTTGGGTTATAATAATGTCGTTTATGTATAAAAAGAAAATATTTATTAAAATTTAATGTAGTGTTTTGTTTAAAAAAATATTTATTCAATTTGTTTAAATATGCAGAAATTCTCAGTTATAATCCAGTTTTTCCCTAGCGAAAATTAAAAAAACATGCCATAAAAGATTACAAAAAGATTACAATTTGTAATCTTTTGTGCTATAATGAAAAAAGATTTACATAATATTGAATTTATGTAATATAAAACAAGTTCAAGAAGAATTAAATAAGATTTAAAGATCTAAAAATCTAGGGGGGATACGATGAGAAAGAGAACAAAATTATTAGCAACAGGAATGTTGTCTATAGCAATGGTGGCACCAAACGTGGCTTTAGCAGCGGAAAATACTACTGCAAATACAGAATCTAATTCAGATATTAATATAAATTTACAAAGAAAAAGTGTTGTGTTAGGAAGTAAATCGAATGCAAGTGTAAAGTTTAAAGAAAAATTAAATGCTGATTCAATAACATTAAACTTTATGTGTTATGATATGCCACTTGAAGCTACTTTAAATTACAATGAAAAAACAGATACATATGAAGGTGTAATAAACTATAACAAAGACCCAGAATACTTAAATGTATGGGAACTTCAAAGCATAAAAGTAAATGGTAAAGATGAACAGAAGGTTTTAAATAAAGAAG
Source organism: Clostridioides sp. ES-S-0005-03 (assembly GCF_020658455.1). Classification (NCBI taxonomy): domain Bacteria; kingdom Bacillati; phylum Bacillota; class Clostridia; order Peptostreptococcales; family Peptostreptococcaceae; genus Clostridioides; species Clostridioides sp. ES-S-0005-03. Next base: position 83,053 of record NZ_JACVWI010000002.1, on the reverse strand, counting down.
ATTTAGAATCTATGGGATTAAATCTTAAAGATTATGATGTTACACAAGAGTTTATAATAAGTGATGCTAACTCAACAAAAGCAGTGAATGAATATATGAGAAAAACTTCTGCACCAGTAAAAAAACTTGCAGGAGCTACTAGATTTGAGACAGCAGTTGAGATAAGTAAACAAGGATGGAAAGATGGAGCTAGTAAGGTTGTAATAGTTAATGGAGAACTAGCAGCAGATGGAATCACAGCTACTCCACTTGCTTCTACATATGATGCACCAATATTACTTGCAAATAAAGATGATATACCAGAAAGTACAAAGGCTGAATTAAAACGTCTAAACCCAAGTGATGTAATAATCATAGGTGATGATGGTTCAGTTTCACAAAAGGCAGTATCTCAAATAAAATCTGCTGTAGATGTAAATGTAACTCGTATTGGTGGAGTTGATAGACATGAAACATCTTTACTTATAGCAAAAGAAATCGATAAGTATCATGATGTTAATAAGATATATATAGCAAATGGATATGCTGGTGAGTACGATGCTCTTAATATTTCATCAAAAGCAGGTGAAGACCAACAACCTATAATATTAGCTAATAAAGATTCTGTACCAGAAAGTACATATAATTGGCTATCTTCACAAGGTTTGGAAGAAGCTTACTACATAGGTGGAGACCAAAGTCTATCATCAAAACTTATAGACCAAATATCTAAGATAGCAAAAAATGCAACTTCAAAAAACAGAGTATCTGGAGCTGATAGACATGAAACTAATGCGAAGGTAATTAAGACTTTCTATCCAGATAAAGAATTGAGTGCAATGTTAGTTGCAAAATCTGACATAATAGTTGACTCAATAACAGCAGGACCTTTAGCAGCTAAGTTGAAATCTCCAATACTTATAACTCCAAAAACTTACGTTTCTGCATACCATAGTACAAATTTATCAGAAAAAACAGCAGGAACAGTATATCAAATTGGTGATGGAATGAAGGATAGTGTTATAAGTTCTATAGCATCTAGTTTATCAAAACACAATGCACCAACAGAACCAGAAAATCCAGGTTCAGCAGCAGGAAAAACTGTAGTGATAGACCCAGGTCATGGGGGTTCTGACTCAGGAGCAACAAGTGGATTAAATGGTGGAGCTCAAGAAAAGAAATATACTCTTAATACAGCACTAGCAACTACTGAATATTTACGTTCAAAAGGTATAAATGTTGTTATGACTAGAGATACAGATAAAACAATGGCTTTAGGAGAAAGAACGACATTATCAAACACTATAAAGCCAGATTTATTTACAAGTATACATTACAATGCATCTAATGGAGCTGGTAATGGTGTGGAAATTTTTTACAAAGTAAAAGATAAAAATGGTGGAACAACTAAGACTGCTGCATCAAATATATTAAAAAGAATATTAGAGAAATTTAATATGCAAAATAGAGGAATCAAGACAAGAACACTTGCTAATGGAAATGATTACCTATATGTATTAAGAAACAATAAATATCCTGCAATACTTGTAGAATGCGCATTTATAGACAATAAGAGCGACATGGACAAGTTAAATACAGCAGAAAAAGTAAAGACAATGGGAACTCAAATTGGAATAGGAATAGAAGATACAGTAAAATAAAATAAAAAATATTAAAGCAAAATATATCATCTCCTGTTATAATGTAAAATATAGCAAGAGATGATATATTTTTGCAAAGAATCAAATTGTTTACAATGACGTTTATTGTATTGATAAACTTCTCATTATTGAGTATAATATAGAAATAAGTCAAAAATAAGATAGAAATACGTTGAAATTAAGAATTTAAAAATTTTTTATTCCAATATGGAGGTAACTATGTCTGGATATACTAATGATGAATGTGAAATACCTAAAGTTACAAGCTATCCAGGGGCAGATAAAGAAATTGCAAGTGAGATTGACTATAGCATAGTAAAAGGCACAGTGTTGTTTGACTTGTACCAAAGAGTTGTGGATTTAGTTTTATCTATATTAGGACTTGTAGTAGGTTTACCTTTAATAGCAATATTTGGAATTCTTATTAAAATAGAGGACAAAGGACCAATAACTTATAAGCAAGAAAGACTAGGAAAATGCGGGAGAAGATTCTATATATATAAATTGAGATCTATGAGAACAGACGCAGAAAAATTTGGCGCACAATGGGCTGAAAAAGATGATCCTAGAATAACTAAGGTTGGAAAGTTTATTAGGAAAACTAGAATTGATGAGATTCCACAGCTGTTTAATATATTAAAGGGGGACATGGGCTTAATAGGTCCTAGACCAGAGAGACCAAACTTTACTGTTCAATTTAATGAGGAAATACCTGGATTTATCAACAGGCTTGCTATAAAACCTGGACTTACAGGTTGGGCACAAGTAAATGGTGGATACGAAATCACTCCTGAAGAAAAACTTAAAGAAGATATTTACTATATAAAAAATAGGAGTATATTACTTGACTTTAAGATACTCTTTAAAACTGTTAAAGTAGTATTGACAGGAGACGGAGCTAGATAATTTTAAAATATTAGATTATTAATCAATGAAAAAGCTCTTTAAAAAAGAGCTTTTTTATTGTCAAAAAATACAAAAAGAAAAGGAATGAGAACTTATGATTAAAAAAATTTCTACTATATTATCGTTAGTTTTGCTAATCTCTATTTCTAGTACAGTGGGGGTATTTGCAGATGTAAGTCCTAAAAAAGAGTTGATAGAAGGTAGTATACCAGAGATTTCAACAGAATTAAATAAAAGAGTATTCAAGAATTCTAAAGAAGTAATTCTTGTAAATGAAGAGTCAATTGTAGATAGTATAAGTGCAACACCTTTGGCATATGTAAAAAATGCTCCGATAGTTGTAACTAAGAGTAAAAATGTCGGTAGAGTAACAAGAAATTATCTAAAAGAGTTAGGTCCAGAGAAGGTTACGATAATAGGTGGTTTAAAGGCAGTATCTAAAGATGCTGAACGTAATATAGAGAAAATGGGAATTAAAGTAGAAAGAATAAGAGGAAAAGACAGATATGATACATCTTTAAAGATAGCTAGAGAAATGTACAGAACAGTAGGATTCGATAAGGCATTTTTACTTAGCTCAACTACAGGATTAGAGAATGCCATATCTGTATATTCTTATGCAGCTAAAAATGGAATGCCAATAATATGGGCTCAAGATGAAGGTTTTGAAGAACAAATTGACTTCTTAAAAAGTAAAAACCTTGAAAAAATATATGCATTAGGTGATTCAAAAGAGTTTATTGCAGACATTGATTCTAGCTTAAAGAATATAGAAGGTATAAAGCAAATAAATAAGTCAAGCACAAATATCGATTTAATAAAGAAGTTTTATGATGAAAAAGATATAAAGAAAATCTATACTGCTAAATTAGATTTTGGAAGTAGATCTGATGTAAACGAATATATTTCTTTGGGAGTAGTATCGGCCAAAGAAAATATGCCAATACTGATTTGTAGTGATAATTTAAGTCATGCACAAGATAAATTCTTGAAAGATAACAACATAAGTGATGTAATTGAAGTTGGATATACAGTAGGTAATTATAGTCTGTTAAAGAGTATACTTAATTTAACATCCTTATCTTGTATAATATTAATACTATTATTACTATTGATTGTATTTAGAGCGCTTAGATATGAGTCAAGATAGTCTTTAATTTATTAAGGAAGCTTTTCATAGGTTAAATTTACTTAATCAGAATAATGTTTATAAGCAGTTTTAAAAGTTCTACTTTTAGAGTTTAAATTAGAGAAGGAGAAAGAAAATGTCAAAAACAGCTAAAGCAGCATTGTGGATTATGGCGGCCACTATGTTTTCAAAAGTATTAGGTTTCCTTAGAGAACTTGTACTTGCGAATTTCTATGGAACAGGTATGTATGCAGATGTATTTGTATTAACATTAAATATACCTGGTTTAATCATAGCAGTCATAGGTTCTGCAATTGCTACAACTTATATACCTATGTACTTTGAGACAAAGAAAAGACTCGGAGATGAAGGTGCCTTAAAATTTACTAACAATGTTTTAAATATATGCTATATAATGGCTATAATAATAGCTATTTTTGGGCTTTTATTTACAGAGCAATTTGTTACAGTATTTGCAGCAGGATTTAGAAGTGACCCTGCTAAGTTTCAAGCAGCAATACTATTTACTAAAATAATGATTTCAGGAGTTTTGTTCTTAAGTGGAAGTAAAATATTTAGTTCATTTTTACAGGTGAATGAGAGTTTTGTAATTCCAGGTCTTATAGGAATTCCATATAATATCATAATAATAGCAGCAATAGCACTAAGTGCAGGTAAAAATGTATGGATATTACCAGCAGGAGCATTGGTTGCCATGGCAAGTCAGTTATTGTTTCAACTCCCATTTGCATTTAAGAAGTCCTACAAGTATAAACCATATATAAATTTAAAGGATGAGTCCATAAAAGAATTAGTGAATCTAGTCTTGCCTATGTTAATAGGTGTAGCTGTTGGACAGTTAAATATATTTGTTGATAGGTTATTGGCAACTACTTTGGGGGATGGAAAGTTGTCTGCCCTTAACTATGCAAATAGACTAAATGAGTTTGTTATGGCATTATTTGTTACATCTATAATAACAGTTATATATCCTAAGTTGGCAAAAATGTCAGGTAAAGATAATAAAGAAGGATTTATAAGTACTATTGTAAAGTCATCAAATTGTATTATATTGGTAGTGCTTCCAATATCCATAGGAGCTATTATATTAGCAGAACCTCTAGTTAGAATACTATTCCAAAGGGGTAAGTTTGATGCATTATCAACAGACCTTACATCTATAGCTCTTAGATTATATTCGTTAGGTTTATTGGCTTGTGGGGTAAGAGATGTTTTATATAGAGCATTCTATTCTCTTTCAGATACAAAGACACCAATGATAAATGGAAGTATCGCGCTAATAATAAATATAGTTCTTAATTTAATATTGATAAGACCACTTGGTCATGCAGGTATTGCTATATCAACTAGTACGTCTAATATAATTACAGTTATATTATTGTTTATATCTCTTAAAAAGAAAACTGGATATTTTGGAGGAGATAAAATCATAAAGACTGGTCTTAAAAGTTTGGTAGCATCAGGTGTGATGGCAGTAGTCACTTTATTGATATATAACAATCTATATGCATTTATAGGTGCAGGAACAATTAAAGAAATTATAGCAGTTGGAACTGGAGTATTAGGTGGGGCTTCTGTATATACGATATTGATAGTTTTATTTAAGGTAGAAGAGATGGACTTAGCTTTTGAATTTTTAAAAAAAGGAAAGCAAAAACTACTTAAAAGATAGACATTTACCTTAAAAAATTAAAATAGAGTCAGAAAGGATGAAAATATGGATTATAAAAATAATTATGAGATGTGGTTAAATTCTCCTTATTTTGATGAACAAACCAAAGAAGAGCTATTAAGTATAAAGGATGATGACAAAGAAATACAAGATAGATTCTATAAAAATTTAGAATTTGGTACAGGTGGTCTAAGGGGTATAATAGGAGCGGGAACTAATAGAATCAATATTTATACTGTTAGACGTGCAACACTTGGAATTTCAAATTATATTATGAAGACGCAAGGTGAAGAAGGAAAGCAAAAAGGAATTGTTATAGCATATGATAGTAGATACATGTCAAGAGAGTTTTGTATAGAAGTAGCTAAAACTTTAAGTGCATATGGTGTAAAGGCTTATATTTTTGAAGAGTTAAAGCCTACACCAGAACTTTCTTTTGCTGTTAGATATTTAAAGTGTGCTATGGGAATAGTAATAACAGCAAGTCATAATCCTAAAGAGTATAATGGATATAAGGTATATGACTCAGATGGAGGTCAAATCTGTATAGATATGGCCAATGATATAATTGCAGAAGTTAATAAGATTGATGATTACAGTATCATTAAAAGTGTAGATTTTGAAGAAGCTTTATCTAAAAATTTAATAACTATATTAGATAATGAAATAGATGATGAGTTTATAAAGGCTGTTAAGAAGCAAGTTTTAAGACAAAGCACGATAGATGAATATGGAAAAAAATTAAAAATAATATATACACCTATTCATGGAACCGGAAATAAACCAGTAAGAAGAGTCTTAAATGAATGTGGCTTTGAAAATGTAATGGTGGTTAAGGAGCAAGAATTGCCAGATTCTAATTTTTCAACAGTTAAGTATCCTAATCCTGAAGAAAAGTCAGTATTTAATATAGCTATTGAAATGGCAAAGAGTAATGGTACTGATTTGATAATAGGAACAGACCCTGATTGTGACAGAGTAGGTGTTGTTGTAAAAGATTCTAGTGGTGAGTATGTAGTCTTAAATGGAAACCAAGTTGGCTCACTTTTAGTTAGATATATAGTAGAGAGTTTAGTTGAAGAAAATAAACTTCCTAAAAACAATCCTACAATAATAAAAACTATAGTTACATCAGAACTAGGTGCAAAAATAGCAAAGGCTTATAATGTAGATTGTTTAAATACTTTAACAGGGTTCAAATTTATAGGAGAAAAAATAAAAGCGTTTGAAGAAAGTAATGATAGAAGCTTTATAATGGGATATGAGGAAAGCTATGGTTACTTAATTGGAACTCATGCTAGAGATAAAGATGGTGTTGTATCTTCGCTTATGATATGTGAAATGGCAGCATACTATTTTTCAAAAGGTATGAACTTGTATGAAGCCTTGATGGATACATATAATAAATTTGGGTACTACAAAGAGGAATTAAAGTCAGTGACTTTAAAAGGCATAGAAGGAATAAAAAAAATAAAAGAGATGATGCTTTACTTTAGAAGTGTTAAAATAGATAATGTGGCTGATGTAAAAGTAGATAAGATTTTAGATTATAAAGATGGAGTAGATGATTTACCTAAATCAGATGTACTTAAATTTTTACTTGAAGATGGTTCTTGGATAGCTATAAGACCTTCAGGTACAGAACCTAAAATTAAATTTTACTTTGGAGCAAATTCAGATAACCAAGAAGATGTAGAATCTAAGTTGAATAATTTAATATCTTATATATTAAATGTGGTGGATTCTATATAAAGAGCTAAGGGGAGATAAACGATGAAAGTATATAATGTCATAATGGCTGGAGGAGGCGGAACTCGTTTCTGGCCACTTAGTAGACAAGAAGTACCTAAGCAGCTTATAAATTTAAGTGGAGAAGATGCTTTAATAAATGAAACTATAAACAGAATAGATTCTCTAGCAAACAAAGAGGATTTATTTATAGTAACTAATGAGAAGCAAATGGACGCTTTAAAAGATACAGTGAAAGATAAATGTTTATACAGCAATATCTTACCAGAACCATGTGCCAGAAATACGGCAGCAGCTATAGGTTTTGCAGCCTTTAACATAATGAAAAAATATGGTGATGGTGTTATGTGTGTATATCCAGCTGACCATTATATAAAAGATGAAAAAGAATTTAAAGCTATTTTAGAAAAAGCTATTTATATATCAGAAAATAATGATAAACTAGTAACTATTGGGATAAATCCTACATTCCCATCAACAGGATATGGATACATAAACTTTAGTAGAGAAAATACAATAGAAAATGTTGCATATGAAGTAGTGGAGTTTGTAGAAAAGCCAAACTATGAAATTGCTAAAGAGTATGTAAATTCTAAGAAATATGTGTGGAATAGTGGGATGTTTGTATGGAAGGTATCCAAGATATTGGAAGATTTTAAGAGATACTTACCAAAAGTATATGAAAAATTAGAGGAAATCAGTAATTACTTAGGAACAGAAGAAGAAATAGAAAAAATAAAAGAAATCTATCCAACAATACAATCAATCTCTATAGATTATGGTATTATGGAAAGAAGTAATGACGTTATAGTAGTTCCTGGTGATTTTGGTTGGAATGACGTTGGTTCTTGGGACTCCCTAGGTGCGATATATCCAACTGATGATGAAGGTAACATCAAAAGAGGTGAAAATATTACTATAGATACTAAAAACTCAATTATATATTCAGATGACAAATTAATATCGACAATAGGTATTAGTGATTTGATAGTAGTATCTACGAATGATGCAGTTATGGTTTGTAGAAAAGATAAAGCTCAAGATGTCAAAAAGATAGTAGAGCAATTAAAAGAAGAAGATAGACAAGAATATATGTAGGAGGTGTTCATTTGATTCCTAAAAAAATACATTATGTATGGTTTGGTGGTCCAAAAGGAAATATAGAAAATATATGTATAAATTCCTGGAAAGAAAAACTTCCAGAATATGAGATAGTAGAGTGGAATGAAAAAAACTTTGATATAGAGAAAGAAATAAAAGGAAATAAGTTTTTGGAAGAATGTTATAAAAGAAAGCTTTGGGCGTTCATATCAGATTATACAAGAGTAAGAGTACTTTATGAACAAGGTGGAGTTTATATGGATACAGATATGCAGATATTAAAGGATATAACTCCTCTTTTAGAAAATAATAGGCTTATATGTGGATATGAAGATGATGGAGAATACATGAATGCAGCCATAATAGGTGTAGAAAAAGGACATCCTTTCTTTAAAGATTTATTAGAGTACTACGAAAAAGAGGTGCTTACTTCTTCATTGTTTACAATACCAAAGGTTATGACTTATCTTATGGAAAAAAATTATAAAAAGATTGACCAAAATAACTATGAAGAAGGCATCCGTGTCTACGATAAAGAATATTTTTATCCTTTTGGATTTAAAGAAGACTTTACACCAGAATGTATTACAGAAAATACTTATGGAATACATTGGTGGGGAAAAAGTTGGGCTAAGAAAAGAAATTATTTCTTAGAAAGCAAGCACTTAACAGGTGTAAATAAGATATGGAAGTGTTGTAAAATATTTGCAAGTAATACTTTAAGAAGCTAAAAGGGAGAAAGTGAAATGAAGACTTTAAACGATGATAGAAATATTATGATTAAAAAATATCTTTATATATTTGTTTTGTTTATCATAGTACTTAGAAAGTATATGATATCATTTATTGACCCAGATTTGAGTATAGGGATAATTAAATCAGCGTTATTTTATTCTTCAATAGGAATACTAATGCTACTTTTTTTATTTGATAAGAAAAAAAGTATAACAGAAATGGTGCTAGTTGGAGCTTGTGTATTACTTTATATATTAAATAGAGAAGGAGCTATATTATTAATTGTTTTGTTAGCTGTATCAGCTAAACAAATAGATGATAAATGTATAGTTAAAAGTTATTTAATAATATCTGTATGTTTTTTAATAGGAGCTATATTATTATTCAATTTATTTCCTTCATTAGTATTTAATCAGGAAGTCCACTATAGATATATAGGAAAATTAGATACGCTTGTTACAAGAATGGATTTTGGACTTGGTAATCCAAATGGAGTATTTTATTATATGGTTACTATATATGCAGCATATATATTCTTAAGATATAAAAACTATAATAAATGGGATAGAATAATTTTATTTGGATCTGCATTCTTTGTTTATCAAACTACATATAGTAGAACTGGCTTTTTTACTATATTAGCAGGATTAATATTTGTAGAGATAATAAGAGTGATAGACCTAAAAAAAATAAAAGTACTACCAATGCTTATAAAGACATCACCGATAATACTTACTTTATTTAGTGTAATTATTGGTATGATGTTTTCTAAAAGTAGTGTACTAAATAGATTATTAGCAAGTAGACCTAAGTTCTGGAATGTATACTTAGCTCAAGAGGGAAATTTTATGAAACCTTTTGGAAATTCATATAGTGCTGCTATAAAAGCAACTAATCCATTAGACAGTTCTTATATATATATAATTAGTGTACTAGGAGTAATTGCTTGCATCTTATTTATGTTTTTGATGTATAAAGGTATACAAAGCTTTATAGAAAAAGATAAAAAAGAGTATTTAGTAGCTTTATTCATATTTTTACTATATTCTTTTGCAGAAAATTTATTATTAGAAGCTTCATTTAGTTTCACAATAGTATTACTAATAAAAGAAGTAATATTAAATGATAAAAGAGAGGTAGATTTGTGGAAAATGAAAAGTAGGAGGTAGTAATGTTAATATCATTAATAATGCCAACATTAAATAGATATGATGATATATACTTACTTATGGATAGCTTAGAAAATCAAACTTACAAGAACTTTGAACTTATAGTAATAGATCAAAATGATAATAACAAAGTTAAGGAGATAGTTGATAAATACGTTGATAAGTTAGATATAAAGTATATAAAAAGCGATAAGCTAGGATTAAGTTATAACAGAAATGTAGGCATAGATAATGCTAAAGGACAAATTATAGGTTTTCCTGATGATGACTGTGTCTACGAAAATGATACATTAGAAAAAGTTACAAACTTCTTTAATAAAAATAAAGATTATAAAATATACAGTTGTAAAACTATGGATGCAAATAAAATTGATGCATTTAAGAAAATGTATGATGGAACTTGTGATATCACAAGTTCCAACGTTTTAAATACTATAACATCCATAACTTTTTTTGTTGATTTTGGAGAAAAAGAATATACACGATTTGACGAAAAATTAGGTGTTGGTGGAGATTTTGGTGCTGGTGAAGAGATAGATTATGTTTTAAACCTGTTGAGTTTAGGATTTAAAGGAAAATACTTTGGGAATGATATAATTTACCATCCTGCAAAAAAACATTCTAAATCTAAAGAAAAGTATCAAAAAGATTATAACTATGGAAGAGGTTTTGGAGCCATTTGCAAAAAAGAAATAGTCTATAGAAAGAATTATAAGTTTGTAAAGGTTATGGCATCAAAGCTTGTAAGAAATATAGGCGGTCTTATATTGAGTTCCAACAAAGATTATCATAGTGCCACTATAAAAGGAAGAATTAATGGATTTAGACAGTATAAGTTATAATGAGGATGGTGTTTATGGACAAGGTTAAATTTTTAATAAATATGCTTTTGGCTTTTTTTATGTATCCATTTAGTAAGCATAAGTTTAATGGTAGAAATATTTGGCTTATAGGTGGACATTCAGGAGATATATACAATGATAATGCCAAGTTCTTTTATGAGTATATGTTGAAAGAACATAATGATGTAGAAACTTATTGGGTAGTAAATAAAGACAGTAAAGTATTCAATAAAATTCCAGGCAAGAAATTAATAAGAGGAAGTGTAGAAAACTATCTATATTATTACAATTCAAAAGCTATAGTATTTTCACATGCGCCATCAGCAGATATAGCACCTTATAACTTTGCTGTACCTGTTCTTAATTATTTCCATAAAAAGACGATAAAAGTGTTCTTAAATCATGGAACGATAAGTTTTAAAAAGAGAAAGCCAATGAATAAAAAGTTTAAAAATATTATAGATAACCTATATAAAAGTTATAATATAGTTACAGCAAGTTCTGAGTTTGAAAGAGATGTTATGGTAAATGATTGGGGAATGTTAGATGACTCAGTTTATATAATTGGAAATGCAAGATATGACAATTTACCAACAAATGAAGTTGCACAAACACGAGATATATTATATACTCCTACATGGAGAGACTGGATAAAATTTAGTTCAGGAAAATTTACAGATACAGATTATTTTAAAAATATAATGAATTTCTTGAATGATGATAAATTAAATAAAATATTAGATGAGAAAGATATAAATGTAAAAATTTATATGCATCATCTTATGCATGAGTTTATAGATGACATAAAAGAAAACATAACTGGTAAACGAATTGTATTTTTAGATAAAGGGGTAACTCTAGCAAATGAAATAAGAAAATCAGCTGCAAACATAACTGATTATTCAAGTGTTGCCATAGATTTTCTCTATATGAACAGACCTATTTTATTTTATCAATTTGATTTAGATGAATATATGGAAAAAGTTGACTCGTATATAGATTTAAAAAGCGAAATGTTTGGGTCTTTGGCTTATAATAATGATGAAGCTGTGAATAAACTTATTGATATTATTGAAAATAATTTTGAGGTTATGGGTAACCAAAAAAATGAAAGAAATAAGTTTTTCAGATATAATGACAATAAGAACTGCAAGAGGATATATGATTGTGTATTAAGTAAAATTAAATAAATATTTTATAAATGATGAGGAAGGTAATATGAAGAAGAATTTAGTATCTATAATTACTCCCATGTATAATTCTGAAAAATTTATTGAAGCAACCATAAAATCAGTATTAAACCAAACTTATCAAGAATGGGAAATGTTAATTATTGATGATTGCTCAACAGATAATAGTCCTAGTATAGTCAAATCTTATATGCAACAAGATAGTAGAATAAAATGCATAAAGACTGAGACTAATAAGGGTGTCTCTAATGCTAGAAATCTAGCATTAAGTAATGCGACAGGACAATTTATAGCTTTTTTAGATAGTGATGACCAGTGGAATAGTAGTAAGTTAGAAAAACAAGTAAACTTTATGTTAGAAAATGACTATGTAATCTCATTTACTTCATATGAACTGATGGACGAAAATGATAAAAAGTTAAATAAAGTAATAAAAGTGCCACCTAATGTAGATTATAGAAGGTTATTAAAGGGAAATATTTTGGGATGTCTTACTGTTGTAATTGATAAGTCTAAATTGGATTTTGAAATTAAAATGAGTGGTGTAAGACATGAAGATTATGTCTTGTGGTTATCTATATTGAAAAGAGGACATATCGCTCATGGAATAAATGAAGTTTTAGCATTATATAGAAAATCTAGTAACTCCCTTAGTGGTAATAAGATAAAGGCTGCTATGTGGACTTGGAATATATATAGAAATATAGAAAAAATACCTCTATACAAAGCTATATACTACTTTATTAATTATGGAATAAATGGAATTAAAAAAAGTTAGATAGAGAGGAAGATTTAATTAATGTATAAATATAAATTTACTGTATTTACTCCAACATATAATAGAGCACATTTACTTGAAAATTTGTATAATGATTTAAAAGCTCAAACATATGATTTCAACGACTTTGAATGGTTGATTGTTGATGATGGAAGTAGTGACGGTACTAAAGAATTAGTTGAAAAATTTATATCAGAAGATAAATTAAATATAAGATATATATACAAAGAAAATGGAGGAAAGCATACTGCAATAAATCTAGGTGTAAAAAATGCAGATGGAGAACTATTTTTCATTGTAGATAGTGATGATGGTTTAATTAAAGATTCTCTTGAAATTGCTAATGATGAATGGAATTCTGTAGAAAATAAAGAAGGATTTAGTGGGGTTGTTGGACTTTGTGTATACCCAAGTGGAGATTTAATAGGCACAGAAATGCCTAAGGATAAAAAAATATGTCACTTTGCAGACCTATATTTTAAATATGGTGTTAAGGGAGATAAAAGCATAGTATTTGTAACTGATGAGCTTATAAAATTTCCTTTTCCAGAAAGAAAAGAAGTGAGATTTTTACCAGAAAGTGTAGTATGGAATGAAATGTCTAAATACTATAAAGTTAAATGTGTAAACAAACCTATGATAATAAGAGATTATTTGGATGATGGTTTGACTAAGAATATATTAAATAAAAATGCATTAAAAGGTAGAGCATTAGAGTTTTTATATTTAATAAATCAAAATACATATCCTTTAGGTAGATATCCATATATGTGGATAAAGAATTACATAAATTTAGCTAGATACTCATTGTTATCTGACAGTCATTATTTTGGCGAAATCAAAAAAATATCTGATAAATTATTGTATTTAGTGTTGTTCCCATTAGGATATTACAAATATATTGGACAAAAAAAGTTAGTATCTAAGTAAACTTGTTGGTATAGTACTGCTAGTTGCTATATAAGGAGAGTAAAAATATGAATGAGCCTTTAGTATCGATAATTACTCCTGTATATAATTCAGAAGAGTTTTTATCAGAGACAATAAAGTCAATCCAAAATCAAACTTATAAAAATTGGCAGCTTTTATTAGTGGATGATTGTTCTAAGGACAATTCAAGTGAAATTATAAAAAGTTTTCAAAAAGAAGATGCTAGAATAAAATATATAAAGCTTGAAAAAAATTCTGGAGCTGCAGTATCTAGGAATGTTGGTATTGAAAATGCGGAAGGTAGATTTATTGCATTTGTAGATAGTGATGATTTATGGGAGAGTAAAAAGTTAGAAATTCAGATAGGATATATGTTAAAAGAAAATATCGGGTTTTCTTTTACATCTTATAGATATATGAGACAAGATGGAACAAAAACGAGTAAAGTTGCAAGAGCACCTAAAAAGATTGACTATGAAGGATTACTTAGAAATACTATAATAGGGTGTTCTACTGTAGTCATCGATAAGGATGTCATAGGTGAATTTAGTATGCCTTTAGTAAGAAGAGGACAAGATACTGCAACTTGGTTACAATTACTTAAAAAGGAAAAATATGCATATGGAATTCAAGAAGATTTAGTGAATTATAGGCTAGTTGGGAATTCTATATCAAGCAATAAGATAAAAGCATTAAAACGAACTTGGAATACTTATAGAAATGTTGAAAATTTAAGTTTACCAAAAAGTCTATATGTATTTTGTTTCTATGTTTTTAATGCCATTAAAAAAAGAGTATAAGTTTTATATACTTGGAGGTAAAAAAATGAAAATAGCTATAGCTGGGACTGGATATGTAGGGCTAGTAACAGGTGTTTGTCTAGCAGAGGTAGGCAATGAAAATGTAATTTGTGTTGATATAGATGAACACAAAGTTAAATCGATGCAACTTGGGATAGCACCTATATATGAAGAAGGCCTAGAAGAACTTATGGTTAGAAATTATAAAAAAGGAAGAATAAATTATACTACAGATTATAAAAAAGCTTATGAAGATGTAGATATAATACTAATAGCTGTGGGAACTCCTGAAAGAAGTGATGGTTCAGCTAATTTAGATTATATAAAGGCAGTTGCAAAGCAAATAGCTGAAACTGTAACAAAAGATACTTTAGTAGTAATAAAATCTACAGTACCAATTGGAACAAATGAAGAAATAGAAGATTATATAAATAGAAACTTAAAAAATGATGTGAAAGTTGAACTTGCATCTAATCCAGAGTTTTTATCACAAGGTAGCGCAGTAAGAGATACTTTACATGCTTCAAGAATCGTTATAGGAGTGGAAAGTGAGTGGGCAAGAGAAATACTGGAAGAAATCTATAAACCTTTTAATCAACCTATAATAGTAACCAATAGAAATAGTGCTGAAATGATAAAATATGCATCAAATAATTTTTTAGCACTTAAGATATCTTTTATGAATGATATTGCAAATCTTTGTGAGATAGCAGGAGCTAATGTGGAAGATGTTGCCTTAGGAATGAGTTATGATGATAGAATAGGAAGTAAATTCTTAAAAGCAGGTATAGGTTATGGAGGTTCTTGTTTCCCTAAAGATACAAAAGCTCTTCACTGGTTGTCTGAACATAATGGATATGAGTTAAAAACAGTAAAAGCTGCTATAGAAGTGAATGAAAGCCAAAAACTTAAATTAGTTAGAAAGGCATCTAAACTAGTAGAGAGCTTTCAAGATATGAAAGTTGCTGTTTTAGGACTAACATTTAAGCCAGATACTGATGATATAAGAGAAGCTCCATCTATCCCAAATATAAAATATTTGCTTGAAAGAGGAGCAAAAGTTACTGCATTTGACCCAATAGGAGTTGAAAATACTAAGAAAATATTTGGAGATTCTATACTTTATGCTAAATCTATAGATGATACAATAGAAGATGCAGAGATATGTTTTATAATGACAGAGTGGAAAGATGTCTTAAATTATGATATACATAAGTATAAGGAAAAGATGAAAAATCCTTTAGTTCTAGATGGAAGAAATTGCTACAAGCTTGAAGATATGAAAGAACTAGGTATTGAGTATTATTCGATAGGAAGGTAAATATTATGAAGACTGTTTGTTATTTGGCTGATGGGTCAAATCCTCATACTTTGAAATGGTGTAGTTTTTTTAAAAATAAAGGATATGACATTCATGTAATCTCTTTAAATGGAGGTCACATGGAAGGAATTAAAATATATGATTTTGGTTCTAACGTAGAAGAACTGAAAAATGAAAATATTTCTAAAAAAACAGGATACTTAGGTTCAATAAAACAAATAAAGAAACTAGTAAATGAAATAAAGCCAGATATACTTCATGCACAATATGCAAGTAGCTATGGATTTATAGGGAGTTTACTTGGGTATCATCCATATATTATTTCTGTTTGGGGTACTGATATTTACGATTTCCCAAACAATGGTTTTATACAAAAACAAATTATAAAACATAACTTTAGAAAAGCAGATTATATATTTTCAAATAGTAGAGACATGGCTAAAGAAGCTAATAAATATACAACTAAGCATGTAGATGTAACCTTTTTCGGAGTAGATATGGATAGATTTAAACCTATGGAAGTAGAAAAAGAAGATGCTTTTGTAATAGGAATTATAAAGAGTTTGGAAAAAAAATATGGAATTGAATATTTAGTACAAGCATTTAAGATGTTGAAAGATGAATATAAAGAAAAGAAAATAATTTTAAAAATAGGTGGTTCTGGAAGTCAAATGGATAACTTAGTGAATTTGACTAAGGAATTAGGACTAGAAGAAGATGTCCAATTTTTAGGTAGAATATCTCCAGAGGATGTCAGTAAGACTTTTAATTCTTTTGATGTAACTGTATTTCCTTCTTTGAGAGAGGGGTTTGGTGTAGCTGCAATAGAATCAGAGTCTTGTGAAGTTCCTGTCATTGTTACAAATGTAGGTGGACATCCAGAATCTGTATTGAAAAATGAAACTGGGCTAATTGTAGAGCCAAAGCAACCAGAAGAAATAAAAAATGCTATAATAAAGCTAATGGAAAATGATGAACTTAGACTTAATATGGGTAAAAAAGGGCGTCAGTTTGTTAGAGAAAATTATGAAGTTAATTTAAACTTTAATGATATAGCAAAAATATACGACTCTATATTAGATAAATATAAAAAATAAGAATTGAAAAATACAGCAAAAGATAGATGTTGTTGGCTATGCTTAGGTGCGTAGCTTTTGCTGTTTAATGGAGGGCTTCTAGTTATGCGAGAAAGTATAGATTTAGAGAAAGAAAGCTTTTTTAATAAGCTTTTTAAAAAATATAAATTTAGACAACTAACATTATTAATTCTAGATATTTGTAGCGTGCTAGTAGCATTTCGAATGTCTTTGAGTTTGACAGGAAATTTAGATGTATTCAATGTTAATAATGTAATAATTTCAGTTTGTATATATATTGTACTCCATATAGTATCATTTAGATTGTTTAAGTGTTACAACACATTGTGGAGATATGCAGGAGAAGAAGAAATTATTTCGATTTTTATTGCAACTTTAGCTTATCTAATTCCAGCTTATGTGATAAATAGAATATTGGGACTCGATTATCCTATAATGCTTTATGTATTAAATACGATATTCATTATAATGTTTACAAGTGGAGTGAGAATAGGGTACAGAGCTATAAGAATAGTCATGAATAAAACCTATTCTAGAGGGAAGGTTTCTAACATTCTTATAATTGGAGCAGGAGATGCTGGAGAGATGGTTATACAAGAATTAAAGCGAAATTCAGAACTTAAAAAAGTCGCAGTAGCTATAATCGATGATGATAAAAATAAAATCGGAAGAATAATTCATAATGTAAAGATTGTAGGAACAACTTCAAAGATAAATGATATAGTTGAAGAATATAAAGTAGATGAAATAATTTTTTCTATTGCCAACATAGAAAAACGCAGAAAAAAAGAAATTATTGATATGTGTAAAAATACTAATTGTAAAATAAAGACAATACCAGGGATTTATGAAATTATAGATGGAAAAGTTGACATAAAACAGATTAGAGAGGTAGAAATAGAAGACTTATTGGGTAGAGAGCCTATAAGAACAAATTTAAAAGAGATAAGTAACTACATTGAAGGAAAAGTAATCCTTGTAACTGGAGGAGGAGGCTCAATTGGTTCAGAGCTTTGCAGACAGATTGCAGGATTTAATCCTAAAGAGCTTATTATAGTTGATAATTATGAGAATAATGCTTATGCAATACAACAAGAATTGCTTAGAAAATATAAAAACAAGCTGGATTTAAAAGCAATAATAGCTTCAATAAGAGAAGAAAAAAGAATGGATGAAATATTTAATAAATATAAGCCAGAAGTAGTGTTCCATGCAGCAGCTCATAAACATGTTCCTCTTATGGAGTCAAGCCCTGGTGAAGCTATAAAGAATAATATATTTGGAACTTTAAATATAGCAGGTTTATCTTCAAAATATAAAGCTAAGAAGTTTGTCCTTATATCTACAGATAAAGCTGTAAATCCTACAAATATAATGGGAGCTACTAAAAGAGCTGCTGAGATGATTATACAGACAATGAATGATGAAAGTCAGACTGAGTTTGTTGCAGTTAGATTTGGAAATGTACTTGGAAGTAATGGAAGTGTAATTCCCCTTTTTAAGAAGCAAATTGAAGATGGAGGACCAGTAACTGTTACACATCCAGATATCATTAGATATTTTATGACGATACCAGAGGCTGTAGGACTTGTTATACAGGCTGGAGCTATGGCTAAAGGTGGAGAAGTATTTGTGCTTGATATGGGAGAGCCTGTAAAAATATTGGATTTAGCAAAAAATTTAATAAAATTTAGTGGGTTTGAACCAGATGTTGATATAAAAATTGAATTTTCTGGTCTTAGACCAGGAGAAAAATTGTATGAAGAACTTCTTATGTCAGAAGAAGGTCTGTTAGATACAGAGCATAAAAAGATTTTTATTGGTAGGCCAATAGATGTTGATAGAGAAGAAATAACAAAATACTTAAAACTTTTAAAAGAAATTACAAACAATGAAGAAACTGAAAAAATAGATAGTGTAATGAGAAAATTAGTACCAACTTACATTAAACCAGAAGATGCTAATATCAAGGAAATTGCAATAACTCGAGATAAGTAGAATATATTTCTAATTTGTAACCAGGGGGAGCAAAAAGAAACAAATAGAGACTAAAAAGAAACAAAAGATTACAAAAAGATTACAAAAAGATTACAAAAAAGGTTGCAATTTATTTTGATGTAAGTTAGAATGTTAATTAGGAATTGGAAACGAAGGAACAAAATGTTAAATTTTCGAAAGGATTAGGTATTTGAGATTATGATGAATATTAAAAATAAAAAACATATATTGAAAAAATTTATAGCGATGGTGTTAATAGCAGGAGTTGTTACAGTGGAGGCGGGAGCAATAACAGCTAGTGCAGCAGAGTTATCTAATTCACCTATGACTGCGACAGTAGATCAATGTGACTTCTTAAACATGAGAAGTGGAGCTAGTGCAAATGATGCAATAGTAGGAAAGATAAACACAGGTGACAAAGTTGAAGTTTTAGAATTACATTCAAATGGATGGATAAAAATAAAAACAGTTGACAATGTTACAGGATGGGTAAATGGAGATTATTTAACTATTGAAGGTGGAAATGTAGACGCAAAGGTACAAAATGTTTTAAACTTAGCATTTAAGCAACAAGGTAAACCATATAGATGGGGAGCAACTGGACCAAACTCTTTTGATTGTTCTGGGTTCACTTCTTATGTTTACAAAAATGGAGCAGGAGTTAATTTGCCAAGAGTATCAAGATCACAAGCAACAGTAGGAAAGAAAGTATCTAGAGCAGAATTAAAAGCAGGAGATTTAGTTTTCTTTGGTTCAGGTGGTTCAATAAATCATGTTGGGTTGTATATAGGAGATTCTAAATTTATACATTCACCACAAACAGGAGATGTAGTAAAAGTTACTAGTATGGCTCCAGGAACTAATTATGCTAGAAGACTTATAACTGCTACACGTGTTTTACAATAATAATAGATTTAATTTACATAGGATTGAATATTAACATTAAATGCAGTTATGTTTAATGTTTTACATAGAGAGTGAAGTATTAATTAATATTAAAATAGTGATGAACGTTATAAAAACAGCAAAGAAGATAAATTTCTTTGCTGTTTTTTTTATAATAAATTATTTCATATTATAATCAAATATTAAATATAAATATTAACTATATTATTCAATATTTGACAGATAATATGAATTTTAGATATACTTAGTAAGGAGTATATTGTAGAAAAAAATAAATTTAAGAAATTAAGGGGGATGAAATGAAAAAGATAAGTATATTACTATTATCGTTGGTAATGACACTTACAATGTGTAGTGTAAGTTCATTTGCTGATTCGTCAAATGATAAGGAAATGAGAGCAGCTTGGATATCTACAGTTTATAACTTAGATTGGCCTAAGACTAAAAATAATGAAGCCAAGCAAAAAAAGGAATACACAGACCTATTAGACAAATTAAAAAGTTCAGGGATAAACACAGCAGTGGTTCAAGTAAGACCAAAATCAGATGCTTTATATAAATCAAATATAAATCCATGGTCTGAATATCTTACAGGTACTCAAGGTAAAGATCCTGGATATGACCCATTACCATTTTTAATAGAAGAAGCACACAAAAGAGGAATGGAATTTCACGCATGGTTTAATCCATACAGAATAACTATGGCAGATGAGAGCATAGATAAGTTGCCAGCAAACCATCCAGCAAAGAAAAACCCAAGCTGGGTAGTTAAACATGGAAATAAGTATTACTATGACCCAGGTCTACCAGAAGTTAGAAAGTACATAGTTGATAGTATAGCAGAGGTAGTTCAAAATTATGATATAGATGGTGTTCATTTCGATGATTATTTCTATCCAGGAGTAAGCTTCAATGATACTGCTACATATCAAAAATATGGACAAGGACAAAACAAAGACAATTGGAGAAGAGAAAATGTAAATACTCTACTTAGAGATGTAAAGGCATCTATAAAGAGTATAAAGCCTGAAGTTGTGTTTGGTGTGAGTCCAGCTGGAATATGGAGAAATAAGAGTAGTGACCCAACAGGTTCAGATACATCAGGTAATGAAAGTTATGTAGGTACATATGCAGATACAAGAGCATGGATAAAACAAGGATTAGTTGATTACGTAGTTCCACAACTTTACTGGCCAATTGGTCTTAAAGCTGCAGATTACTCTAAATTAGTAGCATGGTGGGCAAATGAAGTAAAAGGAACAAATGTAGATTTATACATAGGACAAGGCATATATAAGCAAGGGCAATCAAGTTATAATGGGCAAAACATAGCAAAAGAAATAGTTAAGCAAGTAACATTAAATAGAAAATATAGTGAAATAAAGGGTAGTATGTATTTTTCAGCTAAAGATATAGCAAATAGTACATCTATACAAAATGATTTAAAGAGCTTGTACTCTGACAGCAATGAACAGCCAGTGACTCCACCATCTAATGTCAAGGTGGAAAAATTAAGAGGTGCTGAAAGATATGATACAGCAGTTGCAATAAGTAAAAAAGGATGGGCTACAAATTCAGATACAGTAGTATTAGTAAATGGATATTCTATAGTAGATGGTATAACATCAACTCCACTTGCTACTGCAAATGATGCACCTATATTATTAGTAAATAAGGGTGACATACCAACATCTACCAAAAATGAAATAAAAAGACTTAATCCAAGTAGAGTTATCTTAATAGGAGGAAATAATTCTATTGGAGATAAAATTGAAAGTGAGATAAAAGATACATTATCAAATGTATCAATAAACAGAGTAGGTGGCTCAGATAGATATAGCACATCTCTTTTAATAGCAAAAGAATTAGCTAAGACTAATCCAGTAGACAAACTATATATAACAAGTGGTACAGGTGAAGCAGATTCTCTTTCTATAGCTTCAAAAGCAGGAGAAGAAAAACAGCCAATCGTATTAGTATCAAAAGATAATGTAAGTGATGAAATCTATAACTGGGTATCAGACTTAAATGTAAAAGATGCATACTTTATAGGTGGTAATTTAAGTATATCTGATTCAGTAATAAGTAAATTAGATAAAGTTATTACTAATGATGTATCTAAAAATAGAATAGCTGGAGAAAATAGAGAAGAAACAAATGGAAAAGTAATACAGAAATTCTATCCAAATGTTGAATATTCATCAATATTTGTAAGTAAGAGTAATCAGTTAGTAGATGCATTAACATCAGGACCTTTAGCAGCAAAATTAAAATCACCAGTAGTTATGCTTGGAAATAGTGTAACATCTGCTCAGAAAACTGCTCTAGAGCCTAAAAAGACAAGTCTAGTATATGAAGCTGGAGATGGCATAAATCAAACTGCATTAAACAGTTTATTAAACTTAGTTCAGTAGTAAGAATTTAATAAAGATGCTATATTATAAATTCTATAAAGGCAAATTAAAATAAAAGTATCAAATTGGAAAATGTTAAATTAAAAAGTATTAAATAAAAGTAGAAATTAAAAAAGGAACTATATACATTTTATAATCAAGCATGGATAACAACTTGAAAATAATTATGTAATATAGTTCTTTTTCTATATTTAATCTTATATTTTATAATAATATTTGTATTAAATGTTTTTTAGTGTTATTATTGTTTAAATTCTATATCATTAAATATAAAATCATGTAATATATCTAAAGTATCTGGGTCAAATCTAAGAACCCAACCAGCCTTTCCATATATACCACCTGTACTATGAATTTCATCATCAATAGGGAATTCAAATTGTTTAACATTTAAGTCGCCCATTTTTAAAACTTGAGCTCCTAGAGAAAGTATTGCATTAGGCTTCATATTAGTTTTAACATATGGAAGAACAGCATCTAATAAACCTGGATATTTAGTAACAGGTAACGTTTCTGTTTTCTTGATTATAGCTTGTATAATCTCTCTTTGTCTTCCATCTCTTGCAAAAGCTGTATCATTATGTCTGATACGTGCAAAAGATAATGCTTGATATCCATTTAAAGTTTGTACTCCAGATTTTCTAATATATTGTATGCTACCTTTATCATCACTTTTATTCCAACCATAAGTTTCAGGAATAAATTTATTTAATTCACTTATTTCTCCTTTTTCAATTGTAACTTCAACGCCACCAATAGCATCAATTATATACATAAATGATTCGAAGTTAACACAAGCATAATTTTGAATATCAACATTAAAGTTCTCTTCAATTGTTTGTATTAACAAATCAGCTTGTCCATAAGCATAGGCATGAGTAAGTTTTTGTTTACCATGACCAGGGATGTCTACATAGCTATCACGAGCTAATGATGTAAGTTTGATATCATTATGTTTGTTATCAATAGTTAATATCATCATAGCATCTGACCTTGAAGAATCTTCATTTGGTCTAGCATCTGTTCCCATAAGTAGTATGTTAGTTATCCCATTTTCATTTTTATGGTCATTATTATCTAATAAATCACTATTTATGCTTGAGTCATGAATAGTAGATAATTTATAATAAAAATATCCATAGACGCTTATAGGGAATATTACTACCAAGAAAGCCAGTAGTATAACAAATTTCTTTAATTTTGACAAAAGTACCCCTTCTTTCTTCTTTTTCCTGTATATTTTTTAATAGCATACACTTAATTATATTAAAGTATTGAGATATATTCAATACTTGTTTCAGTTACAAAAAAAAGACAATGGCATAATTTATAAGAAAATTTGTCAATTTATATATAATTAAAAGTATGTGTAGTATACTCTTTAAAAAATTAATTAAATTTTTAAAGAAAAATAAGATTTATATGTTTTTTTACAATAAAAATAAGTACACACCTATCAATTACAAAATAATTTGCTTCTTGAAAGGCATGCACTTACTGTCAAATTCTGTATATAACTTTTTATTAATATAAATAAATATTTTACTCTTCAACCATAATATCTTCAAATATGAAGTCGTGCATTGCATCTAATTCATATTCTTCAAAAGGAATTACATAGCCTGCACTACCAATTTTTCTACCATTTTCAGTAGAAAGAGGGAATTCCATTGATTTTAAGTCTAAGTTTCCAATACTTAAAAGTTTTGTTCCTAGAGAAATTATTTCATTAGGACTCATATTAGTTTTAACATATGGAAGTATAGTATTAACTAGATTAGGATATTTGGTAACTGGTAAATCCTTAACACCATTTATTAAACTTTGTATAACACTTCTTTGTCTTCTATCTCTCTCATCTGTACTATCATTTTTTCTTATACGAGAAAATGCAAGTGTTTGATATCCATTTAGTTTTTGCTCACCTGAACTTCTTATATACTCAAGAGAGCCTTTGTCAGAATTTTTATGCCATTTATAAGTTTCAGGTATAAATTTGTTTAATTCTCTTATTTCACTCTTATCAACTGTAACAGTAACCCCTCCTAGAGCATCAACTATATCCATAAAAGAGAAAAAGTCAACTACAGCATAATTCTGTATATCGAGTTGGAAATTTTCTTCTATAGTTTCTATTAATAAATTAGCTTGACCATATACATAAGCATGTGTTAATTTTTGCTCTCCATGTCCTGGTATATTAACGTACGTATCTCTATTTAATGATGTTAATTTAAGACTTTTATTTTTATTATCAATAGTTAATATCATCATGGCATCAGAACGAGAAACTTCTTCTCCTGGTCTTGCATCTGTACCTAATAATAATATATTTGTAATATCTTCTTCATTTTTATAGTCATTACTGCTAAGAGCCTCTGTATTTATACTATCATCTTGGATAGTTTTTAATTTAGTAAAAACATATCCGTATACACTGACAGGAAATGCTATGACTAAAAGGGCTAGAAATA
Source organism: Clostridioides sp. ES-S-0005-03 (assembly GCF_020658455.1). NCBI lineage: Bacteria > Bacillati > Bacillota > Clostridia > Peptostreptococcales > Peptostreptococcaceae > Clostridioides > Clostridioides sp. ES-S-0005-03. Next base: position 58,181 of record NZ_JACVWI010000002.1, on the reverse strand, counting down.
TAACAAATTTTTTGAGTCCTGACAATAATATCCCCTACTTTCTAAATTTTTTAATTACACATAGTTAATTATATTAAAAAATTGTTACATAAGCAATAAAAAACACAATAAATTAGCATAAGTTTGTCATAATATAATTATTTTTATAATATTTTATAGAAGGAAGTGTGTAGTTATTATTAATTTTCTTGGAATATAATTATATGAAGATTTAAATTTTTATAAATTACTGTATATATTGGAAAAAATATTTTCCTGATTGTAGTTATATCATCTTACAAAAGGTGTAAATTGTAATTTAGAATTTTTGGTGTATAATAGGAATTGAAAATTTAAACTGATAAAAATTAATAAAAAATAATCATAAATTATATAATTTGGGGGAGGAAATGTATGATAAAATTAATAGCAACAGACTTAGATGGAACTTTGTTAGATGAAAAGAGCGAAATAAATCCAGAATTTTATAAAGTATTTAAAAAATTAAGAGAGAGGGGAATAATGTTTTCTGCTGCAAGTGGCAGGCAGTATCAAAATCTTATAAAAAAATTTGAAGATATAAAAGATGATATGATGTTTATCTCAGAGAATGGAACATTAGTAGTATATAAAGGAGAAGAAATATTATCAAATCCTTTGGATAAAGAGTTAGTAAATGAAATCATAGAGACAACAAGAAGTATAAAAGGGAAAAAAATTGTAATGAGTGGTAAAAAATACGCCTATATAGAGAGCAAAGATGAAGCTTTTATAGAAGAAGTTAATACTTACTATGCAAAGTTTAAAATTGTAGATGACTTGACTGAAGTAGAAGGTGATATATTAAAGATAGCTATACATGATTTCAAAGGTGCAGAACATAACAATAGTATCTACTTTGATAAGTTTTCTGATAGAGCTCAAGTATGTATTTCTGGGGTAGAGTGGCTTGACTTAACTGCAAAAGGTGCGAATAAAGGAAGTGCCATAAAAAAAGTACAAAGAATGTTAGGTATAAAATATGAAGAAACTATGGTATTTGGTGACCAATTGAATGATGTGGAAATGATGAAGAGTGCTTATCATAGCTATGCCATGGAGAATGCAAATGAGTATTTGAAAGAAATTGCTAGATTTAGAGCAAAAAGAAATACTGAAAATGGTGTTGTAGATAAGATAAAAGAAGTCATAAAAATTGGATAGCCATCTATGATGGGGTTCTAAATGAAAAAGATTATTTTGGCTGGTATAAATGATAAATTAAAGGAAGCATATAAATTACAGCTTGAAGAAGTATTGGGAGAAATTGCAGAAATAGAAACTAACTAACTATATGATATGTCTGGTGGATATACATTAGCATGGATGACATACTTAGTATTGACTGTAATTATGGTCGATTTGATATTAATAAGTTTAGTTTTAGGAAAAAAGAAAAATATAAATATCAAAGAGAGTTAAATGATACTAATTGAATAAATAAAAAATATCAATGTAATTTTTGATAAAATAAATTTATTTATATAAAAATTACATTGATATTTAATAAACATCAATAAAGATATTTATTTTTTTATGATACTCAGTATTTTGTTCTCTATTTGAGATACATTTTCTGCGGAAATCAAATAAACATATTTACCTGCTTTTTCAACAATAGTACTGTTTGCTATTTCAGAATTGTTTTTTTCTCCATGTCCTTCTCCAAAAGGTGCTTGAATCATGTCTCTTTTATAATTTTCTAGAGTTTTATAGATTTTATTTACATCGTCAGTTTTTATGACAATGATATCTTCTAGATATAATTTTTCAGAAGAATTGATTACAAAACCTTGTATAATGTCTTCTTCTACATCGTTAAAATAATTAAATTCTTTTGCATCAAAAAATTTTGATTCTTTTATAAGCAAATCAGAAGACTTTAATGCTTTTTCAATTTTTGATGTAGAAACGTTTTTATAATCGCTACTTGAAGAACAACTAACCATTCCAAAGGATAAGATTATTGAAAAAAACAACATTAAAATTTTTTTCATGAGAAACCTCCAAGTTTTTTTAACTCTATCTTAATTTAGTTTACTACATAATTATATAAAAATAAATGTATTTAATGTTACAGTTTTGATTAATAATGTAAGAATTTGATAATAATACCTATTAAGAGGTGATTAAAAATGAGAGTACCAAAACATGTAGGAATTATCCCAGATGGAAACAGAAGATGGGCAAGTCAAAATGGAATGACAAAGGATAGAGGATATGAAAGTGGAATAAATCCTGGACTAGAATCTTATAGATTATGTAGAGATTTGGGTTGTGAAGAAGTAACTTTTTATGGATTTACAACTGATAATACAAGACGTCCATCAGTCCAGACAAAAGCGTTTACAAAAGCATGTATTGATGCAGCAAATATATTGATAGAAGAAGGTGCAGCTTTACTAGTTGTTGGAAACACAAAATCTCCAATGTTCCCAGAAGAATTATTACCATATACAAATCGAATTCAAGCTAAAGATGGACAGATAAGAGCAAATTTACTGGTAAATTATGGATGGTATTGGGATTTAAATAATATATCAGGAGTAGAAAATGTAAATAAGAATAACATACAGGATTACATACAGTCATTTGATGTGTCAAGACTGGATTTGATAATTAGATGGGGAGGAAGACGCAGATTAAGCGGTTTCTTGCCTGTGCAATCAATTTATGCAGACTTTTATGTTATAGACAATTATTGGCCAGATTTCAAAGGTGATGATATAAAAGATGCCTTTAGTTGGTATGATACACAAGATGTCACTTTAGGCGGATAATTAAGAAATTTCAGTTTTTAGATTGTAGAGTATTTTAAATTATTGAAAAAAAAACTTCTTGGTGGTAAAATAACACTAATAATATGAAAAAATGTAAAAATCTATACCAAGAAGGGTGAAGAAATGTCGAAAAGCAATAATAACAATAATTCAAGAAACAAATCTAAAAATACCAGCTATCTAAATAGAAAAAAAAGAAAAATAAATAAAAAAAAGTTAGTAGTACTGATTTGCTTTACAGCGTTATTTTTATTTATTGCATTTAAGGCTACTCAAGGTGTAGTAGCTTTGGTCAAAGGGATGGATAAAAATAATAAAGCAAATCAACAACAAAAAGTTGACTCAGAACAATTTGACCTTGGTGATGAAAACGAAAATAAAAACAAAAAATATACTGTATTTATAGACCCAGGTCATGGAGGAAATGATAAAGGAACTCAAAGTAAAACTAGTAACAGATATGAAAAAGACCTCACTTTACAAATTTCAAAGAAATTAGCAAATAAATTAGCTAAGCAAAAGGACATTCAAGTAGTTGTATCTAGAACTGATGATACATATGTATCATTAATGGATAGAGTAAACTTAGCAAAAAATAGCTCTGCTGATGTACTTGTTTCTATACACTTAAATGCAGAAAAAAATGGAAATACAGCAACGGGTATAGAAACATGGTATAGAAATAAAGCTACAGATGGCTCAAAAGAATTTGCACAAACAGTTCAAAGTACAATAGCATCTTATGTTAAAGTAAGGGATAGGGGAATAATTGAAAATAATTTTGAAGTACTTAGAGAATCAAATATGCCAGCTATATTAATAGAGTGTGGTTTTTTAACAACGCCTTCAGAAGAGCAAAAAATAATAAATGCGAAATATCAAGAGCAACTTACAGAGGGAATTGTTCAAGGTATACTTTCATATTTGGATTCTAAGGGAAACAAATAATTTAATTATTATCTAAATGTAAAAGTTAAATTAAAAATGCAAAGGTGTGAATTATATTAAAAGTATGATTTCATACTGAAAAGATTATTTAGATTCAAGAACTATGAAACTACAGACTGTTTTATGTATGTCTGTCTTCATAGTTTTTTTTGTCAAAATTAGTTGGTATTTGAAAAAAATAGAGAAATAAAATCGTAGAAATAGAGTTATTTATATGTGATTTTAAGTTAGATTGATTTACTAGCAATTGTGCCTTATAATTAATATATAATATAAAAAAAGTTTGATTGTAAAATAATTTAAAAAATAATATAGGGGAATTTATATGAATAAAAAAAGTATAATGAAAATTTGTTGGTTAAATAAAATAGTTTTTATTATAATTGGTGTTTTGGGAATAGTTTTACTTACAAAGCATATTGGAATAGACATTAAGAGTCAAATTTTGCTTTTATTAATCTTATTTAGCATAAGTATGTTTATTTCATACCTTAAGGTTAAGGCATATGAAGACGAAATTAATTTAGATATCACAAGTAATTTGGATAAACTTATAAACATAACTAAGGATGATGACTTTTTACAACATATTCAAAGTTATATATTTGCTAATAAGAGAGAAAATTGTGTGTTAGCATGCTTTGATTTATGCAGACTTAAACTTATAAATGAGATATATGGTTATAAGCTAGGGGATGAAGCATTAGACAATATCTCAAACAACTTAAAAAATTATTTTGGAAATGAAGCTATTTATGGAAAGTTAAAAAGCGATGTCTTTTTATTAATAATAAAACTTGAAGATAGAGATGAAAAGATTCCTAATTTGGCAAACCTTATTAAAAATAAAATTGTGACCTTGAGTCAGATAGATAGTTTTAAAATGAATATAAACATTGAAGCTTCTATTGGTATTTATAAATTTAATAATGATGAAATTGACATAAAAAAAGCCATAGATAATGCTGATATGGCAAGAATTAAATCAAAAGGATTAAAGCATATAGAATATGTTGAATTTGATGATGCTATGGAAAAAGAAATAAAATCACTTATGAAAATAGAACAAGATTTATTTTTAGCTATTAAAAACAAAGAGTTCATAATTCACTACCAACCTAAATTTGATTCAAGTACAAATAAAATTATAGGTTCAGAAGCATTAATAAGATGGATTCATCCAACCTTAGGTATGGTTGCTCCAAATAATTTTATACCTATAGCTGAGAAAAGTGGTTTGATAAATAATATTGGTAGATGGGTGATTGAAGAAGTTTTTATTACTATTGATAAATGGATTTCAGAAGGGATAAATGTTTTACCAGTTTCAATAAATTTATCTAGAGTAGAACTTTATAAGAATGATTTAGTAGATTTTTTTAAGTCGATGTTTGATACATATAATGTTCCTAGAAAACTTGTAGAAATAGAAATAACAGAAACAACAGCTTTAAATGATGTAAAATTTATTAGTGAGAGACTTTATGAAATTAAATCTTTAGGTATGAATATATCATTGGATGACTTTGGCATAGGGAACTCAAATTTTATCAATCTTAAGGGGATACCAGTAGATGTTATAAAAATTGATAGGTCACTTATATTAGATATAGTAACCAACTCAAAAACAAAGGTTATGATAAAAGCCATTGTTAATCTTTCGCACGATTTAAATCTAGCTGTTATATGTGAAGGTGTAGAGGATATGGAACAAGTTAAAGTTTTAAATAATATGGGATGTAATTTTATACAAGGTTATGTATTTTCTAAGCCAATAGAAGAATGTAGTTACAAGGAACTTCTTACTGGAAGAAGTAATATAAGTTTAGAAGAGAGTCTTTTGAAAGAATATATGGCAGTTGAGGAGGTGGAATAATGATTTCAGAAGACGTAGATTATGCAATAAGAATTGTAAGAGCTATATTTAATAATGGAGAAAATAATCCAATAGATGTCAAAACAATATTAAAGAATGAAGATATACCAATATTAACACTATATAAACTACTTAGAAAACTTTGTGCAAATAATTTACTTACTTTTAATAAAGAAGATGGAAAGAAATACATGTTAAATGTATCATTGGATACAATAAGTTTGAGAACAATTGTAGAAATAATTGATGGGAAAATATATATAAATAAATGTACTAGATATGTATCTAATTGTAGTAATTGTTTAAAAGGTTGCAAGGTAAATCAGGAATTACTAGAGATAGAAAAAGAAATCTATAAACTTTTATCAAGAAAATCTATAAGACAGATATTAGAATAATAAATTTTTAGCTTAGCTAATAGTTGGAGGTTTTCAGTTATGGATGATATATCTCAAGATAATTTTCTATTATCTAAAGAGTATGAGAATAGTTTAGATGTAGATACTAAAAAAGCAGGTGGAATATACTATACACCTAAAATCATTGTCGATTATATTGTTAAAAAAACCTTGAGAAATCACGATATAATTAAAAATCCATATCCGAGAATTCTTGACATATCTTGTGGATGTGGGAACTTTCTTTTGGAAGTATATGATATTTTATATGACTTATTTGAAAAAAATATTTATGAATTAAAAAATAAATATGATGAAAATTATTGGCAGATTGATAATATACACAATCATATATTGAACTATTGTATATATGGTGCTGATATCGATGAAAATGCTATAAATATACTAAAGGATAGCTTAAAAAACAAAAAGACAACGAATGATTTAAAAGATGAAGGTATTAAAATCAACCTATTTTGTTGTGATAGTCTAAAGAAAAACTGGCGATATAAGTTTGATTACATAGTTGGTAATCCTCCGTATATTGGACATAAAAAACTTGAAAAAAAATATAAAAAATTTCTTTTAGAAAAGTACAGTGAAGTTTATAAAGATAAAGCTGACTTATATTTTTGTTTTTATAAAAAGATTATAGATATCTTAAAATGTGGAGGAACTGGAAGTGTTATAACGCCGAGATATTTCTTAGAAAGTTTGTCAGGAAAAGATTTGAGAGATTATATTAAGTCAAATGTTAATATTAAAGAAATAGTAGATTTTTTGGGTGCAAATATATTTAAAAATATAGGTGTTTCTAGTTGTATTCTTACTTTTAATAAAAAAAAATTGAATGATACGCCTATAGATATATTTAGAATAAAGAATGAAGATGTATCTATAAATAAATTTGAAACACTAGAAGAACTTTTAAATAGTAGTAAATTTGAATATTTTAATATAAATCAAAACTTGCTTTCTGATGAATGGATAATTGTAAATAAGGATAATGAATCTTTTTATAATAAAATACAAGAAAAAGGTAAATATAGCCTAGAAGACATAGCTGTAAGCTTTCAAGGCATAATTACAGGATGTGATAAGGCTTTTATTTTAAGTGAAGGGGATTTAAAGTTAAATTTTGTAGATGAGAAGCTTTTAAAAGATTGGATAAAAAGCAAAAATATAAACAAGTATGTAGTAGAGAAAAGTAAATATAAGTTAATATACTCAAATGATATAGATGACGAGGTTAAAAACAAAAAAATACTTGATGAAATTATAGGTGTGTATAAGACTAAATTAGAAAACAGAAGAGAATGTAAAAGTGGAATAAGAAAGTGGTATGAGCTTCAATGGGGTAGAGAAAAGCTTTTTTTCGAAAGAAAAAAGATAATGTATCCATATAAATCCAAAGAAAATAGGTTTGCTATAGATTATGATAATAATTTTTCAAGTGCAGATGTATATTCTTTTTTCATAAAAGATGAGTATTTAGATAAATTTTCATATGAATATTTAGTTGGAATTTTAAATTCTAGTGTATATGATAAATACTTTAAAATAACAGCTAAAAAAATGAGTAAAAATATATATGATTATTATCCTAATAAGGTTATGAAGATAAGAATTTTTAGAGATAATAATTATGAAGCAATAGAGGATTTATCAAAACAAATAATATCAATTTTATTAAATGAAACAATAGACAAAGACAGAGTAGAAAAATTGCAGATAAAAATAGATAAATTAGTAATAGATTCTTTGGGAATATAAATAAGTATGGATATGAAAAAATATGTTGAATGTTAATAATTTATCTAAATTGATAAAGAAAAAGTTAACCATATAAAAAATATTAAAAATATATACTTTTGAATATTTTTTTGATAAAATAAAAATAAATTTGTACAATTTTATTTTTCTCCAATAGCTAAAAGTAGTTTTTTGAATTAATATTTGCTGAGGAATATAAATTAGGAACGCTTTAAATAGTAGGTGATAATATGAAAGGATTAGTTTTAGAAGGTGGAGGAACAAAAGGAGCTTATCAAATAGGTGCGTATAAAGCTTTAAGAGAACTTGGTATAGAATTTCAAGGAGTAACAGGAACATCAATTGGGGCTTTGAATGGAGCATATATAATTCAAAACGATATTGAGGTAATGGAAGATATATGGCTAAACTATGATTATACTCATTTTATGAATATTGACAAAGAAAGCTATGAGAGATTTAAAAATGTAGATTTTACTACGAAAAATATCAATGCAGTTTTTGAACTTATAAATAAAGCCAGAAAAAATGAAGGTATAGATATAAGCCCATTAAGACACTTGATGGAAACTACATTAAATGAAGATATAATAAGAAAATCAAAAAAAGACTTTGGACTTGTTACAGTTTGGTGGGATAAAAAAATTAATCCTCATCCATTGTATATAGAAGATATGCCACAAGGTAGATTGGTTGATTATTTAATTGCTAGTTCTAGTTTGCCTATTTTCCAAACAAATGTAATGGATGATAAATTGTATTTGGATGGAATGTTTTGTGATAATATGCCAATAGGGCTTTTAGAAGATAAAGGATATGAAGATGTTGTTGTAATTAGGTTAATTGATGATTTTCTTGGAAAAATGAACCTAAATAAACATCAAAATATAAATATAAAAACCATAATACCATCAGAATATTTAGGCGGTTCTCTTAATAAAGATAGAGATAATGTAGAAAAAAATATTCGATTAGGATATTTAGATACCATGAAAGCTTATGAAAGATGCGATGGTATTAAGTATTACTTTGATGTAGAGTATAAGTATGATGAAGAGTATTGTTTTGATAGATTTAGAAGAATGAGTAATGAAACAATACAATGTATTTGTAACTTATTGAATATAAAAAGAGATGTTTCGCTTAGAACTGTTATGGAAAATGTAATACCAAAGCTTGGTGAGACACTTGGTTTACCCAAAAATTTTTCATATAAAGATTTATTTTACTGTGTATATGAGAAAAAACTTGAAGAAAATAGTATAAATAGGGTGAAATTATATGATTTTAATAAGGTTATAGATGTTGTAAATACAAATATTGATTCTAATAAGAATTTAGCATCAAATTTTGAAATTAGACCTAAAATCAGTATTAAAAAGAACAAAAACACAAAATTATTGACAAATTGTATTATAAAAGACTTAAAAAGTCAAAGTTAAATAAAAAACAAAAAAAAATTTGTAATTATACTCGAAAAAAGTGTATATTAGTAGTATAATATTTTTGTAGCACTAGTGGGAACAAAAAATGACCATAGGACAAAAAAGTACCACTAAGTGCCATTAAAGTAAAAAATAGGAAAACAATTTTAAAAAATATAAAATGTTAGGTTTATAGGAGGATTTAAAAAATGGAAAAAGTAGTTAGTATCAAAAATGCAAGTGGATTACATGCTAGACCAGCAGGAATGTTTGTTAAGAAGGCTGCTGAGTTTAAATCAACAGTAGAAGTTGTGGCAAAAGACAAAACTGTAAATGCAAAATCAATCATGGGAATAATGAGTTTAGGTTTAGCTCAAGGAGAAGAATTAAAATTAGTTGTAAATGGAGAAGATGAAGAAGTAGCTTTAGCAGCAATGGTTGAATTAGTTGAAAGTGGATTTGGAGAGTAGATATAATAATTTCTAAAAATTTGGTATTTATAATCTAATCATTGCTTAGAGTAAAAGTAACAGAGAAACATTAAAAATATACAGACAAAAGTTTGTAAATATTTAGTTTCTTTGTTACTTTCATGTTTATTTAATCAGAAGATTAAGATTATTATTAATTGGGTATGAAAATATAAATATTTTAAATGATGAAATAAGTAAGATATTTTTAATTATAAATTTGGAATCAAAATACAGAAGATATTTTTAGGAGGTAGGGTTATGGCTTACAAAGGAATAGGAGCTTCTCCTGGTATTGCTTTAGGGAAAGCGTTAGTAGTTGAGCATAGTGAGTTAGTAATTGAGAAAAAAACTATAGATAATGTTGAAGCGGAAGTTGCTAAATTAGAAAATGCAGTTGTAGTTTCTAAAGAAGAATTAATAAAAGTTAAGGAAAAAGCTTCTCAAGAATTAGGAGAAGAAGAGGCAGAAATATTTGAAGCACATTTATTAGTTTTAGAAGACCCAGAGTTAATTGGTTCTGCAATTGATAAAATCAAAACTGAAAATGTAAATGCAGAATATGCTTTAAATGAAATAAAAGAAATGTTTGTTAGTATGTTTGAGTCTATGGACAATGAATATATGAAAGAAAGAGCAGCAGACATAAAGGACGTTACAAATAGAATACTTAGACATATACTAGGAATCAAAGTTGTTGATTTATCTGCTTTAAGTGAAGAAGTAGTATTAATAGCACATGATTTAACTCCATCAGATACAGCAACTATGAACAAAAAAATGGTTTTAGGATTTTTAACTGACATAGGTGGAAGAACTTCTCATACAGCTATAATGTCTAGAACTTTAGAAATCGCTGCAATCGTTGGACTAAGTGATATAACTTCAAATGTTAAAGATGGAGATTTTGTAGTTTTCAATGGAGATACTGGTGAAGTAATCGTTAATCCAGATGAAGAAACTATAAGCAAATACACTGAGTTAAAAGCTAAGTATGAAGAGGAAAGAAAAGCATTACAATTATTAAAAGGAAAGCAATCAGTAACTCTTGATGGGAAACACGTGGAATTAGCTGGTAATATAGGAACTCCTAATGATATAGAAGGTCTAATAAAGAATGATGCTGAAGGTGTTGGTCTTTATAGAACAGAATTTTTATATATGGATAGAGATTCTTTCCCAACTGAGGAAATACAATATGAAGCTTATAAAGCTGTATTAGAAGGAATGGAAGGTAAACCTATAGTTATAAGAACATTAGATATAGGTGGAGATAAAGAGTTAAGTTACTTGACTATGGAACCTGAAATGAATCCATTTTTAGGTTACAGAGCAATAAGACTTTGTTTAGATAGAACAGATATATTTAAGACTCAATTAAGAGCTTTATATAGAGCAAGTGTTCATGGAAGATTGAGAATAATGTTCCCTATGATTTCATCTTTAGAAGAATTATTACAAGCTAAAGAAGTTGTAAAAGAAGTTTTAGCAGAACTTGATTCTGAAGGTATAGCTTATGCTAAAGATGTAGAAATCGGTATGATGATAGAAGTGCCATCTGCTGCTGTAATATCTGATATACTTGCTAAACATGTAGATTTCTTCTCAATAGGAACTAATGATTTAATACAATATACTTGTGCAGTTGATAGAATGAATCAAAAGATAAGCTATCTTTACAATCAATTTAATCCAGCTGTTTTAAGACTTATAAAGACAGTTATAGATAATGCACATAAAGAAGGTAAATGGGCAGGTATGTGTGGAGAATCTGCTGGAGACCAAAAAATGATACCAATACTTTTAGGTATGGGATTAGACGAGTTTTCTATGTCTCCAATATCAATACTTCCTGCTAGAAAATTAATAACTTCAGTTAAAGAAGCGGATATGAAAAAATTAGCTGATGAAGTACTTAATATGGGTACTGCGGAAGAAATAAAAAGATATATTGAAACAACTTTTAACATGTAATTTATAAAATATATAATATGTAATTTACAAACTTATATTATATAAAATATCCATGTAGATATGTTATAAATAATATGAATAACTCAATAAGTAAAGAAAAGCCATAGTTTATTTTATATGCTATGGCTTTTTTATTATTATAAATTAAAATTTATAATACCTTAATTATAGTTTGTGTTTTTTGTAGACTTATTTTTTAGGTAATTGCACCTGAATATGTATTAATGTTATGTGGATGTACTTTTGAAATATGGTAATATATATTAAGGGTGAATGGTTTAAAGAGTATATATTTAACCTCCTATGGCGAAATTCCTCTTCCTCGTCATAGGAGGTGGAGGATGTAAGCCTAACCGATAGGTTATTTATTTTACTTGATTTTCAAAAAATGTATTGTATTATAAAATCAGTAGTAAAAACTGAAAGGAAGTAACTACAATGAAATTAGATAGTAATAATCATTAAGTATTTTTGTTACACTATCACTTAGTTATGTGTATAAAATATAGAAGAAAAGTAATAGATAACTCTATATCAGATAGACTAAAAGATATATTTGTAGATATCTCCCCAAATTATGGAGTGGAGTTGCTAGAATGGAATCATGATATTGACCATGTGCACTTGTTATTCAAAGTAAAACCAAATACAGAGATATCTAAACTCCTAAATGCTTATAAATCAGCATCAAGTAGAAGAATAAAGAATGAATTTCTAAGTATTCGTAAGTCCTTATGGAAAGAATACTTTTGGAGCAAAAATTATTGTCTAGTAACAACTGGTGGAGCTCCATTGGATGTTGTAAAATAATACATAGAAAATCAAGGAAAGTAGGGATAATATGCTAAGAGCATATAAATATAGATTATATCCAAATAGCGAACAAAAAGAATATTTTGCTAAAACTTTTGGATGTAGCAGACTTATATATAATCTTATGTTATCCGATAGGATTAAAGCATATGAGGAAAACAAGGACTTAGATATTAAAAAAATAAAATATCCTACACCTGCACATTACAAAAAGGAATATGAGTTCCTAAAAGAAGTTGATAGTTTAGCACTAGCAAATGAACAAATGAATTTAGATAAAGCCTATAAAAACTTTTTTAGAGATAAATCAGTAGGTTTTCCTAAATTCAAATCTAAGAAAATAAACTATCAGAGTTATACTACTAACAACCAAAAAGGTACTGTAAGGATTGAAAATGGATATATAAAATTACCTAAACTAAAATCGATGGTTAGGATAAAACAACATAGAATGTTTGATGGAGAAATAAAGAGTTGTACTATATCGAGAACACCAGGTAATAGATATTATATTTCTATATTAGCAGAAACTGAAATAGAGAAACTAAAAACTATTGATAAGAAAATAGGTGTAGATGTTGGATTGAAAGAATTTGCAATATGTAGCGATGGATTTAGAGTAGATAATCCTAAACACTTTAGAAAATCAGAGAAAAGATTAACTAAACTACAAAAGGACTTATCAAGAAAACAAAAAGGAAGCAATAATAGATATAAAGCAAGATTGAAGGTAGCAAGGTTGCATCAAAAGATATCAGACCAAAGAGCAGATTTCCTAAATAAGTTATCAACTAAACTAATACACGAAAACCAAGTTATAGTTATTGAGGACTTGAAGGTAAAGAATATGGTGAAAAATCATAAGTTAGCGAAAGCTATAAGCGAAGCAAGTTGGTCGGAGTTCAGAAGAATGTTAGAATATAAAGCTAATTGGTATGGTAGAGAAATAATAGTAGCAGATAAGAATTTTGCATCTAGTCAATTATGTTCTAAATGTGGATATAAAAATCCATTAGTGAAGAACTTAGGACTAAGAGAATGGGAATGTCCAGAGTGTGGAGCATTCCACGATAGAGATATCAATGCAAGTATCAATTTACTAAACTTAGCCATATAAATGGTAATCATAAGGGTTAGGAACTAGCCCAATAGCTTGGAGATACTGATAACAATAGTTATCTTGACCAAGAAGCCACCACTTCAAACATTACCGTAGGTAGTTAAGTGGATGGTAGTTCACTGATACTAGATTTGAAATGAATTTACCAGATTATATTAATAGCGATACAATTGTATATATAGAAAAAATGGATTTAGGAGAAGAAGAAGAAAAAGATAAAAGAAGTTATAATGTAATATTTGCCAATGATGGGGTAGAAAAAGCTGGTGGGAAGTTAGGTTTTTCTGATATTAATATTGATGTTATAAATGATGGTGGAGTGTGGAAAGTATCTGGATTTACGAAATAAATTTAAACTTAAAATTATTAATGTTAAAATTTGATATTGTATTGAAAAATAATTAAAAGTATTTAATAATAGAATTAAGGGTAAAATAAATTAAGAACTTAAGATATTGAATATGAATGTATAATTCTAATGTGATATCCAGATAAATCCTGAATTTAATTTGAGTTTTAATATATATGGTCTAAGGTTTGATTATTAAAGATTTAATTGTAAGTGTTACAGTTGATGATATTGATGTAGAGATTAAAGTTTAGAGTAGAAAGTGCACCTTAAATTTTAAAATGTAAATTTAAAAATGTAAGCTAGTACAATCTAAAAATTATAATCACTCAATAGATTCAGGGATTTATTTGTTTATTATAAATAAGTGGGAGTAGATTTTTCTACTCCCACTTTGTATATTATTATTTAATCAAAAATTATCACATTAAAATCCTAAGATTAGTTGATATTTCCTGCTTTATTAGCAAATAACTCCTTAATAACATTGTTTCTAGTAGCTAAATCTCCATTAGAATTATTTGTTTTTTTCATAATTACAGAATAACGCTTTTTATTTATAAAAAATATTAAAATCTTATCATCATCAAAGTTGTATTCTTTGTATCTATCAATAGATTCATAACCTAAATTTAAGATGTTTTTATCTTTTATGCTATCTACATCCAAAACATATGATGGGTCAGCCTTTAGTAATATATTAATTAAACATTTTTCTTCACCAGCACAAAATAAATCAACCTTATTTGATATAGACTTAGATTGTTCTGAAGTTATTTTTACAGGAATAAGATTACTATTGCTATCTCTTAAAAGAGAACCATATGTGTCTTGTTGATATACTAAATTAACTTTTTTCTTAGGAACACTTACCATCTTATCCAAATGTACATAATGATGATTTTCAACAAAGCCTTCATTTAATATTTCAACAAAGTTGTCAATTTTACCTAAACAAAAAGATTCTATAGATTCTTTACAGAATTTATTTGTAAATGGTATAATGTTTACGTTTTCCTCGTCTGTATTCCATGCTATAGCATAATCCAATGAATATACTTCTTCCTCTATATCTGCAAAATTATATTGTACTATGTTTCCTTTCAAAATTACTCGACCTCCATCTTATAATATATTTAATATACTTTATAAAACTTATATTATACTTAAATAATATCATAAATTGGATAAATATGATATAGTAAATGATTAAAAAATTGAAAAAAATAACTATAAATGAGTATTAAATATAAATAGTGTATACTAATGGGATGGAAAATGTCCACTATTAACTTTATTACCCCGCATGTTTATAATTAAATTATTAATATAAAATAGAATCTATCGACAATGAATGGACTTTTAAAAGAACTTAATATAAAATTAATTAAATAAATACTTAAAAATGATTTACTTTAATGATAAAATCGTATTAAAGGAGGTTAATTTTATGGATATAAAAAATAAAATTAAATCTATGTTTTTGCCAGATAAAGATGACTATTTAGATGATGAAGAATTTGAGGATGATATAGAAATTAATGAGGATAATTCAGAAGAAGATAATAATGTACATTTAAATGACTTAAGCAGAGTGAAATATGACTATAGAGAATTAAAAGACATAGAAAATCAAACTGAAGAAATGTGTTTACTAGCAGTAAGGCAAGATGGTACAATAATAGAATTTGTAAAAGATAAGACTGATAGGGTGTGCATGGAGGCAGTAAAGCAGACTTATAAAGCTCTCAAATACATAACAAATCAAACCGAAGCTATATGTATAGAGGCCGTAAAACAGAATTATAGAGCCTTATATTACGTAAACGACAAGACAGAAAATATATTAATTGAAGCTATAAGAAGTGCATCAACTCATGATGTTATGGAAGTTTTTAGATTTGTTGAAGAGCAGACAGAAGAGGTATGCTTAGAATTAATAGAAAGGGCATCAAAAAATGATGTGGCAGAAATATTAAAGGATATAAAAGAACAGACTCCAACAATATGCTTAGAAGCAGTAAAAAAAGATGGAAAGTCTTTAGCTTATGTTAAGGAACAAAATAATAGTATATGTTTAGAAGCAGTAAAGGAAAACTACAGTGCATTGCCTTGTGTAGAAGAACAGACAGAAGAAATATGTATAGAAGCAGTAAAGCAAAATGATTTTGCCTTGTATTATGTAAATGAACAGACAGAAAAAATATGTATAGAAGCAGTAAGACGAAGTTATATGGCTCTTCAATATGTAAATAAGCAGACGGAAGAAATCTGTTTAGAGGCAGTAAGAAATGATGGAAGAGCACTACAATATGTAAAAGAGCAGACAGAGAATATTTGTTTAGAGGCAGTAAGACAAAATGGGAAAGTATTACAATATGTAAAGAAACAGACAGAAGAAATATGTATAGAAGCTATAAGGGGCTCATTTAAAGATTTTGAAATAAAAGAAATATTGACCTATATAAAGATACTAACAGAAAAAGTATGTTTAGAGGCAGTAAAGCAAAATGGAAATATTCTTAAATATATAGAAGAGCAAACAGAATCAATGTGTATAGAGGCGGTAAAAGAAAATTACAGTGCTATACAATATGTAAAAGAGCAAACAGAAAAGGTTTGTTTGGAAGCAGTAAATCAAAGTTTTGAGGCACTTAAATATGTAAAAGAACAAACAGAGGATATTTGTTTAAGGGCAGTAAGACAAGATTATAGAATGATAAAATATGTTAAAAATCAAACAGAAAAGATATGTTTAGAAGCAGTAAAACAGAATTATAGAGCTTTGGAATATGTAGAAAATCAAACAGAAAAAGTTTGTTTAGAGGCAGTAAAACAGAATAGAAAAGCACTTCAATATGTGAAGCAAAAACAAAGTTAAACATATATATTACGAAAATAAAAGCAAAACTAAGGTGTATCATAAAAATAAATATAAAATTAAGGATTTATAATAAAAATAAAAGCACATAACTTATATGCTATAAGTTATGTGCTTTTATGCATATAAAGCTTAATAAAACTCTTTTATTATAACTTTTTTATTATATAAAAAATAACAAAATGATTATATAGGTCTTTTTTTGACCAGTTTTACAATTTCAATAACTAGTTTTGAAAAATATATTGAATTTTCTCAAAAAAGACGCTATTCTATATATGTAAAATTTTTTTCTGGAGGTAATAATGTTTAAGAGATATGCTGATAAAATGACATCTGTTTTAATTTATAACAACATGATAGATAACCATGAATCTAGGGTGTATTCTTATGGATTTGAAATATTAATTGCTTTTATAGTTAATATAACGACCATACTACTCTTAGGTTTTTTATTTGGGAAATTTACATATATATTATTTTTTTTAATATGTTACTGTCCAATAAGACAATTTTCTGGAGGGTATCATGCAAATAACTATTTTAGATGTCTATTAACCTTTATTTTTATAATCTTATCTACAATATTTATTATAGAAAATCTAAATGTATATTTATTTAAAAATATTATTATGATTATTGCTAGTATTAGTTGGATTGGAATTTGCATCATGTGTCCAGTAGAGCATAAAAGTAATCCTATAAGTGAGATAGAAAAGTTAACTTATAAAAAAATTGCTATATCTATGTCTACAGTAGTCTTGTTAATGACAGTTTCAAGTTTTTCATCAAATGTATTTATGGATTACTTTATATATAGTGCTTTTGCAATGTTTTGGATTTGTATAATGCTAGTATTAGGTAAATTAAAATCTAAAAAGAATATAAGTAAAATGTGTACGAGGGAGAATTAAATTATGAAAAAGTTTATTGTGAAAATTATGAAGTGTGCTAGTTCATTAGCACTGAGTACTGCAATTTTGTCAGCAAATAGCACTTGTCCATGGATTATACATCAACCCAAGGTACCAAAAGAAATTAAGAATTTAAAAAGATAAATTAAAAACAAGCAATTATTTATATGAAATAATTATAAGAAATATTATGGTTTAATAAATACAAAATAAGCAAATTATTTATATAGAATTATTATAAAAAGAACTTATTATACTTTTAATAAATATAAAATAAGTAATTAGATACAAAAATTTTATTTTATGAGTACATAATATACTTTATTTTGTAATGTATAAGTGTGCTAATTTAGGGGGATATAGTGTATCCATTGAAATGACTTACGAGTAGTAAGTCATTTTTGTATTGTATGTATTTTAAGCAAACTGTATGATATAATGAAGGGTAAAGTTTAATTAAAACAGTAAAAAACTTTAGTATAGATAGTAGTTTAGGAGGTAGGTTATGAGTATAATACATAAATTTTCTATGAATGGATATAATATCGTTTTAGATGTGAATGGAGGAGCTGTTCATGTATTAGATGATGTTGCATACGATTTATTAGATTTTTATAAAGAAAAAAGTAAAGAAGAAGTACTAGATATATTAAAATCTAAATATCAAGAAGAAAAAATAAATGAAGCATATGAAGAAATATTAAATTTAGAAAAAGAAGGTCTTTTATATACAGAAGATACATATCAATATCATCCAAGCTTTGTACATAGAGAGCCTGTAGTAAAAGCATTATGTTTAAATGTAGCACATGATTGTAATTTGAAATGTAAGTATTGCTTTGCAGCTCAAGGGGATTTTGGTGGAGAAAAAGAACTTATGAGTTTTGAAGTCGGTAAAGCAGCAATAGATTATTTGATTGCCAATTCTGGAAGTAGAAAAAACTTAGAGATAGATTTCTTTGGTGGAGAGCCTCTAATGAACTTTGAAGTTGTAAAGCAATTAGTTGAATATGGGAAAAGTATTGAAAAGGATTATAATAAAAATATAAGATTTACAATAACTACAAATGGTGTGCTGTTAAATGATGAAATTATAGATTATATAAATGAAAATATGCATAATGTAGTTTTAAGTTTAGATGGAAGAAAAGAAGTCAATGATAATATGAGACCAACTTTAAATGACAAAGGTAGTTATGATATTACATTGCCAAGATTTAAAAAACTTGTAGAAGGAAGAGCAAAAGATAAGTATTACTATATAAGAGGTACATTCACAAGAGATAACTTAGATTTTTCTAAAGATGTTATGCATTTTGCAGATTTAGGGTTTAAATTAACATCTGTAGAGCCAGTTGTTGGAGATGAAAGTAATCCATATGCACTTAGAGAGGAAGATTTACCAAAAATATTTGATGAATATGAAAAATTTGCGGTGGAGTATGCAGATAGACAGTTACAAGGAGATGGATTTAAATTTTTCCATTTTATGATAGATTTAAATCAAGGACCATGCGTAATAAAGAGAATAACTGGATGTGGTGCTGGAAATGAGTATCTTTCTGTAACACCAAGTGGAGACATATACCCATGTCATCAATTTGTTGGAAATGAAGAATTTAAAATGGCAAATATATTGGATAAAGAAATTGTACTTCCAGAAAAGTTAAAAAATACATTTAGAGAAGCTCATGTATATACTAAGGAAGAGTGTAAAAAATGTTGGAATAAGTTCTATTGTTCAGGTGGATGTCATGCAAATGCAATAAACTTCAACAATGATATATCAAAACCATATGAGTTGGGCTGTGAAATGCAAAGAAAGCGTACAGAATGTTCTATTATGATACAAGCAAAATTAATGTTAGAAGGAGCAAATAATTAAATTTATATCTTAAAGGAGTTGTTTATATATGATTAGAGATTATTTAGAAGATAAACCTTTAATTGATGAAAGTGTCTTTGTAGCAAAATCAGCAGATATAATTGGAAATGTTAAAATCGGTAAAGATTCAAGTGTATGGTACAATGCAGTAGTTAGAGGAGATGAAGGACCAATAACTATTGGAGAAAATACTAATATACAAGACTGTTCAATAGTACATGGAGATGAAAATACTGTAATTGGGAATAATGTAACAGTAGGGCATAGGTCAATAGTTCATGGTTGCAAAATTAGTGACAATGTTTTAATTGGAATGGGTTCAATAATACTAGATAATGCTGAAATAGGAGAATACACTTTAATTGGAGCAGGTACATTAATTACATCTAATAAAAAGTTCCCACCAGGAGTTTTAATAATGGGCTCTCCCGGAAAAGTAGTTAGAGAACTTACTGAAGAAGATAAAAAATATATTGATGAGTCATATCAATGGTATTTAGAAGCAGCACAAAATCAAAAATAACAATTAAAGAGTGGTTGTTTCAAAACATGCTTAAATTTGTTTTGAGGCAACCACTAATTTATTTTATTAGGTTAGTTGGTATTTTAATTTTGAGAAAGCAGTTGTTTAGAATAGGTATGAAATGTCAAAAATAAAAATTAACTGAGTTAAAGAAATTTAATAAAATTACTAGTATATGTGATAAAATTAAATATTAAAGAGGATATAAGATATTAGAGTATCAATTAGTAAAATAATGTCGTAGACAGAGATAAATTAAGGTGTAAGTTTTTGGGTATACCTATTCTAGGAGTGAAAAAATTTGAGAATAAGTTATAGGAATTTAAAGAGATATAGAGAAATTGGATATATTTTGATAAAGTATGGTTTTAGTTTTATTGTAGAAAGATTAAATATAGAGGGCATAGCATATAAAATACCACTATTTGACCCACCAGAAGAAATAAAAAATATGACAACTGGTGAGAGAATGAAAAGAGTCTTAGAAGAACTAGGACCTACATATGTAAAAATAGGTCAAATATTGAGTACAAGAAAAGACTTGTTAGACCAAGATATAATTGATGAAATATCAAAGCTTAGAGATGATGTAGAAAAATTTGATTCAAATATAGCCATTGAAATATTTAAAGAAGAAGTAGGCTTAAGCATAGAAGAAGTATTCTCAGAATTTAAAGAAGAACCAATAGCAGCAGCTTCAATTGGTCAAGTTTATGAAGGAATACTTAAAACAGGAGAAGAAGTGATTGTAAAAATTCAAAGGCCAAATATAGAGAAGATAATAAAATCTGACTTGGAGATTCTTAGAACTATTGCACATACATTAAAAGACTTAAAAAAAGATTTTAATTTAGATTTAGAGCAAATGATAGAAGAATTTCAAACTCAATTAATGAGAGAACTTGACTACAATTTTGAATCTATAAATGCAACTAAATTTTCTAGGATATTTAAAAATAGTGATGAAGTATATATACCAAAAGTATATTCAGAATATAACAGTAAGAGAATTTTAGTAATGGAGAAAGTTAATGGCACAAAGTTAAGTGATGTAGAAAAAATAAGAAAATTAGGCTACAATACAAAAACTATTGTCGAAATAGGTGTTAGGTCTTTTTTTATACAGGTATTGTCACATGGTTTTTTTCATGCAGACCCACATCCAGGTAATATATTTATAGTTGGCAGAAACAAGATAGCATATATAGACTTTGGAATGATTGGAATTATTGATAATAGAACTTTGAACCAATTAAATGAAATTGCATTAGCAGGTGTAGAAAAAAATGTTGATAAAATAATTTACTTATTAATAGAAATGGATGCATTAAATGGAGAAGCTGATGTTAAAGGTCTTAGACAGGATTTATTGTATCTCATACATTACTACTATGATATCTCTATAGAAAAGATAAATGTGACAGATATATTAAATGAATTGTTTAGATTTTTTAGACAGTATAAGATAATTATGCCTGCACAGTTTGTAACACTTGCAAAGACTATTATAACATTAGAGGGTACAAGTAGAACCTTGAATACAGATTTTTCTCTTGGCTCTATGGGAAAAGAGTTTATGAAGCATCATTATAAAAGTAAATTCAATCCTAAGAATGTAGTTTTAAATTCAAGACAAAATGTGGAAGAGATATTGCTTGACGTAAAAACTATTCCAAAACAGTTAAAAGCAATCTTAAGAAATGTAGAAAGAAATAATATAAAAATGCAAATTGAAGATGTTAAAATGACAAAATTAGAAATTTGTATAACAGAATTAACTTCTCAAATGTCATTAAGTTTAGTATTAGCATCCATCATAGTAGGTTCTTCACTTATAATTGCATCACCAAATATAGAAAATAATATATGGATAAAATTTACTGCTATAGCAGGGTTCTTTATTTCTTTTATAATAGGGCTATGCTTAGTTATAAGAAGTATTAGGTCAAAATACAAAAAAGATTAGGGGGAATTAAATTTGAAAAAATGGACACTGAAATATAAAGGGAAGATAGAGGAAAGTGAATTTAGCAAAAAACTTAATATTTCCCCGGAAATCTGCCAAATTTTAAAAAATAGAGGTATATATACTGAAAAAGATTCAGAAATATTCATGAATCCATCTTTAGACTATTTAAGAGACCCTTTATTAATGAAAGATATGCAAAAGGCTGTAGATAGAATAAAGTCAGCTATTGATAAAAAAGAAAAAATTTGGATTTATGGAGATTATGATGTTGATGGTGTATCTTCTACTTCTATTTTATGCTTATATTTTAATAGTATAGGATATCATGTGGATTACTATATTCCAAATAGACTAGAAGAAGGCTATGGTATAAATGAAGAGGCTATAAAGCTTATAAGCTCTAGGGGATGTGACTTGATTATAAGTGTTGATTGTGGAATTACATCAGTATCTGAGGTTAACCTAGCAAATAATTTGGGTATAGATGTTATAATAACAGACCATCATGAATGCCAAAATGAAATTCCCTCAGCTTTTGCAGTAATAAATCCAAAGCAAGAAGATTGTAACTATCCATTTGATGCATTATGTGGATGTGGTGTAGCCTTTAAAATGATACAAGCACTTACTCCAGAAGAAGATTTTAAGACTAGTATGTATGATTATTTAGAAATAGTAACATTGGCAACTATTTGTGATATTGTTCCACTTGTGGATGAAAATAGAATAATTGTAAAAAATGGTTTAAAATTAATGAAAGAAGGCAAAAATATTGGATTAAGAGAGCTTATAAAAGTTTGTGGTGTAGAAAGTGAAAAAATAGGTTCTTCTCATATAGGCTTTGCAATTGGGCCTAGAATAAATGCATCAGGACGTTTAGGATATTCTTATTTGGGTGTTGAGTTATTTACTACTCAATCTAAAGATGAAGCTGTTGAAATAGCTAATATATTGGAAGAAAAAAATAATGAAAGACAGATGATTGAGGCTCAGATGTATCATGAAGCTGAGGAAATATTAAAGTCCAATAGTAGATATAATGAAGATAAAGTATTGGTTTTAGCTAAAGAAGGTTGGCAACATGGGATAATAGGAATTGTAGCATCTAAGTTGACTGAAAAATACTATAAACCAACGATTCTTTTAGGTGTAGAAGGTGGAGAAGCTACTGGCTCAGCAAGGTCAATAAAAGGATTTAATATATTTGAGGCTCTTGTAAAGTGCAAAGACTTAATGACTAGGTTTGGTGGACATGAGCAAGCAGCTGGATTGTCTTTAAATTCAGAAAATGTGGAAGCTTTGGCTAATGAAATAAATAAGTTTGCAGATTATAATTTGACTGAAGATGATATGATAGAAAATGTAAATGTTGAATTTGAACTACAAGAAAATGTAATAAGTTTAAATCTTGTGGAGGAATTACATAAGTTAGAACCATTTGGATTAAATAATCCTAATCCTAGATTTATAGTTAGGAACTATATTCTAAAAGACTTAAAAATCATAGGTAAAAATCAACAACATTTGAAATTAAGCATAGAAAATGAAAAGTGCTATGAATGTATAGGATTTAACATGAGTCATTTAAAATCATTATTCAAAGTAGGAGATAAAGTAGATGTATTGTTCCAACTAGATGAGAACAACTATATGGGAAATAGGAAAGTGCAGTTTCTACTTAAAGATATTAGATTAGCTCGACCTAAAAGTGCAAGTAATGACAAACTTTCGCTAAAATTAATGTCAAAAATAATACCAAAAGATTCACAAAGCTTGTATAATATATCTGAGTCTGGTTTTGAATTATTTGATGGAAATACAGATATAAATATATTTGATTATTTTGAAAAAGAGACATTGATAATATCTAATTCTATAAATGGATTCTATAGAGCAATATCAGATGTATCACTTATAGATTTGGATTTTAACATAAATTACAATATTATTGAAGATATTAACAAAAATACTGATAAATTAGAGCTTATATTTTCTCCTAATATTGATAAAATAGACTTAAAAAGATATAATAATATTATTCTTTATGATTATTTATACAATAAAGGCGAATATTCGTATATATATGAGAATAAAAGAGAAGAAAGTGAAATTATAAAATATTATAATAAAACAGACCTATTATATTTAAAGAATGTAGTTAGTAATATAGTTCCATCAAGAGATGAATTTATAACAATTTATAAACAAGCACTTATAAAAAAAGAAATTGATTTGGATATGGTAAATATAAAGGGAACTTTTAATGTAATTCCATTAAAGTTTTTTACGATATTGAATGTGTTTAGAGAATTAAATTTACTTGACTTTAATTTAAATTATGAAAAAAATTCTGTACTCATAAGAATATTGCCAAAACCACAGAAAAAATTAGACTTAAATGAGAGTTTAATACTCAATAATCTAAAAAAATTAGAAAAACAATACAATAGCAGTTATTAGGAGGCGTTTCCCATGGATTTAAAAAACTTTATAAGGAATATTGATGATTTCCCAAAGCCAGGTATAGATTTTAAAGATGTTACAACTCTATTTAAAGACGGCGAGGCATTTAAATATGCAGTAGATTCTATGGCTGAAGAATTGAAAAGCAAGGGTGTGGATTTAGTAGTAGGTCCAGAAGCAAGAGGATTTTTGATGGGTACACCTGTAGCATATGCACTAGGAGTAGGATTTGTTCCAATTAGAAAACCTGGAAAGTTACCAGGAGAAGTTGAGAGTTATGAGTATGGATTAGAGTATGGTACGGATACTTTAGAAATACATAAAGATGCAATTAAAAAAGGTCAAAAAGTGGCAATAGTAGACGATTTATTGGCTACTGGTGGAACTATGGAAGCTGCTGCTAAGCTTGTAGAAAAATTAGGTGGAGAAGTAGTTTCTATGCAATTTTTAATTGAGCTAGAATTCTTAAATGGGAGAGAAAAGTTATCTAACTATGATGTTAATTCTCTTATAAAATACTAGTACTTTTACAATAGTTGGTATAGCACCAACTATTTTCATATATATTAAAATTTTATACAAAATAGGTGGTTATATGCATGATAAAGAATTACAAGAAATAATTGAAAAGATAAAAGTTTATGCACCTAATGCAAATTTTGAAAAGGTTGAAAAAGCCTACAATCTTGCAAAAAAAGCGCATGATGGACAATATAGAAAATCTGGGGAACCATACTTTATTCATCCATTGGCAGTGGCAAATATTTTAATAGAGATGGAATTAGATATTGAAACTATAACAGCAGGTTTGCTTCACGATGTTGTAGAAGATACAGAATATACCTATGAAGACATAACAAAAGAATTTGGAAAAGAAGTAGCGGATTTAGTTGATGGAGTAACAAAACTTGGTCAGATAAAATATCGTTCAAAAGAAGAAACTCAATCTGAAAATTTAAGAAAAATGTTTCTAGCAATGGCAAAAGATATAAGGGTTATACTTATAAAGCTTGCTGATAGATTGCATAATATGAGAACGTTAAAATACATGCCTCCAGAAAAAGCAAAGTATAAAGCAAAAGAAACTTTAGAGATTTATGGAGGTATAGCCCACAGATTAGGTATATCTAAGATAAAGTGGGAATTAGAAGACAGAGCATTAAGGTTTATGGACCCAGAAGGGTACTATGAATTAGTTGATAGAGTGTCAATGAAGAGAAGTCAAAGAGAAGACTATATACAAGGGATTGTTGAGCTTCTTAAAGATAAGTTTAAAGATTTAAGTATACCATGTGATGTATATGGTAGACCAAAGCATTTTTACAGTATTTATAGAAAGATGCAGAAAAAACACAAGACTTTTGAAGAAATTTTTGATTTAACAGCTGTAAGAATACTGGTAGATAATGTGAAAGACTGTTATGCTGTACTTGGTATAGTTCATACATTATGGAGACCTATCCCAGGCAGATTTAAAGACTATATAGCAATGCCAAAGCCAAATATGTACCAATCATTGCACACTACTGTTGTAGGGCCTGATGGAGAGCCTTTAGAGATACAAATAAGGACTCATGAAATGCATAATATAGCAGAAAATGGTATTGCAGCACACTGGAAATACAAAGAAGGTATTTCTGGCAAAGAAGTAAAAGTTGAAGAGAAACTTCAGTGGTTAAGACAAATGATGGAGTGGGAAAAAGATTTAAAAGACCCACAAGAATTTATGGATGCACTTAAAGAAGATGTATTTAATAGTCAGGTTTATGTATTTACTCCACGAGGAGATGTAATTGAATTACCAGCAGAATCAACTCCTATAGATTTTGCCTATAGAGTCCATACAAATGTAGGAAATAAATGTGTTGGAGCAAAAATTGATGGAAGAATAGTACCTATTGATTATAAGCTTCAAAATGGTAACATTGTTGAAGTACTTACATCATCTAATTCTAATGGTCCAAGTAGAGACTGGCTTAACATAGTAAAAACACCAAATGCAAAAAGTAGAATTAGACAATTTTTCAAAAAAGAAAGAAGAGAAGAAAATGTTGACCGTGGGAATACCATATTAGAAAGAGAGTTTAAGAAACATGATATACCACAGAAAGACCCTCTTGTTGAAAAATACATGGCATTAGTTGCCAAGAAGTTTAATCAGCCAAGTGTTGAAGACTTAGTTGCCACTGTGGGTTATGGTGGTATAATGTCATCTCAAGTTGTATCTAAAGTAAAAGACTTGTATTTAAAAGAAATTAAAAAAGTAAAAAAAGAACAACAGATGCAAGAAGAAGATTTAAATAAACACAATATGAGCGAAACAGAATACAGCAAAAAGAGAAAGAAAAATTCATCACAAGGTATTGTAGTAAAAGGACTTGATAATATCTTAGTAAGGTTTGCTAAATGTTGTAATCCACTTCCAGGAGATGAGATTGTAGGATATATCACTAAAGGTAGAGGTGTAGCTATACACAGAGCGGATTGCCCAAATGCAAATAACAATGGAGACTTCTTCCAAAATAGATTAGTGGAAGTGTCATGGAGTTCAGCAGGTAAAGGCAAGTTTGAAGCAGAGATTCAAATAAAGGCTGTCGACAGAAGAGGAATTGTTAATGAAATAACTCATATTGTTGCAATGGATAAACTTAGCTTAAATGGAATAAATGCAAGAAAAGGAAAAGATAGTATTGTAAGTATAAATCTACTTGTAGAAGTTAATGACACTGAGGAATTGAAAATTCTAATGAAAAAATTAAAAGCAATTCCTGGTGTAGAAAGTATTTATAGAATGACAAATTAGAGTTAAAATAATAGGGAGGAAAATATGAGAGCAGTAGTACAAAGAGTATCTTCATCTAAAGTTACAGTAGATGAAAACATTATAGGTGAAGTAAATAAGGGGTTGCTAGTACTGTTGGGAGTAACTCATGATGATAAATCGAGTGATGTAGACTACATGATTGATAAAATATTAAACCTAAGAATTTTTGAAGATGAAAATGATAAGATGAATTTATCTCTAATGGACATAGGTGGAGAGCTTTTAGTAGTATCTCAATTTACTTTATATGGAGACTGTAGAAAAGGAAGAAGACCTGGATTTAGTAACGCAGCTAGACCAGAACTTGCAAATGATTTGTATGAAGAATTTGTAAAAAAAGCCAAAGATAAAGGTGTAACAGTAGGTACAGGTCAATTTGCAGCTCATATGATGGTAGAATTAACTAATGATGGACCAGTAACAATACTATTAGACTCAAGTAAATCTTTTTAAGGGGGAAAACTTTAATGGTTATAAAAAAATTTGTAGATAGTTATTTTGGAGTAAACACTTATGTGTTAGGTGATGAAAAAACTAAAAAATGTGCAGTTATAGACCCAGGAGGAAGTTTAGTAGATACATTAAGCTTTGTCAAAGAAAATGGATTGAATGTTGAATATATAATTCTTACTCATGGACATGGTGACCATATAGGGTATGTTAAAGATATTAAAGATAAGACTGGTGCTAAGGTAGTTGCACATACTGATGAAAAAGAATTATTAAATGATAAAAATAAAAACTTAAGTTACACAATGAGATGTGGCGCACAAGAATTTGATGCAGATATATATGTAAATGATAAAGATAAAATGGAACTTGGTGAATTAAAAATGACTTTCTTGCATACACCAGGTCATACACAAGGATGTATGTGTATAAGAGTTGAAGATGACATGTTCACAGGAGATACTTTGTTTGCTGGAAGTATTGGTAGAACTGATTTATATAGTGGAGATTTCCACCAAATGGAGAAATCACTTAAAAAATTATGTAAATATGAAGATGCTGTTAGAGTATATCCTGGTCATGGGCCAACTAGTACTCTAGGTGTTGAAAAGAAGACAAATCCTTACATGTAATTTTATATTAATATTTAAAAATAGTATCAAATATTTAATAAATGTATCAGTGATGGGGTTCTTCTAGTGTTTAAATAGAAGGAGTTAAGTTGATGTTGGATGTTTTTTTAAAAGGACATGATTATAAGTATGAAGTAGCAGAACTTATAAAATTGTTTACTAGTGAATTTAAATTTAATGACTTTGCTGATTGTAGCAATAGTATAGAGTCAAGATATTTAATAAATAGATTGATTTGTGAAAATGATACTTTACTTTCAATTACTGAATATTATGAAGGTGGTAACTTAAAGTATGAATCAATACAAAATATCAAAGATATAAATACGGAGTTTTTAAATGGATTTTGTAATAATAATACGATTGAAGAGTTTTTAGATAGACTAGACAGTGAAAGTAAGAGAAAGATTAGAAAATTATGCAAAGAAAGTATTAAAAAAAGTATGTTTATAGTACTTAAACAAATATTTAATTCTTATGTTCCATGGGGCATTTTGACTGGTATAAGACCAGTCAAAATTGTCCACAATCTGATGGATGAAAGACTAGATGATGATAGTATAAGAACTATTCTAAAAGAGAACTATTTTATAATGGATGAGAAAATAGATTTAGCTCTTGAAATAGCTAAAAGAGAACGCTTATTTATGTATCCGATAGACAAAAATAAAATTTCTCTTTATGTAAGTATTCCATTCTGCCCAACTAGATGTGTATACTGTTCATTTCCTTCAAACTCGTTAAAGCAATTTGGCCATTTAAAAAGAGAATATGTCTATAAATTGATTGAAGAAATTAAAGGGTTTTCCAAAGTTATTGAGGATACTAATAAAGAAATTGAAACTCTATATATCGGTGGTGGAACTCCTACTACATTGGATGAGGAAGAATTGGATTTACTTATAAATGCTCTCTTTAGAGAATTGGACTTAAGCAAAATTAAAGAATTTACGGTAGAAGCAGGTAGACCAGATACTATTACCAAAGAAAAATTAAGTGTATTAAAAAAACACAATGTAAGTAGAATTAGTATAAATCCTCAAACTATGAATGATGATACTTTAGTTAAAATTGGAAGAGAACATAAAGTTTCTGATTTAGTAGAATGTTTTAATATGGCTCGAAATATGGGATTTGACAATATAAATATGGATATAATTTTAGGTCTTATAGATGAAGACTTAGACATGGTAAGAAATACATTAGAGGAAATAAAAAAGCTTTCTCCTGAAAGTCTTACAGTTCATACATTAGCTATAAAAAGAGCTTCTAACCTAAATATAAATATGGATAAGTACAAAGAACATTTAACTCAGTATGAAGAAATGATAAAAATGATAGATTTATCAATGAAATATGCCAAGGATATGGGACTTAATCCATATTATATGTACAGACAAAAACATATGCTAGGTAACTTAGAAAATATAGGTTATGCTAAAGAAGGATATGAGTGTATTTACAATATACAAATTATGGAGGAAAAACAAAGCAACTATGCCTTGGGTGCAGGTGCTATATCAAAATTTGTCTATGTAGATGAAGATAGAATTGAAAGAGTAGAAAATGTAAAGAATGTTGAACAATACATTGATAGAGTAGATGAAATGATAAAAAGGAAGAAAGAAGAGGTATATAAAAATGTTGACTAAAGCTCCTAGAGGAACTAAAGACATAACTCCAAAAGAGGCTTATAAATGGCGTTATGTAGAAAATAAATTTAGAGAAATATGTGCTTTATATGGGTATGAGGAAATGGTAACTCCTATATTTGAACATACAGAACTTTTTAAGAGAAGTGTTGGAGATACTACAGATATAGTTCAAAAAGAAATGTATTCTTTTAAAGATAAAGGGGATAGAGAAATTACTCTAAAGCCAGAAGGTACAGCTGGTGTAGTAAGAGCATTTATAGAGAATAAATTATATGCAGATACTCAACCAACAAAATTATTTTATGTTACACCTTGTTTTAGATACGAAAGACCACAAGCTGGTAGACAGAGACAATTTCATCAATTTGGTATAGAGGCACTTGGAAGTGATACTCCTTCAATGGATGCTGAAATAATAGCACTAGCTGTTCAATTTTTTAATGAAGTTGGATTAAATGATTTGGTAGTGAGTATAAATTCAGTGGGTTGTCCAGTTTGTAGAAAAGAGTACAATGCTTTATTAAAAGAATATCTTGATTCAAAAGCAGATATATTATGTGAAACTTGTAATGAGAGAAGAGAAAAAAATCCAATGAGGGTTATAGACTGTAAAAACCCTACATGTAAAGAAAATATCAAAGATATACCATTTATTGCAGACCATTTGTGTGATGATTGTAAAGTTCACTTTGATAAACTTCAAGAATACTTAAAGGAAATGAATATAAACTTTGTAATTGATAAAACAATAGTTAGAGGGTTAGATTACTATAGAAAAACTGCTTTTGAAATTATATCTAATGATATAGGTGCTCAAAGTACTGTATGTGGTGGAGGCAGATATGATGGTCTTGTTGAACAACTAGGTGGTCCAAAAGGTATAAGTGGAATTGGATTTGGACTAGGGATTGAAAGACTTTTACTTACACTTGAAGGTAATGGAATTGAAATAGAAAACCCTCAATCTACAGACATATTTATAGTAACTATAGGTGAAGAAGCAAATACAAGAAGCTTTAAATTGTTGAAAGATTTAAGACAAAATCATATAAGTGCGGATAAAGACCATATAGAAAGAAGTGTAAAAGCACAATTTAAGTATTCAGATAAAATAAATTCAAAATTTACAATAGTAATTGGTGATGACGAGCTAAAAAATGACACTGCAACATTAAAAAATATGAAAACATCAGAGCAAACTACTGTAAAATTAAGTACATTAGTTGAAGAATTAAAGCAAAAGCTGTAAAATAAGAAAGTATGATGTTTTGTGTATTAGATAAATATATAGCATTAAAATTAAATAAAATGGAGGTAGTATCTTGGAAACTTTAAAGGGTTTAAAGAGAACTCACTACTGTGGAGAGTTGAGAGAAAAAAACATAAATGAAGAAGTTGTACTTATGGGATGGGTACAGAAAAAAAGAAACTTAGGAGGACTTGTATTTGTTGATTTAAGAGATACAAGTGGATTATGCCAAATAGTTTTTGATACAGATGTAGATAAAGAAGCTTTTGAAAAAGCTGAAAAATTAGGTGCTGAGTTTGTAATAGCAGTAAAAGGAAAAGTATGCGAAAGACAGTCTAAAAACCCTAACATGCCAACTGGGGACATAGAGATATTTGCAACTGAACTTAGACTTTTAAATAAATCAGAAACTCCACCTATTTATATAAAAGATGATGATGATGTTTCAGAAGCACTAAGACTAAAATATAGATACTTAGACTTGAGAAAATCATCTATGCAAAGAAATTTAAAGTTAAGACATAAAGTAATGAATATTACAAGAAATTACTTATCAAATAATAGATTTTGTGAAATAGAAACACCATTTTTAATTGCTCCAACACCAGAAGGAGCAAGGGATTATCTTGTACCAAGTAGAGTTAATCCAGGTAAATTTTATGCATTACCACAATCACCACAATTATACAAACAATTATTAATGGTAAGTGGTATGGATAGATATTTCCAAATTGTTAAGTGTTTTAGAGATGAAGACCTAAGAGCTGATAGACAACCAGAATTTACACAAATAGACTGTGAAATGTCTTTTGTTGAACAAGAAGATGTTATGAGTATGATTGAAGGATTACTTGAAGTTATATTTAAAGAAGTTTTAAATGTAGAATTGACACTTCCACTTCCTAAAATGACTTATGCAGAAGCTATGGCTAGATATGGTTCAGACAAACCAGACACTAGATTTGGTTATGAACTAACAGATATATCTGATGTCGTTTGTAATTGTGGATTTAAGGTGTTTGCTGATGCTACACAACCAGGAAAAAGCGTTAGAGGTATAAATGTAAAAGGAAAAGCTGACGATTTTACTAGAAAACAAATATCATCATTAGAAGAACATGCTAAAACATATAGAGCAAAAGGGCTTGCTTGGATGAAAGTAGGTCAAGATGGAGTAACTTCTCCAATAGCAAAATTCTTTAGCGAAGATGAAATGAATGCTATACTTACAAGAATGAATGCAGAAGCAGGAGATTTACTTTTATTTGTAGCTGATAAAAACTCAGTAGTATTTGATGCTTTAGGACAAGTTAGACTTGAAGTGGCAAATAGACTTAATATACTAGATAAGAATGTATATAATTTATTATGGGTAACTGAATTCCCTGTTTTTGAAGAAGATGAAGAAACAGGTAAGTTTGCAGCAATGCATCACCCATTTACATCACCTATGGATGAAGATTTAGATAAACTAGAAGATGGAGATAAAGCATCTTTAAGAGCTAAAGCTTATGACATTGTATTAAATGGATATGAAATAGGTGGAGGAAGTGTTAGAATATCAAATTCAGATGTTCAATCAAGAATGTTTAAGGCACTTGGGTTTACAGAAGAAAGAGCTAATGAGAAGTTTGGTTACTTATTAGAAGCATTCAAATATGGAACTCCTCCTCATGCTGGTCTAGCTTTTGGGCTTGATAGACTTGTTATGTTGCTTGCAGGAGCTGAAAATATAAGAGAAGTTATTGCATTCCCTAAAAATCAAAATGCTGTTTGTCCTATGACAAATGCTCCTACAGTAGCAGATGATGAGCAATTGGATGAATTAAGTATAAAAGTTGATATAAAAGATAAAGAATAATATATGAATAAGAAATAATATATAAAAGACTGTCGCACTAAAAATAGGGTGACGTCTTTTTTTTGTACTATTTAATAGTAATAATTGTCAATTAAAAGTAACATTAATTATTATTTACACAATTCTAAAAAAGAATTCTGTTAGATTAATAATCCAAACTATTCCTACCTGATACTACAAACAATAAAATACTATATTAGACAAAAAAATTAAAAAATTACCAAATTAAAAATTATTTAAAAATAAATTGACAACGATTTCGAGTTGTTATAATATGTAATAAAGAACTTGTTATATAATGTTATAAAAATACTACATGAGGGGGTGAGTAAAATGGATGAAAAAAAGCAAAAAAAAGAAATGGACTTAGAGGTAAATTCATTTATTCCTTTGTACCAACAACTATATGACAACATAAAAAAACAAATAGCAGCTGGTATATATAAGCCAGGAGATAAACTTCCATCTGAAGTAGACCTATGTAAGGAGTTTAATATAAGTCGTATAACTGTGAGAAATGCGCTTAATGAACTTGTAAAAGAAGATATA
Source organism: Clostridioides sp. ES-S-0005-03 (assembly GCF_020658455.1). Taxonomy (NCBI): domain Bacteria; kingdom Bacillati; phylum Bacillota; class Clostridia; order Peptostreptococcales; family Peptostreptococcaceae; genus Clostridioides; species Clostridioides sp. ES-S-0005-03. The sequence continues at coordinate 24,383 of NZ_JACVWI010000002.1, read as the reverse complement.
TTATGTAAAAAGCGTGGAAAAGGAACTTATGTAACTATTCCAGAGAGAATAGAAGCAACATGTGCAGGAAATAGTTTTACTAATTCTTGTCATCGTATTAATGCAAAACCAAGTACTAAGATAATCTCTATTTTGATAAAAAAAGCTGATAAGCAGGTGGCTGAAGCTTTAAATATTGAACTAGAAGAGAAGATAATATGTATTAAAAGACTTCGATTAATAGATGAAGTACCTGTTATTTTTGAAGTTGATTACTTTAGAATAGATTACATGTTTTTATTAAAAGAAGAGCTGGAAGATAAGTCTTTAATGGAAGTTATATCTAATAATATAAGTACACTACCTAATCGTGTGGAAAATATATTTGAAGTAAAACACTCAAACAAAGAATATTCTGACCACCTTAAATGTGCAAGCAATATGGCATTATTAAAAGTAAGACAATTAGTATATACAGAGAATAATGATGTTTTATATTACAATGAACAATTTATAAGAAGTGATAAGTATAAATATGCAGTATCAGCAGAAATATAATTTACACTTAGGAGAGGAATAAATATGAGAAAAATAATATTAGCGTCTCATGGAGACTTTTCAAAAGGGCTTTTAGATTCAGTAAAAATGATAGTAGGAGATTTAGCAAATTGCGTTAATTCATACAGTTTATATCCTGGACAAAGCGCTTCAGATTTTGCTTTAGAGTTAGAAAAAACAATAGTAGAAGATAAAGAATGTGAATATATAATTTTATCTGATTTATACGGAGCAAGTGTATGTACTGCTATGTTAAGGTTAACTAAGTTACATAATGTTAAGTTATTTTCAGGAATGAACTTAAATATGGTATTAGAGCTTCTTACAAGATTTTCTGATAAATTAACAACTGAAGATGCAGAACAGTTAGCAAAAGAATCTAGAATGGGAATACAAAATGTAACATTACAAATAAATGAAGAAGAAGAGGTATTTTAGTTTATGGACAATAAGGGAATATTATCAGTTTTTAAAAATAAAAAGCCAATTATAGCAATGATACACTTAAAGGGAGATACTTCAGATGATATTTTTGAAAGAGCTAAAAAAGAAATTAGTATCTTAGAAGCAAATGGTGTAGATGGAATAATGTTAGAAAATTACTATGGCAATTACTATGATTTAGAAAGAATACTTGAATATGTATCTAAATCTAATTTGTCAATACCATATGGAGTAAATTGCTTAAATGTTGATACTATGGGATTTGAACTAGCAACAAGATATAATGCAAGCTATGTACAAGTTGACTCTGTAGTAGGTCATGTCAAACCTAGAGATGAGGCTACTTTAGAAGAATTTTTCAAATTACACCGTTCAAAATGTCAAGCTTATCTAATTGGAGGGGTACGTTTTAAGTATCAACCAGTTTTATCAGAAAATACTGTTGAAGAAGATTTAAAGATAGGAATGACAAGATGTGATGCTATAGCAGTTACAGAAAATGCTACAGGGCAAGAAACATCAATGGAAAAAATAGAATTATTCCGCAAAAATGTAGGAGATTTCCCTTTAGTTATTGCAGCTGGAGTTACATTAGAAAATGCAAAAAAGCAGCTTGAGATAGGGGATATGGCAATAATAGGAAGTTACTTCAAAGATAATTACCAAGACTTTGGAGATGTTAGTGCAGAACACGTAAAAACATTTATGGATGAAATAAAAAAAATTAGGGAGGAATTATAATGATTAAATTAGTAAGGGTAGACCACAGACTTATACATGGACAAGTAGCATTTACATGGACAAAGTTTTTAAATACAGATTGTATATTAATAGCAAGTGATGAACTATTAAAGGATGATTTAAGAATGGCAGGGCTTAAAATGGCTAAGCCATCTAATGTCAAACTTGTAATGAAAAGTATAGCAGATTCTATAAAAGCACTTAATTCAGGTGTAACTGACAAATACAATCTTTTGATACTTTGTGAATCTGTAGAAGATGTTTATAGACTATCTAAAGAAGTTAAATCTATTAAATCAATAAACCTTGGTGGAACAAAATCAGATGATAATCGTGAAAATATATCTAAAGCAGTTCATGTATCAAAGGATGATATAAACATGATTAAAGAATTAGATTCAGAAGGTGTAAATGTATTCGTACAATTAGTTCCTGATGATGATGCTACAAATGTAATGAAACTAATATAATTTTAGGGGGATAAAAATGGAATTTACACAAGTTATTCTAATAACTCTAATTGCATTCTTTGCATATATGCATTGTTTTGTAGGTTCTACAATGCATAATAGACCTATAGTTGTTGCACCACTTGTTGGTTTAGCACTAGGAGATTTACGTACAGGTATAGTAATAGGGTCAACATTAGAACTAGTATTTATGGGTGCATTCCCAGTTGGAGCAAGTAATCCTCCTGACTTTGTATCTGGTTCTATTATTGCTACAGCATTTGTAATATTAACTGGTCAAGATGTATCAGCAGCAGTTGTACTTGCAGTTCCTATAGCAACTTTAGTATTACTTATAGACAACTTCTTAATGACAGTAGTACTTACATGGGGAGCTCATCTTGCTGACCGTTATGCAGAAGATGGTAACATTGAGGGCGTAGAACGTATACAATTATTATTTGGTATAGGCAATAAATTAATACTAGCAATAATAGTAGGTACAGGATTCTCATTAGGTGTTCCAGTAATAGAAAAAATACTTTCATTTATACCATCATATGTAATTCATGGTATGGATGTTGCAGCAGGCGTGATACCAGCAATAGGTTTTGCCATGTTAGCTAGAATGATGCTTAATAAGAAAACGATAGCATTCCTATTATTAGGTTTTATAATGGTTGCTTATTTAAAAATAACAGTAACAGGAGTTGCATTATTTGGATTAGCAGTAGCTTTAATATATGTTAACTTTTTAGGAGAAAAGGAGGTAGTAGTAGATGACAACGAATTCTAAGAAATTAGAAACAATTTCGCCAGATAGCAAAATAACAAGAAAAGACTTTTGGAAATGTTTTAGAAGGTCTTTAACATTAGATTCATCTTGGAACTACGAACGTATGCAAAATATAGCATATGCATATACGATGGCACCAATAATCCGTAGATTATATAAAAATGATAAAGAAAAAAAATCTCAAGCTTTAAAAAGACATCTTGAATTTATGTCAGTTACACCTCATATAAGTACTCTTTTAGTTGGTATATCTGGAGCTATGGAAGAAGAAAATGCAAAGAATGAAGAGTTTGATGCAAAGAGTATAAATGCTGTTAAATCAAGTTTAATGGGTCCAGTTTCTGGAATAGGAGATTCATTTTTCTGGGGAACATTAAAGCTTATAGCAGCTGGAGTTGGTATAGCTTTAGCTTCTCAGGGGAATATAATGGGTCCAATTTTATTCCTTCTAATAATAAATATTCCTCACTTTATTATTCGTTATATATGTCTAGATAAAGGATTTAAGTATGGAACTCAATTTTTTAAAGATGTAAGTGGTTCAAATATAGTCTCAAAAGTTATGGAAGCAGCATCAATGCTAGGGCTTATGGTAATTGGAGGGATGACCGCCTCTAATGTAATACTAAAACTTAGTGTTAATGTAGGGAGTGGAGAATGGGCAGAGCCTATTCAAACTTACTTAGACCAAATAATGCCATGTATGCTTCCAGCTATGATATTTGGAATTATGTATTGGTTATTAGGAAAAAAAGTCAAGACAACTACGATATTAATTTCAGTTATGATTATTTGTATAATATTAGCTGCAATTGGGGTAGTATAAGTAAAATTATTAATATGATTTTCGATAATCTTTTCTACAATTGAAATATATAAAGGGGGGGCGTACTAAAAAATAGGCGATTCCCCTTTTGAATAAAAAGTAAATACTAAGTTCAAATAAATCACCAATTTTATGCCTATAGTGGCAAGCACCTTTTTCTTTTTTATCCATTAAAGTTATCTTTATCTTTGGTCTTCTAGCCATAATCTTACACATCCTCCTTTGTATTCATATTCAATATAATAAAAATACTGTATTTTAAAAATTTTATCATGAATTCGTTTTTGAGTAAATTTTGTTTTAAAAACTATTTTCATAATAATAATCAGAAAATTTAGACTAAATTTAATTAGTAAAGTTGTAATAAATTCACTAAAAATAAGTTAGAATAGGTGAAAATTGAAGTATTTATAAGCTATTATAAAAAATATTTGAGAATAAATTATATACTATAAAATTTTAATAAAAAAAGTATAATTCTAATAAAACTGAAATAAATTTAAAATATGTGTGAATAGTCTAAATTTAAATAATAATTTTAGACTATTTATCTATATATAACTTAAATTATATCAAATTGATAATAAACTATATATTATACTTTTTTGTAGAGTAGAATTATAATTATAGAAAGAAAAAAAACTATCAAGGGTGAAAAAAATGTAGAAAAAAGTAGAAAAGATTCTTTTACAAAGAAAGGGAGGGATAATCTTGCAAGAGAGAGAAGAATTAGTTTTAAATCCAGTTCCAAAAGAGGAAAGAGTTGGATGGTTAGCTCCATTATTTAATATGCTTGGCTCTAATATAGCCATATCAGAATTAATGGTTGGAGGAACCTTAATTTTAGGAATGACTCTTTCCAATATGATTATTACATCAATTATAGGGAACTTAATATTAGTCGCAATTATTATGATACAAGGTTATATTGGTTGTAAAGAAGGGTTAAATACATATGTATTAGCTAAGGGGGCATTTGGAGAGATAGGTGGAAAATATCTAATATCTCTATTGCTTGGAATAACTAGCTTTGGTTGGTTTGGTGTACAAGCAGGAGTTGCGGGATTATCAGTACAAAAAATATTTCCAAGTGTAAACTTAACTCTAGTCACAGTTATACTTGGATTATTAATGGTAGTTTTCGCTTTGTATGGTTTTAAGGCAATGGCTAAGTTTAATTACTTAGTTATACCACCACTTATAATATTAATGGCTTGGGGAGTTTTTAAAGCTTTTTCTACTTATGGAGTTGAAGCTATCTACAATTACACTCCTCAAACAACAATGAGCATGGTTGAAGGATTAAATATGGTTGTTGGTCTTATCATAGTCGGTGCGATTATATCACCTGACCAATTAAGATATACAAGGGGAGTAAAAGATATTTGGATAATTGGTTTTTTAGGATTAGGTATTATTTCATTGTTCCAACAAGTTGCAGCAGGTGTAATGTCTATGGGTGCTCCTACTTGGGATATAACAGAAGTATTGGCTAATTTAGGATTTGGATGGATAGCATTTGTTATTTTAATACTTGCATCTTGGTCAACCAATGTATCAAATGCCTATTCTGGTGGATTGGCACTAAAAACTATTTTTCCAAATGTAAAGAGAAATGTATTAACTTTAGTTGCAGGTCTAATAGGTACAACAATAGCAGCTACTGGTATAATATTCAAATTCCAATCGTTCTTATCTTTCTTAGGAATAGCAGTTCCAGCTATAGCAGGAATTATGTGGTGTGAATATTATTTTATACAAGGAAGAACTTATAAACACAGAGAAGGAATAAATTGGATTGCAGTAATAAGTTGGTTAATTGGTTTTGCAGCATCATATTATACTTCAAAAATAAGTTTCTTAATACCACCAATAAATGGAATTGTAGTAAGTATGATTCTTTATTATATACTAATGAAATGTTTTGGAAGTAAGGATAAATAAAGGGGGAAATTGTATGAGTCGTAAAGTGAAAATAGGTATAATTCAACAGCATAGTGTACTTGGAGATGTTAAAAAAAATATAGAAAAAGCAGTAGAGATGATAGATGATTTGGGAAATCAAGGTGCAGATATTATTTGTTTGCCAGAATTATTTGCTACAGGATATAACTTAGAATATTTAGGTGGAATTAAAACATTAGACCTAATAAGAGAACATAACAAATACATAGAAGAATCAATGTCAGAAGCAGCTAAAAGAAATAATGTATACCTAATATCTCCATATGGAACTTTAGAAAAGGACTCTACACATGTTTTCAACTCAGCTGTTATATTCGATAGACAAGGTAATATGATGGGAGAATACTGTAAAAATCACCTATGGTCATTAGAAGCAGTATACTTTAAAGCAGGGGAAAAAGTAGATGTATATGATGCTGATTTTGGTAAATTTGGTGTAATGATATGCTATGATGCAGGATTCCCAGAAGTGGCTAGAGAGTTGACATTAAAAGGCTCTGAAATAATATTTATACCTTCTGCATGGAGAATACAAGATGAAGATATGTGGGATTTAAACGTATCTCAAAGAGCTTTAGAAAATACTGTGTATACAGTAGGAGTAAATTTAGTAAGTAATGACCCTAATTTGATACTGTTTGGAAAGAGTAAAATATGCAATCCTAGAGGAACTATAATAAGTCAATTAGATACATATAGAGAAAAATATATATTAGCAGAGATTGACCTAGATGAAATAGAAAAATATAGGAACGATATTCCATACTTAAAAGACAGAAAAAATAGTTACAATATATAATTTTACATTATATGTTAAGGTACAATTTTGATAAAAAATAAAAATAGGAGGATATGTCAAACGCTAAAGATAAAGTTATTAACTCTGTTTGATATATCCTCTTTAATAATACCAGCTTTGGTTTAAAGATTTTTGAAATAGTTTATAAGAAAGTCTTTGAATAATAAGACTGCTTTAGATGCATAATTCTCACTAAACCATGAAAGATTTAAATATCTTTTAAATTCAATATCTTTTATATGTAATAGTTTAATTTCAGGGTCTCGAGATAAGCCCCATGATTTTCCACATATAAATCCAACTCCTTGAAGTGATTTTATAAGAGCATAGATTGTATATGGAGAATCGGATTCAAAGGCTATTTTGGGCTTGAAATTAGCTGATTCACATAATATATCTATTATTTCTCTGTAATTCTCACCTTTAGTTATAACTATAAAATTTTCATCTGAAACTTCATTTAGATAAACCTCATCTTTTAAGGATAGAGAGTGGTTTATTGAAACTCCTAATAATATTTCCTCGCAGGTTAATGTTATATTATTTTCTGAGTTTAATTTTGTAAATGAAGAAGATATATACAAATCAAAATCACTTTTCTTATAAGACGATGGTAGAGTATGTGAAACATTAAAGGTAATATTAGGATATAGTTTTCTAAAGTTGCTCAAAAGTGGCGGTAATACATTAGCAGCTGCTGTAGCTAATATTTTTACTTCACCAGAGTTTTCTAAGGAAATATCTTGTAATTCTTTTTTTGACATTTCTACTAAATCTAAAATACTATCCACCCTTTTTAGAAATAATCTACCATATTCATTTAGTACAATATATCTTCCTTTTCTATCAAACAACTGAACCCCAAGTTCTTTTTCTAAAGAAGATATGGTTTTACTTAAAGCTGGTTGTGCTATATTTAGTTTTTGTGATGCTTTTGTTATGTGTTCCATTCTAGCGACAGTTTGAAAATACTTAAGATGCAATAAATCCATAATATAAAATACACCTCTTTTAATATAACTTGAATTATATAAATTTGATAATTAATTATATATTATACATTATAATACAAAGCTTGTATAATAAACTATAATATGGCATAAAGTTATGTAAATATTTACTAATACATTTACATAATCTAACTAATAAAGGAGATATTTAATATGAAATTAACTAAGGAAATATTAGAATATGCTTTAATAGGAGGTACAATTTTAGGTGGAGGAGGTGGTGGTGCAAAGGAAAGTGGAAGAGAGATGGGGGAATATGCCTTACAACATGGATTTCCAAATCTAATAAGTATAGATGAATTACATGATGATGCAATTGTCTTAAATGTATCAGCAGTAGGAGCTCCAGCAGCACCACTCAAGTATGCTGATAATGATGATTATATAAATACAGTCAAGATATTTATTGATAAACTAGGATTAGATATACAAGGTATTATTACAAATGAAAATGGAGGATGTGCAACAATAAATGGATGGCTTCAGTCTTCTGTACTTAAAATACCACTAATAGATGCACCTTGCAATGGTAGAGCCCATCCAACAGGCGTGATGGGGAGCCTTGGATTACATAGAGATAAAACATATAAGTCTTATCAAGCTGTGTCTGGTGGAAATCCAGAACTTGATAATCATATAGAGGGATTTGTAGAGGGGTCTTTAAATAAGACAGCAGGACTTGTTAGACAGTGTGCTGTAGCAGCAGAAGGTTTAGTTGCTGTAGCTAGAAATCCTGTAAAAGCATCTGTTGTAAAAGAAAATGCTGCTATAGGAGGTATAAGCCATGCAATAGATTTGGGTAGAGAGTTTTACTCAGGTTTAGAAATATCAAAAGATAAAGCAATAAACAACGTTGTCGAATTTTTGAATGGAGATGTAGTTTCAGAAGGAACAATAGAAATTTTAGAGTTAGAAACTACAGGTGGATTTGATGTAGGTAAATTGATTGTAAATGGTTATGAGGTAACTTTTTGGAATGAATATATGACAATAGAAAAAGAGAATAATAGAATAGCAACATTTCCAGACTTAATTATGACTTTTGATAAAAACACAGGCATGCCTGTTACATCAGCAGAAATCAGAGAAGGGCAAGAGATAGTTTTAATAAAAACTTCTAAAGAAAATTTAAAACTTTCAATAACAATGACACAAGAAGAATTATTAAAAGATATAGAAGATATATTAAATAAAAAAATAATTGGAGTTAATTAGGATATGTAGTAATTTGATTGATTGAAGAATTAAAATTGATTAAATTTAATGAGCAATATAATACCTATAAAACTATAAATAAAACAAATACTTAGGAAAAAGTTTATAAAAATAAAAAAATAAATAAGATATGAAAGATAATAAGAAAAAGTTTATAAAAATATAGATAAAATAAAAAATGCTGTAATATTTATAAAAATAAAAGTAAAAATATTTAAACAAAAACTATAAATAAAAGAAATAAAATTGGATGGTGAGCAAATATGATGTTAAAACAAGTTTTGGAAGTTTATGATATTATTGATAGCGCAGAAGTAGATGGAGAATGTGTAAAAAAATATTTGGAAAGCTATGGTGGGAAGAATATATTAGTAAAAACTTTAGGTACGGAAAAAGGGTCTACTGACTTAGTAAAGCTTACAATACCAGGAAAAAATGGAAAATCATCAGGAGGAACAGCTAAGACATTAGGTGTTTTAGGAAGACTAGGAGGAATTGGAGCAAGACCAGAAATGATAGGTATGGTTTCTGACGCTGATGGAGCTTTAGTAGCAATAGCAGTAGGAGCAAAATTATTGGACATGCAGAATAAGGGAGATTTTATTGATGGAGATGTAATAGTTTCAACTCACATATGTCCAGATGCACCTACTAAAGAACATAAACCAGTTCCATTTATGGATTCTCCAATTGATATGAGAACTATGAATGAAAATGAAGTTGATTTAAGCTGTGATGCTATATTATCAATAGATACAACTAAAGGGAATAGAGTTATAAATACAAGAGGTTTTGCTATATCTCCCACAATAAAAGAAGGGTATATTCTAAAAACAAGTAATGATTTATTAGACATAATGCAGACTACTACAGGAAGACTTCCTTACGTATTTCCAGTGTCAATACAAGATATAACTCCATATGGAAATGGTTTATACCATATAAATAGTATTCTTCAGCCTGCTGTAGCTACAAAAGCACCTGTAGTAGGAGTTGCTATAACAACTGAGACAACAGTTGCTGGATGTGCAACTGGAGCAAGTAATTATTCTGATTTAGAGAGTGCAGGAAGATTTGTTGTTGAAGTAGCAAAACACTATTGTGGTGGAAATTGTGAGTTTTATGATGAACATGAATGGAATATTTTAATGAATAGATATGGAAGCTTAGATAAGTTTCAAACTTTTGGAGAAGAATAAAGTTGTCTTTTATTGATGTTTTAGAATGGATGATATAGGCTAAATTATTGTGATATAATATTTAGAGTAAATAAAAATTGTAGATATAATAATTTTAGGGGGAGTTAATATGAAATCAACAAAATCAATATCATCAGTATTGTGTTTATCTCTAGTTTTAAGTTTATCATCAATATCATATGCAAATGAAGTGGGCAGAACGGCAACAGAAAATACTTTAATAGGTAAAGATAGATATCAAACAGCTATTGAAGTAAGTAAAGAGGGTTGGAGTAGCGCAAATGAAGCTGTAATAGTGAATAGTGAATCTATTGTAGATGCATTATCTGTTACACCATTTGCTAAATTAAAGAACGCTCCAATACTACTTACAGAAAAAAATAATTTAAATTTACAAACAAAGAAAGAATTAGAAAGATTAGGTGTTAAAAAAGTCTATATAATTGGACTATCTGGTTCTGTATCAGATAATGTAGAAAAACAACTAGAATCTAATAACTTAACAGTTGATAGAATTGGTGGTAGTGACAGACATCAGACAGCTTTAAACATAGCTAAAAAGATAGAAGGTTTAAAAGACATATCAGAAATAGCTGTGATAAATGGATATACAGGTCTTGCAGATGCAGTTAGTATAGCTTCTGTAGCTGCTACTAATGGTATGGTTATACTTCCGGTTTCTGATGCATCTGGAGTGTCTAGTTTTAAGGATTTTATAGCTTCTAAAAATATAAGTAAGTCATACATAATAGGCTCTACTAATGCTGTATCAGATAAAATAAAACAAAGTCTACCAAATTCAGAAAGAATAGGTGGAGCAGATAGAAATGAAACAAATGGAAAGGTAATAGAAAAATTTTATACATCAAATGACTTAGATAATGTATTTGTAGCTAAAGATGGAATGAAAAAACAAAATCAACTTATAGATGCTCTAGCAGTAGGTGTATTGGCATCAAAAGAAAATTCTCCAGTACTTATAGTAGGAGATAAATTGAGTGCAACTCAAAAGAGTATATTTACAAATAAAAAGGCGACTGCTATAACTCAAGTTGGTAGTGGTGGAAATGAAAATGCATTTGCAGAACTAAAAGATTTACAAGGGAGTAGTACTGGTAAGAAAGTAATGTATGTAGCTAATACAGATAAAGTAAATGTAAGAAGTGATGCTACAATAGAAGCTTCTGTAGTGGGTTATCTAAACAATGGTGATGAAGTAGAAGTTTTAGAAGTACTAAAAACGGGATGGGTTAAGATAAAATACAATGACGATATTGGATATGTCAGTGGGTCTTATCTAACAAGTAATAAACCTAATAACAGCAGTGAGAATGTTAAGATAAAATATGTAAAAGAAAAAGATGGTCTAAATGTTAGAAAAGGACCAAGTACGGAAGATGAAAAAATAGGACAACTTCCATATGGAAGTAAGGTAGAAACTGTAGAAATGTTTGCTACTGGATGGGTAAAAATAAAATACAATAGTGGATATGGTTATGTAAGTAATGATTACCTATCTGATACACCAGTTATCTAAACTTATAGATAATAAACAATAAAGAGACTGTCTTAATATTAATGACAGTCTCTTTATTGTTATGAAATGTAGATTTTAATAATGATTTATATTTTGATAACCTAACTTTAGAAGTTATTATTGTAGATATTATTAATATATAAATACTTAAAATCCGATGCTTAATACCAAAATTGCATATTAATATGATGAGATAATTTAAATATAAATAATTTTATCTAATTATTATTATAAATTAAGTAGTAATGTAAAAGAAATAGCTAAAATGAGTCCTTTTATTTTTGTTTTTTGTATCTATTTGGTATAATAGTATTGAAACATATAATAATTTAGATAAAATTTCTTAAGAGGAATACTATGAGGAGAACATAAAATGAAAAAATGTCTTTACTGTAATAGGGATATAAAGTCACCAAATAATAAATTGGCTATAAAATACGATGACAATACCAATATATATCCATGCCGTACAGAATGTAAGGAAAAAATTGAAGAATATATAATAAAAAAACCTACTTATAAGTTTATAAATATATTGGAGGTTCTTTTAGGTGTAGGTGGAATATTTTGCTTTTTGAGCAAATGGACTATTGCAGCCCAAATTGTACTTGGAATTGACGCATTAGTTATATTTTTATTTCCATTAGCAGGGTTTAAGATGAATGGTAAATTAAGTATGGAGCAAACTAAGCATCAGAGCAGGTCTATAGCAATATCAATTTTAGCATTTATAATAGTAATAACTGTATTATATTTTAAACAAATTGGTAAGTAAATCATAATTGTATAGAACATCATAAGAGTATGAGGTGAGTTTATGGAAGAAAGAAAATTAGCACCAAACAATGAGCGAGAAGCTCTTATAAAAAGATTAAAAAGAATAGAGGGTCAAGTTAAAGGGATACAAAAGATGGTAGAAGAGGAGCGTTATTGTGTTGATATATTAGTTCAAATATCTGCTATAAGGTCTGCTATAAATAGAGTGGGTACAATTATTTTGGAAAATCATATAAAAGGATGTGTAGCAGAAAGTATCAAACATGATGATAGTGAAAAAACTGAAGAGATGATAAAAGAACTTATGGATACCATAAATAAATTTACAAAATAAGGGGGCGATTAGGTATGAATCAACAAGGATTTATTATGGAGATTGTTGATGATAGAACTGCAAAATTAAAAATGCAAAGACACTCAGCTTGTGCTGCTTGTGGAAAATGTGCTACTGCTGACTCATCAGAGTCAAAAGAGATATTAGTAGAGGTAGACAATACAATTGGTGCGAAGGTTGGTGACCATGTAGAAGTAAGTATGGATAACATGAATGTATTAAAAGCAGCTGTGATGGCTTATATAATACCTCTTGTAGCACTTCTTGTTGGAACAATAGGAACATACTATATATTGGGAGCGATTGGCATGACATCTGGCGTTGAAGCGATAAGTGGATTAGTTGGGATTTGTCTTACAATAATTTGTTATTTGTATTTAAAGAAGAATGATAAAAAATTTAGAGATAGTAGAGAATTTATACCAGTAATCACAAGAATCTTAATTGACCTTTAAAATGATTATAATTTAAAAATAGCAATGTACTCTTATAAACACTTAATGTATATTTATAGGATTTGGGTACATTGCTATTTTTATATTTTTATTTTGATTTTCTTTGAGGAATAAAGTTCTTTCGTATTTTTAAAAGGTTTAATGTTCTTACAAAAGAAGTTACAACCAATACACCAAGCGATATTGCAGCACTTAAAAATAGTGCATCAGTACCTTTTGACATAGCTAAATCATAATTTTTTTGAATTAAAGATAACATTGTATTGTATAATCCAATTCCTGGTATCAGAGGAAGAATACCTGGAATTACAAATACAATAGCTGGTTGCTTTAGTTTTCTAGCCAATATCTCACTACATGCTGAAACCAAAGCGGCAGCTATAAAACCCGCAAAAATTGAGTTTGTAGTGAAATTAAATAAATATACATACACAATCCAACCAACTCCACCAGTTATTCCAGCTGGAAGAAGTAGATAAAGTGGTGCATTAAAAAAAACAGCAAATCCAGCAGTTGCAATGCCTGAAAATAAAAAATGTAAAATCATTGACATATCAGTCATTAGAAAGGACCTCCAATTCTATACCATGTATCAAGGACAAAACCGACTCCAGAAGCAATTGCAATAATAATCATAGCAGCATCGAAAGCACGAGAAATTCCTGATATTAAATTACCTGATATTAAATCTCTGATGGCTTTTATAAAAGCAACTCCTGGGAGTAGTGGCATTATTGCTCCAACTATAAGCATTTTAGGGTCATTCAAAATACCTATTTCAACTAGTAAAACTCCTGAAAGTGCTATTAAAAAAGAAGATACTAAACATGAAAATGCAGATATTGCACTTATCTTCATGGTTTTATCATAAGTAATTGCAGCAAATATTGCTATTATAAATGTAAGAATAAAATTTAATATATAATTCCCTCCAAGCAAGCAAGCAAAGCAAGCAGATGCAATTCCTGTACAAGAGTAAAACAACCATAAAGGATAAGGTTTTACCTCTTGGATTTCATAAAGACGTGCAATAGCAGTATCAATATCATATTCTTTATCATTTACAAATTCTCGAGAAAAACTGTTTAATAAGGAAATCTTATTTAAGTTTATACCTCTTGATTGAATCGTTTTCATAAACGAAAAACCGTCAAATTTTTCATCTGAAATAATTATTACTGTAGGAGTTGTAAAAATATTTACATGATAAAATCCTCTTGACCTGCATATTCTAAGGACACTGTCTTCAACCCTAGATGTTTCAGCTCCATTTTTTATCATAAGTTCCCCTACAAATAGAGCTAATTTTAGAATATTTTTTTTATATTCAAGTTCCTCATTTTGATTCATAAATACACCTCCAAATTAAAAAACATAATATTGAAATTATATCAAATTTTTAAGTAATATTCCTTATATATATATAAATTATATTATCTTTTTTTTATTTAAAAATAGTCACATCTAAATTATATCCAATTAAAAGAATTAGACAATATTATTTATTATATTTTAACTTAAAATACAGAAAGAAAACATGTAAAAGTAGTAAAACACTTGACTATTAATTTATAAAAGACTATAATAATAAATTATCATATTGATAAAAACGAAAATTATGAAATGTCTGTAAAAGTAAAATTTAAATAATAACTAGGAGGAGTAATATGTTTGAGAACTTGAAAAAAGCGGACCCTGAGATTTATGAAAGTATGAAAAGAGAGTTAAAAAGACAACAAAGGAATATTGAGTTGATAGCATCTGAAAATATAGTATCAGTTCCAGTAATGGAAACTATGGGAAGTCATCTTACTAATAAATATGCAGAAGGTTACTCAGGCAAAAGATATTATGGTGGATGTGAGTACATAGATGAAGTTGAAACTCTTGCAATAGATAGAATTAAAAAGATATTTGGGGCAGAACATGCTAATGTTCAACCTCATTCTGGAGCAAATGCAAATATCGGTGTATATTTTGCTATGCTAAAACCAGGTGATGTTGTTATGGGAATGAATTTATCTCAAGGTGGGCATTTAACTCATGGTGCTCCAGTTAATATTTCTGGTCAATATTATAAATTTTATGAATATGGAATAGATAGAGATAGTGGACTTATAGATTTTGATGATGTTAGAAAAATAGCACATGAAGTAAAACCTAAAATGATAGTTGCAGGAGCAAGTGCATATCCTAGAGAGATAGATTTTAAAAAATTTAGAGAAATAGCTGATGAGGTTGGAGCATTACTTATGGTAGATATGGCTCATATAGCAGGTCTTGTAGCTGCTGGTCTTCATCAAAATCCATGTGAAGTAGCTGATTTTGTTACAACAACAACTCATAAAACTTTAAGAGGACCTCGTGGAGGAGTTATCCTTTGTAAAGAAAAATATGCTAAAGCTATAGACAAAGCAATATTCCCTGGAATTCAAGGCGGACCTCTTGAGCATATAATTGCATCTAAAGCAGTATGTTTTAAAGAAGCTTTAAGTGATGAATTTAAAACATACCAACAACAGGTTGCTAAAAATGCAAAAGCTTTAGCTGAAGAACTTATTAAGAGAGATTTTAAATTGATTTCTGGAGGAACAGATAATCACTTAATATTATTAGATTTAACTAATAAAAATATAACTGGTAAAGCAGCAGAAAAAAGATTAGATGATGCTTACATAACTGCTAATAAAAATACAATACCATTTGATCCAAATGGCGCACTTGTTACAAGTGGAGTAAGACTTGGTACTCCAGCTGTAACTACTAGAGGCATGAAAGAGGAAGATATGGCAGTAATTGCTGAGGCTATAGACCTATGTTTAACTTATGATGAAGAATCTAAGGCAAGAACATTGGTTGTTGGTTTAACTGAAAAATATCCTCTATATGAAGAATATAATATTATGGATTAATTAAAAGTATAATTAAATAAGACATATCTAAAGAATTAAAATGATAGTATTTATGTTTAAGTATGTTTATAAAGACAAAACCCAATTAATTAGGAGATAGCTTCCAATATTAATTGGGTTTTGTCTTTTTTAATTAAAACTTTAAGATTTCTTAAGAATTATACTAGGTTTTTCTAAAGATTTAAAGTTTATACTTATAAATATAGTAATTAAAGGTATTTAAAGGCTTTAATGAGGAGGGAATCTTATGAAAGTATTAATTCTTACAGGAAAATTTGGTATGGGTCATTACTCAGCATCAAACTCTTTAAGTGAAGATATAAAAACAAAATTTAATAATTCTGAAATAATAATTAAGGATATATTTGAATATATTATGCCTAACTACTCAGATAAAATGTATAAAACTTTTTCTATTCTTGTAAATCGGGGAAGTAGTCTTTATAATTTATTTTACAAATGCACTGAAAATGGAAAAAAAGATATAAAATTTACATTTTCAGATTATTTCTTAACTAAATTAGACAAGTTACTTAATGAAATACAACCAACAGTAGTTATTTCAACTTTTCCATTTTGTTCTCAAGTAGTATCAAGATATAAAGAAAAGTATAATTCAAATCTTCCTTTGATAACATGTATAACAGATATAAGTAGTCATTCAGAATGGATTAGTAAAAATACAGATTGTTACTTAGTGGCTAGTGAATCTACTAAAGAAGAACTTATTTTAAAAGGAATAGATGAAGATAAAGTAAAAGTTAATGGGATACCTGTAAAAAAAGAATTTAAAAAAATAGAACATATAAATCATTTAGATAAAAAAAACATCCTCATAATGGGTGGGGGCTTAGGTTTATTGCCTAAGTCAGAACAATTTTATAGAGAACTAAATAGTTTAGAAGGAGTAAAAACTACTGTAATAACTGGTAATAATAAAAAAATGTACTATAAATTGTACAATAGATATGAAAATATTGAGGTTGTAGGCTATACTAATGAAGTATACAACTATATGGAGAGTGCTGACCTTATTATTTCTAAACCAGGTGGAATAACATTATTTGAAACAATTTACTCAGAGCTTCCAATATTAGCATTCAATCCATTTTTGCAACAAGAGATAAATAATGCTGATTTTATACTAAATAATGGAATTGGAAGAATACTTGATAAAAATAAAAAATACTATGTAGATGAGATAAAAGACTTAATCTATGATGATGTTACACTTAAAGAAATGAGTTTGAATATGAAAAAACTTAAAAAACAATTTGATAATAATTCATTAGAAAATATTTTATTTTCATTTGATGGACAAGGAGTGTGTAGAGAATGTATGTAGTAGGTTTAATTATAGTTGTTGCTTTGATTTTTTTAATCCATTCAATTATACCTACATATTATAATAAATTATTAAATAAAGATGTA
Organism: Clostridioides sp. ES-S-0005-03; assembly: GCF_020658455.1. Taxonomy (NCBI): domain Bacteria; kingdom Bacillati; phylum Bacillota; class Clostridia; order Peptostreptococcales; family Peptostreptococcaceae; genus Clostridioides; species Clostridioides sp. ES-S-0005-03. The sequence continues at coordinate 6,956 of NZ_JACVWI010000002.1, read as the reverse complement.
TTGAAAAATATGACTGAGAAGAATGAAATTGCTCTTACATTTGATGATGGACCAGACAAAAGATATACAGAAAAATTGTTGGATGTACTAAAAGAAAATAATATAAAGGCCATGTTTTTCGTAGTGGCAAAGAATGCTGAAAAAGAGCCTGAAATTATAAAAAGAATGTTAAGAGAAAATCACATAGTTGGTTTACATTCACTAGAACATAAGAATGCATGGCTTTATAGTTATAATTATGTTAAAAAAGATTTTATTGAAAGTACAAATACAATGAAAAATTTAGGTGTAGATGTAAACTACTATCGTCCACCATGGGGTCATACTAATATATTTTCATATCAATTTGTTAAAAAATATAACTTAAAGATGACCTTATGGGATGTAATGGCAGAAGATTGGAGTAAAGATAGTACAGTAGAGATTATAGTAAATAAGTTAATAGATAGAACAAAAGAAAATTCTATAATTTGTTTGCATGATGCAGGAGAAAACTCAGGAGGAGCAGTTGGCGCACCTGAACGTACTATCGAAGCATTAAAGATAGCTATTCCAAAACTCAAAGCTAGTGGTTTTAAATTTGTAACACCAGAAAGGATGTAGTTATGATAAGTAAAACTGAAAAGAAAAATAAGTGTCTAGGTAGTGTAACCTTCTTAGTTTTACTAATGGGTATAACTGGATACTTTGTTTTTAGAGGTCAATCAATTGAATCGTTAATAAAATCATTAAAAGGTGCAAGTCCTGTGTTTATATTAATTGGATTTGCAATGATGTTTATATATGTTGCTTGTGAAGGTATAAATATATATTTAGGTATAAAGGCTTTAAATCAAAAAACTACATTTTTAAAATGTATGGGATATGCGTTTGTTGGATTTTATTTTAGTTCAATTACACCTTCAGCGTCTGGAGGTCAACCAGCGCAAGTTTATTACATGAAGAAAGATGATATAAACATATCTTATTCTTCACTTATACTATTAGTTATTGTTGTCATTCACCAAGTTGTTGTATTGGCATATAGCGGAATAATGTTCATTATGGAACGTGAATTTATACTAAACAATGTAAGAGGAATGAGTATTTTATTGATATATGGTGTAATAACGAATGTTGCTCTTGTTGTTGGAGTAATTGCAGTTATATTTTCAAAAAAATTAGTAAATAACTTCATAATATTCATAACGAATTTATTAGGAAAATTAAGAATAATAAAAGATGTTGAAGGTTCACGAAAAGTGATAACTTCTCAAATTGAAGAATATGTTAAAGGTGCTCAATATATAAAACAAAATCCAAAGTTAGTAATTAAGATTTTACTTATAACTATTGTGCAAATAACAGCTATATTTTTAGTACCATTCTTTGTATACAAAGCTTTCCATCTATCAACATATACTGTGTTTGAAATATTAGCAATACAATCATTACTCAATATTGCTGTTTCATCTTTACCATTACCAGGAGCTGTTGGGGCATCTGAAAATAGTTTTATGACATTATTTAAGATATTTTTCCCAGGGCATTTATTAGTGCCAGCGATGTTACTTAGCAGAGGAATAAGTTTTTATGCATTCGTTGCTATAAGTGGTTTAGTATGTATTGTAGCACATGTTAAATCTTCTGAAAAAGTTAAGTCAGTAAAAGAAGTTGTTTATGTAAGATAGTATTGTATAGTTTATTTTTTACATCAAGGATATGTGTGTACGTTTTGATTAAACTTTGAGCATACTTACAATAGTAGAAAGTATTAAAACGTATGACATTGCTAAGCTTTTACTAATAAAGTATAATATTTTATATAGTTTGAAATATTTAAGAAATATAGTAAAAAAGGAGCTTAGCGATGAATAAAGAGATTCAAAAAAAAATTTTAGTAGCTGATGATAATCCAGAAATTAGGGAAATTGTAGAAATACTTTTAACTGGTGAAGGTTATGAAGTTGTTATGGCGACGAACGGAGAAGAGGCTGTAAATTTAGTAGACAGTACAATTGATTTGATTATTTTGGATGTTGTTATGCCAGTAAAGACAGGGTTTGTTGCATGTAATGAGATTAGAGAAAAAACAACAGCTCCAATATTATTTCTAACTGCGAAAACTCAAGATTCCGACAAGGTTATTGGGTTTTCAGCAGGAGGAGATGACTATTTATCAAAGCCTTTTTCATATTCTGAGTTAATTTCAAGAGTTAAGTCACTACTTAGACGTTATTATATATATCAGGGGAAGGAAAAGAATAAGGAGCAAAATATATTGAAAACAAGAGGTTTAAGTGTAAATTTGGATACTCAAGATGTCATATTGGATGGAGAAACTATATTTTTGACAACTATAGAATATAGCATACTAGTTCTTATGCTAAAAAATAGAAAAAAAGTTTTCTCGTCTGAAAATATATATGAAAGTATTTGGGATGAGCAATATTTTTATACAGCAAATAATACTATAATGGTACATATTAGAAATTTAAGAAAAAAATTAGAGAAAGATCAGAAAAATCCACAATATGTAAAAACTGCATGGGGAAAGGGGTACTATATTGATTAGCAAAATTAAGCCATCAAAGTTGGGTGTCATACTATTGATATATGTAGTAATCTCAGCTGGGGTGGCTTTTATTTTAAATATACCATTTTATTCTGCTGTTGAGTCAATAGTAAAGGATGTATCAGAAGGTAGAACATATTTTAAAAGAGAAGCAGACCAGTTAATGGCTGATTTTCAAATCTATGTGAATGATAAAAATTTAAGTTCAAAGGATGGAGAAGATATATCAAATTGGAATAATGACAATTGGTTTGTATCTATGAAAGTATATAAAGGAAATGAGCTTTTTTATGATACACTGTACTATCCAGATGAAGTACCTGATAAGAGTGAAGAAAATGAATTTTATAGTAGCTCTATGGCTAGACATTATGAGATACAATTTTCTGATATTAAAGCTAGTGTAGTTATAGTAGCACTGTTTAGATTTCGATTTCAAAACTTTATAGAAGCTGTTTCTATCACATTTATGGCAATTACATTTATTGTAACATTTTTATTGCTGTTGAGTAGAAAGATTAAATATCTAAGAAAAATAGAGATGGGCATAAAGATAGTAGAAAGTGGTAGTTTAAAGTATAGAATTCCTGTTAAGGGTAATGATGAATTATCATCACTTGCATCTAGTATTAATGAGATGAGTCAGGCACTTGATAATCAGATTATAAAAGAAAGAGAAATGAAGAATAAAAATAAGGATATAGTAACTTCAATATCACATGATGTCAGAACTCCATTGACATCAGTAATTTGTTATTTGGATTTAATTAAAGATCATAAGTATAATAGCCCTGAGCAATTGGAGCAATATATAAAAAATGTGAGATTAAAAGCATATCAGATAAAAGATTTGACAGATGACCTTTTTACACATTTTGTTAATTCGGAAGAAGAAGTTTCTAAAAAATATGAAAAGATTAATGCAAATGAATTTATATTTCAACTGCTTTTAGATAGTTCATATACATTGGAAGAAAAGGGATTTCATATAAAAATAGAAAATGAACTTTATAATCAATATCATATTTATGTAGATGTAACACAATTTAGAAGAATATTTGATAATCTATGTTCCAACATAATAAAGTATGCAAGAAGGGATAGACCAATAGTATTTTTAATTAAAGTTGAAGATGGTAAGCTGTTAATTATACAAAAAAACAAAGTTAGTAACATTCATAAAAATGTAGAAAGTTTTGGAATTGGCATAAAAAACTGTGAAAAGATAATTGCATATCACAATGGAAGTATAAATGTAAAATCAGGTGACAAAGAGTTTTCTATTGAAATATCTATTCCAGTAAATGAATCATAAATGTCTAAATTAAGTACTGCACATGCCAATTGTTATGTGCCTATGACCAAGTAACAAGTTTACTTGTAAGACCATATAATATTATTATCTTAAAAAAAGGGGACATAATAATATGGTTTTAACAGGAGCGCATTATATTTACATTGTATTTATGGTAATTATCTTAATTACTATGCTTATGAAAAAAGATACTATAGTACCATGTATATTAGGTGTTTTTTTCATGGGGCTATTCTTTGAAAAAAATATCTTTGGAGCTATAACAGCAGTGTTTAACTCGTTTATTATATCTTTAAATGAGTTGGGACCTATTATTTTAATCATAGCTATTATGGTAGCTTTATCTAAAGCTCTAGAAGCAAATAATGCCATACAGTATATGGTAAGACCATTTTCCAAAGTTATAAAAAATTCTAACACAGCATTTTTTGTAACTGGATTTGTAATGTTGATTCTTTCTTGGTTTTTTTGGCCAACTCCAGCTGTTGCCTTAGTCGGAGCTGTATTTTTACCTGTTGCTATTAGAGCTGGATTACCAGCGATTGGTGTTGCAGTAGCATTAAACTTATTTGGTCATGGTCTTGCCTTATCTACAGACTTTGTTATTCAGGGAGCCCCAAGTATAACAGCTGGTGCCGCAGGAGTAGCAGTATCATATGTCATAAATGATGGTATGATTTTATTTTGGGTAATGGGAATTGTAACGATATCGATGGCGTTTTATACATTAAAAAGAGATATCAATAAAGGAATGTTTAGAGAAGAGCTTAAAGATTTTGAAAGTGAAGAAGTAAAAGAATTTAATGGAAAATCTAAGATAGCAACTATTTTAGTAGCTTTAGGATTTCTTGCTGATATAATTGCTATGTATATGTTTGACCTAAAAGGAGGAGATGCATCAGCTCTTTTAGGAGGAACAGCAGTGTTTCTAATAATTATTATAAACACTATAAATTTCGGTAAAAATAGTCTTGAAAATGTGTGTGAAAATATAATAGATGGTTTTGTGTTTGGTATAAAGATATTTGGAGCTATTATACCAATAGCAGCGTTTTTCTACATGGGAGAAGTTGCACCTTTAACTGGTGTATTTGGAAAGGTATTAGCCCCTGGTTCTCAAGGATTATTATCAGATATAGGGATAGCTCTTTCTCAAACTATACCACTTAATAAATTTGCAGTATCAGGTATAGAAACTGTAGTAGGAGCAATAACTGGGCTTGATGGTTCTGGGTTCTCTGGAATCTCATTAGTTGGTTCACTTGCATCTGTATTTGGAACTGCTATTAATGCAAGTGTTGGTGCATTAGCTGCATTAGGTCAAATTAGTGGTATTTGGGTTGGTGGAGGATGTCTAGTTCCTTGGGGGCTTATTTCAGCAGCAGCAATTTGTGGAGTTAGCCCTATTGAATTGGCAAAAAGGAACTTTATTCCTGTAATAACAGGACTCATTGTAACAACAATAGTAGCAGTATTCATTATTTAGAAAATAAAAGCTAATATTATTTTACTTGTAGATTAACAAAGCTTATATAAATTAAAACTTATATAAATTAAAAATAAAAAATCATATAAATTAAAAATAGATGTACAGTTATTATCTACTAAAAGACTTTTGTATCATGTAAAAACTATACATCTATTTTTTTTGGAAGTATTTAATTTGAAATAGTTTATGTAAATTAATATCTGAATATTACATTTAAAATATAGCTTTTAAATATATTTCTAAATGTTAATAATTTAGAAGCTCAAAATTGTATCCTAGTTTTCTAGCATCTGATATAAAATCACTTAGAATTTCTGTACTAGTTTTAGAAACAGCATGTAGTAATAAGATAGAACCATCATGTAAATTATCCATTATTTTCTTCTTAGCTTCCTCATGTGATGGTTGTTTTTCAGTATCCCAATCTCTATATGCGAAACTCCAAAATATAGTTTTATAACCTAGGTTTTTAGTCATTGCTAAGCTTTTTTCTGAATATTTACCCATAGGAGGTCTGAAAAACTTAACTATGTTTTTTCCAGTTAATTCTTTATAAAGTTTTTCAACATCTTCAAATTCATCATTAAAGCTTTCTAGATTGCTTGTTTTTGTTGGCATAGAAGGATGAGTTTTACTATGACTTCCAACTATGTGACCTTCTGCAACCATTCTTCTTATCAAATCTTCATTTTCCTTTATATATGGAGAGGTAACGAAAAAAATGGCCTTTACTTTATTTTTTTTTAAAACATCTAGTATCTTTGATGTATATCCATTTTCATAACCTTCATCAAATGTAAGATATAATGTTTTTTGACCATCTTTGATGGGACCATTATATATAGCATTATAGTCAGAAAAATTAAATTTGATGTCAGTATTTACTTCTGGAGTTTGATGTTTAGTATTTGGTATATAAAACCAATCAAGAGCAGTATTATCCAAAGATGACACATCTAACTTTTCATTATCATTGTTCACAGTATTTTTATTTGATGGACTGTCTGTTCCATCTGAAACAGTTACATTGGAAGTATTTTTACTATCATCAGCATTTTGAGAATCTCCTTGTGTTGATATTTCTTTATTCTGTTCTGTGTTTTGTTTTTTTTGTGAGTTTGAACATCCCACAACGAAAAAAATAGATATAGAAAGTATTGTCAAAACGTATAGTATCTTTCTAAGCATTTTTTAGCTCCCTTCTAAATTAATTGTAATTATATATAGTATTATTATAGTTTGAAAGTGTTATTATTAATAGTTACATATTTGAAAATAAAGTCGCAATAGTATTATAAAATATGAATAATTAATAAATTTAAGAAAAAATGTAAAAAAGTAGTTGACCATATTATAATAAGATGTTATTATAATAAATGTGCTCAACAAGGAACTAAAAAATAATGAGTACAAAATGATTTATTTAATAAAATGAACTTTGAAAATTAAACAGTAGGTTAATTTATAAAACAAGAAACAAACCATAAAGCCAGATATTTAGATAACAATAGTATCTGAGCCTGATAAACTTTTATTTGAGAGTTTGATCCTGGCTCAGGATGAACGCTGGCGGCGTGCCTAACACATGCAAGTTGAGC